>NZ_JAPSKV010000016.1 GCF_031181385.1 Fredinandcohnia onubensis
TCAACATAGTCTAGTGGCGATAGCGAAGAGGTCACACCCGTTCCCATACCGAACACGGAAGTTAAGCTCTTCAGCGCCGATGGTAGTTGGGGCATTGCCCCTGTGAGAGTAGGACGTCGCTAGGCAAACGAAAGATCAGCCGTTATGGTTGGTCTTTTTTTGTCTTGAAAAAAGTAATTTGAAAATCGTGGTGGGTTTTCTTCTATTAGGTAGATAAAAGGAATGTAATTGTGAGTATGGTGATCGCTTTATGATGAAATTACGAAAAGTCGATAAACAATAAGTGCCTAACGGTAAATCGTCGTATCGAAAAACGATAAGTACTATACCGCAAACAGCTTAAACGGTATATCGTCACATCGAAAAACGATAAGTGCTATACCGCAAATGTCATAAACGGTATATCACAACATTGAGAAACGATAAATGCTATACCGCAAACACACAAACCCCACAAACCACAAATAACGTATACCCGGACTAAAACAGTAAGCTGCACATATGACAAACACCCGAAACATATATTAACCTTAAACTACCATTCCTGAAACCTCCCACCCCATAAATCCGTATATACCGTTATACATAACAAATAACAGAGGAGGACCTCCAATGCTTGCTGGATTCATTACCTGTTTTATTGTCGGGCTTTTATGTATCTTTATGGGGTATTTGATATGGAAGAAGAAGATGCTTTCTTTAATCGCCGGATATAATGAAGAAACGTTTAAAGGAGATAAGGAGAAGTTAGCAAAAGCAGTCGGTGTGTTTACAATTATTATCGGTCTTCTTACCATTTTACTACCATTTGGCTTAGAATATATAAGTGAATGGGTAGGACTGCTTTTCGGCGCAATTACTCTTGTTGGAACAATCGTCCTAATCATATATGTAAATAAACTAAATCATCCAAAATAACCGAATCCCCCACTGAATCGTGAGGGATTTTCCCATTTATTTGTCTCCATCTACTACCTCGACTTTTTTACGGGAGTCATCGGGGATTTGTTTGTGAAGGTGGATGAGGAGGAGCCCTCTTTTATAGCTAGCTTTAATGCGATCTTCTTTTACCGTGTAGGGGAGTTGTATTTCTCGTTGGAAGCTACCTTGGAAAATACCTTCTTGAATGATATCAAAACCTTTAAAGTTCAAATTGATTTTTCCTTGTACTTCGAGTGTTTGATGATTTATATAAATGTCGACATCCTCGACTTTTGTTAACCCAGGTAGGCTTAAGACGACCAGTAGTTCATTTTCACCTTGGTAAAGATTTAGTTGAGAATGGGCGTTATCGAAAAATGGGGTAAATTCATTCCAAAATTCATCACCAAAAAAATGGTCCCATTGTTTTCGCCAATTATTCATATTTTTAAATTGGTCCATTTTCATGGGCTGTTGTTCCCTCCTCAAAAATATATAATTCCACTAAAGTAGTATATGAGAAGTCAAATAGGTATGTGTCTACGTAAAAATTTCATAAAAAATATGTTTCGGGTAGTATTCTTTAGGGAAAATGTTTAGTAAAATGAATACTTTGGTAAGCTAAGAGAAGGAAAGGTTCCTAAGGGGGAGTAAATTTGTTATCGAATGCGTATGTAATGGTTCTCATTATTTTAGTGATTAATATTGTGTATGTGTCCTTTTTTACGATTCGAATGATCTTGACGTTGAAGGGACAGCGATATTTAGCAGCGTTAATTAGTACGTTTGAGGTTGTTATTTATGTCGTAGGACTTGGTTTGGTGTTAGATAATTTAAATCAAATTCAAAATTTAGTGGCATATGCGGTAGGTTACGGAATCGGTGTCATTGTAGGGATGAAAATTGAAGAGAAGCTCGCGCTCGGATATATTACGGTAAATGTAATAACAAAGGAATATGAGATGGATTTGCCGAAAAAATTGCGAGATGAGGGATACGGTGTTACGACATGGCAAACCCAAGGTAGAGAAGGAGATCGATTGTCGATGACGATTTTAACTCCACGCAAATATGAGATGAAATTATATAAAACCATTACTGATATGGATCCGAAGGCGTTTGTGATTACGTATGAACCAAAGTCCATTCATGGTGGATTCTGGGTCAGGGCTGTTAGGAGAGGAAAGCTTGAAACATGAGTAAACCAAAAAAGCAAAAATTTGAAGTGAAAGAAAATGAAACGATTGATCAATGCCTCGACCGAATGAAGGCAGAAGGGTATTTTCCTGTTAGAAGAATGGAGGAACCTGTCTTTCAGGAGGTAACACGTGATGGAGAGATTATCGTCGAACCTTGTGGAAGAAGGATTGTTTTTGAAGGGAAGTTGCAGTAAAACACGAACATTAAAAATGAAATTTTTGTAAAACGTTCGATATTAATTGACAATTGAACAACAATGTTGATAAGATTAGGTTAGAAAAAATACCTCATATAATCTTGGGAATATGGCCCATAAGTTTCTACCCGATAACCGTAAATTATTGGACTATGAGGGAAAAGTATAATTTTACCTATTCTTGATATAGAATTGCCCAGGTAGGATTGCTTTCCCTTTTTGGAAATCAGTCTTTTGCCTGGGCATTTTTACTTTATTCAAAAGAAGACAGCTAATCAAAGTAAAAGCCTCCGGCGGATGCCTCAGATTTTTAAAGGAAATTATTTGAGCGAGCTCGCATAAAAATCTGGGTGCGAATACGCCAAGGCGTATTTGATTTATGACAATTTAGGAGGACCTTATGAATCCAGTAGTTGGTGTAATTATGGGAAGTACTTCAGATTGGGAAACGATGAAAGAAGCTTGCAATGTTTTAGAGGATATTGGAATTCCTTTTGAAAAAAAGGTAGTTTCTGCTCACCGTACTCCAGATCTTATGTTTGAATATGCTCAATCCGCAAAGGAGCGAGGCATTAAGGTCATCATTGCGGGAGCTGGTGGTGCTGCACATCTACCAGGTATGGTTGCAGCAAAAACAACCCTACCTGTAATCGGGGTTCCGGTTCAATCACGTGCATTAAATGGACTCGATTCTTTATTGTCAATTGTTCAAATGCCTGGTGGAGTACCAGTTGCAACGGTTGCAATTGGGAAAGCAGGCGCTACAAATGCTGGATTACTAGCAGCTTCGATTCTTGGGACATCTAATACAGAGTGGGATCAGAAGCTTGTTGATATAAGAGAAAATAAAAAAATTCAAGTACTAGAAAGTAGTGATGAACTTGAATAAGCAAATTTTACCGGGCCAAACGATTGGAATTATTGGTGGGGGTCAACTTGGACGAATGATGGCCATTTCGGCTAAGGAAATGGGGTTTTTTGTGGCTGTTTTAGACCCAACGCCAAATTCACCGTGTGGGCAGGTGGCTGATATTGAAATTACGGCCAATTATGATGACCTAGAGGCTATCAAGCAATTGGCAAGTGTTAGTGATGTAATTACGTATGAATTTGAAAATATAGATTATGTGGCTCTTACATGGCTTGAAGAAAATGCAAATCTTCCACAAGGGAGCCACCTATTAAAAATTACACAAGATCGTGGTACTGAAAAGACTGCAATTCAGGAGATTGGCTTGCGAGTTGCGCCGTTTCAACTTGTGGAAAATGAAGAGCAATTAGCTGAGGCAGTTGAGGTAATTGGATTTCCTTCCGTATTAAAAACGTGTCGCGGAGGCTATGACGGAAAAGGTCAATTTGTTTTAAAACAGAAGGAAGATTTAGAATTGGCAGGAAAACTTCTAGCTTCTGGGGGTTGTATCTTGGAGGCATGGGTTCCGTTTCAGAAAGAAGTTTCTGTCATTGTTACTAGAAATCCAGCAGGCGAGGTAAAAGCTTTTCCAGTAGCGGAAAACATTCATGTTGAGAATATTCTGCACCAATCAATTGTTCCGGCTAGAATTTCTGAAATAAGAGAAACTAAGGCAAAAGAAATGGCAATGAAGCTTGCTTCCGAATTTCAATTAGTAGGAACATTAGCGGTTGAAATGTTTGTGACGGAGGATGGTGAAATCTATATCAATGAATTGGCACCACGTCCACATAACTCTGGTCACTATTCAATTGATGCGTGTGAAACTTCACAATTCGAGCAACATATTCGCTCAGTCTGTAATTGGCCGCTTGGAGAAACGACACTTTTACGTCCTGTTGTGATGACAAACATTCTTGGTGAGCATGTACAGCCATTACTTGAAAAAGTATCTCTTTTATCAAGTGTGAAGGTTCATTTATATGGTAAAGCAGAAGCAAAAGTGAAGAGAAAGATGGGGCATGTTACCGTCTTAGGACAAACAGTGGAAGAGGCTTTGGAAAAGTCAGATTCCTTACAAATTTGGAATGATTCACATATTCGCATTTAAGGAGGATTTTACATGATTGAACGTTATACTCGTGAGGAAATGGGGGCTATTTGGACGGAGGAGAATCGTTTCCGTGCTTGGCTCGAGGTGGAAATTTTAGCATGTGAGGCTTGGGCTGAGTTGGGTGATATTCCAAAAGAAGATGTTGCCCTTATCCGTAAAAATGCATCCTTTGATGTGAATCGAATTAAAGAAATTGAAGAAGAAACAAGACATGATGTTGTGGCGTTTACACGTGCCGTATCAGAAACACTAGGTGAGGAAAGAAAATGGGTTCATTATGGATTAACGTCTACCGATGTTGTAGATACAGCCCTATCTTATCTGTTAAAACAGGCCAATGACATTTTACAAAAAGACATAGAATGCTTTATCAATATTTTAGCGGAAAAAGCGAAGGAACATAAACATACCGTTATGATGGGTCGTACACATGGCGTTCATGCTGAACCAACAACATTTGGCTTAAAGCTTGCTTTATGGCATGAGGAAATGAAACGTAATCTTGAACGCTTCAAGCATGCTGCGGAGGGTGTTCAGTTTGGGAAGATTTCAGGAGCGGTTGGAACTTATGCCAATATCGATCCGTTTGTTGAGCAGTATGTGTGTGAAAAGATTGGCATTACAGCTGCACCGATTTCTACACAGACATTACAGCGTGACCGTCACGCAGCGTATATGTCCGCATTAGCCCTTATCGCAACTTCAATAGAAAAATTTGCGGTTGAAGTTCGTGGCTTACAAAAGAGTGAAACAAGAGAAGTAGAAGAATTTTTTGCGAAAGGTCAAAAAGGTTCATCAGCAATGCCACACAAACGAAATCCAATTGGGTCTGAGAATATGACAGGATTGGCTCGTGTGATTCGCGGATATATGATGACAGCCTATGAAAATGTGCCACTTTGGCATGAACGTGATATTTCACATTCATCTGCAGAGCGCATCATTTTACCGGACGCTACGATTGCGTTGAATTATATGCTTAATCGCTTCGGAAATATTGTAAAGAACTTAACTGTGTTCCCAGAGAACATGAAACGCAACATGGACCGTACACTTGGATTGATTTACTCACAACGTGTGCTACTAGCGTTGATTGACTCAGGTTTAACAAGAGAAGAGGCTTATGATACGGTACAGCCTAAGGCAATGGAAGCTTGGGAAAAACAAGTTCCGTTCCGCGGGTTAATTGAGGCTGAAGAAAAAATTACGAGCCGATTATCTCCAGCACAAATTGAAGATTGCTTTGATTATAACTATCACCTTAAGCATGTAGACATGATTTTTGAACGCTTAGGTTTATAAATAAAATATATAATGTCGCTTAATCTGAATTTTTTAGGGGGAGTCCAGATGGACGTGAAAAAGCTTCGTTTACTGTATGAAGGAAAGGCTAAGAAACTCTATCAAACTGCAGAAGACTCCATCGTCTTAGTTGAATACAAGGATGATGCCACAGCGTTTAATGGGGAAAAAAAAGCACAAATCGTTGGCAAGGGTCGATTGAATAACGAGATTACAAGCCTCATTTTTTCAAAGCTTCATACTGCAGGTATAAAAACACATTTTATCGGTAAGCTTTCAGAAAATGAACAACTCGTCAAGCATGTATCGATCATACCGCTGGAAGTTGTTATACGAAATGTGGTTGCTGGCGGTTTTTCAAAACGAGTTGGAATTGAAGAAGGAACGGATTTAGTAAAACCAATTGTTGAATTTTACTATAAAAATGATGACCTAGGTGATCCACTTGTGAACGAGGATCACATTGAAGTTTTAAGTCTTGCAACAAAAAACCAAGTGCTAGAACTTAAAGAACAAGCACTAAAAATCAATGATGTATTACGTTCTTTCTTTGCAGACCTTCAAATCAGATTAATAGATTTTAAACTTGAATTTGGTGTTACGAAAGACGGAGAGGTTTTATTAGCTGATGAGATTTCACCTGATACCTGCCGCTTCTGGGATATTGAAACGAATGAAAAATTGGATAAGGACGTATTCCGTAGAGACCTCGGAAATGTAACAGACGCATATACGGAAATTTTAAATCGACTAGGGGGACAAATTGCATGATGTACAAAGTAAAGGTTTATGTAACATTACGTGAAAGTGTTTTAGATCCACAAGGAAGTGCTGTGAAAGGTTCTTTGCACCAATTAAATTATAAAGAAGTAAATGATGTTCGTATCGGAAAATATATGGAGTTAATGATTGATGAAACAGTAGCTGACCTTGATACAGCGGTTAAGGAAATTTGTGAAAAGCTTTTAGCAAATACGGTAATTGAGGATTATCGTTATGAGGTTGAGGAGGTTGTCACACAGTGAAATTTGCCGTAATCGTATTTCCAGGCTCTAACTGCGATGTTGATATGTATCATGCTGTAAAAGATGCGCTTGGTGAAGAAGTGGAATATGTATCGCATACTGCAACAAACCTTGAAGAGTTCGATGGTATTTTACTTCCTGGAGGCTTCTCTTATGGAGATTACCTACGTACAGGAGCGCTTGCTCGTTTTTCAAATGTCATGGATGAGGTTGTAAAAGCAGCTGAGGCTGGTAAACCAATCCTTGGTGTATGCAATGGCTTCCAAATTTTATTAGAAGCAGGGCTTCTGCCAGGTGCGATGCGCCGTAATGAGAAACTAAAGTTCATGTGTCGTCCGGTTGAGCTTAGAGTTGAAAACAATACAACAATGTTTACATCTGAATATAAAGCGGGTGAAGTCATCACAGTTCCGATTGCCCACGGTGAAGGAAACTATTATTGTGATGAGCAAACACTTGCTAGATTACAACAAAATAATCAGATCGCGTTCACATATAACGGAACAAATCCAAATGGTAGTGTTGCAGATATTGCAGGTATTACAAATGAACGTGGAAATGTTCTAGGAATGATGCCGCATCCGGAAAGAGCGGTTGAGGAGTTATTAGGTAGTGCAGATGGAATCAAATTATTTCAATCAATTGTGAAAAATTGGAGGTTGGCAGCACATGTCGTTACTTCTTGAACCAAGTCCGAACGAAATTAAAGAACAAAAAATATATAGTGAAATGGGTTTAAGTGATTCTGAGTTTGAATTAATCGAAAAGATTATTGGTAGACTTCCAAATTATACAGAGACAGGTTTATTCTCAGTTATGTGGTCTGAGCATTGTAGTTATAAAAACTCAAAGCCTGTGTTACGAAAGTTTCCGACAACTGGTGAGCGCGTTCTGCAAGGACCAGGTGAAGGTGCTGGGATCGTTGATATCGGTGATAACCAAGCGGTTGTTTTTAAAATTGAAAGTCATAACCATCCTTCTGCAATTGAGCCATATCAAGGGGCAGCAACGGGTGTTGGTGGAATAATTCGTGACGTTTTTTCAATGGGAGCAAGACCAATTGCTCTATTAAACTCACTTCGATTCGGAGAGTTAACTACTCCAAGAGTGAAGTACTTGTTTGAAGAAGTAGTAGCAGGTATTGCGGGCTACGGAAACTGTATCGGAATTCCGACAGTTGGTGGAGAAGTTCAATTTGATGCTTCTTATGAAGGAAATCCTCTTGTAAACGCAATGTGCGTTGGACTTATCAATCATGAGGATATTCAAAAAGGTCAGGCAAAGGGTGTTGGCAACACAGTCATGTATATTGGGGCTAAAACAGGCCGTGACGGAATTCACGGTGCAACCTTCGCGTCTGAAGAACTTACTGAGGATTCAGATGCAAAGCGCCCTGCCGTACAGGTTGGCGACCCATTTATGGAAAAGTTATTGCTTGAAGCTTGCTTAGAACTAGTAAAATCTGATGCACTTGTTGGAATTCAGGATATGGGTGCAGCAGGACTAACTAGTTCATCTGCGGAAATGGCGAGTAAAGCAGGCTCTGGAATTGAAATGAATCTTGACCTCGTTCCACAACGTGAGACAGGTATGACTGGTTATGAAATGATGCTTTCTGAATCACAGGAGCGGATGTTAATCGTTGTTGAAAAAGGAAGAGAGCAAGAAATCCAAGATATCGTGAATAAATATGACCTTGAAGCTGTGGCAATCGGTAAAGTTACAGATGACAAACAGCTGCGCTTAGTGCACAAAGGTGAAGTAATCGCTGATGTTCCTGTTGATGCACTAGCTGAAGAGGCTCCTGTTTATCATAAGCCTTCAAGTGAACCTGCTTCTTATCGTGAATTTAAGGAGATGAAGGTTGAAGCACCTAAGCTTGAAGATGTAGGTCAAACACTTGTAGATTTACTTGCACAGCCTACAATCGCAAGTAAAGAATGGGTCTATGATCAATATGATTACATGGTTCGTACAAATACAGTTGTTGCTCCTGGTTCAGATGCAGCGGTTGTAAGAATTCGTGACACTCAGAAAGCACTTGCGATGACAACAGACTGTAATTCTAGGTATCTCTATTTAGACCCTGAGGTTGGTGGGCAAATCGCTGTTAGTGAAGCCGCTAGAAATATTGTCTGCTCAGGTGGTGCACCACTCGCAATTACAGATAATCTTAACTTTGGAAATCCAGAGAAGCCAGAAATTTTTTGGCAGATTGAAAAAGCAGCAGACGGAATTAGCGAAGCATGCCGTGTGTTAAATACACCAGTTATTGGTGGAAACGTGTCTCTTTATAATGAAACGAACGGTGAAGCAATATACCCAACACCTGTTATTGGGATGGTTGGTTTGATTGACGATGTTTCTCATATTACAACTCAAGAATTCAAAGAAGCGGGCGACCTAGTATATGTAATCGGTGATGCGAAAGAAGAATTCGCAGGCAGCGAGCTACAAAAATTAATTCATGGCGAGATTTTTGGTCCGGTTCCTGAACTAGATTTAGAGGTTGAAAAAAGAAGACAAAAACAAGTTTTAACTGCTATTCGTGCAGGTGTTATCGCTTCTGCACATGATGTGGCAGAAGGTGGCTTTGCAGTTGCATTAGCGGAAAAGGCATTCGGAGCAAAGGGCTTAGGTGTAAAGGTGCAAATTCAAGGAGATGCAGTAACTGAATTATTCAGTGAAACACAATCTCGTTTTATCGTAACTGTGAAAAAGGAAAACAAAGAAAAGTTTGAACAGCTAGTAAGAGCAAATCTGGTCGGAGAAGTAACAGGCGATGGATCATTTATCGTTGAGGATCAAACTGGAAAGGAAGTTATTAATCTTCCAGTCGATGATCTAAGACGCACATGGAAAGGAGCTATCCCATGCTTGCTGAACTCAAAGGCTTAAATGAGGAATGTGGTGTATTCGGTATCTGGGGACATCCAGATGCAGCAAAACTAACTTACTATGGATTACACAGCTTACAGCATCGTGGTCAAGAGGGTGCCGGTATTGTTGTCAGTAATGGCGAAAAGCTTCGAGTTGTAAAAGGAGAAGGCCTTGTGAATGAAGTATTTGGCAATGGCCAACTTGAACAATTAGAAGGAAATGCAGCGATTGGGCATGTTCGTTATGCGACAGCTGGGGGCGGGGGCATTCAAAATGTTCAGCCCCTCCTCTTCCATTCTCAAGTAGGTGGGCTAGCGATCGCGCATAACGGAAATCTTGTAAATGCAAATGACTTAAAGCATCAGTTGGAAAACCAAGGAAGCATCTTTCAAACTTCCTCTGATACAGAAGTTCTTGCACACTTAACTAGAAAAAGCGGCTATACAAAAATTAAAGACCGTGTCAAAAATGCCTTAACAATGTTAAAAGGGGCTTATGCCTTTTTGATCATGACTGAAAAGAAAATGATTGTTGCTCTTGACCCAAATGGTCTTCGCCCGTTATCACTTGGCAAACTGGGTGATGCTTGGGTAGTAGCTTCTGAGACTTGTGCGTTTGATATTATTGGTGCTAAATTCGAGAGAGATGTTGAGCCAGGCGAATTAATTGTGATTAATGATGAAGGCATTCAATCAGAACGTTTTTCATTAATGGCAAATCGTGCAATGTGCAGCATGGAATATATTTATTTTTCACGTCCGGATAGTAATATTAACGGTGTGAATGTTCATACAGCAAGAAAAAATTTAGGTAAACAGCTTGCTCTTGAAGCACCAATTGATGCCGATATTGTAACAGGTGTACCGGATTCTAGTATTTCAGCAGCAATTGGTTACGCAGAAGAATCAGGAATTCCTTATGAGTTAGGTCTCATTAAGAATCGGTATGTTGGTAGAACCTTTATTCAGCCATCCCAATCATTACGTGAACAAGGTGTAAAAATGAAACTTTCACCTGTTAATGGGGTTGTAGAAGGCAAGCGTGTTGTTATGGTGGATGATTCGATCGTCCGTGGAACAACAAGCCGACGAATAGTAAAAATGCTTCGCGATGCAGGTGCTTTAGAAGTGCATGTATGCATTAGTTCACCGCCAATTAAGAATCCATGCTTTTACGGAATTGATACCTCAACACATGAGGAATTGATTGCTTCTTCACATTCAATTGAAGAAATGCGTCAAATCATTGGGGCGGATACATTAACATTTTTAAGTCCTGAGGGGCTTGTAAAAGCAATTGGTAGACCGTTTGAAGGAGAAAATCGCGGTCAATGTATGGCTTGCTTTACAGGGAAATATCCAACGGAGATCTTCCCAGATACGGTATTGCCGCATGAAAAAGTATTCAGCTAAAAAAAGTAGAGGTGTTCATAACGATGGCAAATGCTTATAAGCAAGCTGGAGTAGACATTGAAGCAGGCTATGAGGCTGTTTCCAGAATGAAAAAGCATGTTGCAAAAACAGTTCGCCCAGAAGTGATGGGTGGACTTGGCAGCTTTGGTGGAATGTTTGACCTATCTAAGGTAAACGTAAAAGAGCCTGTTTTGGTTTCAGGCACAGACGGTGTTGGCACTAAGCTGATGTTGGCTTTTATGATGGATAAGCACGACACCATTGGGATCGATGCGGTTGCAATGTGTGTAAATGATATTGTGGTTCAGGGAGCTGAGCCTTTATACTTTTTAGATTATATTGCATGCGGAAAAGCACAGCCTGAAAAAATCGAGCAAATTGTAAAAGGAATTGCGGACGGTTGTGAGCAAGCAGGCTGTGCGTTAATTGGCGGTGAAACTGCTGAAATGCCAGGAATGTATAGTGAGGATGAATATGACCTTGCTGGTTTTTCAGTAGGTGTTGCAGATAAGTCTAAGCTTGTAACTGGTGCTTCAATCAAGCCAGGCGATGTACTTATCGGCCTTTCCTCAAGCGGAATTCACAGTAATGGCTATTCACTCGTACGAAAAGTTTTACTAGAGGATGGTGGATTAGACCTTCACAAAACGTACGGAAAAATCGGGCGTACATTAGGTGAGGAACTTCTTCAACCGACTAAAATTTATGTGAAATCTTTATTAAATGCAATGGAGAAGTTTGAAGTAAAGGGAATGTCCCATATTACAGGTGGGGGCTTTATTGAAAATATTCCCCGTATGCTTCCAGAAGGTGTAGGGGCGGAAATTGATTACGGTTCATGGCCAATTCCACCAATCTTTGATTTGCTTCAAGAGACCGGAAACCTTAATCGTGAAGAAATGTTTAATATATTTAATATGGGAATCGGAATGGTGCTAGCTATTGATGAGGCTGACCTTCACGAACTTCTTCAATTACTTGAAGAGCAAGGGGAAAAAGCATATATCATTGGTCGTATTAAAGAAGGTAATGGTGTAACCTTTGGTGGGGGAGCACTTGTATGAAAAAAATAGCTGTCTTTGCATCAGGGAGTGGCACAAACTTTCAAGCCATTGCAGACTCGATAAAAGAAGGAAGACTTGCAGCTGAAATTGAATTACTAGTTTGTGATAAGCCAGGTGCAAAAGTAATAGAACGTGCTTCAAAGGAATGGGTGGACACTTTTGTTTTTTCACCAAAAGACTATCAAGAAAAATCATTATTCGAAGCCGAAATTGTGGAAGTTTTACGTGAGAAAAATGTAGAATTAGTTGTATTAGCTGGATACATGAGATTAATTGGCGATACGCTTTTAAAGGCGTATCGCAATAAAATTATCAATATCCATCCTTCTCTTTTACCTGCCTTTCCGGGTAAGGATGCAATTGGTCAGGCATTTCAAGCGGGTGTGAAGACGACTGGAGTTACCATTCATTATGTCGATGAAGGAATGGATACAGGTCCAATCATTGCACAAAGGGAACTATCCATTGAACCAGGAGATACATTAGCAATCATTGAAGAAAAAGTTCATCAAATTGAGCACGAATTTTATCCACAGATCCTGCAATCACTTGTAACAGCAAAGAATTCTAGAGTAGGGAGCGATTCAAAGTGACAATCAAGCGAGCACTCGTCAGTGTATCAGATAAACAGGGACTTGTTCCATTTGTAAAAGGCTTAATTGATAATGGGGTTGAAGTTATTTCAACAGGCGGTACAAAGCGTACTCTTGAGGAAGCAGGCCTCTCTGTCATCGGAATTTCAGAGGTAACAAACTTTCCAGAAATCATGGATGGTCGTGTAAAAACACTACATCCAAATATTCATGGTGGCCTTCTAGCAGTACGAGAAAATGAAGAACATGTTAAACAACTTCAAGAGCATGACATTACACCAATCGATTTAGTTGTTGTCAACCTATATCCATTTCAACAAACAATTGCAAAACCAGATGTCCAGTTTGCGGATGCAATTGAAAATATCGATATTGGCGGTCCTTCTATGCTTCGTTCTGCTGCAAAAAACCACAAATATGTAACAGTTGTGGTTGATCCACAGGATTACGATACTGTATTAGCGGAGATTACAGATAAAGGTGAAGTTGCAGCTGAAACAAAGCTTCGTTTAGGCGCAAAAGTATTCCGACACACTGCTGCTTATGATGCAGTTATCGCAGAGTTTTTAACAAATGCAGCGGGTGAGGAAAATCCAGAATCCTTAACCGTTACTTATGAAAAGAAACAAGACCTTCGTTATGGGGAAAACCCTCATCAAAAGGCCGCATTTTACAAAAAGCCATTAGGAACGCACATTTCAATCGCGTCTGCAACACAATTACACGGAAAAGAATTATCCTACAATAATATCAATGATGCAGATGCTGCCCTTCAAATAGTTAAAGAATTCACAGAGCCTGCAGCAGTTGCTGTTAAGCATATGAATCCTTGCGGAGTTGGAGTTGGCGCTACCTTAGAGGAAGCCTACCAAAAAGCATATGAGGCAGATTCAACGTCGATTTTTGGCGGAATTATCGCAGTGAACCGTGAAGTTGATGCACAAACTGCTCATAAATTGCGAGAAATCTTCCTTGAAGTTATTATTGCACCATCATTCAGTGAGGAAGCATTTGAAATTCTTTCTTCAAAGAAAAACCTCCGTTTATTGACTGTTGACTTTTCAGATGACAAGAAGGTTGAAAAGAAGCTTGTGTCCGTTCGTGGCGGATTACTTGTTCAAGATGAAGACACTTACGGATTTGAAGAGGCAACCATCTCTGTTCCAACTAAGCGTGAACCAACTGAACAAGAATGGGCTGATTTAAAGCTTGGTTGGAAAGTTGTAAAACATGTGAAATCGAACGCAATTGTGTTAGCAAAAGACGACATGACCATTGGAATTGGTGCCGGTCAAATGAACCGTGTAGGATCAGCAAATATTGCAATTAATCAAGCTGGTGAAAAGGCAAAAGGTTCAGCACTTTCATCAGATGCATTCTTCCCAATGGGTGACACAGTTGAAGCTGCGGCAAAAGCTGGCATCACAGCCATCATCCAACCTGGCGGATCCATTCGTGACGAAGAATCCATTCAAAAAGCCGATGAATACGGAATCGCAATGGTCTTTACAGGAGTACGTCATTTTAAACACTAATATCTAAGTAAATCTAGTTAAAATAAAACTTTGATGTCTAGCTCCAGGCGCCATCGGCTCGAGGTCATAAGCCAACCGCTTCGGAAGGTAAAATGCACCTTCTGTCAGCGCTCGTCTTATGCTTGTCGCCGATGAGCAGGCGCCTTGCGCATTTCAAATGAGGTGAAAAAATGAAAGTACTAGTCATTGGCCGCGGTGGCCGTGAACATACGCTTGCTTGGAAGATCGCGCAAAGCCAAAAAGTAGAGACCGTCTATGTTGCACCAGGAAACCCAGGCATACAGACGATCGCAACTTTAATAAACATCGATGAAAATGACTTTGACGGTTTAATTGAGTTTGCGAAAAAAGAACAAATCGACCTTACACTTGTTGGACCTGAAGTTCCATTAATTAATGGTATCGTGGACCGATTCCAGTCTGAAGGCCTCGCCATATTTGGCCCAACAAAGAATGCTGCACTACTTGAAGGTAGTAAATCCTTCGCAAAGGAAATCATGAAAAAGTACAATATCCCAACTGCCGAGTACGAAACATTCACTTCTTATGAAGAAGCAAAACAATATATCCTTGAAAAAGGTGCACCTATTGTTATCAAGGCGGACGGCCTAGCGGCTGGAAAAGGTGTAACAGTGGCTCTTAATTTGGATGATGCATTAACAAGTGTGTACGACATGCTTGAAGCAAATAAATTTGGTGAAGCAAGTGCTCAAGTTGTTATTGAAGAGTTTCTTGAAGGGGAAGAATTCTCATTAATGGCTTTTGTCGATGGGAAAACGGCTTATCCGATGGTGATTTCGCAGGACCATAAGCGTGCTTTTGACAATGATGAAGGTCCTAATACTGGAGGAATGGGTGCTTATTCTCCAGTCCCGCAAATTTCAGATAATACTGTTCAAGAAGCAATCGAAACTATCATTAATCCAACAGTTAAAGCGATGGAAGCAGAGGGTAGAGACTTTACTGGTGTTCTTTATGCGGGGCTAATCTTAACTGCTAATGGACCAAAAGTAATTGAATACAATGCTCGATTCGGAGACCCTGAAACTCAGGTTGTCCTTCCTCGTTTAGAAACGGACTTCATTGAAGTTATTGAAGGATTGCTTGATCAAAAGGAGATTACCCTAGAGTGGTCAGATAAAGCAACTCTTGGAGTCGTATTTGCATCAAAGGGATATCCAGAAAGCTATGATAAGGGAGCAGTCATCGAAGGGTTAGACAACCTCGATGAGAAAATTACAGCTTTCCATGCCGGAACTGATATGGTGAATGATCAGTTTGTTACGAATGGTGGAAGGGTGTTGACCGTTGTAGCCAGTGGTGAAACCCTTGAACAAGCACAGGATTTTGTCTATCAAGAAGCAGAAAAAATTCAGTGCACAAATTTATTTTACCGAAAAGATATTGGAAAAAAGGCGATCTCTTATAACGCAAATAATAAGAATAACGCGCAATTTGTGTAATTATCGCGCATTTACGATATTTTACACGCAATTCCTAAAAATAACACACATTTCCACTACGTTAAAACGCAATTTGCTAAAAAAAAGGTAAGAGGATCAATCTCCCTCTTACCTTTTTATGATGGATTTATAGGAGGAAGTTCTTTTAGTGGTGCTGACTCCTCTTGTTTTTTCTCGACATATTCCTGAAAGAGAGCTGTAAGTGGACAGAAACGAGTAATACCCTCAGCCACCTTCATTCCCCCAAGCATCGCCACGATAATGAAACTCTCGCGCCACGGCCGTTTCACCATTTTAGCGGTAGCCCAGGCAAGCATTGTAAATCCACATGTAATGCGGACTAAAGCATTGATCATTCCTATATTCGGTTTCATTTTTTTACCCCCGTTCAAATATCTTTACCTTCTCTCAAAAAATGTAAAAAAATTTTACAATATTTTCTTAAAGTCTTTAATGCACTAAATCAATTAATATGTTACTATAGCATAAAGCGCTTCCATAGCTTAAGGCAGAGATTGGAGAGATGGTTAATGGTTGGGCAACGTTACCGTTGGAAAAATAAGCAACTACGAGAACATGTTGCTGTCATAGATGGAAAAAAATCACCAACAATTCTATTAAAAAATGTCACATATTTAAATCAAATGTTGAAAAAATGGATCAACGCACATATCTGGATTTACCAAGATCGCATTGTGTACGTGGGTCAACAGCTGCCATCAAAACTCACCAACTGTGAAGTTGTGGAGTGTGATGGGAAATTTGTAGTGCCAGGTTACATTGAACCTCATGCACATTCTTTTCATTTATATAATCCCCACTCATTTGCTCAATATGCATCCCAAACAGGGACGACTACAATCATAAATGATAATTTAGTGCTCGCATTACAAACGAGCAAAAAGAAAGCGTTTTCTTTTCTGGAGGAAATGAAGAACCTTCCAGTAACAATGTACTGGTGGTGTAGGTTCGATCCTCAGACAGAAATTCATCATGAAGAACAAGCTTTTTCCAATGGAAATGTACTAAGTTGGCTTGAGCACGATGCTGTTGTTCAGGGTGGTGAATTGACGGGTTGGCCGAAGTTGCTTGATGGAGATGACCTCATGCTCCATTGGATTCAAGAAGCGAAACGGATTGGAAAAAAAGTCGAAGGTCATTTTCCGGGTGCTTCTGAAAAGACATTAGCCAAAATGATGCTATTAGGTTCAGATTGCGATCATGAGTCGATGACTGGGACAGATGTATTGAATCGACTTTTGCAAGGATACACAACTTCATTACGCAATTCATCGATTCGTCCGGACTTGCCAAAAATTTTGGACGAAATACATGAAATAGGTATTGATCAGTATGATAAGTTCATTTTCACAACAGATGGTTCTCCACCGGCGTTTTATGAACAGGGAATTATTGATAACATGATAAAAATCGCAATTGATAAAGGTGTACCGATAATAGATGCTTACAATATGGCAACGATCAATGTAGCAAGGCACTATAACATGGATAACCTCCATGGTATGATAGCTACGGGAAGAATTGCAAATCTAAATATTTTATCATCAAAGGAGAACCCGACCCCAGAATCGGTACTTGCTAAAGGGGTTTGGGTGAAACGTAATAATAAAGATCAACATGCGTTTCCAGCATTTCCGTGGAAGAGTCAGGGCTTTACAAACCTAGCTACAAACTGGGAACTAACGCTTGATGATTTACAGTTTTCAATGCCTTTTGGAATGAAGATGGAGAATGCTGTTATTATGAAACCATATTCGATTTCCATTGATGCATCTTATGATGAAATATCAATGGAGCATGATGAGAGCTTCTTGATGTTAGTAGACCGGGAAGGAAAATGGCGTGTCAACACGATGATCAAAGGTTTCGCTAATCGAATTTCAGGGTTTGCAAGTTCTTTTTCAAATACGGGTGATTTTGTATTAATTGGCAAAAATAAAAAGGATATGCTCCTTGCCTTTAACCGTATGAAGGAACTTGGTGGTGGAATAGTTTTAGTTGAAAACGGTAACATTTTACATGAGGTCCCATTAGATATTGGTGGAATCACTTCGTCTAAATCTGTTGTAGAACTAAGTACCCTTGAAAAAGAATTGGTTCGTTTAGTGCGTGAACGTGGATATAATCACAGTGACCCGATATATACATTAAGCTTTTTATCGTCCACTCATTTACCTTATATTCGCATTACACCACAGGGAATTTATGATGTCATGAATAAAATGGTACTCTTTCCGTCAATAATGCGTTAAAATATAAAAGGATTTCGATTTTTGATTTTCTATTAAAAAGGTTGTGTGCTCAAATATGAAAAAGACTTTATACATTCTAGGAATTCTTCTTTTACTCATTTCAGCAGCTTGTAGCAATAAGGAAGCAGCAAAGCAACAGGATGAGCATGAACCAAAACAGACGCAGCCTGTAACAATGGATGAACCAAAGGAAGAGTTTGAACATGTATTTCCTTTAACAGGAATTGAAACAAATGAGGATGTAAATAGTCGTCCATTTGCAGTCATGGTTAACAATCATCCAAAAGCACGTCCGCAGTCAGGACTACATATGGCTGATATAGTGTATGAAGTGTTAGCGGAGGGAGATGTAACTCGTTTCCTAGCTGTGTTCCAAAGTGAGAAACCAGAAACGATTGGACCAGTTCGTAGTGCTAGAGATTATTATATTGAGTTGAGCAAAGGCTTTGATGCTCTATATGTAGCACATGGCTGGAGCCCAGAGGCTCAACAAATCCTTAACAGCGGCAAGATAGACAACATAAATGGAATGGTTTACGATGGCACTCTTTTTTGGCGTGCTGACCACAATGTTGCTCCACATAATTCATATATTTCATTTGAAAATATTGTAAAAGGGGCAAATAAACAAGGATATTCCATGGAAGATGAGGTTCCAAGTTTTTCATTCTTATCTGAAACTGAGATAGATGGTATTGAAGGAACAACAGCTGAACATGTTCGAGTGTCCTATTCATCAAGAGATATATTTTCAGCAGTCTACGATTATAATGCTGAAAAAAGTAAATATGAGCGTTATAGCGGAGGCGACCAAACAGTAGACCGTGAGACAAGTACACCGGTATTACTCGACAATGTATTAATCGTCGAAATGAATCATCGCTTTATCGATGATTATGGAAGACGTGCGATTGATGTGACAACCGGAGGTAAAGGCTTTTTGCTTCAAAAAGGAAAGGCACAGGAAATTGAGTGGAAAAATGTTGAGGGAAGAATTGTTCCGTTCGCAAATGGGGAAGAAGTCGGCTTAGTCCCAGGGAAAACGTGGATTAATATCATTCCAACATCACCTGGAATCGCTGGTGCCGTATCGTTTGGAAATTAGAAAAACTTTCTAAAAAGGGAGAAATCACATGCAAATTGATAAATTACGTGGTAAAGAACTTGATCAATTATTTAATGCAATCCTATCACTGAACGATCTTGAGGAGTGCTATCGATTCTTCGATGATTTATGTACTGTAAATGAAATCCAGTCACTTGCGCAACGCCTTGAAGTCGCAAGAATGTTGCAAGAAGGAAATACGTACCATAAAATCGAAACAGAAACAGGGGCTAGTACAGCAACCATTTCTCGTGTAAAACGTTGCTTAAACTACGGAAACGATGCTTATCAAATGGCACTCGATCGTGTCAAAGAGACGGAAAAACAATAAATATTGAGAGAAAGTCGGAACCTTGAGTTTCGGCTTTTTTGTTATTGTGAAAAGTGCTAAAAACAGTAATTTATGATTAAAAACACCGTTATTAGAAATGAAATATTATGAAATCGACCTAAGTATTAATAGATGGATGTAGTTTTGATATAATGGAGAAATGGAATGATGAATGGAGGATCTTCATGTACGATTTTAGAGAATGGAGACATGTTTTTAAGCTGGATCCGAATAAGGAAATCAGTGATGAACATTTAGATGCAATTTGTGAATCTGGAACAGATGCGATTATTGTTGGTGGAAGTGATGGGGTGACATTGGACAATGTCCTTCACTTAATGTCTCGAATCCGACGTTATACCGTACCAGCCGTTTTAGAGATTTCAAATATTGAGTCAGTCACACCTGGCTTTGATTTATATTTTATTCCAACAGTATTAAACAGTAGTGACACACAATGGATGATGGGAATGCATCATGAGGCGGTAAAGGAATTTGGAGATGTTATGAATTGGGAAGAGTTGATTATGCAAGGCTATTGCATCCTTAATGAAGACTGTAAAGCGGCTAAGCTGACGAGTGCAAATGCTTCTTTGGATAAGGATGATGTTGTAGCCTTTGCAACAATGGCAGAAAAAATGTTTTCCCTCCCTATTTTTTATATAGAATACAGTGGAGCCTACGGGGATAAGGAGATTGTTTCAGCTGTAGGAGACACATTAGAAACAACAAAACTGTTTTACGGCGGTGGAATAAAGACCGCTGAACAGGCGAAGGAAATGGGGCAGTTTGCCGATACTGTAGTTGTAGGAAATATTATATATGAAGATATGAATGCCGCTTTAAAAACAGTACAAGCTGTTAAGGGATAAGAATGGAAATCAACACGAAAATCGGATAAAATAGAACGTACGTACGATATTGAAATAGGACGGTGAAGAAATTGCAATTTATCAGCAATAAATTGTTATCGGGATTAAACGAGCAACAACAAGAAGCGGTTAAAGCAACAGATGGTCCACTTTTAATTATGGCAGGAGCGGGGAGTGGCAAGACTCGAGTTTTGACACACCGTATTGCTTATTTAATGGTGGAAAAACAAGTTGCACCATGGAATATCTTGGCGATCACTTTTACAAATAAGGCAGCTCGAGAAATGAAAGATCGTGTCCAAGCAATTCTAGGAGGAGCAGCTGAAGATATTTGGATTTCAACGTTCCACTCAATGTGTGTTCGAATTTTACGAAGAGACATCGACCGAATGGGGTTCAATCGAAACTTCTCAATTTTGGACACAACTGATCAGCTTTCGGTTATTAAAAATATTTTAAAAGAAAAAAATATTGATCCAAAGAAATTTGATCCGCGTACGATTCTAGGAACAATTAGCAGCGCAAAAAATGAATTGCAAACACCTGAAGAATATGAAAAAACAGCGGGTGGCATGTATGAGCAGATTGTAAGTGATGTCTATAAGTTGTATCAAAAAAGACTGCGCAAAAACCAAGCACTTGATTTTGATGATCTCATTATGACTACAATTCAACTTTTCCAACGAGTTCCGGAAGTGTTGGAATTCTATCAACGTAAATTTCAGTATATCCATGTGGATGAGTACCAGGATACAAACCGTGCCCAGTATATGCTGGTTAAGCTTCTGGCTTCACGTTTTAGGAATTTATGTGTTGTGGGAGATTCGGATCAGTCAATTTATCGTTGGCGCGGCGCGGATATTGCCAATATTCTATCGTTTGAAAAAGATTATAAAAATGCAAAAGTGATTTTGCTTGAACAAAACTATCGTTCAACAAAAAGAATCTTGCAGGCAGCAAATGTAGTCATCCAAAACAATATGAACCGTAAACCGAAAAATCTCTGGACGGAAAATGACGAAGGGAAAAAGCTTTTATACTACCGTGCTGATAGTGAAGCAGGGGAAGCGCAGTTTGTCGCTGGGAAAATACGTGAACTTGTAGATGGTGGACAACGGACCTATAAAGATATTGCGATTTTATATCGAACCAATGCCCAATCTCGTGTGATGGAGGAAGTTTTACTAAAATCCAATATCAACTACCAAATTGTTGGTGGAATTAAGTTCTATGACAGGAAAGAAATTAAGGATATTTTGGCGTACTTGCGCACGATTGCGAATCCAGATGATGATATTAGCTTAACGAGAATCATCAATGTACCGAAACGTGGAATTGGTGCGACTTCTATTGATAAAATTGCAAACTATGCGATTGCACAAGACCTTTCCATTTTCCAAGCGTTGCAAGAAGTTGAACAGATTGGTTTAAGTGCAAAAATCACAAATTCTTTACGCGAATTTAGAGATCTAATTAATAATTGGGTCCAAATGCAGGACTATTTATCGGTCACTGAATTGGTTGAGAATGTTTTAGAAAAGACGGAATACGTTGAAATATTAAAGGCTGAAAAAACACTTGAATCTCAAAGCCGAATTGAAAACATCGAAGAATTTTTATCTGTTACACAAAACTTTGAGAAAACAAATGATGACAAAAGTCTTGTAGCCTTTTTGACAGATTTAGCACTAGTGGCGGATATTGATAAACTAGAAGAAGATGAAAATGATAAAAATAATGCAGTTGTCCTAATGACACTTCACTCTGCGAAAGGACTTGAGTTTCCGGTTGTGTTTTTGATGGGAATGGAAGAAGGAGTCTTTCCACATAGTCGTTCTCTTATGGAAGAAGCGGAGATGGAAGAAGAACGCCGCCTTGCCTATGTAGGGATTACAAGAGCGGAAGAAGAGTTGTATCTTTCGAATGCACAAATGAGGACATTGTATGGAAGAACATCAATGAATCCAGTTTCACGTTTTATTGCTGAGATTCCAGAAGATCTTCTTGAAGATTTGGGTCAGCAACGCAGACAACAAATGCGTACTCCATTTTCTTCGTCATCCTCACCTTCACCTGCGAAACAACCAGAACGAAGAGTCTTCTCAAGACCAGTTGCACAATCCACTGGTGGAGACGAAATTGGTTGGAAGGTTGGCGACAAGGCTGAGCATAAAAAATGGGGAATTGGCACGGTTGTCAGTGTGAAAGGAGAAGGGGAATCGAAGGAATTGGATATTGCATTCCCTAGCCCAACTGGAATCAAACGATTGCTTGCAAAGTTTGCACCAATCACGAAGGCAAATTAAGAAAGAGAGGTTTGGTGTATGGATAAAGTGGCAGCACAAGAAAGAGTTCAGGAGCTTCATGAACTTTTAAACCAGTACAATTATGAATATCATGTATTGGATAAACCTTCTGTACCAGATGCGGAGTATGACCGGTTAATGCGTGAGTTGATTCAGCTTGAGGCGGAATTTCCGGAGTTAAAATCAGGAGATTCTCCTACTGTCCGCGTTGGTGGGCAGGTTCTCGAATCCTTTCACAAAGTAGAGCATCGAATTCCAATGCTAAGTCTCGGTAATGCATTTAATGAACAGGATTTGCGTGACTTTGACCGCCGTGCACGCCAAGCGGTTGGTGATTCTATCTCATATGTGTGCGAGTTAAAGATAGATGGTCTTGCCGTGTCTCTACGTTATGAACAAGGTCGTTTTGTACAAGGCTCTACTCGCGGTGACGGGACGATTGGAGAAGACATCACTGTTAACCTAAAGACGATTCGTTCTATTCCTCTTCGTTTAAAGAAGGCGATTGATATTGAGGTTCGCGGAGAGGCATTTATGCCGAGAAAATCATTTGAAAAGCTAAATGCTGCTCGACTTGAAAATGAAGAAGAACCATTTGCGAATCCAAGGAATGCAGCTGCTGGTTCATTGCGACAGCTTGACCCGAAAATTGCAGCAAGTCGCAATCTCGATATCTTCTTGTATGCTATTGCGGATTCAACGAATCTAGGTGTCGATTCACATAGTGAAGGCCTAGATATGCTTGATGAAGTAGGCTTTAAAACAAACCCGGAACGCAGAAGATGTGCTAGTGTAGAGGAAATTCTCGATTACATTGAGGAATGGACAGAAAAGCGTCCAGCTCTTGCGTATGATATTGATGGTATTGTCATAAAAGTTGATTCATTTGACCAGCAGGACGAGCTTGGATTTACTGCAAAAAGTCCGCGTTGGGCGATTGCATATAAGTTTCCGGCAGAAGAGGTTACTACTAAGTTGATTGATATCGAGTTAAGTGTCGGTCGAACTGGAGTAATTACGCCTACGGCTATCCTTGAACCTGTTCGTGTGGCAGGGACGACCGTGCAGCGGGCATCTCTTCATAATGAAGATTTAATTCGTGAAAAGGACATCCGGATTGGGGACACTGTTGTCGTAAAAAAAGCAGGAGATATTATTCCGGAGGTTGTGAATGTCCTTGTTGAAAAACGAACTGGTGATGAACCAGAGTTCTACATGCCGACACATTGTCCGGAATGTGAGAGTGAACTGGTCCGTTTAGACGGAGAGGTTGCTTTACGTTGTATTAACCCGAAATGCCCTGCCCAGTTAAGGGAAGGGTTGATCCATTTCGTTTCTAGAAATGCGATGAATATAGATGGCCTTGGCGAAAAGGTTATTTCACAACTTTTTGATGAAAAACTAATATCAGACGTTGCAGACCTATACACACTAACAAAGGAACAGCTGATTAATCTTGAACGTATGGGTGAGAAATCAGCAGATAATCTTCTTGCAGCAATTGAAAATTCAAAATCAAACTCCTTAGAAAAGCTACTATTTGGTTTAGGAATTCGACATGTTGGAGCGAAGGCTGCAAAGACATTAGCCCAACATTTTGAAACGATGGAGAAGCTACAGGTTGCTACAAGGGAGGAACTTACGGCGATCAATGAAATAGGCGAAAAAATGGCTGATGCGGTTGTCACTTATTTTGAGCTCTCAGAGGTTCATGAACTTCTAAATGAACTACGTGAGTATGGAATAAATATGGAATATAAAGGTCCTAAGCTTGTATCTGTAGAAGATAGTGATTCCTATTTTGCTGGAAAGACCATCGTTCTCACGGGTAAGCTTGAGCAATTGTCAAGAAATGAAGCAAAAGCTGAGATTGAGGCACTTGGAGGAAAGGTTACAGGAAGTGTAAGTAAAAGCACTGACCTTCTGATTGCAGGTGAAGCAGCTGGCTCTAAGCTTACAAAAGCACAGGACTTAAAAATTGAGATTTGGGATGAGGAAAGACTGGTACAAGAACTAAGGAAGTAAGAGGTGTTCGAACTTGAGAAACCTATATCTTCTAGGCTTAGCGATTTTGCTTCTTTTATCTGGGTGTGCCCCTAAATTTGAACAAGAGACAGAGGTCGTTCAGGATTCAGATAAGAAAGCGGAGAAAGCGATTATTCCTAGATATAATATTTCAGATTCCTATTATAAAGCGGTCCTCCCTTATAAGACAGGAAAAGCGCGGGGGATTGTAGCGTCATATATTAACAATCGATTAGATATCGATGAATTCGAAACGGGATTAATGCGAATCGCTCAGGATTCATTCCCATCGGACAAATATTTTTTCCAGGAAGGCCAGCACCTAGAAAAGGAGACGGTTCAAGACTGGTTAAAGCGGAAAAGGTCAGCTGCTCAGCAGCAAGCATATGAAAAGGCATTAGAGAAAAAAAATCTACCAAACGAAGGACTAAATCCGATTTTTGATACATCAAATGAAGACCCAGGCTATGAGGCAGCTATGAAGAAGAGTCCTATGTATGTTGCTGCAATTACGGAACAGAACTATTTAATTAAAAATAATGAGGACAAATTAGAAATTGGAGGAATTGTCATTGGGATAGGCATGAACTCCCATCACTATTACAATCTTCCTGCTTCAATGGGCGGCTATCCAAGGGATGTAGAAATTTCGGATGCTGAAATCGAAAGAGAAGGCAAAAAAGCAGCAGAGGAAATCATTAATCGAATTCGAACCGAAAAAGAGTATGCAAGTATACGTGATATTCCAATTGTCGTAGCTTTGTTTAAACAGCAGGCGGTAAGTGCAGTTGCTCCGGGGAATTTTATCATGAAGGCAAAAGTGGATGCGAACTCATCCAATATAGGAAAATGGGAAACAATTAATGAAAAGTATTACTTCTTTCCATCAAACGAGGCAAAAAATAATTATCGTGAGGACTCGTTAATGGTACAAAACTTTTCTGATGCCATTGCGGATTTCTTCCCTAATTTTACAGCAGTCGTCGGAAAAGGCTTTTATAAGGACGATGAGCTACAGGAGTTAACTCTTACTATCCCGATGCAATTCTATGGAAAAGCTGAGGTTATTGGTTTTACACAATACGTGACGGGTCTAATAATGGAGCATTTTGATAACTATATTTCGCTTCAGGTATATATCGAATCTGAAAGTGGAGCTGAGAGTGTTATCATACGGGATGCAGGCGAAAACGAACCAACTGTACACGTCTATAATTAACGATGAAAACAAGATCTAACCATCAAAGTTAGGTCTTGTTTTTTATGGTATATCACGTAATCGTACAATTATTGTCGAATTTTATAAAAGATAGAATATTGTGATATAAGTCTTTCGGGTTCACGAAAGCGCTTTAATTTAGTAGAATGGAATTGTTATCTTTTAAGATTACAAAGGGAGGCGAAGTAGAATGGTAGTACCTTACAAACATGAACCATTTACGGATTTTTCAATTGAGGAAAATAAGAAAGCGTTTGAGGCCGGTCTGAAGACTGTAGAATCATATTTAGGCAATGATTACGACCTGATCATAGGTGGTGAACGCATCTCAACCGAAGACAAAATCGTCTCTGTAAACCCTGCTAACAAAGAGGAAGTAGTTGGCCGTGTATCAAAAGCAAACCGAGAGCTAGCTGAAAAGGCTATGCAAGTTGCGGATAAAACATTCCAAACGTGGAGAAAATCAAGCCCGGAAATGCGTGCTGATATTCTTTTTAGAGCAGCAGCAATCGTTCGTCGTCGCAAACATGAGTTTTCTGCCATACTCGTAAAAGAAGCGGGTAAACCTTGGAATGAAGCAGATGCAGATACAGCAGAAGCTATCGATTTTATGGAGTACTACGGACGACAAATGTTAAAAGTAAAGAATGGAATTCCGGTCGAAAGCCGTCCAATTGAACATAATCGTTTTACTTATATCCCATTAGGTGTTGGGGTTATCATTTCTCCTTGGAACTTCGCTTTTGCGATAATGGCTGGTATGACAACGGCTGCATTGGTTTCAGGTAATACTGTGTTACTAAAACCAGCTAGTACAACTCCAGTAATTGCTGCGAAATTCATGGAAGTTCTTGAAGAAGCAGGATTACCTGCAGGAGTTGTCAATTATATCCCTGGAAGTGGCTCTGAAGTGGGTGACTACCTTGTAGATCACGCAAAAACTCGCTTTATCAGCTTTACTGGATCACGTGACGTAGGTTTACGTATTTATGAGCGTGCTTCCAAATTGAATGATGGCCAGATCTGGTTAAAACGTGTCATCGCTGAGATGGGCGGTAAAGATACAATCGTCGTTGATAAAGAAGCTGATCTAGAATTAGCGGCTAAATCAATCGTTGCATCAGCATTCGGATTCTCAGGTCAAAAATGTTCAGCATGTTCACGTGCAGTTATTGTGGAAGATGTATATGATGAGGTTCTAAGCCGCGCTGTTGTATTAACAAAGGAACTTACAGTGGGTGACCCTACTCAACAATCAACATATATGGGTCCAGTTAATGACCAAGGCGCATATGACAAGATCATGAGCTATGTTGAGATTGGAAAGAAGGAAGGGAAACTTCTTCATGGCGGAGAAGGTGATGATTCCAAAGGCTGGTTCATCCAACCAACAATCTTCGCTGATGTGGAAGAAGAGGCACGCATCATGAAAGAGGAGATATTTGGTCCTGTAGTGGCATTCTGTAAGGCTCGCGATTTTGACCATGCAATTGACATCGCAAATAACACAGAGTATGGATTAACAGGTGCGGTTATTTCAAACAACCGTGAAAATATCGAAAAAGCAAAAGAAGATTTCCACGTGGGTAATCTTTATTTTAACCGTGGATGTACGGGTGCAATTGTAGGCTATCAACCATTTGGTGGCTTTAATATGTCTGGAACAGACTCAAAAGCAGGTGGCCCAGACTATCTCATTCTTCACATGCAAGCTAAGACAATATCTGAAATGCTATAAAAATAAACGCCCTTTCATCATCAAATGAGAGGGCGTTTTGTATTCTTATTCTGTTTCCTCTTCTGCTCCATCCTCTGTTTCTGTTGAATCTGTTTCTGTTTCTTCGGTATCTGGCTGTTGATCAGTATCTTCACTGCTGCATGCTGTCATCAAGAAAATGGCAAGTAAAGAAGCTCCAATTTTAAACAATAAATTCTTTTTCATTGTTACTATACCTCCAGATATTTGTGGATTGATTGGTTGTCTAAGCATCCAATCTAGTAACAATATACAATAGATAAATCGTCAAAAGACTGAATTTACAGTAAACATACATACTATTTACATTTTATAGAAAAGGATAAAGAAAACGTCAACTATAGTAGTAAAAATGTCTCTTGACTTTTAAAGTAAAATGAAAAACGTGGAGATTTCTCCACGCTTTTATTAATGGTGATGATGTCCTTTTTTCGGATTGGTAATTACAAATTGCTCTTCTGGAACGTAGAAGAATTGAATCCATACACCATCTAAATATTCTGCATCTCTCGTATCAAGAAGGACTTCAATATCTTTATCCGTTTTAACAATCTCGTCATGCTCAGTTGGGTTATCAAATTGAAGAGCGTAATGGGCGTGGTCACCGTGCATTTCTGTGATCACAACGCGAAGCATTTTACCTTCTGATTCATCACCTTCGAGCATTTTCTTCATTGTTTTTGCAGCATTACGATTAATTTTTACATTCATGTCGATTCTCCTGTTTTTTATTAAAATTTTATACTACTTATTTTCTCAGTATTTCTGAAAAATAACAAATGTATAGCCTTTTTCTGAAAAAAGTTCGACTTAATTTTATTAGTTTGGATGAATAGTTATTAGATTATTAGATTTATATTGCAAATTTACACTGATTTTGTGAATAATTATACATCTGATAATTAATTTTGCAATATTCAATCTGTTCTGTAAATTATCTTATGTTAAGATTTATAAGTGTTTATCTTGACTTGCAGCTATTATCTAAAAATTGGAATTATCATGAAATTGTATATAACTGCATAGGGATAGGAATAACGAAAACTTTGAGGGGGTGAAGGTGTGGAATATAGTTTAACAGGTACCACATATTTCTGGCTGTTCGTGCCAATGATTTCGTTAATTGTTCTATCAGCTATCACATTATTTACTGACAAAGGAGAGGATGTCTAAACATGGATATTAACGTACAAACGTTAACAGCAATTATTATCTATCTTGTAGGAATGCTGGTCATCGGCATCCTTGCTGCAAGAATGACAAAAAATTTAACAGACTATGTACTGGGTGGAAGAAGATTAGGTGCAGGGGTTGCAGCCCTCAGTGCTGGATCGTCTGATATGAGTAGTTGGCTCATGCTCGGTTTACCTGGTGCGATGTATGCGGGTGGAATGGGTGAAATATGGATTGCAGTTGGTTTGGCAATAGGTGCTTATCTGAACTGGCAATTCATTGCGAAGCCTTTCCGTGTGTATACAGAGGTTTCAAAAGATTCAATAACGGTTCCTGACTATTTTGAAAATCGATTCCGTGATGCATCAAAGCTTCTACGTGTTATTTCCGCGGTTGTTATCTTGGTGTTTTTTACCTTCTATACTTCTGCAAGTCTTGTAGGTGGAGCGATTCTTTTAGAAAGCTCATTTAAAATGGACTATGAACTCGCCCTTTGGGTTGGAGCTGCCGTCATACTTTCCTATACTTTCTTTGGTGGTTTCTTAGCAGCAAGTTGGACTGACTTTGTTCAAGGAATTCTGATGTTCCTAGCATTAATCATTATTCCAATCGTAGTGATTTATGAGCTCGGTGGATGGGGTGATACAGTCAATCAAATCGGTGCAATTGACCCATCTTATCTAGATGTCATGTCTGGTGCTACTACACTTGGAATCATTTCATTATTAGCGTGGGGGCTAGGTTATTTTGGTCAGCCACATATCATTGTTCGATTTATGGGAATTAAATCAACAAAAGAAATTCCGAAAGCACGTTTTATCGGGATGACTTGGATGGTATTATCACTATTTGGAGCCATCTTTATTGGATTTACGGGTATTGCCTATTTTGCTGATGCACCTTTAGCTAACTCGGAAACCGTATTTATCGTGTTTTCACAAGTATTATTTAACCCATGGGTTGCAGGATTTTTACTAGCCGCGATTTTAGCAGCTATTATGAGTACGGTCGATTCCCAGCTACTTGTTTCATCAAGTGCTTTGACCCAAGATTTCTATAAAGCTATCTTTAGAAAGGAAGCTAGTCAAAAAGAGGAAATGTGGGTTGGTAGAATTGCAGTTCTTGTCATTGCAGTAATTGCTATTTTCCTAGGGTATGACCGTGATAGTAAGGTATTAGACCTTGTTGGTTATGCATGGGCAGGATTTGGAGCTGCATTTGGTCCTGTTATCATTCTCTCCCTGTTCTGGAAACGGATGAATCGTTGGGGAGCGCTAGCCGGAATGATTGTAGGAGCAGTTACAGTTGTTGTCTGGAGTATTCTTTCTACACCTAAATTGAATGAGGCCGGCGAAGTTATAAAAGAAGCGGTTATTCCATTTAGCTTGTATGAAATTGTTCCAGGTTTCCTACTTGCCACAATTACAATTATCGTTGTCAGCTTAGTTACAAAGGCTCCATCCCAAGAAATCCAGGATGAATTTGACGCGGTAAAAGAGAAATTGAAAAAAGCATAATGTATAATTGGAAACCCCTCATTAAATATGAGGGGTTTATTAGATTTCTAGCTTAGCAGTTTGGATTCATTTAAAATTAAAAAAGAATGCCGTTAGTTGTTTGTATAAACAACTAACAACATTTCTTTGGCGTTATTAGATTCCTAACCCTTCAAGGTATTCATTGACTTGCTCAGGTGTTTTTGCGTTCGCACTGTGTAAGTGACCTAGCTTTTCTCCACCTTTATAATATAGAAGACTTGGGATTCCCATTACATTATACTTTTCAGCGATCTCTGGGAACTCGTCCTTGTCCATGCTGTACCAAGGAACACTATTGTGAGTTTCAAGAATCTCACCAATGAACGCTTCAAGTCGTCTGCAATCTGGGCACCAAGTTGTATCAAATTTAACAATGGCACCTTCAGATTGAATAATCTCATTAAATTGTTCAACAGAAGTAATCCTTTCCATTCCAATCACTCCACATCCTGTAATTTATCAATCCTACTATATCAAATTCCCCATCTAAAAGAGAAATAATCTGCCCAACTAGATGTTTTGCGTTGGTTCTTGTCGAAATCGGGAAGAATGAAGGAGGAACTATTGCCGAAACGGTGAAAATTTTGATATTATCAGTATATTGTATGGACGGTGGAGGTGAAGGGAAAAATGTCGAGGATTTCGATTGAAGAAGTTAAACATGTTGCTAACTTAGCGCGTTTAGCCGTGACAGAGGACGAAGCGAGGATGTTCCAACAACAGTTAGATGCGATTATTTCATTTGCTGAACAATTAAATGAACTAGATACAGAAAATGTGAAGCCAACTTCACATGTTCTTTCCGTGAAAAATGTAATGCGTGAAGATGTTGCAAAAGAAGGATTACCAGTTGGAGAAGTTTTGAAAAACGCACCAGATGCGAAAGATGGTCAGTTCCGTGTACCATCTATCATTGAATAAAGGGGGGAGACAAATTGTCACTTTTTGATCACAAAATTTCAGAATTACATTCGCTTTTACATAAAAAAGAAATTTCAGTATCAGATCTTGTAGATGAGTCATTCAAGCGTATCAACGCGGTTGATGATAAGGTACAAGCTTTTTTAACATTGAATGAAGAAAATGCAAAAGAATACGCGAAACAATTAGATGAAGCACTTGGAAGCAATGATGACTTAGGTCTGTTATTCGGTATGCCAATCGGTGTCAAAGATAATATTGTAACCAAAGGTGTTCGTACAACGGCCGCAAGTAAAATACTAGAAAATTTTGATCCAATTTATGATGCAACGGTCGTCCAAAAGCTCCAGAACGCTCAAACAGTTACGATTGGTAAGTTAAATATGGATGAATTTGCAATGGGTTCTTCAAATGAAAACTCAAGCTTTAAAGTAACCAAAAATCCATGGGATTTAGAACGTGTTCCAGGAGGATCTAGTGGTGGTTCCGCAGCAGCCGTTGCGGCTGGAGAAGTATTATTCTCACTTGGTTCCGATACCGGTGGTTCCATTCGTCAACCAGCAGCTTTTTGTGGTGTGGTTGGATTAAAGCCTACGTATGGAAGAGTTTCACGTTTTGGTTTAATCGCTTTTGCATCATCATTAGACCAAATCGGACCAGTTACGCGCACAGTTGAGGACAATGCTTACCTATTACAGGCCATTTCTGGTGTTGATCCAATGGATGCAACTTCTGCGAATGTCGACGTACCAAACTACGTATCTGCTTTGACAGGTGATGTTAAAGGCTTGAAAATTGCTGTGCCTAAGGAATACCTAGGCGAAGGTGTAAATGAGGAAGTTCGTCAATCTGTTCTTGACTCGCTTAAGGTTCTTGAAGGACTTGGTGCGACATGGGAAGAGGTCTCACTTCCACATTCAAAATATGCATTAGCAACGTATTACTTATTATCATCTTCAGAAGCATCAGCAAACCTTGCTCGCTTTGACGGCGTTCGTTATGGATACCGCACAGATAATGCAGAAAATCTCATTGAGATGTACAAGCAATCGAGAAGCGAGGGCTTTGGCGATGAAGTAAAACGTCGTATTATGCTCGGAACCTTTGCATTAAGCTCAGGCTACTACGATGCTTACTATAAAAAGGCACAACAAGTTCGTACATTAATCAAGAAAGACTTTGAAGATGTATTTGAAAAATATGATGTTATCATCGGACCTACTACACCAACACCAGCATTCAAAATTGGTGAAAACATGGAAGACCCACTTACAATGTATGCGAATGATATTCTTACTATCCCAGTGAACCTTGCGGGTGTACCGGGAATATCAGTTCCATGCGGATTCTCAAATGGATTACCGCTTGGTCTCCAAATTATTGGTAAGCATTTTGATGAAAGTACAATTTATCGCGTTGCAGATGCGTTTGAAAAAGCAACCGAACATCATAAACAAAAACCACAATTGTAAGGGGTGAAAACACAGATGAAGTTTGAAACAGTAATCGGGTTGGAGGTTCACGTTGAACTTAAAACCGAATCAAAAATATTTTCAAGCGCACCGAATGAATTCGGGGCTGCTCCAAATACATTAACAAGTGTCGTTGAATTAGGATACCCAGGTGTTCTACCGGTTGTAAATAAAAAAGCTGTTGAGTGGGCTATGAAGGCTGCCATGGCTTTAAACTGTGAGATTAACCAGGAAACAAAGTTTGACCGTAAAAACTATTTTTACCCGGATAACCCAAAGGCCTACCAAATCTCTCAATTTGATAAGCCGATTGGTGAGAATGGCTGGATCGAAATCGAAGTAAACGGCGAAAAGAAAAAGATTGGGATTACTCGTCTTCACCTAGAAGAGGATGCGGGTAAACTTACTCACTCTGGTCGAGGTTATTCGTTGGTTGACTTGAACCGTCAAGGAACACCATTGATTGAAATCGTATCTGAGCCAGACATTCGTACACCTGAGGAAGCGTACGCCTACTTAGAAAAATTAAAATCAATTGTCCAATATACAGGTGTGTCTGACTGTAAAATGGAGGAAGGCTCACTTCGTTGTGATGCCAATATTTCGTTACGTCCAGTCGGTCAAGAAGAGTTCGGTACAAAAACGGAACTTAAGAACTTAAACTCATTTGCCTTCGTTAAAAATGGTCTTGAGTATGAAGAGATTCGCCAGGCAGAAGTTCTGTCTGCAGGGGGTGTAATCGAACAAGAAACACGTCGCTATGATGAATCTTCAAAATCAACGATTTTAATGCGTGTAAAAGAAGGTTCAGACGACTACCGCTATTTCCCAGAGCCAGACTTAGTCGAACTTTATATTGACGATGAGTGGATGGAAAGAGTTCGTGCAGAAATCCCTGAGCTTCCAGATGCTCGTAAAAAACGATATATTGAAGAACTGGGTCTACCTGAATATGATGCATCTGTTCTAACTGTAACGAAGGAAACATCTGATTTCTTTGAAGAAACAGTAGCAAATGGTGCGGATGCAAAACAAGCCTCAAACTGGATTATGGGTGAGGTTTCAGGATACCTAAATGCCGAGCAGAAGGAATTACATGAAATCGCCTTAACTCCAGCAGGACTTGCAGGTATGATCAAGCTAATCGAAAACGGAACGATTTCTTCAAAAATTGCTAAAACCGTCTTTAAAGAGCTAATTGAAAAAGGCGGCGACGCGGAAACAATCGTGAAGGAAAAAGGGCTTGTACAAATCTCTGATGAGGGTGCCCTAACAAAGATTATCGTTGAAGTTATCAGTAACAACCCTCAATCCGTAGAAGATTTTAAAAGTGGAAAAGGGAAAGCAATTGGATTCCTAGTTGGCCAAGTAATGAAACAAACAAAAGGACAAGCCAACCCACAAATGGTAAACAAAATTCTTGCTGAAGAAATGAATAAATTATAAAAGACGAAGACCTACTTACTAATGAAAAGTAGGTCTTTTTTCGTTTGCCAAGCAATGGTGGGCTACTGGTACAAGGTCTGAACCGCAATCGGTGTTTATCGATACACCATTTGCCGAACTTAAAAATTTTTGCTAATTTTGCAATACGCATGAAACCTTCTCAAGGTCCTAATCGTAAACTTAATATAAGCGTTTTCAAATAGGGGGTGCGAAGATGGATTTGATTTGGATGATACTTGGAGCGGTTGTAGGTCTTTATATATTAATAATGATTTCGTTCCAATACCGAAATATAGCGGCAACGAAGGAAGAATTAAAGAAAACGAAAAAAACACATAATGAAATTTATGAAGACATGTCTTTCGAGGAGCAACAATTACAGTATAACCTCCAAGGGAATTTATTAAATCTACCATCAACATTAATCGCAACATTAATCTATAAATTACGTCATCGAGATAAATAATTGTTTTTGAGACCTTCAAGTGTTGAGGGTCTTTTTTCGTGACTAAAAATTTTTTATTATTTTTTTATAAAAAGTGTAGGGTATAGTAGGGTTAAGTTCGTCTAATATGTTAGAGAAGAGAGAAGGGGGGAGAGCACGATTCAGGATGAGATTCTGATTGAAAAGGCAAAAGCGGGCGATGAACATGCCTTTCGGATATTTATTGAGAAATATAAGAATCTAGTATTCAAGGCGATTTATTCAGTTTTGCGTCATGAAAAGGATGCCGAGGATGCGACGCAGGAAGTGTTTCTAAAAATCTATTATGCCCTCCCCCAATATAGTTCACAGGGCATGAAAGCTTGGCTAACACGAATTGCGTTGAACCATGCAATTGATGTAAAGCGGAAGAAACAGCAGCAGAAAGAAATGATACTTGAACCGGATGACATCCCGACACTCTCTTCCCCAGAGGAAAACGTCGTATTGCCACTTTTGCAAAAAGAACAAAGAGAACTGGTCAAAAGTCGGTTACACGATATGCCTGCGAATTATCGTCAAGTGATTGAAGCTTATTACATAGCAGAAAAAAGCTATAAACAAATTGCAGAAGAACAGCAAGTTGAAGTAAAGACGGTTGAAACAAAGCTATACCGAGCTCGAAATTGGATGAAAAAACATTGGAAGGAGGATGATTTTAGGTGAGACATTACAGAGACGAAGAATGGTTAATGTTCGTAAAGGATGAATTAGCAGAATCAAGGCGGGAAGAACTTGAAGATCACCTGTACTCCTGTGACCAATGTTTAGAAATTTATATGAAACTAGTAGAGGACCAAGCAAGGGAGCTCCCAGATCTTGAAAATGATTATTTTACTGACGAGGTAGTAATGAAGCTTCCGCTGAAAAAGGAAAAACAAAAGAAGGCCATTTTACAAAGTCCAATTTTCCATTATGGAGTTGCTGCGGTTGTGACATTAACACTAATGTCAACTGGGGTCTTCCAAAGTATGACGGGTATAGTGGGTTCGGTGGAGGCATCTAGCTTTTCAAAGCAAAAACAATCTGTTTCAACTAGTTTGATGGAGAAAGCATTATCGGTTTTTGACTTAATCAATACAGATCAAGAGGAGGAGAAAAATGAGTTATAATCCAGTGCTAGCATTTTTCCTATCATTTATTCCAGGTGTTGGCCATTTTTATGTGAATCGAAAGATAAGAGGTTTCTTATATGGAATTGGGACGGTTGGACCCATTTTAATAGGAATCTTCGGAATAATGATAATGGGTTATGTAGAATATTCCTTTTTTGTTGGATTTATCTTTGCACTATTTGTAACGGTTATTAATGTACTCGATATGGTTATCTTTCTATTACGAAATAATAAGCAAAATCAAAAGGAACAGGTGATTCAAACGGGGGATGAGCAAGTAATTGTTACACGAACGGATGATTCAGAACGTTTCTATACGATTATTCTTTCGTTTATCCCGGGGTTAGGGCATTTTCAACTAGGCTTGTTGAACCGTGGATTGACCTTTCTAATCGGATTTTTCGGATTGGGAACCATGGTTGTGTTTATTTCCATTTTTACAGATCAAGGAGCTTTCTTGGTGTTTTTAGGGATTCTACCGATTCTTTGGGTATATAACATGTTTGATGCGATTCAGTTGATAGGGAAAAAACATCGAGGAGAAGAGTTAGTCGATAAGACCATTATCGAGGATTTTGAGGAAACAAGACGTGAGCAAGGGCGTAAAAGCAAAGCGCTAGCAACAATTTTAGCGATTTTCCCAGGAGCGGGGCATTTGTATCTTGGCCTTCAAAAACGTGGTATACAGCTGATGGCTGCCTTTTTATTCGCGATTTATATTTTAGACGTTCTCAGGTTGTCATTATTCCTGTTTTTAATCCCAATTATTTGGTTTTATAGCTTTTTTGATGCCCTACAAAAGGTGTCAAAGCATGGAGAAGAGGACCTTGAGGATGTACCGGTCGTTTCCTATATTGTCAACCACCAAAAATGGGTCGGATTTGGGCTAATTGCATTAGGGATTTACTATTTACTAGTAAATGTTGTCCTTCCTACGGTTGGCCCTATGATTATGAGAGTTTTTAATTTTGATCTACAATATTTTTACTACAATTACTTCCAAGGTACGATCATTTGTATCTTACTCATTGGCGGTGGCTTGAAGTTGATGGTAGGAAGTAAAAAACGGAAGGAGAATGCGTAATGCGAAAATGGCGGGTTGGTTCAGTTTCGATGGGGTTATCTTTAGTCTTGCTGGGTATTCTTCTTTTCCTATCACAGCTAAAAGGAATGCAAATGATGGAGCCACTGCTTGTGTGGTGGCCTATCATTCTGATCGTGTTGGGAATTGAAATTGTCGTCTATCTATTTATGTCAAAGCAGGAAAATCCAATTATTAAATATGACTTCTTAAGTATTCTTTTTGTTGGGATTATCGGAACAATTGGAATCGGGTTTACCTTGTTATCATCTGTGGGGCTTGTTGATGAGGTTCAAGGCGTGATTGGGGCGAAGCACCGTACGATGGATTTGCCAGCAATTGAGGAAAAGTTGGCAAGTGACGTCAAGCGTGTGGTCCTTGAAACGAACGGAGTAACAAGTAAAATCGAAGGATCTACTGCGAATGAACTTCATGTATTTGGTGTGTTCCGTGCAACTGTTCATCCGAAGGCAGACCCAATCATTGCAGAAACTAAGGATTATGTATTTACGAAGGTTGTCGGGGATACAATGTACCTGACATTGAAGGAACCTGCGGATCAAACGGGACCATTTTCTACATATGCAACAATTGAGCCCACGATTATTGTACCAAGTTCGATTAGATTAGAGGTTCGAGGTGAGCATAATCATGTTTCACTTTACCCGGGCTCCCTTGAAAATAACTGGGTTGTAGATGGAGCGTCAAATGTATCGGTTCATGTGAATGATAAGAGTGACATTCTGCTGTCGGCTGTTTCGAATAATGTACTTGAGAATGGAAATATGGCATGGGATAAAATCGATACAACCGAACGTGGTGGAATTGAAGAGGTTTACGAGGAAAGTACCATTGAAAAATTATACAAGGGTACAAAAAAGTTGGGCGAAGGTACCTATAAGTTATCTATTTTTAATAGTGATCTTGTAACTGTGAATCTAGTTGAAAAAATGTAAGGGTGAGTTGTGCGCTTTAGCTTTGGCTAAGCGCATTTTTTGAGTAATAGGTGTAAGCTAAGAGGGGCAACATAATAGTGTTTTTTGAATATAAATGATATAGTAAATAGGTGTGATAGAATTGGATTATTTTGCTAATAGTTCAAATTGATTAAATCGATGGGATAAGCTATGATGTAAATGAAATGTTAAGATTATCTTTTTTTAGGATGATGAAAATGAAAAGAGCTCGTATTATATATAATCCAACTTCTGGTAGAGAGTTGTTTAAGAGACATCTGCCCGAGGTGTTAGAAAAGCTAGAAAAAGCAGGGTTTGAAACCTCATGTCATGCCACAACTGGGGCTGGCGATGCAACAAATGCAGCCCGAATTGCGGTCGAGAGAAAGTATGACCTAGTAGTTGCCGCAGGTGGAGATGGAACCATTAATGAGGTTGTAAATGGCTTGGCTGAGCAGGAATATCGTCCAACACTTGGAATCATTCCTGTTGGAACAACGAATGACTTTGCGCGTGCTATTGGAGTTCCTCGAAATATCGATGGTGCTTGTGACGTGATTGTTGAAGGAAACTCTGTTCCAATTGATATTGGCCGTATAAATGATAAATATTTCGTTAATATTGCAGGTGGAGGAAGGCTAACCGAGCTAACCTATGAGGTACCAAGCAAACTGAAAACGATGCTTGGGCAGCTTGCTTATTATTTAAAAGGGATGGAGATGCTGCCGTCAATCCGTCCAACCGAAGTTAGTATTGAGTATGATGGGAAACTGTTTGAGGGCGAGATCATGTTATTCCTCGTTTCCTTAACGAACTCTGTCGGAGGCTTTGAAAAGCTGGCACCAGACTCCTCAATGAATGACGGCTTGTTTGATTTGTTAATCTTAAAAAAGGCAAACCTTGCCGATTTTATTAAGGTCGCGACTTTGGCAATTCGTGGAGAGCATATTAATGACCCACATGTTCTTTACACGAAAGCAAATCGCGTAAAAGTAAATCCAACTGAAAAAATGCAAATCAATCTAGATGGTGAATACGGTGGCTTACTGCCGGGTGAATTCGTAAATCTGTACAAACATATTAATGTACTGGTATCGAAAGAAAAAGCAGAAAAGATGGATTAAAATCTGGCGAGAGCCAGATTTTTTATTTTGAATAGGGCTAGCGAGTGAATCGTGCCCGATCTGCGAAAGAGGAAGGAAAAAAGGGAACGCAAGCAGAAGAAGCCCGCCTAATCGGATTGGATGGGCATGGACTTTGCTCAGCCTTGAATACGTTTTGCTGACTCCACCCATTACTTAAAACCCGAATCTATCCTCCCCCCACATTGGCATAACCTCCCCCAGATATGTTACAATCAGTTCAGCATTTTGAACGCAAAGGAAGAAAACACAATGACAAAACTGAAACCGCCGGTTGAAAAAAATACATACTATGATGTCACATTTGAAGATCTTACCCATGATGGAGCGGGTGTGGCTAAAATTGAAGGCTTTCCGATCTTTGTTCCGAACGGTCTACCAGATGAGAAAGCAAAAATCAAAGTGACCAAGGTCAATAAAGGCTACGGCTTTGGCCGTCTAATAGAGCTGTACGAAAAAAGCAAATATCGCGTCGATGCCCCTTGTCCGATTTATAAAGAATGCGGAGGCTGTCAGCTCCAGCATCTCAGCTATGAAGGACAGTTGGTTGCGAAACAAAAACAGGTTCAGGAAGTGTTAACACGCATCGGTAAGCTACAAAATATCAAGGTTCATCCTGTACTTGGAATGGAAAACCCATGGCGATATCGGAATAAGGCACAGGTTCCAGTAGCAGACCGTGAAGGTGGCCTAGTTGCAGGGTTTTATCAACAGCGAAGTCATGAAATCATTGATATGGAAGCTTGTCTCATCCAGCAAGAAAAGAATGATCTGGTTGTACAAACAGTGAAGACAATCTGTGAGAAATATGGAATTCAAGCCTATGATGAGAAAAATAATAAAGGTACGCTTCGCCACATTATGGCACGTTATGGCTTGGTTTCTGGAGAAATTATGGTCGTACTTGTCACTAGAACGAGGGAGCTTCCACATAAGAATAAAATCATCTTAGAGATTACTGATAACCTACCTGGTGTTAAATCGATCGTACAAAACATTAACTCCAAACAGACGAATGTGATTTTTGGAAATGAAACAAATGTCCTTTGGGGTGAAGAATATATTTACGATAATATTGGTGATATCAAGTTTGCGATTTCAGCAAGGTCGTTTTATCAAGTTAACCCTGAACAAACAAAGGTACTGTATGATAAAGCGTTGGAGTTTACAGGGTTAACAGGGGAAGAGACGGTTATTGATGCCTATTGTGGAATTGGAACCATTTCGTTGTTTCTAGCTCAGAAAGCAAAGAAAGTTTATGGAGTGGAAATTGTTCCTGAAGCGATTGAGGATGCGAAGCGAAACGCAGCCCTTAACAATATTGATAATGCAGAGTTTGCAGTTGGGGAGGCAGAGGTTGTCATCCCAAATTGGTATAAAGACGGAGTTAGAGCGGATGTCATTGTCGTAGACCCTCCTCGTAAGGGTTGTGATGAGGCGTTATTACAAACGATTTTAAAAATGAAGCCGAAGAAAGTTGTTTATGTTTCATGTAATCCAGCAACTCTTGCAAGGGACCTTCGCATTTTAGAAGATGGTGGGTATGAAACAGCGGAGGTACAACCTGTAGATATGTTTCCGCACACTGTTCACTGTGAGGCAGTCGCAAAGTTAATTTTAAAATAAATGCATAGTAAATAAACATGGAAGTGGGAGGACAAGGCTGATGGTAAAAGAAAAATTAAAAGCTAAAATTCTCGAAATTGTGGATAATCAGATTAACATAAATGACCCGAAGTGTACGAAAGAAACCTTGGAACGATTGGTCAACTCAGGTTTCTCAGAAGTAGAGTCTAAAGAAATGATTGGCAGAGTGCTAATTGAAGAAATGTACGAACTTTTGAAAAACCAAGTTCCATTTAATGAAAAGCGCTATGCTGATAAATTAAATATGCTTCAGTAGGCTCCAGACCCTGATAAAATGGAAAAACGCTTATTTTTAAATTCCCCATTAAACAAAATTGTTTAATGGGTTTTTTCTGTTTTTTGAACAACATTGTGATTTTGGTTATTACCATTCGCTCTGGAAATAATATACCAATAAATAGAAACAACTATGAAGGAGAGAAGGTAATGGATGCATCTAACCAGTATCGAATGGAAAATGACCCCTTAGGTAACATCATGGTACCTTCATCAGTCTATTATGGTTCACAAACGCAACGGGCTGTTGAAAACTTTCAAATAAGTGGACTACGGTTACCACGACAGTTTATTAAGGCGCAAGGAATCATTAAATCGTCGGCTGCAGCCGTCAACGTCGAGTTAGGTAAGCTGTCGCCAGAGATGGGAAAGGCAATCATACAAGCAGCTGAAGAGGTAATCGAAGGAAGATGGGATGATCAATTTGTTGTGGATGTCTATCAAGCTGGAGCAGGCACCTCCCAAAATATGAATACGAATGAGGTTATTGCAAAGCGTGCGACTGAATTAATGGAGGGAAAGCAAAATATTCATCCAAATGATCATGTGAACATGTCACAATCTACAAATGATACATTTCCTTCTTCCGTCAATATAGCCGCAGCAGAGTTAATTATTCGAGGATTACTACCGGTTCTTCAGCAGTTGGAACAGACCTTCCAAAAGAAGGCTGAACAGTTCATGCCAGTCTTGAAAACGGGGCGAACCCACTTACACGATGCAGTTCCAATCCGATTAGGACAAGAATTCTCTGGGTATGCGGCGACAATCGGTGCTGTTACAGGGCAGTTGGAGCATAATCTGGAGTCACTGTATCAGATCGGTTTGGGTGGAAATGCAATTGGCACTTCGATTCAATTAGAAAAAACTTACACGCCAAAAGTTATACAAGAAGTTTGTAAACGGACAAACTTACCTTTCCGTGAACCTGATAATATGTTTGCATTTATGCAGAATATGAGTGAACCAATACGTTGTATGTTGACATTGAAAGAGCTGTCCGTTCACCTCATAAAAATTACAAGTGATTTACGTTTACTTAGCTCGGGTCCGAGAACAGGTTTAGCGGAAATCACATTACCTTCTGTTCAACCGGGTTCGACAATAATGCCTGGTAAAGTTAATCCAGCAATATTAGAAATGACACATATGGTCTGCTGTCAGGTGATCGGCTACGAAACGGCTGTAGCAACTGCTGGAACGGCAAGTCAATTAGAGATAAATGTGATGATGCCAATGATTGCTCATTCATTTCTCCATTCACTTGAGATAATGACAAACGCTATTGACACACTGGAATCAAAATGTATTAATGGCATTCAAGCAAATGAAGAACAATGCAAAAAGTGGATGGAAGAGAGTCTTGCATTAGTTACGGGGTTAAGTTCGAAGGTAGGGTATGATATGGCCTCAGAAATTGGAATGCAAGCAGATGAACAAAATAAAACGTTAGAGCAAATTCTCCAAGAGAAGGGGCTATATACAGTGGATGTACGTAATGCAATCGATCCGAAAGGAATGGTTTAAGATGCCAAGCTTTTAAGCCATCAAAAAATCTGTACTAATCGACCAGTTTCTCAAAAACCTATTTTCAATCAAACGTTTGTTTAACGGGTTACCTCAGTTGCATCAATGACTTGCAATTTCAATTAAACGTTTGTTTGAACGGAATTGATATTGTTAAGAAAGCGGAAATAGGAGCTGTACTAGTCGAAATTTGGTAACAAAGTATGGCTGATTTCACAGCATGATGTGGCCTGCTAAAGGGGATTCTAGTATTAAAAGGGGGTTAATCTATGGAGTCAACGTATAAAGGTACAAACAAAATGATAATTGGGATTGTATTCGGTGTGATTACATTTTGGCTATTTGCGCAAGCAATGGTCAATATAGTCCCTGCTGTACAAGAAGACTTAGGGATTTCACTTGGGACGCTGAACATTGCCATAAGTTTAACGGCTTTATTTTCAGGATTGTTTATCGTGGCTGCGGGTGGTCTAGCAGATAAAATAGGACGTAAAAAGATTGCCTATTTTGGATTTATTTTAAGTATTGCCGGCTCGCTTTGTCTGGTACTAGCTCAAGGCTCTGTATTGCTAATTATTGGACGTATTATTCAAGGTATTTCGGCAGCATGTATTATGCCTTCAACAATTGCGTTAATGAAAGCTTATTTTGAAGGGGCAGAACGCCAACGTGCACTCAGTTTTTGGTCGATTGGCTCTTGGGGAGGCTCAGGGGTTGCTTCTTTTGCAGGCGGCACAATCGCGACTTCATTAGGGTGGCGATGGATCTTCGTATTTTCGATTATCTTTGCAATTGTGGGTATGTTTTTACTAAAGGATACACCAGAAAGCAAACAGCCCTCTTCAGGTGCTTTTAAATTCGATTACGCTGGATTAGCGATCTTTATCGTAACGATGATTGCTCTGAATGTGTTTATAACATATGGAGCAGATATTGGATGGACAAGCCCGATTTCACTTGGCCTTATTGCTGTAACGATTATAGGTATACTGGTTTTCATTAAAGTAGAGAAGAGTAAGGAAATCGTTCTTATTGATTTTGACGTATTTAAAAATGCACCATATACAGGAGCTACTGTTTCGAACTTTTTACTCAATGCGATTGCTGGTACTTTAGTTGTTGCAAATACGTATGTGCAAGTAGGAAGAGGTTTTAACTCATTTCAATCAGGAATGTTGTCCCTCGGTTATTTAGTAGCAGTACTGGCAATGATTCGAGTGGGTGAGAAAATCTTACAAAGAGTAGGTGCTAAATCACCAATGGTTTGGGGTGCCGCAATTACAACGGTTGGTGTAGGGGTGATGGGGTTAACATTCTTACCAGACCTTGCTTATACAACTGTTGTGTTCATTGGTTTTGCATTATTTGGACTAGGACTTGGAATTTATGCGACTCCGTCAACAGATACTTCTGTATCGAATGCACCTGCGGAAAAAGTGGGCGAAGCGGCTGGTGTTTATAAAATGGCAAGTTCACTTGGCAGTGCATTTGGTGTTGCGATTTCAGCATCAGCTTACGCGGCAATAGCAGCAAATGGGAATCTTGAATTCGCAGCTACAGTGGGAATCATTGTTAACGTCATCTTCGGTGTTTTATCGATCCTTTCAATCATTATTCTAGTACCAAAAGATGCAGGAAAAACAACTCAAGCAGTTAAACCAGAGAATGCGTCTAAAAAAAGAACAGCGAGTGACCCTGTTATCGAATAAATGTGTTTTGAAAAGCACTAAAACGTAGTGTTTTCATACATACGAAATGGAGTGCAAGATTATGAAAGATCAATTAATGGAAATGTTAGAATCGCGAAAGGATGAAATCATTGAAATTCGCAGACATTTACATGAAAACCCTGAACTTTCCTTTAAAGAAGAAAAAACCGCTCAATATATTCTAGAGTTTTATAAAGGAAAAGATGTAGAGGTACAATCCAATGTTGGGAATGGCTATGGAATTGTCGTGACCATAAAAGGCGGTAAGTCTGGAAAAAACATCGGCCTACGTGCAGACTTTGATGCGCTTCCTATTGTTGAAGAAACAGATGTACCGTTTAAATCAAAGACTGAAGGTGTGATGCATGCATGTGGTCATGATGGTCATACAGCATATTTGTTAGTACTAGCGGATTGTTTAATTCAATTAAAAAATGAAATACCCGGTACAATTAAAATTATCCACCAGCATGCCGAAGAGGTTCCGCCAGGTGGGGCAAAAAGCATAGTAGAGTCAGGTATTCTTGATGATTTAGACCATGTATTCGGTATCCATCTACTTCCACTAGGTCCTGCAGGGACAGTTGGGTATCATGCAGGATATTCATTCAACGGAAGAGCTTATATGAAATTAAAAATTCAAGGTAGAGGTGGACATGGCTCATCACCACATTTGGCAAATGATGCGATTGTGGCAGGGGCACATTTTGTAACAGCCGTTCAAACAATCATTAGCCGTCGATTAAGCCCGTTTGAAAATGGTGTTATTACGATAGGATCATTTGATGGAAAAGGCACATTTAATGTCATCAAAGATAGCGTAGAGCTTGAAGGTGACATTCGTTATATGACGGATGAAACAAAGGGGAAAATTGAAAAAGAAGTGAAACGACTTGCTAGTGGACTTGAAGAAGAATTCGGAGTAACATGTGAGCTAACATACGAAACGGATTATCCGCCGCTATACAATGATCCTGAATTAACAGCAAAAGTTGCCGAGTATCTAAACAATGCAAATGACAAAGACATTAAAGAAGTGAAGGAATTCCCAGCAATGGCACCATCTGAAGATTTTGCTTATTATGCGGAAAAGTTTCCTTCTTGTTTCTTCTATATTGCATGTACGCCAAAGGGGGAAAAGGATCCTTATTTCAATCATCATCCTAAATTCGATATTGATGAAGATGCCCTCCTTGTCGCTGCAAAAGCAGTGGGAACTGTCGTTTGTGGATTTTATGAGTTAGATTAGGGTACTTATCTAAAACAAAGCCCATTCAACAAGTGGTATGTTGGATGGGCTTTAACCTATTTACGATAAAGGCATTTCTCTCAGTTTTGTACGAACCTGTTTAACTGATTTTTTCTTTTGTGACATTCTTACAAAGATATTATTAGATAAAAGTGAAACGATGATTAAGACCGTACCAAGAAGGTCGAACATCGTAACCTGATTACCCTGAAATATCGAAATTAAGAGCGTTGTAACGGGAACAAAATTGATGAACAGCAATCCGTTTAACGGTGATAATATGCTCACACCAATATTCCAACCGAGTAATGCAATCACCCCAGGGAAAATAATCATAAATAATAAATGAGGGCTTACAGCCATCATACTTTCTACTGTTGGGACGGATAAATATCCGAACAAAGTTGCACCAAATGTAATTACAATAGCAGTAATTGTTCCAAGTAAACAACTTAAAGTTGAATAACGCAAAGCAGACCAACCACTAAATTCACTACCACCCATCGTGTAAATAACCCATCCAATAACGGCGATAAATATTAGTAATGAAGGTATAAAGTCATCTGTTGCTCCAAGAAAAGCTTTAACATCACCTTTTGTAATCACCAACATTGCACCAATGAATGACACGATTACACATCCTAATGTGAATAGATGCGGGCGTTTCCTAAAAATCATCCATACGATTACAACGGAAATCATCGGCATAAGTGATTCCATAATGGATGCGACCATTACACCGGAAGCCCCTAATAAATCTTCACCCCAGAAGATAAAAAGATTATAGACGGTGAAAGCCATCGTGCCAAAAAACCATAATTGAAGTCCTTTTCCTTCAAAGCGGAAAGCTTGCTTTCCTTCTTTCCATAATAAGATGGCCACTAAAATAATCGTTACAGCGCCATAACGAATGATTGTAAAATAAAAGGGATCAAGATGTTTAAATGCTGCATGAGCTACTGGAAACATTGCTCCCCATGATACTGCAGCAATAAAACATAAAATCGCTCCGAGTAGTACACTATTTTTCACTTTCCTCTACCTCTTTCAGTAAGTTTCCATAATCATCATCTTAAAACGATTTGAACATCTTGTAAAATGAATAAAAACAATGATTAATATCATTTTTATTGATATCATAGAGATAGCGATAAATGTCCGAACAGGAGGGGAAAATCGTGGAATTCAAAGACTTAGAGATTTTTCAGATGGTAGCAGAAAAAGGGACAATTACAGAAGTGGCAAAAGAGTTGAGCTACGTTCAATCCAATATTACATCTCGGATTCAAAAGCTTGAGGCTGAGTTGAATACACCTTTGTTTAACCGACATCGTCGGGGGATGACATTGACACCTGAGGGGAAGAAACTATTAACTTATAGTAAAAAAATATTATTGTTAACAGATGAAATGAAAAAAGCTGTTCAAAATAAAAATGAGCCATCTGGTAAATTAGAAATTGGAACAGTTGAGACTGTCATTCATTTACCAAAAATATTATCTACCTATACTAAAAAATATAAAAATGTGGATCTGTCATTATTTACAGGTGTTACTGAAGATTTAGAGGAACAAGTATTAAATCATAAGTTGGATGGGGCATTCGTTTCAGAATCAGACTTTCATCCTGACCTTGTGTCGCATGACGTATTGCAAGAGGAGCTTGTATTAATATCAGATATTCGTACATCCTCATTGGAAGAGTCACAAGAGGAGACGGTTCTTTGCTTTAGTGAAGGCTGCGGATACCGAGCGAGATTTAAAGCATGGTATAAAGATCAAAATCTCACACCACGAAAAGTGATGGAATTTGGTACATTAGAAACAATTTTGCGTAGCGTAGTCGTAGGACTTGGTGTGGCATTCGTCCCTAGGTCAGCAGTTACCCATTTAGAGCAAAGTGGACTAATCAGGTGTTATACCCTTCCAGATCAATACAGCAAAATCAAAACCGTTTTTATAAGAAGAGCCGACACGTACTTAACCTCAACGATGGAAAAGTTTATAGAAACCATCGAAACGAATAACCAAATAACAGTATAAAAAAATAGGGTTGTTCTCACTAGTCACCGAAATGACTTGGGAGACAACCCTTTATTATTTTCTTTGCCTTATTCAGTTTTTACCCATTCTTGTGACCATTTTTCAATTTCCCTTAAAATGGGTTCGATACTGTGTCCTTTTTCTGTTAGTGAATACTCAATAATAACAGGCGTTTCCGGTATAACCTCACGTTTAACCAATCCTTGGTGCTCCAGGTCCTTTAAACGATCTGATAATACCTTTCCACTTATACCAATTGAAGATTGTATCTCATTAAACCTTTGTGGCCCTACTAATAATTGATAGATAACCAAAGCTGTCCATCTTTGACTTAATAGAGACATTGCTTTTTCAAATTTCGGGCAGATTGTAGGTTGTTTCATTTTTAAAATGCACCTCTCTTAATCATCATTGTACTAAAATGAAAAAGTAATTACAATTGGAAATTTAATTACTTGACAACAACTAATTATGTAAATAAACTTACTTACATAAAGTAACTTAATTTTAAAAGTGAAATGATAACAAATAGGGAAAGTTATAAAAATGACTATGGATAATCAAGGAGGATATTGATGGGATATCACACAAAACCAACCACATTTGTGGGACATGTCAAAATAAAAGTTGAAAAGCTAGAACGTTCAATCCAGTTTTATAAGGATATACTTGGATTTAATATTTTAGAACGAAACGAATCATCAGCAAAACTAACAACTAATGGAAAAACAAGTATTCTATCACTTGAACAACCTGAAAATGTTGTACCAAAACAAGGAAGAACAACTGGACTCTATCATTTTGCTCTTCTTTTACCTACAAAAACAGATTTGGCTAATATCGTTGTTCATCTAATTGAAAAAGGAATTCGCTTTGGCTCTTCTGACCATCTTGTTAGTGAAGCTTTATATATTAATGATCCTGATGGCAACCAAATTGAAATTTACATTGACCGCGATCCCTCTGAATGGGATTGGAAGGGTGAAGAAGTGGATATGGCTGTTGATCCGCTAGATTTTGAAAGATTATTAACAAACATTGTACCAGGTAAGACATGGAAAGGGATGCCAGAGGAAACGCTAATGGGACATATTCACTTACATGTAGCTGAGTTACAAAAGACCGAAGAGTTTTATGTGAAAGGACTTGGAATGGATGTTGTAAATCGTTATGGTACACAGGCATTATTCATTTCGTCCGGAAAGTACCACCACCATATTGGTGTTAATACATGGAATGGAGTAGGGGCACCCAAGCCACCTAAAAATGGTGTTGGGCTTGAATCGTATACACTCATTTTGCCAACTGAAGAAGCCCGTGATGAAATCATTGATAATTTGAAAAAGATTGGAGCAGATGTGGTCGAAGAGAACAATACGGTTATCACGTTTGACCCTTCTGGAAATCAAATTGAGTTAGCTATCTAGTGAAGGGAGGATACCTTAATGACTCAAGACAAGAAAAGTGATTTTGAAATTGGGATTTACACTCTTGCTGATATTGGGCCAGATCCCCTTACAGGAAAGACCATTACGGCTAAAGATAGAGTGAAAGAAATGATTCAAGCTGCAAAACTTGCGGATGAGGCAGGACTTGATGTTTTTGGGATAGGAGAACATCATCGTCTAGACTATGCTTCATCTTCTCCTGCGGTTATATTGGCTGCTATTGCACAAGGCACTGAACAAATTAGATTAACGAGTACAACGAGTGTATTAAGTACGCTTGATCCTGTTCGACTGTTTGAGGATTTTGCCACATTGGATATACTTTCGGATGGTCGTGCAGAAATATTGGCCGGTAGAGGAGCATTTATCGAATCATTTCCTCTTTTCGGTTATAGCACAAATGATTATGATGAATTGTTTGAAGAACATATGAACTTATTATTACAATTAACTCAAAATGAGACTGTTACGTGGTCGGGGAAATTTCGTTCTTCTTTAAGGAATGCTGAAATTGCTCCGAGACCAGTACAGGAAAATCTACCAGTATGGATCGGAGTTGGAGGTACACCTGAAAGTGCCGTTCGTGCTGGAAAATTTGGGGTGGGGATGGCTTTAGCAATTTTAGGTGGTCATCCTAAACGATTTAAGCCACTTGTCGATCTTTATCGTCAAGCAGGAATAGAGGCTGGACATAACCCTCAAGACTTGAAGGTTGGTGTAACAGGCCATGCTTATCTAGCAGAAACAACTCAGCAAGCAAAGGATGAGTTTTACCCTTATTACTCCAATTACTGGGAATATGTAAACCGTCAGCGTGGAATGGGAACAAGGATGTCAAGGAATGACTTTGAACATATGGCTAGCCCAGACACGGCTTTGTTCGTGGGAAGTCCCCAGCAAGTCGGTGAAAAAATCCTCACACAATACGAGCTTTTTGGGCACAAACGATTTCTTGCCCAGTTAGATATAGGCGGTCAACCTTTTAAGAATGTAGCAAAAGGGATTGAGTTGTTAGCAACGGAGGTTGCTCCAATCGTTCGAAGAGAAACAAGTAAGTAATGGATACGAAACAATCTGTACTAATCGGCTATTTTCAAGAAAACCCATTTTCAAACAAGCGTTTGTTACGTTTAGTCAAGTGGTTTTTCTTTAAAATTTCATAATATATATTGCTGTGGTTGTGGACTAAAAGAAAACATGACAAATAGCCCTAGCTATTTACATTTTTTTGAATAGGGCTATATTTGTGTTACTATGTATGTATGACTATGATTTGGTGGCTAGACGGTAATCATAGTTTAGGTTGTGGGTAACTAAAAAGAATATATTCTTTAATAGTTTATTCACACAAGCGATAGACGCAACTTTATGACATTTGTTGTAGGGTTGCGTTTTTAATTTGTCATAGTAATCAACAATGTGATTGTTGCCAATTCTACGTAGTTTAATCATATTTTGGATTATGATGAAAAGCAGTTTTCGTAAGTGTTTGTTGCCACGTTTATTAATCTTATCTTTATAAAATGTTTTACCTGACTGGTATCTACGAATATCAATACCCGCGTATGCATTAAGCTGTTTATTGTTATTAAATCTAGTAATATCACCAATCTCCGCCATCAACCTTACGGCTGTGTTTGGGCCTATACCAGGAATGCTAAGAAGTATTTGATACTCAAATCTCCTATCGGCTAAAGTGATCATTTTGTTTATACAAAATTCCTTCTGGTTTATTAACTCTTGATACCTTCCGGCATATACTCTAACTTGTTCACATAATACATCATCCGAAGATACGGCTGGATAGGATTTTTCAGCTGCTTCTAATAATTCTATGGCCTTCTTTTCTGCCCTATTTTTAGAAATATTTTTATTTGTATTGGCTATTATTTTGTTTTTAATCACTGTCTTTGAGTGATTGAGTATTAAATCAGGGTGGGGAAATAATTGTACGATATTTAAAAATAGCTCCGATTTAGCTTTGAATATTGTCTCAATTTCTGGAAATGTTTCTTGTAGTACCTTATGCAATCTATTGCGAACTACTGTTAATGCGTCATCCAACTCACTATAAAAGCGAGAAAGGGATTTTAGTTGTTCGAATGTTCTATCTGATGAATGTTTTATCTTTCTTTCCGCATTAAAATGGGTAAGAGCTAGTTGATGTGCATCACTCTTATCAGTTTTATGTATTCGTAATGCATCACACTGGATTTTTGCCTCTAAAGGGTTTAATAAACAATAAGAATAATCGTTTTCTACCATAAACCTTTCGAGTGGTTTAGAGTACACTCCTGTTGACTCAAATACAATGTCAGGATATTCACCATAGCCCTGGTAGATTTGGTCAATTTTATTTTTAACGTTAATAAAACTAGGCCTATCATGTTGAATTTCCCCTTCAAATATACATTGTTTTAAAGGGTTATAGATAACCATATAACTTTTCCCCATACTAACATCAAACGCAACTACATGCTTCATAGTAGAACCTTCTTCCCAATAAATTTGAAGTCTACATCTTACACTTATCGATTCCCATTTCTTATACACGATCTCAAGGATCCAACATACTTAAACCTGATTCCCAAATAAGGTAAGCAAAGAAGACCAGTTTGTTATGACGGATTCAAAGATCCAAAACGCTTGTCGACCTATTCTTCACTTCTACTATATAAAAAATAGTAGTGCGAACCAATGCCTTGGTCTGCACTACTAATCTTAGTATGTTTGTTTAATGGGTTTTTCCTTATGTATCAATAAAAATGAGAAATCAATTAAACGTTTGTTTGAATGGATTTCTTATTGTTGAGCAGTTAAAAGGTGGGCTGTACTAGTCCATTATTGATAGTAATGTGTCAATTCGAAGTCAACTCTTTCTCTTTACTAATATCTTGTTCTATAATGGTGGTGGGGTGAAAGACATGGCGCGTGAACGTAAATTTACAACTGAGGAATTATATAGAACAACTGAGGAACTACTTCTAACACATCATTATGAAGGGTTCCAGTTTAGTTTGGTTGCGGATCACTTGGATGTTTCCCGAGGAGCAATCTATAAGTACTTTGAAAACAAGGAAGAATTGATTACGGAATATATGCTTTTTAAAATGGAGCAATTTCTCCAGGAGTTAAAAGAAATTAACTCAATTGAAGGCTTTCATGTTCAATTTGATTTTCTTCTAAACCTCATGTTTAAGAATCCGGAACTTTATCAACTTATAGAGATTGGGAAACGTGTTCCGGTCCACATTAATGAAAAAGTGAAAGGAAATATGGAAAAACTTGAAAGCTATCACATTGAGATGTACCGTTGTGTGCAGGTCTTAATTGAATCGGGTAAAATGGAACAACAATTGAATCCGAATATCCCTGACCCTGTCGTTTTAGGTTATATTTTTCAATCAGTCGCGATTCCAAATCATTTTGGCATTCCTCATGATAAGTGGGTTCAGTCGATTAAAGAAATGATTTGTCACGGAATCGTCAAAGACTTCTAATTGACACGGGTGTCACTTTAAAAGATAATTATCGTGACAACAGTGTCATTTTTTTGAGGAAAGTGACGCGAGTGTTACTTTTGAATGAAGAGGTGGGATAAAATTTGAAAAACATGTTACAAGCCATTACAGATAGAGTCACCACAAAAAAAGGAATGTGGATTACATTAGTAACTTGGCTTATTATCACGATATTATTAGCAGTTTTTGCGCCAAACGCAAAGGATTATGAGGTCTCGAGGATTGACTCACTTCCTGATGATGCACAGTCTGTAATTGCCCAAAGTAAGGTGGATGAGTATTTCAAGGATAGTAATGGGACTCCAGCAATCTTGGTTTTTCAATCAAATGAAGAACAATTTTCATTTCAAGATCTTGTAGATGTATCTAGCCAAATTGAGAATGAGGAAATTACTGGTGTAGAGCAGGTAGTTCCTTTATCAACCTTGCCACCGCAGGCTGCTACAGGATTCTTTTCAGAAGATCAATCAACTGCTATCCTCCCAATCATGTTTGATGCATCGTTAGAAACAACAGAAATCCGCGATTCCAAGGATGAAATTTTAAAGGTTGTTGAAGAAAACTCAGATTTAACTTTGTATGTTACGGGTCCAGCGGGAATTGCAACAGATTCACTGGATTTATTTTCAAGGGCAGATCTAGTGTTAATACTCTCAACGGTAGGGTTAATCTTTATTTTATTAATTGTGATTTATCGTTCACCTTTGTTGGCATTAATACCGTTATTAGCAGCAGTTTTTGTCTATGAAGTGACTATGCAATCATTAGGTATACTAGGAAAAGCTGGTTTACAATTAAGCAATCAGACGATCTCGATTATGTCGATTCTTTTATTTGCGGCCGTTATTGATTATTCGTTATTTGTATTCTCTCGATTTCGTGAGGAGCTTAAGAATTATGAAAATAAATATGATGCCATGAGAGCTGCCATGAAAGAGGTAGGGATGCCTGTCTTTTTCTCAGGCGGGACTGTATTAGCAGCGATGCTAGTGCTATTCTTCGCAGACCTTGGGGATTATCGTAATTTTGCTCCAACCTTCTGCACAACCATGGTAATCATCATGATTGCATCTGTTACACTTGTGCCAGCACTATTTACACTTTTCGGTAGAAAATCATTCTGGCCAAAGGTACCAAAAGTAGGGGAAGCGAAAGTAAAAGATAACTCCATCTGGAGCAAAATCGGAAGAATGGTTGTTAAAAAACCAGGATTATATGTCGCAATTGTAGGGATTTTTCTCCTTATTTCTGCAGCCAATATGTTTAACTTAAATTACGAATTCGATACGATGAAGTCATTTCCAGAGGATATGCCATCACGACAAGGATATGAGCTCATCGAGGAGAAATTTGCAAAAGGTGAGCTTGCACCATCAACAGTCTTGTTTGAAGGGAAAGAGGCTGTTACAAAGGAAGAGCAGGATGCACTACGCGATGAATTACTAGCTCAAGATCTTGTAAGTGAAGTTAGAATCAATGGAACTGCTGAAGAAAATTGGGTTCTAAATTACTCTTTAACGTTTGAAGAAGGACCGTATGATATAGAGACGATTAACGCGATGGAGAAGATGATTTCAAACTCTGAAACAATTTTGACAGATGCAGATATAGATGGAGAACTCTACTTTGCAGGAGAAACCGCAACTAAAGTGGATGATCGCTCAACAAATAATCGAGATGTTATTTTGATTGTCATACTTGAAACAATTTTAATTTTTGGTATGCTAATTGTCCTAACAAAATCATTTAAAATGCCGATTTATATGATGGGTACAATCTTAGTTTCATTTTTAGCAGCATTAGGATTAGGTATGTTTTTAACAAACTTATTCTTTGATATCGACACGATAGCGAATCGTGTTCCATTGTACGCATTTGTGTTCCTAGTTGCACTTGGAATTGATTATAATATTATGCTAATCTCAAGATTCCAGGAAGAAAGAAGAAACCATTCAGTAAAAGAAGCGGTACGAATTGCTGTCGCAAAAACAGGCGGAGTCATCTCATCTGCTGGTGTCATTTTAGCTGCCACCTTTGCGGTTCTCATGACACAGCCGGTTCAATTATTATTTGTCTTCGGCTTTATTGTAGCGGTAGGAATTTTGTTAGACACATTCTTAATCCGCGGAGTATTATTACCTGGATTAATCGTACTCTTAGAGAAGGATAAGGCGGTAAGTAAAGAAAGATAGTGATAGAAAAGGGACTGTATCGTTTTTGATACAGGCCTTTGTAAATAGTATATGGTATCGTGCTCGAATTCTGTTGAATCCTAGATGGTTGACAAGATTTATAGATTATGAAATTATTATATTGAAAAAATTCAGAAAAGGAAGGCTGAAAGATGATACTTAAAGCACGAAAGATTCCCATTCACCTACAAACACGGCGTTACTTAAAGCCCCGAATAGTGTTTACTGATGGGCAATTAAAAAAGTTACAAACTGATGAAAAAGGTTTCGAAGGCGAATGCAATTTCGATGAACTAATAGCTCAATCCCCTGCGTCTACCTATCTTCAACTCAATGACCTCCTCCTTGAATGGCGAAACACAACTTTTCAAATTGACTCACTCCTTATATGTCCATACAAAATCTATCTTTTCGATGTCAAAAATTTTGAAGGAGAATTTTATATTGAGGGTAACCGATGGTACTTTTCATCTGGTTATGAAATAAAGAACCCAATTCCTCAACTGGAGCGCTCTGAAGCCCTTCTTAGACCACTCATGCAATCATTAGGTATTAATCTTCCCATTGAAGCGAATATCATTTTTGTTAATTCCGACTTTACCCTATTTCAAGCAGATAGACACCTTCCAATCATCCTACCCACTCAAATTAATTCTTTGTTAAAGAAGTTAGGTTCGGTTTCTATGAAGACTAGTGGATCATTAATAGGTTCAGCAAAAGAACTAGCCTTACTTCACAGTAAAAATTCTCCATTCAATGATAGGCTTATCCCTGAATATACCTATCAATCTGTGAAAAAGGGAATCACTTGCGCTGATTGTAGGTCGCTAACGGTTCATTTGAATGGAAGATGCCTTATGTGTGAGAGGTGCGGGGCAAAGGAAGCTTTACATACAGGTATTATGAGAACACTTGAAGAATATAGAGTGCTCTTTCCAAATAGGTTACTAACCGTTTCTGAGGCCAATGATTGGTGCGGACTTGATATGAATAGGCTTAGAATGCAGAAAATATTGAAGGAGCATCTTGTAATGGTTGAGGGAGGAAAATCAACGTATTACCGTTTTAAGTAAAATTAGTAGTGGAATTCCACTTCCGTATTACTTTTATGCAAGAAGGATTAAAAGGCATTCGTAAATAAAAGATACGAATGCTTTTTTGAGGTCTGGCGGCACAAAATCATTCGTATAATCCAATAAAAGGAAAAAATGACCTTAGAATCGATACTGATTGTAATTCATTTCCACTTCCGTATGCTTTTTAAGCAAAAAAGATCAAAAAGCATACGCAAATCAGGAATACGAATGTTTATTAGCGGATAGGCGGTACAAAACCATTCGTAAGATCCAATAAAAGGAAAAAGTAACTTTAGAATCAACAGTAATTGTAATTAAATTCCACTTCAGAATGCTTTTTAGGCGAAAATGACCAAAAAGCATACGCAAATAGGGGATACGAATGCTTTTTTGAGGATAGGTGACTCAAAACCATTCGTAAGATCCAATAAAAGGAAAAAGCAACTTTAGGATCGATTAGAATTGTAATTAAATTCCACTTCTGTATGATTTTAAAGCAAAAAAGACCAAAAAGCATACGCAAATCAGGAATACGAATGCTTATTAGCGGATAGGCGGTACAAAACCATTCGCAAGATCCAACAAAAGGAAAAAACAGCTCAACGTAAAAAAAGGCCCGTATCGGTTATGATACGGGTCTTGTATTCAATGTCTAGCTCCATGCGCCAATAAGGCTCTCTGTTCTAGCCAATCGCTACTAAGGCAAAATATGCCATCTTTCAGTGTTTGTCATACCAAGACAGGACTGCTAGGGATGCCAGGTTAGGCACAATAGCGCCAGTCCTCAGTTGAATTCGGGCACCTTGCGCTTTTCTATTAGTTCTGCCCCATCTTAAATTCTAGGAAAAGCTGGTTATAGATGGCGAGGTTCTTTTTCCCAAGGTTTTCATATACCTCAAGCTTTTCGGTTAGCTCCGGAGATGGATAGAATCGTTCATCAGATACCATATCTTCAGGCATAAATTGAAGAGCCTCTTTGTTTGGGGTGGAGTAGCTGACATATTCTGTGTTCTGCGCTGCTACTTCTGCATCCAACATAAAATTAATAAACTGATGTGCGCCATCAATATTTTTAGCTGTCTTCGGAATGACCATATTATCAAACCAGAGATTAGAGCCTTCGCTTGGCACCACATAGTTTAAATCCTCATTTTCCCACATAATATCAGCGGCATCACCAGACCAAACAATTCCAATTGCAGCCTCGCGATTTTGAATCAGTACTTTTCCTTCGTCACCAACAATGGCTTTTACATTAGGTGTAAGCTTCATCAGTTTTTCCTTTGCTTCGATTAAGTGGTCAAGATTGGTATCATTCAATGAATAACCAAGAGAGTTAAGCCCCATTCCAATGATTTCTCTAGCACCGTCTACCAAGATGATTTCATTTTTTAGGGAAGGGTCCCAAAGATCGTTCCAACTTGTAAATTCTCTTCCATCAAGCATAGTTGGGTTATAGACAATGCCAACTGTTCCCCAGAAATAGGGGACAGAGTATTGATTACCTGGATCAAAAGGAAGATCCATGAACCGTTCATCAATGTTTTTTAAATTTGGTAGTTTTGAATGGTCAAGAGGGATGAGTAGGTCCTCTTGTCGCATTTTATCAATCATATATTCAGATGGAACCGCGATATCGTAGGTGGTTCCGCCTTGTTCGATTTTTGTCATCATCGCTTCATTAGAGTCGAAGGTTTCATAAATAACCTTGATTCCAGTTTCTTCTTCAAAACGACCGATCAGTTCTTCGTCGATATAGTCGCCCCAGTTGTAAATCGTTAAGGTGTTCCCACCAGAGAGACCCTGAGATGAATTTAAAAGGTGGATAAGGTAGAGTAACCCACCGGATACTAGTGCAATTGCTATAAAGGCACGGATGAGTTTCGTCATTTTCGAACCCCCAATCCACGTGTGTTTCCTCGTTGTGCGATAAAGTAATACCCGACAACAAGCAGCATTGTAAAGATGAACAGAAGAGTTGACAATGCATTAATATTTAAAGAGATTCCGCGCCGTGCAAGGGAATAGATTTCAACAGATAACGTTGAGAACCCATTTCCTGTTACGAAAAAGGTAACAGCGAAATCATCGAAGGAATACGTTAGGGCCATGAAAAATCCAGCAAAAATTCCAGGTGTGATGTAAGGGATAATCACCTTTGTTAGAACCTGCCATTGGCTTGCTCCGAGATCTTTTGCTGCATCAATTAGAGAAGGACTCATCTCTTTTAGTTTAGGCAGTACCATAAGTACAACGATTGGAATACTGAAGGCAATATGTGAAAGTAACACAGAATAAAAACCTAATTTAATTCCAGCCATTGTTAATAAAATCAAAAAGGAAGCACCGATAATGACATCAGGACTTACAATCAAGACATTATTTAACGATAGTAATGTATTTTGAGTTCGTCTTTGTTTAATAGAATGAATCCAAATGGCTCCAAGCACACCAATAATGGTTGAAACCAGAGCTGAAAGCAAGGCAATCACAAATGTATTTAACACGATGATGAGAAGTCTAGTATCCCCGAATAGCTCCTTATACCAATCCAAGGTAAAACCCTCAAAATTGCTCATCGTGCCACCACTATTGAATGAGTAATACACGAGATAGAAAATCGGTGCATATAAAATGAAGAAAATAATAAATAGATACGCCTTAGAAGAAATAGCCAGTTTATCTCTCATTTTTAGCACCTCGTTTCTTGCGGTTTCCAGTTGCGACCATAATTAATACCATAAAGATAATCAGGAAGACAGCTATTGTTGAACCCATGCCCCAATCCTGAGTGACAAGAAACTGTTGTTCAATAGCAGTACCCAGTGTAATCACTTTGTTTCCTGCAATTAGTCGTGTTAGCATGAATAATGATAGAGCAGGAATAAATACAACCTGACAGCCTGATTTTACCCCTTGAATCGTAAGTGGGAAAATCACACGACGAAACGTAGTCCATTTAGATGCCCCAAGGTCGCGAGCAGCATCTAGTAGACTAGGGTTCAATTCATTTAGCGAGTTGAAGATGGGTAAAATCATAAACGGAATAAAAATATAAACAGATACAAACACAAAGCTAAAATCCGTAAATAATAATTGTTTAGAGCCAATACCAAACACTTCTAGAATAGCGTTTGCTGTTCCATACGTTCCAAAAATCCCGATAAAAGCATAGGCTTTTAATAGTAGATTAATCCAAGATGGAGCAATGATTAGTAATAACCAAAGATGTTTATGCTTGGTTCTTGTAATTAAATATGCTGTAGGATATGCAACCAATAGAGTTACAGCAGTAATTAAAAACGCATACCAAAAAGAGCTTAGTGTCATTTTTAAGTAAACGGGTGTGAAGAATGTTTTATAGTTTACTAAAGATAAATTTCCCTCTATATCAAAAAAAGAATAATAGAGAACAAGTGTAACTGGAGCGATAACAAATATGAGAATCCATAAAGCATAAGGAATAAAAACAAGATTACGGGTTACCTTATTTTCCATGGCTTTCCCCGTCCGCATATGCCTCTAAGCGACGATCATATTCTTCTTCTGTTTCACCAAGACGCATAACATGTATTGCCTCTGGGTCAAAATAAAGTCCAATTTCTTCGCCGACTTTAGCCTTCTTTGTTGAATGCACAAGCCACTCGTTGCCATCCTTGTCCAAACCGCAAATTTCATAGTGTACCCCTCTAAATAACTGGGAATCCACTACAACTTGTAGTTTTCCTTTTTCAACAGCAGTAATTTCTAAATCTTCTGGACGGATGACAATTTCGACTAATTCATTGTCTGAAAAACCTTGGTCAACGCAGTCAAAAGTCTTTCCGACGAATTCAACGAGAAAGTCTCGGTGCATTTTTCCTTTTACGATATTAGATTCACCGATAAAATCAGCAACAAAACGATTGATTGGTTCATCATATATATCAATAGGGGTGCCACTTTGTTGAATTTTTCCTTCATTAAGTACAAATATCTCATCAGACATGGCAAGTGCTTCTTCTTGGTCGTGGGTAACGAAGATAAAAGTAATACCAAGACGCTTTTGAAGGTCCCGAAGCTCGTATTGCATTTCGGTACGAAGCTTCAAATCAAGAGCGGATAAAGGCTCATCCAATAATATAATCTCAGGTTCATTAACAATTGCACGTGCAATCGCAACACGCTGTCTCTGACCACCAGACATTTCTTGAATTTCACGATTTTCATAGCCTGCAAGATTGACGAAGCTTAAAGCTTCTTTTACCTTTTTATCTATTTCAGATTGCTTCAATTTCTTTATACGTAACCCAAAAGCAATATTTTCAAATACATTAAGATGTGGGAATAGGGCGTAATCCTGAAACACTGTATTTACTTGACGTTTATTAGCAGGTGTCGTATTTACTTTTTTACCATTAAAATAAACCTCACCACTTGATGGTTCAATAAATCCTGCAATCAACCGTAGTATCGTGGTTTTTCCACAACCAGAAGGACCGAGAAGGGTATAAAACTTTCCTCTTTCTATTTCAAAGCTAACATTGTCGAGAACAGCTGGATCATTGTCATACTGTTTAGTGACCTTTTTAAATTGGATAATAGGTATACTGTTCATAGTAACCCCCTTCTTTCTATTGATAGAGAAAAGATTCTTAACGCAATCCGGCATAATTATACACGAATCGGCAAAAAATTCAATAATAATTATAATTGTCAAGTCTGAAATGTATGGAAGACTATTTTCTCAGATGTGTATAGGACATTCAGATTAGGGAAAAATTCACATTTTTAGTAAAAGGTTATATCGATTTCATTGACCAAAGACGAAAATAGAAATATAATTATAGTACAATTTAAAATACTCTTTCTTTAATGAGTTAATTGAATAAGTAAGGGCAAATTCATTGAAAGATGAAGACGCAAAACTATAGGGGCTAAAGTCCAAATGGACATGCCAGCCAGTTACCGAGTACAGCTCGTATCGAAAGAACGCAGATTAATCGGTATATGATTAGTCTTTTTTTTATACAAATTTATTAACAATATGCTACTACTATATTACTAGATTTTTGGAATTGGAACTGTTCAAACGACTTTTGGAACATCCTCTAAAAAAATTTGGAAGTGATTACATGGAGAAAACAATCCAGAATCTTAACATACTTAAAAAACTTAGTGAGTTAATTGAGAAGATTGGTACTGAGAAGACTCTGATTTCTGACGAGGTTCGTACTTTGTTTAATCAAACATGTCAGGAACAAGAAGAACAAGAGATTACCAGTACGCTTTTAACACAGCTCCAAAAAATAAACGAACAAATGGAAAACATGCATTGGATGAATAAGCATTACCGAATCCTACATGATTTTGCTCAAGTCTGCAGTAAAACATTAAATGAATCCGTCCTTCTCCAAAAGTCATATGAGATGGTATCACGTGTTATGCCAACTGATGCATTTTATATTGCATTGCATAATCCTGGTGACAAACATATTTATTTAGTCTTTATTATGGATAATGGCGAACCAGCTCCTCCAAGTATCGTTGACTTTGGCGAAAATTACACATCAAAGGTCATCAAAACAAGGGAAATCGTCCACCTCAAACATCAAAACCAGAACATAGAATATGATACGAAAATGGGTGAAGGGGACGCAGACACAAGCTCCTGTCTTTTCGTACCTGTTGTCATTGATGACCAGGTCAAAGGTGTCATCTCAACTCAGAGCTTTAAAGACTTTGCTTACCGGAAAGAGCATGAAGAACTTTTGCAAATGATCGGTGCGCAAGTGATTAACTCGATTGAAACAGCCCGATTATATGAAAAAATTTACACGATGTCTCGTACGGACGAATTAACAGGTTTAAAAAACCATCGTGCCTTCCATGAGGATTTGTCAGAATTGATCAAAAATGAGAACGATGAAATAACGGTTATGATGATTGATTCTGATGATTTAAAACAGGTCAATGATCGCTTTGGGCATGATGCTGGTGATTTATATTTACAAGTACTAGCAGACGGAATGAAAACGGTATGTAATGATAAGCTTGAGGGTTATCGTTATGCCGGAGATGAGTTCATGATTCTTATTAAAAATAGCAGCGACACGTGTGTAAAGGAAATTTACGCGATTTTAAATGAGTTTTACAATGAAAACCCAATCATCATGGAGAATGAAAAAATCATTGTTTCTATCAGTGTAGGTGTCGGGATATATCCACACCATGGAACGACCGTTGATTCTTTGAAAAAGGCAGCAGACCAAGCGTTATATGCTGCAAAAGAAAGTGGAAAAAAACGCATCGTAGTAGCGAAATAAAAAAGCTCATCCAAATGGATGAGCTTTTTACTCGTTGACCAGCTCCAGGCGCCATCGGCTCGAGGTCACAAGCCAAACGCTTCTGAAGGTAAAAATCACCTTCTGTCAGCGCTCGTCTTGTGCTTGTCGCCGATAGACAGGCGCCTTACCTTTTCTTAGTTGATATGGGCAATAATGCCTTCTTCGTCGTCTAAGACAAGTTTGATTCCGGCATATGGGTCACGGTTAAGAAATTCGCCTAGCCATAAACGTATTGCTTCGATTAAGTTCGCCATAATGAGAACCTGTTTTCGATCGTTTACATATACTTCTGCGGAGAATCCGTAATCATCGTCATACATCAGTTCCACTTCAACCTCTTCAGGTTTTACTTGCCTTTTTAAGCCGATATAAACACAAACCGCATTAATAACTTCTTGTTCAGAAAGAATTAGCGTTGCCATGGATCAGTCTCGTTTTTCTTTCTATCTTTAATCATGACGAAGATTTTTCGAATGATTACGATCAGAACATAAATCGCAAGAACGTTAATCATTAATCCCAAAAATGAACCAAGCATACCCATTCCACCTAACAGACCACCGAATAAGAATCCTGCAAGTCCACCAAGCATAAGACCTTTCATTAATCCACCAGACATGAATCCACCTTTAGGAGTGGTTGGAGTAGTAGTTTTGTTTGTAACATTGTTATCATCTTTTTTCTGTTGCTGGAAGTTTGATTTATTTGTGTTTCCAATATTATTATTGAATCCTTTTTTACCTGATTTGTATCCTTTAGCTTCAACAGATGTTGGTTGGTCTTGGAAAACAAAGCTCCCAAGCGGAGAAAAAATCAGAGTAAGTGCTACTAATGCTGATAATACCTTTTTCATATGATAGAAATACCTCCATAAGTTAGTTGTTTTATTTATAATAGTATACCTTATAATTCAATCTAATGCCCTTCGTAATACCTCCTCTTATACTTTCTCCCTTATATACGATGAAAGCGAGTTTTGGTTTCGCTTTTTAAGAAAAAATAGGATTGGTAAATAATGACTAGGGAAAATCACTACAGAGGTAGGTAAAAAGTGGTTTTCTTATCCTAAAAGCGATAAAAATGGTATAGTATATTTGAAGCATAATGTTCTTCTAATAGAACTGTAGGAGAGAGGATATCCATGCAAACAGAAATTCAAATACAAAAAACATCCCTCATAGCTGATCTTAGATCTCTTTTTAAGGCAGGGGTTTTATTAGCTAATGTTCTACCTGTGTTTTCAGGATTTTGGTTAGCTATTTACTTTACGGGTGCATCTTTTCAGGACAACCTGGGATTGTTTATATATACGATGATCGGAAGTACTCTCGTTATGGCGGGGGCTCTTATTATAAACAACTGGTATGATGTTGACATTGATACAGTCATGGATCGAACAAAAAAGCGACCAACTGTAACAGGCAACTTTTCATTGAAATTCGTTCTGGTATTAGGAATCATTTGTACTGTTTTAGGATTCATATTTCTATTTTTCACTACATTTGAAGCGATCTTTTTTACATTTATAGGCTGGTTCACATATGTTGTGTTGTACACGATGTGGTCAAAGCGCAGATTTACGATTAATACTGTGATTGGAAGTGTTTCTGGCGCCGTATCTCCTTTAATGGGGTGGGCCGCGGTCGCACCTATCGATCACATCGTTCCAATTATGCTCTTCTTGATTTTGTTTGTTTTTCAAATGCCTCATACGTATGCGATTGCGATGAGAAAATATGAAGAGTATAAAGCGGCTGAGGTTGCAATGCTTCCAGTCGTTCGCGGATTTGAGGTAACGAAAAAGCATTTTCTATTTTGGGTCATCTGTTTGTTGCCCATGCCTTTCTTTTTAGGAGACCTAGGAATGGTATTTGTCGTACTCTCGACATTGCTTAATATTGGTTGGATTATATTGAGTATCAAAGGATTTACGGTTAAGGATGATATGAAATGGGCGCGCTGGAACTTTCTGTATTCCGTGAATTATATTTTGATCATCTTCCTATTAATGGTCGTTGTTACATTACCGAAGTATTTTGGATAGGCTTGGCCTGAACCTCGTTACATTTTATGTAGCGGGGTTTTTTGTGCCAACAAAATATTACAACCAAATTCAACTCTTTTTGTCACAAATTCCACCCCTTATTCGTCTTGGTTTTAAAACAATTAGTGGGAGTGGATATTATGCAATTTGATGAAAAAACGTGGGATTGTGTCATTATAGGCGGTGGCATCGCTGGGTTAACTGCTTCTATATACTTAGCGCAAGCAGGAAAGTCAGTCCTCATTTTAGAAAAATCTAATAAACTAGGTGGCAGAGGACGAACGACGGAAAAAATAGATTCCTATTTAAATCTTGGGCCACATGCGCTTTATTCAAAAGGAAAATCGATGGAGGTCTTACGTGAATTGGGTATTAAAATAGAAGGAGGTGTTGTGCCGACAAAGGGGAAGATGATCTATAAAGATGGTATTTATGATATCCCATCCACACCTATTAGCCTATTGACCAGCCCACTCTTACATTGGAATACCAAGAAAGAGTTGTTCACTTTTTTTCTTGAATATAAGAAAATAGAAACAGATAAGATAAATCATTTACCATTACGTCAGTGGTTGCAGCATAAAATAAAGGATGAAGTGGCAAGTCAACTGATATTAATGTTGTCTCGTCTGTCAACATATTCAAACGAACCTGATTTACTAAGTGCAGGTGCAGCACTAAAGCAGCTTCAATTAGGGAATGCTTTTTACCTAGATTATGGCTGGCAAAGTATGATCGATGCTTTAGAAGAAAAGGCTATCGGTTTAGGGGTCCATTTTCAAAAGAGTACAAACGTAAAGAAGTTGAAAGGTTCAAATCCGCAGTTAAAAGTGCATACAAATGAAGAAACCATACGTGCTCGAAATGTACTATCCACATCAAGTCCTCAAGAAACAGCTAAAATGCTGTCAGAACACGAAAGAACTCCAGAAATAAAAATCAAAGATTGTATTCCAGTGCATGCAGCCTGTTTGGACCTCATTTTATCTAGACTACCTAACCCGAAAATCGACTTTGCAATGGGGGTTGAGGAGCCCTTTTATTATTCGAATCATTCCAAGATAGCAAAGTTAAGCGAGCGAGATCACCAGGTTGTTCATGTGATGAAGTATATAACCTCTACTGAAGATACAGAAGGGGAAATAGAGAACTTTATGGAAATAGTTCAACCAGGCTGGAAGGAATATGTAGTGTATAAACGATATCTTCCAAGAATGATTGTTTCAAATCGTTTAGTTGTAGCCAAACAAAATGAAGGGCAGTCTCCATCAGTTGAACAGATACCTGGGCTTTATGTGGCGGGGGACTGGGTAGGGGATGGAATGCTTGCAGATGCTTCGTTTCAAAGTGCTAGAAAAGCAGCCTTATTAATCCTTGAAAAACTTCATTAAAGGGGGTATGGCAATATGTTAGACGACCAGTTTTACCAGGAATATAAGCCTCTCTTGTTCTCGATTGCCTATCGAATGACTGGTACGATAACAGAAGCTGAGGATATTACACATGATGTTCTGCTCGATTTTGGGAAGTTGAATGAAGGACAAATTGAAAATATAAAAGCATACCTTTGCAAAATGGTAACAAATCGGTCCATCGATTACTTGAAATCGGCGAGAAAGCAAAGAGAGATATATATAGGACCGTGGTTACCAGAACCATTAATTTTCCATGATGTTAATCCAATGCATGCAGTCTTAATGCAAGACAGTATTTCATATGCTATCTTGTGCTTAATGGAACAACTCACGCCAGTTGAACGAGCAGTATTTGTTTTAAGAGAAGCATTTGGATATGAATATGAAGAAATTGCTTCTATTCTAGAAAAAGAGGTAACAAACTGCAGAAAAATTTTAAGTAGAGCAAGAAAAAAGATAGATTATAAGGATGATGTACACCCTTTGCAGGTAAATCAGGAGGAATTGCAGCATTTGGTCCAGTCTTTTTTGGTCGCCGCAACAACCGGAAATACCGAGAGTTTCCTGAACTTACTTGCGAATGATGCAGTCCTATACTCAGATGGTGGGGGCAAGGTGAAGGCTGCTTTAGTACCTATCGAAACAAGAGAACGGGTTGCACAATTTATCTTTGGGCTCCTTCGAAAGTTTGGGCAGGATGATGAACTGAAATTTGAATTAGTCAACGTAAATGGACAAAGTGGGATCTTGATTAAACGAGATAACAGACCAGAAAATGTCGTATGCTTTGAAATAGAAAAAAATCAAATCAAACATATCTTTTCCATTCGTAATCCTGAAAAGCTAACATTTGCTTTGAGAGGAATACCATTTTAATCAGATCATGGCAAGGAGACTACCAATGGATGATAAGTATTACGATGCACTTTTACATGTAAAAACAAGTGGAGGGCAAAAGGGATTTAGCCCATCCGTTCATTATAACCGCTATGAACCGACACCATATGAAGGGCTCGATGCACTATTTTTGCATTATCAATTGAAGGAAACAGACTGGGTGGTGGATTTTGGATGTGGCAAGGGTAGACTTCTTTTTTATATTCATCATCATTTTGGGGCATCTGTTGTAGGGATTGAGATTGACAAAAGTCTTTATCATGAAGCCGTTGAAAATCGAGTGCGCTATTTGAAAAAGTCAGGTTACCAAAAAGGTGAAATAGAAATACATCAATGTGCGGCACAGGATTATGAGATCAACGCCCGTGATAATCGTTTTTACTTTTTTAATCCTTTTTCTATACAGGTTTTTAAGCATACTTTGTCCAATATCCTTCGTTCATATGAGCAGAATCCACGAAACATAGAAATTATTCTGTATTACGGATCAACCGAGTACACCTATTTTATTGAAACCAATACACCTTTTCAAATGAAGAAAGAGATCATCATTCCGGAATTGTTTGAGAAAAACACATATGAGAGATTTTTAGTTTATCACCTTGATTAAGTAGCTTCCAAATTTGGAAGCTACTTTTTTTGTGTAGGAGTTAGTTCACCAATTTGTCATTTTTGGATTTCTAGGAAGAGTACATGGGAGGAAACGTCTGCAAAATGGCGAATTAGAGCGATTTTATTGAGTTTTTATTAGGGGTTGAAGGACGAGAAATAGCTCTATTTCTCGTCTTTTTCTAATGAGTGTATTAAAAATTACACTTGATGTGTGATTCAGTTCACAACATTGAGAACCGTTCCTAATTATGATGTAAGTAAGAAGAACATAAGGAGGTTGAGTTGGATGGGAGCTTCAAAAGTTAACCGCAATAAAAACACAAACGGGGGAAATTCGGAACGATTAGTTGGAACCTGGATTTCAGTTGGTGTTGTTGGAGCAGTCATTCTTGCTACGTATCTATTACTATTCGGCCTATTTATGGCTAGATTCTAGGAGGGAAAAAAATGAAAATGCATCGTGATGAAAAAATATGGCTTACAATAAGTTTCGGTCTTATCATTGGATTCATGCTTATCACAGGATACCAAACATTTGCATTAGAAATGGGACCACCAAGCCATATGGAAACAATCGATCCTCAGAAAGTTGATGAAACAGCTCCATTCGACAAACCAGGTGTTTATCAAATCGGAGAAAATGAATATGAAGTAGTTATGACATTACAAATATTTAGCTTTACCCCAGCAAAAATCGAAGTACCTGCGGGTGCAAAGGTTCACTTTATCATGACATCTAAAGACGTAGTTCACGGATTCCAAGTTGCAGGTACAAACTTAAACGCAATGGTAATGCCAGGACATATACAAAAAATCACTCAAACGTTCGACGAGCCTGGCGAGTATTTAATTCTATGTAATGAATATTGTGGTTCTGGTCACCAATTAATGTCTACAACAATTACGGTTAAATAAAGGAGGGGAGACCATTGGCAACTATATTAAAAAATTCAGATTTGACATTTAAAGAAAAAACAAACAAAGTTTTAGGGGTAAATCTAGAAGATGCAAAAATTTCTAAATCCTATTTATCAGTAGCATTTATCGCATTATTATTAGGTGGACTTTTTGGATTATTCCAAGGATTAAATCGTGCAGGTCTTCTAGAATTACCAAGTTGGCTTAACTATTATCAAGTATTAACAGCACATGGTCTATTATTAGTAGTAGTATTTTCAGCATTTGTTACAATCGGTTACTTTTACGCAGGTCTTTCACATGATTTAGGCGGATTATTACCTAAGGTTAGAAGAATGGCATGGGTTGGCTTTTGGACGAAAATCCTTGGTATCGTATTAGTCGTCATTCCTGTCCTAATGAATGAAGCATCTGTCATGTACACTTTTTATCCACCAATGGCAGCACACCCAGTGTTCTATATCGGGTTAGCATTGGTTGTAGTAGGTATTTGGATTTTAGCAGCTGGTGCATTTATTCAAGTAGCAAACTGGAGAAAGAATCATAAAGGTCAGCATTTACCAATCCTTTCTTTCTTTGCAACTGGTGTATTTATTCTACTAGTTGGTGCAACAGCATTTGTAGCAGTTGAAGTATTATTCTTGATTCTACCATGGACACTTGGCTGGGTAGATACAATTAACGTAATGGTCTCTCGTACACTTTTCTGGGCATTCGGACACACAGCCGTTAATATCTGGTATTTAACAGCTGTATCTGCTTGGTATGTCATTATACCAAAGATCATTGGCGGAAAACGTTGGAGTGACACACTCACTCGTGTAGTTGTTATTGCCTTAGTTATCATGAACATAACTGGTGGATTCCACCATCAAATTATCGACCCAGGAATTAATTTATCAGTAAAATTCCTACACGTATTCATGAGTTTAGCAATTGGTTTCCCATCATTAATGACAGCATGGGCAATGTTTGCAGTATTTGAACGTACTGGAAGAGCGAAAGGTGGTAAAGGTGCATTAGGTTGGTTAAAAAAATTACCTTGGGGAGACGTTCGCTTCCTATCACCATTTATCGCAATGGCTGCCTTTATCCCAGCGGGTGCTGGTGGTATAGCACAAACTACGAACCAACTTGACCAAGTTATACACAACACAATGTGGGTTGTTGGACACTTCCACTTAACACTAGGTATGTCAGTCGTAATGACATTCTTCGGAATTAGTTACTGGTTAGTACCACATATTTCAGGCCGTGTATTAACAAAAGGAATGAATAAATTAGGTGTTGTTCAAACCATCATCTGGACAACTGGTATGGTTATCATGGCGATCACAATGCACTGGGTTGGACTTCTTGGTTCACCAAGAAGAACATCTTTCACAGACTACTTTGGTAGTGCACAAGCTGCAGGTTGGGAACCATTTATGATGGTAATTGGTATCGGTGCAACACTATTACTTGTAGCGGTAATCATCCAAGTATATGCAGTATTCAATATGATGTTCTTTGCACCAAAAGGCGAAACAGAATTCCCGATTGCTGAAGTAGAAGAAAGTGCCACAAAAACTCCATTCTGGACAGAGCGTTGGGGACTATGGGTTGTGCTTATGATTCTAGTAATTGCAATGGCATATGTATTACCATTAACTGAAATGATTGTAAACGCACCTCCAGGATCACCACCATTTAAGACTTGGTAAAAAGAAAAGCGAAGGCGAGCATTTAGCGTCGTACGGACTGAGGCCCACACGAAGTGGGTCACACAGACGTTGCCACAGGACGTGGCGAACTTAGTCTGTGTTCCTTAAGGAGATAAAGGAAACACGGGGAGCGAAGCGAGCCGATGTTGACCTTATCGTACGGAGGATGAGGGAAATCTCGCTAGTCGCTGCGAGCCGTAGCTAGACAACTAGAAAACCGGAGGGTTCTTAATAGAGAGATAGCGAAACTTCTGCTATCTCTTTCTAATATTAGCAAAGGAAAAACTAGAAATAGGATGTGATCTCCGTGATCAAAAAAAATCGAACGACATTCGCTTGTATACTAATTTTATTATTTGGATGTGTGCTGTTCTATACGGGAACCGATGGTTTACGGGCATTTACTGCAGAAACAGCGAGAGTAAACCAACTACTAGAGGATAAGCCAGAGTTTCCAGATGTAACATTTGAAGATAGCGAGGGGCGGACATATCCTATTTCTGAGTTTGAAGATAAATATGTGTTTATCACCTTTATTTACACAGCCTGTACAACTGTTTGTCCACAATTGGAAATGAATATGGCGCAGGTATATGAGCAGATTCCTCAAGAGTACATCGGTAAAGATCTCGTTTTTTTAAGTATAAGCTTTGATCCCACAAGGGACGATCCAGCAACATTAAGTAAATATCGCACTTTCTTTGGATCAGACGGAGAAACATGGAGAATGGCTAGGATTTCGAACGAAACGGAATTACAAACCCTTCTGGATGCATTTGGTGTCATTGTAATCCCCGATGGAAAAGGGAATTTCGCACATAACTCAGCCTTTTATTTAGTGGATCCAAATGGGTTATTGATTGATGTGATGGATTATCGAGAAATTGACCAAGCGGCCACTAAGGTGACTAGTATTTTAGAAAACCAAAAGGGGGAATAGGCTATGAAACAATTTTTTATTGGATTAGGACTGTTATTCGTATTAGCGCTTCCTCCTGTTGCTAATTTACTAGAGTCAATCATGATCATCCATATGCACATGCAAATGCCTTCAATCGTAATTGCTGGATTTTTTATGGGTAAACTGTTTCAACAAAAGTTCCCGCAGTTTTTTGAAAAATGGAATCAAAACGGAATACCAGGGATTTTGTTATTCACTGTAATTATGATGTATTGGACAATACCAAAAACAATGGATGAGACATTAACGATTACAAGCATGGAAGTATTTAAATTTCTTAGTTTATCTATTTTAGCGGGTGTTCCGTTACGAGATAGCTGGAAGAAACTAAGTGAACGTGCAAAAAATCTCGTCTTTATCTTTTTTACAGTGAAATACTTGGGTATGGGCGTGTTATACATAAATACAAATATGCAATTATGTAATAATTACCTCGTAATCGATCAAATCACTCTGGGCTGGGGTTTTATTACAACCGCGATTTGTATTGTCATTTATTTGGTTTATAACAATTATACAGACCAATCAATCTATAAAGAATAGGTAAGAGAAGTTGCGGGTGCGGCTTCTTCTTTTTTATAGTATTCTGATTGACATGCTTTAAAATAAGGTTCAGAATAATAGCAATAAATAACTAAAAAGGGTGAGAAAGATGGTAAAACGGTTTGAGACAAAATTAATACATAGTATAGAAAAAGCGAAATTACCTATTCGAAGCAAGGTAACACCAATTTATCAAACATCGGCTTTTACCTTTGATAACCTTGAAGATTTAGAGGGTTATTACCAAGGAGAAGGAAATTACTTATATTCGCGAACTGGAAATCCAAATACGGACGAGCTTGGCCAAATGGTAGCAGCAATTGAAGGAGCACCAGCAGGTATCGCGACATCTTCAGGACTATCTGCAATTTTAGCGGGAATCCTTTCTGTTGCAAAAAGTGGAGACCATATCGTCGCAGCAGAGGACGTATATGGGGGAAGCTTTCATCTTCTACACGAAGAGTTGCGTAACCTAGGCGTGGAAACAACCTTTGTTTCCTTTGCAGACCTTGAGCAAGTAGAAAAGGCAATCCAACCGAATACAAAACTACTTTATACTGAATCGATTACAAATCCACTTTTACGGGTAGAAAACTTACCAGCAGTGGTCGAACTTGCGAAACGAAACAACTTAGTCACTGTCGTAGACAACACATTCGCGACACCATATCATTGCAACCCATATGAGCTTGGGGTGGAGGTAGTTGTTCACAGTGCGACAAAATATATTGGTGGACACAGTGATGTAACTTCGGGAGTTGTTGTGGGAAGAGAGGACTTGGTTGCAAAAGCACGTGCAAAGGTTGTGAATATAGGTGCAAATGTAAGTCCTTTTGAAGCGTGGCTTACAACTCGTGGCTTAAAAACATTAGCCGTTCGGATGCAGGTACAGTCTTCAAATGCCCGAAAACTTGCGGACGCTTTGCGTAACAATCCTAACATAGCAAGAGTGTACTATCCGTTTGAGGAAGAAGCTACAGGCTATGGAGCAATGGTATCTATCGAACTTGCAAAAACTGTTGATGTGAACCAATTTTTCAAATCGATAGGCTGGGTTAAGCTAGTTCCTACATTAGCTGGAGTAGAGACAAGTGTATCTCACCCTCTAAAGACTTCCCATCGTGCACTACCGCCAGAGGCACAGGAATCATTAGGAATTACAAACGAACTTGTGCGAATCTCGGTGGGGATCGAACATTTCGAAGATATTATTTCTGTATTTGAACAAGCTATCGAAAATTCATTGAGATAAAACAAAACGAGTATCCATAGAAATTAATAGACACAAAAATAAATATGTTATAGCACCCTTATTTGCAACTTGACGAAAGCTACTGTCGTCGTGCGAATAAGGGTGCTTTTTGTTTGCTTATTAATTCTCGGGGAACTATTTAGTCGTTTATGATATCACTTTTACTTTTTTTGGATTTTGCGAATGGTTTTATTCTAGCAATGTATATAAAGCATACGCAATTGTATTTTACGTATGCTTTTGTCGCTTTTTTCCTCAAAAAAGATACGCAAATGGATAATTTTTGTATTTTTTATTTTTTTTAGAACCATTTATACCATTTTATGGATTTTACGAATGGTTTTAATCTAGCAATGTTTAAGAAAGCATACACAATTCTATTTTACGTATGCTTTTGTTGCTTTTTTTCTTAAAAATGATACGCAAGTGGATTATTTTTACATTTTCCAACGCTTTTAAAACCATTTATACCATTTTATGGATTGCATGAATGTTTTTTATGTTTTCTTACTTGTTAAGCATCCGTTTACCTAAAAAAAACTTGCAAGCTCCTCGGTTGAGTAATTTCCTGTTATACCCGGTTTGTTTTCTAGATACTGAATGATTTCCTCTTTAGAATAATACTCTTTAAGACCTGAAATAATCGTATCCAAATATTCAGAGGAAGGTTTATTAAAAGCAACAGTTTCTATATCCCAAGGGGCGGTAAACGTAAAAATCGGATAACCGCCATCATCACCAAGATACATAATTCTCCCATACCACGCCTGTTCACGGAAAATCATCGAACCTGATTCTTTCACCTCTTTTTGCAAATCAATATCTATAAGCATACCGCTATTCTCTTGTTTTAAAACATCAATAAACTGCTCAAATGTAATTAAATACTTCTTGCTATAGGTATGTGCATCCTCAGTTGGGGATCCATCAATAAAAGCAACACCCTTTGAATCCCATCGTCGTGCTTCCTTCGCAAAATACAATGGGTAAGGGATGGTAAAGATTCCTTCATCGATTGGAGATGATGTATCTTTACACCCAACCTCCGTTTCAGTAGAACCTTTAGGCCTCCCGCCTTTTATATAACAAAGAAATCGATCCCTGTTAATATTTGAGCCATAGCTCGCATACCAGACATATTGTTTCACCTAAAATCACCAGCCTTTAAATAATAATCTACGTCGAAATCCCTTTCTTTAATAGTACCTTACAAAAGCTTCACTTTCCTAGAATCAAGAACATATTATTTATTCGACGTATTTCAACTCATTTCCCGAGCAATATTTGTCAAAAAAGAGGGAATATGATGATATTTGTTGGATCTTAGATAACGAGTAAAGTGTGTGATTTTTATGGTTCTAAGTCAATTGTTGGGGTAAAATACTAGGCTACCGTGCTTACGCTTGGTGGCCTTTGTATGTTTGGTGGGTCTAAGACCCACCAAACATACAAAGGTTCTTTCTCTAGTTTTTATCCAACATGTATTCCAATTCCCTTAAATTGATGTGATAATAATATCTTGGCACGAAAGCGCTCAAAACTTCTAAATCCAAATGCGTTTCGTTTGATTACTATGGTGGAATTGTTAATCCCCTCAAGAAAACCATTTGAGTAATTGTACACTATGTTTTTCCTTTTATTGCTTTGATTGCAATTGCCTGGTTCCATTCGATCGTACTACGCTGATACTACTCTACAAACGTGTTCATTTCAGAGAATCGCTTTCCGCAAGCACAAACATATCTTCTTCTTTTATAGAACAACAGCGTTTTTCGTTCAAACCACTTCAAATGTTTGATTTTTTGAATGCGATAATCATGAATTCGATTGGTTTGACTGCCACACTTTGGACAACAGTGCGGTTTACGCTCCATCTCTACATAAACATGAATATATTCTCCTACTTCTTCTACGTTTTTTACCAGCACATCTTTAAATCCTGGAATAGAAATGTTAAAATTCATATACACGCATCTCCATTTCTTTACTTGTTTCTCGACAATTCAAGTATAAAAGAATTGGATGTATGCGTGTATTTTTTTGCATACAAATTATAGGACAACCCCAACAAATATTATAGAGCCATTTTTATAAAAAGAATGTAAAGCCAAGGATATCTCACCTTGGCTTTTTAATTCCATATTTTTTTAACCGATATTGTAGATTTTGACGACTCATGCAAAGTGCTTCGGCAGTCTTTGTGATATTAAAATGATAGTGTTCAAGTACCTGCTTTAGGTATAAGGTTTCTGCTTCCTCCATGTAATTGTCTAACGGTTGAACCTCTGTGATCACAGAGGGTTGTAGAATTGTTTTTGTGGTTACAGGTATAATATGTGTCTTTTTTCGAAAATGCATGGGGAGATGGTTATAAGAAATCGTATCCTCATAGGTAATAACATTTAATGCTCCCTCTATAATATGCTCTAGCTCCCGAACATTCCCAGGCCAGTCATATTGAATCAATGTCTGTAATACCTCATCAGCGATATTTGTTACATTCATACCAAACAGATGATTATATTTTTCCATAAAAGCAAAAGCAAGTTCCTTAATGTCTTCTTTCCGATTTCGTAATGGAGGAATAAAAAGGGTTACAACACCTAGTCTGTAATATAAATCCTTTCGCAGTCTACCTTCTGAAATGGCATCAATGGGGTCCTCGTTCATTGTAGCCAGGATCCTCACATCAATTTTTTTATCTTTAGTGTCACCGACTCTTCGTACCATTTTTTCTTGAATAACTCGTAGAAGCTTTGCTTGTAGAGCAGGGTTTAATGAATTAATCTCATCTAAAAGCAAAGTGCCTCCTTCTGCTTGTTCAAATAAACCGGGGCGATCAATTGCACCTGTAAAAGCTCCTTTTTTTGTACCGAAAAGGAGACCCTCAATTAGATTGTCGGGCAAAGCGGCACAATTTTGAGAGATAAATGGAGCGGATGATCTGCTGCTTCCATTATGAATACTTTGAGCAAAAAGCTCTTTTCCCGTACCGGTTTCCCCAATAATAAGAACGGAGGAACTTGTCCTGGTAGCACGTTTGCTGGCTTCAATTACCTCCGAAATCGTAGCGCTTGTTCCTATGATGCTATCAAATGTATAATGAGTATCACTTCTCCGATTCATATTTTCACGTAATAATTTCTCAACTTTTGTAACATCACGGGCTATTTCCATCGCTCCAATTAGTTGTTTGCCATCGATAATCGGGATTGTGTTATTGATGGTGGTAATTTCCTGACCGCGATTGTTGAAATAGGTCTGTTTAGCATTATTTATGGAAACACCCGTTTTAAGTACTTGAAGCAACGTACTATCCTCGTTTTTGTGAAATGAAAATACATCAACAAGCTTTTTGTTTAGAACATCACCTTGGTTCATCCCCTCAATCTGAGCCATCTTTTGATTATAAATAATCGTTGTGCCTTGAGAGTCAACAACGTGTATACCAACGTCCACTTCATTAACTAATTGTTCAGTTGCTTTATTTTTTAATAACTCAACTTGTTTCAAGATATCCCCACCTTTTTCCTTAATTCTTATTATACGAGAAATAAAAATAGGGGCAAATTATTTTTGCATGATCTAAGAGAAATTGAAAAGGATTTTTGCGCAAAAAATATAGTGGATGCAAAGAAAATATGCACTCACTAATGGAGATTTAAAAGTTTTCTTGTTTCTTAAGATGGTCATTTGCGCAAAAAATTGAGTATAATGCTCTCATTTTAAAGAAAATAATGAAAAATGCACCTATATGAGGAGTTTGGCATGATTCTTGCATAGAATAGTAGACAAGAAGAGATTCTCATTAGGACTATAGCTACTGGAGGTTAAATAGATGGCTCAAATTAAAGGCGACTCAAAAACAATCATTGATCAAACGGAAAAGTTTGGAGCAAATAACTATCATCCACTACCCATTGTCATTTCAAATGCAGAAGGCGTATGGGTGGAGGATCCTGAAGGAAACAAATATATGGATATGTTAAGTGCATATTCTGCAGTGAATCAAGGTCACCGTCATCCCAAAATCATTCAAGCATTAAAGGATCAGGCGGATCGCGTTACATTAACATCACGAGCATTTCATAATGACCAGCTTGGTCCATGGTATGAATTAATTTGTAAAATGACAAATAAAGAGATGGCACTACCGATGAACACTGGGGCAGAAGCTGTTGAAACAGCTATTAAAGCGGCACGTAGATGGGCATATGATGTTAAGGGGGTAAAGGATAATCAAGCTGAAATCACCGCGTGTATTGGAAATTTCCATGGGCGTACAATGACGGCCGTTTCATTATCTTCTGAAGAAGAATATAAGCGTGGATTCGGTCCAATGCTACCGGGAATTAAGCTAGTTCCTTATGGTGACATTGAAGCACTAGAAAATGCGATAACTGAAAATACAGCAGCATTTCTCTTTGAACCCATTCAAGGAGAGGCTGGAATCATTATTCCACCAGAAGGTTTTCTTAAGAAAGCTTTTGAAATATGTAAACAAAACAATGTCCTGTTTATTGCGGATGAAATACAAGCGGGGCTTTGTCGTTCTGGAAAAATGTTTGCATGTGAATGGGATGATGTAGAGCCTGATATGTATATTTTAGGTAAAGCATTAGGAGGCGGGGTATTTCCAATATCCTGTGTTGTTGCCAATAAAGACGTCTTAGGTGTATTTAACCCAGGTTCTCACGGTTCTACATTTGGAGGAAACCCAATGGCTTGTGCGGTTTCCATTGCTTCACTAAACGTTTTAATTGAGGAAAATTTAGCACAACGTTCTCTTGAACTAGGTGAATATTTCTTAAATCAGATAAAAGAGATAAAAAATCCAATCATTAAAGAAGTCAGAGGTCGTGGATTATTTATCGGAGTTGAACTAACAGAAGCTGCTCGCCCATATTGTGAGGCATTAAAGCAGGAGGGGCTCCTCTGTAAAGAAACCCATGACACGGTCATCCGATTTGCTCCTCCTTTAATCGTAACGAAAGATGAGCTAGATTGGGCAATCGAACGAATTGCGAAGGTTTTAAGATAATAATTTCTCAACTTTCTCACCAGTAAACTAAGTACCAATTTGTTGAATATAGTAAGCTTTAAGGCCTTTGGTGATAACCAAAGGCCTTTTGCATGAGTGCAAATATAAATACATGTTCCTAGTTTTGGAAATCAAGGAAACAAAAGGGGCATGTTGAATAAAAACATTAACAAAATAATAAGATTATTGTGATTTTGTAAATATAATGATTGAAATTTACCCGAATTTTGTTTTTTCAGGAGTAATTTTGTTGATCTTTAATCTGTTTTTAGTAAAAAGAATTTTCTTCAAAAATGGCTTGTATCAGTATCGTCATAACGTTTTGGGGTTAGAGAAAAAGAATGAAAGAGTTAAATAGAACTAGGCTAGTACCTAGTTCTATTTAACTAAATAATAATAATTTACAAATAATTTACTGATTGTATATGTTTGATTAACACTTGGAATATATATTGAAAAAGTAAACAAAAGCAAAACAAACAAATTTAATGTTTGTTTCTTGTTTGTTTAAAAGAAGAAGGCCTATTTTTTACAATAAAACAAACATAATAATACCGAGTAAAATATGAAGAACTTCTAAAGTGAAGAATGGAGGAGATGTTTGTGGCAAGAATCGAGTTAAAGCATTTATATAAAGATTATGTTGAAGGTGTTCATGCAGTAACAGATTTTGATTTAACTATTGAAAATGAAGAGTTTATTGTTCTAGTCGGACCATCAGGATGCGGGAAATCAACTACTTTACGTATGATTGCAGGTTTGGAGGACATTTCTTCCGGAGAAATTTATATTGATGGTAATAAACAAAATAATCTACACCCGAAAGATCGAGATATTGCCATGGTGTTCCAAAACTATGCTTTATATCCTCATATGAATGTATATGACAATATGGCGTTTGGCTTGAGAATGCGTAAAACGCCGAAAGATGAAATCGAACGTCGCGTAAAAAATGCAGCAAGAATTCTAGATATTGAAAAACTATTAGATCGCAAGCCAAAGGAATTGTCTGGTGGTCAAAGACAGCGGGTGGCACTAGGAAGAGCGATTGTTCGCGAAGCAAAGGTCTTTCTAATGGACGAGCCATTATCCAACTTGGATGCTAAGCTTCGGTTCCAGACACGGGCTGAAATTACAAAGCTTCATAGAAGCCTAAAAGCGACGACTATCTATGTAACTCATGACCAAACAGAAGCCATGTCGATGGCAACACGAATTGTTGTTATGAAAGATGGACTTATTCAACAAATTGGTACACCAAAGGAAATCTACTTAAAACCAGCCAATGTGTTCGTTGGTAAATTTATCGGGTCACCGGCAATGAACTTCATCGATATTTCTGTAAAAGAAAATCAAATTTTGATAGGTGATTTGAAAATTTCACTTCCTCATCTTGTAAAAGAAAGATTAGCTGAAAGTGGTTATTTAAATAAGGACATGGTAATGGGTATTCGTCCAGAGGACCTGCAATTGGAAGAGGAAAAGAAGGATCTATCAATTACTGCTGAAGTTGAAATTTCTGAGTTAATGGGTGCTGAAACTTTAATTTACTTCAAAATTAATGGTGAAACATTCATTTCAAAGATTAATAGTATGGATCAATTTAATGCAGGACAAAAAATTCAGTTGGGTATTAACTTTGATAAGATCCATTTCTTTGATAAAGAAACAGAGCTTCGCGTACCAACAATGGATGAAGTTCAAATTAAGCAAATGAAAAGAAGGATAGTCTGACTGCATGAGATTTGAACTTTTTAAACAAGATTTTAAAATCAGCCAATCTGCACATCAAGCACATCTCGTATACAGAGTCTATGTACCTGAGGGTTTATCAGAAATTGTTGTTCATTTTCATTACGGTCCAATCCTGGAAACCAAAAAAGAAACGATACGAAAAGCGGTTGTACGTGAAGGTTTAAGTGAGTCGGTTATACAAGAAAATACGACAGTTAGAAATTTACTTACTGTCTCCATTAATGATCCGAAAAGCTTTCGCGGTGCACATCATTTCTTCTCTGAAGAGCAAATGATAAAAATTAACACTGAGAGAGCAACAGAAGGATTTATCTCTGGCATGATTCATGAAGGCTATTGGGAATTCATTATAAGCTGCCACGGTGTTTTTTCAGAAGAAGTAACAGGTAAAATTGCTGTTTTTGGTGTTAGGGAATTCGCCCTAACAAAACAGGAAGAAATCACACCATTCAAAAATCTTGGATTCAAGCAAATCGTAAAAAATCGTACCCAGAAATCATCCATCGAAGTAAAGCAAATAAAGCGAATGGAACTTCATTGTCATACTGTTCATAGTGATGCTTCTCAAACAACGGAAGAATTATTGAGTCAAGCGGAAAAGGAAAAAATCGATTGGCTGGCGATTACAGATCATAATACGATAACAGCTTTGCTAGAGGCGGAGCAACAGAACAATTTTAACTCCCAAGTTCAAATTTTGAATGGAATTGAGTACACAACATTTTATGGACATTTTTTAGTTCATGGTAAGAGAGAAAAAATTATCTTTGACTGGACAAAGCTTTCTAAGAAAACATTAGATCACTATTTAGAAAAGCTAAAAGAAGAAGATGTTTATATTACAATTGCCCATCCTTTTGATGGTGGAAATCCATTTTGTACAGGCTGCAGGTGGGAATATGTTTTAGAAAATCTCAAATTTGTTGATGCGATTGAGGTTTGGAATGGTACAAATCCTCATCAATCATTATCAAATGAAGATGCTTTTTATCAATGGACTCGAATTTTAAAACAAGGCTATGAAATTGCAGCATCATGTGGGAGAGATTGGCATCAGCTTTATCCAGGTGAAGAGATCGCCTACACTAATATACTAGTATCCCAAAACGAAACAGAAGAAATTTTAACAGCTCTTAAACTAGGAAGAACGTATATTTCAATACGTCCGCAAATCGATTTCAAAGTGAACGAGATTCATATTTTAGGAGATCGAGTAGAGGATGAAACAGGAGAATTAAATCTTTCTATCGATTTAGACCAACTTAAAGGTGGTGATATACTCCAGGTTTATTCGCAGCAAGGCCTTGTTTTAAAAAAAGTCTTTACAGATGAAAACCAATGGAATGAGAGGATCCAGCTCCAAAACGATGGATATTCACTGCTTCGAATAGAAGTTCTAAATGAGCAACTTGAAAGAGTAGCTTTCACAAATCCAATATATATTCTCAAAGGTTAGAGAGGGGATAACAAATTTTGGGAAATGTTGTGGTTCATAATGGCATATTAAAAACAAAAGAAGAACTGGAATTACATTATAATCCAGTGAAAGAAAATATTTGGACGAAGGTAAAAAAACATAAAGTATTTTATATCATGCTTTTCCCATGTCTCGTATTCTTCTTAATCTTCTCGTATTGGCCAATGGGCGGCTTGATTTTAGCCTTTAAAGAATATGGCTTTAATACCGGAGTTTTTGGAGGCGACTGGGTTGGATTTAAGTATTTTGAACAGTTCTTTTCCGACTCAAGAAGCTGGTTGTATGTGAAAAATACGTTGATTGTTAGTTTCCTAAAACTATTTGTTTATTTACCATTTCCGATTCTATTAGCGTTAATGCTAAATGACGTGAAAAACAATAAATTACGCGGTACGTTCCAAAGTATCACATATCTGCCATACTTTATCTCATGGGTTGTTGTTGTTGGTTTAATGAACAGACTACTTGCGCCAGGTACAGGAATGATCAACCAAGTAGTCGCATCGTTTGGTGGAGACGGCAGTACATTTTTCATGATGGAAGAAGGATTATTCTATCCACTCGTATTTATCAGTTATCTTTGGAAAAGTATTGGCTGGGATTCAATCATCTACTTTGCAGCCATTGTAGCGATTGTTCCGACACTGTATGAAGCAGCAGCCATTGATGGTGCAGGGAAATTACGTCAAATCTGGCATGTTACATTACCAGGTATTTCAGCAACCATCATTATTCTTTTTATCTTGTCATTAGGTAGTATTTTATCATCAGGTTTTGATCAAATTTTCTTAATGCAAAATCCAGGAAATGCCAATGTTTCAGAAACAATTGATACGTATATTGTCAACACAGGTTTACAAGGGGGACAATTCGGTTATGCAACGGCAATTGGGTTGATGCAAGGTATTGCAGGTTTAATTTTCACCATCATCGTTAATAAAATCACAAGTAAAAAATTCGGAACTTCACTATGGTAAAAACAGGAGGAAAATACAAAATGAAACCATCGTTGAAAAAGATTTTAGCTACATTTTTAGTGCTGTTAACTGTATTTGTTGCTGTCGGTTGTTCAAATGATAAAGCGACAATTAATACAGAAAAACCAGAAGGCGCACCAGATACATGGATAGCCGATCGTACCATTACAGGTTTAATTTTCCAATCTGCGAATGATGCAGGGGTAGATATGAATGAAGAGATTCTCGCTTATATTAAAGAAAGAACTGGTATTACATTAGAACTACAAACTGTAACAAATGATGATTCTACAGAAGCTTTAGCTGCAGGGTTAGCTGCAGGAGATTTACCTGACTTTGTCGCTTTCTATTTAAATAACAGCGGTCGTCCAGAAATGAACTTATTATTAAAAGCAGCAAATGAAGGTATGTTCCACGACTTAACACCTTTAATGAAAGATACAAAAATTTACTCTAAGTATTTAGAAGAAGATTATTTACCACAAGATACACGTGATAACATTATGTTCCGTGAAGAATGGAACGGTGCATCTTACCTAATTCATATGGCAATTAATCGTAATGCTGGGGATGTTGGTCGTCCATCTGTCGGCGGATTGTACATTAAGAAAGATATTGTTGATGCTTTAGGTATTGATCCACTTGAAGTAAATACTTCTGAAGAAATTTATGAATTAGCTCAACAAATTAAAGCAGGCAATTTCAAAGATGACAATGGAAAAAATATTACAGTAATTGGTCCAACAGCATGGGGTGGTTCTGACCGTGACTGGTTATATAATGACCTTGTTTGGACAGGTGTTAGCGGCGAGAAATTCATGAAAGATGAAAATGGAACAATCTTGCACGAAGCACAAACTGAGTTAGGTATGGAGCGTGTGAAATTTGTTCAAAAATTAATGAATGAAGGTTTAATGACTCCAGAATATTACACAATGGAAGAAACACGTGCAAAAGAAGGGATTGTTAATGGTTCATTCGGTATTGTTTCAGATATGCACAACTATATGCCAGAAAATAATGATATGACTTATATTGCATTAGGTCCAATTGAACGTGTTGATGGTACAAATGATATGGTTATTCCTTATAAATCAGGTTATGCAGGGTGGGCAATTCCATCTACAACTGAAATGCCAGAACATGTGATGCAATTCGCTGATTGGTTAGCGAGTGAAGAAGGAAAAATGCTTTACTTCTACGGTCTTGAAGGAAGAGACTATGAGTTAGACGAAAATGGTAAGCCAGTTCCTACACAAGAAGTACTTGATTTAATTGAATCAAATCCAGAAGAAGCGAAAAAACGTGGCTTCCGTGGTGTTGGTGCATATTGGGGTGAACATTTAGCTTACACAGATATGGACAACCTTGCTGATTTTGGTGAACAAAGTTATGGAGATAAGAGTTCCGGCGAGAACAATGCGGCAGCGAAAGAAATACTAGATTTATATAAATATGACGAAAAACTTGCGAATGCAAGAATGATTGATGGTATGACTGTTCAATCCTTCCTATACGAATTTGAAGGTGAAGATGGCGGACTATCAACGGCATTAAATCGTTACAATGAAGATCTACTTCGTGCATACTATGCTAAATCAACTGAAGAAGCACAAGCCATTTTAGATGAATCTCTTAAAAATCTAGAAAAGAATGGATTACAAGACTTCCTTAATTTGGTAGAACAAAAAGAAGCTGAAGGTGTAACACTTAAATTCTAATTGAAAAGATCAGTACTGTCGGACGTTAACTGCTTTTTCCAAAATAAAAGTTTAACTTCCCCCTATGAGTTTAGATTGATAGATTAGAAAAGTGCAGTTAACAAAGACAGTATGCTAGATTTTCAATATATCCCTATCCTAATCCATTAATGGAGCGGGGGAGGTGTTTTTTTAAAATCATAACAACTTTAGAATAAAAAATCTCACTTGATGATAAGGGGACTAAGTGAATGAGTAAAGCACTAGAAGGGTCAAAAGCATTAAGGATACTGAATATCGCATTGGTTGTATTATTTTGTTTAGCCATTATTCTACCATTCTTACATGTATTAGCCATTTCATTCAACAGTGGAATTGATGCTCAAAAAGGCGGAATTGGTTTTTGGCCAAGAGAATGGTCATTTGAGAACTATGTGGAAGTGTTTAAACAAGATAATTTAGTTAATGGTTTATTTATTTCGATTTTTAGAACGGTTATTGGTACAGTCGTGGGTGTCGCGTTAATGTCAATGGCTGCTTATGCGATGACAATTAAAACACTGCCAGGAAGAAAACAAATTACATTCTTTGTATTCTTTACCATGCTTTTTAGCGGCGGAACTGTTCCTTATTACCTAGTGTTAACTGAATTAAATTTAACGAATACTATTTTGGTTTATATTATCCCAAGTTTATACAGTGTAACAAATATTTTATTACTGCGTACATCATTCAACCAATTGCCATTCTCTGTTATTGAAGCGGCAAGAATTGATGGCTGTAGTGAGTTTAAGATTTTTAGAAGTATTGTTATCCCAATGAGTAAACCAGTACTTGCAACAATTTCACTCTTTACAGCGGTTGGGCATTGGAATGATTGGTTTTCCGGTTCATTCTATGTGCGAGAAGCAGGTTTAAAGCCATTAGCAACACTTTTACAAGAAATGCTGACAAGACAAGCGGCACTATCTGATATATTATTACGAAATTCTGGTTCCATGGCGTATGCGCAGCTTGATAAAATCACGGTTACGAGTGAATCACTGCAAATGGCGACAATTATCGTTGTCATGCTACCAATGATTGCAATTTATCCGTTTATCCAAAAATATTTTGTTAAAGGTATTACAGTTGGTTCAATTAAAGAATAGCTTTTGAGGTGAAACATATGAAACTAAAATATCGTGAAGACGGCACATTTAACATTGTACAATTAACAGATTTGCATATCGGATCATTACCACATCATGAAGATGACTATAAAACCTTTGATTTGATCGATAAAGCTTTTGAAAAATTAGATGCGGATTTAGTGATGATTACAGGTGACTTAATTTGGAGTGAAGGTGTTCCAAATGCAGATAGAGTGTTTACAGAATTATTAGAGCACATAAACAAGCATGATGTTCCAGTTGCTATTACTTATGGAAACCATGATTCAGAGGATGAATTTGTCCGTTCTGACATGAGAAAAATGGAAAGCATATTAGATCATTTTATTGAAAAGAAAAACTCCTTTATTGTTGAAGACCGTGAAAGCTATACCGTTGAAATTTACGATGAAAAAGGTGAAAGTATTAAAAATGTCCTTTATGTGATTGACTCCGGTGCAGGGGCTCCACTACCAGTAGGTCATTATGATTGGGTACATCCAGAACAGGTTAATTGGTTCAGGGACGTTTCAAAACAGTACAATCATGAACTTGGTAAAAAGACAGATTTAATTTTTATGCATATTCCACTCCCTGAGTATTGGCAAGCATCTCAAAATATTCTATCTGGCGAGTGTAATGAAACAAATGATACGATTTCAGCTCCTTATATAAATACAGGCTTATTTGCTCAAGCCTATATGAATGGACAAATTGCGGCTGTATTTTGTGGACATGATCATGAGAATAATTTTGTCGGTGAGCATCATGGCATTAAATTAGTATACGGTCAGGTCAGCGGTTATCAATGTTATGGGGACAATGAAAGAGGGGCACGAATCATTCAACTAACGGCAAGTGGCGTGGAGACGAAGGTCGTTGTCGAACGTGAATTATAATTCTTCATTAGCACCCGGTCAGCTTGAAATTCCCCGATTTCAAGTTTTGTTTTTACCAATACTAATCGAACAATTATTTAGTATGCTACTAGGCAATATCGATGTGTTGATGCTCAGCCAATATAGTGACGAAGCTGTAGCGGCAGTCGGCATGTCGAATCAATTAGTCATGGTAGGACTAATGATTCTTGGTATTGTTGCATTAGGCAGTTCTGTTCAGCTATTACAGCTAGTTAGTTCTAAAAAACAACTATATTTAAAATCTGTTATTAAACATTCAATATGCTTAAACGTAATTATCTCCTTTTGTTTAGCGCTTGTGTTTCTGCTATTTGGGCGAGTATTTTTAACCTGGATCCAAACACCAAGTGAATTGCTGGAGGGGGCTTATACGTATTTGGTTATTGTCGGGGTCAGTCTCATTTTTCAGTCGATTACGACAAGTATGAGTACCGTGTTTCGCAGCTTTGCTATCGTAAAAGTTGTGATGGTGATTTCTATTATTACGAATGTATTAAATATTATCGGCAATTATATTGTTATTTTATCTCCATGGGATTTTCTTGGAATAGGTATCGCTGGGGTGGCAAATTCAACATTAATTGCGCGATTCGTTGGTGCTGTATTAATGATCATTTATTTTATAAAATTATTGCCACAACATAATGATGCATTTAATTCATTAAAATTGGAAAAAGCGACTATTCAATCGATATTTAGACTTGGCTTTCCTTCAGCAATGGAGAATATATCCTATACAACTTCCCAAATGATTATTACGGGAATAATTGCAACATTTGGTGCAGTGATGATTACCTCAAAAATCTATACACAAAATATTACAACAATTATATTTACGTTGGCTGCCTCAATTTCGATGGCGAACCAAGTGATTGTTGGTCGATATCTCGGCTTAAATTTAAAAAAGGATGCAAAGATTTATACAAAGAAAATAATGTTTCGTTCACTAGCTGTAGCGGTAGTTACTTCGGTTATTTTGGCGATATCAGGAACATTTATCATTCAATTTTTTACCGATGATCCGCTTATTCAGCATACGGTTGTAATATTGATATGGTTGAGTATTTTCCTGGAGCCTGGGCGAATGGCAAATGAAATATTAATTGGAGCACTGAATACAGCAGGGGATGTTAAGTTCCCAACAATGATTTCGATTTTATTTACATTTTTATTTACAGTTCCGATGAGTTTTCTGATGGGCGTTTATTTCGGCTATGGACTTGTTGGCGTTTGGATTGTGTTTATTTTGGATGAATGGGCTCGGGCAATTATTATGTATATTCGCTGGACAAATGAATCATGGCAAGAGATTCAGATTTTCGAACAAGTAAGAACTTAAAGAAAAGGTGAGAAATTTGAAGAAAGACGGTCATACACATACAGAGTTCTGCCCGCATGGTCCTGGTGAGGATGTTGAACTTTTTATACAAAAGGCAATTGAATTAGGTTTTACGGAATACAGTATTACCGAACATAATCCACTGCCGAAAAGTTTTAGGGATCAGGCGTCAGGAGCGCGAGAGGCAATCATTACAGGTGGAATGAATGTTAATGATGTAGAGCCCTATTTAAGGAAAATGCATGAGTTAAAGGATAAATATAAAAGTGACATAAAAATTAATGTCGGTTTTGAAGTCGATTATTTACCTGGCTTCGAAAACTGGACCATTGACTTTTTAAATGAATATGGGAAACAAATTGATGACAGTATCCTTTCATTGCATTTCCAAAATGGTTCTGGCGGGTTTAGGGCAATCGATTTTAGTCCGGAAGATTTTGACTCAGGTCTCGTCCAGCATTATGGTAGTTTTCAAAAAGCTCAGGAGAACTATTTCTCTACTTATTTAGAAATGGTCGAAGCAGACTTAGGGTTTTATAAGCCAATACGGATGGGACATTTAACGCTATGTCAAAAGTTCCAAGCTTATTTTGAAAGTGAAGCAACAAGTCTAAGTGATACGTCATTGATATTAATCGATAGAATTATAGAAAAAGTAAAGGACCGAGGTTATGAATTCGATTTTAATACAGCCGGAATTTTTAAAGAATATTGCGGGGAAACGTATCCGTCTGCAAGCATTATTAATCGCGTAAAAGAAAAAGGCGTTCAATTTGTTTATGGATCAGACTCACATAGCAGTCAGGATGTTGGACGGGGATATGATGCTTTCGTTCAGGACGTCGATAGTAGCAAGAAACATAGTATGAAACGAAAATTATCATAAGAAGAAGCAGAATGACATTAAAGAGGAAGAGGGAACGGTATGCAAGAATTTAATGATAAGTTAAATCGTTTTGGAGAATGGGTTATTCGTTTAGTATTTTTAAATTTCCTTTGGATCGGATTTAGTATATTAGGACTTGGAATATTTGGTGTTTTTCCAGCAACGAGTGCGATGTTTTCAGTACTGCGAAAATGGTTTATTGGGAATGATCGTGTAAAGATTTCTGCTGAATTTTTCAGTTACTATAAAAAAGATTTCTGGAAAAGTAATGGGCTAGGGTATTTCTTGCTAATATTAGCTGTCGTACTTTGGACAGATTATCGATTCGTAAGTTCGATCGCAAACTTAGGAATGTTTTCCTTAGGATATGTTCTTTTAATCTTTTTGGTTTTCTCTTTATTGTCATTATGTGTACTGTTTCCAATTTACTCACATTATCATTTAGCATTCTTCCAATATATTAAAAATGCGATTTTATTTCCATTAACGAATATATTGTCGATGTTTTTACTTGCTGCTCTTTTATCTGTAATTCAATTTATTTTCAATCAGTTACCAGGGTTTATCCTATGCATTGGCATAAGTTTTCCTGCCTTTGTTATTATGAAAATTATTATTCCAATTTTTCAAGGCAAAAGTCTCTCGGTTCATGGATTTTTTAAGATGTTTAAAAGGTCAAGAGAAGAAAGTATGTATTATTAAAGTTTGATATATTAAATATATGTTTGGAAAATGACATTACTAGATTGCTATATAAAAGCTTGGGGGAGAGCTAAATGAACAAGGATGATCGGCATGCCTTTATTATTGAAAAACTGGAAATCGACCAAAAAGTTCTTGTTATTGATCTGGCGAAAATGTTGGATGTCACACCTGAAACGATTCGGAGAGATTTAGCCGAGCTTGAGATGAATGAATATTTATCCCGTATTCATGGCGGAGCGGTCCCTTATGTACCAACACATAAAGAAATGATTTATGAAAAGAAAATGTCTTTGCATATTGAGGAGAAAAAGAAGATTGCGAAACAAGCTGTCAAGCTTATTCAGGATGGAGACACGATAGCAGTTGATGTCGGATCTACTACTGTGCATATTGCGGATATGATTGAAAATGTAAAAGGATTAACGGTTGTCACAAACTCGTTAAGTGCGGCTGGCCAATTTAATTTGGCAATAGAAGAGAAAAGAATGACAGGTCAAGTAATTATGCTGCCTGGAGTGACTAATCCTTATCAAGCTTCTGTAAAAGGGACATATACAGTGGAGTTCTTGCGGAGATTTAATTTTGACCTTGCTTTTATTTCATGTGGTGGGGTAACTGAGGATGCTGTGTTTGACTTTGATATGGATGAATCCCTTGTTTCGGAAGCAATGATCCAATGTAGCCAGGAAGCAATTTTATTAACCGATTCCTGGAAATTAAATAAGAAGTCATTATTTGAAATTTGTCCGATATCCAAAATAACGAAAATTATTTGTGATAAAGAAAAACCAAAAGATTGGTATGAGAGTAGATACGAATGGTTAACGGTAGATTCTGTAGACCATTTAATGTGGTAAGAGACCTATCACCTGATTATTAAGATAGAACTTTTAGAGGAGTGGGGATTTTGTCCAACCTTACAGTAAAATCAACAAACATGATGGAACTAGTTTTCTACAAAACAAAGCAATGACGTTCCATGTTCCAAAGGATGTCACCTCTATTTCAAGCTTTCTCTTTGAAGAAACGTAATTTCTATTAAAAGAAGGATCAAGATTCATTAGTTTTGATCCTTTTTGTCTGCTTTAGGCATTTCAACTTCGGAATTATTGGAAGTAGTGAAGGGAACACGTTTATATCAAATATTTAACGAGGTCAATATTATTAAGGATATGAGATTTTGGTCTGTTGGCTCTAAAAAGAAATCCCTCGTATTTATTATAATAATAAAGGTTCACGTATAAGCGGAAGCGTTAAACAGTGTATTCCTCCCCCTAATTTATAGAACTCAGAGATGTCTACAGGGATTATATCGATACCATTTGCTTTAAGTAATTCCATAGTTTTCACTCCAGTAGAGGGGAAAATGAGCCTTCCTGGAGAAATCGGTAAGACATTGATCGTTAAAGGGGGGTCTTCCGGGTGAATATGGTATAATTCGATCTTTCTTTTATGAAGTTCATCGATAAACCAATATGGAAGTAGCGCTTTATTAATAAGCGCTTTATTATGATCGATAAGAAGAAATGCTTCATCAAGATGAATGATGGTGGATGGTAAATCAACTGAAATTAAATCAATATTTTGTAGCGAAAGAATGTACTGCAATTGATCAATACCTAGAGGATTTACGCGTTCCGAGCGACCGATAACGGCTGTGTTTTTGTTTAGCATGGTAAAACTTCCGCCTTCCACAAAACCATTGCCTTGGATACAACCCAGAATAGGCATCCCTATTTTACTAAAGGTTTGTGTGGCCAAGCGGGTTTCACCATATCGAATATAAAGGGCAAACCTAGATAAAATGACACCACTTGGAATCACCATTCCTAAATCTCTTGTAAAGATTCTTTCCGGTAATTCTTCATGCTCAGTACTGTCAAGAAAGACAACCTCTATTCCTTCATGCTTCAAAGCTTTTACCAATTGGTCATGTTGATCTTGTAAGATCTGTAAATTAGGTTTTGAATTGTTTTCGATATCTTCTGGTTGTGTGCCCTTTATATACTTTTCCAATAATGGGCCTGCTTCAATTTCCTTTTGATTTTGATGAAGTTTTAGAACTTCCTTTCCAGGCCGATGCATTAATACTTTTCTTAGCTGCCCGATATCACTTGTAATACCCCAAGCTTCGCCCCAAACTTTTTTAATAAGTGTATTGTCATGAAAGGGTTCCTGTACAAGCCTTCTTGAATTTTTCATTTGGATAACCTGCTTTACTTTAGTCTTATATCTAAAGAACCCCCTTGGTTCCATCATGGGGGTTCTTCTTTTTAAGTTGCTTTCGGTTTAAGGCATTTCGTCTTCTTTCACTCGATTCTTAAAGGCTTCATGAGAGACAATGCCTTCCATTTGCTCAAATTGGCGACTATGGTCTTTTTCTTCACTTAGGCTGTTCTTTGGAAAGTTGCCAGGATGGCCTTTTTCTTTGTGGTTAAAACTTTTTCCACGACCCATATTCATTTCTCCTTTCAGATGCTATCTTTCGTAGTTTTTGCATTCATGGGTTTTGTATGTATTCCAGATTATTTGGTAAATCGCGGAAAGTAGGGCTTACCTCCTAATATTTGTAATATGCGAATAGTTGTCCATGTTTCGAAATATATACGATATTGGAATATTTTATTTTTCTTAACTAAAGGAAAAAGGGGGAAACAAGATTGCAAACGAAAGTGGAGAAGAAGGTTCTTGTTGCAAGCCTTGTAGGTAGTTCGATTGAATGGTTTGATTACTTTTTATATGGGACTGTTGCGGCGCTTGTGTTTAATACAGCATTCTTTCATAGTGATGATCCAACAGTTGGATTAATGCTGGCATATGCTTCATTTGCCTTGTCATTTTTCATTCGACCGCTTGGTGGGGTCATTTTCAGTCATATTGGCGATAAAATTGGGAGAAAGAAAACACTTGTCCTAACTCTTTCACTTATGGGTGGGGCAACGGTTCTCATGGGATTTCTTCCTACCTATGATCAAATCGGGGTAATTGCACCGGTTCTACTTATTTTACTACGTCTTATTCAAGGAATTGGACTAGGCGGTGAGTGGGGTGGAGCACTTTTATTAGCTGTGGAATATGCACCAAAAGAAAAGCGTGGATTTTTCGGAAGTATTCCACAAATGGGTGTTACGGTAGGATTATTACTTGGAACTTTAGCTTTATCGTTAATGACATTACTGCCAGAGGCTGCATTCATGTCATGGGGCTGGCGTGTTCCGTTCATTCTAAGTGCATTTTTAGTAATTTTCGGCTTGTGGATTCGTAAAGGTATAGAGGAAACGCCTTCTTTCAAAAAAATACAGGAGAAGGGTGAGGTAGCTAAAATTCCTTTTATTGAAACAATGCGTACGCACTGGAAAGAGGTTTTAATTGCAGTGGGAGCAAAGGTTGTTGAAACGGCACCATTTTATATTTTCGGTACATTTATCGTCTCTTATGCAACTTCACAGCTGGGTTTCTCTCGCACAGCAACCTTAAATGCCGTAACCATTGCAACGATTGTGACGACTATATTAATTCCTATCATGGGTCGTCTATCCGATAAAGTTGGACGTAAAAAACTTTATGTCGGCGGAACGATTTTAATGATGTTATATGCTTTTCCTTACTTTTGGTTGCTACACCAAGGGTCTGTTGCTTTATTAATTGTTGCAACTATTTTGGGGTTAGGAATCATTTGGGCACCAATTACAGCCGTACTGGGGACCATGTTTTCAGAGATTTTTAAATCAAATGTCCGCTACACAGGAATTACGTTGGGGTATCAAATCGGGGCTGCAGTTGCCGGTGGCACGGCTCCGCTTGTTGCAACGGCATTACTCGCAGCCTTTAATGATTCCTATGTACCGGTTGCGTTATATATCATTTTAACCGCTGCTATATCACTTATTGCAGTTGCCACCGTACGTGATCGTAAGAATGAGGACTTAGACAATGATATAATCGCGTAGGTGTTTGAGGGGGATCGCAAGTGGCGTTTCCTTTTTCCTTTTAATGATATGATGGTAAAAAAATAAAATAGAAAGTAGGGATACCGTGCTCATTTTATCAGAATCTCAAATTCGATCTTTATATTCTATGTCGGATGCAATTCAAGATTTAGAAGCTGCACTTATACAAAATAATGATGGTAAGGTAATGAATCCTCACCGAACGGTTCTGGTCTTTCCTGAAAAAGAAGCATCCGCTTTATACATGCCAAGCTCAATGGATTCGGTTGGAAAATCGGCCGTCAAGGTTGTGACCATTTTTCCGCATAATCCTTCCGTTGGAAAGAAAACGACACAAGGTGTCATTTTACTAAGTGATACTGAAAATGGAGAGCATCTCGCCTGTATCAATGCTTCATATTTAACTCGTTTGCGGACCGGGGCTGTTAGTGGAATTGCAACAAAGTATTTAGCGAAAAAAGACGCTTCATCTGTTGCTGTAATTGGAACTGGTGCGATGGCAGAGGAGCAGCTACAAGCGGTTTTAGAGGTATGTGAAGTAAAGGAAATCATGCTATATAACCGTACAAAGGAAAAGGCTAAAATGTTTGAAAAAAGAATTGCAGAATTAAGCCCGGGATATACAGGTTCGATTACAATCATGGATCATCCTGATGAAGCGGTTTCTAAAGCAGATATTGTTATCTGTGCAACTCGATCTGATACACCTGTTTTTTCAGGGAAATCATTACAGCCTGGAACCCATATAAACGGGGTTGGCTCTTATCTTCCGCATATGCAAGAAGTCGATGAAGAGACGGTCTTGAGGTGTTCGAAGATCGTTGCGGATACGATTGAAGGGGTAAAAGATGAGGCAGGTGACTTGATTATTCCAGCGGAAAAAGGGCTATGGAGTTTCTCGGACTTACATGGCGAACTAGGAGAACTTGCTTCTGGAAAGATTATAGGTCGTGAAGACAACGAAGAGATTACATTTTTTAAATCTGTTGGAATCGCCTATTTTGATCTCGCGGTAGCAGCTGCTGTCTATGAGAAAGCATTGAGGACAGGGGTAGGCACTCAGGTTGAAATTTAGGTGAGTAATTGGGGGAGAAGAATAGCTCTCCCTCAATTTTTTTTCAAATACCACTTACTATAGTGATTGATATTCTTTGCTATGTCCTGTAGCATTCGCAAGTCTTTTAAGTTGTTTGTTAAGATATTGTCGATCAAGTGATAGCAATTCCCCTTTATTAATTCTCTCAACCACAAACTGAGCAAAATCCCATATTGTCTTTCTAGATTGTTGGGAGGAATCGGCGATAGAAGTAAGGACACGAAATACTGCCAAAAGGATCGTTACATCATGGACACCATAGCTGAGTATTTGAGAAAAACTTTTATATAAATAATCAGAATAAGTTGGTTGATCAAAAATAACACGAAGGTTCCTATTCTTATCATTAAAATAGGAATTAGGTAAGTGCTTTTTACTCAGTTTTATTAAAATTCGACCTAAATTATCAATGCAGTTAATAGCTGTATTGGGATCATTTATTGCGGGTGAAAGTGCTCGTACTGCGATTTCTACAATTTTTGTCATACCGAGCTCGATGTCGGGAAAAGGTGATTGCTTTGAACCGATAGTGATAAATTTTTCATAATCCATTAATGACGTTTCTTCTTTTTTACCCCAGATTGATAGGACAACCGTCTCCTCATCCACAAAATCATTGATGTTTCTTTCAACTCGAATAATACAGTCATCTTGATAAGCTTGTTCAATAATCCCATTAATATCAATTAGTTGAATATACCCTACTTTGTCCAAAAAAATTGGTCGAGGATTAATATGCTTAATTTCCTCACCTTCCCAATCATCCCAAGGAGGATCTTCATTAACATCCTTCAAGTCAGATAGATCATTCTCAATTCTTTTTGTTGTACTTTGCGTAATATTGTAAATAAGATTACTCACTTGAATCCAACTTGTTACATGATGGATGAAGAAAACAAATACAAATAAGCAAACGATTGAAATCGCAATCGCTAATGAAGGAACAATATACCTCATACCAGGACCAGCATCCTCTAAGACAAGTAATAATACAATGGAATAAACAAAGCCACCTACAAACGTTCCTAAAACACGTTGAGTGCTATGATTTGTAATAAAGTTCTGAAGTGTCCGTGGAGAAAAGTTAGATAGATAGGTCGTTAATACGACTAGGATTGTTGAAAATGTTATGGTTGTAATGGTCAATAGTGAAGCGGAAATGGTACTTAAAATGGTACGAGCTAGGCTAATATCTGTAAAGAGCGCTCTTGGAATGATGTGTTGAAGGGCGCTTTGTTTCATAAAAATTGATTCTAGCTTTATACTAAGAAGTGCCATTAAAAATGCAACAATGCCATACAAGGTAGGAAGATACATGAAGTTTGAACGAATTTTTAAAAATATGTTGGTAAAAGACATAGATATCCTCCTTATGAGAAGTGAATATATATAGTTTTTTACCAAATAGAGGTATTATTCATTGTACGAGGAATGATGTTTCAAAAATCAAAGAGTTTAGGTGGAGGGAGTATTTTAATGAACACAAATGATGCACAATTCTACATATCACATCTCGGGCTTGAGCCACATCCAGAGGGCGGGTTTTACAAACAAATCTTTGCTTCGGATGTGAAGACTCATACGGAGCAAGATAAACAAAGAAAACTATATACAAGTATTTATTTTCTACTGAGATCTCAAGACATCTCTCATTTACATAGATTGCAATCAGATGAGCTCTGGTATTACCATGGGGGAAGTTCCTTAACTGTACATATAATTGACGAACAAGGAGAATACAAGGAAGTAAACCTTGGCCTAAAGCTTGACGAGGGAGAGGTTCCACAAGTTCTTGTACCAAAAAATTCGATATTTGGGTCTTCAGTTAAAGAAGCAAATACATTTTCACTTGTTGGCTGCATGGTTTCTCCGGGATTTGAATTCGAGGATTTTGAATTATTTTCACAAGAGGAATTACTAAAAGAGTATCCGCAGCATGAGGAGGTCATTCGCAGGCTCGCGTTGGAAAAGAAATAGAGTAGAATAATAAAATGGCTGTATTACGATATATAACAGCCATTTTTTGCATGACAGAATTTCGTTTAAACAAACGATTGATTGAAATTCAAGATGCCTGAGCCGCTTGGCATAGGGTGATAAACAAACGTTTGTTTGAAATGAGTATTGCAAAATGAAACAGATTGTTTTGAAACCATATTTCAATAGTATTTTCAGACGCCTATCCTCTAACCTTGGAAGGCGTTTTTTACTGATTTAAAGCGTTTATCGTGCACTGGGAATTCTTGAGAAAGATGCATAGAATATTCTACAGTATAGATAGACTGAATTTTCAAAAATGTGGAGGGGTTAGGGTGAAAAGAAGAACGGCAGAACCATATAAAATTAAAGCGGTAGAGCCATTAGCGATGTTAACCTATGCGGCACGAAAAGAGGCGTTAAAACGGGCGGGCTATAATACGTTTTTAATTGATTCTCAGGATGTCTATATTGATCTCCTAACAGATAGCGGGACGAGTGCAATGAGTGACAGGCAATGGGGTGCTCTAATGGTTGGTGACGAAGCTTATGCGGGGAGTAAAAGCTGGAAGAAACTCGAGCAGGCTGTTAGAGAGATTTATGGATATAAGTATGTGTTGCCGACTCACCAGGGACGTGGTGCAGAAAACATTTTATCTCAGCTGAAAATAAAACAAGGGGATGTCGTACCAGGGAATATGTATTTTACAACAACACGTGCCCATCAGGAGCTAAACGGGGCAAGATTTGTTGATATCATCATTGATGAAGCACATGTTTCAACGACTGAGCATCCTTTTAAAGGGAATGTGGATCTTACTAAATTAAAGTCGCTCATTCAAGAGGTTGGAGCAGAACGGATTCCTTATGTTTGTGTGGCGGTAACCGTGAATATGGCTGGTGGACAGCCGGTTAGCATGGAGAATATGAGAGAGGTCTATAACCTATGTAAGAGCTTTGGAATTGATGTGATGTTTGATGCTACAAGATGTGTAGAGAATGCCTATTTTATTAAGGAAAGAGAAGCGGGATATGAAAACCATCGGATTAAGGATATTTTAAAGGAGATGTTTTCGTATTCAGATGGTTGTACGATGAGCGGTAAAAAAGATTGTTTAGTGAATATTGGCGGCTTTATGGCAATGAATGATGAGGAGTTATATGCAAGGTCGCGTGAGTTGGTAGTTGTTTATGAAGGGATGCCATCTTATGGCGGCATGGCGGGACGCGATATGGAAGCGATGGCACAAGGGATCTATGAATCTGTCGATGACCATTATATCCATCACCGGATTCAACAGGTCCGTTATCTTGGTCAGCAGTTAATTGAAGCAGGGGTACCTGTTGTTCAACCAATTGGAGGCCATGCTGTTTATTTGGATGCAAGAAAATTACTATCTCATTTAAACCAAGAAGAGTATCCTGCACAAGCATTGGCAGCTGCACTTTATTTAGATTCAGGTGTTAGGGCGATGGAGAGAGGGATTGTCTCAGCGGGTCGAAATAAGGAAACGGGAGAACATAACAAACCGAAGCTTGAGCTCGTTCGTTTAACGATACCAAGAAGAGTCTATACCAATAATCACATGGATGTTGTCGCTGATTCCGTGATTGCACTCTTTGAAAAGAGACATCAGATAAGTGGTTTGCGAATGGATTATGAACCTCCTACGTTACGATTCTTTAATGCGAGGTTTTCACCACTTTCAAAGAACTCAGAATTGATGCCAGAATAATAAAATGAAAGCCAGCCCTATTTAGATGTGGGGCTGGCAATTATTATTATCCTTTTACTAGGTAAGGACGGTAATTTTCCCATTTAACCTGAACTGGAAGATTAAAATAGTCTGATAGAATCTCACTAGTAATGATTTGATCGGTTTGCCCGGAAGTAAATACCTCACCACTCTTTAAAAGTAAAGTTTTCGTGAATACAGGAAGAATTTCTTCCACATGGTGGGTGACATAAATAATTGTTGGTGCGTCTTCTTTGATGGCAAGTCTTTCGATGGATTCCAATAATTGCTCTCTGGCGATAAAATCTAACCCATTGGTAGGTTCGTCCAAAATAAGGATGGATGGATTTGCCATTAATGCGCGTGCAATTAATACTCGTTGTTTTTCACCTTGGGACAGGGTCGAATATTCACGGTTTGCATAGGCAAGACATCCAAGTTCCTCAAGAAGTCCCTTTGCCTTTTCTCTCATGTCGTCCGTAGGGGTATCATACAGACCAATGGATGCAAATGCTCCACTTAAAACAACCTCGAACGCGTTGTCAGTGGGGTAGAACTTTTCCTGTAAGGAAGCAGATACAAAGCCAATTTTCTTCCTGAGCTCCTCTCCTAAATAAACCTTCCCGAACTTAAACCCAAGTACAGTCGCATTTCCGCTAGTAGGGAAATTATAGGCGTTGATTAAATCCAATAATGCAGTCTTTCCAGAACCATTTAATCCATACAGCACCCAGTGCTCACCTTGTTCTATCTGCCAATTAATATTCTGTAGGATGAGTGCATCATCACGTTTTAGTGTAACATTCATCAAATCTAAAACCACCATAATCCCTCCTTGTTTAATAAATTAATAATATCAAATAATTCAGATAAAAGTGTACTAGAAATTAAAAAGAAAGCGAAACAATAGATATGGTTTTGAAACCATATAGAGCGTTTCTAGGTGCTTGAGTAAGCCTGTAAATTAACCCTTTACAAAATCTTTACAATGGCTTTACATAACTTGATTATAATGAAATAGGTTAAAAGTCTCGGATTTGGGGGTTCTGCATATGGGAATAAAGTTACGAAAGCAAAAAATGCCAGATAAAGAGAGTGATGGTGGAAAACGCCTTTTTCAAACATTTCTTCAAAAGATTAATTTAAGTGCACGGTTATTTATCCTGTTTGTTTCTTTACTCGTAAGTTCTGTAGTAACAGTTGGAACAATCTCATACATAAAGGCTAAAGAAATGACGATTGAGTCAATTGAAAATAGATTAGTAAGTGAAGCAGAGCTAATGGGATATATTGCAGAGAGTTTAAAATTTGTTTATGTCAGCCAAGATGATTATTTTATGCAACAGATAGATGGGAATGTTCGAATGCAGCAGGACAAGCTTGAAGGAGATGGGATGCAAGCTGAATTTTTCTATATAAAGAATGGAGAGGTAGTACCTTTCAAGGTGAGTAAAGATGCGCTTCCTGCTATTTCGGAAAGAACAGTCACTACACTTGTTGATCTCAAAGATGGAGTTATTCATGAGAGAATTAATGGCGATGATTACACGATTTCTTTCCATAGGATTGAAGAGATAGGCGGAATTTATGGAATCCTCATCCCGACGAAATCCTATACAGGTCCGATTAACCAAATGGCCTATTTTACCTTACTAGTGATGGCGATTAGTATCGTTGTGATGACGGTCGTGATTATCCTATTAGTGCGAACGATTGTAAAACCATTAGGTGCCTTGCGCAATACGATGAAAGAAGTAAGGGAAGGGAATCTCAAGCACTCCGTTGATATACGTACAACGATTCCTGAAATTATTTCTTTGAATAAGAGCTATAATGCAATGATCGATCAGATGAGGAGTATGCTTAATGAATTGAAAACTTCAACGAAAGAATTAGAAACAACTGGCGATGAATTAAATGTTTCATCTAGGGATGCGCTTGAATCAAGTCATCAATTAATCTCGGCGATTGATACAGTAAGACAAGGTGCGGAGCAAACTGCAAGTAGCTCTGAGGAAAGTGCTTACGGGTTTAGGACCATGTCAAATCGGATCGTGGATATTATGAGAAACATGGAAACTGTCATTAATAGCTCAAAGAGTATGAATCTCTCAGCAGGCCGCGGTGAACAAAATATAGGTCAGTTGATTGCAACGATCCAATCATTTGAAAGTGACTTTAATCGTCTCACAAAAACAATTAGAGAAGTGAAAGAGTATTCACTTGAAATTACATCGCTTGTAGAATTGGTTACGGATATCGCGAAACAAACAAAACTATTAGCTTTAAATGCAACGATTGAAGCAGCCCGAGCAGGTGATGCGGGGAAAGGATTTGCTGTCGTAGCACAAGAGGTTCAGAAGCTTGCAGAGCAATCAACGAAAGCAACTGATGAAATTACAAATGCGATTACAAAAATGGAATCTATTACTATAGTGGCTTCAAAGGAATTTGACCAAATGCTTATTCAAATTAATTCCAACCTCCAACTAGCAAATGACTCCAAAATCTCGATTAATGAGTTAATGCAAGGGATTTACGAGGTCAATGGAAACATTGAAACGATGCAGGAAGAAATAACTGGACTCGAGAGCATTGTTCCAGAACTACAGCAATCTGTAACTCAATTCTCATCTGTTTCACAGGAGACATTAGCGAGCGCCGAAGAAATGTTGGCCTTTAGTGAAAGTCAGATTCAACAAATGGAAAATACAAACGGGGTCGGAAAAAGACTGCATAATCTGTCTAAATCTCTTTTAGAAATAACCCAACGCTTTCACGTCAAATAAGGTAAGTCAATCTCCAGGTCACTTTACAAAATTAAATTGTAGAGTGGCCATTTTTGTGATGGCTAAACTTTTTGGGGTATACTTTATGATGGAGATAATCGACAGGGGGAGTTTCAAATATGACATATAACAAGGTTCGGTGGGGGATTATTGGTTGTGGGAATGTGACGGAAGTAAAGAGTGGTCCAGCATTCCAAAAAATCACGAATTCCGAGTTGGTTGCAGTCATGAGAAGAACAGGTGTGTTAGCGGAAGATTATGCAAAAAGGCATAATTTATCGAAATGGTATGATAATGCGGACGAGCTTATCAATGATCCAGAGGTGGATGTAATCTATATCGCAACTCCCCCAGGATCTCATAAAGAGTATACACTGAAAGCAGCACAGGCTGGAAAGCCGATATATGTTGAGAAGCCTATGGCTCGTACTTACGCAGAATGTCTAGAAATGATTGAGGCTTGTAAAGAAGCAAATGTTCCTTTGTATGTCGCTTATTATCGCAGGGCACAAGAGCGGTTTTTGAAAATCAAAGAACTACTGGACAACGGTGCAGTGGGGGATATCCGCTTTGTGTCAACTTCACAATATCGCAAAGCTTCAGAAGATCCGAACAACCTTCCATGGCGAGTTCAGCCAGAGTTATCAGGTGGTGGACTGTTCTTTGATTTAGCAAGCCATACTCTTGATATATTGGATTTCTTGGTTGGACCCATTAAAGAGGTTCATGGTTTTGCGTCCAATCATGGTGGCCTATATCTAGCAGAAGATATTGTAACTGGTACCTATGTATTTGAAACTGGCATACATGGTGTTGGCAATTGGTGTTTTACAGCATTTCAAAATGAAGACGTGAATGAGATTGTGGGTAGCAAAGGAAAAATTACGTTCTCTACCTTCGGAAATGAGCCTGTCGTCTTAACAACAACTAATGGAACGGAAGAGTGGAGCTTTAAACGTCCTCAGCATGTACACCAACCACTAGTGGAAACCATTGTAGCTGAATTGACCGGTAAGGGCGTCTTCTGCCCAAGCACTGGCGAATCAGGAGCTCGAACAAACTGGGTAATGGGAGAAATGGTTAAAGGATATTATTCCAATCAGTGAAAGTCTAGCCCACGGGAAGGTGATAATGCCTCTTCGTGGGCTTATATATTGTGGATTTTTGTAATTAACTTTAAATGGAAACAAAAATATAAAAGATTGCAATACTTTAATACACTTTTTTTAGCAATATTGTGATAAAATAGTTGATATTATTATCAGAATAATATAAGATTTCGATTAATAAAACCTTAAAAGATTTAAATTAAATGAAAGCTGGGATTAACATGACGACAGATTTTACAATTGATATCACCCTAACAACTAAGAAGAAGGAAATTCCTCCATTTGACCAGTTGGTGTTTGGAACTAGCTTCACTGATCATATGTTTATGTGGGATTACACGGAAGGAAGGGGTTGGCACGACCCTCGAATTGTACCTTATCAATCGATTCCTTTAGATCCTGCAGCTACTATTTTTCATTATGGTCAATCGGTATTTGAAGGATTAAAAGCTTATCGTACAAAGGACGAAGAAATTTTATTGTTCAGACCGGATCAAAACATGAAGAGATTCAATAAGTCTAACCAGCGTTTGGTCATGCCGCAGTTTGACGAAGAATTTGCCATTCAAGCGTTGAAGAAGCTAATTGAAATCGATAGAGAATGGGTGCCAAATCTTCCGGGTACTTCGTTATACATCAGACCATTTATGATTGCTACCGAAGCACATCTTGGCGTTAATCCGGCTAAAAACTATAAATTTATGATTATATTATCGCCAGTGGGCTCTTATTATAAAGAAGGTATCAACCCTGTGAAAATTGCTGTAGAAAATAAATATGTTCGTGCAGTTGCAGGTGGAACAGGTGATGCAAAAACAGCAGGGAACTATGCTGCGAGTTTATTAGCATCAGAAATTGCAAGTGAAAATGGTTATTCACAAGTATTATGGCTTGATGGTAGAGAGAAACAATATATCGAAGAAGTTGGCAGTATGAACATCTTCTTTAAAATCAATGGAGAAGTTGTCACACCAGCATTAAACGGTAGTATTTTAGATGGAATCACTCGTAAGTCGATTATTGAACTCTTAAAATACTGGAATGTTCCTGTAACTGAACGAAAAATTTCGATTCATGAAGTTCAACAAGCATACAACGACGGCGTGCTTGAAGAAGTCTTTGGAACAGGAACAGCAGCTGTTATATCACCAGTTGGAGAGCTTTTCTACAATAATGAAAAATCTATTATTAACAATGGTGAAACAGGAGAGTTATCGAAAAAACTATATGACACGATTACTGGAATCCAAAACGGTACAATAGAAGATCCGTTTGGCTGGACTGTAAAATTATAATAGAAAAAAAGTAGTGTTTACCAGAGGTAGACACTACTTCTTTTATTCGGCTCTATAATATTTGTTGGGGTTGTCCTACAATTTGTATGCAAAAAAATACACGCATACATCCAATTCTTTTATACTTGAATTGTCGAGAAACAAGTAAAGAAATGGAGATGCGTGTATATGAATTTTAACATTTCTATTCCAGGATTTAAAGATGT
>NZ_JAPSKV010000032.1 GCF_031181385.1 Fredinandcohnia onubensis
ATGTATTCTGGATGAATGGTCCGAACTTCTATCAATATTCCACACAAGGATTAATTAAAAACCTGGAACCATTTATTACTAAAGATTCTCAATTTAATAAAGATACTTATTTTTCGGCTGTTGTTGACCTTTACTCATTAGAAGGAGAATTATATGCGGCACCTTACTTCGTTGATGCTGTTGGTTTATTTTATAATAAAAAACTTTTTGACGAAGCAGGAGTCGAATATCCGGATGAGTCATGGACATGGGAAGACATAAAAAGTGCCGGGGAAAAACTTACAAACCCTGAAAATGGCGTTTACGGCTATGCAGCTCATACTGTCGCGAATCAGCCAGGATACTACAATCTCATTCACCAAGCAGGCGGTTTTGTTATCAGTGATGATAAAACCACTTCAGGATTTAACACCCCAGAGGCTAAAGAAGCATTTACCTTTTTACAAGATCTAATTGATAAAGGCATATCTCCATCTACACAATCTCAAATTGAAACAGAACCTGAACAATTATTTATTTCCAATAAACTTGCGATGTTACCTGCAATCAATGTAAAAGCTTCTACTTATACAGAGGAATTAGGAGACTCTCTAGGAGTTGCACCCCTTCCAGCAGGAAAACAAGAAGCAACCATTGTCCACGGTATTGGGTGGGCGATGAATGAAAAAACAAAAGATGAAGAATTAACGTGGGAATTAGTTAAGTATTTAGCAAATGAAGACGGAAACCGTGTCATTGCTGAAACTGGTTTTTCAATTCCAGCGATTAAATCGATGAGTGATGTTTGGAAAGAATCATTACCATCACTGGATTTACAAGTCTTTATTGACGCTCAGGAATCAGGAGTTGCATACCCTGTATCAAAACGTACGGCTGAATGGCAAGATATTGAAACAAAAGAAATACAATCGGCCTTTTTAGGTCAACAAACGCTTGACGAGGCCTTAGAAAAGGTTGGGACCGGAATGGATGCCATTTTGGAAGAAGAACAGAAAGAATAAGAGAGTGTACACGTATTAAGTCCGACATGATAAGAGGGAAGGTGTCAAATAGTTGATGTGACCGGTATTTCCTTCTCATTCTAGAAGTCTAAGCTCTTCCCGCAATTTCATAGCGGGAAGAGCACTTAAAATCTAAATCGGAGGGAGAGATTTAGTTGGAAAATTCTTTGGCTACAAAGAAAAGGCAGGAACCTGTAATACCAAAAATGAAAAAAAAGAAACCCAATAAAGAAGTATTGTACGCCTATCTATTCATCGCTCCGACTGTGCTTGGCCTTCTTGTGTTTTATATGTTTCCAGCAATCGCGTCTTTTGCTCTCTCGTTTACGAAATGGAATGGTATTAGTGCCGCAGAATATGTCGGCTTAGAAAATATCATCACATTACTAAGTGATAAATCCTTTATTCGGTCAGTAATCAATACGATTGTGTTTACTTTAGTCTCAGTTCCGCTCTCTGTTATCTTTGCTCTCGCAGTCTCTTTATTGCTGAACCAAAGGATGAAGGGAATGGTCATTTATCGTACACTTTACTTCTTACCTGTTGTGACCATGCCTGTTGCAGTGGGAATGGTTTGGAAGTGGCTATATAACACTGAATACGGTCTTATTAATTATATTTTAGGTCTATTTGGACTCCCGCAGCCTTCATGGTTGTTCAATCCAAGTATCTCATTAATCTCGGTAATCTTAGTATATGTATGGATGACAGTCGGAAATAACGTGATTTTACTTCTAGCTGGTCTACAAGGAATCGATAAAACGTATTACGAAGCTGCCCAAATCGACGGCGCTTCAAAAATAAAACAGTTTTTCAACATTACACTGCCGCTTATTACCCCAACGTTATTTTTCGTCTTCATCACAGGGATGATCAGTTCTCTCCAAGTATTTGATTTAATTTACATCATGATTGGGGATAGTAATGCCCTATTAGAGCCACTGCGGACTGTTGTTTTTGGGGTATACGAAACAGGCTTTAAGTATTCACAAATGGGTATGGCTTCAGCACAAGCTTTTCTATTGTTCCTAGCCATTTTGGCGGTCACTATCATTCAATTTGTCTTCCAGAAGAAGTGGGTTCACTATGATGGGTAAAAAGGAGTTGATAATAGATGAAAGTAAAATTGGGTAATCATATATTGCTGATTTGCGGGGCATTTATCATGATTGTACCGTTTTTATGGATGGTTTCCACTTCGTTAAAATCATTTGGTGAATCCATGCAGGTTCCACCGACTATTTTTCCGAAAGAGTGGAAATTTGAAAACTATGCTGAGGTTTTCGAGAGTGTCAATTTCATAAAGTACTATATTAACACAATTATCTTAACACTTGGTAGAACTATTGCTCAGTTGTTTTTATGCTCGTTGGCTGCATTTGCCTTTGCGCGTTTGAATTTCCCTTTTAAGAATACGATCTTTATCGCGATTTTATCTGTGTTAATGGTACCTCCACAAGTTATCTTAATTCCAAACTATGCAATCTTAACTCAGCTTGGATGGATTGACACGTTTTATGCATTAATTGTACCTGGTATGTTTAGTGCCTTCGGTGTCTTTTTGTTAAGACAGTTTTTTATGGGTATACCAAAGGAACTGGATGAAGCAGCAACGATGGACGGATGTTCCTTATTCGGGATTTATTGGAGAATTATTATCCCAAATGCAACACCTGCCCTTATTGCGTTGGGAATATTTACCATCCTAGCTGCCTGGAACGATTTTCTCTGGCCGCTCGTTATGACAAGTTCAGAGAATATGAGAGTACTATCTGTTGGAATTGCTGCCTTCCAGGGACAATATTCAACTGATTATCCGTTGCTAATGGCTGGAGCTGTGCTTTCTACGATTCCGATGCTGATCATGTTTATCTTCTTCCAAAAACATCTCATTTCCGGAATTGCGTTACAAGGAGTTAGAAGGTAGTTTATATGAAATGTTTAGGAGGATACAGATGAATTTAGAGAAGAAAGATTTAGCAATCGGGGTGGACTTAGGGGGTACAAAACTATTAGTAGCGCTTATCTCAATTGAAGGAAAGATTATCAAGGAACTAGAATGCAAGTCCTCAAAACACGGGGCAGATCATATTTCAGTTACTCTTATCAACGCAATTAATCAATTAGTAGAGAATATTGATAGAGGAAGATTGAGAGGAATTGGCGTTGCTTCGGCAGGTGTCATTGATTCAAAGCGAAATGAAATTGTCTATGCTAATAATTTGGGGTTAGAGAACTATGCAATTGGCGCATTGCTTAAAGATCACTATGATCTTCCAGTTCGAGTCTGTAATGATGCAAATTCTGCTGCTATTGCTGAATGGATATGGGGTGCAGGAAAGGGGAAAAGAAATCTCATCTATATTACGGTCAGCACGGGTATTGGAGCAGGGATTATTAGTGATGGGAGACTGATAACAGGAAACCAAGATAGTGCTGGGGAATTTGGACACATTACCATTGTTCATAAGGGTGAGCGATGTGAGTGTGGAAATCGAGGCTGTTTGGAAAGGTATGCTTCAGGAACAGCACTGGCAAAACTGGCAAATCAACGACTAAAAGATCAATGCAGCTTGTTGCAAGATCTTAAAACCGGATCAGAAGTGACAAATAAAGAAATTGCAGTAGCAGCTGGAAAAGGAGATCCCTTCTCCATCTCCTTACTTAGGGAAGTGGGAGAGTATTTAGGAGCAGGAGTAACGAGTTTAATTCATTTATTCAATACCGAGGCAATCGTCTTTGGTGGTGGAGTCATGAATATGTCTGACTTTATTTTACCTACAGTTAAAGAATATGTAACAGAAAACAGCATTACGCAAATGAGCAGAGAAGTTGTGATCTGCAAAACCGTGTTAGGAAAAAGAGCAGGTGTGATGGGAGCATCAGGCTTATTTTTTCAAAATGAAAAAGCTGAAACAAGTACTAATGTATAAGTAGTATCCAATTATAAATGTATAGGAGAGTTGCTTATGTTTAAAACACTTGTCATTGGAGCGGGTACAATGGGAACCGTTCATGCCCAAGCATATCAAAAATTAACTAACGCCGAGGTAGTGGGTGTCGTTGATATCAATTATTCAAAAGCAAAAAAGCTGGCAGATGAGGTTGGCGCCAAAGCGTTTTGTACATATGAGGAGGCGGTCGCGAGTATTGGGAAGATTGATGTCGTATCGATTTGTTTACCGACTCCGCTTCATAAAGAATTTTTAATGAAGGCAGCTGATCAAGGTAGTCATTTAATTTGCGAAAAGCCTCTGGCTAGAACGCTGACAGATGCCAAAGAAATGATTGCTTACTGTAAAGAAAAGGATGTAAAGCTATTTGTTGGCCATGTTGTGAGATTTTTTCCGGAGTATGTCAGAACAAAACAATTACTGGATATGGATAAAATCGGTTCTCCAGCAGTGGTGAGGACAACAAGAGGTGGCGGTTTTCCTAGTGCCTCAAATGATTGGTATGCTGATTTTAACAGTAGCGGCGGCTTGGTGTTAGACATGATCATTCACGATTTTGATTATTTAAGATGGTGTTTTGGTGAGGTCGAACGTGTATATGCAAAAAGCAGTAAAGGTCGTGTGTACTCAAGGGTAGAATATG
>NZ_JAPSKV010000022.1 GCF_031181385.1 Fredinandcohnia onubensis
ACAGCTTTGTGTACAATTACTCAAATGGTTTTCTTGAGGGGATTAACAATTCCACCAAAGTAATCAAACGAAACGCATTTGGATTTAGAAGTTTTGAGCGCTTTCGTGCCAAGATATTATTAACACATCAATTTAAGGGAATTGGAATACATGTTGGATAAAAACTAGAGAAAGAACCTTTGTATGTCTGGCGGGTCTTAGACCCACCAAACATACAAAGGCCACCAAGCGTAAGCGCGGTAGCCTAGTATTTTACCCCAACAATTGACTTAGAACCTTTTATTCAGAACAAAAGGGCTGTCCAATGACTAGTGGACGCCCTTATTATTTGAAAATTAGAGTTTAGAATTGTAAAGCTTTTTTATATTCACAATGGAAAGATTTCCAATCCGTTTGATTTTTTGTTTTATTTGCGAAACTGAATTGTGTTGCTTTATTTCCGATTTTCTTGCGATTACTGCCATTTCACATAATACTTCTTGACTAATGACTTCGATTTCATTTTCGTTATGTTTGACATAATGATAGTTTCCGTGAGAATCCTGCTCTCTTGCTTTTACGTTGTCAGCAAGCATAATTTCCATAGCTTGTTTAATTCTTTTCTTTATGTGATGATCGAATATCGGAAATAGAATTTCAACCCGGTTCTCCATATTCCGTGTCATCAAGTCTGCAGAAGATAAGAATAATTTATTTTCTCGGTTATGGTGGAAGTAATAGATGCGGGTATGTTCCAAAAATTTTCCAACTATACTTCTAACCCTAATATTTTCACTGATATTCTTAATTCTTGGGCGTAGGCAACATACTCCTCTTACAATTAAATCTACTTTTACTCCAGCAATGGATGCTTCATAGAACTTCATAATTAATTTTTTATCAGTGAGAGAATTCATTTTCGCTGCGATATATCCGTTACCAAATTGAAGATGATAAGATATTTCTTCATCAATTAATTTAATAAACTCATCCCTTATATCATAGGGAGAAACAGTTAAATGGTGGTACTGAGGCTTTTCCATATGACCACTTAGATAGTTAAAGAAGTTGGTGGCATCAATTCCGATTTTTTCATTGGTAGTTATGATTCCCATATCTGTATATGTTCTTGCAGTTGCATCATTATAATTACCTGTTCCTAAATGGACGAAACGTTCAATTTTGCCTTTTTTTCGTCGTACCACAAGCGTAATTTTGCTATGGATTTTTAAATTTGTCATTCCAAATATCACGTGACATCCAGCTTTTTCTAATTCTTTTGCCCACTGGACATTATTTTTTTCATCGAATCTTGCCTTTAGCTCAACTAAAACAGTAACCTGCTTTCCGTTCTCGGCTGCTCGCTCAAGGCTTTTAATAATAGGGGAGTTACCACTTACTCGGTAAAGTGTCTGCTTGATCGCAAGGACCTCTGGGTCGTCTGCAGCCTGAGCGATAAACTCGACGATTGGTTCAAAAGACTCGTACGGATGATGAAAGAAAATATCTTGTTCCAGCGACTTTACAAAAATATCCTTTTCATCGATTAAATCTTGAGGCAGCTGTGGGATATAAGCAGCCTCTACTAAATGTTCATGAGTTGCTTGTACCATTTTACAAAATGAAAATAAAAATGTTAAATCTAATGGTGCTTGTAAGAAGTAGATATCATTTTGATGAATCTCCAGCTTGTCCATCAGGAATTCAATGATCTGACTGTCTTCTGATCCACTTAATACCTCCAAGCGAACGGTAGAGCCCCATTTGCGTTTCTTCAGTTCCTCTTCGATTTCTTGTAAGAGGTCCTCAGCTTCGTCCTCGTGTATTGTTAAATCCGCATTCCGTGTAATCCGAAATGCCGTTACTGATACTATTTCATAACCGGTAAATAATTTATGAATAAAATGTGAAATTACTTCCTCCAACAAGACAAATGTTCGTACATTAGTTGTTGAAGGTAATTCGATTGTTCGGTTGATTGTAGAGGGTACTTGTACAATTGCCATTTTATCAGTATTTTCCACTACATCATTCGTTTCGTGTAAAATAATTGCCAAATTAAGTGACTTATTTAATAATGCTGGGAAAGGGCGATATGCATCAACTGCCATTGGCGTTAGTACAGGAAAAATTTGTTCATCAAAAAGCTCTTCTAAAAACTGTAAGTCTTCATTATTCACTTCTGATAATTCTACAATTTTGACATTCTCTTTAGCCAATAAAGGTTTTAGTTGGTCTAAATAGACGCTATCCTGTTTTTTTACTAATTGATGAGCAATCTTTGAGATTTCAGTGAGTTGTTCAGCTGGAGTTAATCCAGCCTTGTTCTCAGGTCTATTATACCCAGCCTTAAATTGGTCAAGTAACCCAGCTACCCGGACCATGAAAAATTCATCTAAGTTAGAGCTGAAGATAGCCAAAAACTTGTATCTTTCAAGTAAAGCGTTGCGTGTATCCATTGCTTCTTCTAGTACTCTATAGTTGAAATTTAGCCAACTTAATTCCCGATTATTATAATAGATATGATCCTCTAAGTTAGTTCCACTCCTAGGTGCAATCACTTACTCACAGCTCCTTTTAAAATTTTTACAATAACTTTAAAATATCAAAATATAGTTAATATATTTTATATTTTTTGTAAATCTTTTGTAAAGAAGTCATTGTGTACTAAGATCATTTAATTTCTTCCTTTTGAAAAAAAGGTAGTATAGATACCTTCAGCAGTTTTTCTAAGTGCCTTTTTTGTTTGTTAAAATGATATTCCTCAATTTTAAAAAAGTCTGTACATTCAAAGTGTATTGACCAGGTTTTTCCAGAGGGCTCTATCATAATATTTTGTATGTTGGAATGGTTTGCTGATAGTAAACTAGCAGATACTTTTAAAATTGCTCCTAATATAGTTTGTTTAAATTGTTCTTCTTTTGAATACCACTTTTTAAATGGTTGTAAATATTTTTGATACGTTCCCTTCCCTTTATATGAGGTAAGGAGGGCTAATTTTACCCTGTCAAAATGGGATAATCCTAGAATGTTTAGATTCGATAATAAATAAAAGGTTGTAATGCTGGCTTCCTCTTCCTCATATTTGCCTAAATGATATAGCCTTGCCCCGTTTAAAAGTATAGAAAGGTCTGCTTCATCAAACAGATCTGCTTTATCTATATGTTGCAATACTTGAGTGTAAAGTAACTTTGCAATTTTAATTAATTCATCCGCTTGATATTTATTTATACGAAATTCATACATTAGCTCTGTTATGCTTGCTTCTGAAAGCAAATCGACAGGATTTTTTGTATCGATTTGTTGATAGAGAATTCCTTCTCGTAGTCCCCTTGAACTTAAAACAAATGCTGTCGCTTTACTAATATCACATAATATTTCAAAAAACTCAGAGGCAGGTAAAATGGTACTTGAACGTTCCTTGGATAGTCCTTCTACTTTCTGTAACTCTGTGTAGGTTAAAGCGTATAGTTTTTCTTTTATATCCTTCACATCAGCTATGTTCATCTTATATTGATGCAAGCCTGTAATCGGATATTGAATCATATTTTGATGAACTTTTACAATGCTTCTTGCGCTACCTCCCATTGCAATAACAGGAATATTTCTATTAGATATCCAAGGATGTTGTTGAAACTGCTCTAGTAGGAATTGATGGATAAGCTCCTTTTCTTCAGTCGTTGGAATATCTCCAGACACAAACTGAAGCTTTAGTGATAATGAACCAAATGGAAAACTATGATAATGTACAAGCTTTCGGTCACGGAAGTAGGTGATTTCAGTACTTGCCCCACCCATATCAATTGTTATGCCTTCTGTTATGGAAGTAGAGTGAATGACTGCTAAAAAGCCAAAGTGGGCTTCTTCATATTCACTTAATAAACTAATTTTAAAGGTTGTTTTTTCTTCAATTAATTGAATAACTTCCTGACGGTTTCCTGCCTGTCTAATGGCTGCAGTAGCAACACAAGTTACATTTGGTAATTGATAATGATTTACTATTTCTTTAAAGTCTAGTAGGGTTTGGACGAGGATAGCAATCGCATCCTTACCAAGTAAACCCTTATGATCAATATAAGAACGTAAGCGAGCAGCCACCTTTATATTTTCAATTACTTTGAATACCTTTCCTGTTTGAGATAATTCATATATAACCAAACGAATCGTATTTGAACCTATATCAATAACTCCAATTTTCTCACTCAATAACCTAGCACCACCAATCTCCTTAAAATAATCCTTGTTACTAATCCTAACGTTAATCCTTAACCAATATCAAGTCTTAATAGCAGATATGGAGCCGGTTTGGGACGCAGGGACAGGTCCCTTTGTCCCAGTGAAAGGAAAAGGATAACCTCTTAAGCAAAAGTTATCCATTTTTTGGAATATTTTAAAAGATAACGAGCCAATAAATATAAGATGCTACTAGCAGGCCAGTGTATGCCCACGATAGCTTACGTTGCCATGTGGCTGGTTGAAAAGTTGTAAATAGAAACGTGATAGGTACTAGTGTCCAAGGTAGTAAAAGTAATAGACTTAGGAAAATCAAACCGAGGGACATACCAATAGTTCCAACTCCTATTGAAACTTTGGCTAAGTAAGCTGACGCCCCTAATCCAAAAGGAGAGACTATAAGTAGGAAATAACTTTTAAGACGGAAGGCTAAGAAAAACGTACTAAGAGATTCGGTTTCGAAAATTCCGAAATTAAAATGTGAGAGTGGTTCACGAATTTTCTCAGGAACTAATTGCATGTTCATCACTCCTAATAGAATGGTATATGAAGTATGTAAAAAATCCTATATATATAGTATACGAAATAAAAAGTAAAAAGTTTTACATTTATACAATAATATTCCATTTTATCGAATTTTTGTGAATGATGACCAAAGAATCTGATTCCATCTGCCCCATCTCGGTACTCAACCCAAAGTCTAAAAAATTTGCTTCAAAACCAACATTGTTAAATAATAGAAGTACGTTAGCAATAGAATAAATGAAACAATAATAGGGGGTACAGACATTGGAAATAGGAATCAGTACTTTTGTTGAGACAACGCCGGATCCTAGGACAGGTGAAGTCATTAGTCATGCGCAAAGAATTCGTGAAGTGGTAGAGGAAATTGTTCTAGCCGACCAAGTCGGTCTAGATATCTTCGGTGTGGGGGAACACCACCGCGAGGATTATGCAGCTTCAGCACCTGCTATTATACTAGCAGCGGCAGCATCGCAAACAAAGAAAATTCGCCTAACAAGCGCGGTTACCGTACTTTCGTCGGCAGATCCTGTACGTGTGTTTCAGGATTTTTCAACCCTTGATGCCATTTCGAATGGACGAGCTGAAATTATGGCGGGAAGAGGATCCTTCATCGAATCCTTCCCTCTATTCGGCTATGATTTAAAGGACTATGATGAGCTCTTTGAAGAAAAGTTAGATCTGCTGCTACATATTCAAAGGTCGGAAAAAGTGACCTGGCAAGGGAAGCACCGACCCTCCATTAACAATAGAGGCATCTACCCAAGGCCAGTTCAGGATCCATTACCAATCTGGATTGGAAGTGGAGGAAACCAAGAATCAGTGGTACGTGCGGGCCTATTAGGATTACCACTCGTTCTTGCAATTATCGGAGGAAGACCCGTTCAATTTGCGCCACTTGCAGAGCTATACAAGAGAGCTGTTGCTCATGCAGGACATGATTTTTCAAAATTAGCTATTGCCTCCCATTCGCACGGGTTTGTTGGTGAAAGCATGGAAGAAGCTGCTGAAAAATTCTTCCCATCAACAGCGCAGTCGATGAGTAAATTAGGAAAAGAGCGTGGCTGGGGGCCGTATACCCGGGATACCTTTGAGCATGCCCGAGGCTTTGAAGGTGCTCTATACGTAGGTGATCCTGAATATGTTGCTAATAAAATCATACACTTACGTAAAAACGTTGGGGTTACTCGTTTTATGCTTCATTGCCCAGTTGGAACAATGCCGCATGAGGATGTCATGCGCTCAATTGAACTACTAGGGAAAGAAGTAGCACCACGTGTCAGGGAAGAAGTAGCAAAATGGGAAGCGGAGAACGAAGCGAAATAGAAAATAGAGGAGAATCTAATGGGGAATCTATCTCATAAACAGTTAGCAACAGAATGCTTTAACAAAGTGTGGGATCTTCTAGAAAATACGAATCGTACGGAATATGAAACAGAGGAAATGATGCATCTAAGTCATGCTTCGTTTTGGCATTGGACGCAGGTACAGACCTAATGAATAAAATATCATGACCGGCATGCATAACTTATGTTAAAAATTGGGATATTACTACTAGAGGTGAATAATTATGAAAAAAATAGTAATATCCCTGCTTACCCTTGTCATCTTGTTCCCATTCCAAGTCGGTGCACAAGCAAGAGTTGAATGCCCAAGTGTGAGTCTGTTAGAGGATACATCAATAACCAATAAAGATGAACTCATACAGGCATTAGAAACAATCATTCCTCGTACATTTGGTGAAAGTGATTATGGAAATCATTTTTCTGATTGGGAAGTCGTAACAGCGCAACCTTTAGATGAAAAAGTTGCGAAGGAATACCAAATGTCTACCAAATACTGTGGACAAGAAGTAGCAGACAAGTCGTGGTTAGTTACATTGCATTTTCCAAGATGGGAAGGAAAAAGTGACATTGCGGCGGATGGCCAAATCTTTGTATCTAAAAGTAAAGATAATGGTTGGTTCGTCTGGTACAGAAATCAATAAAATAACGCAAAAACAAACGCTTGGAAAATATTCCGAGCGTTTCGCGTTTTTATTAAGTGGAAATAGATTAGTGCGTAAAGGTGAATTATATTTTTTTAACTCTTGCCTCAGCCGTTTGTTTATACAGTTGATGACCGAAAACGGCAACCCCAGCTGCAATTACTCCGTTATATAATGCCTCAGCAGTAAAACCGTAGAAAAATGTGCCACCTGCTAGAGATACCCCTAATAGAATCCATGTAATAGCCCAATTCGGAATTGTCGGCGTTGTTTTTAGGAAATGCCCGATCACCCAAAGTGCAGGGACCAACATATAATAATTTTCATTTAAAAATTCAAGCAAGTCCATGGTTGTCACCTCCTTAGTCCATCGTATGAAAGGTAAGCAAAATGTGCTTGTTCGAATATCCCAATAATAAAAATTTTTATGTGAGTGAATAGTTACTTTTTTATTGACGTTCTCCAAAATACAAACGATAATAAAAGTGAGTAATCACTCACTTTTATAAGGGGGAGGCATTTTGATGGCCGATAGGGTAGTAATTAAAAAAGTAAGTAAAAGCTTTGGGAAAAACGTGGTGCTAAATGAAATTGATCTATCTATTGAGGAAGGAACAATTTACGGTTTTATTGGACCCTCAGGTGCAGGTAAAACTACATTAGTCAAAATGATTGTAGGAATGGACTCGCCAGATCAAGGCTCTATCCAAGTGTTAGGAAAGAAAATGCCTAATCTTGAGCTTTTGCATGATATTGGCTATATGGCTCAATCCGATGCATTGTATACAGAGCTAACAGGTAAGGAAAACCTTGCTTTTTTTGCTTCACTTTATAAGTTAAATCGTGCCCAAACGAAAGAACGAATTGCATATACCTCAAACCTAGTCAATCTGACGGATGACTTAAATAAAAAAGTATCTACGTACTCCGGTGGGATGAAACGACGTTTGTCTCTCTCCATTGCGTTGATACAAAACCCGAAAATATTGATTCTTGATGAACCAACTGTTGGCATTGACCCTGAGTTGAGACTCTCTATTTGGAATGAACTAATCCGCTTGAAAAAGGAAGAAGGTAAGACAATTATCGTCACAACTCATGTCATGGAAGAGGCGGAACGCTGCGACTATATCGCAATGGTCCGAGATGGACGGATATTAACGAGAGGTACGCCAAGTGATCTGAAAAAAGCATATGATGCCAGCAATTTTGATGAAGTATTTTTACAAGCAGGGAGGGTGAGGTAATGAGAATCGTCGCACTCATAAAAAGAATTTTTCAGCAGTTGCTTCGTGATAAGCGGACATTAGCCTTACTATTTGTAGCCCCATTGCTCATTTTGTCTCTCATGAACGTATTGTTTGATGGACCTTCCGTTAATCCTACTATAGGAGTTGTAAATATTGAGAAGAAACTTGTTGAAACAATAAAAGAAGTAGATATTGAAATAGAAGAATATAACGAAGCGACAAACCCTGAACAAATCATCCTAAACCATGAACTTGATGGATTACTGGTTATGGAGAATAATCAGGTAGTATTAACGTTAACAAACAGCGATCCATCATCCGCAAAGGCGTTGCAGATGAAGGTCAATCAGGCATTTGCCTCACAGGCACAGGAAAATCTAGTCAATCAGATACCTACACTCAAGGATTTGCCTACAACTGATTTAGAAATAAACTATGTTTACGGCAATAGTGACACTGAATTTTTTGATGTGCTTAGTCCGATTTTGATCGGTTATTTCGTATTCTTTTTTGTGTTTCTTATTTCAGGAATTGGTTTGTTAAAAGAAAGAACAACAGGTACGCTTGAGAGATTAATGTCAACTCCTATCCGTAGGGGAGAAATTGTGACTGCATATTTAGCTGGCTTTGGAATATTTGCTATCATTCAAACAGTTATCGTTGTGTTTTTTACCATTAATGTGTTGGATGTCGTGCTAGTAGGCTCAATATGGAATGTTATTCTTATTAATTTAGTGCTTGCGTTAGTTGCTTTATCATTAGGTATTCTGTTATCCGCATTTGCCTCATCTGAATTTCAAATGATTCAATTTATACCGATTGTCATAATTCCACAAATATTTTTCTCTGGAATTATTCCACTTGAGGGAATGGCAGATTGGCTGCAGGTCATAGCAAAAATAATGCCTATCTATTACGCTGCCCATGCATTAAAGGGAGTCATGTATCAAGGTTTAGGATTAGCTGATATCGGCTTTGATTTATTTGTGTTAATCATGTTTGCTGTCATTTTTATTATCCTAAATGTTTTCGCATTGAAAAAGTATCGCGCATTATAGTAAGGAAGTGAAAGGAAATTGTCTAAAGAAAATCTATTAGATGCCATAATTGAACAAACAAAGTTATCCAAGAAACCAACTGAAAAGCAACAGAAAATAATTGAAACAGCCATAAAAATGTTTGCAGAAAAGGGATATGCCAATACTTCTACAGGTGAAATCGCAAAAGCAGCAGGAGTTGCAGAAGGAACTATCTTCCGTCATTATGGTACGAAAGATAACTTATTACTTTCAGTTATGATTCCGTTCCTAAAAGAGGCTTTACCAGGAATGGCTGAAAAAGTCTTTAAAGAAGTACTAACAGAGGATACACTGTATTTTGAAGATTTCTTAAGGCAGATCCTCAAAAATAGAATTGAATTTATTAATGAAAATCAGGAAATTTTTCAAATCATCGTTAAGGAAATCTTATATAGTGAAGCATTGAGAAAGGAATTTGTTCCGTATTTCTGTTCCAATGTAATGAATCGCGTTGCACATGCAATCGAATTATTCAAGAGCCGTGGAGAAATAAAGGATCTTCCTACAGATACCTTGTTAAAAATACTAATGACGACATTCGGTGGTTTTCTCGTCACTCATTTTGTGCTTAAGCCATCCCAAGAAAAAATGGATATCGACCAAGAAGCGGAAAACTTAGTCCGTTTTGTGATGGATGGTATCAGAAAATAAACAGAGCCTTGCCCGACAAAACATGCCGAGCAAGGCTTCACTTTTACATCGATATCGGTAATGTTTCATTTTTTCGACCTGCAGCTTCTTTTTTCCCATGCATAAAGAAGTAAAGAATAATACTCGCTAGAGCAACAATTCCTAGAATAGAATATAGCTTGCTGTATCCGGTAATTGGAGCAAGAAAGCCTAATAGATAAGGGCCAAACCCAAGCCCTGCGTCTAAGAAGATATAGAAAGTTGAGGTCGCAAGCCCCATGCGATGTGCTGGCGTTAACTTGATCGCAACAGCTTGAGTACATGACTGCATATTCCCGAATCCTATCCCGATAAGCGCACCAGAAAGTAGGAGAGTTATGCTGTTATGAGCAATACTTAACAGAAACATACCAATTGCCAATAGGAAAAAGGCAGGATACATGACATAATTTGCACCCTTTAAATCCAATAACCTTCCAGTAAAGGGGCGAGAAACCAGAATTGCGATTGAATACACAAGGAAGAAGAAGCTTGCTGCGGTTACTAAATCAATTTCAATCGCATAAAAGTTGATAAACGATAGAACCCCTGCATAACAAAGGGATACCGCAAATGTAACAATTGCAATTGGAAGTGCTTTCGGTTCCACATAATTCGCAATTGAAAAGCCTTTTTTCTCTTGACTTTGATTGGATTGTACATCAATTGGTGGCACATAAAGGGTGAGTGAGGTGAGAAGAGTGATGACCCCAATCACAAGACATAGACCGAAGATTACCTGGTAGCTTGTATGTTGAGACAAGGATAATCCGATAAATGGACCTATCGCTGTAGATAATGTCGCACTCATACTATAATATCCGATTCCTTCACCTCTACGTTTAGGTGGAATGATTTGAGCAACGATTGTACCTGTTGCCGTACTGGCGATACCAAGTGTGACTCCGTGAATGAAACGATTGATTAGGAGAAACGTGATTCCAGCATGTACGAAGTATAAGAAGGTGGTGATTGTAAAAAGAATCAACCCAATAAATAATGTTTTTTTACGACCAATCATATCGATATAACGACCAATAAAAAGTCGGCCAATTAACGTTCCGACAATAAAGATACCTGTGACAAGCCCTGCTTGGCTCGTAGAAGCAGCATATTCATCAACCGCATACACGGCAATGATGACAACCAATAGGTAAAAAATAAAGGTTAAGAAAAAATTGATGGAGGACACAATGATAAAATTTTTCGTCCACAGTTTTTGATTATCCAAGTTGAAAATCCCCTCACTATATTAAATTGTTCCGTATTGTTTTCATAATCTGAATGGCTTGGAGCAGTTCCTTTTCGGATACCCCCTCTATTATTTCCTTTTCAAATTCATCAACTGTTTCCCTGACTTCTAGGTACACTTTTTTACCAAGGTCAGTAAGCTGCATTCTTTTTTCTCGCTTGTCTTTCCCAGGAATGTTTTCTACATATCCGAGTTCTTCTAAACGATTTATGGTTCTAGTAACAGTTGGCTTCTCGACTCCTAGGTAATTGGAAATTTCCACGAGTGTAGGTGAGCCAAAGTTTACAATGTAGTACAGAATGGACCATTGTGCTCTATAAAGCTGGTGTTTGCCAAGTTCAACATTCAGCTTACTCTCAAATGGTCGATATAATTGAGTTAGTTGTTGAAAAAACAATTGAAAATTTTCGATTGAATTTCACCTCTTTTGGAAATAGTTACTCAAGGTAATAGTTAACAAGGGTAACCATTTGATTATAATATCAGACATCATTGTAATAGTCTATGAAATAAACATATAAAAATGAAAAAAGCGTGATAAAACTGTTTCCAGTTTACACGCTCTTTATGATCATTGCTTGAGGACTCGCTATGAGCCAAGCACCGCGCTTTCCTGTTTTTTTACCCTGCTAATAAAAACCAATGCAAGAATCAGGCTTCCTGCTGCAGCAAGAAATAACACACTGAATCCAAACAGGTCAATTAAGTATCCAAGGGTCGGGGGTGAGGTGATCGCTGCCAATGAGGAAACTAAATAATAAAGCCCCGTTCTCGTTCCGAAACTTTTTTCACTTCCCATCGAAACAATAAATGGGTATGCGTTAATGTTAACAAATGCCCAAAAGATGCCTCCCAAAAATAAAATGGCCCTCAAGAGAATAACCGAATCAACCCAATTTAATAGTAAAAACGAAACAATTAGCCCAATGACACCAATGACAATCACTTTTTTCTTGCCAATCTTTGCACCTAGGAGGCCGCTTGGAATGGCTGAAATCACAAAGCTTAATGAAAAAAAAGTAAGTGAAAAAGCTGAAGCGCTTCTGGACAGACCTAATTCATTTACACCATATAGGGTAAACAAAGCCTCCATTCCTTGTATAGCAATAAACCAAAAAAAGATAGCTACTAAAAGGTACATCGTTGAGGCATTCAATTCTTCCTTATAATTAATCCTGGGTATAACTGTTTCTGTATAGGAAAGGGCATCACGTTGTTCTTTTATATGTTTAAATACAATCCAAAGGGTGAGTAGGAAAACAACAGAAACGGCAAGAAATGGGAGAGTCTCATCGACGCTGAATAAGAATGAGCCGATACTAAATGCTAAGATAGCACCGCAGCCCCCCATAAAATTGATGATTCCATTTGCTTTTGTACGGTCTTGTTCAGGGGTGATATCGGGCATCAAAGCTATAGTAGGAGAACGGAAAATCGCCATCGATAAGTTCATACATAACATAAAAATAAGTAAGGATATTAGCCCAGTGTGAAAGGGAATGAGGGTGTAAAATAGGGCTGCAAGCGGCACACCAACTAGTAAATAAGGCATCCTGCGTCCGAAGCGAGTTCGAGTTCGGTCACTTAATTGTCCAATATACGGCTGTAAAAAGAGAGCAATATAATTATCGATGGTCATAAGAAACCCAATCAAAGCCGTACTAGTAATGAAATTATCTAGAAAAAAAGGAACAAACCCGTTATACAAAGACCATCCTAAACTAATGCTAAAAAAGCCAAACCCTAATAACCAAGTTTTTTTCATGCTCGCTCTCCTTGATGTAGATCAAATGCGCCTTGGCGTATTTGTGCCCATTGGGACTTCTACTGAATATATCAACATACTTCTAATTTATGCCAGGTAATAGTACTTTTTGCCTGTTTTCAAACGTATTCTTTCAGAATGTTTCATTTGTTTAAAGCGCGAAATTAATGTATCGTAGACAATATGTGATTGATCAAAAGTGAGATAGAAAGTGGGAAGATGAAATGAAAGAACGTAGCCTAATTTTTTTTGACATAGATGGAACACTCTTGAACCATGATAAAAAACTGCCATCTTCAACGAAGGAAGCCATCTTTAAACTAAAGGAACTCGGACATGAAGTTGCGATTGCTACTGGTCGTGCTCCTTTTATGTTCGAAGACCTTCGCGAAGAGCTTGGAATCGGTACATATGTTAGCTACAATGGGCAGTACGTTGTGTTAAATGGAGAAGAAATTTATACAAACCCATTAAATGAAGAAGCCCTTATTCAATTAACTGAAAAGGCACTGGCCAACAATCATCCGATTGTTTACATGGACCACGAGGACATGAAAGCAAATGTGCCTGAACATGAATTTATTACGGAAAGCATTGCAACATTAAAAATCAAAAGTTTTCCAACCTATGATCCAAAGTATTATGAAGGACGTAAATTGTTCCAATCGTTATTATTTGTCCAAGAAGGCGAAGAAGGGCAGTATGAAAAAGAATACAAGGACTTTGATTTTGTTCGCTGGCATCCGGTTTCCGTAGACGTCATCCCAAGTGGGGGTTCAAAAGCAAACGGAATAGAGAAACTTGTTGAAAAAATAGGGATTCCTTCAGAACGCATTTATGCCTTTGGCGATGGGTTGAATGATATGGAAATGCTCACCACTGTTCAAAATAGTGTAGCCATGGGGAACGGACTGGACGAAGTAAAAGAAGTAGCGAAGTACGTAACCAAATCAGTTGAGGAAGACGGAATCCTACACGGACTAAAAATGGTAGGGTTGTTATAGAAGTGAGAGAAGATCGAGATTACTTGATCTTCTTTTTTATATGGATTTTTAAGAAAATTGGGAACTTCATTTAAATTTTTGCTTGTTTATTTTATAATAAAGATATATTATTTCGTTTTGCGAAATATTGAAAGGGGAAATTCAAATGGCATTAATACGTTCAGAAGTACCTGTTGAACAAACATGGAACCTGCAAGATTTATTTGAAAAAGATGAAGCTTGGGAGAGAGAGCTTTCGTCTGTTGAAATTGACATCCAAACCGTAACTCAATTTAAGGGGACTGTTGGAAAGAGTGCTAAGAACTTGCTGGATTGCTTATTGGCAAAAGACGCACTTCAGGAAAGAGTTATGCGTGTAGTGAGTTATGCAGATTTACATATGGCGGTAGATGGTACAAATTCCGTTTATCAAACAAATGCTGCCCGGGCTGCATCCTTGGTCTCTAGTGTAAGTGCGAGTATGTCATTTATAAAATCAGAGCTACTTGCATTAGATTCAGAAACCATCAAATCTTACATAAAAGAGGAACAAGGATTAAAAGAATTCATAAAAACGTTATCAGATATCTTAGAGGCCAAGGAATATACACTATCCCCTGATGCAGAGGAAGTTTTAGCTGCGTTTGGTGAGGTGATGGAGTCTCCATATATGATTTATCAAAGAAGCAAAACATCAGATATGCAGTTTTCAGCATTTAAGACGAATGATGGAAACGAACATCCACTTACCTTTAACTCATTCCCAAAATATGAGGACTCTCCAGATACGGAATTGCGTCGTAAGGCTTCGGCAGCTTTTGCTGAAACACTGGATAAATATAAAAACACCTATGCTGCCACATTAGCTACAGAGGTAAAAAAGCAAGTCATAGAAGCGCGTTTACGTGGGTATGAGTCTGTAACAGATATGCTACTTGATGAACAACAGGTTAAAAAGGAAATGTACCATAATCAGTTACATACCATTCAAACTGAGTTAGCGCCACATATGCGACGCCTCGCTAAATTAAAGCAGCGTGTACTAGGGCTTGAAAAAATGTATTATAGTGATTTAAAGGCTCCGCTTGATCCAGACTTTGACCCAGAGGTAACGTATGAGGAGGCTTCAAAGTATGTTCTTGATGCCATCCAGGTTATGGGGCCGGAATATAGTAAGATTATGGAGGAAGGCATTCATAATCGTTGGGTCGATTTAGCGGATAATGTTGGGAAAAGATCAGGTGCTTTTTGCTCGAGCCCATATGGTGCCCACCCATATATTTTAATGACATGGAATAATTCTATGCGAAATACGTTTACTCTTGCACATGAATTAGGACATGCTGGACACTTTGTGCTAGCGGGTCGTAATCAACGCATTTCAAACACTCGCCCTTCACGTTATTTTGTCGAAGCGCCATCAACAATGAATGAGCTGCTGTTGAGTAGACAAATTCTTTCGCAATCCAATGATGAACGGATGAAGCGCTGGGTGATTTTACAATCGTTAGGAACCTACTATCACAATTTCGTAACACATATATTAGAAGGTGAATTACAACGTCGTGTCTATGAGCTGGCTGATAAAGGAACCCCAATTACAGCAAAACTGTTATGTGAACAAAAAACAGAGTTGCTGTCGACATTCTGGGGCGATGATGTCGTAATGGATGAGCTGGCTGCTCTAACATGGATGCGTCAGCCACATTATTATATGGGTCTATATCCATATACGTATTCTGCAGGTCTGACTGCTTCAACAGCTGCCTCTCAGATGATTCAAGAGGAAGGCCAGCCCGCAGTCGATAGATGGTTATCTGCATTAAAAGCAGGTGGAACACTAAAACCACTTGAGTTGATGAAGCTTGCAGGTGTGGATATGTCAACTCCAGAACCAATTAAGAAAGCAGTTGCCTATGTTGGTTCATTGGTAGATGAGCTTGAAAGAAGTTTTTAATTAAAACGATTCAACCTAGTCATTTTGGCTAGGTTTTTTTGTGTAAAAATGATTTTGAGGCATAAGATAAGGAAAGTGAAATTTTAAAGCTTGTACAATGATTCATTTATTCGCCTATGTAGTACAATAGTAGTAAAAGATTCAGATAACTTAAAATGGGGGATTCACATGGATGAAATGGGAAAGCATTATTCAGACGATAAATTTTGGGAAAAACTTAAAAAGTTTGCGTTAAGAGCGGGCCATTCAGTCGTATATACGGCACTGTTGCTGTACTATGTACTTCAAAAACCAGACTTGCCTGCAAAAGCAAGGGTGACAATCTTGGCTGCGTTGGGGTATTTTATATTTCCAGTGGACCTCATTCCTGACCTTGCAGTAGGTATCGGTTTTACAGATGACTTAGGTGCCTTGGGTGTTGCTCTTTTCCAAGTGGCCATCCATATTGATGACAATGTCAAAGCAAAGGCAAAAGCAAAGTTAGTTGACTGGTTTGGCGATGATGTCGATACCTCAGAAGTGGATGAAAAACTCTAAAAAGTTTAACAGAACTACCCTTATTTTGCCTGGGGTAGTTCTTTTTTTAGAGTGATGGATCGTGGTGTTCTGGGTTCATAATGCAGGACTCCTTTTTCTTTAAGGCGATCCAGATATGCTTTGATTGTGCTTGTTGAACTCACCGAAGTACAGAGTCTAGAAAGTTCACGCATCGTCGGAGCTTTGTGGAATTTCTTCATATATTTTTCAATTTGTTCAAGTAATTCCTGTTCGGTGTCCTCCATTCGCATCTGTAGTGTTCTAATTTGCAAACTTAACAACTCCTTTTTTCCTTGGTACATCTGCAGATAAAATGCTATCTATTTTAAAGGTTCTTTTTTTATGACGAAGTAAGCAAAAGGCCTTGATAGTATGTTCATTGATTTCGTAAACCTTGATTAGGCGTTGTGTAAGTATGCCATTTTGTGACATATAGATGATTTCGATAGGTGTGTGCTGAGCTAAGGCTCGTTGTAAAATCCCGCGCATGTAATCATCTCCTTTTTTATATTATATACGAACGTATATTCTATTATCAACATAAATAGGAACATTTATTCGTGTTTTGGGAGATGTTTAAATAAATTAAGGATGTATGAAAACAGGTGTGCCAATTGGAATGGTTCGTGCCAGTTCCTCGACATCTCGGTTATACATTCGAATACAGCCTCTTGAAACGAATTTACCGATAGAGCTTGGATCATTGGTTCCATGGATTCCATAGTGTTCTTTCGATAAACTCATCCACATCGTGCCAAACGGTCCGCCTGGATTTGGTGCTTTATTAATGATGATAAAGTTCCCGATAGGTGTGGCATGTAGCATGCGGCCAACGGCGATTGGATATTGTTTTTGTAAGACTCCATTTTTCAATAATCGTAGTTTACGGTTATTAATAGAGACCTCAATTTTAAAGGGAAGGGTTGAGGGGTCTGGGAAACCGGGGATAACGATGGATTGTCCTGGATAAATCAAATTAGGATTAATGGAAGGATTTGCTCGAATAATTTCAAAAAGTGGTTTCCGATAATCTTGAGCGATTTGACTCAGTGTTTCACCAGGTTTTACTGTATGATTCAATAGGAATACCTCCTTATTTATACGGATATATTTATCTTATTAATTAACCCATGAAAAGAGCCTGTACCTGTGGTTTGACATGTCATCCTATGTTGAGGGGAATAAAAAAACACCAGGCTACAAGACCTGGTGGATTATGATTTGGATGTAAAGGTTAAATTTGATTGTTGCGTTGGGTCTGCAATTCTTTTTCCGGGAATGCCGTTTGTCTCCAGCAATTTGATGATCTTATCAAGATGTTCTTCATTTTCAACAACAACGAAATTGAAGAATGGGAATATACTTTTGACCTTAATCGTTAACTTATAGCCGAAATTTATACGGTCATTTATGCCATACAAATCATGCCAGCGGACAATTCGCTCAACTTCATATTCCTTGACTCGGCTATAAGAAAAATATCGGCCCTGAAGGATAATACCTTTTGGTAATAAAAAGAGGTTTCCACGGTGGCGAACTGCACTAATGAGTGCAAAAAAGAAATAGGCCATAGAAAAAAAGGAAGACCCTAAATAATCTGTAGTAAGAATAACAATTAATAGGCCTATGAGAACTACGATTACAGCCGCAGTTCCCCATTTGACAATTTTATAAGACCTCGTTGATTTAGAAAGTGGCTCCATTTCCTTATACTCATTTGGGATGAGGAGACCACGGAACTCCTCTTCCGTTTGCGGGAAAAGGGCTTCTTTTGAAAGATCGACAGCCTTTTTAATACTGATTCTGTATTGAAACAAATAATACACACCAAGTATGAAAACAATTGAAAAAAAGATATCTACAAACATATAATCACCGACCTTGGTTTTTACATTATTTTCTATATATCTATTTTTTCATATATTTAGCCTTTTGAAAAGGAAAAAGACCACATTCCTGTGGCCTTTCTCTTACGCTTGTTTTGCATCTTCAACGATATGGTATAGCAGGTGAGCGAGGTGATGGATTGGTCCATACTCTTGCTCTTCGTCTTCCGATTCTTCATCTGAGAACTCAAGGTCATTAAGATACAATGCCATAAATTCATAAAAATCCTTAAGCTCAAATGAGAAACAGTATGTAGGTTCTTCACTATCCTCTTCATATTGAAGGGCAAGATAATGGATATTCCCTTCGGCATCCGCGCCATCGAAAAAGACAAAAAAACCAATATTTGTATCAAGCTCAAATAAGTGTCGCGTACCACCTTCAGTCACACGATTAAAATCGTCTTCTTCAAGAATACCGACCTTCATTGCTTCAACAGCATCTTCTTTATGAAACGAAACAGTAATTGATTTCAAAGATCACACCTCCTTAGGCTCATCTTTAGATTGTACTAAAAATATAAAAAGTAAAACACCTAAAAGAAAATTAATCGATTTTTAAGATTACTAGATTTTTAGGTATAGATCATAAAAACCCTGGCTATCCTTGTTAAAGAGGTGAGGGACAAAATGAAAATGACAATTGCATTAATCCTATCGTTCGGAATTTTAGCAGGATTTTATAATAATCAGGAAGAATTTATTAACAAAAATGATCTAGTGGATATAAAAGAAATGGCAGATAAAAATGAAGTTGAAATTTCATCTTGGATGGCCTTATCTCGCGGTAAGGTTGGACAAGCCAATAATGTACATGAGATGAAACAACAAATCGAAACATTCATGAGTGATCATGGTTCATATAGTTGGAAAAGCATTCTCAAAGAAGAAAACAGCCATTATGTTTGGCAAGGACTAAAAGAAAATGATAACGGAATTACGGAGTCAATTAAGCTAAAAGCCTATAAATCGGGTGGTAAGTACGAGATCGGCGTCACGAATGAAGCAAAAGGGAATCAGCTTACTGCAGACCATGTTGAGTGGGTAAGTGAAACTTTTATGGAAAGTAATACTTTTTATACAGTCTCTGGAGTAATGAAATCCAAAGCAAACCAATTAGATGAGGTTGCTGCAAAGATGGTTGGAGATGTGAATGCCATAATGGTGGAACAGCTACAAGAAAAGAGTTTCGTGTCGGTTTCAGCTTATTCAAAAGTTTTCGAATCTGAATTGAAAACAGTAAATCAGGAAAAAATTAATCTTCAACTAGGTTTACGAGCAGATGCAGATAAAAATGTAATCGACGTAACGATTGGAACGCCAATTATTACAACTGAATATTAACCGAGTAGGCTTGGAGAGAATTCCAGGCCTTTGTTTATTTACAGAAACTTTACAAAATCTTATCGTTCCAAAGAAAGTTCAAACTTTATAATGTAGATAGAGATATAGACATCATGTTAATTTTGTACAAAAGGTAGGGGCCCATGAAGACAAATCATTTACGTAATCTACTGCATTTTCTAGCTTTTTTAAATAAGAAAAAGGGCACATTATACCAAGAATACAAACGAGACGAAGAACTTAAGAAACTCATGGATAAATCAAAAGTAAAAACAGTTTTTCAACCAATACTTTCGCTAGGTGAAGGATCTACCATAGGCTTTGAAATATTAAATCGACCCGAAAGAACCGTACATTTTCCGACAACGGAAACTTTTTATGATTATGTTGGGGAAAGCTCCTATGTTTTTATGGTGGAACAATTCTTACGAAATCTCTCGATTGAACGGTTTGCGGAGCAGGTTAAGAACCAAAATAGCTATACGACTCCAATTGTGTTTCTTAACATACAAACGCAAGTATTGGCAGACCCCTGTTGGCGGAGCGGGATCACGAAGGAATTACTAGAAAAACATAATCTATCCCCGAGCCAAATCGTATTAGAGTTAACGGAAAAACAATCTGTCATAAACTATAATCAATTTAAAGAATTAATTGAACATTACCGGAAACAGGGTTTTCGAATTGCGGTAGATGATGCAGGCACTGGATATAATAGCTTACAAACTCTCGTGTACCTTAAGCCTGAATTCATTAAGCTGGATAAATCCCTTATCCGGAATATTCACTGTTACCGAGAAAGTCAGCACTTAGTGAAGTTGTTAGTAAAATATGCGATGCAGGTAGGGACGAAAATTATCGCCGAGGGCATCGAAACAGAGGATGAACTTAAATATTTGCAAGGTATTGGTGTACATATGGGGCAGGGATATGCACTTGGGAAGCCTATGCCAGAGCTCCATGAAGGAAGAGTGCCTAAAGTAAATATGCATCAGCAACTAGCATTAACCCTGTGAAAAAGGAAGGCTCTTGTTTACACAAGAGTCTTCTTTTTATTGGCTCTATAATATTTGTTGGGGTTGTCCTACAATTTGTATGCAAAAAAATACACGCATACATCCAATTCTTTTATACTTGAATTGTCGAGAAACAAGTAAAGAAATGGAGATGCGTGTATATGAATTTTAACATTTCTATTCCAGGATTAAAAGATGTGCTGGTAAAAAACGTAGAAGAAGTAGGAGAATATATTCATGTTTATGTAGAGATGGAGCGTAAACCGCACTGTTGTCCAAAGTGTGGCAGTCAAACCAATCGAATTCATGATTATCGCATTCAAAAAATCAAACATTTGAAGTGGTTTGAACGAAAAACGCTGTTGTTCTATAAAAGAAGAAGATATGTTTGTGCTTGCGGAAAGCGATTCTCTGAAATGAACACGTTTGTAGAGTATTATCAGCGTAGTACGATCGAATGGAACCAGGCAATTGCAATAAAAGCAATAAAAGGAAAAACATATAAAGAGACGGCAGAAGTTTATGGAACATCCCCAACAACAGTTGTTCGTCGTTTCGATCAAATAGCCAAAGAAGCAATTCATCCGGTCACAGAGCTGCCAAAAGTGATAGCTATTGATGAGTACAAAGGTGATACCAAGGAAGGGAAATATCAATTAATTATAGCTAATGGAATCACAAAAGAACCAATTGACATTCTTCCAAATCGGTATAAAAAAACGATTAAACGGTACCTTCAAAAACATGGAGCGCAAGTACAAATCGTAATCATGGATATGAGTCCATCCTTTAAAGCAGCTGTACAAGAAGCTCTGGGTAAACCAGTTATTGTAGCGGACAGGTTTCACTTTTGTCGATATATTTATTGGGCATTAGATAAG
>NZ_JAPSKV010000004.1 GCF_031181385.1 Fredinandcohnia onubensis
TTAGGATCTAGTGTCTTTGACGTGGGGGTTCGAGTCCCTTCACCCGCATTATGCGGAAGTAGTTCAGTGGTAGAACACCACCTTGCCAAGGTGGGGGTCGCGGGTTCGAATCCCGTCTTCCGCTCCAGAGGTAATTTTAGAAATGCCGGGGTGGCGGAACTGGCAGACGCACAGGACTTAAAATCCTGCGGTAGGTGACTACCGTACCGGTTCGATTCCGGTCCTCGGCACCATCTAAAAAAATCATAAAATGCGCCCGTAGCTCAATTGGATAGAGCGTCTGACTACGGATCAGAAGGTTATGGGTTCGACTCCTATCGGGCGCGCCATTTTACGGGAAGTAGCTCAGCTTGGTAGAGCACTTGGTTTGGGACCAAGGGGTCGCAGGTTCGAATCCTGTCTTCCCGACCATTAGTAAAATTGGGGCCTTAGCTCAGCTGGGAGAGCGCCTGCTTTGCACGCAGGAGGTCAGCGGTTCGATCCCGCTAGGCTCCACCAATAGAATTTCAAATAGTTACTTTTAATTATGGCGGTGTAGCTCAGCTGGCTAGAGCGTACGGTTCATACCCGTGAGGTCGGGGGTTCGATCCCCTCCGCCGCTACCATTTTAATTTAAAAAATCTAGGACCTTTAGCTCAGCTGGTTAGAGCAGACGGCTCATAACCGTCCGGTCGTAGGTTCGAGTCCTACAAGGTCCACCATTTACAACTACTTATATGTGGAGGAATACCCAAGTCCGGCTGAAGGGATCGGTCTTGAAAACCGACAGGGGTGTTAAAGCCCGCGGGGGTTCGAATCCCTCTTCCTCCGCCATATTCTTAAACAAATATATGGTGTATAAAAACTATATTTGAATAACTTTCTATTGTCGCGGGGTGGAGCAGTCTGGTAGCTCGTCGGGCTCATAACCCGAAGGTCGTAGGTTCAAATCCTGCCCCCGCAACCAAAAAAATGTTGACAAACAAAAGAAGTTATTGTAAAATAATTTTTGTTGTTAAAAAAAGGTCCCGTGGTGTAGCGACTAGCAATACATCATCGAATCATCTACGAGTTGTCCCGACGGACAATGCTCCTCGAATAACCTATTAGAGGAAGGGACAGTTAATGCACAATAATTTGCGCATTATAAATCTTAATAGTTTTCAATGGTCCCGTGGTGTAGCGGTTAACATGCCTGCCTGTCACGCAGGAGATCGCCGGTTCGATCCCGGTCGGGACCGCCATATATCGTGGCTCAGTAGCTCAGTCGGTAGAGCAAAGGACTGAAAATCCTTGTGTCGGCGGTTCGATTCCGTCCTGAGCCACCTTATTTATTTTCTAAACTTTAATGGCGGCTGTGGCGAAGTGGTTAACGCATCGGATTGTGGTTCCGACATTCGTGGGTTCGATTCCCATCAGCCGCCCCATATAAAAAATATAAGTGCGGGTGTAGTTTAATGGTAAAACCTCAGCCTTCCAAGCTGATGTCGTGAGTTCGATTCTCATCACCCGCTCCAATTTATACAATGGGCCTATAGCTCAGCTGGTTAGAGCGCACGCCTGATAAGCGTGAGGTCGATGGTTCGAGTCCATTTAGGCCCACCATATAATTATTCCGCAGTAGCTCAGTGGTAGAGCTATCGGCTGTTAACCGATCGGTCGTAGGTTCGAGTCCTACCTGCGGAGCCATTTTTTGGGGAAGTACTCAAGTGGCTGAAGAGGCGCCCCTGCTAAGGGTGTAGGTCGCGTAAGCGGCGCGAGGGTTCAAATCCCTCCTTCTCCGCCATGTCGAATCATATAAATATTTTTTTCTGGCCCGTTGGTCAAGCGGTTAAGACACCGCCCTTTCACGGCGGTAACACGGGTTCGAATCCCGTACGGGTCATCAAACGTTATGAGAATTTCTCATGGCGTTTTTTTATTTTTAGTAGATTTCTAGCTTCTTACTTCTTTATGGTTAGCAAAAAGAAAAACACCTGTTGCCAGGTGCTTAATCTTGAGAAATGATATCATCTTCTATTTTCTTTGCTGGGTTGTCTAAGTCTACATCTGAAAAGAGTCCGGGTGATATTCCGCGGAACATATCAAATGCTAGAATTTTATCATCTGGGGCATCAAATAGTGGAGCATCGGGTTTGTTATTAACGTCGTCTTTACGTTTCATCATCCACACCTCCATTTATTATCCTCCCAGTTACGACTATAATTATTCTATCTGTTATCACCGTTTAATAAATTTCCGATTCCTCCTAGTATACTTCCTTCACCTGTGCTTCCCCCATTTCTAGGTGCACTCGCGAAAATACGGTCTGCCATACGGCTAAATGGCAATGACTGTACCCAAACCGTTCCAGGGCCACGTACAGTTGCGTAGAATAGACCTTCACCACCAAAGAAAGCTGTTTTTATTTTTCCTACATATTCGATATTGTAATCTACTTCCTTCGTCATCCCAACTAAGCAGCCTGTGTCGATTCGAAGGGTTTCACCTGGTTGGAGTTCTTTTTGATGGATGGTTCCACCTGCGTGTAGAAAGGCTAATCCATCTCCTTCTAATTTTTGCATGATGAAGCCTTCTCCACCGAAGAAACCAGTACCTAATTTACGTTGAAAGTCTATTCCGACTGATACTCCTTTTGCTGCACATAAAAACGAATCTTTTTGACAAATCACCTTTCCACCAAGCAGGCTTAAATCAACTGGAATGATTTTACCAGGATACGGTGCCGCAAAGGAAACATGTTTTTTCCCTATATGGCTATTTGTAAATACTGTCATAAAAAGACTTTCACCAGTCAGGACTCTTTTACCTGCACCAAAGAGTTTACCTAAAAGACCTCCACCTCCAGATTCTGAACCATCACCGAATATTGTTTCCATTGAGATTCCATCTTCCATCATCATCATTGCACCTGCTTCTGCAATAACACTTTCACTCGGATCTAACTCAATTTCAACAAATTGCATGTCATCTCCATATAGTTTGTATTCAATCTCATGAGCGTTCATTATATTCTTCCTTTCACTTTAAAAATGATATATAGAAATAATTCGTCATTTGGTTAGTATCTTCCTTTAAACTTTGCACTAAGTATGAAAATAATGTCAATCTATTGGAGATTTAAATGACAAGTTGGAAATGGGATATTATGATATATTTAGAATTTTCTTGAAATAATAAGTCTAAGGGGGATTTTATGAGTTCGGAAGTCGCTTTAAAAAGACGTATTTGGCCTATAAAGAAAAGATGGAGGGTTATTTTAGTATCAGGAATTATAATCGTCCTCCTTCTAGTCGCAAGTATTTTGGCTGGCTATTTATTTTTGAGAAAAAGTTTACCAGAAATTGAAGGGAAAGTTGGTGTTGCTGGTATTACTGATGAGGTTGAAGTGATTCGTGATCAAAATGGGGTTCCCCATATCAGTGCAAAAAACACTCATGATCTGTATTTTGCACAAGGATATGTAACAGCTCAGGACCGGTTATTTCAAATGGATCTAAGCCGTAGACAGGCCTCAGGACAGCTCAGTGAGGTCATTGGTAGCTCCCTTATTGAGCAGGATAAATATTTTAGAGCTCTTGGGTTACGTAGAGCAGCTAAAATTTCGTACGATGGATACTCGACAGAAGCGAAGGGTGTCTTACGATCTTATACAGATGGTGTAAATGCTTTTATTAAGGAAGTAAAGGAGAAGAATACATTACCCGTCGAGTTTACTCTTGCTGGATATGAACCAACTGAGTGGAATCCTATAGACTCGCTCACAATAGGGAAATATATGGCTTATGATTTAGGAGGCCATTATAAAGGGCAAGCCTTTCGATATTACATGGCACAACACGTATCAGAAGAAAAACTACTTGAATTATTCCCAACATATCCTGAAGACGGGGCAACCGTTCTTCAAGCGATCAAAGAAAATCCTGTTGATATTTCCAAAAGTATTGCACAAGCACCTTTTCCAAATGAGTTTAACGGGAGTAATAACTGGGTTGTTAGTGGAGAGAAGTCTGATTCAGGTATGCCGATTCTAGCGGATGATCCTCATTTAGCATTGGCGACTCCGTCGATTTGGTATGAAACGCATTTACAAAATGACGAGGTAAACGTAAGCGTAAGTGGTGTCATTTTTGCAGGTGTTCCGGGAATTATATTAGGACGTAATGAACATATTGCCTGGGGGGTTAGCAATGTAGGTCCAGATGTTCAGGATTTATATATTGAAAAAAGAAATCCAGAAAATCCAAATCAGTTCGAGTATATGGGCGAGTGGGAGGATGCCACGATCATCGATGAACCAATAAAGGTAAAGGATGGAGAAACAATTCCTTATCAGGTTCAGTTAACAAGACATGGTCCGATTATTTCTGAATTCACCCATGACCATAGGGAGGAGACAGCTTTAGCTTTAAGATGGACAGCTCTCGACCCTTCGACTGAGCTTGAAGCGGTGTTGATGTTTAACAAGGCGAAAAATTGGGTTGAATTTAAAGAAGCTCTTACATATTTTCATACCCCGGCTCAAAATTTTGTTTTTGCGGCTACGGATGGCACCATTGCTTATCGAGCAAATGGCTTAATTCCTATTCGAAAAAAGGGAGACAGCTCGGTACCTGTACCAGGTTGGACGAATGAATATGAGTGGGAGGGGTTTATTCCATGGGACGAACTCCCAACTATTCTTAACCCGGAGGAAGGTTTTATTTCTACGGCAAATAATAAAATTGTAACAGATGATTATCCATACCATATTACAAATACTTGGGCACAGCCATATCGTCAGCAACGTATACGGGATGTCTTTATGAGTAAGAATAAGTTTTCGGTTGACGATATGCTTCAACTACAGTTTGACCAACATAATTTGCAGGCGGAGGAATTTGTACCAATTCTTCTTGATGTATTAACAAGCCAGAAAGGTAAGCTAAGAGAAATCGATAAAGAAGTTTTAAAGCAGTTTGAAGGATGGGACTTTGTGGATCGTATAGAAGACGGAGAGCCTCTAGTCTTTCATAAATGGATGGAGGAATTCGGGAATGTATTGTTTGAAGAATCTATTCCAAATGAAATTGATAACTTGTTCGAAGGTAAATCCCAAATTGTAGACCAAATGATTAGAAATGCTACAAATGGAGTCGAAGGTGTATGGTTGAGTGAAGCTGGTGGCTTAGAGCAGGTAAGTCTAGAGTCATTTAAACGAGCTGTTGATTTTGCTGTTAAACAACAAGGGGAGCATCCAGATAAATGGCAATGGGGTGAATTTCATAGGGTCCCTTTTAATCATCCGTTGTCAGCAATTTCACCGTTAAACTTTCTATTTAATCATAATGAATTTGTTCCTATGGGCGGTAGTGGAGTATCGGTAGCTGCTGCAAGTTTTAATAAAAAATCAGGTGCGATAACACACGGAGCTGCATGGCGTTCAGTAATTGACCTATCAAACATGAATCAAAGCTATAATGTGGTAGGCCCAGGGCAATCTGGTCATGTATTAAGTCGATTCTATCATGATCAAATTACTGATTGGACGACAGGGAAATATCATATCACTCATACTGAAAAAGAGAAATTTAAGAAAAATAGTTATAGGCTTCTTTTACAACCAATAAAGTAACAAGAAAGCAGTGGAAGATTCCACTGCTTTTAATTTAATCCTGGGCTTCATCTTGTGTGTAAGGTTCTTTTTCATATGGAGGAAGGTCTCCGAACATGGTCATGATTCCTTCTTCATCTAATACTTCTTCATATCGTTCATGCTGGTTGTTTGGATAGATGATAATTTCTTTCCCTTCGATATCTGTTGCGACGAAGTTTTCGTAATCCTCTACATAGCCCACATTTTCATCTGATTCGAGGAATACTTCATTATAACTATCAACTGGGTCAGCAAGGTCTGAAGGAGTTTCAGATGTTCCATACTTTGCGACATCTTGCCATGAATCTTCTGCATCATAGGAAACATTATCTTCCTCATCAACAAACTTTCCAAATGGTGGCATTAATACCCCTTCCTCAATAGGTCGATTATGAGATACGACTTGGGTCGGGCTGTGCTCAACACAATATGTTGTGGTAGGAATTGCTTCTAACCGATCAACAGGTATTTCCTTACCGCATTTCTCACATTTCCCGTATCTACCTTCAGCAATTGCTTGTAAGGCGTAGTCAATGTCTTTTAACTCTTTTTCAATATGCTCATTAAGTGCAATGTCCTTTTCGCGTTCATATAGCTCAGTTCCTTCATCCCCTGGATGGTTATCATAAGAGGAGAGTTCCCCCATCGAACCATGGAAATGACCGCGTTCTAAATCAAAATGATCGCTATCTGTTAGTTGTTCTTCAACCTCTTTTTTTGCGTTTATCAACTGTGAACGGAAGGTTGATAATTGCTCATTTGATAACATGAAAAGCACTCCTTCCATAATGATTTCGTAACGAATCTTGTTATGTATTATTTACATAAACACGAAAATCATAAATGTAAAAAAGTGCTTGTATGAAAGAAGACAAAAGAAAAACACGATCTTAAAAAATCGTGTTTTTAAAAGAAGTGACCGATAAAGATTCCGATAGATAAAAGGAAACCAAAAAATGTATTTGTTTGGGCGGTTGCCTTCATCGCTGGCATCATTTGGATTGGCTCTGATTTACCAATAAAACCAATTATCGCTTGAACGGCTTTTGGAACACTTACCAATACAAGTAGGCTCCACCATGACGCTATTCCCATAAATGACAATGCAATAATCCAGACATATGAAATAATAAACAATACCGCTAAGAACTTAATCGCATTTTTTCTTCCTAATAAAATCGGTAAGGTACGACGTCCGTTCTTTTTGTCGCCATCTAAATCACGAATATTGTTTGACATATTAATGGCACCAACAAGGATCATTATTGGAATTGAAATTAAAATACTTGTTGAAGTAACAGTACCCGTTTGGATGAAAAACGATATTAAAATAATAATCATACCCATAAAGAAACCAGCTGCAAGCTCTCCAAAAGGTGTTGATGAAATTGGGAATGGGCCACCTGTATATAAATAACCAACAGACATACATATAGTCCCCACTAATGCTAACCACCAGCTACTATTCATACTAATATAAACACCTAAAAGTGTGGCAATTCCCATAAAGGCAAATGCCAAGTTTATGATCACTTTTGGCTTTACTCCATCTCTAACAATTGTCCCACCAATACCGACTGATTCAGCGGTATCAAGACCGCGTTTATAATCAAAATACTCATTAATCATATTAGTTGCTGCTTGAATGAGAAGACAAGCAAGTAACATTGTTAAGAATAATGCCATGTTTATAGATGTATCTGGAAGTGCAAGAACTGTTCCTAGAATAACTGGAACAAAGGATGCAGTTAGTGTATGTGGACGCATAAGTCTCCACCATACTTGAAACCCATTTGAAGGCTTTTTAGATAGCTTCTGATTTGACTGAAGTTCTGTATGCATTAGACTTCTCCTCTCACGTCATATCATGTATATCCAAAGTTCAGTTTAGTGAATTGGACAAGTACTGTCAATGGTTTAATGTAACAAAAAAGACATAATCATTCTTCCCATGATTTAATCCCCAGGCTAACATAACTCTCAAAACATAATAATAAGGAAGTAAGTGGTCATAGTGCGGGTAGGTATGGTAGAATCAAGTTTGTTGACAACTATTCGTTATGAGGTATATCGTAGCATTTGATTTATTTAATCAAAGAAAAATTATCGGATTATTACACTAAGGGTAAATATACGTAAATGATATACTATAATGATATACTATTTCTAAAGTAAAATTTATTATGGGATACACTTCGGGGGGATATAAGTTGGTCATGATACAACAAAAAGGATTGAAGGATTACATAGAGAAAGGAATGTTCCGTTCAAGGGAGCTTTCAAAGCCGATACTTGTAAGTCAGGTTAGAGAGATAGAGAACATAGACCCCCTATTGTTCTTTTCTACTGGGAAAAAAGAAACGTTTGAAACGCGATGTTTCTGGTCCAATCCAACAAATGATACGATAATTGTTGGACTTGGAGAAGCCTATACAATTAGCGATAACGAGTCTACAGAACGTTTTGTTGCAATAGAAGAAGAGTGGAAAAAACTCGTTTACAATGCGATTATAGTGGATGATTTCGCACCATATTCTACAGGGCCAATTTTAATGGGAGGCTTTTCATTCGATCCATTAAAAAAGAGAACAGTGCTGTGGAATCATTTTGATGATGCAAAATTTGTCTTACCTACGATTATGCTTTCTGTCTATAAAGGAAGCACTTATTTAACCACAAATATTATTTGTGAGCCTACAGGAACAACTTTTGTTGAATCTGATTTAGAACAATTAGAAGGACTGCTTGAGAGAAATCCAAAAGACCTAATAAGCACTTCCTTTACGAAAGAAGAAGTCCAACCAAAGGAATGGATGGAATCTGTTCGAAATGCAACAAAAAAGGTACAGGCTGGCCAGGTTGAAAAGGTCGTATTAGCAAGAGAAATTAAACTGCATTTTGATAAGCCAATTGAAACAGACGCCATTTTAGCACGTCTAAAAGAAGAGCAACCAATGAGTTATTTATTTGCAATTGAATACGGAGATTCATGTTTTATCGGAGCTTCACCTGAGCGTCTCATTAAGAAAAAAGGTGGAGAATTTTTAACGACTTGCTTAGCAGGTTCGATACGACGTGGCAAAACACCTTCTGAAGATGAACAATTAGCTAATGAATTACTTAGTGACCGGAAAAATCTATATGAACATGATGTTGTTGTACAAATGATTAAAAATGCGATGAAAGAATCTTGTATAAGCATCTCTTCACCAACACAACCTGATATCTTAAAAATGCGAGATATCCAACATTTATACACACCTGTAAGAGGGGTAGCAAAAGAAAATGTGTCATTGCTTACTGTTGTGGATCGACTACATCCAACTCCAGCCCTTGGAGGACAACCTAAACATAAGGCCTATGAAATTATTCGTGAGCTTGAGGTTCTAGACCGTGGTTGGTACGGAAGCCCAGTTGGTTGGTTAGATACGAAAGATAATGGAGAATTTGCCGTTGCCATTCGTTCTGGGCTAATAAATAGCAACAATGCATCCTTATTTGCTGGATGTGGAATTGTAGGAGATTCAGTACCAGAAAGTGAATATACAGAAACTATGATTAAGTTTAGACCGATGCTATCCGCACTAGGAGGCTTAGACAATGAATAATGAAGCATTAACTCGGTATGTAGCATCATTTGTTGATGAATTAGTCCAAGTGGGTGTCACAGAGGCCATTGTGAGCCCTGGCTCCCGCTCTACCCCGATGGCAATATTAATGGCAGAACATCCTGATATGAATGTTACAATAAATATTGATGAACGATCATCAGCTTTTTACGCGCTTGGGGTAGCTAAAGCCACCAAAAAGCCTGTAGCGATCCTTTGTACATCTGGGACTGCAGCAGCAAATTATTTTCCGGCTATAGTGGAGGCCTATTATTCAAGGGTACCGCTAATTGTGTTGACAGCGGACCGACCACATGAATTGCGCGATGTTGGTGCACCGCAAGCCATAGACCAGAACCAGTTATATGGTAATCATGCGAAATGGTTTGTAGAAATGGCGCTACCTGAAGATTCTGAGCAAATGTTGGCTTATGTCAGAACAATGGCAGGAAGAGCAGCGGGTACAGCACAATCAGCTCCTGCAGGACCGGTCCATCTGAACTTTCCTTTTCGTGAGCCGCTCACACCAAACCTCGGTCTTGATCATCTTTGGGGTACAAGCAAAATGGCTAAGAAAAATGTTAATGTCGTTGTTGGTAAACCGACAATGGACGAGGAACAAGCTCAACTGATAAGTGATGTAGTCAGTGAAAAACTGAAGGGAATTATTGTATGTGGTTCACATGATCATTCTGAGTTTGGACATGCTGTAGCTAATCTAGCAGAAACTCTTCAATTTCCAATACTTGCGGACCCACTATCCCAACTGAGAAGTGGTACACATCCTAAATCATACATAGTAGATGGGTATGATGCTTTTTTACGTAACGAAGAGTTCCGAGAAGCTTATAAACCAGACATTATTATTCGATTTGGAGCAATGCCTGTCTCTAAGTCGCTTCTACAATATATTCAAAAACAAAAAAACACACAACAAATCGTTGTAGATGGGGACGGTGGATGGAGAGATCCTACTTTATCAGCAACCGATATGGTTTACTGTGATGAAATAGAATTCTGTCAGGCGATTACGAAACGAATTCAGAAACGTAGTGATAATGGTTGGATAAGTTCTTGGATTAAAATAAATGAGATAGTAAAAGAAAATATCAACGCGGTACACCAAGAAGAGACCTTATTTGAGGGGAAGGTATTTACTGAACTTCAAGAAATCCTGCCAAATGGTTCTACTTTATTTGTCGGAAACAGTATGCCAATTCGGGACCTTGATACTTTCTTTACAAATAATGAAAAGTCGATACATACACTAGGAAACCGAGGAGCCAATGGAATTGATGGACTTGTTTCAACGGCAATGGGCATTAGTTCGCAAAATGAACATACGGTTCTAGTGATTGGTGATCTTTCCTTCTACCATGATTTAAATGGATTATTAGCAGCAAAACATCATCATTTAAATAGTACGATCGTGTTAATTAATAATGACGGTGGCGGTATATTTTCTTTCTTACCACAATCACAGGAAGAAAAGCATTTTGAAACACTGTTTGGTACGCCAATCGGGCTTGATTATGAACATGTCGTAAAAATGTATGGCGGGCAGTTTACTAGTATTGAGAATTGGGCGGAATTCCGAAAAGCCATATCTGCTTCATTAAATGGTAATGGACTTCATGTTGTAGAAGTAAAAACAAACCGTCAAGAAAATGTCATGATTCATCGAAAAATGTGGAATAATGTTTCCCAGGAAATAAAAAACCTGCTTAAAAAGGAACAATAACTATGTTTATTTCATCAAGCGGGGTTACTTATCATGTGCAAGTGATGGGAGAAGGCGAACCGATTGTGTTCCTCCATGGTTTTACAGGTAGTATAGCAAATTGGAGCAGAGCAACCGAGCCACTTCATAAAAGTTATCAATGTATTTTTATTGATATAATCGGACATGGAGAGACAGATAGTCCTGATGATTTTTCAAGATATCATATAGAAACTGTTGCTAAAGATATCATCCATATTCTTGATACCTTAGTTATCCCAAAAACTCATATTGTTGGTTACTCCATGGGAGGAAGACTAGCTTTGGCCACTTCTATTCTTTATTCAACTAGAGTAACTAGCCTCGTACTAGAGAGTAGTTCTCCAGGATTAAGAACAGAAGAAGAGAGAGCTGCTCGTAGAAAATCAGATGAGCAACTGGCAAATCGAATTGAGCAAGAGGGAATCCAAGGTTTTATTGATTTTTGGGAGAAGATCCCGTTATTCTCTTCACAACAGGCACTAACGAAAGAAAGTCAACTAGAAATACGTAAACAACGTCTTAAAAATAATCCAGTCGGTTTAGCTAATAGTCTTAAGGGGATGGGGACTGGTTCTCAACCCTCATACTGGGATAGACTAAATGAGCTTAACCTACCAACTTTATTGCTTTGTGGAGAGCTTGACCAAAAGTTTTGCAGGATTGCTGAAGAGATGAGTTTAAGCATTCAAAATGCAAAAGTGGAGAAAATAGTAGAGGTTGGACATGCAATTCATGTGGAACAACCACATTTTTTTGGTAAAATAATAAATGAGTTTGTTTCTGATCATTTTTCTCAATGATCAAAATTACATACAAACCTATACATAAAGGAGGACAAGCTAATGGCTGCAGTTGAATGGGTTGCAGAACGTAAGTATGATGAAATTTTATATGAAACTTACAATGGTATTGCGAAGATCACCATTAACCGACCACATGTTAGAAATGCGTTTACACCGAAAACAGTGGCAGAAATGATTGATGCCTTTGCTTATGCAAGAGATGATTCAAATATTGGTGTTATTGTTCTTGCTGGTGCAGGAGATGAAGCATTCTGTTCTGGTGGAGATCAGAAGGTTCGAGGACATGGTGGATATGTTGGTGACGACCAAATCCCACGATTAAATGTTCTTGATTTACAACGTTTAATCCGTGTAATTCCAAAACCAGTTATCGCGATGGTATCAGGTTATGCAATTGGTGGAGGACATGTATTACATGTGGTATGTGACTTAACGATTGCTGCGGATAACGCTATTTTTGGACAAACTGGTCCGAAGGTTGGAAGCTTTGATGCAGGTTATGGTTCTGGATATCTTGCTCGTATCATTGGTCATAAAAAGGCTCGTGAAATCTGGTTCCTTTGCCGTCAATATAATGCCCAAGAGGCATTAGACATGGGTCTTGTGAACACAGTTGTTCCATTAGAGCAGCTAGAAGAAGAAACAATTAAGTGGTGTGAAGAAATTCTTGAAAAGAGTCCAACAGCTCTTCGTTTCTTAAAAGCAGCAATGAATGCTGATACAGATGGCTTAGCAGGTCTACAACAAATGGCTGGCGATGCTACTCTTCTATACTACACAACAGAAGAAGCGAAGGAAGGCCGTGACGCATTTAAAGAAAAGCGCATGCCAGACTTTAAGCAATTCCCTCGTTTTCCTTAATGTTCAGTTCTCAGCTTGATGAAGACCTCATCAAGCTGTTTTTGCATTTTTAATACAAACATAAGAGGATTTGAAAAAGATGAATTCAACAGAAATACCAAATTGGCTGAAACAGCGTTCGTTTTTAACGCCCAATCGGATTGCTATAAAAACTGAAAATGAAGAGATATCATTTTTAACTTTACATAAAAATGTGTTAAAAAGGGCTAACCAACTCACATTTGCAGGGATACAAAAGAATGACGTTGTGGCTGTGCTGCTGAGAAATAGTGTTGAGATGGTTGAGGTGATTCATGCACTGAAATATATTGGGGCCGTTACAGTCCTTTTAAATATAAAACTAACAAGTAGTGAGTTAGAGTTTCAATTGAGTGACGCTGGTGCAAAAATACTACTAACCGAAGATTCTTTTCTTGAGAAAGTAGCTCATCTTATTATTAAAAACATATCATTAAATGAACTTTATGAGCTTCCTGAGAAAGACTGTGAGATTCAAGAGTACTTCTCTTTAGAACAGGCAGATACAATTATGTACACATCAGGAACGACTGGAAAACCAAAGGGTGTTATTCATACATATGGAAACCATTGGTGGAGCGCAATTGGCTCGAGTTTAAATTTAGGGTTACACCAGGATGATTGTTGGTTACTTACTGTTCCGATGTTTCATATTAGTGGGTTATCGATTTTGTATCGAAGTGTCATTTACGGAATACCAGCGGTAATTCACGAAAAATTCGACCCCAAAAAAGCAAATGATGCGATTATGAATCAAGGTGTTACAATCATGTCAGCAGTGAGTGTCATGCTAAAGAGGATGATTAGAGAATTAAGGGACGAGCGTTATCCTGATCAGTTTAGATGTATGCTTCTTGGAGGAGGCCCTGCGCCAAAACCTTTGTTAGAGGAATGTATTGCCCATAATATTCCTGTTTTCCAAACCTATGGCATGACTGAAACAGCATCACAGGTTGTTACGTTAGCACCTGAGTATAGTATTTCAAAGCTAGGTTCAGCAGGTAAACCACTTTTTCCAGTACAAATCAAAATAGATAAAGACGGTACACCTACACGTCCAAATGAAATAGGGGAGATCGTTGTAAAGGCACCAAACGTGACAAAAGGTTACTTAAATCGGATCGATGCTACGATGACTTCAATTGTTGATGGCTGGCTATACACTGGTGACATTGGTTACATCGATGAGGAAGGGTTTCTATTTGTGTTAGATCGCCGGTCAGATTTAATTATTTCAGGGGGAGAGAATATTTATCCTGCTGAACTTGAAGCAGTTCTATTGTCACATCCTAACATTTTAGAAGCGGGTGTTACAGGTGTGGATGATGAAAAATGGGGACAGGTGCCAGCTGCCTTCGTAATAAAAGAAGAAGGAAGCAATCTAGATAAAGATGAAATCATTGCTTTTTGCCATGAACAACTTGCACGTTATAAAGTTCCAAAATCCATCCATTTTGTTGATGCCCTCCCACGAAATGCATCTAATAAACTTATGAGACGGGTATTAGTTGATCTACTAAAGGATGAGAACAATGATTAAGGTGAAAAAGGTTACCCTCCATCTCATACAGCAAAATTTGCTCTCACCGTTTGTTACAAGTATGGGAAAGGTTGATACAAGAGAGAGTATTCTTGTTGAAATGGAGGATATTGAAGGTTTCGTTGGTTGGGGAGAAGTTGTTGCCTTTTCATCACCTTGGTATACAGAAGAGACGATTAAAACTAGCTGGCATATACTTGTCGATTATCTAATCCCGCAAATTTTACATGAAGAGGCTGAGCATCCTCAGCAACTACAGGAATGTTTTCAATTTGTAAAACGAAATAATATGGCGAAAGCTAGCATCGACATGGCCATATGGGATTTATATTCAAAAAAACAAGGAACTTCTCTTTCTAAAGCGATTGGCGGAACGAGAGATTCTATCGATTCAGGCGTAGTCGTAAGTATTAATTCACTTGAGGAAGTATTACGTAAAATTCAGGAGCATGTGAACACAGGTTATAAACGAGTCAAAATAAAAATTAAGCCTGGACAAGATTATGAGCTTCTAAAAGACATTAGACGGGAATTTCCAAACCTACCGCTAATGGTTGATGCGAATTCGGCTTATACTTTGCAGGATACTGAAAAACTTAAAGCATTAGATAAGTTTAAGTTGTTGATGATTGAACAGCCATTAGCGGATGATGATATTTTTGATCATGCAAAGCTGCAAAAGGCACTTTCAACACCAATATGTTTGGATGAAAGCATCACATCGGCGGAAGATGCCCGTAAGGCAATTGAAATGGGAAGCTGTCGAGTAATGAATATCAAAATTGGGCGAGTTGGTGGAATCACTGAGGCAATACGTATTCATGATATTTGTAGGTACCATCAAATCCCTGTCTGGTGTGGGGGAATGCTTGAAACCGGAATTTCAAGAGCCCATAATATTGCCTTAGCGAGCCTACCAAACTTCACAATTCCTGGAGATATTTCTGCGTCCTCAAGATATTGGTCAAGGGATGTTATTATTCCAGAAGTTACTGTAGAAAACGGATGCATTACCGTTCCAGATGGACCAGGAATTGGATATCAGGTAGACCGCGAATGGATTCAGCATATTACGAAACAGAAAAAGGTAATGCAAGGTTAACTTTATTCAGCGTGGGATGGGCCCAGCTGAATAAAGTTAGATAAATAGTAGTAGACTTAACGCCATAACAGCCATACCTGCAATTAATCCATAAATGGATAAATGTCCACTATCATAACGTTTAGATGCAGGGAGTAATTCATCAAGAGAAATAAACACCATAATTCCTGCTACGGCAGCGAAGATTATCCCAAACATGATATCGTTTAAAAATGGCATTAAAATCAAGAAAGCAACAATGGCCCCGACAGGTTCAGCTAAACCGGAAAGAAACGAGAGCTTAAAGGCTCTTTTTTTATCTCCTGTTGCAAAATAGACCGGAACAGCAACCGCGATTCCTTCAGGTATATTGTGAATTGCTACTGCTACTGCGATAGCGATACCTAGACCAGGGTCTTGAAGAGCTGAAGTAAAGGTGGCAATACCTTCAGGGAAATTGTGAATCCCAATAGCGAGAGCTGTAAATGTTCCCATTTTTAATAATTTAGCTTCTTCTAATTTGGAAGATGACAGATTCATGTCCTCCACTTTTTTTACTTCATGTGGATTGCTACTCTCAGGGACAAACTTATCAATTAAAGCAATTAAAAGCATTCCCCCAAAAAATCCTGCAACTGTCATCCAGTTCCCAAGTTCATTCCCAAGTTCAGACGTTAGCGCATCTTTCGCTTTAACGAAGATTTCAACCATGGACACATAAATCATGACACCTGCTGAGAAACCGAGTGTCCAGGATAGAAATTTGGTATTCGTTCTGGACGTAAAGAGAGCTATTAAGCTCCCTATACCGGTTGCAAGGCCAGCGAATAAAGTTAAACCAAAAGCGAGTAAAAGATTTTCATACATCGCTTATTCTCCTCTCAAGCCTTTATTTTATATTATGTTTTTTGTTTTAATGAATAAATGTTTCCTTAGCGCAACTTTTAAAAGTATCATATGTTTATTTTTTAATTTTGTCAATTATTTTATTTCAAAAAATTCTACACGTTATAAGGATTATGCAAGTATAGGTGAATTTGTTTCAGCTATTTATAAAATATAAAAAGACAGCTGAGTAGATCAGCTGTCTTCGTCATATTTCTATAAATCACTTGGTATGAAAGTTTTACAATCCGTTTCAGTTTGTTCTGATGCTGTTTTTCCTGAGTGACTCACAACATAAATTGCATCCGCACTACATTTATTGCCGTTTGCCCAATAATGACAGTTTTTAACTTCACATAATACATCTTGTGCCATTTTACTACACCTCTTTCTTAGGAATATGGTCTAGCATCCTTTATTTTCTCCAATTGAAGAAGCACGGATAACAAGCAACATATCCCAAGGGTGGTAGTTAATTTAGCGCCTTTTTTAATGTATCTAGGTTTTGTTTCATTAAACTAAAGTAATCTTTGTTGTCTTCGATTTCTTGTTGTGTTAAGGCCTCCAAATTATGAAGGGTTAAGCTTTTTGTACCTGTTTCTTTTTGAACCGTTTCAGCAATTTTTGATGATATGTTTTGTTCGAATAGAATATATTCAAGATTTTGTTCTTTCACAGATTCAATAATAGTTGTTAACTCTTTTTGAGATGGTTCATTGGAAGGGGAAAAGCCAGTAATACTTATTTGCCTTATTCCATAACGAGCTTCCCAGTATCCGTATGCCGAATGGGCAACTAGAATTTCTTTACGCTTCGCTGAGTTGGCTACTTCCATAAATTCTGTGTTCAATTCTTCTAATTGGCCTTTTAATACGTTAAAATTTTCTTCATATACATCTTGATTAGAAGGATTTAACTCAGTTAGCGCGTTTTTAATATTTTCAGCAATCTGAATGGAGTAGACAGGATCTAACCATATATGTGGATCAATATCTCCATGCTGATGTTCTTCTTCATCTTCGTGGTGGTGAGTATCGTCTTCCATATTCATGAATTCTATTCCAGAACCTGCTTCAATTAATGCAACTTCTTCCTTTTCTAGCGTCTTTTTTACAGAGGATACAAAAGCCTCAACACCGATGCCAGTGTAAATAAAAGCATCTGCACTTGCAATTTCTGTCATATCCCTAGGAGTGGGTTCAAATGTGTGAGCGTCAGCACCCGGTGGGTATACACTATTAACAATGACATCTTCGCCACCTATTTTTTTTGTAAAGTCTGTTAAAGGAAATACGGTTGTATAAATCGTGAGCGTTCCTTCTTCATCTGAAGATTTATTTTGATCTGCTCCACAAGCTGAAAGTATGCCGATTACTAGTAGGAGCCCGATATATCCACTTATTTTTTTCATAAATATTCTCCTCTCAAGTACCAAAATGGTGCCTGTTTGAAATCCTTTCATATTATATCGTAATTATTCCGATTTGAGAACAAAAAACTTTTTTAAGAGGAACAATGTCATTATTAGTATCTCTGGTAAACACAAGAACTTGTGAATAATAATAAAAATATTATCTAAAAGGTACAGTTTTTGATAAAATATAATGAAATAAAGAGAGAAGGGTGAAAAGTATGTCACTACTGGATAATATCCTAGAATATAACAAAGAGTTTGTTGAAACGAAAGAATACGAAAAATACCAAACGACAAAGCTTCCAAATAAAAGAATGGTTATTGTAACTTGTATGGATACACGACTCATTGAACTGCTTCCAAAAGCAATGAACATGAAAAACGGAGATGTGAAAATTATAAAGGTTGCAGGTGCGGTTGTTTCACATCCATTTGGAAGTGTAATGAGAAGTATATTAGTCGCTGTGTATGAATTAAATGCCGACGAGGTCTGTATTGTCGGTCACCACGATTGTGGTATGAGTGCACTAAACTCAGATGCGATTTTACAAAAAATAAAAGACAGAGGCGTTAGTCGAGGAAGAATTGATACATTAAAGTACTCTGGAATTGAACTTGATAAATGGTTTAAAGGTTTTAGCAGTGTAGAAGACAGTGTTCGACACAGTGTTGAAATGGTTGAAAACCATCCACTCCTTCCAGTAGAAGTTCCTGTTCACGGTCTCGTTATTAATCCTGAAACTGGTAAACTCGATGTAGTGGTTAACGGGTATAAATAAGATGGAAAGAGGTCATTTGACCTCTTTTTTTAATGGGAAGAGGTTAAAGAGAAATTAATATTGGTTATCATGGATAAGAGGAATAATGTCATTAAATAGACACAGGAAAAAGTGGTCGTTTGTTGTACCATGTAGTTGAGGTGAAAGAAATGAAAAAAATAGGCCTTTTTCTCTTTATGGCTGCAATAATTATGCTTGCAGCATGTAATAATGAGACAGAAAAGAAAAATACGAATACGACAGAATTAGTCCCAATTGCGGTTGATGTAAAGCTTGATCCTGAAAAAATCAATCCAGGTGAAGAAGTAACCTTACATGCGATTGTAACTCAAGGGGAAGAAGCAGTTGAAGATGCGGATGAAGTCCAATTTGAAATTGCACAAAAAGGCAGTGAAGAAAGCGAATTTCTAGATGGGAAGCATACTTCTGATGGTGAATATACGGCTGTTAAAACGTTTGAGCAGGACGGGATTTATTTTGTGACAGCACATGTAACGGCGAGAAGCATGCACACCATGCCAAAGGTTGAAGTGGAAATTGGAAACCCGAGAACAACTGAAGAGCCAGCGGAAGAACCAACAGAAGATGGCGGACACCATGGAAGTGAACATCATCATGGAGGTGGAGATGTTTCAATCGACTTCCCTTTAGAAACTGAATATCCGGTAGGGAAATCATCCACTTTACATGTATCTTTTGAAGAGTCTGGAGCACCTTTGACAGATGCAACCGTTCGGTTTGAGGTTTGGAAAGAAGGCGCCGAGAAGCATGAGTTTATAGATGCAAGTGAAACTGAAAATGGTGTCTATCAATCAGACTTTACATTCGCTGAAACTGGGAATTATAATATTCAAGTTCACATCGAAAAAGGAGAAATCCACGAACATCTTGAAAAGAAAACCAACGTAAAATAAAAAAAGGAAGGTAGCATTAATGTTCATGCTTACCTTCCTTTTTTTCGGGTACAAAGTCAATCCCACCTGGATGGAGGGGATGACATTTTAATAAACGTTTAATGGTCAGCCAACCACCCTTAAATGCACCAAAGCGTTTAATAGCTTCAAGGCCATATTGGGAACAAGTCGGGTAAAAGCGACAAGTTGGCGGTTTTAATGGGGATATAAATCTTTGATAGAAACGAATAACACCTATAAACAACGCTTGAAGCAATTTTTTCTACTTCCCTTACTTAGTTTACGTACTTATACTATACTATAGGGAGTAAATAAAAGCATCTGTAAAGGTAGTCCAAAAAGTCACGTGAATGTAATTCATCGAATTTCTTCCAATTCAAATTAAATTGATGAAAAAAATCGGAATTAGCGTTATGATAGATATAAATGCGGGTACAAAAAGGAGAGTGAAAAGGACCGAGAAGTTCTAGGCGGCTCAGTTTTGAGTACCGGAGCGTATGCAGTTAATACGTGAGGACCGGAGAAACAAGCCAACGAAGAAATTAGAAGTGTCATTTTCGGTCGACTTTTTGTAATCCTCTATAAGTTTATTTAGGGAGTGAAGAGAATGCCATCAGTAGAAAGCTTTGAACTAGATCATTGTGCAGTTAAAGCTCCGTATGTAAGACATTGTGGTGTACACAAGGTAGGTACAGATGGAGTTGTAAATAAGTTTGATATTCGTTTTTGTCAGCCAAACAAACAAGCGATGAAGCCAGATGTTATTCATACACTTGAACATTTATTAGCTTTTAACCTTCGTGAGCATTGTGAGAAATATAATCACTTTGATATTATTGATATCTCTCCTATGGGATGTCAAACAGGTTATTATTTAGTAGTGAGTGGGGAACCAACAGTTTCTGAAATTATTGACTTATTAGAAGCTACAATGCAAAGTGCCTTAGAAATTACAGATATCCCTGCAGCGAATGAAACTCAATGTGGTCAAGCGAAGCTTCATGACTTAGAAGGAGCAAAGCGTCTCATGCGTTTTTGGCTAACACAATCAAAAGAAGACCTTCATAAGGTTTTTGGATAAAAAAAGGACCTCAGCCACTAGGGCTGAGGTTTTATAGTTTTGGTGGAATCCGATATTTTGTTCCTTGTTCGTATGCATATGCCAATTTTATCAGTGCGGCTTCTGAATAGGCGGTTCCTGTAAAGGTAATTCCAACTGGCTCTCCTTCAGATGTATATCCTGCCGGTACCGTTATTGATGGATAACCAGCTTTAGCCGGTATACTTGCTCCAATACTGTTTGGGAATACAATGGCATCTAATTGATGCTCGTTTAAAACAAAATCAATTCCATTTTCCGTTGAATGATATTGATCATTCTCAAGTGCTTCAAGATATTCTTTTTCTGTCAGCGTGCCACTCGTTTTTTCTGCCTCTTCCAAAATAATCTGGCCGTACTTTAACATTTTATGTTTATTATCCTTGTTGAATGCAATTAAGTCAGTTAAATTTCGAACTTTTATGGAAGGGTCCAGGTTTCGTAAATAAGTATTTAGGTCAACCTTAAATTCATAGGTTAACACATCATAGCTCCACTTGTTTTTTGAAGAAGGAATTTTTACATCCTCAATAACAGTTGCCCCAAGTTCCTCAAGCTTCTTTACGGCCTTATCCATGACTTCTCGTTTATCCTCACTTAGGTAGTCAAAATAAACCTCCCTAGCAATGCCAATCCGTGCACCTTTTAACCCATCTACATCTAAAAATTGGGTGAAATCGGTAGAGGTTAACGTTTTACCTGTGTAAGTGATTGGGTCACGCTCATCTACTTCTGCCATTGCTGTTAATAGGTAAGCAGCATCCTTTACTGTACGTGCCATGGGTCCTGCAGTATCTTGTGTATGAGCAATCGGAATGATTCCTGCCCGGCTAACTAATCCAACGGTTGGCTTTATGCCGACAAGGGAGTTTTGACTTGAAGGACTTAAAATGGAGCCTGACGTTTCTGTACCAACTGCAACTACTGCAAAATTTGCGGCAATGGCTGAGCCAGAACCAGCGCTTGAGCCTCCGACATCAAATTTACCGGGTCCATATGGGTTTAATGTTTGCCCTCCTCGAGAGCTATATCCACTAGGCATTCCTTCTGTCATGAAATTTGCCCATTCTGTCATATTTGTTTTGCCTAAAATAATTGCACCGGCTTCTCTTAAGAGATACGCAACATATGAATCTTCAGAAGCATGCGAATCAGCTAAAGCGAGTGAACCAGCAGATGTGTGCATCTTATCGTTCGTATCTAAATTATCTTTTAGTAATACTGGAATTGAGTGAAGCGGGCCACGTGGTCCGATTTCTTTTCGCTCCGCATCTAGAGCCATTGCAATTTGCAATGCATCTGGATTAATCTCTATGATGGAACGTAATGATGAGTCATAGTTTGCAATTCTATGTAAATACATGAGTACCAATTGTTTGGCTGTTAATTCTTCTTTTTCATATTTTTCTTGGATGGAATCAATAGTTGCCTCAATTAACCAATTATTTGCAAGTTCTTGAAGAAGTTTATTTTCCATCAGAATTCTCCTTATTTTCAGGTTGGTTTAAATGTGGATTATCTTCTAAATCATCTACTGTATGTTTGTACTTATACGCTTTGGATGTCGTACTAACAGCTAAAAACAGGACAACAAAAACAATAATGATTGAAATAATTAATACGGTAAACATAGCAACCTCCTCTTTTTCTCCTTTATTTTATCATGAAAAATGATAGAAGATATTGATATTCCAATTAAATTGAAATTTATCAAGAAACAAAATTAAAATTTATGTTTCACTGTGTTATATAGGGGGTATGTTAACTAATAAGGAGGAGATATGAATGTCAACACAATTAGTCGAAATGGTAAATAAACAAGTTGCTAACTGGAGTGTGCTTTACATTAAGCTACATAATTATCATTGGTTTGTGAAGGGTTCTAATTTCTTCACACTTCATGAAAAATTTGAGGAATTGTACAATGAGTCCGCAGTTCATATTGATGAGTTAGCTGAACGATTACTGGCAATTGGTGGACAACCTGTTGCTACGATGAAAGAAATTCTTGAATTGTCTTCCATTCAGGAAGCAAACGGTAATGAAAATGCCAATGATATGGTAGCTACTATTTCAAATGATTTTTCCATATTAACGGGAGAATTAAAGGAAGGTATGAAGGTAGCTGGTGATGTGGATGATGAAACAACAGGCGATATGCTCCTTGCAATTCACCAAGCACTTGAAAAACATATTTGGATGCTCCAATCCTTCTTAGGAAAATAATAAATAGTTTGCCCTTCTTTCTTGTCGAAAGAAGGGTTTTGTTTTATTTTTAATGTATGGGGAGGAGAGTAGATATGATCGATTTACGAAGTGATACAGTTACAAAGCCAACTGCCGAAATGAGAAAAGCAGCTTATGAAGCTGAGGTTGGAGATGATGTATATCAAGAGGATCCGACTGTAATAGAGTTAGAGCAAACAGCAGCTGATATGCTAGGGAAAGATGCGGCATTATTTGTTACGAGTGGAACTCAAGGCAATCAAATTGCTGTGTTAACTCATACACGAAAAGGGAATGAAATCATCGTTGAACAAGATTCCCATATTTTTAATTATGAAGGTGCCGCGATTTCTGCTTTTGCGGGTGTACAGCCACGAACAATAAAAGGGAACAGAGGCGCAATGGATCCTACAGAAGTGGAGTCTGCTATTCAAGAGGATGATGTCCATAACCCTGAAACCGGCTTGATTTGTATTGAAAATACACATAATCGAGCGGGAGGTGCCGTCATCCCGCTAGAAAATATGGCAGCGATTCATCATATTGCAGCTGCAAAACAAATTCCTGTTCATTTGGATGGCGCACGTCTATTCAATGCAGCGGTAGCATTAGGAAGACCTGTAAAGGACATTGCGCAATATACGGATTCTGTTCAATTTTGTTTGTCAAAAGGATTAGGCGCCCCAGTAGGTTCTATCATTGCTGGAAGCGAAGAGTTTATTAAGCAAGCAAGGAAATGGAGAAAGCGTCTTGGTGGAGGTTTAAGACAGGTTGGGATTATAGCCGCCCCAGGACTTGTAGCACTGCGCACGATGGTTGACCGCCTTGCCCTCGACCATGAACATGCAAAATTTCTTGCAGAGGGACTCGGAAATACCAAGGGGGTAAAAGTCGTAAATCAGATTGATACCAATATCATTTTAGTTGATGTGAGTGAAAGAGGCTTAACCTCTAGTCAATTTGCTGCGTTATTAAAAGAACATGGTGTATTGGTTTCAACATTTGGACCTAAACTTGTCCGATTTGTCACTCATTATGATGTTAATCAAGAGTCAATTGAGGACGCATTAAGGATAGTAAGTAAACTATAAATACTAATTTAGGAAGGATTGTCAAAGCGACAATCCTTTTTAATGTATATCCCTCAACTCATTAATCGTCATCATTTTTGATTGACCAATTCCATCACGTGCCATTTTTGCTTTAAGGTTTTCAATCATGTAGAAACCAACTAAATTTCGTAATTCTTGATCAGTTAAATCTCTTAAAAGGTCTATCAGATCTTCGCGTTCAAATTGTTCAAGCACGGAAAAAGCAATGATGTCCGCATCTTCTTCATCACCTGTTAATTTATCTCTATACAGTTCATAAATTTCATCAATTATTTTCATAAGTGTTTTCCCCTTTGCCTGCTTATTTCACATGTTTTCTTGAAAATTAGTATATGGGGGAATGTCTTAAAAGATACTAATTTTAATGAAATTTAGGCAATGGCTATATTGAATGTTGAATATTTTTTACACGAGAGGAAAAAGCTAAAATAACGTAAATCACTGTTAGGAGTGACTATAGTGGAACAACAGTCTAAGAAAACCTATTATATTGCTGTAGGAAGTGGGGAAATATCTCAAGTGAAGTCTGGGTCTACTTGGGAGTATAAAATTGAAGCAACAGACGAGGAAATTCATCATCTGCGAAAGCTTTTTGATTCGAATTATGCAAACGAAGTTGAAGGATTTTTACGTGCACACGTTCCTTTTGTGGAATATCATAATGATTCATCAAATGATAAGTACGACACAAACATGCTGCAGGTTTTTCAGATGATCTATCGACTTGGAGATCAGGAAACAAAAGATTTCATACAATCACAAGGTATACTTGATGTATTAGGTAATATTGATTAAGCCACTTCTACATGAAGCGGCTTGTTTTTATGTTATCATAATAATAAAACCAACGATATTGGAGAATAAAAAAATGATTGTTTTTCAAGACATATATCATAATGAAGTGAATTTATCGTTTACACCCAATCCTTTTTCGGACCAACCGAAGCATGTGTGGGTCATCTGTCGATATCGGGACCAGTGGCTTTTAACAAACCATTCTGAACGTGGACTCGAATTTCCAGGGGGAAAGGTTGAGAAGGGGGAGGCTCCCGAGGCTGCTGCGATTCGTGAGGTAATGGAAGAAACAGGTGCTGAGGTTCAGGAAATCGAATATATTGGTCAATATAAGGTCATAGGAAAAGGGAAGACGATTATTAAAAATATTTATTTTGCTGAAATTGCACGCCTTCTTGAGAAGAATACTTATTTTGAAACAAAAGGGCCTGTCTTGCTAAAAGAAATCCCACTAGACCATGTAAAAACGGACCGACGATATAGCTTCATCATGAAGGATGATGTCTTAACCCATAGCATTGACTATGTAAAAAAATATTTAAAAACGAAAAAAGCTCTCTAGTTGATACTAGAAGAGCTTTCTATTTAGAATCCTTAATTAATTTTCTTTCGAGGAGTTCAACCCCTTGGTACATGAGAGTGGCACAAATGGCAATCAATAATAAGCTTAGGAAAATGAGTGTGAAATTAAACACTTGGAATCCATAAATAATAAGATAGCCTAAGCCTTGCTTTGAAACAAGGAATTCTCCGACAATGACTCCGACCCATGACAATCCGACGTTAACCTTTAATGTGGAGATAATGGCTGGAAAGGATGAGGGGAGAATGACATCACGGAAGATTTGTTTCCGATTTGCTCCAAAGGTCTGTAGTACTTTAATGTAGTTATAATCGACTTCCTTAAACGAAGTGTAGATGACAATTGTCGTTATAATAACCGAAATTATTGCGCCCATTGCAATAATTGACACATATCCGGTACCTAAGGCAACGATTAAGATTGGGCCTAATGCTACTTTTGGCATTGCATTTAAAACGACTAAATATGGATCAAGTATGTTTGAAAGACGTTCTGACCACCATAAAAGCGCGGCAATTATAACCCCTAAGACCGTTCCTATAATAAACCCTAATACGGTTTCAAACAATGTTACAGCAAGATTATTAAACAGGCTTCCATCATTTATTTTATCTAAAAATAGATTCCAAACTTTTGAAGGAGCACTAAAGATTAAAGGGTCTATCCAATGGCTACGACTCGCAATTTCCCAGAACCCGAAAAAGACAATAAAAATTAGGATTTGATAAAATCTGACTAGTCTTTTCTCTTTTTTAATCGACTGCAGATAATGGTTGTGAAGGTTTTTAATGTCCAGGTTTTGTATCAAGTTTATCTAACTCCTCCCATATTTGCTGAAAAATATTCGAATACTCTGGGTGTTGTCTTGCATCAAATGGAGTCTCATTCCGCAGGTTCTCTGGGATATCAAATACTTTTGCAATCTTACCGGGTCTTTTAGAAAGCAGGAAGATTCGGTCGCTCATGGCAATAGCCTCACCAATATCATGTGTGACAAGAATGGCTGTTTTTTGGTATTCCTTTAAAGTCTCTGACACAAGGTCCTCTAATTTCAGCTTCGTTTGAAAATCTAGTGCAGAGAATGGTTCGTCAAGTAGAAGAATCTTTGGATTTGTTGCAAGAGTGCGAACCAATGCGGCTCTTTGTCTCATCCCTCCTGAGAGCTGTTTCGGATAGGCTTTTTCAACCCCTTTTAAGCCAATTTCTTCAAGTAGTTCTAAGGTGTTTTTTCTTGTTTGATCTGTTTCTTGGTTCATGATTTGCAAGCCTACAAGGATGTTCTCCTCAATTGTCTTCCATGGAAATAAGTAGTCCTGCTGCAGCATATAGCCGATGGACTTCGCTTTTTCGATTTTTTTACCTTCGATTAAAACTTCTCCATAGGTCGGTTTTAATAATCCAGCAATAATAGAGAGTAAAGTCGTTTTACCACACCCACTAGGGCCGAGAAGAGAGATAAACTCTCCCTCCTCGATTGTGAGTGAAATATCCTCGAGTGCGGTCGTTGTAGAATCCTTTGTAAAATAAACATGGTGTATATCTTTTACTGACAAGAAGCTCATAGTAACACTCCTATTTGGAAATTACTTTTTCAGCAATACTTGTGTTCACAAGTGTGTTGTAGTCAATTCTCTTTGGTAATTCTCCTGCTTCATCCATAATGTCTTGAAGGTTATTCCAAGCTTCCTCTGATAAAACAGGATTAGTTGCGTAAGATCCTTGATTCTTGTAACGTTCAATAGAGGAAGTGATTAGATCAAGTGGTGTATCCGGGAAGAACTCTTGAACGGATTCTGCGATTTCCTCTGGGCTATGAGAATCCACCCATTGCTGTGCTTTATAAATCGCTCTTGTGAATTTTTCAACAGCTTCTTCATTTTTATCAATAAAGCTTTGCTTTGTCATAAAGGATGTATATGGGACCTTCCCAGATTCTTCACCGAATGAAGCAACAATATAGCCACGGCCTTCTTTTTCAAAAAGGCTTGCAGTTGGTTCAAATAACTGAACGAACTCTCCTGTGCCTGACGCATAAGCGCTAGAAATATTCGCAAAGTCAATGTTTTGAATGAGATTCAAATCACCTTGTGGGTCAATTCCATGCTTTTTTAATACAAACTCCCCAACCATTTGTGGCATACCGCCTTTACGTTGGCCAAGGAATGTACTATCTTTGAGTTGTTCCCAGCTAAAGTTTTCGATGTTCTCTCTTGCGACTAAAAATGTACCATCCGTTTGTGTAAGAGCTGCGAAATTTATTACAGGGTCGGTTGAGCCTTGTGCCTCAACATATATGGATGTTTCAGAACCTACTAAGGCTACGTCAGCACCACCAGAAATTAATGCGGTCATGGTCTTATCTCCACCCGGTACAGTTGTTAATTCAACTTCTAAGCCCTCTTCTTCAAAAAATCCTTCCGTAATCGCTACATACTGAGGTGCATAAAACACCGAACGAGTAACCTCCGCAATACGGATTTTTTGGACCTGGTCATTATTACAAGCGGCTAACGGAATAATAAGCAGTAATGCAAAAAGACTTGCAAGAATACGGCGCATGTATTCATTCCTCCTTGACAGTTCATCTGTCGACTTTAGTAATTACTTAAGATAAACTATGAAACGTGATAAAAATGTGTGAATGCCTAATTTTGCGTTTTTTAAGAACATTTAAAGTAAAGGTTGTACAATCAAGTTGTAGAGAGGATGGATAATATGGTGGAAGGCACTATTATTGAAAAACAAAGATTTCCGTCTCCCAATCCGGCAATCAATCTTTATTTAATTACATATTGGAGTAAAGGACTCAAAGTGAAAGGTTATCTTGCTGAACCAAAGGAAGAGGGAGTATACGACGGTTTTTTATATTTACGTGGTGGTATAAAAAATGTAGGTAAGGTCCGAATTGGTCGCATCATTCAATTTGCTTCAGAAGGTTTTGTGGTGATGGCACCTTTTTATCGGGGAAATCAGGGCGGAGATGGGAATGAAGATTTCGCTGGTTATGACAGGTATGATGCATTTTCTGCTTTTAAAGTGCTTGAGGAGCATGAAAAAGTGAACCCGACACGGATCCATGTCTTTGGATTTTCACGCGGGGGCGTAATGGCCCTTCTTACGGCGATTCAGCATCCACAAATATGTTCAATCGTTACATGGGGTGGCGTGAGTGATTTAAGCCTAACGTATGTGGAACGAAAGGATTTACGGCGAATGCTGAAGCGGGTAATTGGAGGAACACCTACTAAATATCCGGAACGTTATAAGTGGAGAACACCATTATACGAACTTGAAAAGCTTGAGGCTCAAGTTCTTATTATTCATGGTCATAAGGATAATAATGTATCTGTTAACCATGCTTATCGTCTAGAAAAAAGAATTAAGGAACTCGGAAAAGAGGTAGAAAGTTGGTATTTCCCACAATACACTCATTATTTTCCGCCACATGAAAATCGAGAAACAGTAAGACGATTAACGGAGTGGATGAAAACAAGGGAGCCAAAGACAAAAAAGCTCGAGGACTAATTTCCTCGAGCTTCCTTTTATTAAATGCGTGGTCCGCCCAATAATTCGATTTCTTTAGCAACATTAGAGAACTTTTTGAAGTTTTCTTTGAATTTAACTGCTAATTCTTTTGCTTTTACATAGTATTGACTTTGGTCTGCCCATGTTTTGGATGGTTGAAGTACATCATCAGGAACCCCAGGAATATGAATCGGAATTTCCAGACCAAAGATATCATTCTTTACGGTTTCAGCATTGTTTAACTCGCCTTCTAAAGCAGCTTGAACCATTGCGCGAGTATATGATAGTTTCATTCTGCTTCCAACGCCATATTCTCCACCGGTCCAGCCTGTATTCACTAGGAATACTTGAACATTGTGTTCATCAATCTTTCTACCTAACATTTCTGCATATTCTGTTGCAGGAAGTGGTAAGAATGGAGATCCGAAGCAAGTTGAGAATGTTGCTTGTGGAGCAGTAACTCCACGCTCTGTTCCTGCTAGTTTACTAGTATAGCCGCTTAAGAAATGGTACATGGCTTGTTCCTTAGTTAGTTTACTGATAGGAGGTAAAACACCAAAAGCATCGGCTGTTAAAAATACGATTGTATTTGGATGACCTGCAATACTAGGCACAATAATATTATCAATATTATCAATTTGGTATGCAGCTCTTGTATTTTCAGTTAATGAATTATCATCATAATCTGCTATTCTGGATTCTTCATCCACAACCACATTTTCTAACACAGAGCCAAAGCGAATGGCATCGAAAATTTGTGGTTCCTTCTCGCGTGAAAGGTTGATGCATTTAGCATAGCAACCGCCTTCAATATTAAACACACCAGAGCTAGACCAACCGTGCTCATCATCTCCAATGAGACGACGTTTTGGATCTGCTGAAAGAGTTGTTTTTCCCGTTCCAGATAGACCAAAGAATAGTGCAACGTCACCTTCTGGGCCTACGTTTGAAGAGCAGTGCATGGAAAGGATATTTTTTTCAGGCAATACATAGTTCATCACAGAGAAGATTGATTTTTTAATTTCTCCAGCATATTCTGTTCCTCCGATTAGCACTGTTCGTTTTTCAAAGGAAATGATAATAAATGTTTCGGAGCGGGTACCATCTACCTCAGGATCAGCCTTAAAATTTGGTGCGCAAATAACTGTGAATTCAGGTTGATGTGTTTTTAGATCCTCTTCTGATGGTCGAACAAACATTTGTTGTGAGAAAAGATTATGCCAAGCATATTCATTGATTACTTGGATTGGCATGCGTACTTTTTTGTCAGCACCAGCATATCCATTGAATACAAAAATCTCATCTTTTTCTGTTAAGTATGAAAGTACTTTTGTATAAAGTTTTTCATATACCTCTTCAGAAATTGGTTTGTTTACGTTACCCCAATCAATTTTATCTTTAGTAGATGCTTCTTCTACGATGTATTTGTCTTCAGGTGATCTTCCGGTGTATTTCCCAGTTGTCGCACGTATAGCCCCAGTCGAAGTAAGGATTCCCTCTTGTCTAGATAGTACTTTTTCAACTAAAATAGGAACAGATAGGTTATGGAGTGCGTTTTTTCCATTCACTAATTCTAATAGCTGCTCATTTGAAACTTCAACTGAATTCATGTTAAACCATCCTTTATTAATTTTTAAATTTCCATAAATTATCTTAAATTTACAATTAGTATAACACATTAATAAGAATAGTCTATACTATTTAACGTATTTTACGTAACATATCATTAAAAAGTGCGCACAGATTCTAAAATAGTTCTTTATAATCGATAATTCTTTCAAAGTTTGTCAATTTCGTGGAAATAGTGTGACACACTTCGACTTTGTTTTTTTTCGGAATTCTGTTGACACCTTAAGGAATACTACGATATGATATGTCATTGAACGGATACTCTCTTATCCCGAGCTGGCGGAGGGACAGGCCCAATGAAACCCGGCAACCATCACTTTTCTTACATAACAAATGTTTTTTTGTGAAACCTATTAGTAGGTCTCACATTCAAAAAAGTGATAAGGTGCTAACCTGAGCAAGGTATGACCTTGATCGATAAGAGTGAAAGGCTGGATAAACGATAAACCTTTCCTCAAAAAAAGTGGGAAAGGTTTTTTATTCTTTATTGGTTTTATTGATGTTACTTAACGCGTGATATGTGTTTAACATTATTCAGTCGGGGTCAAATCCCGACTGAATAATGTTAAAGCCTCCGGCGGATGCCTCGATTTTTCAGCGGAAATTTTTCGAGCTGTAAGTTCAAAGACTAAGAACGCCACTTCCTGTTGCAAAGTCTTTATGACCCACATCGTGTGGGCCTAAAAATCGGGCACAAATACGCCAAGGCGCATTTGATCGGAGATAACTGTTCATTAATATAGGATAGAAAATCGTGAAGGTAACAATACTAAGGGAATGAGTACCGTATCAATGAATGTCAGAACTCGAACCTATTTCGATTCTGAATCCGAAAAGGAGGAAGCGTTTGTGACAAATAGACGCCGTTTATTTACTTCAGAGTCTGTTACAGAAGGACATCCAGATAAAATCTGTGACCAAATTTCAGATTCTATTTTAGATGCGATTTTAGCAAGTGATGCAAATGCACGCGTAGCGTGTGAAACTTCTGTCACAACAGGTCTTGTACTTGTTGCGGGAGAAATTACAACTTCTACATATGTAGATATCCCAAAGATTGTCCGTGAAACGATTAAAGAGATTGGCTATACACGTGCAAAATACGGATTTGACTATGAAACTTGTGCTGTTTTAACATCCATTGATGAGCAATCACCAGATATTGCAATGGGGGTTGACCAAGCGTTAGAAGCACGTGAAGGTCAAATGACAGATGAGCAAATTGAAGCAATTGGTGCAGGAGACCAAGGACTAATGTTTGGTTATGCTTGTAACGAAACAAAAGAATTAATGCCGCTACCAATTTCATTAGCTCACAAGTTATCACGCAGACTAACCAAGGTACGTAAAGATGAGATTCTTCCATATTTACGTCCAGATGGAAAAACTCAGGTTACTGTTGAATATGATGAGAACAACAATCCAGTTCGTATCGATACGATTGTTATTTCAACTCAGCACCATCCTGAAATTTCATTAGAGCAAATTCAACGTAATTTAAAAGAACATGTAATTAATCCTGTCGTTCCTAGTGAACTAATTGATGAGAATACAAAATATTTCATTAATCCTACTGGCCGATTTGTAATTGGTGGTCCTCAAGGGGATGCTGGTTTAACTGGTCGTAAAATTATTGTTGATACGTACGGTGGATATGCACGCCATGGCGGTGGCGCATTCTCAGGTAAGGATCCAACTAAGGTTGACCGTTCAGCTGCGTATGCTGCTCGTTATGTTGCGAAAAACATTGTTGCAGCTGGTTTAGCTGATAAATGTGAAGTTCAGCTTGCGTATGCAATTGGTGTTGCTCAACCAGTTTCTATCTCAGTTGACACATTCGGAACTGGAACTGTTTCAGAGGATGTACTTGTAGAATTAGTTCGTGATAATTTTGATTTACGTCCTGCTGGAATTATTAATATGCTGGATCTTCGTCGTCCAATTTATAAGCAAACTGCTGCATATGGTCACTTTGGTAGAAATGATCTTGATTTACCATGGGAGCGTACTGACAAAGCAGAAGCACTTAAAACACAAGCTGCAAAATAAGATAGAAAAAAACTCGCCTTAATGGCGAGCTTTTTTGTTACCTCGTTCTTACTGTAATTCTTTATAATGCTGCCCTTTTTCCACATATTCACGGCGGATTCTGGCCATATCTTTTTTATCATCTTCATTTAATTCACGAATAACTTTAGCTGGTCTTCCGAATGCAAGAGTGTTTGGTGGAATCTTTTTACCCTGTGGAACTAGGCTGCCGGCACCTATAAAAGCCCCTTCACCAACCTCAGCCCCATCTAGAATAATCGATCCCATTCCAATTAGAGCATTTTTGCGGATAATTGAGCTATGTAGGATCACCTGATGTCCAATTATGACATCATCTTCAATAATTAAAGGATTGTTTGGGCTTTGGTGCAATGTCGAGTTATCCTGAATGCTCACTCTTTTTCCAATAATTGTCGGTGCCACATCACCTCGTATAACAGTATTAAACCAAATGTTTGTTTCCTCACCAATTTTTACGTCACCAGTAACTGTCGCGTATTCCGCAATATATACAGAGTCGGCAATTTCAGGATATTTCCCTTTGTATGGATAAATCATAATAGATACATCCTTTCGTTTGATATTCGATAAATATTCATTTATGGTAAGTGTATCAACTTTTACAAATATCGTAAATCGTACATATTTTCAGTGTTCTAAAAAATGAGGTGATAGCGATGGTACCAACAAAACCAATTAGTTTAATGAAGAGAGTGTATCGTGAGGTATTTCCGATTGTACATCGTGAATTATCGATTTGGAAAAAGAAAGCGGAGGCTATTCCAAACGAGGAGCTTCGGAAACAGGCATTAGCGAGCATTCAAACTAAAACGTTTCACTGTGAAGGTGGGGCAATTCTCGCCTTATTATCAGAAGGACAAATGGAGGAATGTATTCGTTTTATTGTTGCCTATCAAACGATTAGTGACTATCTAGATAATCTTTGTGATCGCAGTACCTCACTTGATCCGTTAGATTTTAGCTCGTTACATGACTCTATGCCAGATGCATTACGACCAGGACAGATAACAAAAAACTATTATCAATATCGAGGGGAACAGGATGATGGGGGATACTTGGAAAGCCTAGTAACAACCTGTCAGGGTGTTCTTCAAAACCTTAATCATTATGATAAGATTACTGATTACTTACAGGAATTGGCAAGTTATTATTGTGCTTTGCAAATACATAAACATGTAAAGGTAGAAGAGCGAGTACCAAGACTTGAGAATTGGTTTAAAGATCATCAAAAGAACCTACCTAGCATGGAATGGTATGAATTCTCAGCCTGTTCAGGGTCTACACTAGGGATTTTTTGTTTAGTTGCGTACGCTTTTCATGAAGAATTTAACGAAGAGATGGCCAATAAAGTTCGAAATGGTTATTTTCCATATATCCAAGGGTTGCACATTCTTCTAGATTATTTCATCGATCAAGAAGAGGACCGTCAAGGTGGAGACTTAAATTTCTGTTTTTATTATTCACATGAAAATGAATTGGTGGATCGCCTTAAGCATTTTATCAAGGAAGCTGATAAACATACAGCAGGGTTACCTAATGAAAAATTTCACCGAATGATTAACAGGGGGTTATTAGGTCTCTATCTATCAGATGAAAAGGTAAGGACACAACGAAGTGTATTAAAAATTGCGAAGAAAATCATTAGACTTGGTGGAAAGACTTCGTTTTTCTTTTATGTAAATGGACGAGCCTACCGTAGATTTCAACATGTGTTGCAATGAGAAAAGGATAGAGCGATGGGCTCTATCTTTTTTCAATGGCGATAATAAAAGGTGGATTGTTCATTTGATTCATAAATCGGTACATTAAAACATGAGATCGGTTTTGGTCAAGTGTTGAACAGTATTCTAATAGTTGGTCTCGTTCGACTGCACCTTCTTCATGACCATGGTACACAACAAGTACGATAATACCTTCAGGCTTCATGATGGTAAGTAATTGCTCTATTGCCTCAATCGTAGAATCAGCCTTTGTAACAATTTCCTTGTTTCCCCCAGGCAAATAGCCCAAATTAAAGACTGCTCCTGCAATTTTGCCGTGGACTTCAATTGGAATCGTCGTTAAAAGTTGACTATGGCTTTCTTGAAACAAACGAACACGCTCATATAGGTCTTGCTCTTTCAAACGATTTGTAGTGTTTTCAATGGCTTCTTTTTGAATATCGAAGCCGAAGACGTGTCCATTTTCACCAACCAATGAAGCGAGCATTGCTGTGTCGTGACCATTGCCGATTGTTGCGTCAACGGCATAATCCCCTTCACTAACAGCAAGCTTGAGTAAATTTCGAGCAAATGGAAGGATGCGATCTAATTTCATACGTTTTCAGCTACCTTCTCATATAATTTTCCTTGATAGCTGTCACGACGTTTCAATTCAGCATCTATTGTATTGAGAACCTCCCATTTGTTAACACTCCACATCGGCCCAACCATTAAATCAATCGGACCGTCCCCTGTAATGCGATGAACAATCATTTCCGGTGGTAATATTTCGAGTTGGTCACAAACTAATTGTACATAATCATCAAAAGAGAGAAATTCCAATAGTCCTTTTTCATATTGCTTCACCATTGGTGTTCCTTTTAACAAATGCAGCAAATGAATTTTAATGCCTTGTACATCAAGTTTCGCAACCTCTCGTGCTGTTTCCATCATCATCACTGGTGTTTCCTGCGGGAGTCCATTGATAATATGGGAGCAAATCCGTATATTATGTTTACGAAGCTTATTAACTCCTTCAACATAACACTGAAAATCATGTGCACGGTTAATTAGCTGTGCTGTTTTTTCGTGTACAGTTTGTAAACCAAGCTCAACCCAGAGGTAGGTTCTTTCATTTAGTTCTGCTAAATATTCGACAACATCATCAGGAAGACAATCTGGCCTTGTAGCAATAGAGATTCCCACCACACCTTCTTGACTGAGAACAGGTTCAAACCTTTCACGCAAGATTTCTACCGGTGCGTGCGTATTTGTAAACGCTTGGAAGTATGCCATATACTTGCCATCCTTCCATTTTTCATGCATTTTATCTTTAATCGTGTGGAATTGTGTAAGTATATCTTCCGCACGGTTTCCAGCAAAGTCACCTGACCCTGAGACACTACAAAAAGTACATCCACCATGTGCGACTGTACCGTCACGGTTTGGGCAGTCAAATCCTCCATCAAGTGCTACTTTAAAAACTTTATGTCCAAATGTATTACGCAGGTGGTAATTCCATGTATGATAACGTTTATTATCTGTTGAATATAAAAATGGATTTCCTTGAGGCATTTAATCGCCCCTCCTAACTAAGAAAAAAATTTGCTACGTAAATTTTAGCACGGCGGCTTTTAAGAACTCAAATGTAAATTCGAGAACAAAGACTAAGAATGCCACTTCATGTCGTATTTGTGACCCATCTCGTGCGGGCCTCATAAATTGGAAATAACTTTTTGAGAGAAGAAATGAAGGATGAACAAACTATAATTGAGAAGGCTTTTGCTTCTCATTTCGAATGTAGGAGGGGGAAGAATGGCTACTCGACAATCAGTAGATGCCTTTTTACAGCGCTGTGAGGATTCAATCCGAAATGCTCAAGAACAAATTACAACTGCAAGAAGACAGGAGCATTATAATACTACGGAATATACGGATGCTCAAATGCAATTGGAAGAAGTCACGAATGAATTAGCAAAGTTAGCACAAAGTTGTAATGACCAGCAACGCGAGCAATTGCACAGAATGAGGTTGCAATTACAGCAACTTCAAAATGATATGACCTTGGATGCAAACGTGATTCAACAGTATAAGATGTAGGGGATGAATTTATGAAAAAGCGTTCGAAACAAAATAATCCAGAGCAAAAAACAAAAAACAGTGTAAACAGCAATGATGTGGAGTTTGGGCAGGATTTTGATCCTGTGAAAAAATCAAAGCAAAACTATCAGAAAAAGGGACAACCCATCAAATCAAAACAGCGTCCCGAATAAAATGACGAACCGACAAGCGAAATTCGCTTGTCGGGTTTGTATTTTGTGTCCATTTTTAGTAGCATGGCTTCAAATTGTTTTTGGGGTACACGCTCGCGCTGAATCTGACTGAGCATGTACCTTGCCATTTTTATACTTGTCCATTTATCCGAATACTTTTTTAAATTGAATTAAAGTGTGGAAAGGAATAGAATATTTTTTGGTATAAGATAAATACGTGAAAATGAAGGAGGTGCCCGTATGCCGAGAGCGCTTTGGATGATTATTATGGGAATGATCATTAATGTCACAGGTTCATCTTTTTTATGGCCGTTAAACGCGATTTACATTCATGGTCATCTTGGTAAATCTTTATCTGTTGCAGGTCTTGTATTAATGGTTAATGCGGGTGCAACCGTTATTGGAAATTTAGTAGGTGGCGTGTTATTTGATAAAATAGGTGGCTATAAATCAATTCTGACGGGAATCCTGATTTCATTAGTGGCTCTAATAGGACTTACCTTTTACCATGGTTGGCCACATTATGTTATTTTCCTAACAATCATTGGCCTTGGTACAGGTATGGTATTCCCAGCCATGTTTGCAATGGCAGGAGCTGTTTGGCCAGAAGGTGGAAGAAAGTCATTTAATGCCGTTTATATCGCACAAAATCTAGGTGTTGCGATTGGGTCAGGGCTTGGTGGATTTGTGGCATCTTATTCATTTGATTATATTTTTATGGCAAATACATTTATGTATATTCTATTTTTCTTTGTGGCACTGTTTGGTTACCGCGGAATTCACGCTGAAAAGGGTACCCAAACAAGCTTGATAGAACAATCGAAAATGGTTAAAAATCACTCAAAATTAACAGCATTACTGATTCTTTGCATTGGTTATGTTTTATGTTGGGTGGCCTATGTGCAATGGCAAGCGACCATTTCAAGCTATACACAAGACATTGGGATCACATTAAAGCAATATAGCCTATTATGGACAGTAAATGGAGGCTTAATCGTTCTCGGGCAGCCATTACTGAACATGGCGATAAAATCATTTGCAAAGTCCTTGAAAAAACAAATTATCATAGGAATTCTTATTTTTATTTGTTCATTTCTTATCGTTTCAGCGGCAAGCTCTTTTAGCGGATTTCTAGTCGCGATGATCATTCTAACGGTTGGGGAAATGTTTGTATGGCCTGCTGTACCGACCATTGCAAACGATCTTGCACCAAAGGGGCGCGAAGGTTTTTACCAAGGGATTGTAAACAGTATGGCAACTGGCGGCCGTATGATAGGGCCAGTACTCGGTGGAATGCTTGTTGATTTATGGGGTATGAGCATGTTATTTACGGTATTAGCGGTACTATTGTTCGTATCCATCTTCACTACCATGATTTATGATAAAAAGTTAAAAGAAAAAACGAATGTTGTTATTAGTGCATAACGAAGAGGACTTGATACTCAAAAAAATGGTATCAGGTCTTTTTTATCCTCTTTAATGAATACCTATTCAGATGATATGATGAACATATAAAGGGAGAATAAAGAAGGTGTGGGGAATATATGTTTAATCACAATGATTTTGAGTTCAAAAACAAAATTCTTGAAACAATTATTGACACTGCTTATGAATGGATTGTTGTAGTAGATCATCAAGGCAAAATTATGTACATGAATAAAAATTATTGTGATTTCCTTGAAGTTAATCGAGAAGAGGTTATTGGCACACACGTAACAAAGGTAATCGAAAACACAAGGATGCATATTGTTGTTCAGACCGGAGAAGAGGAAATTGGCAGTCCGCATTATATAAAAGGGAATTATATGATTGCGAATCGAATTCCAATTTATTCTGATCATACAATAGTCGGGGCAGTAGGTGCCGTTATTTTTAAAGATACAAAGGCATTAAATAAGATGAATAGTCATATTAAAAGCTTAATGTCACAGCTGCAAACCTATATTGAGGATTGGCAGGAAAACAATGGGGCTAAATATACGTTAAATGATATTAAAACGGTTTCTAAACAAGTACTTGAATTGAAGGAAAAAGTTAAAAATATCGCATCAGGTGATATTTCTGTATTAATTCGAGGCGAAAGTGGAACTGGGAAGGAATTGTTCGCCCACAGTATTCATCAATTAAGCGAAAGAAGTCAAAATCCTTTTATTAAAATTAATTGTGGAGCAATCCCTGAGCATTTATTAGAATCAGAGTTATTTGGTTATGAAGAAGGAGCATTTACTGGAGCAAAAAAGGGTGGAAAAAAAGGCAAGTTTGTTCTTGCACATGGTGGAACTATTTTTTTAGATGAGGTGGGTGATATGCCACTAAATATGCAGGTAAAGCTATTGCGCGTTCTCCAGGAAAAAGAAGTCGAACCAGTGGGAGCAGTAAAGCCTATCCCAGTTGATGTTCGCGTGATTGCAGCGACGAATCGACCTTTGGAGCAGATGATTGAAGAAAATCGATTTCGTGAGGATTTATTTTACCGAATCAATGTAATCCCGTTTAGAATTCCGCCCCTTCGTGAAAGGCCAGAAGATATTGGTCCTTTAACCCAATTTTTTATCGAAAAAGTATCGAAGCGTACGGGAAAAAGAATTACTGCTATTGACGATGAGGTTATGAATATTTTTAATCAACATCAATGGCCAGGAAACCTTCGTGAGCTTGAGAATGTAGTAGAGGCCGCTATCCACTTAACAAGTGGAGAAAAAATAGAGATCCGTTCGTTGCCGGATTATTTGGTTGACGATCCCAAATTATTAATCGGTCAAAAAACGTTAAAGGAAATTCTTGAGGATACTGAAAAAAGGGTGCTCGAGAAAACATTACAAAAATATAGTGACGATAAACAATTAGCCGCCAAAGCACTTGGGATAAGTAAATCTAGTATGTATGAAAAACTTAAAAAGCTAAAGCTAGAATCGTAAATTCCAGAAATCCGGAACGTTATTCCAGATTCCTGGAATTCTTTTTTTCCCATGTAAACTCATTTTATAAAAAACTAGGAAACTATTATTCCAGAAATCTGGAATGATAGGATGGAAAATAAATTAAAATATGACGATTTAGTGACCTTTTTGATTTTGGCACAATACTTGCAACATTAAATACTGAAATGATCAAAAGGAGGCAAATATAGAGAATCGAAAAAAAAGAGGTCAAAAAGAAATTGAAAGCGGTTACTAGGCGAAAAGGATTGGAGACGGAATTGCTGTATTTGGTTGACAATGTTTCAAAAAAAAATTTGAGTAAGGGGGATATAAAATGCTCAGTATGATTGGGTTGGTTGGAGGCTTAGTGCTTTTAATTGTTTTAACAATGAGAGGCATGAACTTACTAATTGCAGGGCCATTATGTGCTCTAGTAGTAGCTATTTTAAGTGGCCTTCCATTGTTTCCACAGTTAGCAGGTGAGGGAGAAGCAAACTTTGTTGGCAATTATATGAGTGGATTTTCAAGTTTCGTTACGTCTTGGTACCTCATGTTCCTATTAGGAGCCATATTTGGAAAAGTGATGGAGGATAGTGGTGCGGCTGATAGTGTGTCAAAGTGGATTGTTGATAAATTAGGCATGAAATATGCCATTTTTGCAATCGTCTTAGCCTGTGCAGTACTCACCTATGGCGGTGTAAGCTTATTTGTTGTTGCTTTCTCTGTTTATCCAATGGCAATTAGTCTATTTAAAGAAGCAAATTTACCGAGAAGATTTATCCCTGCAACATTAGCATTCGGTTCTGTTACATTCACAATGACATCCGCAGGGTCTCCAGAAATACAAAACTGGATCCCAATTGAATTTTTAGGTACATCACCATTAGCAGGTTGGGAAGTTAGTGCCATTGTCGCGGTATTTATGATGATTTTTGGCGGCTGGTGGTTAAAACGGATGATTAATAAGGCAGTTGCAAAAGGGGAAACCTTCGTTTCAAGAGAAAATGACCCAATTGTTGAAAATAAAGAACTGCCACACCCAATTACAGGACTTATTCCGTTAGTAGTGGTTCTTCTTATTTCGTTTTTCTTTCATGACAAGCTTGCACAATCTGCCCTTATCATTGCTTTATTAGGTGGGGTTATATCAACTTATTTATTGAATCGTAAGTATTTTACATCTGTTAATAAAGCACTTTCTGAGGGAACACTTGGTGCATTAATTGCGATTGGTAACACTGCGGCAGTTGTTGGATTTGGAGGAGTTGCAAAAGCGGTTCCTGCTTTCGAGGTTGCAGTTGATGCGATGACAAGTATCCCAGGGAGCCCATTAATTGGAGGAGCAATTGCAGTTAGTGTCATTGCAGGAATGACAGGTTCAGCTTCAGGAGGTCAGGCGATCGCACTTCCATTATTAGCTCCACATTATATTGAAACAGGCGTTAATACAGAGGCACTTCATAGGGTTGTGGCCATTTCGTCAGGTGCATTAGACTCACTCCCTCATAACGGCTATGTTGTAACAACGGTTCGGTCAATTTGTGGAGAATCACATAAGGATGCATATGGTGCCGTTGGTGCGTTAACAGTTATTGTTCCATTAATTGGTCTAGCCATTGCCATTATTTTATTTTCTTTTGGTTTAGGAATTTAGGAGGACGTCATGTTTACAAATCAGGTTATCTTAATTACCGGTGCAGCACGAGGGATTGGATTTGAAATGGGGAAAACCTTTGCTAAGAATGGCGCACGTGTTGTGTTAACGGATGTAGATGAGTCGGCAGTAAAAAAATCTGCATCAGAGCTTCAGGAGGCAGGCTATGATGCGATTGGTTTAAAATGTAATGTCACAAATGAACTAGAAATTATTGAGATGATTAATAATACGGTTTCAAAATACGGAAGAATTGATTGCCTAATCAACAATGCAGGGTTGCAGCATGTGTCTCCAATCGAAGAATTTCCAAAAGAAAAATTTGAATTATTACTATCGGTTATGCTTACTGCTCCATTCGTGGCAATCAAGCATGTGTTTCCGATTATGAAACAACAGAAGTTTGGACGGATTATTAACATGGCTTCCATTAATGGTTTAATAGGTTTTGCTGGTAAAGCTGCTTATAATAGCGCAAAGCATGGTGTTATTGGCTTGACAAAGGTTGCTGCATTAGAAGGCGCAGAGCACGGAATTACAGTGAATGCAATTTGTCCTGGGTATGTCGATACCCCACTTGTAAGAAATCAACTTGAAGACCTGGCTAAAACACGAAAAGTGGTTCTGGAAAAGGTTTTAGAGGAGGTTATTTATCCTCTTGTCCCACAGAAGCGCCTTTTAGAGGTTGAGGAAATTGCAAATTACGTTATGTTTTTAGCAAGTGAACATGGAAGAGGAATAACAGGTCAGGCATGTGTAATTGATGGGGGCTATACAGCTCAATAAAAGTGAAAAAGAATCTCATATTCTGAGATTCTTTTCCTGCTATTTTTCTATTTTTATGGTAAACTTTATTTAGCGAATTTTTGTTGACCTTATATAAGGGTGCCACTAGTGTACTTTTTTATAGGGTCTTTTTTTAATGACCAACAGTTTCACTGCCGTCATCTGTTCCGTCTGCTGTAACTTTTAATAATGCTACTGCTCCCTTTGTAGCATGGTTGAACTGGTGAGTTACGATTGAGTAGGTTCCTTCTCTTGTAACCGTAAATTCGACAACTGCTCCACCGCTTGCTGGGAGCATAACAGTTTGTAGGCCTTGCATATGGTTGTATGGGTTACCATCAATATATACATCATCAAATATTGTTCCAACTACGTGGAAGGAGCTCACTTCATTTGGACCAACATTATTAATATAAAGTCTTACACGGTCGCCTACTTTAGCAAGAAGTGGTGTTTCTTTTAATGAGAATGTATCACCGTTTGTGTTTAAATCTCCTTCTTTTAGGGCTTTAGTAGAAAATACGACTTGGCTAGGTACACCATTTGTAAAGTCATTTAAATCGTTGTATTTGTACCATTCGTTTTGAATGATAAGGTATTCTCTATCAATCTCTTTATCTGTTGGATACCCATCTTTAGGCTTTACAATGATTGTTCCGTGCATACCGTTTGCGATGTGTGAAAGAACTGGTTTTGTACCGCAATGGTACATAAATACTCCAGGCTTATTTGCTGGGTAAGAGAATGTTCCAGATTCATCGGGCATTACATCAATGAAATCTTTTGAAGGTGATGCATGTACTGCGTGGAAGTCCATGCTGTGTGGAATAGCTGGATCCATATTTTTTAGTGTAAAGTTAATAGTGTCACCTTCATTTACAACTACTACAGGTCCCGGTGCTTCACCGTTAAAGGTCCACGCCTTATAGGTATACCCTTTGTCAATTTCAATGTCTGTAATTTGAGCAGTCATTTCAACATTAACTTCATTTTCTGATACCCTTTCTACTTTTAAAGGAACGGGTTCTTGGTTAAGGTCTTTGTGAGGTGCAATTACTTCTCCTTGGCTAGACTCAGAACCAGCTGTTTGTGCTTCTACTTTCTCTTCCTTCACTGCCTCTTGATTACTACCACATCCAGATAAAATGATTGAAGCTCCAACTATTGATGCAACCAACAATTTAATTTTTGTGTTCATGAATAATACCCCCTTGGATATTTGGTATTTGCTTTCTACACCTTTATCATATTCGGAGAGCAATCCTAAAAACGTGATTTTAATCACGCATTTTGACTTAATCTGTGGACAGTTTGTGAAAAGGTGAGCATATAAACATCGTTCCAATAGTGATAAGGGTTTAAACGCTTTCGAAACGGTATTTTTAGTCGAAATTCCTTCACACATTTGGCCTTTTTTTCCTCAGGGAATGGCTGTCTCAATGACCCGTTTTTTTGATGTTAAAAGCAGCTATGAATAATAAACCAAAATCGAAATTTCATACGTTTAGGAAAAAATATAGTGGGTAAAATGATGGAGGAAAAGCCCAATTTTTCCTATTACACTTGCAGTTCTTATATAAATTCTATACAATACTGAATATAATCAAAAATTAATGAAGCGTTGAAAAGGAGTAGTAATGTTCTACACACGTGTTAGAGAGTTGACGGGTGGTGCAAGTCAATCGTTGATGAACATGAACTCGCCTTTGAGCAATAAGCATGAACTGCAAATGTGCAAATTAGTGCTTGTCGTATGATCCGCGTTAAGGGTGAATGAAGTGAGTGCACAATTTGTCACTAATGTGGGTGGTACCGCGGGAAGAATACATATCCTCTCGTCCCTTTTGGGATTAGGGGTTTTTTGTTTTTTTATATTTTATTTAGCATTTGTAACTGATTAAGGAGGAAGTCTTATGAGTTTTAATCACCAAAAGATTGAGAAAAAATGGCAGCAGTACTGGGAACAGAACAAAACGTTTAAGACAACTGAAGACCAAGGAAAGCGTAAATTCTATGCGTTAGACATGTTCCCATATCCTTCTGGAGCGGGACTGCACGTTGGCCACCCTGAAGGCTACACGGCTACTGATATTTTAGCAAGAATGAAGCGTATGCAAGGATACAATGTTCTTCATCCAATGGGATGGGATGCATTCGGTTTGCCAGCTGAACAATATGCATTAGATACTGGAAACGACCCTGCTGAGTTCACAGAAAAAAATATCAATACCTTCCGCCGTCAAATTAAAGAACTTGGATTTTCTTATGATTGGGACCGTGAAATTAACACTACAGATCCTAATTACTATAAATGGACACAATGGATTTTCACAAAGCTTTTTGAAAAAGGTTTAGCATATGTAGATGAAATTCCTGTTAACTGGTGCCCTGCGTTAGGAACTGTACTTGCAAACGAAGAAGTAATAGACGGGAAAAGTGAACGTGGTGGCCATCCTGTTGAAAGACGCCCAATGAGACAATGGGTATTAAAAATTACTGAATATGCAGAACGTTTGCTACAGGATTTAGATGAGCTTGATTGGCCAGATAGTTTAAAAGAAATGCAGCGTAACTGGATTGGCCGTTCTGAGGGAGCACATGTAACCTTTAACATTGCTGGACATGAGGAAACATTTACCGTGTTCACAACACGCCCAGACACTTTATTTGGAGCTACTTATGCAGTACTTGCGCCAGAGCATCCATTTGTTGATAAAATCACGACTCCTGAACAAAAAGAAGCAGTCAAGGCCTACCTAGACAAAATCAAGAGTAAGAGTGATTTAGAGCGTACAGACTTAGCAAAAGATAAAACAGGTGTATTTACAGGTGCATATGCCGTTAACCCTGTTAACCAAGAAAAAATGCCAATCTGGATTGCCGATTATGTCTTAATGAGTTATGGAACAGGAGCCATTATGGCAGTTCCAGCTCATGATGAGCGTGACTTTGAATTTGCTCAAAAATTTGAATTGCCGATTAAGGAAGTCGTTGCTGGCGGTGATGTTTCCAAAGAAGCATATACTGGTGACGGTGAGCATGTTAATTCAGATTTCCTAAATGGATTAAATAGAGAAGAGGCCATTTCAAAAATGATTGCATGGCTAGAAGAAAATAAGCTAGGTAAAAAGGAAATTACCTATAAGTTACGTGATTGGTTATTTAGCCGCCAGCGTTATTGGGGTGAGCCAATTCCAGTCATTCAATGGGAAGATGGAACAATGACTACTGTTCCAGAGGAAGAACTTCCACTTGTACTTCCAAAAACGAAGGAAATCAAACCTTCCGGAACTGGTGAATCACCACTTGCAAATATCTCAGAGTGGGTAAATGTAGTTGATGAAAAGACTGGCAAAAAAGGCCGACGTGAAACAAACACAATGCCACAATGGGCAGGTAGCTGTTGGTACTACTTACGCTACATTGATCCGCATAATGATCAAGCAATTGCAGATCCGGAAAAATTAAAAGAATGGTTGCCAGTTGATATATATATTGGTGGAGCAGAGCATGCAGTACTTCACTTACTTTATGCGAGATTCTGGCATAAAGTTTTATATGATATCGGTGTTGTTACAACGAAAGAACCATTCCAAAAGCTATTTAACCAAGGTATGATTCTTGGTGAAGGTAACGAAAAAATGAGTAAGTCAAAAGGAAATGTTGTAAACCCTGATGACATCATTGATTCTCATGGCGCAGACACTCTTCGTTTATACGAAATGTTCATGGGCCCATTAGATGCTTCCATTGCTTGGTCAACAAACGGGCTAGATGGTTCTCGTCGCTTCTTAGATCGAATCTGGCGCTTGCTTGTCGATGACAATGGTAGCTTATCTTCCAAAGTGAAAGCTGATTCAAATGATACTACACTTGAACGTGTGTATCACCAAACAGTGAAAAAGGTAACAGAAGACTATGAAGCATTACATTTTAATACGGCAATTTCACAATTGATGGTATTCATCAATGATGCATACAAAGCAACTGAATTGCCTAAGCCGTTTATTGAAGGCTTTGTAAAACTTCTCTCTCCAGTTGCTCCTCACTTGGCTGAAGAGCTTTGGGAGAAGCTTGGAAATACGGGATCTATCGCTTATGAATCATGGCCAGCATTTGATGAAGCGAAATTAGTTGAAGCTGAGATTGAGATTGTTATCCAAGTGAACGGAAAAGTAAAAGCAAAGCTTCATGTTCCTGCAGATGCTTCTAAAGAAGTACTTGAGCAAATTGCGATGGGTGCAGATCCAGTTAAGGAACAAATCGAAGGAAAAACAGTTCGCAAGGTTATTGCGGTACCAGGTAAGCTTGTAAATATTGTAGCAAACTAATAGCAAAAAGCCCTCCATTTGGAGGGCTTTTACATATAAAAGGATACCACTAATGGCGGCCTTACCATTTACTCAACCATTTCAGATAGTAGATAGTGATAGAGTAGCTTTGTAGTGTTTTCAATTGAATCTTTATGCGTTCGCTCAAATGCGTGAGAGGAGTCGATTCCAGGTCCGACTAATCCATGGATAATATCATATCCAGAACGAATAGCTGCAGATGCATCAGATCCATAATATGGATATATATCTAGCTTATACCCGATTTCATGTTTTTCAGCAAGTTGGACAAGTTTTTTACGAAATGCATAATGATAGGGTCCACTTGCATCCTTCACACAAATAGAAACTGTATATTCATCGGTTGATTGACCGTCTCCCATTGCCCCCATATCTACGGCTAAATACTCTACTGTTTCAGGTGTGATATTGGAGTTCCCGCCATAGCCGATTTCTTCGTTATTTGAAATAAGATAATGAGTTGTATATGGAAGCTCAATATTTTCTGCCTTGATTTGTTTAATTAATTGAAGCAGGATACCAACACTTGCTTTGTCATCAAGATGACGAGACTTAATAAAGCCATTAGCTGTAACTTCCACACGTGGGTCAAAGGAAACAAAATCGCCAACTTCAATACCAAGAGCTCTAACTTCATCCGCATTTTTTACTTTCTCGTCAATCCGGACTTCCATATTTTCTTGGTTACGTTCAGCTTTACCTGCATCCTTGTATACGTGTACAGATTGCTGATGCATTAAAATAGTCCCAGTATAAAATTTACCAGTTGAAGTTTCAATTCGGCAGTATTCTCCTTCAATCGAGTTGTATTTAAATCCACCAATCAGATCAAGTTTTAATCGACCACTCGGTTTAATTTCTTTTACAATAGCACCCAATGTGTCCACATGGGCTGTGAGCATACGATGTTTTTTGTCCTTTCCAGGAATAGTAGCGATTAGCCCGCCTTTTCGGTTTCGGTATGTATCTACATTTTCCTCTTTTAGAAGTTTTTCTACGAAAGAGATCACTTCGCTTGTGTTTCCAGATGGACTTGGAATCGAAACCAGCTCTTTAATAAGTTGAATGGTTTCGTCTGTATTTGGATACGTCAACTTCTTTTCCCCCTTGATTTTAAGCTAGTTATAGCATACTCTTTTTTAATAAGAAATTCTAGTTTTCAAGAATATGGAAACTTCAGTTTTAGAAAATTGTAATCCGTATTTTCGGTTTGCTATAATGGTCGAGATAGAAAGTGAAAGGATGGGACCTAATGATTGAAGAAATAACAACTGAAGAACTGAAACAAAAGCTTGAAGCAGGCGAGAAGTTAGAGCTTGTTGATGTTCGTGAAGATGAAGAAGTAGCAGAGGGAATGATCCCTGGAGCAAAGCATATCAAAATGGGAGAAATTCCGGAAAACCTTGATTATTTTGATAAAGTTACAGAATACATCATTATTTGCCGCTCTGGTGGTAGAAGCTTCAATGTCTGTGCATATCTCGATGACCAAGGCTATAAAGTGCGAAACATGGTCGGTGGAATGATGAATTGGACAGGAGAAACGAAGCGATAAAAGGCACGGTTTACCTGTTCAGCAATTCCTGATAAAGATTAATTTCAAATAAGTATTTAACGTGAATTCCTATAGAATTCACGTTTTTATTTTGCTGAAACAATAAGAAAATAGTCAATAACGGTAATAATTTATTGAAAAACAATAAAAATGTGTTTAGAATTAAAGTAATATCATTTGGAGGGGAAGATATGACACTTGTTTTATTGCTTGGTATCTTATTAGTCGTTATTTTAGGAATTTATCAAAACAAACTTGTGAATTACATAGGTACCAATAATCGCATAGTAAAAAAACTATCAAGCTATAATTGGTTCCATAATCCATGGCTTAGTGGGTTATTTCTATTTGCTTTGAATGCAATTTTATTTGGCTCAACTTTATTAATACTCTATGGACTAAGCTTCCTGATGATCCCTTACATCCATTTATTCATTATGGTGGGAGCTGTTCTAGTAAGCCTGATTGCTTGGATTATACTTTTAAATGCCTGGAAAGGTGATAAAAAGGGGCGTTTACTAAGAGGATTTCTAGGCAGTAGCTTTTATTTAATCCTAACACTTGTTTTTGCATATATGATTGTAACCCTTGAACCGCAATTTCCAGGAGACGACACCTTTATGGCATTCATCGGACTCGTAATGGCCATCACCGTCACCCTAGTCGCTTTCATCACCTGCTTTTTATTTACAGGAATGTTGCAAGAAAGGATATGAACTAATCTAAAACTTAAAGTTATTTGCAACCCTTCCATTCCTATTTTCGACTATACATTAAAAGGGGGTCTACGAGATGAAATATATAAAAGGGATACTTGTTTTAGTGTTACTTTTCCTGATTTTTATTGGGTTATTCCCAGGTCAAGCATCTGCGTGTTCATGTGCCTATCCTGAATCTGTAAAGGATGAGTTAAATAGAAAAACGGCCGTATTTTCTGGAAAGGTCATAAAAATGGGGGATGAAAATAAGAATTCTTATATTCAATCAAGTGCCGATCCAATTGAGGTGTTATTTGAAGTCAATGAAAGTTGGAAAGGTGTTGAGACCTCTCAACTTTTAGTAAGCGCTGCAAGATCTAGTGCAAGTTGTGGGTATGAATTTGAATTAGATAAGGAATATATTGTCTATGCCTATGGGGAAAGCGATAATTTAGAAACAGGATTATGCGAGAGGACGGCATTATTATCTGAAGCAGGGGAAGATTTAGAGATTCTAGGCCAGGGGAGTGCACCCACCGATCAAGTGGATTTACATGATGGCATAGGAAAGTCAAATTTGATTTTGTATCTTTCCGCCAGTGTCATTTTACTAGTTATAGGATTCTTATTCTGTAAAAGTATGAAAAAATCTTAATTTGTAAGCTTATAAGTCTAAAACTCTGTCAATACTAGTGTTGGAGGTGGAGTTTATGGCTTTGAAGGTTAAGGTTTTTGATGAAGATCATGAAGAGGACCTTGAACATAAGATGAACCGCTTTTTAGAACAGATTGGCGAAGGAGATATTATAGATATCAAATTCCAGGTCGGCGTTTCTTGCGATCAAGAGGATGACCAAATCTTTTGTTTTTCTGCGATGGTCGTATATAGAGCCTAACCCACAGAGTGAGTTAGGCTCTTCTTTATTTTCGTATGGCTGATGCTTGTTTCCCTGCGTTTTCGCCTGCTAATCTTCCCGTTACAAGGGCTGATGTTATATTGTAGCCACCCGTATACCCGTGTATATCAAGAATTTCTCCACAGAAAAAGAGTCCCTTCATGAGCTTTGACTCCATTTCCTTTGGATGAATTTCTTTGATTGAAACACCACCACCAGTTACAAATGCTTTCTCAATTGGCAAGGTGCCATTTACTGTGAATTGGAATTGTTTACAATCCTTAGCAAATGCACGAATCCGATCATGAGACAAGTTTGCAAATGTAACCTGAGGGTCAATCTCATTTCTTTCTAATAAAAATAGTAAATATCTTTCTGGTAAAAATCCTTTTAAGATATTTTTTAAAGCTTTCTTGGGCTCTTCTTTCGTTAGCTTCAATATCTGTTGGAAAATTTGCTCTTCGTTCATCGCAGGAAGCGCATCAATACTAATGACAACATCGTCTACTTTAAACTTCTTCATCGTCTTGACAACAAACTGGCTACAGCGTAAAACGGCCGGTCCCGAAATTCCGAAATGAGTAAACAACATGTCCATTTGATGGGTAATTACCGTCTTACCTTTAGGGTTCAGGACACTAACAGCAACATCTCGTAATGCTAGTCCTTGTAAGGATTTATTTTTAATAAAATCTTCGTTAGATGTTACCGGAACTTCGGTAGGGAATAAGTCTGTGATTGTATGACCGGCAGCCTTTGCCCATGCATATCCGTCACCAGTTGAACCTGTTTGCGGTACAGATTTTCCGCCGACAGCAACAACGACACAACTTGCTTCTAAGTATTCACCATTTTTTAAATGTACTCCTGCGACCCGATCATCTCTATACTCAAGCTTAGCAACAGGTGTATCTGTTTGGATATGAACGTGTAAAGACTCAAGTTGATTTAATAGGGCATCGACAACAGACTGGGCTTTATTTGTCGTTGGAAACATCCTGCCATGGTCTTCTTCTTTTAGTTGTATCCCTAACTTTTCAAAGAACGCGATAATATCTTCGTTATTAAATACAGAGAACGCGCTATATAAAAATCTGCCATTACCCGGGATATGCTTGATGATTTCTTCTATGGGGAGTCGGTTTGTGACATTGCAACGTCCTCCACCAGAGATTGCAAGCTTTCTCCCAAGCTTGTTCCCCTTATCTAAAAGAAGTACCTTCGCTCCTTGCTCTCCAGCTGCAATCGCAGCCATTAAGCCAGAAGGTCCCCCTCCAATTACAATTACATCATACTGCAAATAGAACACTCCTTAACTTCAATCTAAGAATCGTTGGCGGTCCTCTGGAGAAGGAAGCTTACAGCTTTCCTGTTTTCCAAACCATTTATAACGATTATTGGCAATTACATGATAAAATATATCCCTGATAGGTGCTGGCACAAATCTAAAAATCGACAGGTAACGATATGGCCCTTTGAGATTTCGACAGACCCTAAGTGCAGCACTTGATTTTGTAAAGTAATGCTCACCTTCAATTAATACGAAACTATTTATGTTTTCGGGAATACCATGTTTTCTCAACAGTTCTTTTCCCACTTCACTTTGAAGGGATGCAAAAAGATATCGTGGTTTCAAATCTCTTTTAAGGATAAATTGGACACTGCTGTTGCAAAACGTACAAACGCCATCAAACAAAATAATATCTTTCATGGCTCTACACACTCCCATACTTTCCTTATTACATCATATCATGGGAGTGCTAAATTGTTGAAACATAGAATAACGTTGAAATTAAAAACTAACAAGTCTAAACTATACATGACAAAGCTAAAGAAGCCAATAAATTAAGAAACAGACAATAATTTTAGGTTAATAATTTTTGTAAGTATGATAAAATTATTTGGTTAGTCTTCAAAAATACAGATTGGGGATTTTATATGTCAGATTCGAAATTATTGCGTGGGACATTTGTTTTAACCCTTGCTACATATATTTCTCGAGTACTTGGAATGATCTATGTGTTTCCTTTCGTTTATTTAGTTGGAAGCCTTGGATCTGCCCTTTATTCTTATGGTTATGCACAATATACAATATTTTTATTTATATCAACAGCGGGAATTCCAGCTGCTGTTTCTAAATTTGTTTCGAAATATAATTCATTAGGCGATTATCATACCGGGATGAGGATGTATAAATCTGGGCTAATCGTAATGGGGCTTACAGGTTTAGTCGGTTTTACAATTCTTAACTTAATTGCACCCATTCTTGCGCCAATTGTTCTTGGTGGGGGGGATGCAGGAAATACGGTTGAAGATGTTACATTCGTGATAAGAATGGTGAGCTTTGCATTACTTGTTGTTCCGATTATGAGTATTCAACGAGGTTTCTTCCAAGGTCACCAATCAATGGGACCAACTGCTGTTTCACAGGTTGTGGAACAGATTGTCCGTATTTCCTTTGTTCTTGCAGCAACTTTTATAGTGATGAAGATAATCGATGGAGAGAGAGTATTTGCTGTTGGATTAGCTACATTTGGTGCCTTTATTGGGGCTCTTGGTGGTTTGGTAATCCTCCTATGGTATTGGTTTAAGCGAAAACCATACTTAGATGAAATGCTCGCGAAAAGTAAACCACAAACAGATATGACAACAAAAGAGATGTTTAGGGAGCTGTTTTCCTATGCGGGACCTTTTGTTATTGTAGGACTTGCAATTCCGCTTTATCAATATGTTGACCAACTTACATTTAACAAAACAATGATGAGCAACGGAGTCGATAAAGATGTATCTGAGGGATTGTTTTCATATGTCACTTTCATGGTTCCAAAATTGGTTATGATTCCTGTGTCATTAGCGACAGCATTTAGTTTAACGCTTGTTCCAACGATTACAAAGTCGTTTACATCCGGGGACTTTAGTTTGCTTAGAAGTCAAATTGATAAGACCTTCCAAATTTGTGTACTGTTAGTATTACCAGCCGTTGTTGGTTTATCAGTATTAGCATATCCAGCCTTTAATGCATTTTTTGAAATGAGTGAAGCTGGCGGTCGAATTTTGAGATGGTATGCACCTGTTGCGATTCTATTTTCTTTTTATTCGATTTCAGCTGCTATTCTACAAGGAATTAATAAGCAAAAGTTTGCAGTGGTAAGTTTGTTTATGGGGCTAATTTTCAAAATTAGTTTCAATAGTCCGTTTATCTCCTGGTTTGGTGAGATTGGTTCAATTCTTGCTACTGCCTTAGGATACACAATGGCCATTTTATATTGTTTCTGGATGATTTCAAGACATGCAGGATATAAATACTCAATGTTTGCAAGAAGGTCGTTACTAATGGGTATTTTCGCAACTGTTATGGCATTGGCTATATTTTTAATCGGATGGTTATTATCTTTTGTTGTCGAATTTGAAAATGGTAGAGTGCAGTCAGTCTTCGTGCTCTTAGTTGGGGTTGTAGTTGGGGCTGCGGTGTACCTATTTTTAGCTTATCGTTCACGACTATTGGAGGTCCTCCTCGGCAATCGATTTGCATTTTTATCAAGAGATAGAAAAAAGGCTGTACAGTAAGTGACAGCCTTTTTTTCGAATATATCTATTCGATTTGTGTGTGAGGAAAAATTTTTCCCTGTTAGAAGGATCATACAATGGCTTAGCCTTGGAAAGTTCCAATCCCTAGACGACGCTCAATGCGGTCGATACGGCGGTCTAAACGGTCGATCTGATTTTCTAGTCTTTGGACTTGGCGCTCAAGACGGTCGAGACGACGATCTACGTTTCCGCCTCCACCTGGAAATCCAGGAAATCCTGGGAAGAAGCCCTGAGGTTGTTGACGATTATCATAATAATACATTGTGGTATCGCTCCTTTTTCTTTATAAAAATACAATAACAGTGTATGTATGAAGGGCGTTTGTGCAATGAATAAAACGCCCATTCTAATAAAGAATGGGTATTCGCGGAGTAAAAAGGAGGTAATTGCATTGCGAATTGATAAATTACTTGCCAATCGAGGATTTGGAAGTAGAAAAGAAGTTAAAGGCCTATTAAAATCAGGAGCAGTTCAAATAAATGGAGTAGCCATCAAAGATTCTAGTAAGCATGTAAATGTAGAATCAGATTCAGTCACCGTTCATGGTGAAATGATCGAATACAAGGAATTCATTTATTTAATGCTAAATAAACCTCAGGGTGTTATATCGGCAACTGAGGATTATCTTCATGACACTGTTCTTGATTTATTAGAAATGGAAGATACGGTCTACAAGCCTTTTCCAGTCGGACGTTTGGATAAAGATACAGAAGGTTTATTGCTGTTAACAAATGACGGTCAGCTTGCCCATCAGTTGCTTTCTCCCAAAAAACATGTACCCAAAACCTATGTTGCCATTATTGAAGGTGAAGTAACTCAAGAGGATGTGGAGGCATTTCGAAACGGGGTTACCCTTGATGATGGATATGAAACGATGCCAGCTGAACTAAAAATCATCAGCAGTGGATTACGCTCTGAAATCGAAGTAATCATTGAAGAAGGAAAGTTCCATCAAGTAAAGCGGATGTTTGAGTCGGTTGGAAAGCGAGTCATCTATTTGAAAAGGGTTAAAATGGGGCCGTTACCACTAGATGAATCTCTCGAGTTAGGGGAATATCGTGAGTTAACGGATGATGAGGTCTTCCAATTAAAAAACTATACGAAAAATTAACAAGGGCTGTCATTAGACAGCCCTTTATCTTTGCAAATATAGTTTCTATGTATGTATCTGTATGAATAGGCTTTCTAGTGTGAAGTTATTTGCTACCTTCTTCAAGCGCCCCTTATAATTGGTTGCTAAGATATTTTGACTTTCTTTTTTGTGATTGTCCATTTTCCTCGGCTAGGGCTGCGAACCAAATCATTATATGCTAACACATTCAAATCACGCTGAATGGTTCTTGATGTAATTCCAAATTCATCCACAAGCTCTTGTGTTGTTACAGTCCCTTTTTCGTTAATAAACATGTAGACTGATTTGATACGAGTTAACATACGGTTTGTTGAAGGCTTCAAAAAACCACTCCTTATCATTTTTGTACATGCCAGATATGTCTCAGTCTTCCTATTAATCAAAACACTTTTCAAAAATATCAATCGCTATGACGTATTCATATTTTAAACAAACAATCTTATATATATGTCCTTTTATCACCTCTTCTCATTACAGGTGCGTTTGCTATATATATATAGTTCTAACTGAATAGTATGACTATTTCCGCAAAAGTTTTCAAGAATTTACATTTTACTTCTATTATTATCATAAATTATTTCTACTATTCTGTTTTTTACATTTTAATTACAGTTTGGTAAAGGTCGTCCAAATTAAGGAAACTTTTTCATGATTCGGGCTATGAAGAAAATAATAAGATTGTAGAAGATCTTTCTTTTTCAATCAACCGAGGTGAAATCGTTGGGATTATAGGACCAAATGGTGCAGGTAAAAGTACAACGATAAAAACAATTCTCGGATTATTGGAAAACACAAATAGCAAGATAAACTTTATCAATAACCATACATATGCTTATATTCCGGAACTGAAATTCCAAGCTGGGTTAATGGTTTCCCACTTTCCTTTCTATTTATTTTGCTCTATTTTTTTTGCTGGGAAGGACGCATTCGGACATTTTTGGAAGAAGCAGACCAATTATTTTTACTTCAAAAACGCAACCTTGTTGTGGCTTTGAAAAAATCGACTCGTAATCTATATGTTCTTGGCTATAGTGTAGGAGTACTTATTCTTATAGGGATAGTAGCTCCATTCTTATTCAATTATTACAAACTATCTTGGTTAGAAATTCTTAGCGTTACCTTTTATTTTATCAGCCTAAAAGCCCTTATTCTCGGATGGAAGCAATACCTGGACGATATCGTTTCATCATGGAAAAAAGGCTTTATTACAGTTTTCTTATTCATTGTATTAGGTGCATTCACATCTTTATTTGTAGCTTGGGCACTTGAACAGTTTGTTTTACTATTGCTAATGATTGGCCTTATTCAATAGTTCTTATTCTGGATGAATTCTTCTAAAAGGATAGACAAGCTTACAACCTTTTCTAAGATGATATTATTCGTATACAGGCGGAACACTATATTGTGAATTTAATATCGCTTCCTGTAATATCAATCGTAGGATTAATACTGATTTTGATCATAGTGTAAGGAGAATTTGGATGGAACAGATAAACTGGCTTGAAGAAGTAACAAAACGTAAAGAACAATTGATTAAAGATACGCAAGACTTTTTGAGGATAAAAAGTGTACTTGATGAAGAAAATGGGACTCCAAATGCACCGTTTGGAGCGGGAATTGACGAGGCATTACACTATTTATTAGACAAAGGCAGTGCGGAAGGCTTTAGCGCTAAAAACCTTGATGGCTATGCAGGACATCTTGAAATGGGTTCTGGAAATGACTTGGTTGGTATACTATGCCATATTGATGTTGTACCAGAAGGGGATGGATGGTCTAGTGATCCGTTTGGGGCAGAAATTCGTGACGGAAAAATAATTGCAAGAGGTTCACTCGATGATAAAGGTCCAACAATGGCTGCATATTATGCGATGAAAATAGTAAAGGAATTGAATTTACCACTTTCTAAACGTGTCCGAATGATCATTGGAACGGATGAAGAAAGTGATTGGCGCTGTGTCGACCATTATTTTAAGCACGAAGAAATGCCGACAATGGGCTTTGCACCTGATGCGGATTTCCCGATTATTTATGCTGAAAAAGGAATCGCCGATTTTGATTTGGTTCAAAAATCGGGTCAAGCTTCTGGTGGTGAGCTTCGCATAGAGTCATTCAGTTCAGGGCGACGCTACAACATGGTTCCTGATTTTGCAGTGTCCAAGCTTGAAGGGAAAGCAAATCTTCAGGAAATGGTGAATGATTTCCAGGAGTTTTTACATAAAAACGCATTAGAAGGTCGTGGCATTTGTGATGAGGATACCATCATTTTACAGCTTAAAGGTGTGTCTGCTCACGGGATGGAGCCAGACCATGGAAAAAATGCGGGCTTATATTTGGCAACCTTCTTACAAGGATATTCATTAGATGAGCAAGCTACGCAATATGTAAACTTTATAAATGAATATTTCGTTGGTGATTCAAGAGGGAGAAGTCTTGGTGTTTCCTATAGTGATGATATTACAGGTGATCTAACCATTAATGTTGGAAAGCTTTCCTATTCTTCAGTGAATGGTGGAAGACTTGGATTAAATTTACGTTATCCTGTAACAAATGATATGGACGGAACGAAGAAGAAACTTGAGGAAGTATGTGAGAAACTCGGATTTGAGCTTACGAATTACAGTAATTCTTCACCACACCATGTTGATAAGAATCATCCATTAATTCAAACTCTTCAAAAAGTCTATGAGGAACAAACTGGTGAAGAGGCTACTTTGGTTTCAATCGGTGGAGGAACATATGCAAGGTCATTAGAAGCGGGTGTAGCATTCGGTCCATTGTTCCCAGGTCGCCCAGATGTTGCTCACCAAAAGGATGAGTTTATTTTAGTAGACGATTTAGTTACGGCAACCGCAATTTATGCTCAAGCGATATATGAATTAGCGAAATAAGATGCACGAGCCCGCCCTAGTGGCGGGCTTTTAAATTGGGATTAAGTACTAACGCCGTTAGAATCTGCCCTAGTTTCCCTTTATCCGTAAGTTTGCTAAAATGAGTAAATAAATTATGTCAGAAAAGGAGCTTTAAAATGGAGCATCAAACACACTACTTTCTTGCATTAGCACTTCCTCCAGAGACAAAAGAGCTCTTGTTTAAATGGCGAGAAATGCTTGAACCACGCCTACCGTTTAAGTCATGGGTACATCCTGAGGATTTACACATTACGCTTGCTTTTTTAGGGGGGCAGGCATCGTTTAAACAATTGACTTCCATCAAAAAAGAAATGCCGGAAATTGCTAAGCAGCATTCACACTTTACTCTTCAACTGAATGGGCTAGGAACGTTTGGTAAATCAAATTCTCCTCGTATCTTATGGGCTGGAGTAGAAGAAAGCGAAGCAATAAGTGCTCTTCAAAAAGATATCTATCAAGCGTGCACGGGCTTGGGCTTTGCACTTGATAAGCGAAAGTTTACTCCACATATTACAATGGCAAGAAAATGGAAATCTGAAGATCTTTTTTCTATAAATGATTTAAATGAAATCGTACAGCCAAAAGAAGACCAATCACTATTTAAAGCAGAGCATTTTGTACTATATCAAACTCACTTGAATCGAACGCCGAAGTATCAGCCGTTATCGATATTTTCATTGAGCTAAAAAGGGGAATTTTTCGATGAGATTTGTTAAGATTTGTTTTCAAATCGCCATTTTATATATGATTTATTGGATCGGAACGTTGATACAAGGGCTTTTACACACATCTATTCCAGGTAGTATTATTGGGATGATTTTGTTATTTATCTTATTACAAACAAACATCATTAAAGAAAAATGGCTAGGAGAAGGGGCGCAATTTTTACTTGCGTATTTGGCACTGCTCTTTGTTCCAGCAACTGTTGGAATCATGGATTACCTCTCCTTTTTTAAAGGGAAGGGCTTAATTACGGTTGCCATTGTGTTGTTCAGTACAATTCTAGTTATGCTTACTTCAAGTATAGTTGGTGACAAATTAGCAGCTAGAAAACAACAAAAGCTAAGCAAGAATATAGGGGAGGGCTTTGGAGCATGAATACTCTATATGCGATTAGCTCTATCGTTTGTACGATCATTATCTTTCTTTTGATGACACGTCTGTATAAGCGATATAACCACCCATTACTAGTTCCGATTGCAACAACTACCTTTGTGATTCTTATTTTCTTGATATTCTTCTCAATCCCTTATGAAACCTATATGTTGGGTGGAATATGGATAGATGAGCTACTCGGACCTGCAGTGGTGGCATTGGCCTATCCGTTATATCAAAATCGCAAATCGTTAAAGGAATTTTTCATTCCGATTTTCATTGGCGTGTTTGTAGGTTCAACGACAGGAATCATATCAGGACTTTATTTTTCAAAAGTATTAGCAATCGATTTAGATATCATTCTTTCTATTGCTCCAAAATCAGTGACATCTCCCGTTGCTATGGATATTGCAAATGTGACGGGTGGTATACCTGCACTTGCGGCCGTTTATGTGATGTTTGCGGGAATTTCGGGTGCTATGTTTGGTCCACTTCTTTTAAAAATGGTAAAGGTCAATCACTTTGTTGGGGTAGGTTTAGGTTTTGGGACAGCATCACATGGAATTGGTACAGCAAAGGCATTGGAAATAGGAACAAATCAAGGAGCAATAAGCTCGATCGCGATGATTTTAAGTGCGGTCTATACATCAATCATATTGCCAGTACTGTTTTCTTTTTTTCTATAATGAGGTGTAAAGAAGTTGGGACAATTAATAAAATTGCAGGATTATATATCTAGGTATGAGATTGATATGTTTCGGTATCCCAGCCAGTTTATCCGTCAAAAGAGAAAACAATGGGAACAGACAACGATAGAGAAACAACATTTTCTTGATCATATCTTTGATTTTCAAATGAAGTGGGCTAGTTCCACGATTCGGGAAAAGTCGTATATCGATAAGGAATTTTACAAGGATCATAATTTAAAATACTTTCTTCAGCGATTTCCAGACACGTATCTTGTGTTATATAGACCCATTTTTAAGTTAAAAAATGCACCGGTTGAAGTGGAAATTATCATGATCACCCCGACGACAACTTGGTTAATTACAATTCTTGAAGGGGAAGAAAACAGTGTATTTATAGGCTCAAATGATAGGTTTTGGATTGAACGAAAAGGAAAGCATGATAAAAAAGTGTTATCACCGATGATTGAACTTGATCGGATGGATGGTATCGTTCGTACGATTTATACTCTATATGATATCGAGCTGCCAATTCGGAAAGTGATTTTGAATCGTACAGGCTATATTGATTTTCCGCTTGCCCCATTTGATGTGGATTTAGTGGAAAAAAGAAAGTATGAAGAGTGGTTTACCGGGTTGCGAAATATGAGTTCTCCATTAAAACATATGCAATTAAAAGCAGGCAATGCGTTACTACAATACTGTCATACAGTTTGCGTGCGCAGAATGGATTAGGGGTGCAAAGAATGCACCCTTTTTCTATTGTCATCGCTATAAATATAAAATACTATTAAGTCATGTATGTCATATTTTTTGAGGATAAACTATGAAACTATTGATTTTTATTGTAAATAAGCAGGCTGGGAACGGAAAGGGATTAAAAGTCTGGAACCAGCTTAAACATGAATTAGAACAGAAAAATATCCACTATCGTTCTTTCTTTACAAAACACCCAAATCATGCCGGTGAATTGGCGCGACAAATCGGTTCAATGTTTGAAGATAAGGTGGAGGCTGTCATTGCTGTTGGGGGGGATGGAACCATTAATGAAGTCGTCAATGGCATGGTGTATTATCCTGAAATTAAGGTAGGGTATATCCCAGCTGGCTCTGGCAATGACTTTTCAAGGGGTTTTAAAGTGCCAAAATCTCCATTAGATGCACTCTCCTTCATTATTCTCAATAAATCAGCTAAGGGAAAATTATTTGATATTGGAAAATGCAAGATTCAAGGGAAAACAAAGAGCTCCTATTTTGTGAGTAGCTTAGGTACAGGTTTTGACGCTGCAGTTGCGAAGCGAACAAATGAATCGATAATGAAGAAATACTTAAATATGGTACATCTCGGCTCATTAGCATATGTCGGTGCATTGATCCGACTCCTTTTTACCTATCACCTTACGAATGTTACAGTAAATGTTGACGGGAAAGATTTCCATTATGAAAATGTTTGGTTTGTGACCGTTTCAAATCAACCTTTTTATGGAGGAGGAATGAAAATAGCACCACAGGCAAAGACAACAGATGGTTTCTTTGATATTACGGTCGTCCATCATCTTTCAAGAATCAAACTTCTATTTGTATTTGCGACAGTATTCTTCGGAGCTCATACCAAGTTTAAAGAAATTGCGGAGCATAGAGGTGTAACTATTCGTATTGAATCAGATGAGAAAATGATCGTACATGCAGATGGTGAATTCATTGGCCAAACGCCTGTTCAGGTTGAAGTTCAGCATCGAAAAATGCCCTTTTTGGTCAAATAAGATGACTTGGTACTATTTTCCTGTGTTATTTTTGCTATTTTTTATAGCGAAAAAGTTTCTTTATCTTGACTTTAATTGTAAATGAACGCTAAAATTTAGTAAGATAGCTATTGTTATATTGTACGTTCAATAGCTGTCTTTTTTATTTTATATTTATTAGGAAATGTTGTGTTGAAATTGGAAATAAACTGGCTTACATACGTATTAGGCAACGAGTGGGATTACTCCCCAGCGGGTGGTGCAACGGGAGACGCGTATTTTGCCCAATTAAATGATAAAAAAATATTTCTTAAACGAAATTCATCCCCGTTTCTTGCGGTTCTTTCTGCAGAAGGGATTGTTCCGAAGTTAATTTGGACGAAGCGTCTCGAAAATGGCGATGTTGTCACAGCACAGCAATGGCTCAGCGGCAGAGAATTAAAGCCTGCTGAGATGAACGGTGAAAATGTGGCGGGATTACTTAAAAAGATTCATCAGTCCAATGAGTTATTAGAAATGCTAAGACGTATAGGTAAAAAGCCTATAGAAGCCAAGGATGTATTGGAAGATGTATTACGAAAATTGCATCCAGACTTATTAAAGTTTGAAATTGTAAACAAGGCCATCACATTTTTAGAGCAAGAACTTAAAAATATGGAACATGATTATAATGTCGTTTGTCATTCTGATGTCAATCATAACAATTGGTTATTATCAGATAGCAATGAGCTCTACTTAATTGACTGGGATGGAGCAATGATTGCAGATCCTGCAGTTGATATTGGTATGCTTTTACATTGGTATATAAAAAAAGAAGACTGGCCAAAATGGATCAGTCTCTACGGAATGGAATTAACAGATAATTTGCTTCTGCGTATGAAATGGTATGTGGTTGCACAATCTTTGCATCTTTTAGGTTGGTATCAGGTTAAAAAGAAGGAGAAGGAAATCCTTCATTGGCTGCAATATTTGGAGCATTTATTATGAGTATTGGTCAATATCTGAAATCCATTGATTAATTTGATTTTGATGTGATTCAATATGGTTATCTAGATGCTGGGTATATTGCCCTTTTTGACTATAAGAATAGACGTCAGTTAAAACCTGTTTCACACTCTGGTCAATATTTGGGTTTGCCAGAAGGGATTGAATCAGTCTTCCTAATTGCTCACATTCAGATACTGTACCACAGCAATCCATTTGATGATTTGATAATATATCCTTTAAGATATCCATTTGATGTGTATGATCTAGAGGCATTTTAGAACACTTCCTTTTTGATGTTGTCTCTATACTACATTTCCATGAAATGACCATTTTTATACGACGTAAACACTAAACTCACCAATCGGTGGGTTTACGTTGTTTTTTGGCATAAAATCGTCCAACAAGCCTTGCACGAATGCTTTGGACATGTTATTCTTTTGTGCGATACAACTTAAATGAGGTGGCAATCATGCGTTTGCGCAATAAACCGTGGGCGAAGGAAAGATTAGCTTCATACCCACAGTACGTTATCGAGAATCCAGTTGAACATAAAGGGAACTGGAATCAAGTATTTGGAAATGATAATCCGATTCATATAGAAGTAGGTACAGGTAAAGGCAGATTTGTTACAGAGATGGCAAAAGCTCATCCTAATATCAACTTTATTGGGATTGAATTATATGAAAGTGTCATAGTCTCAGCTTTAGACCGTGTGATTGAAGCGGAGATACCAAATCTTAAATTACTGAATCAAAATGCAGATAAGCTTAGGGACTTTTTTGAAAAAGGAGAAGTTGACCGCGTTTATCTCAATTTTAGTGATCCATGGCCAAAAACACGTCATGAAAAACGTCGCTTAACCTATAAAACGTTCTTACAAATGTATGAGGATATCCTTGTTAACGAAGGTGAAATTCATTTTAAAACAGATAACCGTGGCTTATTCGAATATTCGTTGAGAAGCTTTTCTGAATATGGTCTGCTTTTAACATTTGTAAGTCTTGACCTTCATAAATCAGATTTTGAAGATAATATTATGACGGAGTATGAAGAAAAATTTTCCGAAATGGGACATCCGATCTATCGTTCAGAGGTCCGATATCAACCTAAATAATCGTAACACTTCCCATAAACATTGGTTTATGGGTTTTTTTATGTTTGTTTACTTACAGAATGATGATTTATAAATTTTATTAATAATGGTAAAATGAGGATAACCGTTGGTGAAGGGTGGGGAAAGAATGGAACAGCTTGTAATTGGTGATATTACACTTACTTGGTTAAATGGCGGTGTTACACATTTAGATGGTGGTGCAATGTTTGGTGTTGTACCTAAGCCGTTATGGTCAAAAAAATATCCACATAATGAAAAAAATCAAATTGAACTACGCACAGATCCAATCCTTGTAAAGGCAGGTTCAAAAAATATTTTAATTGAGTCAGGAATTGGCAATGGGAAACTGACAGATAAGCTGAAACGAAATTTTGGGGTCCTGGAGGAGTCTACTATTGACAAGTCTTTAGCAGAACTTGGACTTACAACGAGCGATATTGATATCGTCATTATGACTCACCTTCATTTTGATCATGCATGTGGTCTTACGAAATGGAAAAATGAAAAATTGGTAGCTACTTTTGAGAACGCTGTCATCTACGCATCAGATGTGGAATGGCAAGAAATGCGCAATCCGAATATCCGCTCAAAAGCGACATACTGGAAAGATAATTGGGAAGCAATCGAACATCAAGTAAATACGTTTACTGACAAATTTGAGGTTGTCCCTGGAATTACGATGATACATACAGGTGGACACAGTGATGGTCACTCTATTATTTTATTAGAAAGTCAAAATGAACAGGCAATACATATGGCGGATATCATGCCGACACATGCCCATCAAAATGTTTTATGGGTATTGGCTTATGATGATTACCCAATGAAATCGATAGAGCAAAAACAAAAATGGATGGGTGAAGGACTTGCAAAAGAAGCATGGTATATTTTTTATCATGATGCTTTATATCGAGCAATTAAATGGAATCAATCGGGAGAAATGATTGATTCATTAAAAAGAATTCGAGAATAAAAAAATAGCTTATAAGCAGTAAAATCTTATAAGCTAATATGCCTTACAATGGGTTAACCTCTAATATGGAACCTGTTTTTGCATCCATTACGAACTCATATTGGTGGCTTTCTTGATTTAGTTTACGAGAAATGCCACCTTTGTATACTTGATAGTGAATGCCTGATTTTGTGTAGTCCTCCGGATTCATTTGAATCCAAGACCCATCAATTGGGCCATTCTTTTTGAAAGCTTCTTTGGCCAGTTTTAAGGCTTTGTCACCGGGAATCGTTGAATCACTTAATGCTTCTTTAACAAGAAATGCACTTGCAAATCCAACACCAAAACCAAGAAAAAACTTATTCCAGCTCATTTAATCCCTCCTAAACGGACTTAATCCTTGTGATAAGTATAACTTCTTTTTATGAAAATCTCCATGTTCGCTATGGTAACGAAAAAACAATTTCGATATACTAAATAATGTACATAATAGAATCAAATTTTTGCTACTTGTTACGACTCTTATATACCGGAAGGAGAATGACATTGAAACAGGATACACTTGAGCTTTTTAAAACGTTAACAGAGCTTCCTGGAGCTTCAGGGAATGAACACCAGGTAAGAAAGTTTATGCGTTCACAGCTTGAAAAATACTCAGATGAGGTTGTACAAGATGGATTAGGTAGTATTTTTGGAGTACGCCGTGGTGATAGTAACGGACCAACTGTCATGGTTGCTGGCCATATGGACGAAGTTGGATTCATGATTACATCAATCACAGATAATGGAATGCTTCGTTTCCAGACTTTAGGTGGCTGGTGGAGCCAAGTTCTTCTAGCACAACGTGTACAGGTGATTACTGACAATGGTCCTGTAATCGGGGTTATTGGATCAATCCCTCCACATTTACTGGAAGAGAGCCAACGTAAAAAGCCAATGGATATTAAAAATATGTTAATTGATATTGGTGCTGATGATCGTGAAGATGCAATCCGCTTGGGAATCAATCCTGGTCAGCAGGTAGTTCCGATTTGTCCATTTACACCAATGGCTAACGAAAAGAAAATATTATCCAAAGCATGGGACAACCGCTATGGCTGTGGGCTTTCCATCGAACTATTAAAGGAATTGCAGGGAACCCGGTTACCAAATACACTTTATTCTGGTGCAACTGTACAAGAAGAAGTAGGTTTAAGAGGTGCAAGAACGTCGGCTACAATGATTAAACCTGATATTTTCTATGCCCTAGATGCAAGTCCAGCAAATGATATGTCTGGAGATAAGAGCGCATTTGGTAAACTTGGACACGGTGCTTTACTTCGAATATTTGACCGTACGATGGTTACACATCGTGGTATGCGTGAATTTATTTTAGACACAGCAGAATCCAATAATATTAAATACCAATATTTTGTTTCTCAAGGTGGAACAGATGCTGGCCAAGTTCATCTTTCAAATGAAGGTGTGCCATCAGCAGTTATCGGAATATGTTCTCGTTATATCCATACACATGCGTCAATTATTCATGTGGATGACTATGCTGCTGCAAAAGAATTACTGGTTACCCTTGTAAAGAATTCTGATCGCACTACAGTTGATTCCATTCGTCAAAATGGGTAAAAATAAAGGTAGCAAATGTAAAGTGCTCGGCTCAAGCCGAGCATTCGTTTTGATAAAGAGGTGGTAATATAATGATACAAATTGCAATTGGTACGAAAAATCCCGCAAAAGTGGATGCAATTATACAAGGATTTGGTGGCATTGAAGCGAATTTTCATCCAACATCCGTATCTTCTGGTGTGTCAGCCCAACCTTTTTCAGATGAGGAGACCATTCACGGTGCAATGAATCGCGCGAAGTCTGCTCTGGAAAAGGAAGGCGCAGACCTTGGAATTGGCTTAGAGGGTGGGGTTGTTGAAACCGAGTTTGGAATGTTTTTATGTAATTGGGGTGCAATTGTTGATCAAGACAATGATCCGATAATTGCAGGTGGAGCAAGAATCCTCCTACCAAGTGAAATTGCTAGAGAATTAAAAATGGGAATTGAACTTGGGGATGTGATGGAGGATTTCACAAAACAAAAGGATATTCGCAAGGCTGAGGGTGCAATCGGTATTTTCACGAACCAGTATGTGAATCGAAAAGATATGTTCACACATGTAGTAAAGCTTCTTGTTGGCCAGTATGCATATAGAAAAAGATTTAATTCATTTAATTCATAATTGTAACAAATAAATGGTACTTATTTCTTATTGATTAAAATAAGTAGATTACTCTTGCAACTAATAAATTAATAGGTTTATTATAGAAAAAGAGAATAGCTACCTTTTTAAGGGGTGAGAGAATATGAAACTAGGGAAAGTCCTTGTTTTCATTTTTATATCGCTTGTAGGACTTTTGGCAGGTTGTGCATCGATTGAAGATGAATCTAAGGAAACGGTTGCAGGGGTCGAAGATGTGTTTAAAGCTCAACCCGAAAAGACAAATAGTGAAAACGGTGATGTTTCCTTTTATTTGCCATCTACTATGGAGATAGAAGAGAAGGATGAAAATAACGTAATCCTTCAAAACGGTAACCAAACATTTATTTTATTTGTTAATCCTAATGAAGAGCGTACAAGTGATGTATTATATAACTCAGTTGATGCGAAGGAATTTGCAATTGACAAAACCTATACAGATAAAGAACGATTTGGCTATGTAAAAGCTTTTGAAATAGAGGACAAGCTTTACCTTGTGACTGTGGGAATTGGCGGAGTAAAAATGACAACCGAAACAAAGGTAAGCGACATTTCTGAAAGTGCAACCGAGATGATGCAAATCGTATCTTCCGTGAAATATTGAAATTAAGCCACCTACACTAGTAGGGGCTTTTATTTGTTTTTAGGTAAAGAATATATGATAATTAGTTCATACGGAAATTGGAGGTAAAGCCCATGAAAAAACTTGAAACGATAGACCAATATCAAGAATTAATCAAAAGCGGAAAGAACATTCTAATGTTTTCAGCAGATTGGTGTCCAGACTGCCGTTTTATCGATCCATTTTTGCCTGAAATAGAGAGTTCGTATCCTGACTATACATTTTACTTTGTAGACCGTGACGAATTTATTGATTTATGTGCGACTCTGAACGTTTTTGGTATACCGAGCTTTGTGGCTTACGAGGACGGAAAGGAAACGGGACGTTTTGTAAGTAAGGACCGTAAAACGAAAGAAGAAATCGAACAATTCATTAATGGTCTCTCTTAAGATCACGTAGAGAGGAGATTAATTTTATGGACCAAAAACATAATAGGAAAATGGATTCAAAAAAGGTAAAGAAAATAATACAAGATAAGCTATCTCATCATAATTGGCAATTTTCTTTTGATCGAGAGAAAGATACCTTACGTATCGAAGACAAGGAAACGAAGAAAGGAATGACTGTCACACTACCTGGAATAGTCGCGAAATATCAAGAAGAAGGTCCTGGAAGTCTTGATGAAGTCATTTATTATATTGAAGAATCTTTGACTTTTATGAATAGTGAATTGGAACTTGAGGGTAAAGAAAAGAACATTTATCCTGTTATTCGTTCAACCTCCTTCCCGACTGAATCGAATGAGGGAGAAGAACTTATTTACGATGACCATACTGCAGAAACAAGAATCTATTATGCACTTGATTTAGGAACAACGTACCGTTTGGTCGATAAAAAACTTCTTGATAAAGAAAATTGGAAGTTTGAACGGATCCGTGAAATAGCGAGGTTTAATCTACGTTCCCTAGATGTTTCATACAAGACTGACAAAGTTGCAGGCAATACCTTTTATTTTATAAATAAAAACGATGGATATGATGCAAGTCGTATCTTGAATGATGCCTTTTTACAAAAAATGAGCCAACAAATTAAAGGAACAATGGCTGTAGCTGTCCCACATCAGGATGTACTGATAATAGTTGATGTTCAAAATGATACGGGATATGATATCCTTGCTCAAATGACAATGAGTTTCTTTGCAAGCGGACGTGTTCCCATTACGGCTCTATCATTTATTTATGAAGATGGTAAACTTGAGCCCATCTTTATCCTTGGGAAAAATCGCCCAAGAAAATAAAACATTCTCTACCAAAAGTCGCTAGGAAAACTAGCGGCTTTTTTGTTACAATAAAGAATAGAATTGAAATGGAAGAGTGATAGTTGTGAATTGGATAAAAAGATTACTACATTTTTTACAGACGGACGATGATGATCCAATTGAAATAAAAACGACTCAAATGAGACAAAACAAAACTGTTGAGGCAAGAGTGACTTATGAATACCCAAAGGGAAATTTTCGATTTCCTGTCATACCAGATCAAGAAAAAACTAGGTTAAAAAAGGAAAAGGTACAAACCAGGCAAACTCAGCAGACTCAGCGAGCACAGCAAACACCAAAACCGCAGCAAGCACAAAAAGTTCAGCAAACTCAACAAACAAGAACCTCACAACCAACTAGGAATTCAACTCCTAAAACCGTTGTAAAGTTACATGAGAAACAACCCTTTCAACCATCCGAGACACCATCCCCGGTATTTGGTCTAGGTAAACCAAAGCCTCAGGAAATAGCTCAGGAAACAGCTCAAGAAATAGTAGAGTATGAACTTCCTTCAACGCCTATCGCAGATACAGAATCGATTGCTAGGGCATGGAAAGAAGCACAAGAAGAGGTTGCTTCAACATTCATACTAACGGAGCAAGTTGAACCAAAACAGTATAAAGGTTCAACTACATTTGAAGGTACCGAGCAAAAGGTGGCAAGCTTTGCGAATCAATTAATAAGAGAAGAAGAGGTAACTGAGGAAATACCGGCAGCTATTGAGCCACAAAGTGAAAAGTCTATTAATGAAGAAACTCCAATACAAGTAGTTGTGGAGGAGTTGAATCCGTCTGAGGAAACAAATCTAGTTGAACAAGAAATGATACACACTGAAGAAATTGTGACAGAAGAACCAGTTGATCAGATTGAAAATATTGAAGTGCAAGAAGATCCTAAAGCGGAGGAAACTGAAACTTCTATAGAGAATACTGAAATACAGGTTGAACAGATAGAGAAAAGTGAACAGACCAGAACAGAGCCGAGACAATCGAATATACCGTTTAATGTATTAATGTTTAAAAAGGACAAACAGAAATTGTCACAGCGGCAACCAGAAAAAGTAACACAAGTAACTCCTGTTGAACCAATTGAACAAAAAAGACAACAGGAAGTACCAAGACAAAATGAACAAGTAGTTGAACAGGAACAATCAAGACAAAGTGAACAGCCAGTGGATCAGGAACAACCAATGCAGGAAGAATTACAAACACATCAGGAAGACGATGTTCAACAACTAGGCTATACTTTCCCAGAGCTATCTTTCTTAAATGCGCCTCCTGCTGAACAAGCTGATGACAGTCAATGGCTACTTGACCAACAAAATATTTTAGACCAAACTTTAAGAAATTTTAAAGTGCGTGCAAAAGTGGTGAATGTCACTCAGGGCCCTGCTGTTACTAGATTTGAGGTACACCCTGAGCCAGGAGTGAAAGTAAATAAAATTACCAATCTATCAGATGATATTAAATTAAGTTTGGCTGCCAAGGATATTCGGATCGAAGCACCGATTCCTGGAAAAAATACAATTGGTATTGAAGTACCAAATAGAAAAAGCAAGCCTGTACTATTAAAGGAAATCATACAAAGTCCTGAATTCCAAACAAATCAATCACCATTAGCTGTCGCAATGGGTCTTGATATCTCCGGCAAGCCAATTGTAACGGATTTACAAAAGATGCCGCATGGACTTATCGCAGGTGCGACGGGTTCGGGTAAAAGTGTATGTATTAACGCAATGCTTGTCAGTTTGCTTTATAAGGCATCACCGGATGAAGTGAAGCTACTACTTATTGATCCCAAAATGGTAGAATTGGCACCTTATAACCATATTCCACATCTTGTAAGCCCGGTAATAACAGATGTAAAGGCGGCAACAGCTTCCCTAAAGTGGGCAGTTGAAGAAATGGAAAGAAGATATGAACTATTTGCCCATACCGGTGTTCGTGATATTGGCAGATATAATGAAATGGTGAAAAAACATGATGAGAAAAGCGGGAAATTACCTTATCTCGTGATTATCATTGATGAGCTTGCTGATTTAATGATGGTAGCGCCTGGAGATGTAGAAGATTCAATCTGCCGAATTGCCCAAAAAGCAAGGGCCTGTGGAATTCATTTAATTCTTGCGACTCAACGTCCATCAGTTGATGTTATCACAGGATTAATCAAAGCGAATATTCCAACTCGTATCGCGTTTTCTGTTTCCTCACAGGTTGATTCAAGAACGATTATTGACTCAAGTGGGGCAGAAAAGCTGCTTGGAAGAGGAGATATGCTTTTCCTTGAGAATGGTTCTTCAAAGCCATTTCGTGTTCAAGGCAACTTTGTTACAGACGATGAAATCGAGGAAGTTGTGAATTTTGTAAAAACAGAAATGAAGCCAAGCTATATGTTTGAACAGGACGAGCTTCTAAAGAAAGCTTCAATCACAAATGAAGAGGATGAGCTCTTTTTTGAGGCATGTGAATTCGTTCTTGAACATGGGGGAGCGTCCACCTCAAGTGTCCAAAGACGTTTTAGAATTGGATATAATCGTGCAGCACGTCTAATTGATATGATGGAAGAACAAGGAATTATCTCTGAATCTCGTGGTAGTAAACCACGTGAGGTTTTGATAACTGAAGAGGATTTAGCTGAGATTTATGAGGGCTGATAACTATTGTTATCGCCCTTTTTCGTTTATAGGTAAAAAGAATCAAATCAATTACTCATTATCACAAAGAAAAATCAGTGCTACAACAGGTTAATTCTAATGTCCTACGTTCATAATAAGGATAACTCTTCTCACTTATGTTGTGATTTCGTAGGACATACTTCATACTTCTTGTTGATTTCTAGTATTTTTTTCGTAATGGTCTTCACCATTGATTAGTGCTATAATGAAAAAATGTGAGATGATTGTATATACATAAAAATCGATTTTACTTAATAGCACCTATCTCAAAATCATGGGTACAATTATCAAAATTAGATGAATTTCATATACTGTCTTACAGATAGACATTGTTGGAGGTTCTTAATATGACAGTTTACCACTTCGTTGGAATCAAAGGTACTGGCATGAGTTCATTGGCACAGATACTTCATGACATGAATTATGAAGTTCAAGGGTCTGACCATGAAAAATTTTATTTCACACAAAAGCCTTTAGAGCAAAGAGGAATAAAGATTTTACCTTTTGACAAGGAAAATATTCATGAAGGTCTGACGGTTATTGCCGGGAATGCCTTCCCTGATACTCATGAAGAAATAGTAAAAGCGGTCGAAATGGGGCTACCTGTTATTCGCTATCACCGTTTCCTAGGTGAATTTATGAAAAAGTATACGAGCGTTGCTGTAACAGGCTCCCATGGAAAAACATCTACAACAGGCTTACTTGCACATGTTCTTCAAGGAGCAGAACCAACTTCCTACCTGATTGGGGATGGAAGTGGTAAGGGAGCAGAGAATAATAAAAACTTTGTTTTTGAAGCATGCGAATACAGACGTCATTTCTTAAGCTATCATCCTGATTATGCGATAATGACGAATATTGATTTTGACCATCCAGATTATTTTGCGAATATTGATGATGTATTCAATGCCTTTCAAGAAATGGCCTTGCAAGTTAAGAAGGGAATTATTGCTTGTGGTGATGATGAATACCTTCAAAGCATTCATGCGAAGGTTCCTGTTGTGTTTTATGGAATTGGAGAAGAAAATGATTTTCAAGCTCGAAATATCAAGAAAAACACAGAAGGTTCCACCTTTGATGTTTTTGTAAGAAATACTTTTTTTGCAAGCTTTTCTATTAATGGATACGGAAATCATAATGTATTAAATGCTTTAGGTGTAATTGCTTTATGCCATTATGAAAATATTGATGTGTCCATTATTCAAGAGCGTTTGTTGAGCTTCGGTGGTGTAAAGCGCAGGTTCTCTGAGAAACGAGTCGGAAATCAAATTTTAATTGATGATTATGCACATCACCCAACAGAGATCAATGCAACAATTGAAGCTGCAAGGCAGAAATATCCTGAACGTGAAATTGTTGCGATTTTCCAACCACATACATTTACAAGAACACAGACATTTTTGGATGACTTTGCTGCAAGCTTAGTAAAAGCGGATCAAGTTTATTTATGTGATATTTTCGGTTCAGCCCGTGAAAATAAAGGGGAGCTTTCCATTGGGGATCTACAAGGGAAAATCCCAGGTTCTGAATTAATTCAAGAAGACAATACTTTTATCCTTAAAAAACATGAGAATAGTGTATTGATTTTTATGGGAGCTGGCGATATTCAAAAATTTCAGGATGCCTACGAAAAGGCGGTCGTATAAAAAAGGACCTTTGCGAAACATTTCGCAAAGGTCTTTTTTAAATTCAATTATTTTAGATTTTCGGGGTTTAATGGTTCAAGCTCAGGGATAACAAAGCGGCCGTCCTTACGAATAAGTACATCATCAAAGTAGATTTCTCCACCGCCATATTCAGGACGCTGAATATTTACCATATCCCAATGGATATTTGAGTTGTTTCCGTTGTATGCATCATCATAGGCCTGTCCAGGTGTAAAATGGAAGCTGCCATCAATTTTTTCATCAAATAGAATGTCTTGCATCGGATGTTGGATGTAAGGGTTTACTCCAATTGCAAACTCACCGATAAAACGTGCACCTTCATCTGTATCAAGAATTTTATTAATACGCTCAGTATCGTTTGATGTAGCTTCTACTATTTTTCCATCTTTAAAAGTTAGTGAAACATTTTCAAATGTGAAGCCTTGATATGGGGATGGCGTGTTATATGTTAAAGTACCGTTTACAGAATCACGAACAGGAGCAGTATATACTTCACCATCCGGGATATTCATTTCGCCTGCACATTTAATTGCTTTAATTCCTTTGATGGAGAATGTAAGGTCGGTACCAGGACCCGTAATGCGTACCTTGTCGGTATTATCCATAAGTTCAACAAGCGCATCCATTGCATTGCTCATTTTACCGTAATCAAGATTACACACATTAAAATAAAAATCTTCAAATGCTTCTGTACTCATTTTCGCTAGTTGGGCCATCGAAGAATTTGGATAACGCAGAACTACCCATTTTGTTTTTGGTACACGTATTTCACGATGTACTTTTTTGCCGACTGTATTTCCTTCAATTTTCATTTTGTCATCCGGTATATCTGCAAACTCATTAATGTTATCTCCAGATCGTAAGCCTATATAGGCATCCATTTTGCTCATAACGTTTGCTTCGAAGTCGGCTTTCATTTCAAACTGCTTTTCCTGAGCACCTAATAAAAGAGCGCGATCTACCTGGTGGTCTTTTAATGATACAAATGGATAACCACCAGCTTTATATGCTTCATTAATAAGCGCAATCACGAGCTCACGCTGTAAACCGAAGTTCTCGATGAGTACTTTTTCACCTTCCCCGAGGCGTACAGAATAATTAATTAAATTACGAGCAAGTGTTTCAATACGTGGATCTTTCATAATAAATGCCTCCAAATTCAATTTTGCTTATGTACCTTCCTATTGTAACCGAAAAAAAGGAAATTGTTTATTAAAATCAATTGCTTATAAATTCTTTGGAGGACTTCAATGATTTTTGTCGAAAGTAAAACAATGGGATAGTATGTTTGATAACGGTAAAATCGGGTAACAAAGATAGAAGGAGGTGCATCACGAATGATTCTTATCGTATACATAAGTGTTGCAGTAATTGCAGTAGCTTTTTTAATTTTGGTTATTTATCTCTCAAGGACGCTACGTTCCCTTCAAGTAACATTGGATAATGTGGCAAGTACTTTATCTGGATTAGAGAAACAGATGGAAGGTGTAACAAGTGAAACGACAGAACTCTTGCATAAAACAAATAAGCTTGCAGAAGATATTCAACAGAAGTCTGAGAGTTTGAATACAGTTGTTGATGCTGTTAAAGACGTCGGAACTTCTTTACAACGCTTCAATAAATCAGTTGGAAATGTGACAGAAGAGGTGGCAGTACAGTTAGAGAAAAATAAAACCAAAATCTCACAGGTTGTCCAAGTGGGGAATGCTGTAATAGAGATTTGGGATAAATGGAAAGATAAGAAACAAAAGCATGACAAACCAATTTCGAATGAAGAAAGGGGATTATAATGGGAAAAAATAGTGGTTCAAATTTTATCTTAGGAACAATTGTAGGTGCAGCAGTTGGCGCTGCAACAGCATTATTTCTAGCGCCAAAAACAGGCCAAGAATTCCGTAGGCAGATAAATGATCAAGCCTCTGTTGTAAAGGAAAAAACAAATTCACTTTCCAAAACAATTTCTGAACAGTCCAATCAGATTTTAACAAAAGTAAAAGACTATAAACCTTCTACTGGACAAAGTGAGCCTGAAGGTGGACATGTGAACAATGAACCAGCAGCAGATACTGCGACAGAAGAAACAAATCAGGATTCTGCTGGAAGTGAACAGCTGTTCCAGGAAAAGCTTGCTGAGGCAAAGAAAGCCTTAGACGACGCAGAAAATACACAAACTACTAACTACTAATAAATGGGAGATGTAAAGATGGGGAAGACAAAAATTGAAACAATCGAAGAATTTAACCAAGTCCTAGAAGAAGAAAATAAATTTATTTTTATTAAGCACAGTCTTACTTGTCCAATCAGTAAAGCAGCTTTTGATGAGTATGAACAATTTGTGTCAGAACATGAAAATGTACCAAGCTATTATCTATATGTTCAAGAAGCAAAAGAACTCTCAAACCACATTGCAGAGAATTTTGAAATTAAACATGAATCACCACAGGCTCTTCTTTTTGAAGATGGCAAGGTAAAATGGAATGCCTCTCATAGAAGTATAACGAAAGAAGCATTAGTCACTGCAGGTGAATAAAGAAAAGTCCATGGCTAAAAAACCATGGACTTTTCTTTCTGATACGATACAATTGTATAAATGAAAGAATTGTTTAATTATTTCATTTTTGTATTCACCGATCAACCGATTTTATCATAATATACTTTATTGCTTAAAAGCGTTTGGGTAATAAAGTTTTTAGTGACATATTGAATTTTATCGTTTATAATGAATTCTAATTACTAGAAATATATCATATTTTCGATTAAATTGCGATAATAACTGGGTGGAGAAAGGAAGAGTGAGATGAGTAAAGTAGAACTAGATAACCTACGCGACAGAGTAGAAGAAATTAATCTTGAAATTCTTAAACTTATTAGTGAACGCGGGAAATTAGTACAAGAAATTGGAAAAGTTAAAGAAGCACAAGGTGTTAACCGATACGATCCAGTACGCGAAAGAAAAATGTTAAATAACATTTTAGAGCATAATGAGGGACCTTTCGAAACATCAACTGTACAACATATCTTTAAAGAAATCTTCAAGGCAGGTCTTGAGATTCAAGAAGATGATCATCGCAAAGCTCTCCTTGTTTCACGTAAGAAAAAACCTGAAGATACAATTGTTGATGTAAAAGGTGTTAAAATTGGTGATGGCTCACAACAATTCATCGTTGGACCATGTGCGGTTGAAAGTTATGAGCAAACAGCTGCAGTCGCTGCAGAAGCTAAGAAATATGGTTTACGCCTACTTCGTGGTGGCGCATTTAAGCCTAGAACTTCTCCTTATGACTTCCAGGGATTAGGACTTGAAGGGTTAAAAATCTTAAAACGCGTTGCTGATGAAACAAACATGGCTGTTATCAGTGAAATTGTAAACCCAGCAGATATTGAAGTTGCTTGTGATTACATCGATGTTATCCAAATCGGTGCTCGTAACATGCAGAACTTCGAATTACTAAAAGCAGCGGGCTCTGTTAAAAAGCCTGTATTATTAAAACGCGGATTGGCTGCTACACTTGATGAATTCGTAAATGCAGCAGAATATATCATATCTCAAGGAAATGACCAAATCATTCTTTGTGAAAGAGGTATCCGTACTTACGAAAAAGCTACTCGTAATACACTAGATATTTCTGCAGTTCCTATCTTAAAACAAGAAACACACTTACCAGTATTTGTTGACGTAACACATTCAACTGGACGTCGTGATTTATTATTGCCATGTGCAAAAGCAGCTCTTGCAATTGGAGCAGATGGTGTCATGGCGGAGGTACATCCAGATCCAGCGATTGCTCTATCAGACTCAGCACAGCAAATGGATTTTGATCAATTTGAAAAATGGATTACAGAACTTAAGGCAACTCAAGCCGTTCGTGTATAATTTTCATGAAGACCTCCTACTGTAAAGTAGGAGGTTTTTTCGAGTTTTTTCGAGATTTTTAACGAATTTGTTAAGAATTGCACAAAGTAATTGCCCTTGCGGAGCAAGTATCGTATGATTATTAGATAAAATAAGCAAACATGACATTTGTTTGAATAAAAAAGTTAATACTAACATATAAGTGGTAACTTGAAATAAGGAGTGCTGTCAATGAATGTGACAATCTATGATGTAGCGAGGGAAGCCAATGTCTCCATGGCAACCGTATCGCGTGTTGTAAATGGTAACCCAAATGTAAAACCAACAACTCGAAAGAAAGTACAAGAAGCAATTGATCGATTAGGCTATCGCCCGAATGCTGTTGCTCGTGGATTAGCTAGTAAAAAAACGACAACAGTTGGAGTAATCATTCCAGATATCTCAAATATTTTTTATTCAGAGCTTGCACGTGGAATTGAAGATATTGCGACAATGTATAAGTACAATATTATCCTAAGTAACTCTGATCAAAATAAGGATAAGGAACTCCATCTATTAAATACAATGCTAGGAAAGCAAGTGGATGGTATTGTCTTTATGAGCGGAAATATTACGGAAGAGCATGTCGAGGAATTTGAAAAATCTCCTGTTCCGATTGTATTAGCTGCCTCAGTGGAGAGCACAAATACGGTCCCAGCCGTAACAATCGATGTCGAACAGGCTGCATACGACGCAGTAACAGAATTTGCTAATAAAGGTCATAAGAAAATCGCGTTTGTTACTGGTCCATTAAATGAACCAATCAATGGTGAAAAGAAATTAAATGGTTATAAACGAGCTATCGAGGATGCAGGACTTTCTTACAACGTAGAATTTGTAATCGAAGGTGATTACACATACGATTCTGGTATTGAAGGTTTTGAGAAAATCCATGAATTGGCAGATAAGCCAACTGCTATATTTGTAGGTACAGATGAAATGGCATTAGGTGTAATCCATAGTGCACAAGATTTAGGGTATTCGATTCCTAATGATTTCGAAATTATTAGCTTTGATAATACACGATTAGCACTTATGGTGCGTCCTCAGCTTACATCAGTTGTTCAACCGATGTATGATATCGGAGCTGTGGCGATGCGACTATTAACTAAGTTCATGAACAAAGAAAATGTTGAAGAACAAATCGTGACATTGCCACACCGTATTGAATTTAGAAATTCAACCAAAGAATAGTTAAAAAACACGGCTTGATGCCGTGTTTTTTTATTTATTATTCCGTATTGGGTAAAGCGTTTTTGTAACGGTAAGTGCATTTTTTTCCTCAATTTCTGCTCTTCTAGGAATGGGCGGATAAATAGTAGGCTCATCATCCCAATAAGCTGGAAGAGTGAGTTTTGCTTTTGGTTGCCATTGATTGATCCATTCCACTGGAAGTGCACCACTTATATTTGATTTTTCAATCATTTCAAGCCATATCAAAGACCATGCTCTAGGTACGACTCTCCATATGTCATATCCGCCTCCACCGACTGCAATCCAGCGACCATCACAATACTGATGAGCAAGCTGATGAGCAAGCTTTGGAATTTCACGATAGATTTTCATTGTTGCAGACAAATGAGTTAATGGATCATAATAATGCGAGTCGACACCGTTTTGCGTAAAAATAACATCTGGTTTAAAAAACTCAGTTACTTCTGTAAAAGCGGTCGTGTAGGCATGTAACCATGAATCGTCCTCAGTGAATGCATCTAGCGGAATATTAAAGGTATAGCCATAGCCCTTGCCAGACCCCCGTTCAGTCACATTTCCAGTCCCAGGAAATAGATATCGTCCTGTTTCATGAATTGAAAGTGTACATACAGTTGGGTCATCATAAAATGTCCACTGCACACCATCTCCATGATGTGCATCTGTATCTACATAAAGAACCTTTACACTATATTTTTTTTGCAAATAACGAATCGCGACTGAACTATCATTGTAGACACAAAATCCTGAGGCCTTCCCACGGAATCCATGGTGGAGTCCACCTCCTAAATTAAGGGCATGCTTCGATTTCCCCGACATTACATGGTCAACTGCCGAAAGGGTAGCGCCAACTAATAATGCACTAGCCTCATGCATTCCGGGAAAAATAGGGGTATCCTCCGTACCGATTCCATAGCTATATCCTGTTTCTTTAGGGAGTTTACCTTCCCCTGCTAACTTAACAGCCTCTATAAATTTAGGGTCATGGACGAGCTCCAATTCTTCATCTGTCGCTACTCTAGGTGGAATAATATCCGATTCATCTAACAAGTTCAAACTTTTGAGTAGATCATATGTAAGCTTTACCCTCGTTTGATTAAAGGGATGATCATTACTAAATCGATATTTTAATAATTCGTCCGAATAGACAAAGACAGATTCTTTCGTCATAATTGTGGCCCTGGAATGGCTGGCCACAGTACATTGTAGCCACTATCAATTAGATTAGTAATGATCTTATTTGGATTCATTGTTTGAACTCGTAACACAATTATTTTATATTGCGTGTCCTCCTTGTCAGGGTAAACAAGAACACTGTGTATATTTACATTATGATTTTTAATGACATTGACAACGTCGGCAAGTGTTCCCGCACGATTATGTACCTTTATTTCGAGTTGTGAACCTGGTTGGTTTGCACCTGTTAGTTGTGCAAAGGTATGAAGTAAATCCGTCTCAGTTATGATTCCAACTAACTTTCCATTGGATTCAATTGGGAGACAGCCAATCCGATACTGGAAAAAAACAGCAGAAATCTCCTCAACAAAGTCAAGCGGATGTCCGGTTATTACATCTTTTACCATAATGTCTTTAAGTGGTGAATCTAGTGTTTTTACATTATTCGTATAGTCTAGGATAGAAGGCTTTGCATCACGAATATCACGGTCACTAATTAGCCCAATTACGTGTTGATTTATATCTACCACAGGTATATGACGAATTTTTTTCTCATCCATTATTTTAATCGCTGTTGAGATCGTGTCATCAGCTGATAATGTAATGACATTTTTCTTCATAATTTCTTCAACAATCATGCGAATCCCCCCTTACTAACTTAATACATGAATCGATTCATAAAGCGTAATCGGTCAAATCTTTCAATCGTATCCTGATTTACTCGTTTGCCAATTCGAGCCATTAAACAGTTGGCAGGGTGTGAACTAATTTCAGGATCATCTGTTGCAAACCATTCAAGCCCACCGGCACTCATCATTTTTTCCATAATCTTACGATACTCCCAAACATTGAGGCCAGTTCCTTTTAAGTCCCAATGCCAATAATATTCAGTTGTAATGATAAGGTAGTCTTCCATAGCATCATCCATCATTGAAACAATTAAAAGATTCTTTCCAACTCTACTGCCTCGAAATTTTGGAATAACTTCGATTGCCCCTAGCTCTATTAAATTTTCTATTTTTCCCTCAGACCAGCGCTCAAGTGGGTCTGGGTAAAGGTATGTAACATACCCTACAATGGTATTATGCTCTCTTGCGATAATAATTCTTCCTTCAGGAAGGTCAGCAATTTCTATCAATGCTTTATGCTGTTGATTTGGAGGGCGAAATGCTACCAAGTCCTCGTGAAATTCATAGCTTGCAAGAGCCTCTCCAGTAATGGGACCTTCAATAATGAGCGTACCATGAGGGGTTTTAAGTTCCTTTGCGTTATATGTTTTCTTATGCTCCACAATGTCACCACCATTCGTAACGTCAATATCATTATACAGGAATCTAATAAAAATGAAGCGTTTTCAGCTTCTGTTACGTTAATTATACAATTTTACAGAAAAATAATATATAAACAAAATTTTAAAAATTGAGAAAAGACGAGTTTTATTTTATAATAGAATAGTAAATAACTTACATAAAGGGGAAATGTATAGTGAAAGTGGAAGCGCTACCAGCAACTAAAGGCAATTATAATTTAAAAGATTATGATGAAGCATATGCGAATTTTGATTGGGCGGAGGTAGAAAAAAGTTTTTCTTGGTCAGAAACAGGAAGGGTTAATATTGCTTATGAAGCAATCGACCGTCATGCAGAAGGTGTAAGGAAAAATAAAATTGCCCTATATTATCGTGATCCATCACGTGATGAGAAATATACATTTAAAGAAATGAAAGAATTTACGAACCGTGCGGCTAACGTGTTAAAACAAGCAGCAGATGTGGAAAAAGGGGACCGGGTATTTGTATTTATGCCACGTTCACCCGAGTTGTATTTTACGGTACTAGGGGCTATTAAATTAGGGGCAATCGTGGGTCCACTTTTTGAAGCGTTTATGGAAGGAGCGGTACGCGATCGCTTAGAGGATAGTGAAGCGAAGGTAATTGTCACAACTCCAGAATTAGTGGATCGTATCCCATTTAATGATCTTCCTGCATTAAAGCATATTGTCCTCGTTGGTGAAAATGTTACTGAGGATGGCCCATTTATCGATTTTCTTGGACGTTTAAAAACAGCAAGTAAAGAGCTGCAAATTGAATGGGTTGAAAGAACGGACGGCATGCTCTTACACTATACTTCTGGTTCAACAGGTAAACCAAAGGGAGTCTTGCATGTTCATAACGCCATGATCCAACAATACCAAACTGCGAAATGGATTCTCGATTTACAAGAAGATGACATCTACTGGTGTACAGCTGACCCAGGTTGGGTAACGGGTACTTCTTACGGCATTTTTGGTCCTTGGCTTAACGGAGCTTCAAATGTCATTGTAGGAGGACGTTTTAGACCGGAAAATTGGTACCAAACCATTGAAGATTTTGGAGTTACCGTTTGGTATAGTGCTCCAACTGCATTTAGAATGTTAATGGGCGCTGGTGATGAACTTGTAAAACAATTTGATTTAAGTACCTTGCGCCATGTATTAAGTGTTGGAGAGCCACTTAACCCTGAAGTTGTTCGTTGGGGAGTAAAGGTATTCAACTTACGAATCCATGATAACTGGTGGATGACAGAAACGGGTGCACAGCTTATTAGTAATTACCCTTGTATGGAAGTCAAACCAGGTTCTATGGGTAAACCATTCCCAGGAATTCAGGCTGCCATTGTTGATGATCAAGGTAATGAATTACCACCAAACCGCATGGGCAACCTCGCAATAAAAAAAGGCTGGCCATCAATGATGTATCAAATTTGGAATAATCCCGCAAAATATGAGTCCTATTTTATGCCTGGTGATTGGTATGTATCGGGGGATTCAGCATATATGGATGAAGATGGGTACTTCTGGTTCCAAGGTCGTGTCGATGACGTAATTATGACCTCTGGTGAGCGTGTAGGACCATTTGAGGTTGAAAGTAAGCTTGTTGAACATCCTGCAATTGCAGAAGCCGGTGTTATCGGAAAGCCTGACCCTGTCAGAGGGGAAATCATTAAAGCGTTCGTGGCACTCGTTGACGGCTATAAAGCGACAGATGAGTTAAAAGAAGAAATAAGAGATTTTGTAAAAAAAGGATTAGCGGCACATGCTGCTCCTCGTGAAATTGAGTTTAAGGATAAGCTTCCAAAAACTCGTAGTGGAAAAATTATGAGACGTGTTCTTAAGGCGTGGGAGCTTGATTTACCGACAGGCGACCTTTCTACAATGGAAGATTAAAATGTTAACAGAAAAAGAGGTGATCCACTGGATCACCTCTTTTTATTGATTAATTTCCGCCGTTTTCTTTACCGTTACCTTTGCCATTATTTCCATTCTCATTATTAGCACCGTTATCCCCCTCAGCAGGAGGGGTTGGCGGTGGTGGGGTAACGACTTCTGGCTCTGGTTTATAGTCACCATTCTTGACTAAAACTGAATTTGCAAGTGGCGTTTCTTTACCAGTGACATCAACAGCAGTAACATAATAGGCTGCAACGGCGTTTCCAACTTTAAATTGTAAATTCTTTGTAGCAGGAACACTTCCAATTTTTTTGAAGTCTGCTGTGAAATTTGCTGCAGAATAGATTCGATATCCAATGACATCATTGTGATCATGCTTTGCCCATTTCAAAGTACCCGAAGAAATCGAGGCACCTTTTACTTGGGACGGTACTGAACCATTATCTTTAAGTTCAGTAGATTCTGTCACGACAAGGTTCTTCCAACGATCATTATTAGGAAGCAGTTGTGAAATGGCCGCTGAATCTTTTAAACCATGCTCCGCTAAAAACTCTTTCTTGATCATGATTCCTTCTTGCACAAATTCCTGTGGTGCACTTGATGGTACACGATAGGCTTTGCCATTTACTTCAATATACTTACCTTTTACAAGGTTATCGTCGACCTTCGTCGGAACAAATTTTGCGTTATATATGTCAGATTGTACAAGACCGGCTTCACGACATAAATCTGAAGGAAGTAATCCAGAAAGTCCACAATAAGAGCGGCTTACAATTCCCCCAGGCATTTTAAAGTTCTCTTTTGGCTTAACAAGCTCTGGTTTCACATCATATACTGCATTCAATTGTTGTGCCCACAGAAGAATATTTCTTCTTGAATTATAAAGTCCTTTATAATTTAATGCCACTGGCTTTGGTGTATCATAGCCAATCCAAGTACCAAAGGTTACATTTGGGTTTGTTGCAACAAACCAAATATCCCACCAGTCGTTGGTTGTACCCGTTTTACCAGCCCAATCCGCATTAAACTTAAGGTAGCTATTCATAGATGCAGCTGTACCACCATTTATAACATCACGCATCATATCGATTGTTAGATAAGCAGTTTGTGGAGAGAAAACCTCAACAGGTTTCACTTCATGCTCGTATACAACATCTCCGTCGTTCGTTTCAATTTTTTCAATCATATAGGCATCAATGAACTTACCTTCGTTAGCAAATGTTGCAAACGCATTTACATTCTCTTCAACTGAAACTCCATCCGTCATACCGCCTATTGCTAAAGATGGTGCATGATAATCTTTTTCATTTAAAGAAGTGAACCCCATTTTCTCTAGGAAAGTAATTGGGCGGTGGTCAAATGCCTTTAAGTATGTCTTGATGGCCGGGATATTCTTAGAGACTTGTAAAGCACGTCTTGCAGACATTAGACCATCAAAGTCATTTGCCCCACCCACGTTATATGGAGTATATTTTCCATATGAAAACTTTACATCGGCAATTACACTTCCAGGCTGTACGAGTCCTAGTTCCATTGCTGGAGCGTAGTCCAAGAGCGGCTTCATTGTTGAACCATTTGAACGCTTCGCACCTAGTGCATGATTGGTTTGTTCACGCTCGAAATCACGACCGCCCACAAAACTAATTATTTTTCCTGTCCTATTTTCAATTAATACAGAACCGAGTTCTTCTGGTTCGATTACTTGTACATCTTCATTCGTTTCTAAGTTTTTCTTCGTTTCTTTTCGGTCTGGACCAAAATATTGAAAATTCTTTACTGCCTCTTGCATTGCATCATATACTTCTTTGTCAATCGTTGTATGGATTTTATATCCATTCTGACGAAGGTTTCTATCTGCGATAACTTGATAGTGTGATCGAAGTTCCTTGTTTTCTTCAAGATCGTTTTCCTCGTATCCATCATCCTTAGCCAATTTTTTCATCAAAATATCAGTAGCACGTTTTTCTACCTCAACTGTTAACCAAGGATATTTTTCAGTAGGCTCTGACTTAGGTGGGGCTAGGTTTGCTCGAATATCATAGGCAAGTGCTTCTTCATATTGCTTCTGTGTAATGAAGCCACCAGTAAGCATTCGCTCTAAAACTGTTTTCATCCGGTTGAGACCGGGTTCCAAGTTTTCTTTTACCTTTCCACCTTGGTTTGAGAATGGAGTATACACATATGGATTTTGAGGTAGACCAGCGATAAATGCTGCTTGTGGAAGGTTTAAATCTTTTGCATCTACTCCAAAAATCCCTTTGGCTGCTGTTTGAACTCCAGCGATATTTCGACCTGATGAATTACGGCCATAAGGAATAATATTTAGATATGCTTCTAAAATTTCATCTTTATCAAAAAACTTTTCAAGTCGTAATGCGATGAGAATTTCTTTGGCCTTCCGGTCAAAGGAAACTTCATTTGATAAAATTTGGTTCTTGATCAATTGCTGGGTTAGCGTACTTCCTCCCGTTTGGATAGGAGAATTGGTTACATCCTGTACGATTGCCCGTAATATCGATTTTGGAACAACTCCATCGTGTTTATAGAAATATTGGTCCTCAGTAGCAATAACAGCATCTAAGACAAATTGTGAAATATCTTCGAGTGCTATTTCTTCACGTTGAAGGTCTGCCCTTAATTGGCCAAGGTAGACCTCATTTGCAAAGTAGACCTCCGTGTTTTCTTCATAGTTATAAATATCTTTTTGTAGACTATCATAGCTTCGGACAGGTTCATCCTTTACCAGAGATGCAAAGTATCCTGCACCAGCTCCACTGGCAAAGCCAAATCCAAGCAGACCAATAATAAAGAAAATTAAAAATAAATTCCATACAACTCCGTAAGTAACCCTTACGCCTTTTCGAGCTTTGTTTCCTGTAACCGCTTGAATGACTTTATTTGATAGCACCCTGTGCCAAAAAGAGCTAATTTTTTCAAATATCTGTGATTTATTTAAATTCATAATCATCCCCCTAAAAATCCAAGTTTATTATAGCATATAGCGTAGGGTCATTAATATTATTTTATGAATTTCCAATATTTAATTTGACAATAATAGACAGAATGTGATAGAAAAACCTTATTATAAGGTTAAAAGGAGAATCGTTATTTAATGGACGTTATACAGGATTTGACCTATAGGGGATTGATAAATCAGGTAACAGATCAGGAAGGTTTACAGAATACCTTAAAGAATGAAAAGATTAAATTGTATTGTGGATTTGATCCAACAGCAGATAGTTTACATATCGGCCACTTAGTAGGGGTTTTAACCTTGAGAAGATTCCAATTAGCAGGGCATCAACCAATTGCATTAGTAGGTGGAGCGACTGGTTTAATTGGAGACCCAAGTGGTAAAAAGGCAGAGAGAACGTTAAATCCGAAAGAGGTTGTTGTGGAGTTCAGTAATAGCATTAAAAATCAGCTATCACGCTTTTTGGATTTTGAAGCAGATGGAAACCCAGCTCAAATTGCAAATAACTATGATTGGATTGGAAGTTTAGATTTAATCACTTTCTTGCGTGACATAGGAAAAAGCTTTGGTCTAAATTACATGCTCGCTAAGGACTCTGTGCAATCTCGTCTCGATGCTGGGATTTCATTTACAGAGTTTAGCTATATGATTTTACAATCCTATGACTTCTTGAAACTCTATGAAGAAGTGGGCTGCCGACTTCAAATTGGTGGAAGTGACCAATGGGGGAATATCACAGCCGGACTTGAATTAATTCGAAAGACAGTCGAGGATTCTAAAGCATTTGGTCTAACTATACCACTGGTGACGAAAGCTGATGGAACTAAGTTTGGAAAAACGGAAGGTGGTACAATCTGGTTAGATAAAGATAAAACGTCACCTTATGAGTTTTATCAATTCTGGATTAATACAGATGACCGTGATGTTGTTCGCTATTTAAAATATTTTACATTCCTATCCAAAGAGGAAATTGAGGGTCTTGAAGCGGAAATTCAAAATGCACCTGAAAAGCGATTGGCACAAAAGACGTTGGCAGAGGAAGTAACGAAATTGGTTCATGGTGAAGCTGCTTTAGAACAAGCTGTGAAAATATCAACAGCATTATTCAGCGGTTCTATCAGTGAATTAAGTGCAGAAGAAATTAAACAAGGCTTTAAAGATGTTCCTTCATATGAGTACAATGGGGAAACTGAGGTTGGGTTAGTTGATTTATTAGTAATGAGTAAAATTTCCCCATCGAAGCGTCAGGCACGTGAGGATATTGGAAATGGAGCCATCTATGTCAATGGTGAGAGAATCCAAGAAGTAGATGCGGTCTTGACTTCGCAAAATCGCATCGAAGGTCAATTCACAGTCATCCGTCGCGGTAAGAAAAAATATACCTTAATCAAATATTAAAATAGACAAGGTGCTCCCACGAGGAGCACCTTATTCATTTTATTTACGCAAAAAAAAGAGGAAAGGGATACCCTTTCCTCTTTAGGAAGATTAACGTGAGTAGAACTCAACGATGAATGCTTCGTTAATTTCTGCTGGTAATTCAGAACGCTCAGGTAAACGAGTGTATGTTCCTTCTAGCTTATCAGCATCAAAAGTTAAATATTCTGGTACGAAAGTAGTAGCTTCGATAGCTTCTTTAATTGCAACAAGGTTACGTGATTTTTCACGAACTGCAATCGTTTGACCAGGTTTTACACGGTAAGATGGAATATCCACGCGGCCACCATCTACAGTAATATGACCATGGTTAACTAATTGGCGAGCTGCACGACGAGTACGAGCAAGACCAAGACGGTAAACTAGGTTATCTAAACGTGATTCAAGAAGAATCATGAAGTTTTCACCAAGGATCCCTTGCATTTTGCTTGCATTGTTGAATGTAGTGCGGAATTGACGCTCATTCACACCATACATATGACGAAGCTTTTGCTTTTCTTGTAATTGTAAACCATATTCAGAAAGCTTCTTGCGTTGGTTTGGACCATGTTGTCCAGGAGCGTAAGGACGCTTTTCTAATTCTTTACCAGTACCACTTAATGAGATGCCAAGACGACGGGATAATTTCCAGCTTGGACCAGTATAACGAGCCATGAATGACTCCTCCTTCAATGTTTTTATTTTGCTGTAAAATAAAAACAGATGTGCTAGATGCTTTCGACTATTTTGTTTTCATGTACCTTCGCTCTAGCAGCCAAGAGTTACGTGATACACCATCTATGAGCTAAAAGCTCACGCAGAGGAACAAAATAGAACAAAAACCTACTCACATACGCTGCAATATTTTACACAACGATCATTATATGATTTTTAGCAAAGGAAGTCAAGTTATCATGAAAATATACAAAAAACGGCAAGATCTTCGACTTTTTATGTAGGAAATTCGATTATAAACATGAAGATGTAATAAATTTGGATTTTTTACGATATAATAAAACATTTTTCGTGCATTTTCTATTATAATGAAAATAGTAACTACTTATGTTAGATGGGTGATTAATCATGAAGTTTCCAAATGAAGAGTTGAGATATGAGCAACTATTTAGAGTAACCTCTAAGTTTCATTCAACAATGGATATAGATGCTGTGCTCGAAGAGGTTATGAATACATTACAAGATGTATACCCATCATTTACTTTTACCTTATTTCTTGCACATGATAATAAACGACATAATGTTATTCCGATTAAAGATATACAAGAATATGAACATGGTGAACATTCGCTTGTTATGCAAGCGTTTGTATCTGGAGCTTTGCAACATGAAGATTCGGTTGCTGATAAAAAATCGGTCATTTATGCTCCTTTAAAAGGTAGGCAGGGTGTTTATGGAGTATTACAAATTAACGCCCATTACGGACTAGTATTTCCGAATTCAGAGATCCAGTTTATTGAACTTTTGGCCAATACAGCTGGACATGCATTCGAAAACGCTCAACTCTACCAACAATCGAAACAATTAATTGCCGATCTACAATTAATTAATGAAACTTCACATAAGTTAAATTCGAATTTGAGATTAACAGAAACAATGACATTCATGACATCTCAAATCAAAGCTTCCTTTGACGCAAATGAAGTAGGCTTTTTATTACAATCGAATGGACAAATAGAGGTACTTCCGGGAAGTACTACTTTCTTTGAAGAAGGACATGGCGAGCAATATGTTTTATATTGCCTTGATCGAATTTTAACAGAAAAAGAACCTCTATTCATAGGAGATTTACAGGGAGATCCAGCATTTGGCAAATCCACCTATCGATCTATGATGTCTGTTCCAATTGTACAACGCAATGAAATTTTAGGTGTTGCCATTGTTTTACATGAACTGCCTTATTTCTTTTCTTTTGATAAATTTAAACTGCTACAATCCTTGATCTATCATTCATCCTTGGCTTTTACAAATTCTATCCTCCGGGAAGAACTTGAAAAATTGGTAATCACTGATTATTTAACCAAACTTTATTCTCGTAATCACTTGGAGGATTGTGTACACAAATCATTGGAAACAGATGCTTTTGGTACGTTTATATTAATTGACATTGATGATTTCAAAGGCATTAATGACACTTATGGTCATCAAGTTGGAGACGAAGCGATTATTCAAATAGCTAATCTCATCAAGGAAAATATCCGTGACAATGATATTGGAGCAAGATGGGGTGGAGAAGAACTCGCAATTTATCTGCCTAGAGTAGATTTAGCTTCAGGTATTGCTGTTGCAGAACGGCTCGGAAAAAGGGTGGAACAAAATTCAAATCCTAAAATCACAATTTCATGTGGGGTGGCTACCTGGTATAAGGAATTCAGAGAAACATTCCAAAGTTTATTCCACCGTGCAGACAATGCACTGTATGTAGCTAAACAATCAGGAAAAAATCAAGTTATTGCTAGTGAAAATAAAGTAATTGAAGGGCATCTATAAATGGATGTCCTTTTTGGTTGAAAACGAACTTGTCCTCGTTAACGAGAAAAACCAAGTAAACCTCTACGAAAATAGAAAACGCTTTCAATACAAGCCTTCTTGTCATATGCTAATGATATAATCAAAAGTTTTAAGGGGGATAAGGGGAGCATGAGCAAGGAAAGTAAATACTTTGACACTTTAGCGATACATGGTGGCGGACCAACTTCTCCAAATGGGAGTTTAACACCACCACTTTACCAAACTTCAACTTTTACATTTGAAACAGCTGAACAAGGAGAAGCTCGTTTTGCTGGAACGGATGAAGGATATATATATTCTAGATTAGGAAACCCAACAGTAAAACTTTTAGAAGAAAGAATTGCTCTCTTAGAGGGTGGGGAAGCAGGGCTTTCATTTGGATCAGGGATGGCTGCTGTTTCGGCTGTGTTATTTGCATTAACAAAATCCGGTGATCATATCCTCTGCTCACAGGGATTATATGGGTGTACCTTTGGTCTACTTCAGATGATGAATGAGAAGTACAATATTGAGCATGATTTCAGTGATATGGATGATGAACAGGAAATACTTTCAAAAATTACTCCCCAGACAAAACTAATCTACATTGAGACACCCATTAATCCAACTATGAAACTCATTGACTTACAAATGGTTATTAAGATTGCGAAACAGCTTAATATCCCTGTTGTCGTGGACAATACTTTTAGTTCGCCGTATTTGCAGCAACCAATTAAATTGGGCTGTGATATTGTGGTACACAGTGCCACAAAGTATATTGGAGGACATGGTGATGTTATCGCAGGTCTTGTCATTGGTAAAAAGGATTTTATTCAACAGGTAGCAATGACAACGAAAAAGGATATTGGTGGTATTATGTCTCCGTTTGATGCATGGCTTCTACTGCGCGGGCTAAAAACACTGCCAGTAAGGATGGACCGCCACTGCGATAATACAGAAAAAATCGCATCAGTACTAAAAGGACATAAAAATGTGGAGCGAATTTTTTATCCTGGAGATATAGAAAGTCCAGCGTACGAGATTATGAAAAAACAAATGAGCAAGCCAGGTGGACTTATATCTTTTACAATTAAAGGCACAAAGAAGGATGCGCAAAACGTTTTAAATCGAGTAAAGTTAATCAAAATTGCTGTGAGTCTAGGTGATACAGAGACTCTCATTCAGCATCCAGCAACAATGACACATGCTGTTGTTCCAGAAGAATCCCGATTGAAGATGGGGATTACAGATAATTTAATTCGACTTTCGGTAGGATTAGAAGCATGGGAAGATATATGGGATGATTTAAATCAAGCGTTAAACGGATAAAGGGAGAACTCAAATTGTGAGGTATAATGACTCGTTAATACGGGTAAATAAAAAAGCCAGAGAGGACAAAAATCCTCACTGGCGTTGTATTTTTATAAATGTTTTTCTAAAACTTTCACAAATTCTTCAAGGCATTGTTGGTCCACTTCATCAAAACGCTCTTTGATTGGGCTGTCGATATCTAACACGCCAAAAACATCACCATTCTTCATAATTGGAACAACAATTTCCGATTGGGAAGCACTATCACATGCAATATGACCTGGGAATAGATGAACATCTGCCACTCTTTCAGTCTTTTGATTTTGGGCTGCAGTGCCACAAACCCCACGTCCCATATTAATTCTCACACATGCAGGTAAGCCTTGGAATGGTCCGAGAATAAGTTCATCCTCTTTCTTTACATAAAAGCCAACCCAATTGACATTATCTAAAAATTGGTTAAGTAGTGCTGAAGCATTTGCTAAATTTGCTATTTGATCTTGTTCGCCCTCAAGCAAAGCTTGTAACTGTTTTGTTACAAGTTTATAGTCTTCTGCCTTATTACCTTTGTATTGTTCGACATGAAACATTATGATTCCCCTCCATTTGAGTAATACCTACATAAATTATATTAAATGATAGCTTAAAGCGCGTGACTTGTCGATAAAATCTTAAAGGAATCCACCTCAACATATCGAAATCTATACTATATTAAGGGTAAGGTGGGTTGGTTATGAAAAGTAAAACGATGAAACAAAAAATTATTGAGTCGTCCGTATTCTTATTTAATACAAAAGGCTTTGATGGAACTACAGTTCGTGAAATTGCGAAAAGAGCAAATTGTAATGTCGCCAATATCTCCTACTATTTTGGAAACAAGGAAGGTTTACTAGAACATTTAGTTTCTTCTTACCTAGAAGGATATTTAACTATTGTCGAGCATGCCTATATTGAATTGGATAACAGAACGGCAAGAGAATGTTTATTGCTTGCGGTCAGAGGGATAATGGAATACCAAAAGAATAATCGTCACTTATCACGTTTTGTCCAAAGGGAAATTACTTTTGATACCACTTTGATTCGTGAAATCATGACCACCTATATGACGAAAGAAAAATATTATTTCCAAGCCATTTTTGAAACAGGTATAAAACAACAGGAATTTGCCCTTATTCCAATCCCTTATGCCATCATGCAATTAAAAGGGATGTTATCCATGCCTTATCTACATCCTCAATATATGTCAGAAGTTTTACATTTAATGCCTTATGAGTTGTATGTTAGTGAACAATATTGTCATGAAATAGAGAAATGGGTAAACACGACAATTTGTAAACAACCACAAACGATAAAAAGTAAAGTAACTAAGCTTCCCGTTAATATCTAGTTGGTGACACTAAAACAGCAATATTAAATAGATGATCAAATCCTTGATTTAAATCCTTCCTGCTGTGGGCATCGGAACCATAGACGAGAGGGATTTTTCGTTTTATTGCCTCTCTAATGATTGTCTCTGGTGGATATACCTCTCGACAAAGTGGCTTATTGATACCTGCACCATTATAATCCAAGGCTAATCCAAGATTCGCAATTTGGTCGAGTATTAAGTGGATTTTCTCATCAAATTGCTTGGATACCGGGAATTTCTTTTGAAACTTATGAACAAGTGTAATATGGCCAATCCTTTTTGGCTTAAACTGACCAAGATTTGCCGTTATAGAACGCGCCAATGTATCATAATAAGCTTCATAGACTGCCTCAACTGAGGAAAAGTCATTGATCATAGTCGCAAACGTGTCAGGACTATAATCGAGGCAATAATACTGATTTTGCTTTTTTAAAAAATGAACAGAGAGAATACTATCATTCAAATATGGGCCATACTCGTTCAGAAAAGACCTCGTGTCCTCTTCATATCCCTCAATATAGTCGACCTCTAACCCAATATTGATTTTTATATCTGATGCAAACTTTTTTTGAAGCTCGGTTAATACTGAAAAATAGTTTTCTAGATGATTTTCGTCCATTCCACTGTCCTTTTGAGGTGTGGGATCATTAAATCGTGATGGAAGTGGTGCATGTTCGGTGAACGAAATTTCATCAAATCCTAGATGGAGTGCACGGGCGATATAATCCTCAAACGGGTCCTTTGTACCATGTGGGCAAAAGGGTGTATGGATATGACCATCTGCTTTCATCGACAAATCCCTCATTTTTATATAAATTTTGTAAAAAATTTTAAAAGTTTTAGTCAAAAATTGTCGTTTACATGGTATCATAAATACAATAAAAAAACATTTGATTTGATATTCGATATAAAAATTAAAAACTATTATACATAAATGTCTAGAACGAGATTGATTGTGGGAGCAAGGAGGCCAAATTATGGAAATCATAATCGGCATAATCGTAGTAGCAAGTGCAGTAACTATTTTTGGGTTTTATTCGAGAAAAAAGATATATAAAGATGTTGATAGGCTTGAAGCCTGGAAGATAGATATGATGAACCGGCCAGTCACCGATGAAATTGCTAAAGTGAAAGAGCTGAACATGACAGGTCAAACGGAGGAATTATTTGAACGTTGGAGAAAGCAATGGGATGAAATTGTCACGGTTGCTCTTCCAGATGTTGAGGAATTATTATTTGACGCTGAAGACTTAGCGGATAAATATCGTTTTGGGAAAGCAAAACGTGTACTTACCCAAATCGAGGCAATCTTAAATGATGCTGAAAGCAATATCGCCATTATTTTAGAGGAACTTAAGGATTTAGTTGGCAGTGAAGAAAAGAATCGTGTTGAGGTTGATGAATTAAACCAACAATATCGCGAACTTAAAAAGAATTTACTTGCGCATAGACATACTTTCGGACGTGCTGAAAAACAGCTTGAAATGAATTTGGAAGGTGTTTATGGGAAATTTAAAGAATATGAAGAAGCAACGACGAATGGGAATTATTTTGAGGCAAGAGAAATTGTTCTCCTAATTAAGGATGCATTATCAGTAACAAAGCAGCAAATGGATGAGATTCCTCATTTATTACATGAATGCCAAAGTGCAATTCCAAACCAGTTAACTGAAGTTTCTGAAGGATACACCCAAATGGAGCAGGAAGGCTATTCTCTTGGGCACCATCAAATTGAAAAAGCAATTGAAAGAATGCGAGAGCAATTATCTCAGTATATTTCTCTTATCGAAGAGCTAAAGCTTGAAGATGTGAAGAAGGGAATTGAAGAAGCAAGAGAGTCACTCGATACAATCTATGATTTACTGGAAGCTGAAGTAAAAGCAAATCAGTTTGTGAAAAAAGAGGTTGAGAAGATCGAACAAGATCTAGAGGACTTAGTTGAAGGTAGTAAAAGCACAGAAGAGGAAACAACATTTGTTCAACAAAGCTATCATTTAAATGAAAATGATCTGGAACGACACCGGAATATCGTCAAACAAATTAAACAACTGGTTAAGCAATATGTATCTGTTCAATCAAAGCTTGAAGCGGATCAAATTGCCTATTCTCTAATTAAAACGGAGCTAGAAGAAGTGTACGGTAAGATTCAAGATGTGAAGGAAGAACACTTACAATTTTCAGAAATGCTGAAAACACTTCGTAAGGATGAGCTACATGCAAGAGAACAAATTTCGGAAATGAAGAAACAACTTGCAGATGCGAAACGACTTATCTCAAAAAGCAATATCCCTGGTCTACCAGTAAAATATTCTGAGCTCATTTCGGAAGCGAGATTATCTCTTACACAGGTTATGAATAGTCTCGAAGAAAAACCACTTAATATGAATACGGTCAATGAAACATTACAAAATGCGCTTGATATAGTTTCACAAACATATAAGCAAACAGAAGAAATGATTGAGCAAGTATATCTAGCAGAAAAGGTCATTCAATATGGAAACCGATATCGAAGCCATAATTCAAAAATTGCAGTTAGTTTACTCGAAGCTGAGAAATCTTTTAGAAATTATGAATATGCACTTGCATTGGAACAAGCTGCAACAGCAATCGAAGACGTAGATCCTGGAGCATTGAAAAAAATTGAAGTATTGCTTGAAGATGATTCTAAGTAAAGGGCCTCAAATTGGGGTCCTTTTCCTTTTTTTATTTTATAAATGTATGTTATCATTTTGTTTGCAAATATCCGCAATAGTAGGAGTAATTATATGATTTATTTAGATAATAGTGCAACAACAAAACCTTTTGATGATGTAATAGAATCTTATATAAAAGTCGCAAAAAATTATTTTGGCAATCCCTCTTCCTTACATGGAATAGGGGGACAAGCTGAAAAGCTATTAAGTCAATCCCGGACCCAGATTGCTTCCCTTTTACAGGTAAAACCACAGGAAATCATTTTTACGTCAGGAGGATCTGAAGGGAATAATTTTGCGATCAAAGGAATTGCCTTACAATACAGTAATCGAGGCAAACATATTATTACAACATCAATAGAGCATCCTTCTATAACTGAGGCATGCAAGCAATTGTCGGAACTTGGGTTTGATATCACCTATCTTCCAGTAGACAAAAATGGTGTTGTTTCGATTGAAGACTTGAGAAATTCAATCCGTGAGGATACGATCTTAGTTTCTATCATTCATGTAAATAATGAGGTTGGGACAATCCAGCCGATTCAAGAAATTGGAGAACTTTTAGAAAAGTATCCAAAGATTATATATCATGTTGATCATGTACAGGGAGTAGGTAAAACTCATCTAGATTTCAATAAGGCAAAACTTGATTTATGTACAATTTCAGGACATAAGTTTAATGGACTTAAAGGAACAGGCGTTTTATATGTCCGTCAAGGTGTAAGAATCAAGGCTTTAATCGGAGGCGGTGACCAAGAAATGCAAAAAAGGGCGGGAACAGAAAATGTTGCTGGATTTGTAGCCCTTGCAAAAGCATTAAGGTTAACCATAGAGAACAGAGATGGAAATATTAAACATCTAACCAGATTAAAAGAAAGCATTATAGATCAATTATCAAGGATGAATGGTATTACAATACACACACCTGAGGCTAGCAGTGCCCCACATATCATCAATTTTTCGATTAATGGTTTAAAGCCTGAAGTATTTGTTCATTTATTAGAAGAGAAGGAGATTTATGTTTCGACTACCTCCGCATGCTCATCCAAAAACAATGAACCAAGTAAAACATTACTTTCGATGGGAGTGCCTGAAACTCTTGCTAATAGTTCAATACGAATCAGCCTGTCGCATCAAAACAAACTGGAAGAGATTCCGATTTTAATAAATGCAATTGAAACTGCAATACAGAAATTACAACATGTAATGGGGGAACAAAATGGAATATGATCACATTCTAATACGATTTGGCGAAATTACTACAAAAGGTCGAAATCGTAATCATTTCATTAATAAACTTTTAAATAATATAAAAAGAAAGCTTACTGATTACAAAGGACTTACGTTTGAAAAAACAAGAGATCGAATTTATATTAAGTTAAATGGAGAACCACATGAAGGAATTGTAGAAGTTCTCAAAAACATTATTGGTATTCAATCCTTTAGTCTTGCTTTAAAGGTTGAAAGTGAAATCGAAAAAATAAAAGATGGTGCCTTAGCTGCCATTAAACAACTAGATCATCAAGGAAAGACCTTTAAAATATCTGCACGACGATCAGATAAAAGTTTTTCACTTGATTCCAATCAATTAAATTATGAATTAGGGAGTCATATTTTAAAGAATACCCAGGAAATCTCCGTCAATGTGCACACTCCTGATATCATTATTCGTGTTGAAGTACGAAAGGAAGCAACTTATATTACCTTTAAAGATGAGAAAGGTGTAGGAGGACTTCCAATTGGTTCAAGCGGAAAAGCAATGCTTATGCTTTCGGGCGGTCTTGATAGCCCTGTTGCCGGTTATTTATCAATGAAGAGGGGATTAACAATTGAGGCTGTACATTTTCATAGTCCCCCATATACAAGTGATCGTGCACGCCAAAAGGTGATTGACCTTGCACAGCAGCTAACTGAATTTTCGGGTACGGTTAAACTGCATATCGTCCCTTTTACTGACATTCAGATCACGATTCAAAGACAAATCCCTGAAAACTATACGCTAATTTCAACTAGACGGATGATGCTTCGGATCACAGATGAAATAAGAAGAAGACGTAATGCACTTGCGATTGTGACTGGTGAGAGCCTTGGACAAGTGGCAAGTCAGACATTGGAGAGTATGCATGTTATCAATAACGTCACTAGTACACCAATTATTCGTCCACTTGTTACAGTAGATAAATTTGATATTATTGATATGGCTAAGAAAATTAATACACATGATATTTCAATACGCCCATTTGAAGATTGTTGTACAATTTTTACACCATCTGCTCCCAAAACAAGACCAAAGCTAGAAAATGTAACCCATTATGAAAGCTACACTGATTTTGAAAGCTTAATCGAAAAAGCAGTTAATGAAACTGAAATTATTACATTGGATGGATCTAAGAAAGAAGAAATTGAAGATCTTTTCTAAAAGAAAATCATTCTAAGATTTACCAATAGATTAAATGTATTGTGCCATGTGATTTTACACATTATATACTCACAAGGAGGTGAAGTCACATGGCAAACAACAACAACAGCAACCAACTATTAGTAGCTGGTGCACAACAAGCAATTGATCAAATGAAATTTGAAATCGCTTCTGAATTTGGTGTAAACCTTGGTGCTGATACAACTTCTCGTGCTAACGGATCTGTTGGTGGAGAAATCACTAAGCGTTTAGTATCTTTCGCTCAACAACAAATGGGCGGAGGTAACTTCTAAAAATAAAAAAATAGATGGCTACAAGGACGGGTTCACTCCCGTCCTTTTTTAGTATTTTTAAAAAATTAAAATCAGATATTATAACCAGGTCACAATTTTTTCACAAAACCCCTCCAAATTGTTGAAAAATTTTTATATAATTAGAAGATAAAGATTGGGGAGGAATGATTGTGAAAAGAGAAGATTTACTTGCACCTTTACGGTATAACCTTGTTCAGGAAATTGAAAAATATGCAAAAGATCCTAAAAAAATTGCATTGAAATGGGAAGATGAGCAGGGAAGCAAAAAGGAAATTACATATGTTGACCTCTTCAAGAATGTAAATAAAATCGGTAATACATTTATCAACAACGGCCTTAACAAAGGGGATAAGGTATTAGTTATTATTCCGAGATTAGTGGAAGCATATATGGTTTATTTAGGGGCGTTAAAAGCTGGACTAGTTGTCATCCCAAGCTCAGAAATGCTTCGTACAAAAGATCTTCAATATCGAATCACACATGGGGATGTAAAAGCCATTATTAGCTATCACCCATATTGTAATCAATTTTCATCCATCGAAAATATTGAGCAAATTCAAAAGTTTGCAGTTGGCGAAAACGTGGAAGATTGGGTTTCTTTAGAAGAGGAGATGCAAAGTCAATCTGAAGAACTTACGGCAGCAGAAACAAGAAAGGATGATATGGCTTTTCTATCCTATACTTCTGGAACAACCGGTAATCCGAAGGGCGTTGTCCATACACATGGCTGGGCATATGCACATTTAAAAACAGCAGCTCCTTACTGGTTAAGCATAAATGAGTCGGACACTGTATGGGCTACAGCGGGACCTGGATGGCAAAAATGGATTTGGAGTCCATTTCTTTCAGTTTTAGGTAGTGGGGCAACTGGATTCGTATATCACGGGAAATTTGATCCTAATAAATATTTGGAATTATTAAGCTCGTATAAAATTAATGTATTATGTTGTACACCAACAGAATATCGTCTTATGGCAAAGGTTGAGAATCTGTCTGATTACTCACTCCCAGATTTGCATAGCGCGGTATCGGCAGGAGAACCTTTAAATCGTGAAGTTATTGAAACCTTTAGAAGAGAGTTTAATATCGAGGTACGCGATGGATACGGGCAAACTGAAAATACCCTTTTAGTTGGAGTACTTAAAGGTATGAAAATAAAACCTGGATCAATGGGTAAGCCTACACCAGGTAATAATGTTGAAATTGTCGATGAGTTTGGGAAGCCTTGTGGTGTTGGAGAAGTGGGAGATATTGGCGTTCATATGAACACACCTGCCCTTTTTAGAGAATATTACAAGGACCCTGAAAGAACATCGTTGCAATATAGAGGGGATTATTATATTACAGGTGACAGAGCGAAAAAAGACGAAGATGGCTATTTCTGGTTTGAGGGACGTGCCGATGATATTATCATTAGCTCAGGCTACACAATTGGGCCATTTGAGGTAGAAGATGCACTTGTAAAACATCCATCTGTAAAAGAGTGTGCAGTTGTAGCAAGTCCGGATGAAATTAGAGGTAATATAGTAAAAGCTTTTGTTGTATTACGTGAAGGCATTACTTCCAATGAGGAGTTAGTCAAAAAGCTTCAAGAACATGTAAAGCAATTGACAGCACCGTATAAATATCCTAGAAAGATTGAATTTGTAAATGACTTACCAAAAACAACTTCTGGAAAAATTAGAAGAATTGAGCTTAGACAGGCTGAATTAGTAAAGGGTAAAGTACAATAAAGTAACGAATTTAATGAGAAAGCCAATCCTGTGAGTGTGGATTGGCTTTTTATCAATCTAGGCTCGAATTTCTTGTCGCATAAATAAAATGTATGCAATAGCAAAGCAAATCAAGGATGCGGCAATTAAACCAGTTACTTGTGGCCAAATGAGCAATAGGCTCTGCCCAAGGGGTAATGGACTTGCAACAGCACCAATTGTTTGCTCCATTGTTAATGGACCAAGGCTTCTTACCGTTGGGGAAAGAAGCGTTGTTGTTGATTCGTTAAATAAATAGTTAGGCGATAAACGCATGATATTGAGGACTACTCCTTGCTTACCAATGATATCCTCAGTACTTGTTAGGGTATTAGGATTTAAGATAGATTTTGACAGCAATTCCACAATCATTGTATAAAACACACTGAAAAATAACCAAACAGCGATACTTGATAAGGCAGATGTTGCAGCTTGCCTAAAACAAATTGAAAACAAAATTCCAAGGTTTAACCAAAAAGCGATATATGAAATACATAACAGTAAGAAAAAGAAAATTCTACTGAATTCTTCAAATGTAGGAGGAATGCCTAAAATTAATATCCCAAACCCCATAACAAGAAACCCTAATGAAAAAAATAACAAACAATTTATTAATAAGGCAGCAGCAAATTTTCCGTTAATTACAAAATCCCTAGGAATTGGTTGAGCCATTAACCGGCTTAAAGTGCCTTTATTTCGTTCAGAGACAATCGCATCAAAGCCCAGTGCAATCCCGAGAAGCGGACCGAGAAAACCTACAAACGTGATAAAGGAAGGTAGTGTGCCATCAGATACAGTAAATAGTTTCAAAAATAAATAGGAATCCCTTGCAATTGCTTGTGCATCTTCAGAAGCTTCAAGCGAGTCTTGAATGGTTAATACGGCAGTATAAAGGGAACCAATACAAGTAAGTAAAATAATCCCCAATAAAATAGTGATTCGCCAACTTGTAATATAGTCTGAAAATTCCTTGCGCACAATTGCAGAAAACACTCCTAGATTCGAGTATTGTCTTGTTATTTCTAAATCTCTCCTGCTGCCATAGAATTTTTCCTTTATACTAGCGAGATTCATTAACTTCACGTCCTTCAAAGTAGCGATGGTAGATTTCGTCTAGCCCAAAATCTTTTTTGCTTATATGGTGCAATGAGGCCCCTGAATGAATGATAGTGGCGCTAATCCGTGCAGAAATATCCTTGTAGCAATAAATATCAATTACACTTTCATTCAATACCTCGATTTTATTTACATGTTCAAGCTCTCTTATATCATCCATCAGACGGTCATTGATTCCACTTACAATAACTCTAATCACAAAAGTATCCTTTAATAAAAGTTTCCCCATGAGTTCCTCGATGTTTCCATGAGCCAGTAGCTCCCCATCAACAAATATTCCTACACGGTCACAAATTTGCTGAACTTGGTGTAAATGATGAGAAGAAAGTAAAATGGTCTTATGATCCTTTTCTTTTAATTCTTTTATCAGTTGTAGAAATTCTCGTACTCCTTCCGGGTCAATACCCAATGTCGGTTCATCAAGGATAATGACTTCAGGGTCTTTCATAAGCACGTCCGCGAGTCCAAGTCTTTGTCGCATTCCTCTTGAATATTTTCCGGTCTTCTTATGTGCAACATCAGATAAGTTAACTTTTTGTAACAAATGTTCTGCTCTCTCCATTGCTTGTTTTCGTTTTATATTGTTTAGGCTTGCTGTATAAAGTAGATTTTCTAAACCTGTCATATGCTGATAAAAGCCCACATCATCAGGTAAGTAACCCACCTTCTGTTTTACTTGAATTGGATTGCGGGTTGAGTTTATTCCACACACTTGCACTAATCCCGAATTAGGTGTACTTAAACCAAGCATCATCAAAATAGTAGTAGTCTTCCCAGCTCCATTTGGTCCTAGTAATCCAAAGATTTCACCCTTTGAAATGGAAAGAGATAGGTTGCGAACGGCAAAAAAAGCCTCATATCGTTTTGTAAGCTGTTCTAGCTTAATGATCGGTTCAGTTTCCATCAATATTATCTCCTCCCATATTTTCGGAAGATATAATACAATCCACCGAGTACTCCAAGTATAATCAGGATTGCAACTGCACCCCATAAGGTTGATGTTTCAACGGATACACGGAAAGTTGCATCAGAGGATGCTTCTGCTGCTGATGCGCTAAATGTTGTGACATAATCCCCTGCAATTGCTTCATCAGGTGCAGTAATGGTAGCTTTTACGGTTTTTGATTCACCAGGCTTTAGTTCAGGGATTGAACTAGTATCAAACTCGGTTTCCCATTTTGGAGGCGTGTTGGATGTAATATTTACATCAAGTAATGGAGCTGTACCTGTATTTTTTATGACAAGATCAACAACTCGACTATCTCCTGCTGTTATATCCGTACTTAAATTTCCTGTTGGAGTACTGATTTCAATTCCATACGAACCAGTTATAACAGCTTCTAAAGTTATTTCTGCTGATGTGCTACCTGTTGATGCACTTATTGGAATTTTAAATGACCCTGCTTCAACTTTTTCAGGGGGTGTAACTTCAACTGTTATATCTTTTGATTCATTTGGTTCAATGGTAATGGAAGAAATGGAATCAGAACCTGATTTGAAACGAACTCCCCAGCCTTTATCGGCCGCCGAACTTAGTGCGTAATTTTGTTGTTCGGCTGTCCGATTTCGTAGTTTTAAAGTATAAGTGAAATTCGAATCAGCATGCCCTTGTAAATTTTTTTGGTCAGAAGTTAGCTCGGATTCAAAGGAGCCTTGCTCGGACAGAGTAATAAGCAATGGGAGCTTACTATTACTACCGTTATCTGAAGCCACGAGGTTGAAGCGATAATCGGCTTTTTTAGCATTTAAGGGGATACTAATATCAACATTTAGAGTCTCCTCACTATTTCCTTTAACAGAAAGTTCACGTATATCCCTTCCACCAGAAGTGATTGAATAATCCCAACCCTTTGGAATGTTTTCAAAATCAAAAGACATGTTTTGAATGCTTGATCCAGTATTTGTTACATTTACTGAGTAAGTAATCGTTTCCCCCGGAGTTGCTGATAGCCCGGTATAGGGCGTGAATAATGTAACATTTTCAACAGCGTGAACTTTTCCTACATTCATAAGTGCCATAAAAAGTACAATAAAGGAAAAAATACAAATCATTTTTTTGTTCATCTTATAAACCTCCTAAATTTTTTTCGTACTTGATACGAGAAAAATGGTCAAATGGATTTATATTTTCGAAAAAAATTTGTAAAATTTAATTAAAAGATTAAATCTGAGGCGATTACTATGGACCAAAATCAGGAAAGTATTCAATTATTGAAAAGAGTTCAAAATGGTTCTCGAATAGCTTTCGACCTTTTTTATGAAAAGCATTATTCGTTTGTATTAAACATTGCATTACACATTATCGGAGACCATATCGAAGCAGAGGATGTAAGTCATGATGTTTTCCTAGAGGTATTTCAAAAGCCAAAACAATATAACCCTTCAAAAGGGAGTGTAAAAGCATGGCTTGCGGTAAAAACCAAAAGTCGTTCATTGGATCGATTGCGTAAAAAAAGGCCTGTTCTAATGAACCGACTAGAAAGCATTTTAACTAAGAATGAAAAGGGAGCGGATCTTCATTTTCTATCAGAATTACAGAATAATATTATTATAGATGCTCTAGATCATCTGCCAAATGAACAGCGAGAAGCACTTATCCGTTCTTATTTTCAGGGAGAAACACATAAAGAGATTGCAAACTCGATGGAAAAACCATTAGGATCAGTTAAATCTTTAATCCGTTATGGGATTCAAAATCTTCGAAAGCAAAAACTCTTACTACATTGGATGGAATCTAGTGGTGGTGATAAACATAATGGATAAACATGTACCAGAACAAAAATTAATTGATTTTACATTAGGTCAATTAAATGAAGTTGAACATAACTGGATTAAAACACATGTGGATAAATGTACTCTTTGTTATGAAAAAATGAATAATTGGGAAGTTATTTTAAATAAAGATTCGATACACGTTAAATCTAGTTTAGATAACAAGGAAGAGCTCTGGAATAAGATTCGTAAAAATAATAAAGCGCAGAAAATACCACCAAAACTCTTGCTTAAACTTGGTAGTGTAGCAGTAATTCTATCATTGGTATTAGTTACGACAAATTTATATATTAGTCAAAATAACAAGGTTTCAATGGTGGATTATCAAGAACGCGAGGCAAAAAAACTTATAAGTAAGCCGGATACAAAACAGTTGAATATTATACCTCTCTCCCATAGTGGAAACATAAACGGGGATATATGGATAAATAGCTTAACAAAAGAAATGCTCATTGAAATAAACGGTCTTGCAAATCTGGATAATCATGATTATCAGTTATGGATTATTTATGAAAATGATGATATGCAGGGAGCAATAATTCCAAATGAAAATGGTTCATCGAAAGTATACTTACGTGGAATGGATATCCACAAATTTAAAATGATAAAAGCCAGTGTTGAGCCCAAGGGAGGAAGTTTATATCCGACAGGACCAGAAACATTCTTTGTAGAATTAAAGGATTAAATATAAAAATAGATGGGTGAGATGAGTTAAAATGGGATCCTTGTGGACAGGTGGAAGAATATACACCATGGAACATGAAAAAGATGTGGTTGAGGCAGTTTTCGTAGAAGGCGGTATGATTGTTGCTACTGGATCAAAAATAGATTTGGAAAAACGATATAAAGAAAGAATTTCGAAGCTAATTGATTTAAAAGGGCATACGATGCTTCCAGGATTTGTTGATAGTCATATGCATCTCATTGGCCATGGGGAAAAATTAATGAAACTGGATTTTTCGGAGATGAAAACCTCCCAAGAAATTTCGGATTCCATACAAGAGTATGTAAAAGATAAACCTGAAGGCGAGTGGATTATTGGAGAAGGATGGAACGAAAACCAGCTTCCAGATCGAAAGATTTTTCATCGTTATGAGTTGGATGAACTCTCGCCTCATAATCCACTATTGTTAAAAAGAATTTGCCGACATGCAGTTGTCGTGAATACTAAGGCACTCGAATTGGCTGGTATAACAGATAATACCCCGAACCCTGAGGGTGGCATTATTGTTAGAGACGCAAATGGACATGCTACAGGTTATTTATTAGATCAGGCTCAGGAACTCGTAAAAAATGTGATTCCGCAGGTGGCAGAAGACTACATTCAAAATGCGCTTCGTTTATCCATCGGGGATTGTCTGAGTAAAGGTCTTGTTGGTGGACATACAGAGGATTTAAATTACTACGGGGGATTTGAGCGAACATATAGAGGATTTCAAAAGGTCATCAAAGAAGATGGAATCAAATTTAGAACAAATCTTTTAGTTCATCATGAAGCTGTTGATGCCATGCACCGTTTAGGATATTCATATGGTGATGGGGACGATCTCGTTGAGCTTGGCGCGATGAAAATTTTTGCAGATGGCTCACTTGGTGGTAGAACGGCATTGTTAAGTCATCCTTATAATGATTCGCCTGAAACGTCTGGTGTAGCGATTCACTCATTAGACGGCCTCAAAACACTTGTTCAAAAGGCTAGAAGTTATAAGATGCCGATTGCCATCCATGCGATTGGTGACCTCGCTTTTGAATATGTATTGGATGCAATTGAGGAATTACCGCCATTACCAAATCAACGAGATCGTCTGATTCACGCCCAAATATTAAGAAAAGAGCTAATCAACCGCGCAAAACAGTTGCCTCTTATTCTTGATATTCAGCCAAGATTCGTAGTGTCAGATTTTCCGTGGGTAGTTGAAAGAATTGGCGAAATGAATATGGAATATTGCTATGCATGGAAGACCTTATTACAAGAAGGCTTACATTGCGCAGGTGGGTCAGATGCTCCAATTGAACCTATTGATCCCCTTCTTGGTATACATGCAGCTGTGACAAGAAGGAAACCGGGAGGAGAAGAGATATACATGCCCGAGCAAAAACTCACAGTCTTCGAGGCTGTACAATTATTTACCACAGGAAGTGCATATGCAATTAGAAAAGAAGAGTGTATGGGGAAGATTGCACCTGGGTTTAAAGCTGACTTTACCATACTCGATCAAGATATTTTTCATATAAAAGAAGATGAGATTCTTGATACTAATGTGACGATGACTGTTGTAGACGATACAATCATGTATGAAAAATAATGACAAGACCAAGCACTAGCTTGGTCTTCATAGTTATAAAAAGGTACGTTTCACCTTTTCCCAGAAAGAATTATCCTTTAATTTTACCGTTTTAATTCTTTTTTCACTCAACTGAATGTCGATTTGCTTTACATTGCGGATGCTGAGTGCTTCATTATCCATACCGATTGTAGGAAAATCATTACCATCTTGGACATCACGTAAAGTTAATTTTTTCGTGCCACTTAAAATAAACGGTGAACCTAGTGTACGATATTGGTTATTATTTAAGGATGCAAGTTCTGTGACCTGCATACAAGGAAGCAGTGGGTCAACAACAGCACCTCTAACTGATTTATTATACGCAGTGCTGCCAGTTGGCGTTGATATAATCATTCCATCTCCTCGGAACGTTTCGAAATGCAAGTCATCAATATACACTTCCAACACAAAAGTTTTTATGATTCCGGAACGGATGGAACATTCATTTAAACAATAAAATGAAGGATTATCATCAACCTTCACCTCAAGGATTGGATAACGGCGAACTTCAATTTTTTCATTTAACATCGCCTCAACCATTTTATCAGTGTCGTCTGCATGGAAATCACAATAAAGGTTTAAAGCCCCAGTTGTTGAAATCCCAACATACAGACAGTCTTGGCGGAAATTTGTCTTGCGAACTGCCTGAAGGAAAGTACCATCTCCGCCGATACTAACTATGACATTAGCTTCTTTGGCATCATCTATAATTCTAAATTGATGCTCTTTTGCAATCTGATTCAGTTTTTCTACATATTCAATAAGTTTATCTTCTTTCCGATAAAAGAAGTAAACATTTCGACGATCCATCAAATTACCTCCCAATGATTTTCAAATGATGGCAATAAAGTACATATGTATCTATTTTAGTTTAACAATAAAATGAAACCATTTTGGATTTGATTCGTATTTATTTTTGAACAATTAGTGAATAGTATCCATAAATTTAGGAGGAAAAAGAAATGAATGGGAAACGATGGGCAGCTTTAGGGATTGCTGCAGTCATATTTGTATTTTCGATCTTTTTTAATTTTGCAACTAACTTAGCCTCGAAAAATTTCAGTAATTTTTCAGATGAGATTTTGGGGGCATCAAATGAAGAATTTCTCGAAAATGTTGTAATCGAAGGGAAGGGAATGGATAAGATTTTAGTTCTATCTGTTAATGGAGTGATTCAAGATACAGGTGATGTAACGTCTTTCTTCCAATCAGCTGGCTATCAACATCAATCATTTTTAAAAATGATTGAAAAAGCGGAAGAGGATAAAACCGTAAAGGGAATTATTCTAAAGGTTAATTCACCAGGTGGTGGAGTTGTTGAAAGTGCGGAAATACATAAAAAGTTAACGGATTTAAAAGAAGCTACGGATAAACCAGTTTATGTATCGATGGGGGCTATGGCTGCTTCTGGCGGCTACTATATCTCTGCTCCAGCAGATAAAATATTTGCTACACCAGATACAATGACCGGCTCATTAGGAGTTATTATGCAAGGGGTTAACTTTAGTGAACTTGCTGAAAAATATGGTGTGAAATTTGAAACTATCAAGAGTGGACCATATAAGGATATCATGTCTTCTTACCGTGATATGACGGACGAAGAGAGACAAATCATGCAAACAATGGTCGATAATGCGTATCAAGGATTTGTGGATGTAATTGCAGATGGACGTAATATGTCAGAGTCTGAAGTTCGTAAAATTGCAGACGGACGCATCTATGATGGTAGACAAGCAAAGGAAAATCATTTAATCGATGAATTAGGATACTTTGAGGATGCGGTTGAAGCAATGAAGAAGGACTATGAACTTGGGGATATTAGTGTTGTTGAGTATACAGCCAATTTTGGTTTTGGATCTCTATTTTCTATGAGTGCAAAAAAAATCTTTAGTGATGACATCGAAATGGCAACCATGGTTCATTTATTATCACAGCCAAATTCACCTAGAATGATGTATTTGTACGCAGAATAGGGGGGAACTAAATTGAATATGGATCTTACACATGAAGGAGTACAGGGAGATCATTATAGTCCCGATCATACATCCCGTCCAGTTACCAATGTCAAACCTCGCTATGCTGGCTTTTGGATGCGTTTTTGGGCATATTTATTAGATCTTGTTGTAATTGGAAGTATAAACCGTATCCTTATATATCCAGCATTTAGAGCTTTAGACATTCCATTATCTGATAGTGATATGTTTAGTGCAACGTCAATTGCAACGGCTATTGTTTTTTATCTATATTTTGTATTGATGACAAAGTTTTTCAGTCAAACACTTGGGAAGATGGTGTTTGGAATAAAGGTTGTGACTCTTGAGGAACGACCGCTTACTTGGATGACAGTTCTTTTTAGGGAGCTCATTGGTCGATACATCTCAAAGCTTTTCTTTATAGGCTATTTAATTGTTGCTTTTCTTCCAAAAAAACAAGGAATTCATGATTTACTTTCAGATACGACTGTTATACATGCATCAAAATAAGGGTGTCCAACATGGACACTCTATTTTTTTTATTAGTACATTACCACAGAACCCCTTTTTATGTATTTTTCACCATCTAGTAGGTGATAACTAAACATTGAAAGGGAGTGCGTGTCATGAAGTGGCTCTTATTCATTTTATTATTTCTAGTCCTACTAACTTTGCTAATACTGGTATCGAGGCTAAAAATCTATATAGAAGCAAATCACTTACGGGACGATGACCATATTAAAATAAGATTCAGCATCTGGTTTGGGCTGATAAGATATACGATTAACGTTCCAATGGTCGCTGTTGACAAAGAGTCCCCGAGAGTTGTTTTTAAAAAGGAACAAAAAGCGAGCGCATCGACTGGTGCAAAAAAGAAAAAAGAGAAATTCTCTGTCAAAAATTTAATATCAGATTTAAGTGACACTAAAGTGATTTTAAACAGGGTTGTCGATATGATACCGATCATTAAAAGTTTTTTGAAGAAAATATCGGTCACAAAACTGGAATGGCATTCCCATATTGGTGTTGGAGATGCCGCTCATACTGGAGTGCTTACTGGGCTTGGTTGGTCTATTAAAGGAACGATAGTAGGTATGATCAGCCATTACCTCAATCTGAAAACCCATCCTGATTATTCGATTACGCCTTCATTCCAGTTTGCTGTATCCGAAACAAGTCTAAGATGCATGATTCATTTCCGTATCGGGCATGCTATGGTAGCAGGAATCAGAGTGATTAAAAGGTGGCGAGGAGGAATACCAAAATTTAGTTCCCCAACCCTCTCAAAGCTCAACGAAACCGATTCGGATAAAAAATCAGTTTAGAATGTCAGGAGGAATTTAATATGTCTGATCATCCAATACAGGGGTTAATGAAGACCGCAATGGAAAACTTAAAGCAAATGATTGATGTAAATACAATTATTGGTGACCCTGTTGAAACACCTGATGGGAGCGTGATTTTAACGGTCTCAAAGGTTGGCTTTGGATTTGCTGCAGGAGGTAGTGAGTTCAAAGGACAAGGTGAGGGTGGAAAAGATAGCGGTGGTGGAGGTGGAGACCAACAGCAACAACAACAGGGCTCCAAACTTCCATTCGGTGGAGGAAGTGGTGGTGGAGTTTCAATTACACCAATCGCTTTTTTAATTGTTAGTGCAAACGGTGTGAAAATGCTTCATCTTGATGAGAGCACACATTTATATGAAAAACTACTTGAATTAGCACCACAGGCTGTTGATAAAATCCAACAAATGTTAAAAAAGAATAACCAAGACCAACAAAATCAAGACAAAAAATCTGATTTTGACATATAAGAACTTTCGAGAGTTAACTGGACACAACAGTTGACTCCTTTTTTGTAAGGAATTTAACCAGGGTATAACTGTGATGAAGGACTTTATGTCGTGCGGTCCTTCATCGAGGTAATGAAGGACTTTATGTTGCGTTCGTCGATTGATGCGGTCCTTCATCGGGCTTATGAAAAGGATTTCGTCCGAGAATTTTAATGCCATTCCCCTTCATCCGGCTTATGAAGAGGAATCCGCCCAAGATTCTGAGGGTTTTTCCCCTACATCCGACTGATGAAGAGGATTCCGTCTAAGAATCTGAAGGCAATTCCCTTTCATCCATACCAATAAGATGTTGCCACCTATCCTCATGTCCAGACCCCACTCTACTGACCCACACCCACACAAAAAACGGCGCCTAATTCCCACATCACTCGGCTCCAGAAACTAATTTTAATACCCGACTAAACACAAGGGCTTACTTAACAATATATAGATGCAAATAATTGCAATTGTGGGAGATAAAAGATATGATTTACACTGTACATATAAATTTAAGGAGGATTTTGGTAAAATGGCAAATATCACATTTAAAAACAATCCAGTCACTTTATTGGGGAATGAAGTAAAAGTTGGGGACAAGGCTCCTGATTTTACTGTATTAGCAAATGATTTATCACCAGTCTCACTTGCAGACTCAAAAGGATCTGTTCGTTTAATTAGTGTTGTACCATCACTTGATACAGGTGTATGTGATGCGCAAACTCGTCGTTTTAACGAAGAAGCAGCAGGTCTTGATAATGTTAAAATCTTAACAGTCAGTGTTGATTTGCCATTTGCACAAAAACGTTGGTGTGGTGCAAACGGTATTGAAAATGTTCAAACTCTATCCGACCACCGTGATCTTTCTTTCGGAGAAGCTTATGGTGTAGCAATTAAAGAACTACGCTTATTGGCTCGCGCAGTATTTGTTGTAGACAGCAACGATACTGTAACTTATGTAGAATATGTTAGTGAAGCAACAAACCATCCAAACTACGAAGCAGCACTAGAAGCAGCAAAAGCAGCTAACTAATAGATTGAAAAAAGAGAATCCCAATCGTAATTGGGATTCTTTTAACTTTCTTGAACTACAACACGATTTCTTTTAAAATAAAGGGATATGTCAAGAGTTCGAAAAGGAGAAAAACAATGGCACAAATATCTGCAGTTGAAAAATTATTTACTGTTATCGATAACACAGCAATGATACTGATGGAAGAATTATCATGTACATACCTTGAAGCAGTTGCAGAAACAGGAGAAAACCTCTTCCAAAACACGATTCTTCAGGAGGAGCTAAGTGAAATATCAAAAAAGCGCATCGAGAAAGAGTACAGCCAGATAAACCTAAAACAATATTCTGTTGAAGAAATTCGCAAAGCCTATCAGCTTGCCGCATTAAAAGGGATGAAAGAGGCGACCCAACCAAACCATGAAATGACTCCAGATGCCGTTTCTATCTTTGTGGGATACCTTGTTTCAAAATTCACAGAAGGCTGGAAGGGATTCAGTATCTTTGATCCAGCAGTAGGTACAGGAAACCTACTTACAACCGTTCTTAATCAAAATCAATCAAAAGAAATTAAAGCCTCAGCGATTGATGTGGATGACCTCTTAGTTAAAGTGGCATATGTAAGTGCAAACCTGCAGCAACACTCCATTCAATTTTACAATCAAGATAGTCTACAGCCATTATTCATAGACCCAGTAGACGTGATTGTTTGTGATTTACCTGTCGGTTATTATCCGAATGATATTGGAGCTGCTAACTTTGAGCTTCATGCAAAAGAAGGCCATTCGTACGCCCATCATCTATTCATCGAGCAAAGTCTTAAATATACGAAAGAGGGTGGCTATTTATTTTTCATAGTACCTAATCATTTGTTTACAATTGAATATGCTAAGAAATTAAATGCATTCCTCAAAGAGAAATCTGTTATCCAAGGGATGATTCAGTTACCACTTTCCTTATTTAAAAATGAAAAAGCAGCTAAAAGTATATTTGTCATTCAGAAAAAGGGGCCAGAAGTAAAGGCACCAAAGCAAGCCCTCCTTGCCAATTTACCGAAGTTTTCAAATCAAACGGCAATGGCAGGTATCATAAAACAAATTGATGAGTGGTTTAAACAAGAGAAACACGAAATTAAACTATAAGTTTTTAAGTATGGAGACCTCATGAATGGGGTCTCTTTTTTGAATTGTAGCGTTTTCTATTATCTGAATTAAAGAACTTTATGGCGAAAACGGTACCAATTCAGCACTCTTCTTGAAATGTTTTGGTACCGATGTTTAAATGAAAAAGGCATCTATGAAACAGTGTCGTTTTGCATAGAATAATGTAGAGTGAAAATTTACATACAAGTAAAGATTTTTAATCAAAAGGAGCGGACATAATGTCGAAAATCATTGCCATAAATGCAGGAAGCTCGTCACTTAAATTTCAACTTTTTGAAATGCCGAGTGAAGAGGTAATTACAAAGGGGATCTTCGAACGGATCGGCCTTGAGAAGGGAATTTTCACAATCTCAGTTAACGATGAAAAACAAACAACTGAAACAGAAATTCCTGACCATGCTGTCGCTGTAAAAATCCTCCTTGATAAACTGACAGAATTACAGATTATTCAATCGTTGGATGAGATTGAAGGGATCGGTCATCGGGTCGTTCACGGAGGAGAAACTTTTGCAGATTCAGCTGTGATTACGAATGAGGTTATTGATGAAATAGACAAGCTATCAGAATTAGCTCCATTGCATAACCCAGCCAACCTAACCGGAATTAAGGCATTCCAAGAAGTATTACCTAATGTTCCAGCGATAGCCGTGTTTGATACAGCATTCCATCAAACAATGCCTGAGAAATCATTTTTATACAGCCTTCCTTATGATTATTATAAAGACTATGGTATTCGAAAATATGGTTTCCACGGAACATCCCATAAATATGTTTCACAACGTGCAGCTGAAATTTTAGAAAGACCGATAGAACAGCTTAGAATATTGTCTTGCCACCTTGGTAATGGTGCAAGTATTGCTGCAATTGAAGGTGGAAAATCCATTGATACGTCTATGGGCTTTACACCGCTTGCTGGTGTAACTATGGGGACACGTTCTGGAAATATCGACCCGGCATTAATTCCATTTATCATGGAGAAAACAGGTAAAACTGCAGATGAAGTTTTAGATGTTCTAAATAAAGAAAGTGGAATGCTAGGGGTTTCTGGATTTTCAAGTGACTTACGTGATATAGAGCTAGAAGCTAATGAAGGAAATAACCGTGCGGAACTAGCACTTGAAGTATTTGCGAGCAGAATACACAAATACATCGGTTCATATGCAGCACGTATGCATGGTGTTGATGCCATTATCTTTACAGCGGGTATTGGTGAAAACAGTGATACCATCCGTGCAAGAGTATTAACAGGACTAGAATTCATGGGTGTATATTGGGATCCAATTTTAAATAAAGTAAGAGGTAAGGAGACTTTCATTAGCTACCCACACTCACCTGTAAAGGTTATCGTCATTCCTACGAATGAAGAAGTCATGATCGCACGTGATGTTATGCGTTTAACAAAATAACGGATTTGAAGGACAAACTCTTAGTGGGTTTGTCTTTTTTCCTTTTTATAAGGCTTGATTCACCTCCAAGTGGTTTTCGGTTTTTTCTTTGTGGTGGTATAATACACATAGTGAATACTGGAAACGGAGGATGAATATGGGTCTAACTGAACGAGAAATACAAATTTTAACCGAAATTGAAAAATGGTCGGAACAAATGCAACATGAACAAACGGATTTTGAAATGACGTATGACAAATGGCTGGAAAACTCGTTAAGCCTTATCCCTGAGAATGTACGGACTGAGTTCTTTACAAAGCTAGATAATTGGCTATTCCATTTACATGCCATACTTCAAGGAACACAAATTCAAGTGGATGCAAGGGAACGTCTCATTCGTTCGGCACGTGTTTTTAATCAGGACATTGAAGATATCTCTGATTTAAAAGAATTAACCATAGATCAGCTTATATATCTAACCGAAAACCAGATTGCGAAGCATCGGCTTTATTCTTTCGCACAAGGGGGCTTATCTGGTACAGGGGGACTTCTCCTACTTGGAACGGATATACCTGGCATAACGGTACTTAATCTTCGTATTGTCCAATTAATTGCGATGATATATGGTTATGAAGTAAATACACCGTATGAAATGATGACATCTCTAAAAGTGTTTCATGCTGCTACACTGCCAAAACGCATGCGTTTTCAGGGCTGGGAGGAACTGACTCAGGGTACCGATGGGTCTAACCAGAACCAATATTTCTATAATGGATCAGAGGACTTAACCGACGAAACTTGGCTTGAGCTCCCATTAAAACATATTGTAAAAGCGGTGGCCATTTCAGTTTTACGTAAGCGGATGATTCAAGGGATTCCTCTTGTTAGTATGGCGATTGGGGCAGGAATGAATTATCAACTAACAAGACAGGTTAGCGATTATGCCCATAATTATTATCGTTTACGTTTTTTGAAGGAAAAGGAGTATTAAGAAATGAGTGTTCAAGAGCATAAAAAAGCTGCACTCTCCTCAGTCAGATGTAAGGTTATTACAATAAGTGATACAAGAACGAAAGAAACCGACAAAAGTGGAAAGCTTATGATTTCGCTACTGGAGGAAAATGATTTCAACGTTTTACAATATGAGGTTGTTAAGGATGAGGAATCATTTATCGAAAAAGCGATACGTGAAGGCTGTGAACATGAAGAGATTGATGTTATTTTAACAAATGGGGGCACTGGAATCGCTAAACGTGATGTGACAATCGAAACGGTAACAAAATTATTAGATAAAGAAATCGTCGGGTTTGGTGAACTGTTTCGGATGTTAAGCTATACGGAGGATATAGGTTCAGCGGCCATTCTTTCAAGAGCAATTGCAGGTGTTAGCAATGATACAGCGATTTTTTCAACACCAGGGTCTTCTGGAGCCGTAAAGCTTGCAATGAATAAATTGATCCTGCCAGAACTTGGTCATGTTGTCAGTGAAATAAAAAAAGATATTAAAAAGGTCTAATCATCAGGATTAGACCTTTTTCAGTGGTGTATTTTCTTAGATATTCCTTGATTCATTCTATACCAAATCCATAAATCATTAATGATGGACGCACAATCGGAGATTTCGTTGTTTAGTTCACATGAACGCACGAAATCAAATTCATTGCCAAGTTGTTCTTGTTTTTCGTTAATAATGGTTTCAATTTCTGCAATGCGGTCAGGAATATGTCCTCTGATTTTTTCCCAATGGAACAAGATATGCTGCTGTGTCTCTACTGTATATTCTTCCCACTCTTTTTCTAAGTACGGTAGAAGAATCCCAAGTCGGTCATCAAAATGAAAAAAATCCATTATTACCACCCCTCGTAGGTCTTGCTATCATTTTACAATACTACTAATTTATATTCTATCTTAAAAGAATTTTTTATTTTTCTCAGTTTACTATTGAAAAAAGTAGAAAGAGTTGCTAAAGTAATACATTATAAATGTATAAATATAAAAATATATGAATTAATATTCGAAGGGAAGATACAACATGAGCAAAAAGAAAGTTGTTTTAGCATATTCAGGTGGTCTAGATACAAGTGTTGCAGTTAAATGGTTACAGGAGCAAGGCTATGAAGTCGTTGCTTGCTGTTTAGATGTAGGAGAAGGAAAAGACCTTGCGTTTATTAAAGAGAAAGCTATTACAGTTGGAGCTGTATCTTCATACGTAATCGACGCGAAGGAAGAATTTGCAAATGAATTTGCGCTTGCCGCATTACAAGCACATACTCTTTATGAAGGAAAATATCCGTTAGTTTCTGCATTATCTCGTCCACTAATTGCGAAAAAACTTGTTGAAGTAGCTGAACAAGAAAATGCTGTAGCTGTTGCACACGGTTGTACTGGGAAAGGTAACGACCAAGTTCGATTTGAAGTTTCAATTAAGGCATTAAATCCTGACCTTGAAGTTTTAGCACCTGTTCGTGAGTGGAGCTGGTCTCGTGAAGAAGAAATCGAGTATGCGAAGAAGCATAATATTCCGATTCCAATCAATTTAGATAGCCCATTTTCAATTGACCAAAACCTTTGGGGACGTAGTAATGAGTGTGGTATTTTAGAAGACCCATGGGCTGCTCCACCAGCGGATGCATATGAATTAACAGCAGCTCTTGAAGAAACACCAAATACACCTGACATCATCGAAATTGATTTTGAACAAGGTGTTCCAAAGACAATTAATGGTCAGCAGTACCCATTATCTGAATTAATTCTTGAATTAAACCAAATTGCTGGAAAACATGGTGTAGGTCGTATCGATCATGTGGAAAACCGTCTTGTAGGTATTAAATCTCGTGAAGTTTATGAATGTCCTGGTGCGATGACTTTAATTACAGCACATAAGGAACTAGAAGATCTTACACTTGTAAAAGAAGTTGCCCATTTCAAACCAGTTATCGAACAAAAGCTTACTGAATTAATTTACAATGGACTTTGGTTCTCACCACTGAAGGATGCATTACTTGGTTTCTTAAAAGAAACACAAAAAAATGTAAATGGAACTGTTCGCGTAAAACTATTCAAAGGTCATGCAATTGTTGAAGGACGTAAATCAGAAAATTCATTGTACGATGAGAAACTTGCAACTTACACTTCAGATGATGAGTTTGATCATAATGCAGCAGTTGGATTCATTTCATTATGGGGTTTACCAACAAAGGTTAATAGTATTGTAAATAACAGTAAGAAGGTTGAAGTATGAAAAAGCTTTGGGGAGGAAGATTCACCAAAAGTGCGGAAAGCTGGGTAGATGAATTCGGTGCATCAATCTCCTTTGATCAGGAGTTGGTGAAGGAAGACATTGAAGGAAGTATTGCCCATGTGACAATGCTAGGTAAATGCGGAATCGTTTCTAGTGAAGAAGCAAATACCATTAAGTCAGGGCTACTTACCTTATTAGAAAAAGCTAAAAATGATGAGTTGGAATTCTCTGTTGCAAATGAAGATATTCATTTAAATATCGAAAAGATGCTAATTGACGAAATTGGACAGGTCGGTGGAAAGCTTCATACGGGACGAAGCAGAAATGACCAGGTTGCAACAGATATGCACTTATATTTGCGACAACAGGTAGACGAAATTATTAATCATGTCGAGGAGCTTCAAGACGCAATCGTGGAACAAGCGGAGCAACATGTTGAAACAATTGCTCCTGGTTATACCCACTTACAAAGGGCGCAGCCTATTTCATTTGCCCATCATCTATTGGCCTATTATTGGATGCTTGAGCGTGATAAGGAACGTTTTACAGACTCGCTAAAGCGAATCAATATATCGCCATTAGGGGCAGGTGCTCTAGCGGGTACCACGTTTCCAATTGACCGATACTACAGTGCAGAGCTTCTAGGATTTGAAAAAATCTATGAGAATAGTATTGATGCTGTAAGTGACCGTGATTTTATCATTGAATTTTTAAGTAATAGTTCAATGGTTATGATGCATCTATCACGTTTTTGTGAAGAGTTGGTTTTATGGTCCTCACAGGAGTTTAATTTTATTGAGATGGATGATACATTTGCTACTGGAAGTAGTATTATGCCGCAGAAGAAAAATCCAGATATGGCTGAACTCATCCGTGGTAAAACAGGAAGAGTTTATGGAAATCTGTTTGGTTTATTAACGGTTCTTAAAGGAACACCACTTGCGTATAACAAAGATATGCAAGAGGACAAAGAGGGCATGTTTGATACTGTGAAGACAGTAAAAGGATCTTTGAAGATTTTTGCTGGAATGGTTTCAACAATGAAGGTGAAAAAGGAAGTAATGGCAACAGCTGTTAAAAAGGATTTCTCCAATGCGACAGAACTAGCTGATTATTTAGCTTCAAAGGGACTACCATTTAGGGAAGCACATGAAGTGGTAGGAAAGCTTGTGTTAATTTGTATTGGACGTGGTGTCTTCTTAAGCGATTTACCGCTTGAAGTGTTGAAAGAAGCATCCTCACTATTTGAAGACGATATTTATGAAGTATTGCTGCCAGAAACGGCTGTTGCTCGCCGTAAGAGTGCAGGCGGTACGGGCTTTGAAGAAGTACGTAAGGTTTTAGCGAAAATTAAACAACAAAAAAATCGTGATTGATTCACGATTTTTTTGTTGTTTATTTATATTAAAGGTCCTTCTCCGTTCGTACAACCATAACATCACATTTTGCATAACGTGTAATATTTTCAGATACACTGCCTAATAAGAAACGCTCGACAGCATTTAAACCAGTTGCACCACATATGATTAAATCAATATCATGTTTTGGTGCAATTTCTTTTGCGATTTTTATTTTAGGTGAACCGAATTCTAGTATTGTTTCGATTTCATCAATACCAGCTTCACTTGCAACTTCCTTATATTGGTTAAGTAATTCTTTTCCGTATTGCTCTGATTGTTCTGTTAAATTGTATTGATAAGCTCCAATCGTCGCAAACTGTTTTAAGTCAATCACATGAGTAATACTAAGTGTCGCTTGATACCGCTTACAAACGTCGATTGCTTTCTTAAAAGCCCATTCCGCTTCCTTAGAACCATCAACAGCAACAAGAACTTTTTTTATAGGTAACTAGCATTTTTTTAGCCCCCTAAAATATGAGATTGTCTTTCTACTATTATTATAGCACTGGCAAAACACATGAATATCATACATAATTGTATAAAATTTGAACTTTTCCTTGATTATTATGAAGAAAAATACTATTATGTAAGTGTTTTCATTGTTGTTAGAATCGTATTTTAAGTTCAAGTAAGTAATCTATTGAAAATGAGATGAGGAGTGTTTTTCATGCGAATTGGGGTACCTCGGGAGATAAAAAATAACGAAAACCGTGTTGCAATGACTCCGGCGGGTGTTGTAAATCTTGTAGGCTTCGGTCATGAAGTGTATATTGAGACCAATGCGGGGATCGGTTCTGGTTTTACGGATGAACAATATGCTAGTGCAGGGGCTACCATTGTTAGTACTGCAAGTGAGGCATGGCAGGTGGACATGGTTATGAAGGTAAAAGAGCCACTTCCAGAGGAATATCAATATTTCCGTGAAGGCTTACTCTTATTTACATATTTACATTTAGCTGCAGAGCCTGAATTAACGAAAGCTCTAGTTGAGAAAAAAGTGATTGGGCTAGCTTATGAAACGGTACAGCTCCAAAACCGTTCGCTACCATTGCTAACCCCAATGAGTGAAGTTGCAGGAAGAATGGCTACTCAGATTGGCGCGCAATTTTTAGAAAAGCCACATGGAGGAAAAGGGATTTTACTTGCTGGTGTGCCAGGCGTTCATCGTGGTAAAGTAACAGTTATAGGTGGAGGAGTTGCAGGTACGAATGCGGCTAAAATGGCAATTGGTCTAGGTGCTCAAGTGACAATTATTGATTTAAGTCCGGAGCGACTTCGCCAGCTTGATGATATTTTTGGAGCGGATGTAACTACACTTATGTCAAACCCGCTTAACATAGCGGAAGCGGTGGAAGAATCAGATCTTGTAATCGGAGCAGTCCTCATTCCTGGGGCAAGGGCGCCAAAACTTGTAACGGAAGAAATGATTAGAACAATGGCACCAGGTTCTGTAGTCGTAGATATCGCGATTGACCAAGGCGGAATCTTTGAAACGACAGATCGAATTACAACCCATGATAATCCAACATATGTCAAACATGACGTCGTCCACTATGCTGTTGCGAACATGCCTGGGGCAGTACCACGTACATCAACTTTTGCACTGACTAATGTAACCGTTCCATATGCATTGTTAATTGCTAATAAAGGGTTTAAACAAGCATGTATCGAGAATGATGCGTTGTTTAAAGGGATTAATACTTTAGATGGTTATGTTACCTATAAGGCAGTTGCAGAAGCACACGGAACATCCTATTCAGATGCAAAAACACTCTTTGAAAACAGATAATTTTTTTGGGGATACCTTTCCTTAGGTATCCTTTTTATGTCCTCGAACCATTGTCACCATTTTTTATGCATAAAAATAAGATAAAGAAGAGTCTGAATGAAGACAAACGTCTAACTAACTCGTAAGGGAGCGCTGAAAAATGGGTTCATCAGTTTTTTATAATGAATCGTTAGCCCGATTTGTTCATCGACCAGCTACTTCTTCGCCAGATAATCCAAATCAACAAACTTATTATTCTAATTTTGTATCTGAACATATTAAACAGCAGGAGAAATATAATGAGCTCGTTAAAGAGTACATCAAAAGCAATGAAGGGCTAATCAAGCAATTAGCAGAAGAACAAAAAGGACTGCAACGCCAATTTTTTAAATCTGAACAAAATCAAATGGAGAAGAATGAAAAAATATCCAAAAAAATGACGGAACAGAAAAACTTATTGGAGGTATTTGTTGGCTTTATGAAGAAACAAGAAAAATATAATGAGACAGCGGTGAAGCAACAAGTGGAACATAAAGAACAGCTTGAAATTCTCCAAAAAATTGTACAAAATCAAGAAATCTTTAACAATAAAGTATCTGAAAATATGAACCTAGTGAAAAAGCAATTTGACCAAATTATAGCTTCTTTAAAAAATCATGAATTAAAAAATGAAACTATTGCTAAACGCTTTGAGGAAAATGACGAAAAAGATCAAGAAATTGCAGCCACCATCATGGAGCAAAAGGAATTATTTTTCAAGGTACTAAATGGTTTACAGGGTAATAAAGAGCAATACGATATTTTATTTGATTATGTACGAAATCAGGATAATTTTAACCATAAACTGTTTGAATACCTCTGCTCAAAATTTGAAGAGGAAGAAAATGCAGTGAATTAAGAAAATGTGAAGGCTTCTAAAGTGCAAAAAGGACCGCTCAGGGTCCTTTTTGCATTTATTTTATGAGTAGTTCCTTAGGGAATTTTGTAAGTGTTTGGGCACCATCAGCGGTGATAATCATATCATCTTCGATTCGAACTCCGCCAATTTCTGGAGCATAGATTCCTGGTTCAATTGTGAATACCATACCCTTTTGTAGGAGCATATCATTTGTTTCATTCATAGAAGGAAATTCATGAACATCAATTCCAAGTCCGTGTCCAATACGGTGGGTAAAATATTCACCATAGCCAGCATTGGATATAATGGTGCGTGCAGCACGGTCAATATCGCCAATTCTTGTTCCTGGCTTACAAGTATCAATAGCTGCTAATTGAGCCTTTAACACAGTGTCATAAACTTCACGTTGTTGGTCGGAAACCTCTCCAAATGCGACTGTTCTAGTAATATCAGAGCAATAACCATCAAGAACAACACCTAAATCGAAAAGAACAAAATCTCCTTTTTGAATGGTTTCAAGTCCTGGTTTTCCATGTGGAGCAGCAGTTTTTAAACCTGTTAATACCATTGTATCAAAGGACATTTGGCGGATTCCTTTTTTCTTTAATTCAAATTCAATTGTAGCAAGTACATCTAATTCTGACTTACCTTGGGAAATTGCCTGTACACCCACTTCTACTCCATAATCAGCAAGCTTTGCTGCGTCTTCTAGAATAGAAATCTCTTTCTCTTCTTTAATCATCCGTAAAGTATGTAATTTTTCCTCAGCTGAAACGAAAGATGTGGAAGGAAATAGTTTTTGAATTTGTTCAAAACGATCAACAGTTAAATGTTCTTTTTCAAGAGCTAATGATGAGACAGTTATGTTTCGTTTTGAGAGTGAATTTTTGATGAGATCCCAAGGATTATCTGTATCACTATATCCAATGATTTCATAATTCCAGCCAGCATTACGTGCCTGGGCAAGCTCCATATTTGGACAAATCAAGATGGGCTCTTCCTGTTGAAAAACGAATAAACCAAGAAGTCTTTCGTGTGGTTCTGTATAAAAGTTTGTTAAATAAAATACGTTTGGAGTAGACGTAACAAAACTACATGTAATGTCCTTTTCTGTTAACCAACTAGAAAGTTGTTGTAATCGTTGATTCATTCATAACACTTCCTTTTTAATATTAAGGGACACTGTTTATTTTAGCACTTTACGGTATGAAGCGGAAGGTGTGAGCCTTTACTGATTTATGTATTCCTTTTTGTAGTAGGGTTTGATTTACGTATGAAAGGGGTATAAAAAAGAAGGAAAGTAAGCATTTAAAAAGAAGTACTATATTAAGGTTTCTATATACAATTATGGAAGGGGAGATACATATGAAAGTATCCTATCATGGTCATTCTGTAGTAAAAATTGAAACATGTGGAAAAACGATCATCATTGACCCATTTATTACAGGAAATCCTAATACAGATTTAAAAGCAACCGAAGAAAAAGTGGATGTCATTTTACTTACACATGGTCACGGAGATCATGTTGGAGACACCGTAGACCTTGCTAAGCGCAACTCGAGTCTTGTGGTAGCTCCAAATGAACTTGCGGTCTATTTAGGCTGGCAAGGCTTGAATGTACATCCGATGCATATTGGTGGTGCCCATCAGTTTGATTTTGGGAAGGTAAAATTCACCTTAGCTTTCCATGGTTCAAGCGTCGAAATTCCTGAGAAACAGGAATTTGTTTACACAGGTATGCCAGGTGGCATCTTGTTTAGTGCTGAAGGAAAAACAATCTACCATGCAGGAGATACTGCATTATTTTACGATATGAAATTGATTGGTGAGCTTAATGAGATTGATGTTGCCTTTCTGCCAATTGGGGATAATTTCACTATGGGACCAGATGATGCACTAATTGCAGCAGAGTGGTTAAAAGCCAAAACTGTCGTGCCGATTCACTATAATACTTTCCCAGTGATTAAGCAGGATGCGGCCGATTTTGTCTCAAGACTTACATCGGCTGATGGAAAGGTTTTAACAGCAGGTGACGCTATTGAATTGTAAAACGAACAAAGGCGTGAGGAATCACGTCTTTTTTTTATGCTTGCTTCATAGAATGATACAAGCATAGGTAAGGAGGTAAAAGGATGCATAATAGGTTGTTACTATGTTTATTGATTTGTGGTGTCTTACTTTATTACGGGGTTCCAAGACTATCAATCGGAGCGGAAGGATTAGAGGGAGTATTCGCTCTTTCATGGCTAGTTTTTGCCTTGATTGTAGTAAGTGGAAACTTAATTGGTTTATTATATAACCCGAAGTCTGCTCAGAAAACGACAAGTCCACAAGCAGCTACTGCAAAACGTCGACAAAGAATGCGGAATTACTAATAGAGTCATAACTAATAAAATTGAATAAACCTTGCTTGACCCGTATAATAAGAGATAAGAATTAACGGAACTAGACAAAGAATGATTATTAGAGGGTGAAGAGCTTGGCGACAAAGCATGAGCAAATTTTACAGTATATTGACACACTTCCGATTGGTGAGAAAATTTCAGTTCGACAAATTGCTAAGGATATGAAAGTGAGCGAAGGAACAGCTTATCGAGCCATAAAAGATGCTGAAAATAAAGGATATGTGAGTACTATTGAACGTGTCGGAACCATTCGTATTGAACGAAAAAAGAAAGAAAACATCGAAAAGTTAACCTTTGCAGAGGTTGTCAATATTGTTGATGGACAAGTGCTTGGGGGAAAAGCGGGGCTGCATAAGACACTCAATAAATTTGTTATCGGTGCTATGAAATTAGAGGCAATGATGCGTTATACAGGTGCAGGAAACCTACTAATAGTTGGTAACCGGACAAAGGCGCATGAGTATGCATTAAATGCAGGAGCTGCCGTTTTAGTGACCGGTGGTTTTGACACAGAAGATGAAGTGAAAAAGCTTGCAGATGAGTTGCAACTTCCAATTATTTCGTGTAGTTATGATACTTTTACGGTTGCTACCATGATCAACCGTGCAATCTATGACCAACTCATAAAAAAAGAAATTGTTTTAGTTGAGGATATCTTAACGCCTAAAACCGAGACCGTAAGCCTGCATACCTCAGATAAGGTAGAGAAATGGTACGAACATAATACCGAAACAGGTCATGGTCGCTATCCTGTCGTTGATCATCAATCAAAGGTTGTTGGGATGGTTACAGCAAAGGATATTATGGGACAGGACCCGAATACGTTCATTGAAAAGGTGATGACTAAACAACCCATGACCGTTAATGGAAAAACATCGGTTGCATCTGTATCACATATGATGGTGTGGGAAGGTATTGAAATGCTGCCGGTTGTGGATCAATCGAATCGTTTGCAAGGGATCATTAGTCGTCAGGACGTACTAAAGGCTATGCAAAATATTGGTCGTCAACCTCAAGTAGGAGAAACGATTGATGATATCGTGACAAATCAACTCGTGGATATTTCTGCTGATGGTGATGCGATTTACCAATGTGAAGTAACCCCACAAATGACAAACCACTTGGGCACAATTTCCTACGGAGTATTTACAACGATTGTAACGGAGGCAGCGAGTAGGGTACTAAAATCCTTTAAAAAAGGAGATTTGGTTATCGAGAATATGACGGTTTATTTTATGAGACCCGTTCAAATTGATAGTCTAATGGAAATTCATCCAAGGGTTTTAGAGGTTGGAAGAAGATTTGGTAAGGTTGATGTTGAAGTTTTCCATGGAGGAGTCGTTGTTGGAAAAGCAATGATGATGGCACAGCTAATCGAACGATAAAAATAAGCACGAACAAAAAAAGACGCTGTAACGCGTCTTTTTCTAGGTCTAGTTAACTTTGTTGTTCAGCTTCTTTTAGTACATATGGAAGATAGTGCTTATAAGCACGGAAGCCTGCCCAAATGCTTCCACCACCAACTAATATAAGAACTGTCCCAATTACATATGAGATTGTAGATGGATGAACGAAATACGTATTTAAACCAAATAGCGCAACAAAAAGTCCTAAGGCAATACTAGATTTCGCTGAGAGCCATTGTTTTTCAATTGGACGTCTTGTGCGGAAGTATTTTGTTTTATAATAAAAATAAAATACAAGTGCAAATATGATTAGAAAAACGAGAATTTGCATGAGAAGTTTCCTCCAATTCTAGATTACTATACCTATTGTAACCAGAACCAATTCAAATTGCTAGTGAATAGAATGTGGAAACTTGGTGACGAAATGAAGCGAAAAAGGAGAACTCTTAATGATTCAATCTATTCTTAAAACGATTAGTGATTTTGAGACGATCATCATTCATCGCCACGTACGACCAGACCCTGATGCCTATGGTTCACAGTGTGGTCTAGCAGAAATTCTAAAAGCATCCTACCCTACTAAAAAAGTATTTGTTGTTGGTGAGGATGAACCCTCCTTATTTTTTCTGAAGGAAATGGACCGAATTCCAGATGAGATGTATGAAGAAGCATTAGTGATTGTCTGTGACACTGCAAACCAAGATAGAATTTCAGACGTGCGTTATAATCGCGGGAAAAAATTAATTAAAATTGATCATCATCCGAATGAAGATCCATATGGAGACCTTTTATGGGTCGATACAAGTGCCAGCTCTTGCAGTGAAATGATTTACGAACTTTACCTCCAAGGGAAGAAACAGGGATTAACTCTTTCAAAGGAAGCAGCGAGACTTCTTTTTGCTGGAATTGTAGGAGACACAGGTAGATTCTTGTTTCCTAGTACAAATCCAAAGACATTTACATATGTCGGAGATTTAATTGAGTTTGGTTTTCAGTTTCCAGATGTTTACGAGAATTTATATAAAACGAAGGAAAATGTAGCACGCCTTAGTGGTTATGTCCTTCAAAATTACAAAGTCACCGAAGATGGTGTAGGGTCTATGGTGATTTCACATGAGATCCTGAAAGAATATAATGTAACGCCTACAGAAGCATCTCAATTGGTTAGTAGCTTAGGAAATATTGAAAATATCAAAGCATGGGTGTTTTTCGTGGAGGAAAAAGATCAAATCCGTGTTCGCTTGCGTTCTAAGGGACCTGTGATTAACGGGGTGGCAAAAAAATATAACGGGGGTGGGCACCCACTTGCATCGGGAGCTACCATTTACTCATGGCAAGAGGTCGAAAACGTTATCTCTGATTTACGGAAGGTTTGCAATCAGGTAAACTAAAAAAATAAAGTCGCTCCTTTTGCGTGCGACTTTATTAGCTATCTACCTTAACTGGGATGAACCATGAACCTAGATCGGTTACTTCTTCAAGAACATTGAGACCTAATGCTTGAATTTCTTTTTTTAATGCATTTACAACTTCTGGGGATTCTGCATAAGCGGAGTACCCATTTTTGATCCTCGCCATTTTTTCATTTAATAATTTTCTCCGGTTAATATACATAAATTCCCTCCTTATGTGTTTTCTTTTATTTTATTGCATTTTCGCCTAAAAATGCTACATTATTTTTAAATTTTCTAAAAATTAATACAAATTTGTAACGAAATATTCATTTTTCCAAAAAACAAAAAGCCTCCGGAAGGAAGCTATGTTAGTTGACAAGTTCTATATTTAAAGAAATTTCAAGTGTTGTATCGACAAAAACTGTGTGTATTTTTAGCTTATATGTTTTGTCGCCCAATTCGTAATTCCTATTTTCAATCGTTCTAAATAGAAGGTCTTTGTTTTTGGATAATGTTTGGATATCCTGTCCAATTAAAGTGTTAAGGTCTTCGATTACAGCGGTTTTCATATGATGGAGATCGAGTGAACTGAGTTCTACTTTTTTTCTGTTTGCAAACTCCACATTGAAATCTTGAATTTTTAGCTTGTTTTTATTTTCACTATTTAATTTTTTTATATCATCAATTAGTATGTCTTTATCATCTTCTAAATTTTTTATTTTGCTTTCCTGCTTTGTGATTAATTGAATCTGGTCTTCCTGCAGTACCCCAAACTGAAATAAAAAGACAAACCAACTGATCAAGGCACCTATAGCAACGCCTGCGAAAAATCGTTGCCAGCCTGGTTTTTGATGATAAGGGGGGACTCTCATTATGAGATATGCTCCTGGGTGAGCCATTCAATAATTCTCCACCCGAACTGCGCTCCACCCATTGCAGAAACAATCAGCAGAAATTGTTTAAAAACATCTTTCGTTTGACCTAAAAATATTCCTCTTTCAAAACTATAAAAAGCATCAAATGTTCCACCAATTGCAGCAACAAGTGCCCAGATCTTTAACTTGCTGGCAACCGAATAGATTTCAGATAAAGGCGCTTGACCCGAAATGAAGGCACCGAGACCTCCGATAAGGGAACCACCTAAAAGTACCCCAAGCGCAATAAAAAAACTATGAATAAATGCAGGCATAAACGCCTCTTTTACTTCCATGTGGACACCTTCTTTTAAATATTTGTAAGTTGCGGAAGCTTTTATTACATGTATATGGACAAACAATCCATTCTATGAGTTTTGTTTTGCTTGTTTCATAAATAGGTCTATAATTGAAGTATCAAATAGGTAAGGACGAAATTAATTAAATGAAAAAGGTGTGATTTGATTGCCTTTTGTTCATCTTCAGGTTCAAAGTGCGTATAGCCTCTTATCAAGTGCTGCAAAAGTGGAAGCTTTGGTTGAAAAAGCGAGCAGCTTAGGGTTTAAAGCATTGGCATTAACCGATGAAAACATAATGTATGGGGCGATAGCCTTTTATAAGCAATGCAGGAAACATGGGATTAAACCGATTATTGGCATGACCGCTTCGGTGTTAGCAGAAGAGGAACAAGGTCATGAAGTAGCTTATCCTGTAGTATTACTTGCAAAAAATAATAAAGGCTATCAAAATCTTTTAAAAATAAGTAGTGCGATTCAGACGAGATCAAAGGTTGGAATCCCAAGAAGATGGTTATCGCAATATCGTGAGGGATTAATTGGGATTTCTCCTGGTCGTGAAGGAGATATTGAACGAAGTATTAAGGACGGACATTATGAGGAAGCCATTCGACGAGCAAATTCTTATAAACAAATCTTTGAACAGGATAGTTTTTACTTAGCCGTTCAAAATCATAACTTGCGAGAGAATGTAGAGATTAATCATAAACTATTCCAAATTGGAGCAGAACTAAACGTCCCATTGGTTGCTACTAACCAGGTTCAATACATCGAGCAAGGTGATTCATTTGCTCATGAATGCTTACTGTCGATTAAAAACAATACAAAACTATCAGACGAAAATCGAGTTGTTTTTCCAAGTAAGGAATATTACTTAAAGAGTCCATCACAGATGAGTGAGCTTTTTTCTGATACACCGGAGGTCCTTGAGAATACATTACGAATTGCTAAGGAATGTAATGTAGAAATTGAATTAGGGAAATTTGCATTACCTAAATATCCAGTTCCAAATGAAGAATCTGCAGCGGATTATTTATCACGAATATGTTTAAAAGGATTGCATGAAAGGTATCAAAATCCTACCGATGAACAGTTTGAACGACTTCAATATGAGCTTCAAGTAATTAAAAAAATGAATTTTAGTGATTACTTCTTAATTGTTTGGGATTTTATGAAGTATGCTCATGAGAATGGAATACTGACGGGTCCAGGAAGGGGTTCGGCTGCAGGTTCATTGGTGGCCTATGTATTACATATCACAGATGTTGATCCACTCGAACATCAATTATTATTTGAACGATTTTTAAACCCAGAACGAATTTCAATGCCTGATATTGATATTGATTTCCCAGATAATCGACGTGATGAAATGATTGAATATGTTTCAAAAAAATACGGCAGACTCCACGTTGCGCAAATTATCACGTTTGGAACATTAGCTGCAAGAGCGGCATTACGTGATGTTGGAAGAGTAATGGGTATCTCTCCCAAGGAGGCCGATTTTCTTGCCAAACAGGTTCCTAGCAAGCTCGGAATTACACTTCAGCAAGCATACGAAGAATCGCAAGGGTTAAGGGACTATATTCAAAATATCGAAATTGGACGAAAAATCTTTGAAACAGCCAAAAAAATTGAAGGTCTTCCTAGACATACTTCAACCCATGCGGCTGGTGTTGTGATTAGTGAACAGCCACTAACTGATTTAATTGCTATTCAAGAAGGTCATAATGAAATCTATTTAACACAATTTCCGATGGAAGTGCTCGAAGAAATTGGGCTCTTAAAAATGGACTTCCTTGGACTACGCAATTTGACGCTGATTGATAATATCCACTCCTTGATTCAACGGGGAACTGGAAAGAAATTGGATCTTTCTAGAATATCAATGAATGATCAAAAAACATTTGCATTGCTAGGTAAAGGAGATACAACTGGGGTATTCCAACTGGAGTCAAGTGGAATGCGAAGTGTTCTCGTAAGGCTACAGCCGAGTGAATTAGAGGATATTGTTGCTGTAAACGCCCTATATCGGCCAGGCCCAATGGAAAATATTCCACTTTATATTGCTAGGAAACATAAAAAAGAACCGATCCAATATCCACATCCAGACCTTGAACCCATACTTGAGAAGACATATGGTGTAATTGTGTATCAAGAGCAAATTATGCAGATTGCTTCTAAAATGGCTGGTTTTAGCCTTGGAGAGGCTGATTTACTGAGAAGAGCCGTAAGTAAAAAGAAAAAAGAAGTACTAGATAAAGAAAGACAGCATTTTGTGCAAGGGAGCTTAAAAAAGGGATATACCGATCAAACAGCAAATGAAATTTATGACTTAATCGTCCGGTTTGCCAATTATGGGTTTAACCGAAGCCATGCTGTAGCTTACAGTATGATCGCTTATCAGCTTGCCTATTTAAAAGCTAACTATCCACTCTATTTTATGGCTTCATTACTAACGAGTGTTATTGGCAATGATGACAAGCTCGGGCAATATATACGTGAATCCAAACAAATGGGGATTACTATTTTGCCTCCATCTATTAATAAAAGCTACTATCCTTTTATTGTTGAGAAAAGAGCAATCCGCTTTAGTTTGGCGGGAATTAAGAGTGTAGGGGTTGCAGCCTTAAAGGAAATTATTGAGACGAGAAAAGTTAAGCCTTATTCAGATCTCTTTGACTTTTGTGTCAGAACATCGATGAGGAGTATTAATCGTCGTACAATAGAGGCGTTAATTTGTTCGGGAGCTTTTGATGAATTTGGTGAACACCGAGCTACTCTATTAGCAACTTTAGATGTTGCGATCGAGCATGCTGAACTCGTGCGACCAAAAAATGATGAAAATCAAGTCGAGATGTTTTTTGAGGATGATTTTGGACTTAAACCAAAATATGTCGAGGTTGAACCATTTAAGGAAATGGAAAAACTTTGCTTTGAAAAGGATGCACTAGGCTTTTACTTATCAAGTCATCCAATTACTAGTTACTCTGCATATCTAAAGAAACACGGGGGAATCTCGATTTCTGAGGCTTCACTTTATCTACATCAAAATGTTGTTGTAGGTGGATTCATCACAAAAGAAAGAACGATTCGCACAAAAAAAGGTGAGGTCATGGCCTTTTTGACAATTAGTGATGAAAGCGGGGAATTAGAAGGCGTTGCATTTCCAAGAACCTACACACAGTCGGCAAAGCTTTTAAAAAATGATGCTTTAGTTTTACTAAAGGGTAAGCTTGAAAGTCGAAATAATCAACTACAGTTGATCATTAACCAGGCTGAGGCCTTACCCGATAAAGTAGAGATGCCCGAAGATGCGAAAAAACTTTTTGTCAGAATGGAAAAAAAGGATCAAGCAGCTCAAGTGCTTGTAAACTTAAAAGGATTATTAAAGCAGTATCCTGGGGATACACCGGTGGTCCTGTATTATGAAGAAACACAAAAAACAATGCAGCTTCAACAAGAACTATGGGTTAGTCCTGATCAAGAATTTTTATCCGAAATAAGGGAATTGATGGGACCTCAAAATGTGGTGATTCACTAATAAACCACTTTACATGAACAGCAATTATGTTATATTGTAATAGAAAAGCGAAGTGGCCATACCACTTATTTTTGATTAATTAGAAAATTCTATTTTTTAGTTTTATTCATAATGTGTTGGACAAGTTTTAACTACCTAATTAGTATGACAAACAACTCGTGGAAAATTGCTGCCACCAAGTTGTCTTTATAACAAGGAGTGAAATAGGGAAATGACTCTAAGAGAAGAAGCTCTACATATTCATCAAATTCATAAGGGTAAGCTTGAATCAAAGTCAAAAGTTCCAGTAAGAAATGCAAAGGATTTAAGTTTAGCTTACTCACCGGGAGTAGCTGAACCGTGTAAAGCTATTTATGACGATAAGTCTAAAGTGTATGAATACACAATGAAGGGGAATATGGTAGCAGTTGTATCTGATGGGACTGCTGTACTTGGATTAGGAAACATTGGTCCAGAAGCTTCTCTTCCTGTAATGGAAGGAAAAGCTGTGCTATTTAAGAGCTTTGCAGGAGTAGATGCATTTCCAATTTGCTTAAACACAACAGATGTTGACAAGATTGTGGAAACAGTTAAACTATTAGAGCCTACTTTTGGTGGAGTCAACCTAGAGGATATTGCAGCTCCAAATTGCTTTGTGATAGAAGAGCGTCTTAAGAAAGAAGCGAATATTCCAGTTTTTCATGATGATCAACATGGTACCGCAATTGTTACAGTAGCAGGATTAGTGAATGCATTAAAGCTAGTAGGCAAGAAAATGTCAGAAATAAAAGTAGTTGCAAATGGAGCAGGTGCTGCTGGTATAGCAATCATTAAGCTTTTATATCGCTATGGAGTCCGCGATATCATCATGTGTGACTCTAGAGGTGCTATATATGAAGGGCGCACCTTTGGAATGAATGATGTAAAAGCTGAGGTTGCAAAATATACAAACCGTAACCGTCTAGAAGGATCTCTTGCAGATGTCCTTCAGGATGCTGATGTCTTTATTGGTGTGTCTGTTGCAGGAGCTCTAACAGCTGACATGGTAAAAACGATGAATCAAGACCCAATTATATTTGCTATGGCAAATCCTAATCCTGAAATTATGCCAGATGAAGCATTAGAAGCGGGCGCTAAAGTTGTTGGTACAGGAAGATCAGATTTTCCAAACCAAGTAAACAATGTTCTTGCATTTCCAGGAATTTTTAGAGGAGCTTTAGATGCTAGAGCAACTCATATAAATGAACAAATGAAGGTTGCTGCTGTAGAAGCAATTGCATCATTGGTGAGCACTGAAGAACTACGTTCAGATTATGTAATCCCTGCACCATTTGACCCACGTGTTGCTCCTGCTGTTGCAGCAAGTGTGGCAAAGGCGGCTATGGAAACAGGTGTAGCTAGAATCACTGTAAATCCAGAGGAAGTTGCTGAGAAGACACGTCGTTTAGCAATCATTGAATAATGGATTGGAAGAGGTTAATGTGACATCTCCTAGCTCTAAGGTTTACATTGAAATTGTGAAGCAAATTAGGTCCATCATTCAAGATGATGGACTTTCCACTGGTGATAAAATTCCATCTGAGCGGGAACTTTCCGAACGTCTAAATGTAGGTCGTTCCTCTGTTCGGGAAGCACTAAGGTCATTGGAATTATTAGGACTCATTGAAACAAGAAGAGGGGAAGGTACTTTTTTAAAAGATTTCGGTGATCATCAACTGATTCATTTATTAGGTACCTTCATTATTCAAGGAGATAAAACAAAGGGAGATCTCCTTGAAACAAAACACACTCTCGAAAAATCATGTATCGAAATAGCTTGTCCTAAGATAAACGATGAGATGCTTACAGAGTTGGAAGAAAAGCTTTGGGATACTGAGGACCCTGAGGAATTCCTTTTTAAATCAATTGTAGAAGCGACGGATAATCGATTATTACTGCGAATATGGGTCGTCATATATGAATATGTCAAGTTTATTTATGAGGAACAGACTCATGTAATAAACAAAGAAGGCTTTGAAGAGTTAGTAGCCGGACTACGTGAAAAAAATGTGGCAAGAGCGTTATCTGCCTATGAAAAAATAACATTGTAGGAATTTGTCGTATTTTTGTTGACATATTCCTACAAAAAATAAGGAAGACATTCAGTAAAGTATAAGTACATGCTTTTTTGGCAACGAAGGAAGATATAAGATTTTCCTTTTTTTCGTTACACAACTTTTTGTCTTAATACAAGCAGATAAACTAAGTCGAAAAAGCTATTCCATTGAAAGTGTGAGGAGGTTCCTTTTTGCTAAAAGACTTTTTTGTAAAAAAGAAAAAATATGCTTCAATCCCTTCGGAACAAGCTAGACAAGATGTTCCAGAGGGCATTATGAGCAAATGTCCAAATTGTAAAAAAATAATGTACACAAAAGAATTAATGAAAAACGATAAAATTTGTATGAACTGTGACTATCACTATCAAATGACTGCATATGAAAGAATCGATAGCTTACTTGATGAAGGCTCTTTTATCGAGCTCGATAAAGAAATGGTCTCTGAAAATCCACTAGGCTTTCCTGATTATCTTGGAAAGCTGAAGAAGGACCAAGATAAAACTGGTATTAATGAAGCGGTCGTAACCGGTGAAGGTACAATTGAAGGAAATCGTATCGTGATGGCGATTATGGATTCAAGCTTCCGTATGGGAAGTATGGGTTCTGTTGTTGGTGAGAAGATTACTAGGGCAATTGAAAAGGCGATGGAATTGAAGGTCCCATTTCTTATCTTCACAGCTTCTGGAGGAGCTAGAATGCAAGAAGGTGTTCTAAGCCTAATGCAAATGGCCAAAACAAGTTCCGCATTAAAACTATTTAGTGATCAAGGTGGCCTCATTATTTCGATAATGACACACCCAACAACGGGTGGTGTATCTGCAAGCTTTGCATCATTAGGTGATTTTAATTTCGCAGAACCAGGTGCATTAATTGGATTTGCAGGTAGAAGAATCATTGAACAAACGATTCGCGAGGATCTCCCTGAAGACTTCCAAACAGCCGAGTTTTTATTAAAACATGGTCAGCTGGATGCTGTTATTCATCGTCAGGATTTAAAAGATACATTAGCAAATATAGTTGATATTCATACGAACGGGGGTGCGGTTAATTGGTAGGTGAACTAGAGTTTGAGAAACCAGTCGTGGAATTAAAGAAAAAGATTACCGAGTTGAAAGAATTTACAAGTGATTCCAATATGGATTTAACAGATGAGATCTCAAAGCTTGAATCAAGACTTCAAAAACTGGAGAATGAAATTTATAGCCATTTAAAACCATGGGACCGTGTGCAAATTGCCCGTCATCCCGAGAGGCCGACCACCCTTGATTATATTGAACGTATCTTTACTAATTTTTTCGAGTGTCATGGTGACCGTTACTATGGCGATGATGCTGCCATAGTTGGTGGTATTGCTAAGTACCACGGTTTACCTGTAACCGTAATTGGACACCAACGAGGTAAAGATACAAAGGAAAATATCAGAAGAAATTTTGGAATGCCACATCCAGAAGGATATCGTAAGGCACTACGTTTAATGAAGCAGGCTGAAAAATTTAGCCGTCCAATCATATGTTTCATTGATACGAAGGGCGCATATCCAGGTAAAGCAGCCGAAGAACGTGGTCAAAGTGAGGCTATTGCAAAAAACCTTTTTGAAATGGCAGGCTTAACTGTTCCTGTTATATGTATTGTAATAGGTGAAGGTGGAAGTGGTGGAGCACTTGCATTAGGTGTAGGAAATCAAATTCATATGCTCGAGAACTCAACCTACTCTGTTATTTCTCCGGAGGGTGCTGCTGCATTACTTTGGAAAGATGCAGGGCTTGCCAAAAAAGCTGCAGAGTCTATGAAAATAACAGCGCCAGACTTAAAAGAGCTAGGGGTTGTAGATGAAATCATCCCAGAAGTAAGAGGTGGGGCTCATAAGGATGTTGCAGAACAAGCAGCTTCCATCGATACCGTTCTCTTACAATCATTAAAAGAATTACGTAAATTTAACAAAGATGAGTTAGTTCAACAACGCTATCAAAAATATAAAAAGATAGGCCAATTTACAATAGCTGAAGAAGAGTTTATCGGAGTTCAGTAATCAAAGTGGACGTGCATCTAACGAAATGTTTAGGGCACGTTTTCCTTTGTTTCCGCAGAATCAGGAGACGGTTGAATAAATCGAAATTTTCCGGAATTGAAATGAGATATTCAACTGATTATGATGAACATGTACAAAATATTCGAAATTCCCCTCACAAAGTATTCTATTTAATTCTCGATTTTTCTACACAATTTCACAATTTTTTCTGTATTTATTACGTTAACTTAGTTGTTTTACTTATATATTAGTGTTATTTTATACATATTGCATAAAATAGTAAAAGCGAATAATCACAATTCGTGATTCATGATTATTTTTACATAGAGGTGGAAAAATGAAAAGAATAGGTGTTTTAACTAGCGGTGGGGATTCACCAGGGATGAACGCTGCGATTCGAGCTGTTGTACGTAAAGCAATCTTTCACGATGTAGAAGTATATGGGGTTTATCAAGGATATGCTGGACTAATAAGTGGACAGATAAAACAATTAGAGATTGGATCTGTTGGTGATATAATTCATCGCGGTGGTACAATGCTTTATACTGCTCGATGTGAGGAATTCAAAACAGAAGAAGGTCGTAAAAAAGGTATCGAGCAATTAAAAAAACTTGGAATAGAAGGCTTAGTTGTTATCGGTGGTGACGGTTCATACCGCGGTGCCCAAAAACTAACTGAACTTGGCTTCCCTTGCGTTGGTGTTCCAGGTACAATTGACAATGATATCCCGGGTACTGATTTTACGATTGGTTTTGATACTGCACTAAATACAGTAATTGATGCTATCGATAAAATAAGAGATACAGCAACTTCACATGAGCGTACATATGTAATTGAAGTTATGGGTAGACATGCCGGTGACCTTGCATTATGGGCGGGATTAGCTGGTGGTGCTGAAACAATCATTATTCCGGAAGCTGATCACGACATGGATGAAGTTATCGGTAAGCTTAACCGTGGCCATGACCGTGGCAAGAAGCATAGTATTATTGTCGTAGCTGAGGGTGTAGGTAGTGGTGTTGAAATCGGTAATAAGATTCAAGAAGCTACAAACTTTGAAACAAGAGTGAGTGTCCTTGGACATATTCAACGTGGTGGTTCTCCAACTGCATCAGACAGAGTATTGGCAAGTCGTCTAGGTGCAAAGGCTGTTGAATTGTTATTAGAAGGAAAAGGTGGACGAGCTGTGGGGATTCAACAAAACAATCTAGTTGACCATGATATTATGGAAATTTTAGATCGTAAACATACAGTTGATAAGAAGATGTATGACCTATCCCAAGAGCTATCCATTTAAAATACATTTGAGAAAAATTCTTTTAGAAGTGTTGCTAATCGCTAATTTTGAGCGATTATAGAGGAGGAAAACGTAATGAGAAAAACAAAAATAGTTTGTACGATAGGACCTGCTAGTGAAAGTATTGAAAAACTTGTTGCTTTAGCAAACGCAGGAATGAATGTAGCTAGACTTAATTTTTCGCATGGTGACTTTGAGGAGCATGGTGCACGTATTAAAAACATTCGTGAGGCTGCTAAAATCACTGGCAAAAACATTGCGATCCTACTAGATACTAAAGGACCGGAAATTCGCACAAATACAATGGAAAATGGTGCTATTGAATTAGTTGAAGGTTCAACTGTCACTCTTTCAATGGAAGAAGTCATTGGTACACCGGAAAAATTCTCGATTACATATCCGGGTTTAATTGAAGATGTTCATCCAGGCTCCAGAATTTTATTAGATGATGGATTAATCGGATTAGAAGTACTAGAAATTAATCATCAAAAGCGTGAAATCCTAACAAAAGTATTAAATAGTGGAACATTAAAAAATAAAAAAGGTGTTAACGTACCTGGGGTTCGAGTGAATTTACCTGGAATCACTGAAAAAGATGCAAAAGATATCGTATTCGGTATCCAACAAGATGTCGATTATATTGCAGCTTCCTTCGTTCGTCGTGCTTCAGATGTACTTGAAATCAGAGAATTGCTCGAAGAAAATAATGGGGAAACTATTCAAATTATCCCTAAAATTGAAAACCAAGAGGGTGTAGATAACATCGATGAGATACTTGAAGTATCTGATGGATTAATGGTTGCTCGTGGTGACTTAGGTGTTGAAATTCCTGCTGAAGAAGTACCACTAGTGCAAAAAGATCTAATTAAGAAATGTAATGCCCTTGGAAAACCTGTTATTACTGCGACACAAATGTTAGACTCAATGCAACGAAATCCTAGACCAACTCGTGCGGAAGCAAGTGACGTTGCGAACGCTATTTTTGATGGTACAGATGCGATTATGCTTTCAGGTGAAACTGCTGCTGGTACATACCCAGTTGAGGCCGTACAAACAATGCATAATATTGCGTCTCGTGCAGAAAGTGCTTTAGTACATCGTGAAATCTTATCTCAACGCAGTAAAATCTCAGGTATCACAATTACGGATGCAATTGGACAATCAGTTGCCCATACTGCACTTAATTTAGATGTATCTGCAATCGTGACACCTACAGAAAGTGGTCATACTGCAAGAATGATTTCAAAATATCGTCCTAAGGCGCCAATCATTGCCGTTACTGCGAACGAGTCCACAACTAGAAAGCTTTCTCTTGTTTGGGGTGTGTACCCACAAACAGGTAATGTAGCTAAATCAACAGATGAAATGCTTGACAACTCAGTTGAAGTTGCATTAAATACTGGAATTATCAAACCAGGCGATTTAGTTGTGATTACTGCAGGTGTTCCAGTTGGCGAGTGCGGAACTACAAACATTATGAAGATTCATGTTGTTGGTAATACCCTTGCAAATGGACAAGGTATTGGGAGAAAATCGGCTTTTGGTAAAGTAGTTGTAGCAAACACTACTGAGGAAGCAGAAGCAAAAATGTATGACGGTGCAATTCTAGTAACAACTGCTACTGATCGTGATATGGTAAAATACGTGGAGCAGGCATCTGCTTTAATCACGGAAGAAGGCGGTCTTACTAGCCATGCAGCTGTAGTAGGATTAAGTATCGGAATTCCTGTGATTGTTGGTGTAGAAAATGCAACAACACTTTTAAAAGATGGACAAGATATTACTGTTGATTCATCTCGTGGAGTGATATACGAAGGACATGCAAATGTTCTATAAAAGGGAGAAGGGAAACCTTCTCTTTTTTGATGTCTAGCTCCTGCGCCTAGCCCCTCGAGGTCACAAGTCAATCCACCAGAAAGGTCAAAGAGCAACCTTTCAGTTGGCTCGCCTTGTGCTTGTCGGGGCTGGACAAGGCGCATGCGCTTTTCTTAATTTTTACTACTCATTTTTGGACTAGAAACGTATAATATAAGAAAAGCCTTCATCTAAGGAGGACAATATGAGATTTTTACTAGCATTAATTATTATTGTACCAGCATTAGAAATTAGTGTCCTTATTTTCTCTGGGAAGACGCTTGGAATTCCAATTACTTTACTGTTAATTATTCTTACTGGTGTAATTGGGGCTTGGTTAGCGAAAAAACAAGGGCTCGATACACTTCACCGCGCTCAACAACAAATGAATTATGGACAGGTCCCTGGCGAAGCCATTATGGATGGAATTTGCATTCTGATTGGTGCGGTATTGCTTTTAAGCCCTGGTTATATTACAGACCTAACTGGTTTTTTCTTACTCATTCCTGCAACTAGGAACCTGATTAAACCGATTATTGCCAACTGGATTAGACGAAGAATGGAGCGAGGAAATGTTACAGTTATTCGTCGTTGGTAAAAAAAGAAAGCCATTGCGGTCGCAATGGCTTTCTTTATGTTTCTTTTCCACTAATAAATCCCCATACATCCCGAAATACACCTGTTGTATATAGAGTTCTAATAATTACTAACGTAACAGGTCCAATAATTAACCCAACGAATCCAAATAATTGGAAGCCGACGAAAAGTGATATCAACGTTGCCAATGGATCTAATCCTATACTCGAAGAGATTATCTTGGGCTCCATGACTTGGCGTTGTACAATGACAACAAGGTATAGTATACCAAGTCCTATTGCAAATGCTAGATTCCCACTAAAAGCCGAATAAATGATCCATGGTACGAACACAAGTCCTGTTCCCAAATATGGAAGTAAATCAACGAGCCCAATTAATAACGCAATTGTGATTGCATAATCGACTCGTAAAATTAACAGTCCAACTAAAACTATCCCCGCTGTGATTGAAATCAGTGTTGCTTGAGCTTTAACAAATCCAAATAATGCTTTTTTCAATTCCACAAATACGGACTTTCCACTTGTTCGAGCTTTTATTGGAATAAATCTTCGTCCCATAATAACAAATTTATTCCAGTCTTTGCTAATAAAAAATGTGGCTAACAGCGAGAATACAATCACTGTCGCTGCATTTGGTAGCCAGCCCAGAAACTTTGGAATATTTTCTAAAAACGCTTTAACAAATTCCCCAACATTTGTCGCAATAGTTGTACCAACATTGCTGACATTATCCATAATCGTTTGCTGTTGGCCTTGGTCCAAATTATCAAACATACTCGTTATTCTCTCATATAGAGGAATAATCTGGCCAACTATTAAATTTTCCAAATATACAACTAGGTTTTGAAAATGTTGTGGCACTTCTTTTGCTAAATAGTTTGCACCTGAGATAATCTCAGCTATTAATAATGTTAGTAAACCTGTTAACACGCCAAATACAAGCAAAATCCCTATAAATACCGATAACCCACGTGGTAACCTGACTTTACGCTCCAAAAAATTCACGAGTGGATTAATAAGGAATGCTATCAATAAAGCAAAAATAAACGGATATGTAAGTCTAAAAAGAAAATAAAACAAGATGAAACCTATGACGATTAATGCAATAACCAATAAAAACCGAAGAAAACCATACACATAGTTAATGTTCAAACTTTTTCCTCCCTAGGAATTTCTTGCATATTTTTATTTTACAATCTCTTTGATTACTTTAAAAGTATTACGAAGAAATGAAATATAAAGTTTCCAATTATGGAGAAAAAGTTTTATTTATGTTATCATACGTTATGAGCAAGTGAATAAATTAAAGAGAAAAATACAAAATATGCCATATTTAATTGGTTTTAAGTCTAGTAAACAGCTCTGTTAACTAGAAATATGAAAACCTATTTGTAAAAATGTTTTTCTGTAATAATAATTTATTAGGGGAAATTTGTCTCTTTTGATTCACAAAAGTCTGATTATTTATTATAATAGAGTCAGGGTTATTTATTCCCTACATATTTATTTATTCGCTTTCACTTGCATAAACAACTTTTATTGTCACAATATTATTCTGATATTTGTGACCATGAGCGTTTTTTCAAAAATGAAAGCATTTACTTCACTAGATTACAATGTTTAAAGCATAAATAACGATGTGATAATGTGTTTTGTTTTTGAGCGTGCGCTCAATTTACCTCTAAAAAAATGAGGTAGGGGAATATGAAAAAAGGAGAGGGTCATATGACAGCAACAAAGGGGCTTGAAGGAATTGTAGCTACAACATCTTCTGTCAGTTCAATTATTGATGACACGTTAACGTATGCAGGATTCAATATTGACGATTTAGCGGAAAATGCTAGTTTTGAAGAAGTTATCTACCTATTATGGCATCGCAAACTTCCAAATAAAGAGGAGTTAGCTGAATTAAAACAGCAACTTGCTGATAATGCAAGTTTACCTCAAGAATTATTAAATCATTTCAAAACTTACCCAATTGACAAGGTTCATCCAATGGGGGCACTTCGCTCAGCTGTTTCACTATTAGGATTATACGATGATGAAGCAGATGTAATGGATCCAGAAGCTAATTATCAAAAGGCAATCCGCCTACAAGCAAACTTACCTACAATTGTTACCGCTTTTTCTCGTGTTCGTAAAGGACTAGAGCCAGTTGCTCCTCGCACTGATCTTAGCTTCGCAGCAAACTTCTTATATATGCTTAGCGGACAAGAACCTAGCGAAATTGCAGAAGAAGCATTCAATAAAGCGTTAGTACTTCATGCTGACCATGAACTCAATGCATCTACATTTACAGCACGTGTTTGTGTTGCAACTCTATCTGATGTTTATTCAGGTATTACAGCTGCAATTGGAGCTTTAAAGGGCCCACTTCACGGTGGAGCTAATGAAGCTGTTATGAAAATGCTTACTGAAATTGGTGAAGTTGAAAACGTTGAGTATTATATAAATACTAAATTAGCTAATAAAGAAAAAATCATGGGGTTTGGTCATAGAGTTTACCGTAAAGGTGACCCGCGTGCAAAACACTTAAAGGCAATGTCTCAAAAGTTAACAGCGATTACTGGCGAACCAAAATGGTATGAGATGTCAACCAAAATTGAAGAAATTGTTACGAGTGCAAAACCATTACCACCAAATGTTGACTTCTATTCAGCATCTGTATACCATAGCTTAGGTATTGATCATGATTTATTTACCCCAATCTTTGCAGTAAGCCGTGTTTCTGGATGGTTAGCTCATATTCTAGAGCAATATGATAACAACCGTTTAATCCGTCCACGTGCTGAATATACTGGTCCAGGAATGCAGACATACGTGCCGATGGAACAAAGAGGTTAATAAATCAAACAATATATATTAATAGGATGAAGTATTTCAGGAAAATTTTTTTCTTGAAATACTTCTTAAGAACTTTAGGAGGTAATACTAGTGGCAGGAGAAAAAATTACAGTATCAAATGGTGTACTAAACGTACCAAACAATCCAATTATTCCTTTTATTGAAGGTGATGGAACTGGTCCAGATATTTGGGCAGCAGCGTCACGCGTATTAGAAGCAGCTGTTGAAAAAGCATACAACGGTGAAAAATCAATTGTTTGGAAAGAAGTATTAGCAGGGGAAAAAGCTTTTAACCAAACTGGTGAATGGTTACCAGAAGAAACATTAGATGTTATTCGAGAGTACATAATTGCGATCAAAGGACCTCTTACTACACCAGTTGGTGGCGGTATTCGTTCATTAAACGTTGCATTACGTCAAGAACTAGATCTATTCACTTGTCTTCGCCCAGTACGTTATTTTACAGGTGTACCTTCACCAGTTAAGCGTCCAGAAGATACAGATATGGTTATCTTCCGTGAAAACACAGAAGATATTTACGCTGGTATCGAATATGCACAAGGTTCTGAAGGAGTTCAAAAGCTTATTAACTTCCTACAAAATGAACTAGGTGTAAATAAAATCCGCTTCCCAGAAACATCTGGTCTTGGTATCAAGCCAGTTTCTGAAGAAGGAACAAAGCGTCTAGTACGTGCTGCTATCAACTACGCTATTGAACAAGGCCGTAAATCTGTAACACTTGTTCATAAAGGTAATATCATGAAGTTTACAGAAGGAGCTTTCAAAAACTGGGGTTATGAGCTTGCTGAACAAGAGTTTGGCGATAAAGTATTCACTTGGGCTCAATATGACCGCATCGTTGAAGAGGAAGGTAAGGATGCTGCGAATAAAGCACAAGCTGATGCTGAAGCTGCAGGTAAGATTATTGTGAAAGATTCAATCGCTGATATCTTCTTACAACAAATCTTAACTCGTCCGCGTGAGTTCGACGTTGTTGCTACAATGAACTTAAATGGTGACTACATTTCTGATGCTCTAGCTGCACAAGTTGGTGGTATCGGAATCGCACCTGGAGCAAATATTAACTATGAAACTGGCCATGCAATTTTCGAAGCTACACACGGAACTGCACCTAAATATGCTGGTTTAGATAAAGTTAACCCTTCTTCTGTACTATTATCAGGTGTATTAATGCTTGAACACCTTGGTTGGAATGAAGCAGCAACTCTAATTATGAATTCAATGGAAAGAACAATTGAATCTAAGGTTGTAACATATGACTTCGCTCGTCTAATGGAAGGCGCTACAGAAGTAAAATGTTCTGAGTTTGCTAATGAACTAATCAAAAACTTAGGCTAATCATAGAACAAGTAACTACCCTAATAGGGTAGTTACTTTCATATGTGAATAGGGAGGATATAAAATGAGTCAATTCAAACGAAAAAAAGTCTCTGTAATTGGTAGTGGTTTTACGGGTGCAACAACCGCTTTCTTACTTGCGCAAAAGGAATTAGGAGATGTCGTTTTAGTTGATATCCCACAAATGGAAAATCCAACAAAAGGGAAAGCTCTCGATATGTTGGAAGCCAGTCCTGTCCAAGGGTTTGATGCAAATATTACTGGAACTTCAAATTACGAGGATACAGCAGATTCAGATATCGTTGTGATTACAGCAGGAATTGCCCGGAAACCTGGTATGAGCCGTGATGATCTAGTTCAAACAAACCAAAAAATCATGAAAAGTGTCGCTCAGGAAATTGCAAAACATTCTCCAAATAGCTATATCATTGTCTTAACAAACCCAGTCGACGCTATGACTTATACTGTGTTTAAGGAATCAGGATTTCCAAAAAATCGTGTCATTGGGCAATCAGGCGTACTTGACACTGCACGATTCCGTACATTTATTGCCCAAGAACTAAATTTATCGGTGAAAGATATCACTGGTTTTGTCCTTGGTGGTCATGGTGACGACATGGTTCCACTTGTTCGTTACTCCTATGCTGGAGGAATCCCACTAGAAACTTTAATTTCAAAAGATCGTTTAGATGCTATCGTTGAACGTACACGTAAAGGTGGCGGTGAAATTGTCAATCTCCTTGGAAACGGCAGCGCTTATTATGCACCGGCGGCTTCCTTGGTGGAAATGGTAGAAGCCATCTTAAAAGACCAACGACGTGTCCTTCCAGCCATTGCATATCTAGAAGGTGAATATGGGTTCAGCGGAATTTACCTAGGGGTCCCTACCATTTTAGGTGCAAATGGCATTGAGAAAATCATTGAGCTAGAGCTTACAGAACAAGAAAAAGCAGAACTTGCTAAATCTGCTGATTCTGTTAAAAATGTAATGAATATCTTAGTGTAATTAATAAGTTAACGAAAAAATTCGGGGTTACCCCCGAATTTTTTGTACATAATCTGTTTTAATTCTATGGAGGTGCAACCTTTTTCATGCTATTAGGGAAAAAGCGAAAACTAGGTAGAAAGATTGAAGAAATGACGGTTGGTGAAAAACTATCTTTGACTGAAAAAATAGAAGATAAAGATCTGCTTTTATACTTAGGTTTGACGAATGATGCGAATCCACTTTATATTCAACATGATTATGCATCCCAAACTCCATTTAAGAAACCTATTGTTCCCACTGTAATGCTTACTGGAATTATCACAGCGGCGATTTCGAAGTATTTACCAGGGCCTGGAAGTCATATTCTCAAGCAGGAAATTGAATTTTTCCAGCCACTTTATCACTATGCGACTATTCAATTTCTATTTGAGGTATCCAAGATTAATCTTCACGACCATACTGTTGAAATATCAGTAACTGCATTTGATGAGGATGAATCATTAGCAATCGAAGGAAGACTTTTAGTCTGTCCTCCACACCGAATTACGCCAATGGAAGGAGAAATATTGGAGAACTTTTAGAGAGCTTAGCCTCTCTTTTTTTGTATTTTCATGGTAAGTCCCGAAATGTTAATCTATAATAATCTTATATAGAGATAGAAAAATGATGGGGTTTAACTTTTTTGATGGAGGAAAACAATGAAGAATAAAGTATTGGTTGTGGAAGATGAACAGTCAATCATTACATTACTTCAGTATAACCTACAACAGGCAGGCTACGAGGTTATAACTGCAATGGACGGAGAAGAAGGATTAGAGAAAGCCTTAGCAGAAAAACCACAAATTATCGTCCTTGACTTAATGTTGCCAAAGTTAGATGGGATCGAAGTATGCAAGCAGCTTCGTGTAAATAAAGTAGATATCCCAATTTTAATGCTAACCGCGAAGGATGACGAATTTGATAAGGTATTAGGTTTAGAGCTTGGTGCAGATGACTACATGACAAAACCATTTAGCCCGAGAGAGGTTGTGGCACGTGTCAAAGCAATACTAAGAAGAACAAGTAAAAATATTGTCAACTCAGAAGATGATACATCAGCTCCTCAGATCACAATAGGCCCACTACGTATTTTACCAGAAAATTTTGAGGCCTATTTTAACGAGGAAGCACTCGATTTAACACCTAAGGAATTTGAACTTCTTGCCTATTTGGCAAAGAATAAGGGGCGAGTATTAACACGAGACCAACTCCTTAGTGCGGTTTGGAATTATGACTTTGCTGGTGACACAAGAATTGTGGATGTGCATATAAGTCATTTGCGTGAAAAAATTGAAAAAGAATCAAAAAAGCCAAATATTATTAAAACAGTTAGGGGATTAGGCTATAAGCTCGAGGAGCCTAAAATCTATGAATAAGTTTCACTCGAGGCTACTATTTGCGATTATCTTTTTAATCATTATTGTCTTTCTATGTATGGGTTTTATGCTAGGGCAATTTATTAGTAGTCTTATCACGAATAGTGCAATGCATGGAACCTCGATTGAAGAAACAGTTCAGCAAGTCTGGATTGCCCTGACGATTTGCCTTGGTATCGCATTAATTATTATTCTCTCACTTATTGTAAGAATCACGACTACCTATACAAAACCGATTGATTCAGCAACAAAAGCGGTTGAAGAACTTGCTAAGGGAGATTATCGTGCAAGAACCTATGAAGACGATGTAAGTACAGCTGGGTTACTGGGCAAGTCCATCAATATCGTTGCTAGAAATATAGAAGAAATGACCAAATCCTATGAAATGCAGCATGACCGATTACATACCCTAATTGAAAATATGGGGAGCGGACTATTATTTATCGATAGTAAAGGATATATAAGTATTGTTAATCGTTCAACCAATGAGATCTTCAAGGTTGATCAAGATGATTTATTGGGTCAACTTTATTATGAAGCTTTTACCCAAAAGGAAATTGTAAAGCTAGTCGAAGAGATCTTTATGACCGAACAAAAATTACGAAGACAAGTCCATCTGATGATTGGAAATGAACAAAAGGACTTTGAAGTATACGCTGCACCGGTACTAGGAGCGAAGGTAGAATGGAAGGGAGTTGTTCTTGTCTTTCACGATATTTCAAATCTGAAAAGGCTCGAACAGATGCGGAAGGATTTTGTTGCTAATGTATCTCATGAGCTTCGCACACCAATTACATCTATTAAAGGCTTTTCGGAAACTTTATTAGACGGTGCAATGAATGATAGGGACGTCTTAAAACAATTTTTAACTATTATCCTTGATGAAAGTCATCGTCTCCAGTTGCTCATTCAAGATTTATTGGATTTATCGAAAATGGAGAACAAAGGTTTTTCACTTAACCTTTCACAGGTTAATGTGAAAGAGCTCTTAGAAAATAGTATACGGATGCTTAAATCCAAAGCAGTTGAACGGGAGATTCAATTAGAGCTTACTGTAGATGATGACACAACCGTAATCGATGGAGATATGGATAGGTTGAAGCAGGTATTTATCAATGTGATTAATAATGGTTTGTCCTACTCTCCAGATGGAGCTAAGGTTGAGGTAAAAGCATCAAACTTTGATGATTATGTTCAAATTAAAATTATTGATACGGGGATTGGAATAGAAGAAAAAGAACTTCCTCGTATCTTTGAAAGGTTTTATCGCGTAGATAAAGCAAGGAGCCGCAATTCAGGCGGTACAGGTTTGGGTCTTGCCATTGTAAAGCATATTATTGAGGCACATGAAGGGGCTGTTGAAGTAAACAGCAGAGTAGGGGAAGGAACGACTTTTACGTTCCGTTTAAAAAAGAGAATATAATCCAGAGGCAGTCCTAATTTACAAAATGTTTACATTGGAAAAATATTCTCTTAATATACAAACCGTATGATGTATATGAGAACCCCTTCATTCAGAAGGCCAAACTTTTTTGACAAGGACGTAATATCCTTGTCATTTTTTTTTACTGTATTCAGTATATGACTGAACAAAGTAAAAAAGCCTACGGCAGATGCCACAGATTTTCAAAGGTAACTTTTCGAGCAGTAGGATCAAAGACTAAAAACGCCACCTCCTGTGGCAACGTCTTTATGACCCACTTCCTGTGGGCCTAAAATCTGGGCGCAAATACGCCAAGGCGTATTTTGATAAATTTTGAAACCTTTTTACAAGATATTCGTATAAAACAATATAGCAATAAATTGAGGGGGGAAAGCATGGTTAGTTTAAAACGAATATATACGATTGTTGGACTAAGTGTGCTCGTTTTGATTTTAGGTGTCGTTGGTTTTACATCATGGTACACCGTTGATGAATCAGAGCAAGCCATTATATTAACCTTTGGGAAAGCGGATGAAGGAATTACAGAGCCTGGCCTGCATTTTAAAATGCCATGGCCAATCCAAGATGTAGAGAAACTGCCTAAAACAACATTTAGTTTACAGTTTGGCTATGATCAAAAGGATGGCGAAATCACCGACGTGCCAAAGGATACAAAAATGATTACCGGTGATGAAAATATTGTATTAGCAGATATGGTTGTTCAATGGCAAATTACCGATCCATCAAAATTCTTATTTAATTCTGAGGATCCTGAGCAAATCCTATATAATTCTACATCTGCTTCTTTAAGAAGTATTATCGGAAGTTCAAAAATTGATGATGCGTTAACATCTGGTAAGGCGGAAATCGAAGCTGAGGTTAGAGATTTATTAGCTAGTCTATTAGAAAAATATGATATTGGGATTTCAGTAACGGCGGTAAAATTACAGGATGTTGAATTGCCGAATGATGAAGTTCGTAAGGCATTTACGAATGTAACAGATGCTCGTGAAACAATGAATACAAAAATAAATGAAGCGAATAAATATCGTAATCAAAAAATGAATGAGGCCAAAGGGGAAAAAGATGCCTTAATTTCACGTGCAGAAGGGGATAAAGCGGCTCGTATTGAAATTGCACGTGGGGATGTAGCCACATTTAATGCATTATATAACGAATATGTGAAGAATCCAGACATTACTAGAAAACGTCTAGTTCTAGAAACATTAGATCAAGTTCTGCCAAATACTGAAATTTACATTATGAAGGATGACGGCAATACTATGAAGTACTTGCCAATTCGTCCTCCTGGAAGCCAAGCACAGGTTCCTCCTGTAGAAACTGAAGGGAGTGGTAACCAATGAGTGAAAATGTTGTGGACTTAAATGAAAAAAAGGGTTCCAATAATTTTAGCAAATATACAAAGGGTGGAATTGGCATCCTAATAGCTATCATCTTAATTGGAATTGTTATAATAAATATTTTCATTGTAAGAGAAGGAGAATACAAAGTTGTTCGCCAATTTGGTGAGGTGGTCCGAATTGTAGATACACCAGGCCTTTCCTATAAAATTCCGTTTATCCAGTCAGTTGAAACATTACCAAAATATCAAATGATTTATGATGTTGAAGAGGCTGAAATCAATACGAAAGATAAAAAGCGAATGATGATTGATAATTATGCGGTTTGGCGTATCGAAGATCCAAAACAAATGATTTCGACAACAAGAACAGTTGTTAACGCAGAAGCAAAGCTTGATGAGTTCGTATATTCTGCCATTCGAACAGAGCTTGGAAATTTGAACTATGATGAAATTATTAACGATGAGAAATCTGAACGTGGTAGCCTTAATGACCGTATAACAGAAATTGTTAATAAAAACCTTGAAGAAGATAAATATGGAATTGTTGTAACAGATATTCGGATGAAGCGTACCGATTTACCGGCAGAAAATGAACAATCTGTTTTTACGAGAATGATTTCTGAACGGGAATCAACAGCTCAAGAGTATCTTTCAAGAGGGGATGCTCAGAAAAATATTATTGAAGCACAAACGGATAAGGAAGTAAAGGAAATCATTGCAAAAGCACAAGCCGATGCGGAAGTTATTCGAAGCCAAGGGGAAGGAGAAGCAGCTCGTATATACAATGAGGCTTTCTCAAAGGACCCAGATTTCTATAACCTATTCCGTACACTTGAATCCTATAAGACTACAATCGATGGGGAAACAGTTATCATTTTACCAGCTGACTCACCATATGCAAGATTGTTAATGGGATATACTGAATAACAATTAGGTAGCCGTTATTTTTCAATCTGTTCATGACATGATAAAATGAACAGTAGGAAAATAACGGCTACTTTTTTGATGATTTAAGGGATGTGTAGCATGGAAGGTCCGAATGCCGTAATAGAAGGGAAGGATTTTTCTTGGATAAAAAGATTGTCTTAGTGGATGGAAATAGTATCGCATATCGTGCATTTTTTGCCCTACCACTTCTTAATAATGATAAGGGTGTACATACCAATGCCATTTATGGCTTTACCATGATTTTAAATCGAATCCTTGAACAGGAGAAACCGACACATATATTAGTAGCCTTTGATGCAGGCAAAACAACATTCAGACATAGTACGTTTAGCGAATACAAAGGTGGCAGACAAAAAACACCTCCTGAGCTTTCGGAGCAGTTTCCATTTTTACGTGAATTGCTTGATGCATACAAGATTGCCAGATATGAGTTAGAAAACTATGAAGCAGATGACATCATCGGAACTTTATCTCTTCAAGCTGAAAAAGAAGGCTTCAAGGTTAAAGTTATTACAGGTGATAAAGACTTAACACAGCTAGCCTCAGAACAGATAACAGTAGATATAACGAAAAAAGGGATCACAGATGTAGATTCTTACACTCCTGAGTTTATTAAGGAGAAGTATGGGATTACACCTGAACGAATAATTGACATGAAAGGGCTAATGGGCGATAACTCTGATAACATTCCAGGTGTCCCTGGTGTCGGCGAAAAAACAGCACTGAAATTATTGCAGGAGTTCAATACATTAGAAGAACTATTAGACTCAATCGACAAGGTGAGTGGGAAAAAGCTAAAAGAAAAACTTGAGGAAAATAAAGACCAAGCGATCATGAGTAAGCAGCTTGCGACTATCTATCGTGAAGCCCCAATTGAAATTGGAATTTCTGAACTGGAATATAACGGCTATGATGGTGATAAAGTCACAAAACTATTCAAAGAGCTCGGATTTAATTCCTTACTCGATAAGGTTGGGGGTAGCGAGTCGAATGAGGACAAGCCTTTAGAAAAGATCTCCTATAAAATCGTCGATGAAATTACTGAAGATGTGTTAACAACTAAATCTTCTTTAATTGTGGAAGTGCTTGATGAAAGTTATCATAAGGCAGACATCCAAGGATTTTCAATTTCAAACGAAAATGGAAATTATTATATACCCACAAAGTTAGCCCTCGAATCAGAGGCTTTTCAACAGTGGGCAAACGACAGTGAGAAAAAGAAAATCGTTTTTGATGCAAAGAAATCAATTGTGGCTTTGAGATGGAAGGGAATCAATCTACAGGGAATTGACTTTGATTGTTTAATTGCATCTTATATTTTAAATCCGTCTGACTCGACTGAAGATGTTGCTGCAGTGGCAAAATTAAAGGGAATAACAGATGTACAATCTGATGAAGCAGTGTACGGTAAAGGAGCCAAACAAAGCATTCCTAACGAAGAAATTCTTTCCGAACACATAGTGAGAAAAGCAATTAGCCTTACAAAATTAAAAGACTTGTTCTTGCATGAACTCCAAGAAAATGAGCAATATGAACTTTTTACTGATTTGGAAATGCCGTTATCTCTAATCCTTGCAGACATGGAATCGATAGGGGTAAAGGTCGATGTTGAACGTTTAAAAGGAATGGGCGAAGAGTTAAAGGAACACCTTCAGGAGCTTGAACAAAAAATTTATGAACTGGCTGGAGAGGAGTTTAATATTAATTCTCCTAAGCAGCTAGGTGTCATTCTTTTTGAAAAGCTTCAACTAACTGTGTACAAGAAAACAAAAACGGGGTATTCCACTTCCGCTGATATCCTTGAGAAACTGGCTAAAGAACATGAAATAATTGAATATATCTTGCACTATCGTCAAATTGGTAAGCTTCAATCTACCTATATTGAAGGCTTATTAAAGGTTGTGCATGAAGATACTTGTAAGGTTCATACTCGATTCCAGCAAGCTTTGACGCAAACTGGAAGACTAAGTTCGACAGACCCGAACCTGCAAAACATTCCAATTCGCTTGGAAGAAGGAAGAAAGATCAGACAAGCTTTCGTCCCTTCACAAAAGGATTGGTTTATATTTGCGGCTGACTATTCCCAGATTGAACTAAGGGTATTAGCCCATATTGCCAATGATGAAAATCTGATTAGTGCCTTTACGAATGATCTGGACATTCATACAAAGACTGCCATGGACGTGTTCCATGTAACTGAAGAGGAAGTAACCTCCAATATGCGTCGTCAGGCAAAGGCTGTAAATTTTGGGATTGTGTACGGAATTAGTGATTTCGGATTGTCTCAGAATCTTGGAATCACCCGGAAGGAAGCAGGACATTTTATTGAACGTTATTTTGCAAGCTTTCCAGGTGTTAAGGAATATATGGAGGAAATTGTTGAGGACGTAAGGCAGAAAGGATATGTATCTACGCTTCTTCATAGAAGAAGATACATTCCTGAAATTACAGCTCGTAACTTTAATGTTCGTAGCTTTGCTGAAAGAACAGCAATGAATACTCCAATCCAAGGAAGTGCAGCTGATATCATCAAGAAAGCAATGATTGACATGGCGGAAAGATTAAAAGCAGAAAAGCTTCAAGCGAAGTTGCTATTACAAGTACATGATGAATTGATCTTCGAAGTACCAGAAGAAGAAATTGAGACTTTAAAGAAGATTGTGCCTGAAGTAATGGAAAATGCTATTTCCTTGAAAGTACCTTTAAAGGTTGATTATGAATACGGTAAGACTTGGTATGATGCCAAGTAAGTTGAAAAAGGATGTGATCATATGCCAGAGTTACCCGAAGTCGAGACCGTTCGGCGCACGTTAACCAAGCTTGTAAATGGCAAAACAATTGAAAAGGTAACGGTTTTATGGTCAAAAATCATCAAAAAACCGGAAGAACCAGAGCAGTTTTGTGATGCACTTCGTGGACAGACGATTCATGATGTGGACAGAAGAGGTAAATTTTTAAAGTTTATATTAGATGATTACGTTATGGTTTCACATTTACGTATGGAAGGCAGGTACGGGCTCTACGATAAAGAAGAACTTTATGACAAACACACACATGTATTGTTCACTTTTACTGATGGAACCGAGCTGCGTTATCGAGACGTTCGGAAATTTGGTACGATGCATTTATTTAAAAAAGGCGAAGAAGAGAAGAGCCTACCTTTATCTCAATTAGGACCAGAGCCATTTTCAAAAGAATTTTCATTAAAATATTTAGAAGAAAAGCTATCTAAGACCAACCGCAAAATTAAGGTCGCGCTGCTTGATCAAACAAAGGTCGTAGGGCTTGGGAATATATATGTTGATGAGGCACTGTTTAGAGCGGGCATTTACCCAGAACGTGCAGCCAATTCCCTAACCAAAAAGGAATTGAAAATACTCCACCATGAGATCATTCAAACACTGAGTGAAGCTGTCGAAAAAGGTGGAAGTACAATACGTTCTTACGTTAATACGCAAGGTGAAATTGGGATGTTCCAATTGCAACTCTTTGTATATGGTCAAAACGGTAAAGCATGTCAAACATGTGGAACAGAAATTGAAAAAACAGTTGTCGGTGGCAGAGGCACCCATTTTTGCCCAAAATGCCAGACGAACAAAAAGAGAATAAAATAATGTATATAAATTCGATGTGTCATTTTTATCTGACTTTTTGACAACCTATGGACATTTCACATGAAATGGGCTCCCTCCATATACTATCTTAGCAATCGATAGGAAGGAGACTCTGTGAGATGTCCCAATTGGCATCACTTGTTTTATTAGCATTTGCAGTAAGCTTGGATAGTTTTAGTGTTGGATTCACATATGGTATGAGGAAAATGAAAATACCTTTTAAATCAATCATTACAATTGCATGTTGTTCAGCAGTAACGATGGCAGCCGCCATGGGATTAGGAAAGTCAATTGCGTTATTGCTATCGCCTGCAATCGCTGATCGACTGGGTGGTATTGTACTCATGTTAATTGGTGTCTGGGTATTGTTTCAGTTTTTTCGACCAGCCTCCCAAGCATCTGAACAAAATGAAGAAAAACTATTAGTGAAAGTTGAAATAAAATCACTTGGACTTGTTATTAATATTTTGAAGAAGCCAATGGTTGCTGACCTTGATAAATCAGGAACGATTACTGGTTTTGAAGCATTTTTATTAGGGCTTGCCCTTTCTCTAGATGCTTTTGGGGCCGGAATCGGTGCAGCTTTATTAGGCTTTTCTCCGTTGGTCATGGCTTTGTTGGTTGCCGTGATGAGCTCGCTTTTTGTTTATACGGGTATAAAAAGCGGTGCTGTTTTTTCAAAGAAAAGATGGGTTCAAAAATTTTCATTTTTACCTGGAATCTTACTGATTTTAATTGGTATATGGAAATTCTAAAATAAAACGCAATAGGGAGATTGGATACGTGGCATTAACAATCGGATTAACAGGTGGAATTGCAAGTGGAAAAAGTACAGTATCACAGATGTTCAAAGAGGCAGGAATTGTTGTCGTAGATGCAGACGTTATAGCACGTAAAGTGGTTGAGGTTGGAGAAGAAGCATATGAACAAATTGTTCAATCATTTGGTAAGGACATTCTATTACCTGACGAGACGATTGACAGGCAAAAATTAGGATCGGTCGTCTTTTTCGATGAAGAGAAACGATTGCTACTAAACTCAATTGTTCATCCTGCTGTTCGAAAACAAATGCTGAAAGAAAAAGAAGAACACCTTAACAATGGGGAAGAAACCGTTATATTGGATATTCCGTTGTTATTTGAAAGTAAGTTAACTGCATTAGTTGATCGTACCCTACTTGTCTATGTTGATTATGAGACACAATTAGCACGCCTAATGAATCGAAATAATCTCACCAAGGGGGAAGCAGAAGCGAGGATCCAATCACAAATGCCGCTTAAAGATAAAATTCAACTTGCAGATGCTGTAATTGATAACAATAATACTATTGAGGCTACAAAGGAACAGTTATACGAAATTTGCAAGCAATGGGGTATAAAACTATAAGATTATCAAAGGTATCTCTAATAAGAGATACCTTTTTTTATGCTTTAAGTAGGTCGAATAACCAAAGAGAAATAACCAAAAAGACGTATAAATGACCATTTTTATAAAAAAGTGAATTAAAGTGTTACATATGTGTTTTAATGTGTTATACTAATCGTAGAAATTAACAATAAAAAGTATAACATATATCGTGGAGGGGTTTTGATGAAGCCAAGAATCGCAATCAATGGATTTGGCCGTATTGGAAGAATGGTATTTAGAAAAGCAATTATGGATGATACACTAGAAATAATCGCTATCAATGCAAGCTACCCTGCTGATACACTAGCACATCTAATAAAATATGATACAAACCATGGTAAGTTCGATGCGGAAATCATCCCACAGGACGACTCATTATTGGTGAATGGTAAGCGTATTCAGCTTCTTAGCTCCCGTGATCCTTTAGAGCTTCCTTGGAAAAGATTGAATATAGATATTGTGATTGAGGCAACAGGAAAATTTAACTCAAAGGAAAAGGCTAGTCTGCATTTACAGGCTGGTGCAAAAAAAGTCATCTTAACTGCACCTGGTAAGGATGAGGATATAACCATTGTAATGGGTGTAAATGAAGACAAATATGACCATGAAAATCATGCCATCATTTCAAACGCATCTTGTACAACAAATTGCTTAGCACCAGTTGCGAAAGTTTTAAATGAGCAGTTTGGAATTGTGAACGGTTTAATGACAACGGTTCATGCTTATACAAATGACCAAAAAAATATCGATAATCCACATAAAGATTTAAGAAGAGCAAGAGCCTGCGCACAATCCATTATTCCTACATCCACTGGAGCGGCCAAAGCATTATCACTTGTATTGCCGGAGCTAAAAGGAAAATTGCATGGAATGGCATTACGTGTTCCAACACCTAATGTTTCTTTAGTTGATTTAGTTGTGGATGTTGAACGAGATGTAACGATTGAAGAAATTAATGAAGCTTTTATAACAGCATCTGTTGGGGCTTTAAAAGGGATTTTAGATTTTACGACTGAACCATTAGTTTCCATTGACTTTAATACAAATCCACATTCGTCTATTGTTGATGGGTTATCAACAATGGTCATAGGAGATCGTAAGGTAAAGGTGTTAGCTTGGTACGATAATGAATGGGGATATTCTTGTAGAGTAGTAGATTTAGTCAAATATGTTGGCGAAAAAATCATCCAAAAAACTGAAGCAAAAGTAGGCTAAATCAGAAACCTTCCCAATTGTGGGAAGGTTTTATTATTTAGTTTAATAAAACTTATTGCTAAATGTATATAAACTTAGTATACTAGTTTTCGTGAACTTCTTAAAAGCTTATGCTTTTGTAGCTACTTAAAGGGTTAGGACCTCTCTGGACTAACTTTCCCCCGTGGTAGTTATGCTCATGCTTTACGCGAAGAACTCATCGAAATTATGGTAAGAGGGGGAACAATTAAACGATGGAAACTATGGGACGTCATGTAATCTCTGAATTATGGGGTTGCGATTTTGAAAAATTAAACGACATGCAAGGTATTGAAGAGACTTTTGTTCAAGCAGCATTAAAGTCAGGTGCAGAAATTCGTGAGGTAGCTTTTCACAAATTTGCTCCACAGGGAGTTAGTGGTGTTGTTATTATCTCTGAATCACATTTAACGATTCACAGTTTTCCAGAACATGGATATGCAAGTATTGATGTTTACACATGTGGAGATTTAGATCCGAATATTGCTGCAGACTATATTGCTGAGGCACTTGGTGCACAAACACGCGAGAACATTGAGCTTCCACGTGGTATGGGCCCAGTACAAGTAAAGCCAGCACAAGTAAAAGTACTTTAAAAATAAATAAGAATCATCTAAAATAGAAAGAGGTGTATAAATTACACCTCTTTTTTTACATTTAGAACAATAATTTTACTATAGAATAGATAAAAATAGGGAGTGGAACTAATGGGATTGCAAACGTTTTTTTCGAATCACAGTGAAACGAGAGACAAACATTCGGACGAGCAGTTAAGAAGTCATTATTATAAAACAACAAATAAAAAGGCAATTGATGCTGTAACAAAAGTTATTAATAATTTAGATGGATACCATATTAACTCGATATCAGAAGAACGCGGCGAAATGAGCATTTCAATAAAAAAAGGAAGAAAAGCCTTTGTTGTTGCAACTATTGTCTCGGTAAGACCTTTTGAAACGGCGATTGACTTCGCGGTTACAACAGAAACACTTTTATTACCAATTGACTTTGGCTACAGCAAAAAAGTCATTATGAATTTATATCAGCGCTTAGATAAAGAACTTCCTCTCATCGGTAAAAAAGAATCTTAAGTCGGATTTTATGATGAGAAACCCTTGTCCAAAGAAAATCTTTCTTATAATATGAATACATAGAGTGTGTGTTCAAAAAAGAGGGTGAAAAGGACCAAGAATTTCAAGGCGGTGCAGCTTTGAGTACCGGAGCGTATGCAGTTAATACGTGAGGAACGCAGAAGCAAGCCAACGCAGAAATTGGATGTGTCATTTTTGGCCGAATTTTTGAACTTCCTATAGAGATCTCCTAAGAAGGGAGTTGTGACGAATGAGATGCCCTACTTGTCAACATAATGGAACGAGAGTCTTGGATTCACGCCCAGTTGATGATAGTCGTTCAATCCGTAGAAGACGAGAATGTGAAAAATGCCAATATCGGTTTACGACATTTGAAAAAGTGGAAGAGATTCCTTTGATTGTGGTTAAAAAGGAAGGTACCCGCGAGGAGTTCAGCAGGGAAAAGATGCTACGCGGGCTAATTAAGGCTTGTGAAAAACGTCCAGTATCCTTGAAACAATTAGAGGATATCACCCATGACGTTGAAAAGGAACTACGCAGTCAAGGAATTGCAGAGGTCAAAAGCGATATTATTGGTGAGTATGTGATGAACCATTTGGCAAAAGTAGATGAAGTTGCATATGTTCGCTTTGCATCAGTTTACCGCCAATTTAAAGATATAAATGTTTTTATCGATGAATTAAAGGAATTAATAAAAAGAGAACGGTAAAGGGCTTAAGATACGTGTTAAGCTCTTTTTTTAACTACTAGAAATGGAAGGCTTTGATGAAATGGAGCATTGGAAAGAATTAGTACCAGTCGATCGCTATATTGTGCATGCAGCAGACCTCTTGCATGATTATGACCGGAAAATTGTATCATTGCTTTACCAACCTCTTATTGGAATGAAAGCCTTCAGTCTATATATGACTTTGTGGAGTGAGTTGGAGCAAAACCGACTATGGGGAGAGGAAAGTACCCATTATACGTTAATGGCACTGCTACAAACGAATCTACAGGATATTTATCAAGAACGATTAAAGCTTGAGGGAATCGGCTTATTAAAAACATTTGTAAAATCCGATGAGCATTCTAGAAGTTTTATCTATGAGTTGCAAGCACCACTCTCACCTAGAGCTTTTTTTACGGATGGTGTACTTAATGTTTATTTGTATAACAGATTAGGAAAAGGTAAATTTTTTAAACTCAAGCAGTTCTTTTCCGACCATGAACCTGATTTGGATACTTATAAACCGATTACGAAAGCATTTAATGAAGTATTTGCATCTGCTCAAGTCTCAAAAATGATTTCCACAATTAGTGATGAAATGAAAAGCAATCTTGAACGTGATGAAAATACAGAATACATGGATCGTAGTCAAGAGAAAAAGCTTGTAATAGAAAACGAAAGCTTTAATTTCGATTTGTTTTTTGCTGGTCTTTCAGATGTAATGATCCCAAGAAAATCAATTACACCTAGAGTAAAAGAAGCAATCACTAAGCTTTCCTTCCTTTATGGTATTGATCCGGTTGAGATGCAGGGTATTGTTATGAGTGCTCTTGATCCTAACGAAAAAATTGATATCGAAAAGTTAAGAAAGGCTTCAAGAGATTGGTATCAATTTGAAACTGGTAATGAATTACCTAATTTAACAGAAAGGGTTCAACCATTACCAAATCAAACAATGGTAAACAAAGTTCCACAGACAAAGGAAGAAGAATTGATTCAGAAACTGGAAAGAATCTCCCCAAAAGAGTTTCTTATCGATGTATCCGGAGGATCACAGCCTTCTGTTTCTGAATTAAAAATTATAGAAGATGTGATGTTCCGTCAAAACTTACTTCCAGGTGTTGTGAATGTACTGTTATATTATGTCATGTTAAAATCGGATATGAGATTAACAAAGTCATATATCGAAACCATCGCCAGTAACTGGGCGAGATTAGATATAAAGACAGTAAAGGATGCAATGGAAACCGCTAAAAAGCACAATTGGACCGCGGATAAAAAGACAAATAAATATAAAAGACAACCGATACGCAAGGAGTTATTACCTGATTGGTTAAAGCAAGAGGACGAAGGTACAAAAGAAGAAAGTCCAAAAAAGGAAAAAGCAAAGGAAAAAGTTTCTAGTCCTTCCAGTCCTTCCTTTGAAGAGAAGAAGCGTTTATTTGAGGAAAGATTAAAAAGGAATAATCAATAAGCTGGGGGTGAGGGTATGAAACCGATTCAGGATTCTCTAAAAAAATTATCTAATCATGCTGGCTTTCAGCAACGATATGAACAAATTAAACATGAGGTATTAAACCATTCTGAGGTAAGAGAGTTTATAAACGCACATCAGGAACAAATTACGAATGATACGATTAATAGAAGTCTTGTAAAGCTGTACGAATATATTAATCAGAGCAAGGAATGTAATAAATGTGAAAGCCTTAATATGTGTAAAAATATGCTACAGGGCTTTCATCCTCATCTTGAACTTAAAGGTAACGCAATTGATTTAAGCTATGAAAGATGTCCGAAAAAGGTAATGCATGATGAACAGCTTAAATATAAATCTTTAATCAAGAGTATGTATGTGCCAAAAGATATTCTTGATGCATCCCTCAAATCCCTTGAATTTGATGAAGGACGTTCAGATGCAATTCTTTTAATTCAGGAATTTCTCGATCAGTATGAACCTGGCAAACGGATGCAGGGATTATATTTATACGGTTCGTTTGGAATTGGGAAAACTTACTTTTTAGGTGCCCTTGCAAATGGACTAGCTCAGAAAAAGGTCTCATCGATGCTTGTGTATGTACCTGAATTCATGAGGGAGTTGAAGGGTTCCTTACAGGACCAATCGATCAATTCAAAAATTGATGCTGTTAAGAAAGTACCAATTTTAATGCTAGATGACATTGGCGCTGAATCGATGTCCAGCTGGATGCGTGACGATATACTTGGTAGTATTCTGCAATACCGTATGCTTGAAAATTTACCAACTTTCTTCACATCTAATTTCGATTTTAAAGGACTTGAATACCATTTATCCTACACCCAACGTGGTGAAGAGGAAAAGGTTAAAGCTGCTCGAATCATGGAACGAATCAAATATTTAGCAAAACCAGTTGAACTTAAAGGGAAGAACAGACGTTACTAATCGAATTGGCTATCTCGAAATAGAGATAGCCAATTTTTTTCTATTCTAAAGTTGTCCCATTCTCCATATACATGTAACAGGGTAATGGTATTGGTGAAATGGGGGGACTAGCTTGATAGAAATGCATTTCCAAGAAACAACAGATGCACAAAAAATGTATAAGGGCTTAGTTGCGAAGGCAAAAGCTCTTTCTATAGATTACATAGAGGTTGTCAATGATGAGGAGAATGTGGTGTCTGTTTTCATTTCAGAAAAAGTACAATATGCAGTACAAGTTGTGGTCATTCCAGTAATGGCCGAGTTTATCATTCATAACAAAGAGGACAATTGGATTCTCGATTACATCGAAAATTTATTTTACTTTACCGATTATGAAGAGAAGAAACAAATATTAGAAATTGCCAAAGGATTGATGGATGGGAATAACCCTGAAATCCCAGGGGTTCAAGATGTCGTGCCGAGGGAACAACTGATAGTGGAAGCGCTTTATGATTTTATGGAAATTCCAATTTCTTTCTCGTTTGAATCATTTTTAAAGTTTCGTATGCGGTCGTACAATGAGGCATTATTGCAAATCATCGAGTCTGCAATTGATGAATACAAGCTTGAGCAGGAGTATCAAACATTTATTCAAGGACTGAGAGAATTTAGAGAAAAGCGGGAACCGAAGCTTGAGCAATTACATATTTTACATGATGAACAATTTTATTTTTATAATCATGAGTTTACTGAAATAAAGCGAGATGAATTGTTTAAATATATTGACCGAAAACTAATCCTACACCAGCCCTTGTATATTGACTCTGCTGTTTTGGCACCTCTAGTGTCAATTGCGCCGAAGTCGATCTCAATTTATACGGACCAGATTGATAATGGGATGGTTCAGACCATTCATAATATTTTTTTGGAGAATGTCACAATTTACACGAAGAAATCCTTTGAAAACACACGTTTGAAAGCAAAAAAAATATAAAATAGACGAACTGCCCTTGATTTAACTTTTAAATAAGACTATAATACCTACATATTACAAATACTCAAGATATGAGTACTCTATAATTTAAAAGTTACGATGAGGACACGATCGTATGATTACGGTTTTCAGAGAGGGAAGACAAGGCTGGAATCTTCCTAACACGAATGATACTTTTACCACCTCTAAACTTCAGTAGTGAACCTTTGTTTATCAAAGCTGTAATTACTGACGGGATAACCGTTATTTATTTCTTGAGCCATTCGATTTTTCTCGAGTGGAAACAAGGGTGGAACCACGATACATATACTCGTCCCTTTTTTAGGGACGGGTATTTTTTATTTTCACATTTTTATATCTAGCTCCAGGCGCCATCGGCTCGAGGTCATAAGCTAATCGCTTCGGAAGGTAAAATTCACCTTCTGTCAGCGCTCATCTTATGCTTGTCGCCGATAGGCAGGCGCCTTGCGCTTTTAATTTAAAAAGGAGTTGAAAACTGATGTCAGATGTAGTAAAAATTACATTCCCAGACGGAGCAGTGAAGGAGTTTCCTAAAGGAACAACAACTGAAGATATTGCAGGATCAATCAGCCCAGGACTAAAGAAAAAGTCAATCGCTGGTAAGTTTAATGGAAAAGAGATTGATTTACGAACTGAAATCCATGAAGATGGTGAAATAGCAATCATTACCCAAGATACTGATGCAGCATTAGAAATTATGCGACACAGTACAGCTCACCTTATGGCTCAAGCAATTAAACGCCTATATAAGGATGTTAAGCTTGGTGTAGGGCCAGTTATTGAAAATGGCTTCTACTATGACATTGATATGGAAAAATCATTAACACCTGAAGATCTACCTGAAATCGAAAAAGAAATGAAAAAGATCATAAATGAGAATCTTGAAATCCATCGTGTTGAGGTATCACGTGATGAGGCATTAAGAAGATACGAGGAAATCGGTGATGAGCTTAAACTTGAATTGATTCAAGACATTCCGGAGGGAGAACCTTTATCAATTTACGAACAAGGTGAATTTTTTGACCTTTGCCGTGGTGTCCATGTTCCATCAACAGGAAAAATTAAAGAATTTAAGCTTTTAAGCATTGCTGGTGCATACTGGCGTGGTGATAGCGACAATAAAATGCTTCAACGTATTTATGGAACTGCATTCTTTAAGAAAGCAGACCTTGACGAATACCTTCGTTTACTAGAAGAGGCTAAAGAACGTGACCATCGTAAATTAGGTAAGGAACTAAGCCTGTTTACAAATTCACAAAAAGTAGGTCAAGGATTGCCATTATGGCTTCCAAAAGGCGCGACTATTCGCCGCGTCATCGAACGCTATATTGTAGACAAAGAAGTAAGACTGGGTTATGACCATGTATATACACCAGTACTTGCAAACGTTGATTTATATAAAACTTCTGGTCACTGGGATCATTATCAAGAAGACATGTTCCCTGTCATGGAAATGGATAATGAAGAGCTTGTGTTGCGTCCAATGAACTGTCCGCATCACATGATGATTTATAAAAATGGTATTCATAGCTATCGCAAGCTTCCAATTCGGATTGCTGAATTAGGAACAATGCATCGTTACGAAATGAGTGGAGCACTATCTGGTCTTCAACGTGTTAGAGGAATGACTCTTAATGATGCACATATCTTCGTTCGACCTGACCAAATTCAGGAAGAGTTCAAACGGGTTGTTAATCTTATTTTAGAAGTATATAAAGACTTTGATATTCAAGACTTTAGCTTCCGACTTTCTTACCGCGATCCTGCAGACACTGAAAAATATTTCGATGATGATGCAATGTGGGAAAAAGCTCAATCTATGTTAAAGGCAGCGATGGATGACCTTGGGTTAGATTATTTTGAGGCAGAAGGAGAAGCAGCATTCTATGGTCCTAAACTTGATGTTCAGGTCCGTACAGCACTTGGAAAAGATGAAACACTTTCAACTGTTCAGCTCGACTTCTTATTGCCTGAACGTTTTGATTTAACTTATATCGGTGAAGATGGAAAACAACACCGTCCAGTCGTTATTCACCGCGGTGTTGTATCAACAATGGAACGCTTTGTTGCGTATTTGATTGAAGAATACAAAGGGGCATTTCCAACTTGGTTAGCACCTGTTCAAGTTCAAGTCATTCCAGTTTCTCCTGATGTACATCTTGACTATGCGAAGAGTGTTCAAGAGAAACTTCAGGCAGAAGGATTACGTGTAGAAATTGACGATCGTGATGAAAAGATTGGCTATAAAATCCGTGAAGCACAAATGCAAAAAATTCCATTTATGCTTGTTGTAGGAGACAATGAAATGAGCGAAAATGCAGTAAATGTCCGTAAATACGGGGAGCAGAAATCAGAGACTATGTCCTTTGATACATTCCTTTCAGCGATCTTACAGGAAGTGAAAAAATAAAAAAGGCTTGTCAAACATTAAGGTGCATGCTAGAATGAATTTCGTTGCACTATTCTAGTTGCACCGTTTGACAGTTATCGTCATAGATGTTATACTTTTGTAGGTAATTGAATACTTGTTTGAGAAAGTAGAGGCACCCGCTTCTCACCTGATTGACGCAAATTGCAGTTGGTAGGTCTTACGTTCATTAATCATTAATGTGTAAATGAATTGTAATAGTGTGGGTGTGTATACATTCACACTTTTTTGTTTGTCTCAAATCTGTAAAATGCGCAAGATTTCAAACGAGGCATTCTTTAAAAAACCTTGGAGGTGGCTAATTATTAGCAAAGACATGATGGTAAACGAAGGCATTCGTGCCCGTGAAGTTCGTTTGATTGGTCAAAACGGTGATCAACTTGGAATTAAATCCAAAACTGAAGCATTAGAAATTGCTGCAAGAGCAAATCTTGATCTTGTATTGGTTGCACCTAACGCAAAACCACCTGTATGTCGTATTATGGACTATGGTAAATTCCGTTTTGAGCAACAGAAGAAAGAAAAAGAAGCTCGTAAAAACCAAAAGGTTATCAATATTAAGGAAGTTAGACTTAGTCCGACAATTGATGAGCATGATTTTAATACAAAGCTTCGTAACGCAATTAAATTCCTTGAAAAGGGCGACAAAGTTAAAGCGTCTATTCGCTTTAAAGGTCGTGCGATTACACATAAAGAAATCGGTCAACGTGTTTTAGATCGTTTTTCTAAAGCTTGTGCTGAAGTAGCTACTATTGAATCCCACCCGAAAATGGATGGAAGAAGCATGTTTTTAGTACTAGCACCTAAAATCGAAAAGTAATGAATTGAGGAGGAACTCCCTATGCCAAAAATGAAAACACACCGTGGTACTGCAAAGCGTTTTAAGAAAACAGGATCTGGTAAACTTAAACGTTCACATGCATACACAAGCCACTTATTCGGAAATAAATCTCAAAAGCAAAAGCGTAAGCTTCGTAAAGCTACATTAGTTAGCAAAGGCGATTTCAAACGTATTCGCCACATGTTAGACAACATTAAATAATCGGTTATTGATCTTAGGAGGGAAACAAAATGCCAAGAGTAAAAGGCGGAACTGTTACACGCAAACGTCGTAAAAAGGTATTAAAATTAGCAAAAGGTTATTTCGGTTCAAAACACACTTTATATAAAGTTGCAAACCAACAAGTAATGAAATCATTAATGTATGCTTACCGTGACCGTCGTCAAAAGAAACGCGACTTCCGTAAGCTATGGATCACTCGTATCAACGCAGCTGCTCGTATGAACGGTCTTTCTTACAGCCGTTTAATGCACGGGTTAAAAGTAGCTGGTATCGAAGTAAACCGCAAAATGCTTGCTGACCTAGCTGTTAGCGATGAAAAAGCATTCGCAGAATTAGCAACTGTAGCTAAAAACAACCTAAAATAATAAAGCGGAAGCGACTTGAACAGAAATGAGGAAACTGGCCGACTAAAATCGCCACGTCCTGTGGCAACATCGGCACTAGCACATCCTGTGCGTCGAAGACTTCGACAAAGAGGCGTACTTTGCCTCTGCCGGAGGAGTTGAAGTTTCACGAATTTCTAGTCGCTGAAGCTAGACTACAAATAAGTCTAGGTAAAAAGGTTACTCCCATTGTAAAATGAGAGTAACCTTTTTTGTTTTAATCAATATTGGAGGAATAATAATGAGCTATATCCTTTTCATCTATGTAATCCTAAATTTATATGGATTCTTACTTATGTATATTGATAAAAATAGGGCAAGGAACAACAAATGGCGGATTTCCGAAAAGCATATTTGGGTTAACGCCATTTTAGGTGGCGCACTTGGGGCAACATTTGGTATGAAGCAATTTCGCCATAAAACAAAGCATAAGCAATTTGTCATCCTGCTTCCCGTTCTTACAGTCGTTACGATAGCCCTTTATGCATATATTTTAGTTAACCTGTCATAACAACTTGTACGTTTGTATATGCTTAAATAGCACCGAAGTAGCCTAAAGAAAGAGAGGTGACTTGTGTATTTGGATGAAACAATGACACTTCTGTTTGTTTTTATTGAATCCACTGGACTTCTTGCCCCCATCATATTTATTGGGATGCATCTTATTCGTCCCTTCTTTTTCATTCCAGTAGCTGTTATATGTATAGTCGGGGGGATCTTATTTGGGTCCGTATTTGGAACAATCTATTCCATCCTAGGCTTAACCATGCTTAGCATTCTTTTTTATTTCTTATATAGTCAGGTTCCTAGATTGGCCAAAAAAATTAATAAACTCAAACAAAAATGGTTGGGCGAACGAGTGAATTTTACGATTGGGCAAATTGCAATCTTACGTCTTATTCCTTTTATTAACTTTCATCTTTTATCATTATGCATCAAAGATGTAACGAGAAATTTCCAAGAATATGCTAAAGGCTCCTTTTACACAAATATCCCAGTAGCTCTCCTTTACACGGTTTTCGGTCAATTTATCCGTGAATTCTCCACGACAGTTATTCTAGCTATTCTCCTTGCACTAACTCTATTGTTCTATTTACTTAGAGAAAAACAAGTTATAATCAAATGGCATGAATTTTTTAAACCTAAAGCAGGTAGATCCTATCAATGAAAAACAGTCGTGAGTTAACGCTCACGACTGTTTTCTTTAATAAGTTCTTTTATCGGACTTTTCCAATCAATGCTAGCATGTGGGTATACTTCACTTATCCTACGTTCAACGTATTGAAAATCTGTATAGGTTAATCCCTTTAGATTGTCGTCTTTGGCCCAAACAAAAATTGAGACAACTTCAAACGATTTCTTCGTAGTTCCTAAATATTTTTCTCCCTCAAATAAAACTCCCTTATATGTTAATAAAAAGTTTTTATGAACATTTGCAAGATCGTCAAGCCAGTAGAATTCTCGTTTTTCTTGAGCAAGTTCAAGCTTCCTCTTTGGGTTAAGGACATACTTAAAAATCCGATATAATAAGAAAATAATTAGAAGTAATAGTACAAAACGAATAAGTAGGACAAACATAAGAGGACTCCCTCCATTCTCAATCTGCCAACATATACGATTGAAACTGATAAAAGGTTTCAAGTTTTGATAAATTTGCTATAATTTTTTTAGTTTGTTTTTTATTGAGGAGGACTAACAATGACATATAACTTAAAAGTAATGCTGTTAAATGAGGATGCAAGGCTCCCATTACAAGCAAACCCAGGTGATGCAGGATTGGATTTATTTTCTGCAGAAGAAAAAGTAATTAAACCAGGAGAGGCTCAATTAATCAAAACGGGAATCAAAATAGAGCTTCCGCCAGGATCCGAAGCACAAGTAAGACCAAGAAGTGGACTAGCACTAAAACATTCGGTTACTGTCTTAAATAGCCCAGGAACAATTGATGAAGGGTACCGTGGGGAAGTTGCTGTTATTCTAATTAATCATGGTAAAAAGGACTTTGTGGTTGAAAAGCAAATGAGAATTGCGCAGATGGTCATTGCTCAAGTTGCACGTGTAAATTTACAACAGGTTGAGGAAGTAGCGGCATCTGAAAGAGGTGAAGGTGGATTTGGGTCTAGTGGGACGAAATAAAAAGTCCCTGATTGCTCAATTGCCAACATTTTCTGTATAATGAAATGGTCGATTAAACTTAGGAAAGTTAGGTGATTAATTAATGACAAAGCTTGATGAAACATTAACGATGCTTAAAGATCTTACCGATGCAAAAGGAATTCCTGGTAATGAGCGAGAGCCACGTGAAGTCATGAAAAAATACATAACACCATATTCTGATGAAATTTCATACGATGGAATTGGAAGCATCATCGCAAAAAAGGCGGGTCATGCAGAAGGTCCAAAAGTGATGATTGCAGGACATCTAGATGAAGTAGGTTTCATGGTTACGCAAATAGATGATAAAGGATTTTTGCGTTTCCAAACTGTTGGAGGCTGGTGGTCACAGGTTATGCTTGCACAACGTGTAACCGTTGTCACGAGTAAAGGTGATATTACAGGCGTTATTGGCTCAAAACCACCACATATCTTATCTGCTGAAGCGCGCAAGAAGCCTGTAGAAATCAAAGATATGTTTATTGATATTGGTGCATTAAGTCGGGAGCAAGCACTTGAATTTGGTGTGAAACCTGGTGATCAGGTAGTGCCATATTTTGAATTCACCGTTATGAATAATGAAAAAATGCTACTTGCAAAAGCTTGGGATAACCGAATCGGCTGTGCAATTGCAATTGACGTTTTAAAATTTTTGAAGAATGAAGAGCATCCAAACGTTGTTTATGGAGTTGGTTGTGTACAAGAGGAAGTTGGTCTTCGTGGTGCAAAAACGGCTGCAACAATGATCAAACCTGATATTGCGATTGCAGTTGATGTTGGTATTGCGGGTGATACTCCGGGTATTTCCGAAAAAGAAGCAATGAGTAAAATGGGAGAAGGTCCACAAATCATTTTATATGATGCTTCTATGGTTTCTCACAAAGGCTTGCGTGATTTTGTTGTTGGAGTGGCTGATGAGCTAAGTATCCCATACCAATTTGATGCGATTGCAGGTGGTGGAACAGATGCTGGAGCAATCCACATTACGTTAGAAGGCGTTCCTTCATTAGCCATTACAATCGCAACTCGTTACATTCATTCACATGCAGGAATTCTTCATCGTGATGATTATGAAAATGCGGTTAAGTTAATTGCAGAAGTAATCAAGCGTCTTGATCAAAAGGCGATCAACAAAATTAAATACGAATAAGAACAAGTAAAGCCGATGAGTTTATCATCGGCTTTTTCCAACTACTGCTTTAATCCTTGCTCTAATGTTGCAAGCATTTCTTGCTTATCCTCTTGGCTTGCATTTTGCCAAATGACTTCAAACAAAACGCCTAAGCCAGGAAGCATTTTTTCTTCGCCACTTTGGATAGCATCTACAATTGTATCTTCTAATTCAGCCTGAGAATTTCCTGTGACATTGTGCTTTACAGCATGTCTTAAGTTTAAGTTCATTCACATGCACACCTTTCCTATGTAACTTTTTCTTTACTATGATTTACGTTATACCGTTTTATTATGTATCTTTGTTAGGATATAATGGAAAAAGAATCAGCAAAAAGGAGCAATTGACAAGTTGAAACGAATCGAATCAAATAAAAATCCTCAAATAAAGCAATGGAAAAAACTACATACGAAAAAAGAACGTGATAAATCAAGAAGTTTTATGATTGAAGGATTCCACTTAGTGGAAGAGGCGTTAAAAAGTGATGTAGTCATTCAAGAATTGATTATAAGTGAAACAACTGACATCCCTTCAGGATGGAATGTAGATGATTTATCCATCACGATTGTTGCGGAAAAAATCATGCAGGAAATAAGTGATACAGATACTTCTCAAGGAGTTGCTGCCGTTTGTGAGCAAAACTCGGTAAATGAAGGTAGAAAGTTCTCTAGGCTCTTATTAATAGATGCTGTACAGGATCCTGGTAATCTAGGTACCATGATCCGAACTGCAGATGCTGCAGGAATAGATGCTGTCATTATTGGTGAAGGAAGCGTTGATGTCTATAACTCAAAGGTCATTCGTTCTACACAAGGCTCCATATTTCATATACCTATTATTAAAGAAAATCTCCATGACACTATTCTAAAGCTAAAACAAAATGAGATTAAAGTATATGGAACATCTTTAAAAAATGCAGTTGATTATAAACGAGCGTCTGTTGGAGATTCATTTGCATTGATTGTTGGCAATGAAGGGAATGGAGTAGAACCTGGACTATTAGATAAAACAGATCAAAATCTTTATATCCCAATCTTCGGTAGGAGTGAATCATTAAACGTTGCAGTAGCAGCGGGGATATTACTTTATCATTTACGGTAAAGAGGGGGGAGTATAATAAACGACTTTTTCGGAAGGTCCGTTATTGGAGACCCGTTTCAGTGGTTATCTCTTTCACATGTTATGATGTTAGGTTTATTGTTTGGATCAGGGATGTTATTATTTATGTTTCGAACTAAACTCACAAAGAGAAAATCGGCAATCCGTTATTCTCTTGCTTTCTTTTTATTAGCTAGCGAACTATCGCTTTACATTTGGTATTTGAAAACAGGAGTATGGGATCCGGTAGATTCATTGCCATTTCAGTTATGCTCAATTTCATTGTTGTTAAGTATCATCATGTTGTTAACTCAAAAGCCTTTTTTATTTGAGATTACGTATTTCTTAGGTATTGGTGGTGCTATGCAAGCAATGCTTACACCAGAGCTTGCATATGATTTTCCGCATTATCGCTATTTTCATTTTTTTCTAGCACATATCGCAATCATACTAGCAAGCTTGTATATGATATGGTTTGAAAATTGTAGACCTACAATTAAATCTATTTGGAGAGCCTTTGCTGCTTTAAATGTTATTGCAATAGTTGTCTTTTTCATAAACAAAGCAACAGGCGGAAACTATATGTTTCTTGCACGAAAACCAATAAACCCAAGTCTAATCGATTTTCTGGGTCCATACCCTTGGTATATTATATCCTTGGAAATAGTCGCATTGTTCATGTTTTTTATTCTCTATCTCCCATTTATACGAAAAAAGAATTAAAATGGGTTTGATTTGCACCTCTAAGATACGTATAATATAATCTATATGCTTTACATATAGCTAAAAACAATGATTGAGACTAGTAACTTTCCACTCACTATCTAGGGAGAAAATGCCGTGACTGAAAGCATTTTTATAGAAGAAGAAAGTGAATTCACCTCTTGAGTTGGCACTTGGACCGTTTTTTTATTCAAAACGTAAAGGTGTACCGGCATTTGCCGTTATCGAAACGAAGTGAACAATTATTGTTATATAATTGTTAACAAGGGTGGTACCGCGAATCTAAACCTCGTCCCTTTTTTGGGATTGAGGTTTTTTATTTTGTCTAATAAAGGAGGAATTATTAATGCAAGAAAGATTACTTGAGCTGAAAGAAGAAGCTCTGGCAAAAGTAGAAGCTTCAACGAATCTTAAAGAATTAAACGATATTCGTGTTGCGTATTTAGGGAAAAAAGGTCCTATCACTGAAGTATTAAGAGGGATGGGGAAGCTTTCTGCTGAAGAGCGTCCAAAAATGGGTGCGCTTGTGAATGAAGTAAGAGAGCAAATTACTGAAAAATTAACTGCAAAACAGGCGTTACTTGAAAAAGAAGAAGTTGAAAGAAAACTTGCTTCTGAAACAATCGATGTCACACTACCTGGAAGACCGATTAAGGTTGGCGGACCTCATCCACTTACAAAGGTAATTGAAGAAATTGAAGATCTTTTCCTCGGAATGGGTTATTCCATTGCTGAAGGGCCAGAAGTCGAGAAAGATTATTACAATTTTGAGGCTTTAAATTTACCGAAGGACCACCCAGCAAGGGACATGCAGGATTCATTTTATATCACTGAGGATATTCTCCTTCGTACTCAAACGTCTCCTGTTCAAGCAAGAACAATGGAAAAGCATGAAGGAAAAGGGCCTGTAAAAATCATCTGTCCTGGTAAAGTATACCGTCGTGACAATGATGATGCGACACATTCCCATCAATTCACACAAATTGAAGGATTGGTTGTTGATGAAAACATTCGTATGAGTGACCTTAAAGGTACTTTAAATACGTTTGCAAAGAAGATGTTTGGAGAAGATCGTGAAATCCGTCTGCGTCCAAGCTTCTTCCCATTTACTGAGCCTTCAGTAGAGATGGACATCTCTTGCTTTAAATGTGGTGGAGATGGCTGTAATGTTTGTAAGAAAACAGGCTGGATTGAAATTTTAGGTGCAGGTATGGTTCATCCAAATGTACTTGAAATGTCTGGATTTGATTCAAAGAAATATACCGGCTTTGCGTTCGGAATGGGCCCAGAGCGTATTGCGATGTTAAAGTATGGAATTGATGATATTCGTCATTTATACACAAATGATAATCGTTTTATCAAACAATTTAATCGGGCTTAAGGAGGGAGAAAAACATGTTTGTTTCATATAAATGGTTACAAGAATACGTTGATTTATCAGGTTTAACTGCTGAAGAATTAGCAGAGAAAATCACTAGAAGTGGAATTGAAGTTGAAGGTGTCGATCATTTAGGGGAAGGCATTAGCGGAATTGTTGTCGGTCATGTTTTAGAATGTGAGCAGCATCCAAATGCTGATAAATTAAATAAATGTCAAGTCGATTTAGGTGAAGGTGAACCTGTTCAAATTATTTGTGGTGCACCAAACGTTGCCAAAGGCCAAAAGGTGGTTGTGGCAAGGGTAGGAGCTGTACTTCCAGGTAATTTCAAAATCAAAAAGGCAAAGCTTCGTGGTGAAGAATCAAATGGCATGATTTGTTCTCTACAAGAGCTTGGAATTGAATCAAAACTTGTTTCAAAGGAATATGCAGAAGGCATCTTTGTATTCCCACATGATGTTGAGCCAGGAGCGGACGCGATTGCCCAACTAAATCTTGATGACAAAGTTCTTGAATTAGGGCTAACACCTAATCGTGCTGATGCGATGAGCATGATGGGGGTTGCTTATGAAGTTGCAGCAATTCTTGGAAAAGAAGTTAAACTTCCTCAACCGAAAGTAACAACTTCAGAGGAAAAAGCGGAAGACTACATTTCAATTTCAGTTGATGCAAAGGAAGATAATCCATTATATGTGGCGAGAGTGGTAAAGAACGTTAAAATCGGTCCATCACCATTGTGGCTTCAAACACGCCTGATGGCAGAAGGGATTCGACCACACAATAATGTAGTTGATATTACAAATTATATTTTATTAGAATATGGTCAACCTTTACACGCGTTTGATTATGACCGTCTTGGTTCTAAGGAAATCCTTGTAAGACGTGCGAATAACGGTGAAAAGATTACAACACTAGACGATGTAGAGCGTACTTTAACTAACGAACACCTTGTCATTACAAATGGTACGGTGCCAGTTGCCCTTGCAGGTGTAATGGGGGGAGCAAATTCTGAAGTTAAAAATGACACAACAACAGTATTAATTGAGTCTGCATATTTTACAGGAAGTACAATCCGTAAGTCTTCTAAGGATCACGGATTACGTAGTGAGGCAAGTGCTCGCTATGAAAAAGGAATTGATCCAAATCGTACACGTGACGCAGCTGACCGCGCTGCTGAGCTAATGGCTGAGCTTGCTGGTGGTGTAATTCTTGATGGTGTTGTAGCAGTTGATACTCTCGATATTCAACCTGTAAATGTATCTGTTTCACTTGAGAGAATTAATAAAGTGTTAGGAACTGAAATAACAAAAGAAAAAGTAGAAGAGATTTTCACAAACCTACAATTCTCATTTACGGTGGATAATAATATATTCCATGTTACTGTACCTACTCGCAGACCTGACATTACAATTGAAGAGGATCTAATTGAAGAAGTAGCACGACTATACGGTTATGATGAACTACCAACAACACTTCCAATTGGTGAATCAAATCCTGGTAGATTAACGGATTACCAAGCAAAACGCCGTTTAGTTAGAAGATATTTAGAAGGTGTAGGCTTATATCAAAGCACCACATATTCACTTACCAGTGCTGAAAAAGTTACTAAATACGCACTTGAACAAAGTGAACCAATCCGATTGGCTATGCCTATGAGTGAAGAAAGAAGTCTGTTAAGACTAAGCCTTCTTCCGCATTTATTAGAAGTTGTTTCTCATAACCTAGCTCGCCAAATTGACAGTGTTGCTACGTATGAAACTGGTGCAGTCTTTATCACTAGACAGGGTCAAGAACTACCTGAAGAAAAAGAACATCTTGCGATTGCTCTTACAGGTTCATGGTTATCATCAACATGGCAGGGTGAGAAAAAAGCAGTAGACTTCTATGTGGTTAAAGGTATTGTAGAAGGTCTATTTGAAAAGCTTGGTCTTGGAAATAGAACTTCATTCCTTCAAGCAAGAGTTGATGATATGCATCCTGGTAGGACTGCTTCTGTGTTATTAGATAACAAAGAAATTGGTTTTATTGGTCAAATTCACCCGAATGTCCAAAAAGACTTAGATTTAACACCGACTTATGTGGTTGAATTATCATTAAAGGATGTCTTAGAAGCAGATGTGGAAGAAATACTCTATCAGCCAATTCCAAGATTCCCTTCAATGACTCGTGACATCGCACTTGTTGTAGATCATTCAGTGGCTGCAGGTGATATGAAGCAGGTCATTATTGAAGCGGGTGGAAAGTTACTCCGCGATGTAACGATTTTTGACCTATATGAAGGAGAGCGTATGGAGCCTGGTAAAAAATCAGTTGCATACTCGATCAAATACTTCGATCCAGAACGTACTCTAACAGAGGAAGAAGTAACAAAAGCACATGAAAAAGTACTAAAGGCAGTTGCAGAGAAATTTGATGCAACATTGCGTTCATAAAAAAATGGAGTGGGTATTTTATCCCACTCCATTTTTTATATCCCAGCTATTTTCTTTGCTTTTCCTGTGTTTGCAAAATGTAGTTTGGTATATGTGCGCAGTGCACCTACACCTTGCTTTTTTATTAGCTTAGCCGCAACCACATCAACCTGAGCACCGGCCCCTTTTTTTAACTCCAAACCGCACTTCTCACTCAATTTGTCAAATTCTTTAATGAATGCATAACGAGCGATAATTGAAGCAGCAGCGACTGATAGGTGGACGCCTTCAGCTTTTGTACTGAAATAAACCTTATCCTTAATTATTTCCTTTTGACCAGAAAGATGTCTAAAATACACGTCAGGAACAGCAAACTGATCAATTAAAATACCATCGGGTGTGGAGGGTGCAATTTTTTTCAAGACATGACCGATTGCTTGGTTATGTAATAAAGCCTTCATCTTTCCTTGGGTCATCCCTTTTGCTTGGAGTTCATTGTATTTTTCATTATGTAAAATTAGCAGACTATATGGGATTACATGAATAATGGATTCGGCAATCTCACATATTTGTTTGTCGTTTAAATCCTTTGAATCTTTAACCCCAAGTTCCTTCAATAGCTTGAACTTATCATTGGAAACATATGCAGCAACGACTGTCATTGGGCCAAAATAGTCACCCGTCCCAACTTCATCTGAGCCAACCATTGATAATGTTCCAACATTGGCTGGCAAACCACTATTTTTTGCAACTGGTTTCTTAGTTGTATTCGCTTTTGTGGTTGTAACAGAGCTACCCCATTTTGCGGCTTCGCTTACAGCACTATTTCCTTGAAACAATACTTTCCCAGATTTATAAGCCGTAATTGTACAGCTAGGAAGTTTGGCGACAAATAATCCACCCTGTGGGACCTTATCTTGCAATTGACTTTTATAATGCGTCTGCATTTGTTCTATCGTTTCGACAGAACATTTTAATACAGTATTAGACAAAAATAACATCTCCTACTATTTATGGATAAAATTCTACATATTCTATCATAACGTTTGTTGAGATTTCTTTCCATAAATATCAGGTTCATGGTATTATTATTTGTAGGATTGACTAGAATGGAGGCCAAATACTTGTCACAGCCACAAAAAACAAGAACCACTGTAGATATATATGGACAGCAATACTCAATTATCGGGTCTGAGAGCACAAGTCATATTCGCCTTGTGGCCTCAATTGTCGATGATAAAATGAGAGAAATTAGCGGAAAAAACCCGACACTTGATATTAATAAACTAGCAGTATTAACAGCAGTTAATATTGTTCATGAACATCTAAAGCTAAAAGAAGACTATGAAAACCTTGAAAAACTTTTAGAACAAGCAAAAAATGAAAAGGATTGAAGTGATATGTTCGATTTAGTTTTGATTATCATCCTCTTAATGGGATTCTTAGTTGGTTTAAGAAGAGGTTTTATCCTTCAAATCGTTCATCTTACTGGTTTTATTGTTGCATTTATCGTCGCATATCTCTATTATGATGAACTTATGCCAAAATTAATATTATGGATTCCATATCCATCATTCGGTGACACCGAGGCAATGAAGTTTTTATTTGAAAGTACAAATTTAGAAACGTCTTATTACCGTGCAATTGCTTTTGCCATTATCTTTTTTGCTACAAAGTTCCTATGGCAGATCATAGGATCGATGTTAGATTTCCTTGCAAATCTACCAATTTTAAAACAAATTAATGGGTGGGCTGGAGGCCTACTAGGATTTGTTGAAGTATACCTAATTGTTTTTATTGTTCTTTATATCGGAGCTTTACTACCAGTTGAAATGGTTCAGTCTAATCTCAATGATTCATTTATGGCGAAAATGATCGTACAACACACCCCGTTCTTCACTGGGAAAATTAAGGACATGTGGATTTGACAAGTATTTAGTAACGGACTCCTCTATTAAGTTAGAGGAGTTTTTTTTGTCAAAAATGAAAAAGCTGATACATTAAGTGACTTTTTCGCAAAAAATCTGTATCATTTTGGATAGTTAATCGTATGGAATGATAGGTAGGTGTTTAAAGTGACAATTAATAAAAAAGATGTAATCCGTCTACTAGAGACAATTGCAATATATATGGAACTTAAAGGGGACAATCCATTTAAAATATCAGCTTTTCGTAAAGCAGCAGCTGCATTGGAAAATGATGATCGAAGTTTATCCACAATTGAAGACTTCACAACACTACCAGGTATAGGAAAAGGAACCGCAGCTGTGATTACAGAGTACATAGAAACGGGCAGTTCAAACGTACTAAATGAATTAAAAGAAAAAGTGCCGGAAGGACTTATCCCTTTGTTAAACCTGCCAGGACTTGGCGGTAAAAAAATAGCCAAGCTTTATCAAGAGCTGGGCATTGAAGATATGGAAATGTTAAAACAAGCATGCTTAAATGAAAAAATTCAAAACCTCGCAGGATTTGGTAAGAAAACAGAAGAAAAAATACTCGCTTCAATCGAGGAATATGGCAAACGACCAGACCGCCTGCCAATAGCTCTCATGCTTGCTCTCGCTGAAGAAATCGAGAAACAATTAAGCAAGATGGAAGGAATCAAAACTTTCTCTCGTGCTGGTAGTCTGCGCAGAATGAGAGAAACGATAAAGGACCTTGATTTCATTATTGCAACAAATGAACCTGCAAAAGTACGGGAACAGCTATTAAGTCTTAATGGCATAAGTGGTGTCATTGCGAGCGGAGATACAAAGGTTTCCGTTCAAATTTCGTATAGCTATGATATTTCGGTTGATTTCCGACTTGTGAAACCGCATGAATTTGCAACAACTCTTCATCATTTTACAGGCAGTAAAGACCATAATGTGAGGATGCGGCAATTAGCAAAGGACCGTGGTGAAAAAATAAGTGAGTATGGTGTTGAAAATAGTGAAACAGGTGAAATTATAACCTTTAAAACGGAAGAAGAGTTTTATCAGTATTTCGGACTCACCTTTATCCCGCCAGAGCTAAGAGAAGATGGCTCCGAGGTAGAAGCCTTTCAACAGAAAGTTGAACATATACGACTTGAAGATATAAAAGGCGACCTCCATATGCACACATCATGGAGTGACGGTGCATTCACGATTGAGGAAATGGTTGAAGCCTGCAGGAAAAAAGGCTACCGCTATATGGCAATTACAGACCATTCACAATATCTTCGTGTTGCAAATGGGCTTACCGCCGAACGTTTACTAGAACAACACAAAATAATAAAAAGATTAAATGAAAAATATGATGATTTTACGATTTTCACCGGTGTTGAGATGGATATCCTCCCCGATGGAAGACTAGATTATGATGATGAAGTTATTCGGGATGTAGATGTTGTAATAGCATCCATTCATTCAAGCTTTTCACAACCAAGGGAGAAAATCATGCAACGCTTAAAAACAGCATTAGAAAATCTCCATGTTGATATCATCGCACACCCTACCGGAAGAATACTTGGGCGCAGAAATGGATATGACGTGGATGTTGATATGCTAATTGAGCTAGCGAAAGAAACGAATACAGCCTTGGAATTAAATGCGAATTTGAATAGATTGGACCTTTCTTCAGATTATATTAGAAAAGCACAAGATGAGGGTGTAAAACTAGTGATTAACACAGATGCACATAATATAGACATGTTAGAGGATATGGGTTATGGCATTTCTGCGGCAACAAAAGGTTGGATCAAAAAAGAAAGTGTTATTAACACCTGGGATAAGGATGAACTATTGGCTTATCTAAAAAGAAATTTATAATTTTATTTATACGCCTCCTACTCGGGAGATACGTCCATATTAAAGTTGTGGGTAGCAAGAAGGGAGTAACAGCATGCAGCCACGAGTTTTAAAGGTTTTAGAATTTGATAAAGTAAAGGAACAGCTAAAACAGCACGTCTCATCCTCATTAGGAAGAGAAAAAGTTGATTTAATGATTCCTTCGACGAATGTAGAGGAGGTTGTTTTTCTACAAGAGCAAACGGACGAAGCATCGAAGGTATTACGGTTAAAAGGAAATGTTCCTCTTGGGGGATTAACGGATATCCGAGCTGCAGTTAAGCGTGCAAGTATTGGCGGTGGCTTAAATACCATGGAGCTCTTAGATATTGCAGGTACTATCTATGCTGGTAGACAAATGAAAAAGTTTGTTGAAGGTATGATTGAGGACGAGATTGAAATTCCGATCCTAGGTGAATTAGTTGAACGTATAACCCCCTTATTTGAATTAGAGCAAAAAATAAAAAACTGTATCGATGATAATGGAGTTGTCATGGATGGAGCGAGTGACAAATTGCGAGGAATTCGCACCCAACTTCGTAGCAGTGAAGCAAGAATTAGGGAGAAGTTAGAGCATATTATTCGTTCTTCTTCCGCTCAAAAAACACTTTCAGATGCAATCATAACGATTCGTAATGATCGTTATGTAATTCCCGTTAAACAGGAATATCGTGGGACTTACGGTGGAATCGTTCATGACCAATCCTCTTCCGGGGCAACATTGTTTATTGAACCACAATCAGTGGTCGACCTTAACAATGTATTGCAGGAAGCTAGGGTTAGGGAGAAACAAGAAATTGACCGGATTTTACTAGATCTCTCAAATGCAGTAGCAGAGGAAAATGAGTCACTCTATCAAAATGTGGACACGCTTGGGGAACTTGATTTTATGTTCACAAAAGCGAGCTACAGCAAAAAAGTGAAGGGTTCAAAGCCGAAAATCAATGGGAATGGCTTTGTGTTCATTAAAAAAGGTCGCCACCCTCTAATTGACCCACAAGAAGTAGTACCAAATGATATTGAGCTTGGAAAAGACTATACTTCTATTGTGATAACGGGTCCAAATACAGGGGGGAAAACAGTCACTTTAAAAACAATCGGGTTATTAACGATTATGGCTCAATCTGGCCTACAAATACCTGCACAGGAAGAGTCAGAGATAGCTGTATTTGAATCGGTATACGCTGATATTGGTGATGAGCAGTCAATTGAACAAAGTTTAAGTACGTTTTCTTCTCACATGGTTAACATTGTAGACATTTTAAAACAAGTCGACGCAAACAGCTTAGTTCTTTTTGATGAACTGGGAGCGGGAACTGACCCTCAAGAAGGGGCTGCCCTTGCTATATCAATCCTTGATGAAGTATATAGTCGAGGTGCAAGAGTTATTGCTACAACCCATTATCCAGAGCTAAAAGCTTATGGGTACAACCGAGAAGGAGTAATTAATGCAAGTGTTGAATTTGATATTGAAACCTTAAGTCCAACATATAAGCTTTTAATCGGAGTTCCTGGTCGAAGTAATGCATTTGAAATTTCAAAACGACTAGGGTTATCAGATAGCATTATTCACACTGCCAAAAATCATATTAGTTCTGAAACGAATACGGTTGAAAATATGATCGCCTCCTTGGAAAAAAGTAAAAAGGATGCAGAGCAAGAGCTTGAGGAAGCAGAAGAAATCCGAAAGCAGGCAGAGATTCTTCATAAGCAGCTTCAGGAGCAAATCATTGAATTTAATGAACAACGTGACAAACTATATGAAAAGGCAGAACAAAAAGCAGCTGAAACAATCAAAAATGCAACTAGCGAAGCAGAAGAAGTCATTCGTGATTTGCGTAAAATGAAGCTTGAGCAACAATCGCTTGTTAAGGAACATCAATTGATTGATGCGAAAAAGCGTTTGGAAAATGCGGTACCGCAAACTTCGAACAAGACGAATAAACAATCTGTTGCAACCAAAGCAAAAAGAAAGCTCGTACCTGGTGATGAAGTAAAGGTAATAAGCTTAAACCAAAAGGGCCATTTAATCGATAAGGCAGGAAATAACGAATGGCAGGTTCAAATTGGGATTTTAAAAATGAAGGTTAAAGAAAAAGACCTCGAGTTTGTTAGCAGTCCGAAACCAGTGGAGACTAAGCCACTAGCAACAGTAAGGGGTAGAGATTATCACGTAAGTCTAGAATTAGACTTACGAGGTGAACGATACGAAAATGCTTTGGTACGAGTGGAAAAATACATCGATGATGCTTTACTTGCAGGTTATCCACGTGTATCTATTATCCATGGAAAAGGAACAGGTGCTTTGCGTCAAGGAGTTCAAGAATACTTGAAAAATCACCGCTCCGTAAAATCCACAAGATTTGGGGAAGCTGGAGAAGGTGGAACAGGCGTCACAGTAGTAGAGTTAAAATAAATTTGCAAAGAAATGTAATCTCTAGTAGGGAGAGAAGATAATGGATCAATTTTGGGATAATGAATTTGTGTTAACAGCTGCTAATTACAGTGTTGTTATACTGTGTTTAGTTCTGTTTATGGCCATATTTGAATTGGTCACCAAATACAAAAATTGGGAAGAAATCCAAAAAGGAAACCTCTCAGTTGCAATGGCAACAGGAGGAAAAATTTTCGGGATCGCAAATATATTCCGCTTTTCCATCCAAAACCATGATTCATTATTTGTCATGATTGGATGGGGAGTATTTGGATTCTTCCTGCTTCTAATTGGCTATTTTATTTTTGAATTCTTAACCCCGAAATTCGACATTGATGTTGAGATACAACAAGATAATCGCGCTGTAGGACTTATATCCATGATTATATCGGTGGGGCTCTCTTATGTAATCGGCGCAGGGATAGGAAATGGTGGTTTCTAATATGGAAAAGCTAGCTAAGATATTGTTAGTTGTAAGTGGAGTATTTGTTATTGTTGGGATCCTTTATTTAGTGTTATAAGGTAATGGGCTGATTGGGAATTAACCAACAGCCCTATTTTTATGAATTGATTAGTTAGTTCAATCTAGTTTATGTCCTTAAACGACATAAACTTCACCAACAATTCATGAATCTAATTGTCACCGAATATTCTATATAATATAATGAGTATAAATGGTTTGAAAATTCAAACTGATTTTTGAATACGCCTTCGTATTCTTAAAATATATATTTAAAGGGAGGTTATTAGATGGAGTTCGAAAGGCCGTGGTTAGCAAATTATCCTGAGGAAATTCCGCATCAACTCGAGTATGAAAACATTCCAATTCAAGCGTATTTGAAAAGAACTGCTAGTGAATTTCCTCAAAAAATCGCTGTTCATTTTCAAGGAAAAGAATTAACTTTTTCACAAGTGTATGAAGAATCTTTAAAACTTGCAAACTATTTAGTGTCTCAAGGCATCAAAAAAGGTGACCGAGTTGCCATTATGTTGCCAAACTGTCCACAGGGTGTAATTGCTTATTATGGTGTCTTGTTTAGTGGTGCAATCGTCGTCCAAACAAATCCATTGTATACAGAAAGAGAACTTGAATATCATTTAAAGGATTCAGGTTCAAAAGCAATCATTACATTAGATATTCTATTTCCACGCGTCTCAAAAGTGAAAGCGCTAACAGAACTTGAACATGTTATTGTAACCGAAATTAAAGACTATCTCCCATTCCCCAAAAATTTGATTTATCCTTTTATTCAAAAGAAACAGTATGGTATCGTAGTCAAAGTGGAACATGAAGGAACAAATCATTTACTAAGGGAAATTATAAAAACATGTGAAGCAAAAGCAATCGATATTGACATTGACCCAGTAGAAGACCTTGCTTTGTTACAGTATACAGGTGGAACAACGGGCTTTCCAAAAGGAGTTATGTTAACACATCGGAATTTAGTTGCTAATACGATAATGTGTTCGAAATGGATGTATAAATGTAACAAAGGAGAAGAATCCATCTTAGCCATTCTGCCATTTTTCCATGTGTATGGAATGACAACTGTATTAAACCTATCCATCATGATGGCTGCAAAAATGATCCTTATGCCGAAATTCAATGCAGGAGATACGATAAAAACGATTCACAAACAGAAGCCAACTCTTTTTCCAGGAGCACCAACGATGTATATTGGTCTGTTGAATCATCCTGACCTAATGAAATATGATCTATCTTCGATTGAGTCTTGTATTAGTGGTTCTGCCGCTTTGCCACTTGAAGTTCAAGAACAATTTGAAAAAGTGACTGGTGGAAAGCTTGTAGAAGGATATGGTTTATCGGAAGCCTCCCCTGTAACACATGCGAATTTAATTTGGGGACATCGCGTGAATGGAAGTATTGGATTACCATGGCCGGATACAGATGCTGCGGTGCTTTCAATGGAAACAGGTGAACCTGCTGATATAGGGGAAATTGGAGAGATAGTCGTAAAAGGTCCTCAGGTTATGAAAGGATATTGGAATAAGCCTGAAGAAACTGAAAATACATTTCGTGATGGTTGGTTATTAACAGGTGACTTAGGCTACATGGATGAAGATGGATTTTTCTATGTGGTGGACCGTAAAAAAGATATGATTATTGCTGGCGGATTTAATGTTTATCCAAGAGAAATTGAGGAAGTATTGTTTGAACATGAAAAAGTACAAGAGGCTGTTGTCGCTGGTATCCCAGATCCGTATCGTGGGGAAACAGTAAAGGCATACGTCGTTTTAAAAGAAGGCCAACAACTTACAGAGGAAGAGCTTGATCAACATTGTCGCAAACATTTAGCAGCATATAAAGTTCCAAGAGTATATGAATTTAGAAAAGAATTACCGAAGACCATTGTAGGCAAAGTTCTGCGCCGGGTATTAGTTGAAGAGGAAAAGGAAAAACTAACAAAAATTAAATAAGAAAAGTAGGATCGATCAGCTCTAAATACATCATTCGTGTAAACATCAGTGAGGAGCCATGATATGAGCCTGTGGCTCTTTTTCTTTACTTTAAAAGAGCAAATGAGAAGATAATCTTGACAGTATCCTGATTTGGTTTTATTATAGAAATATGAATGACTATTCATTCATTTTTCTGAAAGGACGTAAGAACTTGAAAAATACAAAACCAAAATATAAGCAAATCATAGACGCAGCGGTAGTGGTTATCGCGGAGAATGGGTATCATCAATCTCAAGTCTCAAGAATTGCTAAGCAAGCAGGCGTGGCGGACGGTACAATATATCTATATTTTAAAAACAAAGAAGATATTCTCGTATCTTTATTCCACGAAAAAATGGGCGAATTTATTGAAAAAATTGAAGCTGAAATAGCAGGAAAATCGAGTGCGGCAGAGAAGTTATTAACATTGGTTGAAAAACATTTCGAACTTTTAGCAGCCGATCATCATCTTGCAACCGTGACTCAGCTTGAATTAAGACAATCTAATAAGGAATTACGTCACCGGATTAATGAAGTACTTAAAGGGTATTTAGGAACCATCGATTCCATTATTCAATTTGGGAAAGAAAATGGTGAGTTTAATCCAAACCTGGATGTCCGTTTAGCAAGACAGATGATATTCGGCTCAATCGATGAAACTGCAACCACTTGGGTCATGAACGAACAAAAATATGATTTGCCATCCTTGGCAAAAGAAGTCCATGCACTATTAGTAAATGGTTGTGGATTAACACACCTCTAGTTATTTTTAACTTTATTCAGCGAGTTTCTCATAACTTTTTAAGTGATAGCATAGTGTGAAAAGGGTAAACAATCTGCTTGAGGATTCAAACCTTGGCTGAATAAAGTTAAAGCCTCCGGCGGATGCCACGATTTTTCAAAGGGAATTTTTCGAGCAAGCTCGAAAAAAATCGGGATCAAATACGCCAAGGCGCATTTGATCGAGGTGTGTTACATACATATACTTAATTAGGAGGGATGCAGTTGGAATTTTTAAAAGTGAAGATAGCCGAGTACATTGCTACTATTAGTATTAATCGATCTCCAGCGAATGCATTATCAACCGCTGTTTTGAAAGAGCTTACAAGTTTACTAGATGACATTGAAGAGGATGACAATGTAAGAGTTCTAGTAATCCATGGTGAAGGTCGCTTTTTCTCTGCAGGGGCTGATATAAAAGAGTTTACAACCATAAACTCTGGCGAAGAATTTTCAAATCTTGCAAGACAAGGTCAATCACTATTCGAAAGAATGGAACGATTCCCAAAACCTATTATTGCTAGTATTCACGGAGCTGCCTTAGGTGGCGGTCTTGAACTGGCAATGGCTTGCCATTTCCGCCTTGTTAGCAATAAGGCAAAACTTGGATTACCTGAGTTGCAGCTTGGACTTATCCCAGGTTTTGCTGGGACAGCACGCTTGCCTCGCTATGTTGGTGTTGCTAAAGCTGCACAGATGCTTTGGACAAGTGACCCAATTAGCGGTGATGAGGCTGTACAGTCCGGATTAGCAAATCAAGCTTTCTCAGAAGAAAATCTTCATGAAGAAACAATGGCAGTTGCTAGGAAGATTGCTCAAAAAAGCCCTGTATCTATCAAAGCGACTATTGAATTATTAAATTCAATGAAAAATGAACAATATGAAGAAACTGTCAAAAGAGAAGCAGTTTTATTTGGAGAAATGTTCATTTCAGAGGATGGACAAGAAGGAATATCAGCCTTTATCGAAAAACGTCCGCCAACATTTAAAGGAAAATAATACTAGATTTGAAGAAAATTAATAGATTAGAGGAAATTGCTCTATACCTTTAGGAGGGAAACTCATGAACATCTTTGTTATTTTGAAAAGAACATTTGATACTGAAGAAAAAATCGTAGTAAGCAATGGACAAATCAGTGAAGATGGAGCTGAATTTATTATTAACCCTTATGATGAATATGCGGTTGAAGAAGCAATCCAACTTCGTGATGCGCATGGTGGGGAAGTAACTGTTGTCACAGTTGCCACAACTGACGAAGCCGATAAAGAATTACGCACAGCTTTAGCAATGGGTGCTGATAAAGCCGTTTTGATTAATACAGAAGATGATCTAGAAGAAGGAGACCAGTTCACAACTGCAAAGATTTTGGCAGAATACCTAAAAGATAAAGATGCCGATATTATTTTAGGTGGAAATGTTGCAATTGACGGTGGTTCAGGTCAAGTTGGCCCACGTGTAGCGGAAATTCTAAATATTCCTTATGTAACGACAATTACAAAACTTGATATCGATGGTTCAACAGTAACCGTAGTAAGAGACGTTGAGGGTGACTCTGAAGTTATCGAAACTTCTTTACCATTACTTGTTACATGTCAACAAGGGTTGAATGAACCACGCTATCCATCTTTACCTGGAATTATGAAAGCAAAGAAAAAGCCGCTTGATGAGCTTGAGTTAGATGATCTAGATTTGGATGAAGATGATGTAGAAGCAAAAACAAAAACAATTGAAATCTATCTTCCACCGAAAAAAGAAGCTGGCCGCGTACTTGAAGGCGATTTAGAAGATCAAGTAAAAGAGTTGGTTTCACTCCTTCATAACGAAGCTAAGGTGGTATAAGTTTTCGGGCAATTTTGTATACGATTTCAAAATTTTACTAAGGCGAATCTAGGGGGTTACGCATAATGTCAAGAAAAGTAGTAGTTCTAGGAGAAACACGTGATGGTGCGTTACGAAACGTATGTTTTGAAGCAATTGCAGCTGGTAAAACTGTAGCAGAAGGCGGCGAAGTAGTTGCCGTGTTAGTCGGTGAATCTGTGGGCGCTTTAACCAATGATTTAATTCATTACGGAGCAGACCGAGTCGTAACGGTTGAAGATGAAAAATTAGCTTCATATACACCAGACGGCTTCTCACAAGCCGTTCTTGCAGCTATAGATGCTGAGTCACCAGAAGCTTTAGTTTTTGGTCACACATCATTGGGGAAAGACCTTTCACCAAAAATTGCTAGTAAATTGAATTCTGGTCTAATTTCAGACGTAACAGCAATTGAAGTTGCAGGTGGAAACATTGTCTTTACTCGCCCTATCTATTCAGGCAAAGCATTTGAAAAGAAAATTGTGACTGACGGTCTAATCTTTGCGACCGTACGTCCTAACAATATAACACCACTTGAAAAAGATGAGTCACGTACGGGAGAAGTTTCATCTTTATCCGTTGAAATTAAAGATTTACGAACAATCGTAAAAGAAGTTGTGCGTAAGGCAACTGAAGGTGTAGATTTATCCGAAGCGAAAGTAGTAATCGCAGGTGGTCGTGGGGTAAAGAGTGCAGAAGGCTTTGAACCACTAAAAGAATTAGCGAATGTTCTTGGTGGGGCTGTAGGTGCATCTCGTGGAGCATGTGATGCTGATTATTGCGATTACTCTCTTCAAATAGGTCAAACAGGAAAGGTTGTCACGCCAGACCTATATATTGCTTGTGGTATTTCAGGAGCAATCCAGCATTTAGCAGGAATGTCCAACTCTAAAGTAATCGTTGCCATCAACAAAGACCCAGAAGCAAACATCTTCAAGGTTGCAGACTATGGAATCGTTGGTGACTTATTTGATGTAGTTCCAATGCTTACTGAAGAGTTCAAGAAACTAAAAGTAAATGCATAATATTACGGTAAATGAGCTGAGGCTTTCTTATTTATAGAGATTTTTTCCATTTTACCTTTGAGAAATTTATGGTATACTAATCAAGCGATGAGCTGAATTGCATAAGTCGAGTTGACACGCCTTTTGGCAAGGCACTATGTGGAGTGCTGTCCTCGCCGCAATACGCAAAAAGACGTCCTTCTGGGGCTGTTGACAAAGTGGGAAAAGGAGCTTTAACTCCTTTCCCACTTTATTTTTTTCTACTTTTTTAGAATTTTATTACCCTTTTTAACGTTTATTATTGCTAATTTATTACCTTTATCATTCGTTTTAGGTTCAAAGCCAACGCAGAAAAGAGACATTGTTCAAGAATTTTTTCAATGTCCCTCTTACTAGTTTTATGTAGGTTGTTATATATAAATAAAAAATCAATTTTCTCATTAATTTGGCGAAGAAGATGATTTGAAGGCACAAAAGCATTTAAATCAATGAACTCCAATTTACTTTGATATTCCTCTTTCCGACCCATCATAAAGCATTCCCCCCCAATAAAAGAACCTGTATAGATTAAATTCTATACAGGTTCTTAAAAATCCTATTAATTTGTCAACAGCCCCTTCTGGACGTCTTTTTTATTGGCCACGCTTAAAACAGATGTCTATAACCTCTATTATTACATACATAACAGCTTAAAAAGTTGGGGAAGATGACTATGTATGAAGTATAGTGTCTAATCTTATCATCTCTGATTTAGTTAACTGCTCATTTTGAAGCAAAAAATTCGTAAAATGACATTCCAGATGGTATACTCTTGGTAGAATTTCAATGTTGTTACTTATTAGGAGGGGTTTAAATGGCTATTACAAACGTAACAGACCAAAATTTTGATGCAGAAACAAAAGATGGATTAGTACTTGCAGACTTCTGGGCACCTTGGTGTGGACCATGTAAGATGATTGCTCCAGTATTAGAAGAATTAGACACTGAAATTGGTGACAAAGTGAAAATCGTGAAACTCGATGTAGATGAAAACCAAGAAACTGCAGCGAAGTTTGGTGTAATGAGCATCCCAACTTTACTTGTAATTAAAAACGGTGAAGTTGTAGATAAAGTAGTCGGTTACCAACCAAAAGAAGCTCTTGCTGGCAGACTTGAAAGCCACTATTAATCGAAATTAAAAAACAGCCTTTATGGGCTGTTTTTTTTGTTTGATCTCAGTTTTAGGGGACTTCCTATTTTTTACTCGTACAACTTCTTCGTAAAAATGTTACAATATAAGATACGTCAAAACTTAACAACAAGTTCACTAAGACGCAATTGATTTTATAGTAGATGGAGTGGTAACTATGCACGATCATCTTAAGGAAAAATTAGCGATTTTACCGGACCAGCCTGGTTGTTATTTAATGAAGGACAGGCAAGGTACTGTTATATATGTGGGTAAAGCGAAAGTGCTGAAGAACCGTGTTCGATCTTATTTTACAGGATCACACGATGGTAAAACCTTAAGGCTTGTTAATGAGATTGAGGACTTTGAATATATTGTAACTTCTTCAAATATTGAAGCTCTTCTTCTTGAAATCAATCTTATTAAAAAATATGACCCAAAATACAATATCATGTTGAAGGATGACAAGACGTATCCTTTTATCAAAATTACTGCTGAAAAACATCCACGATTATTGATTACTCGAAAAGTAAAAAAAGATAAGGGCAAATATTTCGGACCATACCCTAATGTGCAAGCTGCAAATGAAACAAAAAAACTATTAGACCGCATTTATCCTTTAAGAAAATGTTCAACATTACCAGATAAGGTTTGTCTATATTATCATATCGGTCAATGTCTTGCTCCTTGTGTCAATGAAATATCTGATGAAACCAATAAAAAAATGGTAGACGATATTATCCGCTTTTTAAATGGTGGATATAAAGAAATCAAAGACGAGTTGACTGAAAAAATGTTAAAGGCTTCTGAAGAACTCGACTTTGAGAGAGCAAAAGAATATCGTGACCAAATCGCAAATATTGAAACGACGATGGAAAAGCAAAAGATGACAATGACAGACTTTATTGACCGTGATGTATTTGGCTATTCCTATGATAAGGGTTGGATGTGTGTTCAAGTCTTTTTTATTCGTCAAGGAAAATTAATTGAGCGGGATGTTTCTCTATTTCCATTTTACAACGAGCCAGAACAAGACTTCTTAACCTACCTTGGCCAATTTTATTTAAAAGATAATCATTTTAAACCAAAGGAAGTTTTGCTTCCTAGTTCAATAGACCGTGACATTGTTGAGCAATTACTAGAAGTAACCGTTCACCAGCCTGGTAGAGGGAAGAAAAAACAATTAATCGACCTTGCTACTAAAAATGCAAAAATTGCGCTAAAGGAAAAGTTCGCCCTGATTGAAAGAGATGAAGAACGTACGATTAAGGCTGTTGAAAATTTAGGACAGAAGTTAGGGATATATACACCTCATCGAATCGAAGCGTTTGATAATTCCAACATACAAGGAACAGATCCAGTTTCTGCCATGATTGTGTTTACTGATGGAAAACCCGATAAAAAAGAATATAGAAAATATAAAATAAAATCAGTTCAAGGTCCTGATGATTATGAATCCATGAGGGAGGTTGTACGGAGAAGATATAGCCGTGCATTAAAAGAAAACCTTCCACTACCAGATTTAATCATTATTGACGGAGGTAAAGGTCATCTTGCTGCGGTTAGGGACATTCTTGAAAATGAATTAGGCTTAGAAATTCCACTAGCAGGACTTGCAAAAGATGATAAACACAGAACATCTGAGCTCTTAATCGGAGACCCGCCTGAAATTGTGGAACTATCTAGAAACAGTCAAGAATTTTATCTTCTTCAACGAATTCAAGATGAAGTACACCGTTTTGCGATTACCTTCCATCGTCAAGTCCGTGGAAAAAACGCATTTCAATCTGTACTCGATGATATTCCTGGAGTAGGGGAAAAACGTAAAAAAGCACTACTGAAGCACTTTGGTTCTATCAAGAAGTTAAAGGAAGCTAGTATTGAGGAAATTCAAAAAGCCAATATACCTAAACAGACAGCTGAAGCAATTTACGAAAAGTTAAAAGAATAGTCGTTGCTATTTAAAAAATAGTCTGATATAATCCTTAATAATATAATATTCCACTTCAACACGTTGAAGTGAAGATAGAGGTGCGATCTTTATCAGTATGCAATTGGAGGGGTATGAGCCCTTACGATCATTGCAGAAAGGAAAGTTCGCCGAAGTTTAAAAAGGCTCATACCTTTTTGTGCTGGTCTTATGTTTAAGAGACATAGGATTGTCAAGATGAATCAATCTTGGAGGGCTATCTCACGAAGTGACACGTAGTATGTTTACGTATATCACAGCAATGAGATAATTTCTCATTGCTGTTTTTTATTATTCTGAGAGAGGGTTGAGGGTATGGGGATCATCGTACAAAAGTTTGGAGGCACCTCTGTTGGGTCACCAGATAGAATTAAAAATGTTGCAAGTCGAGTTATACAAGAAGTGCAAGCAGGGAATCAAGTTGTCGTTGTTGTTTCTGCAATGGGGAAGACAACCGATCAGCTTGTAAGTTTAGCTAATGAAATTACAAGCGCGCCAAGTAAGCGCGAGATGGATATGTTATTAAGCACAGGTGAACAAGTAACAATTGCATTATTATCTATGGCTTTACAAGAAAAAGGGTATGAATCCGTATCGTATACCGGCTGGCAGGCGGGTATTGAAACAGAGGCTATACATAGCAATGCCCGTATTGAAAACATTGAGGTTTCAAGAGTATATAAAAGCTTAAAAGAAGGAAAAATCGTTGTTGTTGCTGGATTCCAAGGAGTCAGCAGTTCAGGCGACATCACCACTCTTGGTCGCGGAGGTTCCGATACAACTGCAGTCGCACTCGCTGCGGCATTAAACGCGGAGAAATGTGATATCTACACAGATGTAACAGGTGTATACACAACCGATCCTCGCGTAGTTCCAAATGCACGTAAACTTCATTCCATTTCTTATGATGAAATGCTGGAGCTTGCAAATCTTGGTGCTGGAGTCCTTCACCCACGTGCAGTGGAATTTGCGAAAAACTTCGAAATGCCGCTTGAAGTTCGTTCAAGCTTAGAGCTAGAAAATGGAACCATTATTGAGGAGGAAGTTTCAATGGAAAAGAATCTTGTTGTTAGGGGAATTGCTTTTGAAGACCAAATTACAAGGGTAACGGTATCTGGTTTACCAAATGAATTGCATACACTATCCACTATTTTTGGCACACTTGCGAAAAATGGTTTAAATGTAGATATCATTATTCAAAACATGACAGATCAAAATCATACAAATATTTCATTCTCTGTAAAAACACCGGATTTACGTGACACTCTTGCTGTTTTAGAAAACAACAAGGATTTATTGAAATATGAAAGTATCGAACATGAGGATGGGTTAGCAAAGGTATCAATTGTTGGTTCTGGAATGGTTTCAAACCCAGGTGTAGCAGCTGATATGTTCCAAGTGCTTGCAAAGGAAAATATTGAAGTGAAAATGGTAAGTACATCTGAAATTAAAGTTTCTACAGTTCTTGAACAAGGCAATATGGTTCGTGCAGTTGAAGCTTTGCATGACTCATTTAACTTGGCTGCTGTTGAAGAAGAAAAAGCGAAGGTGAAACTATAATTTGAATGTTACGGGTGGTTCAAATGAATTTGGACGCCCTTTTTTTTAATAAAAAAACTGCACGAAATGTGCAGGCTTTATTCTTCGGTAATATCTTTTGGATCCCATTTTACCGTAAATATAATTTTTTGAGCTCTTCTTTTTTGTTGTTCAAAGCTTTCAGTGATTCGATTTTTCTGTTGTTGAATTTGTTGGGCAAGAAAGCCAGATTCAAGCTGGAATGTACAAATATCTCTTCGTTTAAAGCGAGTAGATACGATCGAACCCTCCAAATGAAATTCAATGGAGTTTTTATCCAAACGTTCTACCTTAAGGTCTCCCCATCCAGCATCATGAAAGAATGAAATGACTTCTTCCGTCGTAGGTAAGGGGAACTTGCGGGCGAGATTTTTTCCAGCCCAATATAGAATCTGTGGCGTTTCTTTCCCGAGAATATCAGGAATTAAAACTTCTCGTAAAAGTTCGTACCCAAATACGGAAACAGACTGTTCACCTGTATTTACGTTTTGTTCGTTGATGTTAACGTTCTTCACTGCATTCCCCTCTTTCTCCATTCTTTATTATATAACATGAGGGTATAAGAAAAACATGAATTTTTTTGGTTTCTTTTTGTCAGAGAGAAATGTTTTTTATTTAGTATTACTACATTCATATGTGTACAATTATTAACATTTTTATGAATAATTTGTGGATTTGTTTCCTTGACGCTCTTGCTTTATGGGAGTAAAATGAATTTGTTACATTATACTGATAAAAGAAAATTACATGCAGCATTTGTCTATTTATCTACAATAATTAAATTTGTAGATTCCTGCAAAGGTTTTCAGTTATCAGTTTTTATATCGTCCTTTTACATATTTATACAGGATGAAACATTACAAGGGAGTGCCGTGTGGGCACGTTTTATTACTAAGGGGGGTTAAAGTATGGCTGGTAATCGTGAATTTTTTAATCGCAGACTTCATTCATTATTAGGTGTAATACCTGTTGGGGTGTTTTTAATCGTACACTTAATGGCGAATAACTTTGCGACAAGAGGGGAAGAGGCATTTAACAGTGCTGCTGGTTTTATGGGGAATCTTCCATTTAGAATCCTTCTAGAGGTAGTTATTATTTATCTACCATTATTATTTCACGCGATTTATGGTCTGTATATTGCCTTTACTGCAAAGAACAATGTGAGTAGATACGGTTTCTTCCGTAACTGGATGTTCTTCTTACAACGTATATCTGGTATTATTACTCTTATTTTTGTGGCATGGCATGTATGGGAAACGCGAATTGCTTACGCATTAGGGAGAGCAGAAGTTAACTTCCAAATGATGGAGAATATCCTAGATTCACCTGCAATGCTTATTTTCTATCTTGTTGGTGTAATCTCTACAATTTTCCATTTCTCAAATGGTCTATGGTCATTTGCTGTAAGTTGGGGGCTAACAATAACTCCTCGTTCTCAACAAATTGCAACATATGTAACAATCATTATTTTCATTGCTTTATCAATAGTAGGTGTTACTACAATTTTTGCTTTCGTTTAAGAATATGAAAATTAGAACGTTCACATTTTTTTACACAAGATGAACGATCTCTTTATTGGGGAGTGAGTTACTTTGAGTCAAGGAAAAGTTATCGTAGTTGGTGGTGGACTAGCAGGTCTAATGGCTACCATTAAAGCTGCTGAAGAAGGAACACAAGTTGATTTATTTTCACTCGTACCTGTAAAACGATCTCACTCTGTTTGTGCACAAGGTGGGATAAACGGTGCAGTTAATACAAAAGGTGAAGGGGATTCTCCTTTGATCCACTTTGATGATACAGTATATGGTGGAGACTTCTTAGCAAACCAAAAGCCAGTTAAGGCTATGTGTGAAGCGGCACCAGGAATTATTCACTTAATGGACCGTATGGGTGTAATGTTTAACCGTACGCCAGAAGGATTACTCGATTTCCGTCGTTTCGGGGGAACTCAACACCACCGTACTGCATTCGCTGGTGCGACAACTGGTCAACAATTGCTTTATGCATTAGATGAGCAAGTTCGCCGTCACGAAGTAGCAGGATTAGTTACAAAGTACGAAGGTTGGGAATTCCTAGGAATCATCCAAGATGATGAGGGAATTTGTCGTGGTGTCGTAGCGCAAAACCTTCAATCAATGGAAATTAAATCATTCCCTGCTGATGCTGTTATTATGGCATCTGGGGGCCCTGGAATTATTTTTGGTAAAACGACAAACTCAGTTATCAACACTGGATCTGCTGCATCAATCGTGTACCAACAAGGTGCATATTATGCAAACGGTGAATTTATCCAAATCCACCCAACAGCGATTCCTGGAGATGACAAACTTCGCCTAATGAGTGAATCCGCTCGTGGTGAAGGTGGACGAGTATGGACATATAAAGATGGAAAGCCTTGGTACTTCTTAGAAGAAAAATATCCAGCATACGGAAACTTAGTTCCTCGTGATATTGCAACACGTGAAATTTTCTCTGTGTGTGTAGATATGAAGCTAGGTATCAATGGTGAAAACATGGTTTATCTAGATCTTTCTCATAAAGATCCAAAAGAACTTGATATCAAATTAGGTGGAATTATTGAAATCTATGAAAAATTCATGGGTGATGATCCACGTAAAGTACCAATGAAAATCTTCCCTGCCGTTCATTACTCAATGGGTGGACTATGGGTTGACGATCATCAACAAACGAATATCCCTGGATTATTTGCTGCAGGAGAGTGTGATTTTTCTCAGCACGGAGCAAACCGCTTAGGTGCTAACTCTCTATTATCAGCTATCTACGGTGGTATGGTTGCTGGTCCAAACGCAGTTAATTACATCAAGGGCCTTAAAAAAGGTACAGATTCCATTTCTTCAACTGTTTTCGATAGCCATGTAAAACAAGAGCAAGAGAAGTGGGATAACATCATGGCAATGGATGGTACTGAAAATGCATACATCCTCCACAAAGAACTTGGTGAATGGATGACTGATAACGTAACAGTTGTTCGTTACAATGACAAGCTTTTAAAGACTGATGAAAAGATTCAAGAGCTTATGGAACGTTACAAAAATATTAATATCAATGACACATCTAAATGGAGCAACCAAGGTGCTACATTTACTCGTCAATTACAAAACATGCTTCAACTAGCACGTGTAATTACAATTGGTGCATATAACCGTAACGAAAGCCGTGGAGCACACTATAAGCCTGATTTCCCTGATCGTAATGATGAGGACTTCTTAAAAACTACTATGGCTAAATTTACTGGGAAGGAAACTGCGCCTGCATTCCATTATGAAGACGTAGATACTTCATTAATCACACCACGTAAACGTGACTATACAAAGAATAAGGAGGCAAAGTAAGATGAGTGAAAAAACAGTTGAATTTCATGTAACTCGTCAGGATACTCCAGATTCTGAACCATATGTAATCAAATTCAAGGTACCTTACCGTAAAAATATGAATGTGATTTCTGCGCTAATGGAATTCCGTCGTAATCCGGTAGATATTAATGGAAATCAAGTTGCCCCAATTACTTGGGATATGAACTGTTTAGAAGAGGTTTGCGGTGCATGTTCAATGGTTATCAATGGTAAACCTCGCCAATCATGTTCGGCACTTATTGACCAACTTGAACAACCAATTAAACTTGAACCAATGAAGACATTCCCTATCGTTCGAGACCTACAAATTGATCGTAGTAGAATGTTTGATTCATTGAAAAAAGTAAAAGCTTGGATTCCAATTGATGGAACATACGACTTGGGTCCTGGACCTCGTATGCCTGAGAAAAAGCGTCAATGGGCATATGAACTATCAAAATGTATGACATGTGGTGTTTGTCTAGAAGCATGTCCAAATGTTAACAGCAAATCTGAATTCATTGGTCCAGCACCATTATCACAAGTACGCCTATTCAACGCACATCCAACTGGTGCTATGAATAAAGCTGAACGTTTAGAAACAATTATGGGAGATGGAGGCCTTGCAAACTGTGGTAACTCACAAAACTGTGTACAGTCTTGTCCAAAAGGTATTCCACTCACAACTTCAATTGCAGCTCTAAACAGAGATACATCTATCCAAGCATTCAGAAATATGTTTGGTAGTGACCAAGTCTAATAGAAACATTGTAAGCACTCCTTCATGTCATATGGAGGAGTGCTTTTTTTACGAAGAGTTTATAATGTATACCTCATAATAAGGCATAAAATTTCCCCATTAGAATAACGCACCACTTAACAGTGATTTGAATAATCTTATGTAAGGGAGCTATTGGAATGAAGCATATTACGTATATCGATGAATTTGAGACATGGGAGAATACATTTGAATTTTATCAACCAATTCAGGTACGCTTTTCCGAAACAGATATGTTTGGACATTTAAACAACACTGTCCCCTTTGCTTACTTTGAGGAAGCAAGAATTCAATATTTTAATCATGTAGGGTTTATGCAAAGATGGACTGACAAATCAAGCGAAACAATCCCGGTAGTTGCAAACCAACAATGTGATTATTTGAAACAAGTCTATTTCGGAGAACAGCTTAAACTTTATGTAAAAATTAATCAACTTGGCAATTCTTCAATGGATATTCATTATATGGCTAAAGATAAAGAAGGATCTGTTTGTTTTGTCGGTAGAAGTACACTTGTTCAAATGTCAAAGCAAACAGGAAAAGGTGAGCCATGGTCTGAAGAGATGAAGCAAATGTTAAAAAAACACCTAACCTATAATATATGAGTCAAATAAAACAAAAATACCAATACATCTAAAAATGGACGAAAAAAAGTCTACATATCAACCTTTTAACAGTCACAGCAACACTCTCCTTCTCATATTATATGGTGACTAAATATATACCCATCCAGTAGTTCAGCTCGAACCTTAGCAAGGAGGGTTACAATACTTGAAGGAGAAAGAGTTTCAACCAAAACCGCTACTAACAAAGAGAGAAAGAGAAGTTTTTGAATTACTAGTTCAAGACAAAACAACGAAAGATATCGCAAGTGAGTTATTCATAAGCGAAAAAACAGTTCGTAACCACATATCGAATGCGATGCAGAAGCTGGGAGTAAAGGGGCGTTCTCAAGCAGTCGTAGAGCTCCTTCGTATGGGAGAACTTGAACTTTAAGTATTACCGGCTACCCTATACATTTGTAAGGTAGCCGGTTACTTATTTAGGGCATTTTACATATTTCCTAAATATCTTCAACTTGCTTTTTGCGCGAAAAAAGTAGAAAATAAGAATAATATAGTTTTTTTCTTAAAACGATGCGTCTTTACATTTTGCATACAATGAAGCAACTGTAATACAAGAGAAATCAGTTGGATTTTAACCAATAACAATTTACTAGGAGAGGATGTAATGACTGTTAAAGAGAGCAATGAAACAAAAGACTATCAAGTAATCGCAGATATCGAAAAATCACTTCGTTTTATCTCGGGCTTACTTAAACAAAAAGGCCGAGAAATCCTTAGCAACTTTACGATCACAACACCCCAATTTATAGCTCTTCAATGGTTACTTGAACTTGGAGATATGACAATTGGTGAATTATCAAATAAAATGTACTTGGCATGCAGCACGACAACAGATCTTGTAGACCGTATGGAAAAAAATTCGCTTGTAATGCGCGTAAAAGACCCAAAAGATCGTCGTGTCGTTCGAATTCATTTACTTGAAGAAGGAGAACGTATTATCGAAGAGGTAATCAAGAAAAGACAAGATTACCTACATGAAATCATGGAAAACTTCTCCGGTGAAGAAGTTACCCAACTCGAAAAGAGTCTTAGAAAATTACATCAAGAAATGCGAGTAGAATGAGGCGAATCATTTGAACAGACCAATCGGAGTTATCGATTCAGGGGTAGGCGGTTTAACCGTTGCTCGGGAAATAATTAGACAATTACCAAATGAAGAAATCATATATTTAGGTGATAACGCTAGGTGTCCGTATGGACCCAGACCTATAGAGGAAGTTCGTCAGTTTACATGGGAGCTGACGAACTATTTATTGTCACATAAAATCAAAATGCTTGTCATTGCATGCAACACGGCGACTGCCCTTGTGTTGGATGAAATTCAAGCTGAGCTTTCAATTCCCGTAATCGGTGTCGTCTACCCAGGAGCAAGAACCGCTCTAAAGGTTACAAAAAATAATTATGTCGGAGTTATCGGCACAGTCAACACGATCGAAAGTGGCGCCTATGTAGACGCTCTAAAATCAATCAATAATCAAATCAATGTCGAAAGTCTCGCATGCCCTCGATTTGTTCCAATCGTCGAGGCAGGAGAGTTCACTGGTCCCCATGCCGAACAAATTGTGGCTGAATCCCTAGAGGTCTTACGGGGTAAAGAAATCGATACCTTGATTCTTGGTTGTACCCATTATCCATTACTTCATAATACCATTCGGAACCATCTTGGAGATGGAATCAAACTAATTGATTCCGGCGCCGAAACAGCCCGTGAAGTGAGTACAGTGCTATTCTATAGCGGACTACTGAATAAAAAACCGTCAAAAAAAGGCCACTTGTTCCTCACAACAGGCGAAAAAGAAATCTTCCAACAAATCGCCAGCAACTGGTTTGAAGAACCGGTGTATAATGTGAAATCGGTGAAATTGTAGGATCAGAGAAATAAAGTCCCGGGTGGGGCTTTTTTTGTTTTATAAAATAAAAGAGTATGTACTCGATTTTACATTAATGGAAAAATATTGAAGGTGTTTTTGGGATTTTACAAAAGTTAGAGGTTAATCATACCCTCACGCAAAGGCCTTCGTTCAAGTGAGGGTAAGGAAAGATGTTAATCGTACCCTCAGGCGAAGGTCCGCGTCCAAGTGAGGGTAAGGAAAGAGGATAATCGTATCCTCACGCAAAGTTCCGAGCCCAAATGAGGGTACGGAAAAAGGATAATCGTACCCTCACACAAAGATCTGCGTACAAGTGAGGGTAAGAAAAAAGGATAATCGTACCCTCACAAAAAGGCCCACGTCCAAGTGAGGGTAGGGAAAGAGGTTAATAGTACCCTCACACAAAAGCCAGCGTCCAAGTGAGGGTAAGGAAATGGCTAATCGTACCCTCACGCATCCAACTAACTCATAAGTGAGGGTAAGTAAAATCTTAAATACCTTTAAGCATAATCAAAAAAACGAATAAGCTTTAAGAAAAGAAAATTTAAAAATGAAAGTCAATCCCCATCCACAAAATTACTATTTAAAATAGAATTTTAATAACGCTACTCATAAAAAGATGATCTTCCAAACCGGATTAGTTTGTACCTTTTTGAAAGTATATTCCTGATTGTCTTTTTGCTTTTAATTAACTGACACCACTCAAATATTGTACTAACTGTAATCTTCATATCAGGAAAAAGATGCCCGAATTCCTCAATACTTCTAATAATAGCCGTTTCCTTATCTTCCCATTTGTTGCAATTAGGACATTTTAATTTATGTTGATTCCCAACCTCCATAAACCCATTCCAACACTCTCCACACAATATCCCTTTTTTCAGCTCATCAAAAGTATAGTTTGGTAGCAATGAGAAAGGTGACTTTTTAATATGTAATGAAAGCAACTTTTTTGCTAACGTATGATGTGTATTAGAAATTTTTGATGGCTGTGCATTCAAGGAGCGTATAAAACGATTAAGTAGAGGCTGAATTACAATTGGTAGATTTGGTGGAACTTCGTAGAGGTAGAATTCGGGATTTATAAATATGAGGTGGCCTTCGACGGTGAGGTTGGAACAGAGTTGTTGGAGTAATTGTCTAAGCAGAGACGTACTTCGGGATAGCTGTAGAAGGGGATTCCTGATCTCTTTCCCAGTTGATAAGCTTTTCCATTGGTCTCCTTTTACTATGTAATCACCTTCAAAGTTTTTTACTTCGAATATGTGAATCTTGGGTGGGGAAATAAGTAGTGAATCAATTTGAAAATGAGTGCTGTTCGTTTCTAGAAGCAAGTCGTTGATGGTGAGGGAATCAAGTGATAGACTTTCCATACGCTGGTCAAACATTGTTTCTCCAATGAAACCTTTTTCGAGCGTAATGATTTGATTCTCAATTTTTTCAGGAACTTTCTTTCGTGCTCGGTTAGACTTTAGGAGCTGTAATTCAAGGGGTTCAGTACGTTTTTTAATAATCAAACACAACACTTCCTTTCGAAAAAATTAAATCTTTCCCCATTATTTTACAATCTATTTCCTTCTAAAATCAAAACATTTTGTCCATTTTTTTCATGAAAAAGCGGTCTAAATTGAATAGAGGGCTCGTATACATAGTAGTACAAACTGCCTTAGGAGGGAAAAGAATGCGTAAAATAACTAAATCTGCAATAGCTGCAACAGTTGTTACATCTACAGTTCTACTTTCAGGATGTGGCTTATTTGGTGGAGAGGAAGAAGTTAAACAAATGGATCCACCTAAAAACGAAGCGGTGGATGAGACAGTAGCAAAGGGGGAAAATTCAGAAACTGAAGCTACCGAGGCTACTGACCAAGAGGAAGCTACAACTGAAACAGTAAAACGAGACCTGTATCTGATTGATAATAGTGGTCTAGTAGTACCATATACTGTAGATCTTCCGAAGACAGATGCTGCGGCGAGACAAGTCCTTGAATACCTAGTAGCGGGTGGTCCGTTAAATGAAATTCTACCAGATGGTTTTAGAGCGGTTATTCCACAGGATACAGTTGTGGATGTGAAATTGGAGGATGGCACGATCACTGCTGACTTCTCGAAGGAATTTGGCACATATAATCCTGAGGATGAAGCAAAAATCTTACAAGCCATTACTTGGACATTAACCCAATTTGATAATGTAAATAACGTTGTTATTAGCGTAAATGGATATAAATTAGATGAAATGCCTGTTAATAGTACTCCAATTCCAACGGATTTAAGTAGAGCGGATGGGATTAACATTGATAACAGCGGTGTAGTAGATATTACAAATAGCCGTCCTGTGACACTCTATTTCTATGTGCAAAATGAAGACGCCGAGTACTATGTACCTGTAACGAAGCGTGTTGAAAATACTGGAGATGACAGGGTTTCTGCAGTGGTTAATGCACTAATTGACGGACCTAATATGTCTTCGAATTTAATAAGCGAAATTCATCAAGATGTAAAACTACTAGGTGCGAAAGTGGAAGATGGCAATGTTACTCTAGATTTTAATGAAGCTATCTTTGGTAGCTTTAACGAGAAAATGATCTCTAAGCATGTTATTAACTCATTAGTATTATCTCTAACTGAGCAGCCTGAAGTGAAAAGTGTTGCTATCACGGTAAATGGAAGTGAAGATGTTGTTACTGAGGATGGGAAATCCCTAACTAAACCAGTAACACGTCCAGCAAATGTGAATACAGGTAGTTTCTAAAAAGAGTAGGGGTGTGGACTTTGTTCACACCTTTTTCTTTTGGAAGACGATAGAAAAACAAAATTTTGCTATACTATATAAAGGATGGTGGGCAGTGTTTAGCCTACTTTTTAAAGGACAGACAGGAGGTTTTTAGTTTTTGAGAGTTGATGGACGATTACATAATCAGTTACGGCCGATTCAGTTTGAAGTGAATTATATCAAGCACCCTGAGGGATCGGTTTTAATTACGATTGGAGATACGAAGGTTATTTGTAATGCGAGTATCGATGATAGGGTACCTCCTTTTATGAGGGGATCTGGTAAAGGCTGGATTACTGCAGAATACTCAATGCTTCCGAGAGCGACTGAGCAGCGGAATATAAGAGAATCCACTAAAGGAAAAATCTCCGGAAGAACGATGGAAATTCAGCGTTTAATTGGGCGTGCTTTACGATCTGTTGTTAATCTTGAGGAGCTAGGTGAAAAAACCATTTGGATTGATTGTGACGTCATTCAGGCGGATGGTGGTACAAGGACAGCCTCGATAACGGGCGCTTTTGTGGCGATGGTTCTGGCAATACATAAAATCTATCAAGGTAAAAGGATGAGTACATTTCCCATCACAGACTTTTTAGCAGCTATTTCAGTGGGAATTGATCATGAAAAAGGGGAAATCCTGGATTTAAATTATATAGAGGATTCGGCTGCAAATGTTGATATGAATGTTGTGATGACTGGAGCGCGAGAGTTTGTTGAGCTTCAAGGAACGGGGGAAGAATCGTCCTTTTCACGACAGCAGTTGCAAGCATTATTAGAATTAGCCGAAAAAGGGATTACCGAGTTGATACAGGCCCAGAGAGCTGCATTAGGAGATTTAGTAGACTTAATTGGAAAGAAGGACTCTTAACGTGAAGGAAATCATGATTGCTACTAAAAATAAAGGGAAAGTAAAGGAATTTAGAGATTTATTTGCAAGCAAAGGTATAGACGTAAAATCATTGGTCGACTATCCAAATATAGAGGATATTGAAGAAACTGGCATAACCTTTGCAGAAAATGCCCAAATAAAAGCAGAAGCTATCGCAAAAAAGCTCCACATACCTGTTATAGCAGATGATTCTGGACTTGCAATTGACTATTTAGAGGGCAGACCAGGCGTCTATTCAGCTAGATACGCTGGTGAGCATAAAAATGATATGGATAACCTTAATAAAGTATTAGAAGAATTAAAAGGAGTACCCGATGAAAAAAGAACGGCTAGATTCCATTGTGCACTTGCTTTAGCAATTCCTGGAGAAAAAACGGAAATTGTAGAGGCAACCTGTGAGGGTGTTATTACGGATAAGCCTGTTGGGGAAAATGGATTTGGCTATGACCCAATCTTTTTTGTGCCTGTTAAGGGTAAAACAATGGCTGAATTATCAAAAGATGAGAAAAACCTAATCAGCCATCGTGGGAATGCACTTAGAAAGCTAGACGAGCTTTTAAAAGATCATGAGGAGTTTCAAAGATGAAGGTATTAATTCTGAGTGACAGTCATGGATTAACAAAGGAATTACTCGACATTAAGGAGCGGCATAAGAATGATGTTGAATTTATGCTTCATCTCGGGGATTCTGAGTTGTCATCTCAATCAGAAGAAATGAGTGGATTTTCAGTAGTCAGAGGAAATTGTGATTTTGACTCTAACTACCCGAATGAGATGATTGTTCTTTTAAATGGGCTAAAGGTATATTTGACACATGGTCATTTATATAATGTAAAAATGTCATTAATGAATCTATCCTATCGTGCTAGAGAAGTCGGAGCATCTATTGTTTGTTTCGGACATTCACATATTGCGGGGGCTGAATTAATTGAAGATGTTTTATTTATTAATCCAGGTAGTTTCCGTTTGCCAAGAATGCGCAAGGAAAGAACTTATGTAATATTAGAGGTTGATAATAATCAAGCTGATGTTGTTTTTTACGATAGTGAAGGAAATGTTGTTGAGGAGTTATCAACCAAGGTAAACTTATGATACAATAGCGTAGGGAGTAAAAAAACTCCCTTTTTAAATTTTTTCTTCGAAATGTGTTGACATCTGATTCCTATCTGACTATAATAAAAAATGTCGCTAATAACTTAGCGGAAAAATTTAAAATGTCCCAGTAGCTCAGCAGGATAGAGCAACGGCCTTCTAAGCCGTCGGTCGGGAGTTCGAATCTCTCCTGGGACGCCATTTTACATAATCAATCACAAACACTTCTTTTCATGTAAATGAATTGAAGTGTTTTTTTATTTGTCCAATGGACCTAGATACGAACAAAATTTAAGTAATTCCTTCGATCAGTTATTGAAGATTGACCTTGAAAGATTCCTACTTATTCCACGCCTGAATCAATAATTTTCAGTCACAAAAATTTCAACGAATTCTTTCAATTCTAAAAACCGCGTCATTTCTAAGTTGTAAGCGGATTCAGTTAATTTTTCAAATCAAAATAATCTAACAATTCTTTAAAATGGTGTTGACTCCGATAAAAAATGGGCGTAATATAGGCTCTAATATCAAATATTTTCTACCAAAAAAGAAAATGAATAAGTGAATTGACAACTTAGAAAAGTCCTATCATAACTAACCCAACCTTTTACTAAAAAGGTGGATGGTCATGGATTTGGATTATTTTTTGAACCTAAGTTTTCAATCGTGTAAAGCGTTTATGTTTTTAGGTATTAAAGAGGTACCTAGGGCATAAAGCTAATAGAAATGTAACTTGAAAATATTGAATATTCATAAACGTTGAAGAGGATAAGTAGTCTAACGTAAAGATATCAACAGAGAGCCGGTATTGCTGGAAGCCGGTGTTATCCCGTTGGATGAACTCACCTCAGAGTGTTAGCTTGAAACATTTGTAGTAGAGCTAACCGGGTGTTTGGTAACAGCTCACCCGTTATCAAAATGAACAACAATAGTTGTTCCTGAGGTGGTCTTTTAGATCGCGAACAAGGGTGGTACCGTGGAAAGTAATAAATGCCTTTTCACCCCTTCGACCAAGAAATTGGTCTAGTGGGTGGATTGGCATTTTATTTTTTTAGGGAAAATTATTTATTTTAAGGAAGGGATGTAAGAAAAAATGGGCGTAAATGCAAAAGTGGAAGAACAAACTAAAGCTTCTACAAAAATGAATGGATCCCGTATGCTAATCGAAGCATTGAAAAGGGAAAACGTAGAAGTCATTTTTGGATATCCTGGCGGTGCTGTACTAAATATTTATGATAGTTTATATGACTCAGGTATTTTTCATGTATTAACTAGACATGAACAAGGTGGTATTCATGCAGCTGAAGGCTATGCGAGAATTTCAGGAAAACCAGGTGTCGTCATTGCAACTTCTGGACCGGGTGCAACAAATATTGTGACGGGATTAGCAGACGCGATGATTGATTCAATTCCACTTGTTGTATTTACAGGTCAGGTTGCTTCATCAGTAATTGGTTCCGATGCTTTCCAGGAAGCGGATGTTCTTGGAATCACAATGCCAATTACAAAACATAGTTACCAGGTAAGGGATGTAAAAGACTTACCAAAAATAATTAAAGAAGCATTTTATATTGCTACTTCTGGAAGACCAGGACCTGTATTAATTGATATTCCAAAAGACATGACAGCAAATGAAGCGATATTTGATTATGATCAAGAAATTCAGTTGCCAGGTTATCAGCCGACAATTCACCCAAATCATCTGCAAATTCGTAAGCTAGTTGAAGCAGTTAGTCAAGCGAAAAAACCGGTTATTCTAGCTGGTGCTGGGGTTATACATGCAAAAGCAGCAGACGAATTAAGAGAATATGTTGAACAACAAAATATCCCTTTAGCACATACACTTTTAGGTTTAGGTGGATTTCCTGCTAATCATCCATTATATCTAGGCATGGCGGGAATGCATGGAACATACTCAGCGAATATGGCTTTACATGAATGTGATCTATTAATCAGTATTGGAGCCAGATTCGATGACCGGGTAACTGGAAACCTAGAACACTTTGCTCCAAATGCGATAGTCGCACATATTGATATTGATCCTGCTGAGATCGGGAAAAACGTACCTACTAAGATTCCTGTGGTAGGCGATGCAAAAGAGGTTCTTAAAGCTCTAGTTCACCAAGATGGTAAACCTGGAGATTCCGGAGAGTGGAGAGAAAAACTAGCTGGATGGAAAGAAGAATATCCACTTGTTTATAAACCATCAGAAGATGAACTAAAACCACAAAAATTGATAGAACTTATTTATAAATATACAGATGGGGAAGCAATTGTTACAACTGACGTTGGCCAGCATCAAATGTGGGCTGCACAATACTATCAGTTTACAAAACCAAATCGTTGGGTAACATCAGGCGGACTTGGAACAATGGGCTTTGGCTTACCATCAAGTATTGGAGCACAGTTAGCTGAAAAGTCTTCAACTGTGGTTGCGATACTAGGAGATGGTGGATTCCAAATGACTTCTCAAGAACTTTCAGTCATTCATGAATTAAATCTACCAATCAAAATCATCATTCTTAACAACAAAGCTTTAGGAATGGTTCGACAATGGCAACAACTCTTCTATAAAGAGAGATACTCACATTCCTTGATTCCTAATCAGCCAGATTTTATGAAACTAGCGGATGCATATGGAATAAAAGGTTTGAGAGCTACAAATGAACAAGAAGCAGAACAAGTGTTAAAAGAAGCACTTGAATACGAGGGACCCGTTCTTATGGACTTTAATGTGACGCCTTTCGAGAATGTATACCCAATGGTAGCTTCAGGAAAGGGTCATCATGAAATGGTAGGTGTTAAGCTGTGAAAAGAATCATCACATTACTAGTAAATAACCGCGCTGGTGTCCTTAACCGAATCACTGGCCTGTTAACAAAACGTCACTACAATATTGAAAGCATCACAGTGGGACATTCCGAAACAGAAGGACTCTCACGAATGACATTTGTAATTCATCTCGATGAAGAAACAGTTGTTGAACAAATTACAAAACAGCTAAACAAACAAATTGATGTTATAAAGGTCGTGGATATTACGAATCAAGCCATTGTGGCTAGGGAGCTTGCTCTCATTAAAGTAGCATCAAGTCCATCAAATAGAAATGAGATTTATAGCTTAATAGATCCTTTCCGTGCATCCATCATAGATGTTAGTAAGGAAAGCCTGGTTATCCAAGTTACAGGAGAATCAGAAAAGGTTGAAGCTTTAATTGACCTTTTAAAGCCATACGGTATTAAAGAAGTTGCCCGTACAGGCACAACTGCTTTCACAAGAGGTAACCAAAAAACAGCTTCAAGTCCAAAAAATATTTCTATTGTTTAAATACGTTTCATCAACTTAAGGGTTTAAACACATTACCATATATAACTTAATTCTAATAAGGGAGAGATTTTAAAATGACAAAGGTATATTATAACGGAGATGTAAATGATTCAGTTTTACAAAATAAGAAGGTTGCTATCATTGGTTACGGTTCACAAGGACACGCACATGCATTGAACTTACGTGAAAGTGGCGTTGATGTAATTGTTGGTCTACGTCAAGGAAAATCTTTTGAGCAAGCAAAAAATGATGGACTACAAGTTTATTCAGTTAAAGAAGCTGCTGAGCAAGCGGACGTAATTATGGTATTACTTCCAGATGAAAATCAACCAAAGGTATATAAAGAAGAAATCGAACCAGGATTAGAGCCAGGAAATGCATTAGTATTTGCTCATGGTTTTAACATTCACTTTAGCCAAATCGTACCACCAAACTTCGTAGATGTTTTCCTAGTAGCTCCAAAAGGCCCAGGACATCTAGTTCGCCGTACATTTACAGAAGGTGCAGGAGTACCGGCATTATTTGCAATTGAGCAAGACGTAACTGGAAATGCAAAAGAAATTGCACTTGCTTATGCAAAAGGAATTGGAGCAGCTAGAGCGGGCGTTCTAGAAACTTCATTTAAAGAAGAAACTGAAACAGACCTATTCGGTGAGCAAGCTGTATTATGTGGTGGAACTTCTGCATTAGTTAAAGCTGGATTCGAAACATTAGTAGAAGCTGGATACCAACCAGAAGTTGCATACTTCGAATGTTTACATGAATTAAAACTGATCGTTGATTTAATGTACGAAGAAGGTTTAGCTGGAATGAGATATTCAATTTCTGACACAGCTCAGTGGGGAGATTTTGTAACTGGACCACGTATCGTAACTGACAGTGTAAAAGCAGAAATGAAAGAAGTATTAAAAGATATCCAAACAGGTAAGTTTGCTAAAGGTTGGATCCTTGAAAACCAAGCAAATCGTCCAGAATTCAATGCAATTAACAAAATTGAAGCTGAACACCAAATTGAAGTAGTAGGTAAGAAACTTCGTGCAATGATGCCTTTCGTAAAACAAAGACAAGTGAAAGAAGTGGTGGGTGCCAGTGCGGAAAATTAATATTTTTGACACTACATTAAGAGATGGAGAACAGTCTGCTGGAGTAAACTTAAACCTTCACGAAAAACTTGAAATTGCTAAGCAACTGGAACGACTCAATGTGGATGTCATGGAGGCCGGATTCCCAGCTGCCTCTGAAGGTGATTTTCAGTCAGTTAAACAAATTGCTGAAACCATCAAAAATGTTTCTGTTACGGGTTTATCAAGAGCTGTAAAAAGTGATATCGATAGTGCTTGGGAAGCTTTAAAAGGTGGAGCGGAGCCTCGTCTCCACACCTTTATAGCTACATCCCCAATTCATAGAAAATATAAGCTAAAACAGACACCAGATCAAGTGATTCAATCAGCAGTAGAGAGTGTAAAATATGCATCAAAATTCTTCCCAATCATCCAATGGTCTGCAGAGGATGCAAGCCGCACTGAATTAGATTTCTTAGCTAAAATCGTAAAAGAAGTCATTGATGCAGGAGCGAATGTTATTAACCTGCCAGACACAGTTGGGTATGGAGCACCAGAAGAATACGGAAAAATGTTTACCTATTTACTAGAGAACGTACCGAATATTGATAAAGTTATTCTTTCTACTCATTGTCATGATGACCTTGGAATGGCTGTTTCAAATTCATTATCAGCTATTGAACATGGTGCTTTACAAGTAGAAGGAACCATCAATGGAATTGGTGAAAGAGCCGGTAACGCTTCATTAGAAGAGGTTGCAGTTGCACTCCATATTCGTCAGGACTTCTATAAAGCACACACTCGATTAAAGTTGGATGAAATCAAGCGTACAAGTGATTTAGTAAGTAAATTAACAGGTATGATTATTCCTCCAAACAAAGCAGTAATTGGGAGAAATGCTTTTGCGCACGAATCCGGTATTCACCAAGATGGTGTGTTAAAGGAAAAAACGACTTATGAAATTATCACTCCAGAGTTAGTAGGAGTGAAATCAAATTCAATGGTACTAGGAAAGCATTCAGGTAGACACGCATTCCGCAACCGTATTTTAGAATTAGGTTACACTTTAGATGATCAAGAAGTGAATCGTGTATTTAAGCTATTTAAAGATTTAGCAGATAAAAAGAAAGAAATTACTGATGATGATTTAATCACATTATTAGTAGATGAGAAGGTAGCGAATGTAGAGGATATGTATCAATTAACTTCTTTGCAAGTTCAATACGGTACAAACCAAATTCCTACTGCAACAATTACCTTAACAGATCGTGAAGGTAATCAAATCCAAGAGGCTGCAACAGGATCAGGAAGTGTTGAAGCACTTTACAATACACTCGAACGTTGCTTCGGTATTTCAATTACATTAGATGATTACCGAATCCAATCTGTTGGCGCAGGGCGTGACGCACTTGCAGAGGTATTTGTAAAAGTAAAACATGAGAATGTTGAAAGCAGTGGAAGAGGTTCTGCACAAGACGTGTTAGAAGCTTCTGCAAGAGCATATGTGAATGCAGTAAACAGACTTTTAGCAGTTGAAAAGAATAAGAAGCTACTTGAAAAAGTTGGAGTTTAAACCTTTAAATTTACTATTTTCAGTGTAGATAAGATATAAGAGGAGGAGTCAATATGAAGAAGAGTATTGCCGTACTTCGTGGAGATGGCGTTGGCAAAGAAGTGACTAAAGGGGCAATCGAAGTGTTGAAGGCTGTCGCCGGACAATACAATCATGAGTTTACATTTCAACACGCTTTAATAGGTGGCTCAGCAATAGACGCTGAAGGCACTCCTCTTCCGGCGGAAACACTGGAAGTATGTAAACAAAGTGATGCTGTATTGCTAGGGGCTGTAGGAGGTCCGAAGTGGGACTCAAACCCTCCACATTTACGTCCTGAAAAAGGATTATTACAAATTCGAAAAGCCTTAAACTTGTATGCTAACGTAAGACCGGTAACTTGTTTTAATAGCTTACTAGACGCTTCTCCACTAAAACAAGAAGTGATTGAAAATGCGGATTTTGTAATCGTCAGAGAGCTTACGGGTGGTCTTTACTTTGGAAAGCCAAGTGGAAGAAAGATTGAAGATGGCGAAGAAGCAGCTGTTGATACCCTTTCCTACAAACGCTCTGAAATGAAGAGAATCATTGAAAAAGCATTTGAAATGGCTATGACAAGAAAGAAGAAAGTCACATCTGTAGACAAAGCTAATGTCTTGGAATCTAGCAGAATGTGGCGTGAGGTTGCTGAAGAAGTAGCTGCTTCTTATCCAGAGGTTAAATTAGAGCATATGCTAGTGGATAACGCAGCAATGCAGCTAATCCGAAACCCTAGACAATTTGATGTAGTCGTTACTGAGAATATGTTTGGAGATATTTTAAGTGATGAAGCGTCGATGTTAACAGGATCACTTGGCATGCTTCCTTCAGCAAGTTTATCGACGGATGGACCGAGTCTTTTTGAACCAATCCATGGTTCTGCACCAGATATCGCTGGTAAGGATATCGCAAATCCAATTGCAACCATATTATCTGCTGCTATGCTTTTACGCTTATCCTTCGGATTAGAAGAAGAGGCAAAAGCAATAGAAAAAGCCGTAGATGATGTATTAGCTGCTGGTTACCGAACTGCAGATGTCGTTCAACCACAAGGTAAAGCAATTTCAACAACAGAGATGGTGGAAAAGATTAAAGAGGCCTTAGTTGAGGACGGGGCGATTTCAAATATTATGTCTTGCTATGCATAGATAAAATGTATCAAATGCAAAGCTAGACCCACTGATAGCTCGGTATATACCGAGCTTATCTATTCAAAAAAAGTGAAAAAGGAGGATGAAGATACTAATGGCACCGAAAACGATTATTGAAAAAATATGGGATCAGCACGTTATCAATCATGAAGAGGGGAAACCAAACCTACTATACATTGACCTACATCTTGTCCATGAAGTAACTTCTCCGCAAGCCTTTGAAGGTTTACGTATAAAAAATAGAAAAGTCAGAAGACCTGATTTAACATTTGCGACAATGGATCACAACGTACCTACTACAAGTGATCGTTTCCAAACAAAGGATGAAATTGCCGCTAAACAAATGAGTGCATTGGAGAAAAACTGTAAGGAATTTAATGTGCCTTTAGCAGATTTATACAGCCCTGAACAAGGAATTGTTCACGTTATTGGACCTGAGCTTGGATTAACACAACCAGGAAAAACAATCGTATGTGGGGATAGCCATACATCTACACATGGAGCATTTGGAGCTTTAGCGTTTGGAATTGGGACAAGTGAGGTAGAACATGTACTAGCTACTCAAACATTATGGCAACAAAAACCTAAAACCATGCAGGTAAATGTAGTTGGAACATTATCACCTGGTGTATATGCGAAGGACGTTATTTTATCCATTATTCGTAAGTTTGGAATTGATTTTGGAACAGGACATGTAATCGAATATACAGGTGAAGCAATTCGAAATATGTCAATGGAAGAAAGAATGACCATTTGTAATATGTCAATTGAAGGTGGAGCGAAAGCTGGCTTAATTAGCCCAGATGAAACAACTTTCTCCTATCTAAAAGGAAGAAAGCATAGCCCTTCAGGTGCTGAATTTGATGCAGCTGTTGAAAGATGGAGAGCTCTTGCAACTGATGAAGGAGCTTCCTTCGATAAAGTTCTAGAAATTCATGCAGATGAAATCTTACCTACTGTTACATGGGGTACTAACCCATCTATGAGTATAACTATTGAGGATACAGTTCCATATCCAGAGGATTTTGACAAAGAAGTTGATAAGAAGTCTGCTCAGCGTGCTTATGAATATATGGAGCTTGCTCCTGGAACCCCAATTAATGAAGTTGAAATTCAACATGTATTTATCGGATCATGTACAAATTCACGAATTGGTGACTTACGTGAAGCGGCTGAAATTATCCGTGGTCAAAAGGTATCTCCTAATGTACGGGCTTTAGTTGTTCCAGGCTCACAACAAGTGAAGCAACAAGCGGAAAAAGAAGGTCTTGCTGATGTATTCCGTGACGCTGGCTTTGAATGGCGTGATGCTGGATGCAGCATGTGCTTAAGTATGAACCCAGATGTAGTTCCTGCTGGTGAAAGATGTGCTTCAACATCAAACCGTAACTTCGAAGGACGACAAGGTAAAGGGGCTCGTACACACTTAGTGAGTCCAGCAATGGCAGCTGCCGCCGCTATTTATGGGAAATTCGTAGATGTTCGTAAAATTCAAAAGGTAACAGCTGGGGAGGAGGCATAATTATGGAACCATTTATCACACATCAAGGTAAAGTTGCAGGAATGGATCGAAACAATGTGGACACAGACCAAATCATTCCGAAGCAATTTTTAAAAAGTATTGAAAGAACCGGGTTTGGAAAATATGCCTTTTTCGATTGGCGCTTTGAAGCTGACGGAAGCCCAAATCCTGATTTTGAATTAAATCGAAAAGAAAATGAAGGTGCGACTATTCTTGTTGTAAATGAAAACTTTGGCTGCGGCTCTTCGCGTGAGCATGCTCCATGGGCATTACAAGACTATGGATTTAAGGCAATCCTAGCTCCTTCGTTTGCAGATATTTTTTATAATAACTGCTTGAAGAATGGCATACTACCTATCGTATTAGAAAAAAGCGTGATCGAGTATCTTTTAAAAGAATCGAGTTCCGCTGATTATCAATGCACAATTTCGTTAGAGGAACAAACAATAGTCGATTCAAAAGGCTTCAAAACAGAATTTACTATTGATGCATATTGGAAGGAAATGTTGGTCAATGGTTGGGATGAGATTGACAAGACTCTTTCCTATGAACAACAAATTAAAGAGTACGAAGTTAAAACTGCGAACTAAAAAATTGTAGACAAAGTCCATCAGACTTTGTCTCTTTTTTTGTCACCTACAATGGTAGCACTATTGTTTTCTCTTTTTTTCACTGGTACACTTATAACTCAAGTAGAAAAACGAGTTTGGGGTTGGAAAAACTCTATGGAAAATAAGTTTAAAGGTAAGAAGCAGAATAAAATTGTTCCCTTTCCTCATCTAAAGGAAAGATTAATGGACAAAGGTCTTGAAGCATTAACCAATAAAAAATTTAAAGAAGCTCTAACATTATTAACACAAGCACAGGAACTTGAAGAAGGCAATCATGAAATAGAGCTTGGAATTGTCATCTGTCTTTTTGAACTAGGAGAATTAGAGCAAGCAAAAGAAAATTGTTTAGTTATGATGAAGGAAGATGTTGGGGACTATTTTCATGTCCTTCAAATCTATTTAACAATTCTCATCCAGCTTGGACAATATAATGAAGTTAAAACAACAATAGAGGCCGTGCTTGATGAAGATTCAGTTCCTCCCGAGTATTTAGACAATCTAACCCAGCTCTTAGAACTGAGTAAAAGAATGCTTTACTCCGATGAGGTGGAAAGAGAAGCTGAGAACACGAATCAGGATGTTATGAAACATCTGCAAAGTGTCTTATATAATGAGGAAATTGTCGGAAATCAAATAGCGGCAATACAATCCATGAAGGATCTCAATATACGGAAATACCTTGATATACTGGCTCCATTTTTAGCTAATCCTATAAAACATCCAGTTGTAAAAACGATGATATTACAGTTGCTTGCAATGAATCAGGTTGATCGTGAGATAGAGGTTGAAAAGCTTGGGGAGACAATTAAAGTTATCCCTTCAAAGTTAATAGACCCATCAATGTCTTCTTTTACAATTCAGGTTTTATCGATCTTAGAGGAACAATTACAAAACGAGAATCCGACTCTATATGAAACAGCAAAAGAGATTTGGCTTCAGCATCTTTTTGTACTTTATCCTTTTACATTGGATGATGAGAACCCATCGACGTATGCTGCCGCTCTCCATTTATATAGTGCTGAACTTCACGGAATGGAGATCGAGAATCGAACACTAGAGCAAATCTATGGAGTAAGTTTATTTGAACTAAAACATGCTCTAGATAAGCTAGAAAAGGTAGAGCGTTTTTCGAATATAGAATAAAAAAATGGTAATAGAAGATATTATAATTTCGATTAGTTGGTTAAACTTTCTAACAATATAAAAATATTCTATATGTTGAAAGGTGTCTATTCTATGTTATAATGTAATGGTTGTAAAATGCTAGTTTACCGACATATGGTAATAGTTATGAAATTTACATATCGGAAAAAATAGTTAGTAAATAGATAGTTGGAGGGAAAGAATTATGTCCGCAAAGTTTGAAAAATTAGAAGGAAACCAAGGTGTCTTAACTGTAGAGGTTGACGCAGAAACATTTAATACAGGACTTGACGAAGCTTTTAAAAAGGTAGTAAAGCAAGTTAACGTACCTGGATTCCGTAAAGGTAAAATGCCTCGTGGAATGTTCGAAAAGCGTTTTGGTGTTGAATCACTATACCAAGATGCATTAGATATTATTCTTCCAGATGCATATGAAAACGCAATTAAAGAAACTGGTATTGAGCCAGTTGATCGTCCAGAAGTTGACGTTGAACAAATCGAAAAAGGTAAAAACCTTATCTTCACTGCAAAAGTAACTGTTAAGCCTGAAGTTAAACTTGGTGACTACAAAGGTCTAGAAGTTGAAAAACTTGAAGAAAATGTTACTGACGAAGAAGTTGATGCAGAAATCAAACAATTACAAGAGCGCAATGCAGAACTTGTTGTTAAAGAAGAAGGTACTGTAGAGAATGGCGACACTGTTGTAATTGATTTCGAAGGTTTCGTTGATGGAGAAGCATTCGAAGGTGGAAAAGCTGAGAACTATTCATTAGAAATTGGTTCAGGCTCATTCATTCCTGGATTTGAAGAACAATTAGTTGGTATTGCTACAGGTGAAGAAAAAGACGTTGAAGTTAATTTCCCTGAAGAATACCATGCTGAAAATCTAGCAGGTAAGCCAGCAACATTTAAAGTGAAAGTTCACGAAATCAAAGCAAAAGAACTTCCTGAGCTTGATGATGAGTTTGCTAAAGATGTAGACGATGAAGTTGAAACATTAGATGAATTAAAAGCTAAAACTAGAACTCGTTTAGAAGAGACTAAGAAGCGTGACGCTGAAAACAGCCTTAAAGATACATTAATCGAAAAAGCATCAGAGAATGCTGAAATCGATATTCCAGAGGCAATGGTTAATACTGAATTAGACCGCATGCTACGTGAATTTGAGCAACGTTTACAAATGCAAGGCATGAACCTTGACCTATACTTCCAATTCTCTGGTCAAGACGAAAATGCTTTACGTGAACAAATGAAAGAAGATGCTGGCAAGCGCGTTCGTGTTAACTTAACTTTAGAAGCTATCGCAAAAGCTGAAAACATTGAAGTCACTGAAGAGGAAATCAATGCAGAACTAGAAAATATGGCAACAATGTACGGTGTTTCTGCTGATGAGATTAAGTCAATGCTTGGTGGCTTAGATGGAATTACAGAAGATTTAAAAATTAGAAAAGCAATCGATTTTCTTGTAGAAAATAGCAAAAGTGTTGCATAATAATTAATAAGGGAATATCAAGGCGCGATATGATCGTGCCTTGTTTTATACCCAAAACTAAAAAGTTGTACATACAATAAGCATTTGGTAGTAGTTTTATTCTAACGAATATGGGAACACTTAAAAAGGAGGGGCGAAGTCAGCACATATTTCATTAGTTGTTTTTTGTAGACCACACATACTTACATAATGAGCGCGAGAGTTATTATTACCATTCTGAGGAAGAAATATGGTACAATGTGCATTACATAATTAGATAATGGAACTTACGGTAAAGAGGCCAAAGTTCAAACAAGATTGCCTATGTCAATAGATACGGGGCTTGTTGTAGAGAGAAAGAAACAATAAGGGGTGACATGATGTTTAAATTTAATGATGAAAAAGGGCAACTTAAGTGTTCTTTTTGCGGAAAAACGCAAGACCAAGTTCGAAAGTTAGTTGCAGGACCTGGCGTTTATATATGCGATGAATGTATTGAATTATGTACTGAAATCGTAGAAGAGGAATTAGGTACAGAGGAAGAAGTTGAATTTAAAGATGTACCTAAACCAAAAGAAATAAGAGAAATCTTAGATGAATATGTGATTGGTCAGGATGCAGCGAAAAAATCATTAGCTGTCGCTGTATATAACCACTATAAGCGTATTAATTCAAACAGCAAAATTGATGATGTAGAATTATCAAAAAGTAATATCTGTATGATTGGGCCAACAGGTAGTGGTAAAACATTATTAGCGCAAACTTTGGCTCGTATTTTAAATGTACCATTTGCGATTGCGGATGCTACTTCATTAACAGAAGCTGGGTATGTTGGGGAAGACGTAGAAAACATTCTATTAAAACTTATTCAAGCGGCTGATTATGATGTGGAGAAAGCTGAAAAAGGTATTATTTATATCGATGAAATTGATAAAGTTGCACGTAAATCTGAAAATCCGTCAATTACACGTGATGTTTCGGGTGAAGGTGTACAGCAAGCACTATTAAAAATTCTTGAAGGCACAGTGGCAAGTGTTCCTCCACAGGGTGGAAGAAAGCACCCTCATCAAGAATTTATCCAAATTGACACTTCAAATATCCTATTTATTTGTGGTGGAGCTTTTGACGGAATTGAACAAATCATCAAGCGCCGTCTTGGTAAAAAAGTAATTGGATTTGGTTCTAACGTCGTTGAAGAAGAATTAGACCAAAAATCTCTACTTTCTAGATCTTTACCTGAAGACTTACTAAAGTTTGGCTTAATCCCTGAATTTATTGGCCGTCTCCCAGTTATTGCGAGCCTTGAACCATTAGATGAGGAAGCGTTGGTAGAAATTCTAACGAAACCAAAAAATGCTCTAGTTAAGCAATATCAAAAAATGCTTGAGCTAGATGAAGTTGAGTTGGATTTCGAAGAGGACGCTCTCAAGGAAATTGCGAAAAAGGCAATTGAACGTAAAACAGGAGCACGTGGTTTACGCTCCATTATCGAAGGAATTATGCTTGATGTGATGTTTGATCTTCCTTCAAGAGACGATATTAAGAAATGTATCATTACAGCGGAAACTGTATCAAAAAATACAGCTCCAAAGCTTTTATTGGATGATGGAACTGTTGTTGAAAACACAGAAATCTCCGCATGAGAAAAAATCCCGAGGTTAAATATACCTCGGGATTTTTGTGCATTTTTGCAAACAATTATCGTCGACGGAATTCAACTCAGGCTAAAATTTGACGAAAAACTCTCGTATTTATTCAAATAGAATAGTCAAAAATCCGTCAAATTTGGTTTATTCCACCTTTACTCAGGAGATAATAGCAGATAGTAGTCTATCTTTGCGAGCAGGAGGAATAATATGAGTTGGACAGGTATTGTTTTATTCGTACAGCTATTTTTTGGAGTGATCATCGGGCTTTACTTTTGGAATCTCCTTAAAAACCAGCGAACTCAAAAGGTATCTATAGATAAAGAGTCTAGAAAAGAAATGGAACAACTCCGTAAAATGAGGTCCATTTCCTTAACAGAACCTCTAGCTGAGCGAGTAAGACCAACTAGTTTTTCAGATATTGTTGGACAAGAGGATGGAATCAAATCATTAAAAGCAGCGCTTTGTGGACCAAATCCTCAGCACGTCATTATTTATGGACCACCTGGAGTAGGTAAAACAGCGGCAGCACGTCTTGTAATGGAGGAAGCAAAACGCAATGCAAAGTCTCCTTTTAACCAATCAGCTGTTTTTGTAGAATTAGATGCGACAACCGCACGATTTGATGAACGTGGGATAGCAGATCCTTTAATTGGCTCTGTTCATGACCCGATTTATCAAGGAGCAGGTGCTATGGGTCAAGCGGGTATTCCTCAGCCAAAACCAGGGGCTGTGACACATGCACATGGAGGCGTATTATTCATTGATGAAATTGGAGAGCTTCATCCCATACAAATGAATAAAATGTTAAAGGTTTTAGAGGATCGTAAAGTATTTCTTGAAAGTGCTTATTATAGTGAAGAAAACACACAAATTCCTACACATATTCATGATATTTTTAAGAATGGATTGCCAGCTGATTTTCGAATGATTGGTGCTACAACACGTACACCTAATGAAATACCTCCAGCGATTCGTTCGCGTTGCTTAGAGGTATTTTTCCGTGATTTAGATCAAGATGAATTAGCAATTGTAACAAGAAAAGCACTTGAAAAAGTAAAAATGCAGGCGACTGAAAAAGGGATTGCTACACTTGCCTCTTATGCTAGAAATGGTCGTGAAGTGGTAAATATGGTTCAAATCGCCGCTGGAATCGCAATATCAGAGGACCGCGATTTTATTAAGGATGAAGATATAGAGTGGGTACTTCATTCAAGTCAGTTAACACCTCGTTATGATAAGAAGATATATCCGAGTGCAAGGGTGGGGCTTGTTAACGGCTTAGCTGTATATGGACCAAACACCGGAGCGTTGTTAGAAATCGAGGTTACCGTTATTCCTGCTAAAGATAAAGGCACGATTAATATAACCGGTATTGTTGAAGAAGAAAGTATTGGGGATCGAGGAAAGTCCATTCGAAGAAAAAGTATGGCAAAGGGCTCTATTGAAAACGTCATTACTGTACTACGTTCAATGGGGGTTCCTGCACATGATTACGACATCCATGTTAATTTCCCTGGGGGGATTCCAATTGATGGTCCTTCAGCAGGGATTGCGATGGCCACTGGTATCTTTTCAGCCATTCATAAGTTCCCGGTCGATCATAAAGTTGCGATGACAGGCGAAATCAGTATTCACGGGAATGTAAAACCAATTGGTGGAGTCGTACCAAAAATTAAAGCAGCTAAACAAGCTGGAGCTAAAAGGGTCATCATTCCTCAGGAAAATATGCAATCAATCTTGAAGGAAATTGAGGGGATTGAAATTATCCCAGTGACCAATTTGGAAGAAGTCTTTGAGATTGCGATTGAAACTCCTGAACGGCAAAAGCAATCCAAACAATCAATCATTCCGGCTTCTACAAACTTTTCAAAAACAGAATCTGTCTAAACGTAAAACAGTTTAAAATAGAAAGACTTCGACATACTATAAAAAGAACGTCGAAGTCTTTTTATGTTTTTCATCTTTAATCTAAAATGAAAAATCCTCCAAAATAGACACTAGCTATCAAATAAGATAAAATTTACATTTAAGAACTATATTCAATTTTGAGGTGTATGCAATGACAAGAAAAAAAGAAATCATTGTTCCTCTTTTACCACTTCGCGGATTGCTTGTCTATCCAACTATGGTTTTGCACCTAGATGTTGGCCGTGAAAAATCAGTGCAAGCATTGGAAAAAGCAATGGTAGAAGACCATATCATTTTTTTAACAACCCAAAAAGATGTGGCTATTGACGATCCTACAGAGGATGATATTTATAACATAGGAACATTAACGCAAGTAAAGCAAATGCTTAAATTACCAAATGGCACAATACGTGTATTGGTTGAAGGACTTCATCGCGCGGAAATAAAAGAAATCTATGACAACGATACTTATTATTCGGTTAAAGTAAAAACCTTTGAGGAAGACGAAACAAAGGATGTTGAATCAGAAGCACTCATGCGAATGATGCTCGAGTATTTCGAACAGTACATAAAGCTTTCTAAAAAGATATCGACTGAAACATATACGTCTGTTACAGATATTGAGGAACCAGGTCGAATGGCAGATATCATTGCCTCCCATATCCCTCTCAAACTAAAAGAAAAACAAGAAATTCTTGAAACGATTGATGTTCGTTCCAGAATGAACAAGGTCATAACCATCATCAATAATGAAAAAGAAGTCTTAAGCCTTGAAAAGAAAATTGGTCAACGTGTTAAGCGTTCCATGGAAAGAACTCAGAAGGAATATTATCTTCGTGAACAAATGAAAGCAATTCAAAAAGAATTAGGCGATAAAGAAGGAAAAACAGGTGAGGTAACTACACTCAAGGACAAGATTGAAGCAGCAGGTATGCCTGACCATTTCAAGAAAGTCGCCTTGAAAGAACTTGACCGTTACGAAAAAATCCCACAAACGTCGGCAGAAAGCGCTGTGATACGGAACTATATTGAATGGCTGTTGTCGTTGCCGTGGACAAATGCAACGGAAGATCGACTAGATATTCACCATGCAGAAGAAATCCTTGAAAAAGACCATTTTGGGCTCGATAAGGTAAAAGAAAGAGTACTTGAATATTTAGCTGTTCAACAATTAACAAACTCTTTAAAAGGGCCAATTTTATGTTTAGCAGGACCTCCAGGAGTTGGTAAAACATCGTTAGCAAAATCAGTGGCAAAATCACTTGGTAGAAATTTTGTGCGAATTTCTCTTGGTGGTGTTCGTGATGAATCTGAAATCAGGGGGCACCGTAGAACATATGTAGGTGCAATGCCAGGACGTATTATCCAAGGAATGAAAAAGGCCGGCACAATCAATCCAGTCTTTTTATTAGATGAAATTGATAAAATGTCTAATGATTTTAGAGGTGATCCTTCTGCAGCGATGCTTGAAGTATTGGATCCTGAACAGAACTTCAACTTCAGTGATCATTTTATTGAGGAGCCTTATGATTTATCGAAGGTCATGTTCATTGCCACTGCTAATAACTTAGCAACTATTCCAGGACCGCTTCGTGACCGAATGGAGATTATCACAATCGCTGGTTATACAGAGCTTGAAAAAGTTCATATCGCGAAAGATCATTTATTGCCAAAACAACTTGAAGAGCATGGTTTAACAAAGGGTAAATTGCAAATAAGAGAAGATGCTCTTTTAAATATTATTCGTCATTATACAAGAGAAGCGGGAGTCCGTAGTCTTGAGCGTCAAATAGCGAAAATTTGTCGTAAGGTGGCAAAGATTATTGTTTCTGGCGAAAAGAAACGCGTTGTCATTACCGAAAAAAATGTAGTTGAATTCTTAGGGAAACCGATATTCCGTTATGGCCAAGCAGAACTCGAAGACCAGGTTGGAGTTGCTACTGGACTTGCGTATACAGCTTTTGGCGGAGACACCCTTTCAATCGAAGTTTCGCTAGCACCTGGTAAAGGAAAGCTTGTCCTCACTGGTAAGCTTGGAGATGTAATGAAGGAGTCTGCTCAAGCTGCTTTTAGTTATATTCGATCAAAAGCACAAGAATTAAAAATCGATCCGGATTTTAATGAAAAAAATGATATCCATATTCACGTTCCAGAAGGTGCCGTTCCAAAGGATGGACCTTCAGCAGGGATTACAATCGCGACGGCACTTATTTCTGCATTAACTGGCAGAGCTGTTCGCAAAGAAGTTGGGATGACTGGTGAAATTACCTTAAGAGGCCGTGTTCTCCCGATAGGTGGTTTAAAAGAAAAATCATTAAGTGCCCATCGTGCCGGTTTAACGAAGATTTTATTTCCAAAGGAAAATGAAAAGGACCTAGAGGACATCCCTGACAGTGTTAGAGAAGATGTCGAATTTATTCCGGTTTCACATTTAGATGAAGTATTAAAACATGCGTTAATTGAGGAGAAAAAATGAAAGTTACAAGTGCAGAAATCGTTATAAGTGCTGTAAAGCCAGAACAATACCCAGAAGGAGATCTACCTGAATTTGCGCTGGCCGGACGTTCGAATGTTGGAAAATCTTCGTTTATTAATAAAATGATTAATCGTAAAGCTTTGGCACGTACATCATCAAAGCCTGGAAAGACGCAAACCTTAAATTTTTACCTGATTAATGAATTATTGCACTTTGTGGATGTTCCAGGATATGGGTATGCAAAGGTTTCAAAAACAGAAAGAGCAGCATGGGGGAAAATGATTGAAAAGTATTTAACAACACGTGAACAGCTTAAAGCAGTTGTTTTGATTGTTGATTTACGTCATCCTCCAACCAACGATGATGTGTTAATGTATGATTTTGCGAAACATTACGAAATCCCTGTTGTCGTCATTGCAACAAAGGCAGATAAAATTCCAAAAGGAAAATGGGATAAACATCTAAAGGTCGTTCGTGAAACATTAGAACTTGAGCCTGGTGACCATATCATCAAGTTCTCATCAGAAACAGGTTTAGGAAAAGAACAGGCCTGGACCGTCCTACAATCATATATGAAGGATGAAAACAGCTAAAGCATATGCTTTAGCTGTTTTTTTTGAGTAAAAACCAAGCTTGGCGAAACGAAGAAAATTATGAAGAATTGGGGAGATATAAAGGCGATTTTACCGATTCGGTTATAAGCAAGGGATTGGCCTAATAAGATAGAAGAAATGTTAGGTACTCTTTACTAGGCGTATTTTGTAGCTATTTTAGTGAAAAAAAAAGGGGGAAACAAAAGTGAAAAGGAGACTCGTTTCTTTTTTAGTTCTGATTTTGACTGTTGGTGTGTTGAGTGCTTGTGGAAGTGAAAAGTCATCTTCAACTGGGATGAAATTAGTTGAGGACGGAAAATTTACGTTTGCTTCATCTGGAGAATACAATCCTTTTAGTGTAACAGATGGAGAGGGTGTTATGACTGGCTTCGATATTGAAGTAGCAGAAGCGATTGCAAAAGAGTTAGGTTTAGATCCAGATCAAAAAAGGTTTAAATTTAACAGTATTGTAGAGGGTGTGAAAACAGGACGTTTTGATGCTGCTGTTGCAAGTCACACGATTACAGATGAACGTGCAGAGCATGTTAATTTTTCAACACCTTATTACTATTCAGGACCTCAAGTTTTCGTAAGGCCTGATAGTGATGTAGTGAGCCTAGATGATCTGAAAGGCTTGGAAATTGCTGTTTCAAAAGGTTCTACTTATGCAAATACAGCACAAGAAGTAACTGACAACGTCGTTCAATACGACAGTGATGTTACAGCATTAGAAGCTTTAGCAATCGGAAAGCATGATGCGGTTATTACTGACTTTTTAACGGGAAAAGAAGCAATTGGGAACGGTATCGAAATTGAAGGAAAAGATATTCTTGGTTTAAGTGAGCAGGCCGTAGCAGTGGCGAAGGACAATGAAGAGCTATTGAAGAAAGTAAACGAAGCACTTGATAAATTAAGAGAAGACGGAACCCTAAAGAAAATTAGTGAAAAATACTTTAAAGAAGATATCACAACGAATCCAGAAGAATAGGTATCATCTTAGAAACGAATGTGACTTTCTTACGCATTCGTTTCTTTTTCTAACAAGTACTTTTGAATAAGGAGTTGAAGGTAATTGCCTGAATTTAGTCATATTATAGAACAGTTGATTGATTCATATCCTGTGTTTTTAAAAGGGATGCTTCTTACGTTACAAGTAACAATTGTTGCTATTTTCATCGCTGTATTTATTGGTTTGCTTTTTGCATTTTTAAAAATTTCAGGAAAAACCATTCTCGTCAAGATTGCAGATTTGTATATTTATTTGGTAAGAGGAACCCCTTTAATCGTTCAAATCTTTGTCTTTTATTTTGGTTTATCTGCTTTAGATATATCGATGTTTTGGTCCGTAACGCTAGGATTGGCATTCCATAATGGAGCATATATTGCAGAAATTTTTAGAGGAGCCATTCAATCCATTGATAATGGTCAAATGGAAGCGGGACAATCATTAGGAATGAGCAGAGTTTTGACGATGCGAAGAATTATCCTTCCTCAAGCGTTCCGAAGAGCAATACCACCCCTTGGAAATCAATTTATTATTGGATTAAAGGACTCTTCACTAGCCGCATTTATTGGTTTAAACGAACTCTTTAATGTATCAACAACATTGGGATCTAACAATTTTGATTATATGACATATTTACTTATCGTTGCGATTTATTATTTAATTCTCGTCTTGATATTTACTATTTTAGTTGGCATGCTCGAGAAAAAATTGGGCGCAAGCGATAAATAAGGGAAGGTGAAGTGAGTGCAAAACAAGGATATGATAAAAGTTGTCGACTTAAATAAATCATTCGGAGATTTACATGTGTTAAAAAATATTAACATGAACGTGCAGGAAAGTGAGGTTGTTTGTTTAATTGGAGCAAGTGGGTCTGGCAAAAGTACATTGCTACGCTGTTTGAATTTCTTAGAAATAAAAGAGAGTGGAGAAATTATTATAAATGAAGAAAAAATAGAGGCTAATAGCCATAACCTAAATGAAATACGTCAAAGAGTTGGTATGGTTTTTCAACATTTTAATCTATTTCCCCATATGACAGTTCTTCAGAATGTGATTGAAGCGCCCACACAGGTTAAAAGAATGCCAAAACAAGAGGCCATTGAGCAGGCAAAGGAGCTTCTTGCAAAAGTAGGATTGGTAGATAAAATGAATGTGTACCCGTCAAAATTGTCAGGTGGACAAAAGCAACGTGTTGCAATTGCTCGAGCATTGGCAATGAAACCAGAGATTATGTTATTCGATGAACCAACTTCTGCCCTTGACCCGGAATTAGTCGGCGAGGTCCTAAATACAATGAAACAATTAGCACATGAAGGAATGACCATGGTTGTAGTTACACATGAAATGGGATTTGCTAGAGAGGTTGCTGATCGGGTAATTTATATGCATGATGGAAAGATTGTTGAAGTTGGAAAGCCTAGGGATATTTTTGAAAATCCGAAAGAACGACGAACGAAGGACTTTCTGAACTCTATCTTATAACGAGAAAGCTACGTATCTCAAAGACAAACTTTGAGATGCTATTTTTTTTCATAAAAAACCCACGAGAAAAAGTTCTTCGTGGGCAATTTTGCGTTTTGGTATAATTTACTTTTTCTTAAAGAATAATAAATAAAACCCAATTCCAATTACAAGGATTGGCCAATAATTCAAAATAAATGAAAACCCACCTTCAAAAAAACTTAACCAGCCCATAAATCGACTGTAATTTAGAAACAATAATGAAACAAATAATAGAACAATACTAGGGATTAACCCATTTTTTGTTTTAAAATATGTAAATAGCATTCCGAGTCCAACAATAAGAAGCAAGGTACCCGGCTCTTTTGGCCAAAAGCTGAGTTGGTTGAGACTGTGAAAATGGAATCCAAATCCAACCAGAATTACTCCAGGTAAAATACTGCCTGGATTGTTTTCAACATAAGCTTGAACGAGAAAGGCAATCCCAACAATGATGATGAGTGTTTGCCAAGAATAGAAGTTAGTAAATACTTGTATACCCAGCTGTTGCAGTAAGAGATAGCAACCAATCCCTAAAAGGATGATGCCAGAAAAGATATTATTTTTTTTCATATGGATCCCCCGTGCTATTAACTTGATTTGACTCTACTTTTTTGTTAATGTAACGATTGAAGTCAAGATGATTAAAACATATATATATGCCTTTATAATTATTATTTATTATAAATTTATCTTAGCATAGGTTGTCAAAAACTGTTCACACATTTTTCGACAATCAATCGCATCATACATGGTATAATAGTAGTAGTTTTTTGGACGAATAGGTTCCACATGAACTTTATTCAGTATCCTACTTCTGTGATTTTCTGGGATAAATGCAATCTACTTATAGTATTTATGGGTGAATTATCCCAAGACTGAATAAAGTTAGCCTCCGGCGGATGCCACAGATTTTTAAAGGAAATTTTTCGAGCATGCTCGAAAAAATCCGGGCGCAAATACGCCAAGGCGTATTTGATCATATAAAAGGTTGGGGTGAGATATTATGCATACACTAATGGTCGGACTTAATTATAGAACAGCCCCTGTTGAAATACGTGAAAAATTAACTTTTGATCCAGATAGCATTGCACAAGCTATGAAGGAATTGAAAGGGAAAAAAAGTATTCTTGAAAATATTATAGTTTCAACTTGTAATCGTACAGAAATATATGCTGTTGTTGACCAATTGCATACAGGACGCTACTATATTAAAGATTTTCTATCACAATGGTTTGGTATCGACAAAGAAGAATTCACGCCTTATTTAAGTATTATTGAAGATGAGGGGGCAGTTGAACACTTATTTCATGTTACTTGTGGCTTAAATTCAATGGTTGTTGGTGAAACACAGATTCTTGGACAAGTACGTTCAAGCTTTCTATCAGCACAGGAAAAAGGAACATCAGGTACTGTTTTCAATCATTTATTTAAACAGTCCATTACATTAGCTAAACGTGCACATTCGGAAACTGAGATCGGCTCAAACGCTGTCTCTGTAAGTTATGCTGCTGTAGAGCTAGCTAAAAAGATCTTTGGGGATCTTACGAATAAAAATGTTCTCATCTTAGGTGCCGGAAAAATGGGTGAATTAGCTGTTCAAAACCTACACGGTTCAGGCGTGGGTAAAGTAACAGTTATGAATCGAACTTTCGAGAAAGCACAAAACCTAGCCGAAAAATTTCAAGGTGAAGCCAAAACAATTGAGGAACTTCAATGTGCCTTAGTTGAAGCTGATATCATGATTAGTTCAACTGGAGCTAAAGGTTATGTGATTACAAAAGAGATGATGCAGGATGTCGAATGTATGAGAAAGGGTCGTCCTTTATTTATGGTCGATATTGCTGTACCAAGGGACTTAGATCCAGGACTAGCAGATTTTGAAAGTGTCTTTTTATATGATATCGATGATTTAGAAGGAATCGTAGAAGCTAATCTTCAGGAGCGCAAAGTAGCAGCTGAAGAAATAGAGCTTATGATTGAATCAGAGATCGTTGAATTCAAGAATTGGTTAAATACTTTAGGTGTAGTTCCAGTGATATCAGCTCTTCGCAATAAGGCATTAGCCATTCAAGCTGAAACAATGGAAAGTATTGAACGCAAGATGCCTAATCTTACTGACCGTGAGAGAAAAGTATTAAATAAGCACACGAAGAGTATCATTAATCAGCTATTAAAAGACCCTATACTACAAGCAAAGGAACTTGCTGCACAACCAAATGCAGAGGAATCACTTTCATTATTTATGAAAATCTTTGATATTGAGGAAGCGGTTGTTTCTGAGCAAGGGACACAGATGGCTAAGAGTAATTTGAACAAGGTAGCATCAAATAGACAGCAGCCTTCTCTACAGTCATAATGAGGAGAAAATCGATATGGTAGAGATGAATGTAATGAGATTACATGAGTTCACAGTAATTCTCTATGCCTTGAGTGTCCTACTTTATTTTATAGACTTTCTTCATAATAACCGGAGGGTGAATAAGTTTGCCTTCTGGTTACTTTCATTTGTATGGGTAATTCAATCGATTTTTCTATTAACGAAAGTGCTAAGTACAGGTAGATTACCGATTTTATCCATGGTAGAGGGGCTTTATTTTTATGCCTGGGTGCTGATCACCCTCTCTTTAATTTTAAACAAATTTTTGAGAGTGGATTTTATTGTTTTTTTTACAAATTTATTAGGTTTTTTCATAATGGCGTTACACACATTTGCCCCAGGTCAGCACGGTTCAAGTGCAGTGGAAGGCCAGCTTATTTCCGAATTACTTATGATTCATATCTCGATGGCGATTCTTTCATATGGAGCTTTTTCGTTATCGTTTGTTTTTTCGATTCTATATTTGATTCAATATAATTTGTTAAAACAAAAAAAATGGGGAAAGCGACTCCTTCGGTTAGATGATTTATCAAAACTAGACCATATGTCCTATGTATTGAATCTCATTGGAGTGCCCATGCTTTTACTGTCACTCATTTTAGGTTTACTATGGGCCTATATTAAGGTTGATAATTTTTATTTTTACGATGCAAAGGTAATAGGATCGTTTATTGTTCTAGTTATCTATGCATGGTACTTATATAAAAGAGTTGTACAAAAGCTTCAAGGAAAAGCAATCGCCAATTGGAATATTGGAGCATTTTTACTTTTACTTGTTAATTTCTTTTTATTTGGAAGCTTATCTAATTTTCACTTTTGGTATACATAGACAGGAGGTACATTCATGAGAAAAATAATTGTCGGGTCTCGAAGAAGTAAACTAGCTATAACACAAACAAACTGGGTTATCCAGCAGCTTAAGAACCTTGGTGTTCCATATGAGTTTGAGGTAAAGGAAATCGTCACAAAAGGGGATAAAATCCTTGATGTTACTTTATCAAAGGTCGGAGGTAAAGGACTTTTTGTTAAGGAAATTGAACAAGCTTTATTTGATAAGGAAATTGATATGGCAGTTCACAGTATGAAAGATATGCCTGCAGTGCTACCTGAAGGACTAGTTATTGGTTGTGTGCCAAAACGTGAAGATCACCGTGATGTCATCATATCCAAGGGGAGTGTTTCCTTTGAAAAGCTTCATAGTGGGGCTATCGTGGGTACAAGTAGCTTGAGAAGAAGTGCACAGCTTCTAGCAAAAAGAAACGACATCGAAATTAAATGGATTCGTGGAAATATTGATACGAGACTTGCTAAGCTCGAGAACGAAGATTACGATGCAATTGTATTAGCAGCAGCTGGCTTAAAACGTATGGGGTGGTCTGACGATGTTGTATCCGAATTCGTAGACCCTGAAGTTTGCTTACCAGCAGTCGGTCAAGGTGCATTAGCAATTGAATGTCGTGAAGATGATGCAGAACTTTTAGTGGCATTGTCAAAATTAAATGATGAATATACGGAAAAAACGGTTGCAGCTGAACGTGCATTCCTAGATAAAATGGAAGGCGGCTGCCAAATTCCAATTGCAGCATATGCAACCATGTCCGATGATAAAGAGATTGCTTTAACTGCCTTAGTGGGCTCTCCTGATGGAAATACGATTTACAAAGAACAGGTTTACGGAAATAATCCAATCGAGGTTGGTCATGAAGCAGCAAATAAATTAACAAATTTAGGTGCTAAAGAGCTGATCGACAAAGTGAAAGAGGAGCTTAACCAGTAATGGAAGGCGAACAACCTCTTTTGGGGAAAACGATCTTAAATACTAGAGGTGAAAAGCAAGCTGCTGAATTCTCAATGAAAATTACAGCAGCTGGCGGAACGCCAATTGAACTTCCATTACTAACGTTTCAAAAGCCAAAAAATACAACTATTATTAAGAATACAATAAGCAATTTAGAGTCATATGATTGGTTGATTTTTACGAGCAAGAATGGTGTAGATTCCTTTTTCGATTTTTATCATCAGGCAGTGGAAGAAATGGGAATAAATCTTCCTCTACCTAAAATAGCTGTCGTTGGTACAAAGACAGAAAAAGCTTTGTTATCTAAGGGATTTGAACCAGAGCTGGTACCGGAAGAGTTTATCGCGGAAGGCTTATTTAAGAGTTTAAAACCTTTTGTGAAAAAAGGTGCTCGCTTTTTACTTGCTCGTGGAAATCTATCACGTTCTTATTTAGTTGACGAACTAACAAGGTATGAGGCAGAAGCTACTGATTTAATTGTCTATGAGACAATTGGAGATTCGCGTGAAAAAGAGCGCTTAATAGCGCTTTTAAAAGAAAAACAGGTTGATATTATAACTTTTACAAGTCCTTCAACTGTGAAGCAATTTTATAAAATGGTTGATCAAATAGAGTGGCAACAATGGACAAAAAATGTGATATTTGCTTGTATTGGACCGGAAACAAAAAAATGCGCAAGGCAATTACATATTCCAATTCACATATGTCCTAAGAATTACACCATTGATCATTTATTAACGGAGATCATCGATTATATAAAAGCGCAAGGAGGAGAAAAATAAATGGAAAAATTACAATTTGCAAGACATAGAAGATTACGCCAAACTGCAAATATTAGAGCGTTAGTACGTGAAACTCATCTTCATACAGATGACCTAATTTACCCATTGTTTATTGTCGAAGGGGAAAATAAAAAAATAGAAGTTTCCTCTATGCCTGGTGTGTATAATATTTCATTGGATTTACTTGAGCAAGAGCTTGATGAAATCGTAGAATTAGGAATTAAATCTGTTATTTTATTTGGTGTACCAAATGAAAATGAAAAAGATGAAACGGGTACTGGTGCATTTCATGATCACGGAATTGTCCAAAAGGCAACTCAATTAACAAAAGAAAAGTACCCAGACTTAGTCGTAATCGCAGATACATGTCTTTGTGAATATACATCACATGGGCATTGTGGTGTAATAGAGAATGGACAAGTCTTAAATGATCCTTCCCTTGAATTATTAGCAAAAACGGCTGTAAGCCAGGCGAAAGCTGGTGCGGATATAATTGCCCCATCTAATATGATGGATGGCTTTGTGACAGCGATTAGACACGGCTTAGATGAAGCTGGATTTGAAAATGTTCCAATTATGTCTTACGCGGTTAAATATTCATCAGCATTTTATGGTCCATTCCGGGATGCAGCTGGGAGTGCTCCTTCCTTCGGTGATCGTAAAACGTATCAAATGGATTATGCAAATCGTCTAGAGGCATTAAGAGAAGCTGAATCTGATATTGAAGAGGGTGCTGATTTCATTATTGTAAAACCAGCATTGTCTTACTTGGATATCGTGCGTGACGTTAAAAATAATTTTAATGCTCCAGTGGTAGCTTATAATGTGAGTGGTGAATACTCCATGATTAAAGCAGCAGCTCAAAACGGTTGGATAAATGAAAAAGAAATCGTTATGGAAATGCTAACAGGAATGAAACGCGCAGGTGCAGATTTAATCATTACGTATCATTCAAAAGATGTTGCTCGCTGGTTACAAGATAAATAATAGCATAATTGAGCTAGCGTTGATTTAGTTGTGTCTGGCCATTGTTATATTCGAAATAAATGTATCGAGGTCAGGCCCCATATTAAGAAAGGGGTTACGAAGATGAGAAGTTTTAAAAAGTCAAAAGCGGCATTTGCAGATGCAGTACATCTTATGCCAGGTGGAGTAAACAGCCCAGTTCGTGCTTTTAAATCGGTAAATATGGATCCAATCTTCATGGAACGTGGGAAAGGCTCTAAAATATATGATATTGATGGAAATGAATACATAGACTACGTTTTATCATGGGGACCGCTTATCCACGGTCATGCGAATGATCAAGTTGTTGAAGCACTTAAAAAAGCAACAGAAATGGGAACTAGCTTCGGTGCACCTACTTTAGCAGAAAACGAACTTGCAAAGCTTGTTATTGAAAGAGTGCCATCCATTGAAATCGTTCGGATGGTTAACTCCGGTACAGAGGCAACAATGAGTGCGTTACGATTAGCTAGAGGTTATACAGGTCGCAGCAAAATCTTAAAATTTGAAGGCTGTTACCATGGGCACGGTGATTCATTATTAATTAAAGCTGGTTCAGGGGTAGCTACACTTGGTTTACCTGACAGCCCAGGAGTACCTGAAGGAATAGCGAAAAATACGATTACCGTTCCTTATAATGATTTAGAGGCTGTGAAATACGCCTTTGAACAGTTTGGAGAAGACATAGCAGGTGTTATTGTCGAACCAGTGGCAGGTAATATGGGTGTTGTTCCTCCACAGCCAGGATTCCTTGAAGCACTCCGTGAGATTACAACACAAAATGGAACATTGCTCATTTTTGATGAGGTAATGACTGGATTCCGTGTGGACTATAATTGTGCACAAGGATATTTTGGGGTCACTCCTGACCTCACATGTCTTGGTAAAGTAATAGGTGGTGGACTCCCTGTAGGCGCATATGGTGGTCGATCAGAAATTATGGAGAATATTGCACCAGCTGGGCCAATCTATCAAGCAGGAACTCTTTCTGGTAACCCATTAGCAATGGCGGCAGGCTATGAGACTTTATCACAGCTGAAACCTGAAGACTACACTGAATTTAAAAAGAAAGCTGATCGACTAGAAGAAGGGCTTACTCAAGCAGCCGTGAAATACGATATCCCACATTGCATAAATCGTGCGGGTTCAATGATTGGATTCTTCTTTACCAATGAAAAAGTGATAAACTATGAAGTTGCAAAAACATCTAATTTAGAGTATTTTGCAACCTATTATCGTGAAATGGCGAATGAAGGAGTATTCCTTCCACCATCTCAATTTGAAGGACTATTCTTATCTACAGCACATACTGCTGAAGATATCGAAAAAACGATTCAAGCAGCTGATAGAGCATTTTCTAAACTAAAAGGATAAGGAAAATATATTTGACAGACTCAGTAAACGACTGAGTCTGTCTTTTTATTTACGGAAATTATCATAAATGCTTATGATTTATCATAAAAATTGTAATGTCATAGTAAATCTGTATAGAAGAGGACTGAAAGGAGGAGTAGCTATGTCTGAAAACTTACGATTTTCAGTAGAGGAATCAGTCTGGTTTCAAAAGGGACAGGAAGTCTCAGAGCTCATCTCAATATCTCTTGACCCGGATATTGTGATTCAAGAGCATGACCAATATGTGTCCATACGCGGTGCATTACAACTAACAGGTGAATATCGTATAGATGAAAACCATTCCGAGGAGGAAGAACGCGATTTTGCGTCGGTTCGCCTCGTGAATGAAGTGATCACAAGAGAAGATGGGATTAGTGAACTAAACCATCGTTTCCCAGTCGATATTACAATTCCACAAGATCGTGTACAAAGCCTCGATGATGTATATGTTTCAATTGAGACGTTTGACTATGAAATTCCAAAGCGTGGCTGTTTACAAATTATTGCCGATTTAGCAATTAGTGGTATCCAGGGTGTTACTCAGGCGCCTAAGGAGGAAGCTGTTCAAGAGACGGTAAAACAAGAGGTGCAAGCCCCTGTTGTGGCAGAACAAGAAGCAGTAGAGGAACTGGAGCTTGTTAGAAGTATTCCTTCTGAAGAAGAAGGGGAAGTGGAAGTGCAGGCGGTTTCAGAACAAGTTGAAGAAGAAAAGCCACAAGAGCAAGTAGAGGTAGTGCTACAAGAAAAAGACGAAGTGGTGCTACATAGAGAGGCTCAAGAAGAGGAACAAGCAGAGGTTATTGCTGTAAATGAACAGCAGGATGAGGAAGAGGATGCTGAATTATTTGTTCCATTTGAGGTAGAGGCTAGAAAAGAAGTATATCAAGAACATGAGGAAGTAGACGAAGTTGATGTTGTCGAAGCGATTGAAGAAGAAGAGGTTCATGCCGTGTTAACCCCTTCAATCGAAGTGAAGGCAAGACATGATAATCAATTATCCTTTGGGTCTGATAATCCGAATAAGAAAAGCTCAACTGCTGTTCAGGAAAAAGAAGCAGTGAAAGATCAAAGAGAAGAAAAGACTGATGAGCCTTCAAAACGTAGTGAAAATGATTTATTATTAACCAAAATTTTTGGTAGAGATGAAGTAGATGACCATACCACAATGAAAATTTGTATTGTTCAACACGGAGATTCGTTAGAGAAGATTTCAGAACGGTATGATATCTCCGTACAACAATTAGTACGTGTAAACTCACTAAATACAGATTCCGTCTCTGAAGGACAGCTTTTATACATCCCTGTTCAAGCAAATAGTTAAGATCATCGATAGGGTGAGGAAAACCTCACCCTGTTTTCTTTATGAAACAAATGACCAAAACTGTTAGGAAAGAGAGTGATTGGCCCAATGGATAATAATGATGCTAAAGAAATAGGGCCCATCTTAAAAAAATATAATCTACAGCCCTTATCATTTGAACAACTCGGAAAAGTGACAAAAGTTGTGACAAACAAAGGAATTTTCGCTTTAAAATCTGTTTCTAGCAAAATAAACCCTTCCTTCCCTACTTTCCTTCAACAATTATTGCAGCAGGGTTATACAAGGGCAGTACCTATTTACTCAACCATTGAGGGGAAATACCTTGTCTATCATAACCATAAATTCCACTACCTAATGCCTTGGTTAAAATCCACGACCACTGAACACCGTGGAGAACATTATCATTCCTTTTTTAAAGAGATTGCAAGGATTCACTTAACAACCGCAAGAAAACTACAAATGAACGATGAAACTGAGATTAAAGGGCATTATGAATCAATCATTAAGAAATGGGATAAACGGAATCAGTTTCTAGAAGGTTTTGTTGAAGCCGCCGAACAAAAATGGTATATGTCTCCATTCGAGCTTCAATTCTGTACGTATTTTTATGAAGTAAGTCTAGCAGCCTCTTTTGCCAGATCACAGCTTGAAAAATGGCATGAGTTAATGAAAGAAGAAAAAACGTACCGTACCGCATTAACACTTAATCATTTTTCAGATACACATTTTTTATATGATGACAGCGGAAGGGGATATCTATCAAATTTTGAAAGGGCCGGATATGCAAACCCTACTAATGATTTAGTAAGCCTCTATTTCCGAATTTTAAAGACGTATCCGACTTTGTGTACCGATTGTCTTGAATGGTTTGAATCTTATCAAAGCCGTTTTCCTTTACGTGAAGAGGAGTTCTATCTCTTTCTAAGCCATTTAACCTTCCCTGAGCCAATCTATAAATGTGTTCGAAATTACACTGATAATAAACAGAAGAAATCAGAGCGGGAGCATGTCCAAGTTTTACAACGAGCCTATTGGTTGACTAAAAATATTGAATTTGTTTCAGTCAAACTTTTGGAAGCCGAACAAAAAAGAAAAGAACAAGAGGAAGAAGAAGAATCCCATACGGAGTAAAGTATGGGATTCTTTATATCATGTCGAGGTGAAATGCAACTGCAAGTAAAATTAATATGGCTAAAAAGAGCACATCAAATGAGGTTGGTATAAATATGGTTCGAACAGCTTGAACGATGGTGATGGGGATGATAAATTGGTGACATACATCTCTACATTGTCGTAGCCAATGAGGATAGGAGTATTTTCTAAAACGGCGTCTTCTCATGCATTATCTCTCCCTTCAAAGAAATCCTATAACTAAACTATGCTTGGAAAAGCAGAAAAGTTCCTGTCAATTCAGATTGAAAATTTTGTAACAAATTTACTCAAAAAGAATAAAGTATAAAAAACTTGGCTAACCTTATTGACAATACCTATTGAAATTCAACATAATAAGTAGTAAAATTCTTTAAAGAACTTAACTTACATACCCATAATGAGTACATACGATGAGAGGGAAGAGTACATTGAGAACACCTTCAGAGAGAGAAATCATTAGCTGTGAGATTTCTTAGGAACGTTACAATGGAAGGTCGCCCTTAAGTAGCTTTTATGAAATGTAGTAGTAAAAGCCGGTGAAAAGCCGTTATCTTTTCTTGAGAGCATAGATTAGTTTTTTTATCTATGAAAAAAGGTGGTACCGCGAATAGACTCCATTCGTCCTTTTATTAGGATGAATGGAGTTTTTTATTTGAAATTGTTTACAAGCAGAAGGAGGAACTCAAATGGAAGGTAATGAAACGACTTTATCAACTAAGTATGATCCGCAAGCCATTGAAGCGGGACGTTATCAATATTGGTTAGAAGGTAAATTTTTTGAAGCAAAAGATGATGCTGAGAAAAAACCTTATACAATTGTCATTCCACCACCAAACGTAACAGGGAAGTTACATCTAGGTCATGCGTGGGATACAACCTTACAGGATATACTTACTCGTATTAAACGAATGCAAGGCTATGATGTTTTATGGTTACCGGGAATGGACCATGCTGGTATTGCAACCCAAGCAAAAGTAGAGGCTAAACTACGTGAAGAAGGAAAATCTCGCTATGATTTAGGCCGTGAAAAATTTGTAGAAGAGACATGGAAGTGGAAGGAAGAGTATGCGAGTCATATTCGCGAACAATGGTCTAAACTAGGTCTTGGACTTGATTACTCGAGAGAACGTTTCACTCTTGATGAAGGACTTTCTAAAGCGGTACGTGAGGTATTCGTTACCCTATATAAAAAAGGTCTAATTTACCGTGGTGAATATATCATCAACTGGGATCCAGCAACAAAAACAGCTCTTTCTGACATCGAAGTTATTTACAAAGATGTTCAGGGGGCATTTTACCATATGCGTTATCCATTAGCAGATGGAAGCGGGGCAATTGAGATTGCAACGACTCGACCAGAAACAATGCTAGGTGATACTGCCATTGCTGTTCACCCAGAAGATGAGCGCTTCAAGCATTTAATCGGTAAAACTGTTATTCTGCCGATTGTTGGAAGAGAAATTCCGATTGTTGCTGATGATTATGTAGATATGGAATTTGGTTCTGGTGCAGTTAAAATTACACCTGCACATGATCCAAATGACTTTGAAGTAGGGAATCGTCACAATCTTGAACGTGTGTTAGTCATGAATGAAGATGGAACCATGAACGCAAACGCATGTAAATACCAAGGCATGGATCGATTTGAATGCCGAAAACAAATTGTTAAAGACCTTCAAGAAGAGGGCGTTCTATTTAAAATTGAAGAACATCTTCATTCAGTAGGTCACAGTGAACGAAGCGGGGCTGTTGTTGAGCCATATCTATCCACACAATGGTTTGTAAAAATGCAACCATTAGCAGATGAGGCAATCAAGCTTCAATCACAAGAGGAAAAAGTAAATTTCGTTCCAGAACGTTTCGAAAAAACATATCTTCGCTGGATGGAAAACATCCGTGACTGGTGTATTTCACGACAATTATGGTGGGGGCATCGAATTCCAGCATGGTACCATAAAGAAACAGGTGAGGTTTATGTTGACCATGAGCCGCCAAGTGACATCGAAAATTGGAAACAGGACAATGATGTTTTAGATACTTGGTTCAGTTCTGCATTATGGCCATTCTCCACAATGGGCTGGCCAGATAAGGAAGCAGCGGATTTTAAACGCTACTACCCTACAGATGCACTTGTAACAGGATATGATATTATCTTCTTCTGGGTATCAAGAATGATCTTCCAAGGCCTAGAATTTACAGGAAAACGTCCATTCAAAGATGTTCTGATTCACGGTCTGGTACGTGATGCAGAAGGTCGTAAAATGAGTAAGTCACTCGGAAATGGTGTAGACCCAATGGATGTTATCGCCCAATATGGTGCCGACTCATTACGTTACTTTTTATCTACTGGAAGTTCACCTGGTCAAGATTTACGCTTTAGTATGGAAAAAGTTGAAGCAACCTGGAACTTCGCCAATAAGATTTGGAATGCATCACGTTTTGCATTAATGAATATGGGTGACCTGAAGTTTGAAGACATAGACTTTAGTGGAGAAAAATCTGTTGCGGATAAATGGATTTTAACTCGCCTAAACGAAACAATCGAATCAGTAACAAAGCTCGCTGATAAATATGAATTTGGTGAAGTTGGAAGAGTTTTATATAACTTCATTTGGGATGAATTCTGTGATTGGTATATTGAAATGGCGAAACTACCATTGTACGGTGAAGATGAGCAAGCAAAGAAAACAACAAGATCGATTCTCGCATATGTCCTAGACAACACGATGAGATTGCTGCACCCATTCATGCCGTTTATTACCGAGGAAATATGGCAAAACTTGCCACATAATGGCGAATCAATTACTGTTGCAAAATGGCCAGAGGTGAATCGTGAATTATCTGATGATCAAGCAGCCGGGGAGATGCGACTATTAGTCGATATTATTCGCTCTGTTCGAAACATCAGAGCAGAAGTTAATACACCAATGAGCAAACAAATCAAGCTTCATATCAAAGCAAAAGATGAAACAGTTCTTGCACAATTAGAAAAGAATCGTTCTTACTTAGAAAGATTTTGTAATCCTAGTGAGCTTGTACTTGCAACTGAAATTACTACTCCTGACAAGGCTATGACTTCAGTAGTAACAGGAGCAGAATTATTCCTTCCACTTGAAGGACTGATCAACATTGATGAAGAAATTAAGCGTCTAGAAAAAGAACTAGATAAACTTGATAAAGAAGTTGAACGCGTTCAGAAGAAACTTAGCAATGAAGGTTTTGTGAAGAAAGCACCTCAAAAGGTAATTGAAGAGGAACAGGCAAAAGAAAAAGATTATCTTGAAAAACGCGAAACAGTTCGTGAACGCATTTCAGAATTAAGAGGCTAAAGGAATGAGAGGCGAATCTACTATAGATTCGTCTTTCCTTCATTTTTAAAGTTGAATGAATATATATGGAGGAGCCCATATGATACATACGTACGAAGACGCATTGTCTTGGATACATGGAAGATTAAGACTTGGTATGAAACCAGGACTTGCCAGAATGGAATGGATGATGGAACGGCTAGGACATCCAGAAGAAAAAATTAAAACGATTCATGTAGCGGGGACAAATGGGAAAGGCTCAACTGTTAGCTACATTCGCAATATGTTACAAGAAGCTGGATATAGGGTTGGAACATTTACCTCTCCTTATATTGAGACCTTTAATGAACGAATTAGTGTAAATGGAAAACCTATTTCAAATGAAGAAATTGTCTCCCTTTTAAAGGTGATCAAACCATTAGCAGATGAATTAGAAGAAACGGAACTTGGGGGTCCAACTGAATTTGAAGTGATCACGGCAATGGCTCTCTATTATTTCGGGGAAAACACGGATATAGATTTCGTGATTATGGAGGTTGGATTAGGGGGCAAGTTAGACTCAACAAATGTGATAACTCCTCTTGTATCTTTAATCACGAGCATTGGATTCGATCATATGAACATTTTAGGGGACACCATTGAAAAAATTACCGGAGAAAAAGCGGGTATCATTAAGCAAAATGTCCCAATCGTGTCAGCTGTTGAACAACCGGAAGCTATTGAAGTTATTATTGCTAAGGCAAAGGAAGAAAATAGCCCACTGTATCAATTAGGACAGGATTTCTTTATCATAGATCACCAACACAATAATGGGGAATCATTTACTCTAAAGGCACATAATCAAACTTTTCTTAATCTGACCATTTCCATGAAGGGAACCCATCAGGTAAGAAACGCTAGTCTTGCTGTAATGACAATAAATATTTTAAAAAATAGCGGGATAGTACAAATAGAAGATCATGCGCTTGCTACTGGATTGGAAAAAACAAAATGGATTGGTCGCTTTGAAGAGATTTCAAAAGAGCCCCTTGCCATTCTAGATGGAGCTCATAATCCAGAAGGAATTAAAAGTCTTGTTGATACAGTCAAGGCTCACCTAAAAGGGAAGCAAATCCACATTATTTTTAGCGCATTACATGACAAAAAACTTGATACGATGATACGGCAACTGGAAGCAGTCGCTCATAATCTAACATTTACAACTTTTGACTTTCCGAGGGCAGCAAGCTCCAACGAACTATATGAAAATTCTTCTAAAGGTAAAAATATTGCAACGGTTGATAATTGGAAGGATGCTGTGAAAACGGGATTAGACAAAGTAACAGCGGAAAAGAATGCAGTCCTAGTTATAACTGGTTCACTTTATTTTATATCAGAGGTTAGGCGATTTTTATTATCAAAATAACTGAATAGAGGCAAGATAGATGTGAAATAGATAAGAAAAGACTCTTCTTGTCTATTTTTTTACATGAAAATACAAATTCTGACGGAGCTTTATGTTTTTTTCTTTCCAATATAAATTAATAACAATATAATGGTGCTAAAGAACTAATTGTGAAGGGGGAATGGAGGTTGAAGTTAAAGAATCAAAATGGGCTCACCTTAATTGAAATTCTCGCCTCCATCGTCATTCTGTCAATTATCATTATGTCAATCACACCAATGTTCATACAATCATCTAGGGCTAATCATCTGTCAAAAAATATAACAGAGTCAACTTATCTTGCAGAATCCGAGATGGAAGAAATCATAAATTTAAATGCAAATTCTGCCTTACCGTCATTAAATGATTTATCTTATAAAATACAAAATAAAGGGTACCAAAGTGACCCTTCATGCACGAATTGTTATGGGATTACTAAAGAAGGCCGGTATGTTTTTGTACAAATCAACGATCTTTCAACTGACTTAGGAAAAGTTGTGATGAAAATCTATAGAGATACATCTAAAAAAGAGCTTGAATCCCAAATGGAGATGATTTTATCTTGGAAAAAATAGTGGGTGTTAAAAAATGATAAAGTCCGAAAGAGGTGTTACTTTAGTTGAACTATTAGCCGCCATTTCACTTCTTTCAATCGTTCTACTTCTAGCTAGTTCTGTTCATTTATTTGGGCAAAAACAAATGAATTCACAATCGAATGAGGTACAAATCCAATCCCAGGAAAGACTAGCGGCAAATTTAATTACAAAAGAAATTAGAAAAGCAAAAACTGTTGAGGTGATAAACCCCAATCAGTTAACCATTAATGATACAGATACTTACAAACTAGAAGGAACGACAATTAAGAAAAATAATGAAGAATTTATGACAAAGATAAATGGTTTTTCTGTTTCGATGGATGGAAATCAAGTTAGTTTAAAAATTGGGAACCTGCCAGAAACCATTATTTATATACGAGAATAGGCGTGATATTTTGAAAAAACGGACTTCATTTTTAAATAATGAAAAAGGCGTTGCCCTAGTTATGGTGCTGTTAATCCTAACAGTCGTTACTATTTTGGGCCTAGCACTAATGGGACTTACATTGAATAATATGAAAATGAGTTCCAGCGAAAGAACCTACCAATCTACTTATTATATTGCTGAATCAGGCGTTACATATACGTTGGATAAAGTGAATAAGAACATAGTAAATATCTATAACGACTCTACAAATAAAACTGCTTTTTTCTCGAAAATTGATAGCATGATCACGAATATGAACAATGAACTACCTTATACAAACTTTGAAGAAGCGTTTGGTCATAAACCAGAAGCAAAAACATTGATCGAAAAGATTGGAAATCAAAATGCGAACGCTAGCCATCAAGATTATAAAATCACATCGATCGGAACAATCGATAATCGGTCACGAACGGTGGAGAAACAAATCCGCATCAAATGGATAGCTAAAAATAATGTAGAAATTCCTGATACAGCTATTTTTGTGAAAGAAAACATTGTTTTAGGGGGAAATGCAGAAATAAATGGGGACATTGGGACAAACTCTTCAGCCAGCCAATCTGTAAACATTAGCGGGAGCGCAAGCATTTCCGGGATCGTATATGTTGGCCCAGGTTCTGGGGCAGATGTAATAAATGACAAAAAGATTAAAGTAGTAGAATTACCTTATATAAATGTATTTGATCTACCTACATTCCCTGATTTTCCTACTAATCCATTTCCAACAGATGAAAAGGATGTTATTGCTAACGGGTCACTGCGTTTAAACAAAAACTATACATTAAATTTAAATCAGGATTTGCAAATAAAAGTGGTCGATGTTGATAAATATACGTTAAATATAAATGTGGGTAACAGTAACCGAAATATTGTCATAAACTCTTTAAGTGTAAACGGTGGGAATATAAACATAATTGGGACAGGTAAGTTAACTCTCTATGTGAAAGATGATATTACAATTAAGTCAAAAGCTATGATAAATGCATCAGATAAGAACGGAAATGAAATAACAAATCAGCAAGAAATCATGGATCAAGTAAAAAAACTCGAAATTTTTTATAAGGGTCCAAGCCTAAGGTTTGAGAGTCAGCAAAAAATTTATGGTTCAGTATTTGTGGAGTATGCTGACATAGAAACAGTTGGTCAATCTGGTATCCAAGGACATCTCATATCAGGTGGCAAATCAATAACTATCAATGGAGAAAATAAAGATGAATTAAATCTCTTGATTTACGCACCAAACGCGAATGTAGATTTGAAAAATGGTTCTATTAGAGGGTCACTTATTTCAAAGTCATTTACATCAAATGGTGGAGATATAACATTATATAACTATAAAAAAGATGAACTTCCTCCATATTTAGGAGGGACTGATGCCATTACATCAAAAGATATTCTTTCAACAGAACCAACTAGAGAAAAATAAGTATTGTAAAAGGGGAACTGCCCTATTTTTTTATGCTCTAGAATCCAGTTTGAAAAAGTGACAAAATGTATGAATTAATTACAAATATCGTGTAAATCTTCTTTAGTATTTTCCTATTTTCATATAAAATGATAGGTGAAGAATAGGTATTTTTTACTATAAAAACATGCCTTTGTATCTGGGGACACTACAAACTAAACATACATTTTAGTTCGAAATAAAAAGTTACATAAACAGTTGAAGGGGGGACAACTATGCAAAAAATATATTCAGTAAAAATATTCAGTCTGCTAATTAGTTGTGTTTTACTTTTATCTCTTTTTTCGACTGTTGGAGCAAGAACCTATCATGGATTCTTTGCGGACGATATCTTCAAGGAAGGAACAATGATTGGCCCCGTGGATGTTTCAGGCTTGAGTAAGGAAGATGCAAAAGGCATCTTATTATCAGAGATTGAAAACTGGTATGGGATAGGTGAACTTTCCCTTGTATCTGGTGATAAAAAAATGAAGTTAATCAAACGTGAAGTATATAGCTTTCATATTCTTAAGAGTATTGATTCAGCGGTTGATGGCACCCAAAACCCCCTGCTTACGGAACTAAAGGATGATCATTTTGAATCAGTACTTACAGAATTAACTTTGATGGAAATACAGGATTTTAAGGCTGAAGAACTTAAGTCTGGGATATTAGCTCCTGCCTCAAATTTACATCCTGGTGAAATAGAAATTAACCTTGATCCATTTGTAATTGTTGATGATACCAATGTAATATCACAATCGGTTATTGATAATTTTGACGATGAGAGTGAAGTAGAAAAATGGGTTAAAGAGTTTGGAAATGTGAATGTACCTGCTAACAAGTCATTTTCATTACTTACCTTATTATCTGAAAGTGGCACAACAAATCACTATTCAGACCAAGCATTAAGTGTAATCGCTACAGGAATATATTCTACTGTTCTACCGTCAAATTTTGAAATTATTGAAAGACATATTAGTGATGTGCTGCCCTCTTATGCTGATTTTGGCTATGAGGCTAAGATTGAAAACAAGAAAAAGGATTTAATTATCTACAATGTAAATCCTTACGATTATAAACTAGTTTTTTCATTAACGGATGAAGGGTTAGAAGTTCAACTCATTGGTGGGGAGCTTCCACAAACAATAAAGGTCTCCATAGTGGATGAAGAAACCTTTAAACCAAAGATTATTAAGCAATATGATAGTACCCTTCCTAAAGGAAAAATGGTTGTCAAGCAAAAAGGTAGTCCTGGTAGAGTGGCAAAAGTTTACCGAATAATGAGTGAGAGCGGCCAAGTAGATCAAAGAGTGGAGATAGCTGAGGATTATTATCCACCAATCCATACAATTGAAGCCCATAGTATTATAGTTCCGGAACCATCACCCAACCTAAATGATTCAGATTCAGAAGAAAATGGATCTAATTTAGAATCAAATCCTCCTGGAACTAATAAAGGAACAGAGGGAGAAGAAAATAACAATGAATGGGGAAGTGAATCTCAGGAAGAAAACGAACAAGAAAATACAGATTTATGGGAGGATCCTGATCCAATGCATTTAATAAAATCTTAGGAAGGGGAAATTCCATGCGAAAACTTCGTAAGCGATTAGGAGACTTACTAGTTGAGTCAGGTCTGATAACAGAGAATCAATTAAAACAAACGCTTGAGGACAAAACAGAGTCTCAAAAACTTGGGGATATTCTTCTTCAAAAAGGATTTATTACCGAGCAACAATTAATTGAAGTACTAGAATTTCAGTTGGGAATACCACATGTTAGTTTATTTCGATATCCAATAGATACGACATTAACTAACTTGATTCCAAAAGAAATGGCGAGAAGGCATTATTTAATTGCTCTTCGAAAAGAAGGGGACAAGTTATTTGTAGCAATGGCGGACCCAATGGACTTCTACGCAATTGAAGACCTACGTCTATTAACCGGATTTCAGATTGAACCCGTCATCGCTTCGAAGGATGAAATTATACGTGCAATTAATAAGTTTTATGATTTGGATGAAGGAGTAAAGGAGCTTCTTAATGAAGCACCAACGGAAATCCAAGAAGAGAAAATTACAAATGAGGATTCTCCCGTTGTTAAATTAGTGAACCAGATCTTGCAAAATGCAGTCCAACAGCGTGCGAGTGATATCCATGTAGACCCACATGAAACGAAGGTTTTGCTTCGTTACCGAGTGGATGGAGTGCTTCGTACAGAACGCGCTTTACCTAAAAGCATGCAGGGAGTTTTAACTGCAAGAATCAAAATTATGGCAAACCTCGACATTACGGAAAGTCGAATCCCACAGGATGGCCGGATAAAAGTTAATCTTGAAGCACACCATATTGATTTACGTGTTTCTACTTTGCCAACTGTTTATGGTGAAAAGATCGTAATGAGAGTCTTAGATTTAGGAAGCTCACTTAATAATCTTTCACAATTAGGTTTTAATCGTGTTAACTTCAATAAATTTAAGAGCTTAATTAAAAAACCAACCGGTATTGTATTGATCACAGGCCCAACGGGGTCAGGTAAGTCTTCAACTCTTTATGCTGCTTTAAACCATCTTAATTCAGAGCATGTAAATATAATTACAATTGAAGACCCTGTCGAATATCAACTCGAAGGTATTAATCAAATTCAGGTAAATTCAAATGTTGGAATGACGTTTGCAAAAGGGCTAAGAGCAATTCTAAGACAAGACCCAAATATCATCATGGTAGGGGAAATACGTGATCGAGAAACAGCAGATGTAGCAGTAAGAGCATCTTTAACGGGTCACTTAGTTTTAAGTACCCTTCATACAAACGATTCCCTAGGAACAATTACTCGTCTTATCGACATGGGGGTTGAACCATTTCTTGTTGCTTCATCACTATCAGGTGTAGTGGCCCAGCGCTTGGTTCGCCGGGTATGCCGCGATTGTGGCCAACTGCAGGAGCCTACAGTACGTGAGCTCGAAATCTTTGCAAAACGTGGCATTTCAGTTGATAAGTTGAACAGAGGAAAAGGCTGTGGGACGTGTAATATGACGGGTTACAAAGGCAGAGTTGCTATTCATGAATTATTGGTCATTAATGATGATATGAAAAGGGCGATTATGAATAGAGAATCCTACACGACTCTTCGTCAGTTGGCAATTAAAAATGAAACCATTTTTCTAATTGATGATGGATTATTAAAGGTTCAACAAGGACTAACAACAACGGAAGAAATATTAAGAGTAACAACTGCTGAATAGGTGGGAACTAAATGAGAGAAGAGATAAATCGAATTTTACATTCAGCAAATGAACATAAGGCTTCTGATATTCATATTACAGCTGGTGTACCTCCTATTTTTCGTATTAATGGAGAATTAAAAAGATACGGAAAAGAAATTCTAAAACAGCCTGTAATTGAGGAAATATCCAAAGAGATTGTCCCAGAAGAAATGTGGGACCAATTCAAAGCGAAAGGTGAGCTTGACTTTTCCTATGGAATAGCTGGTGTTTCACGATTTCGAGTTAACATTTATATGCAGAGAGGCTGTCCTGCAATTGCATTTCGTGTGATTCCCACGTCTATTCCGACGATTGAAGATCTCGCTTTGCCACAGGTACTTAAAAAGATTTGTCAGAAACCTCAAGGTTTGATACTAGTAACAGGTCCGACTGGTAGCGGGAAGTCAACAACACTTGCTGCAATGATTCAGTATATTAACCAAACAATGAGTAAGCATGTTGTTACGTTAGAAGACCCGATAGAATACTTGCATAAACATGGGATGAGTATTATTGAGCAACGCGAGGTTGGAAGTGACACTCATAATTTTGCAAATGGTCTTCGTGCAGCACTAAGGCAAGACCCTGATGTTATTCTGGTAGGTGAAATGCGGGATTTAGAAACAACACAAACGGCTATTACAGCTGCGGAAACTGGCCACCTTGTGTTAGGGACCTTACATACCGTAAGTGCTCCTTCAACAATAGACCGAATTATTGACATGTTTCCTTATGCCCAGCAGCCTCAAATTAAGATTCAACTTGCGAATGTTCTAGTAAGTGTTATCTCACAGAGATTATTCCCAACCATTGACAGAAAGGGTAGGAAAGCTGCTACAGAAATTTTGCTTAATAATTCAGCAGTTGCAAATTTAATTCGAAACGATAAAAATCACCAAATAAAAAATGTGATGCAAACGAGTCGTGCTGAAGGAATGCATACGTTGGAAAGCAATATTTTAGACTTAATCCGTGCCGGGGTTATTTCTAGGGAAATTGCCCAACCGTTTATACAGGAGCTAAATACAAATGACTAGATTTAAATATGAGGGTAGAGATAAATTCGGAAAAAAGTCCGGCACAATTTCAGGAACTTCTAAGACCGAAGCAGTCTCATCCCTTCGTGATAAAGGAATTAGGGTAATTAGCATAAATGAAGTACCTGAAACCTTATTAACGAAGGATATAGCCATTGGCAATCCAGTAAAATTACGGGATTTTGTCATTTTTTTAAGACAGTTTTCAACCCTAATTAAAGCTGGGGTAACCATTGTGGACTCAATGAATATTTTGGCGAACCAAACAGATAGTAAACCACTTAAGAATGCTCTCTTAGAGGTAGAGTTGGACCTTAGAGAAGGGATTTCCTTATCAGCAGCTACTGCAAAGCATAAACGAATTTTTACAAACTTATTCACGAATATGGTACGTGTAGGTGAGGTTGGAGGTAGTTTGGATGAAACGCTTGAAAACCTTGCAGTGTATTATGAGAAACAAAATAAAACGAGACAAAAGGTAAAGTCTGCGATGGCTTATCCAATCGTAATTGGAATTGTTGCAATTGCAGTTGTCATCTTTTTATTAGTTTCTGTTGTACCCACCTTTGTTGACATGTTCGCTGACTTTGGAGCCGAACTGCCTGCTATTACAAAATTTGTGTTGAACGCAAGTGTGTTTATGCAAAAATTTTGGTGGCTAGTATTACTTTTCGGAATTTTAATGTATATAATGTTTATTCTGCTTAAACAAAGACAAGAAACAAGATATTACTTAGATTATGCCAAAATAAAAATGCCCATTTTTGGGAAGCTAATACAGAAGGCTGTTCTTGCACGCTTAACGAGAACACTAAGTTCCATGTTGAATAGTTCAGTACCTATTTTACAGGCGTTAGATGTTGTTGAAACGATTGTTGAAAATGAAGTAATAGCAGACGTTGTAAAACAGTCAAGGAAAGCACTGGAGCAAGGTAAATCGATGACAGAACCGATGAAAAAGCACTGGGCGTTCCCACCCCTTATCATCCATATGATTGCAATTGGCGAAAGTACTGGTTCGTTAGATGAGATGCTAGGGAAAGTAGCAGATTTTTATGAGGATGAAGTGGAAAATACAACCGATCAATTAAAATCATTAATTGAACCGTTAATGATAGTGTTTTTGAGCGGAATAGTCGGGACTATAGTCACGGCGATTTTAGTGCCAATGTTTGACATATTTAATCAAATTCAATGATCTTAATGTGAGAAAAGACATATATTTGTAAAGAATGTTTAAAACTATGTTATTTTAAACAAATTTCTAGTGTTTCCAACAGCATTTGCTATTATAATAAGTAGTATAAATGGACTAGTTCCTAAAAAGGAGAGGGAATCATGTTTAAGAAACATATAAAAAATCAAAAAGGATTAACGTTAATTGAATTACTAGCAGTAATTGTAATTTTAGGGATTATTGCGGCTATTGCAGTACCTGCAATAGGGAATGTGATTGATAAAACAGAAGAGAAGGCAGCTTATACTGAGGCACAACAAATAATAGACTCAGCAAGATTATATATTACTGCAGAAACCCCTACTTTTGGAAATGATAATAAACTAACACTTAACAATACAGACACAGATTTTCAAGCGTACTATGATAAAGCGGGTACTTTTACATTAGTTGTTACTAACACTGATGGGAATTTAACATATGAATTTACTGCATTTGGGGGTATTGATGGTGTAACAGCAGATGCCCCGCTCACCGAAAGTGCTATTGCGTCCAAGTTAGAATAAACACTGATAGCCCTCTTTTAGAGGGGTATCTATTTATCATTATGAGGTACTAATATGAACATATTATTAATTTATATTTATATTTTTTTTCTTGGTGCTGTTTTAGGCTCTTTCTTCAACGTCATCGGCCTCCGCATACCAGTTGGCCAATCAATAGTTAGACCACGTTCGGCATGTCCAACTTGTAAGCATCAGCTTACAGCGATAGAATTAATCCCGGTTTTTTCATACATATTACAAAGGGGCAAGTGTCGGAATTGTAAAACCCACATATCACCTTTATATGCTTCAATTGAACTCTCTACAGCAATTCTTTTCACGATTTCACCATTGTTGGTGGGATGGTCAAAAGAATTGATCATTGCTTGGACTTTAATATCCTTATTAGTAATAGTTTTCGTCTCAGACATCACATACATGATCATCCCAGATAAGGTTTTATTCTTTTTTGCCCCATTATTCATCATTGAGCGTATCTTTGTGCCACTTGATCCATGGTGGGATTTGATCGTAGGAAGTATTGTCGGTTTTCTGTTACTCTATCTTATTGCTGTCTTTAGCAAAGGTGGGATGGGTGGAGGCGATATTAAACTTTATGCAGTCATTGGACTTGCATTAGGTTGGAAACTTGTCCTTCTTTCCTTTTTCCTCGCTACTCTTATTGGGACTTTTTTTGGATTAATTGGAATTGCAATTGGCAAAGTAAGAAAAGGAAAACCCATGCCGTTTGGTCCAGCCATTGTCATCGGTACACTTATAGCATATTTTTGGGGACACAACCTAATAGCGATGTATATTGACCTAATAGGATTTTGATAGTAAGGGGATACAAAATGGCATTTACACTTTTTTCACCAAGTAAAATGGCAAACATCATTATAAAAGATCATGTTATACGTTATGTGGGTGTGAAACGCTCTAACCCTATCACAGTCCATAAATTTCGTGAAAAATATTTACCCCCTGGCATTATTCAAGAAGGCAGAATCATTGAACATGACACACTTCATTTAATTCTAGAAGAATGTGTGACAGATTGGGGTATCAAAAATAATCAAGTCCAATTTATTATTCCAGACTCATTTGTAGTCATTCGAAAGATTTCAATTCCAAACGAAGTGAAGGATGATGAGATTATAGGATATATTTACCTAGAACTCGGTGCAACCATTCATTTACCTTTCGAAGACCCTGTTCTAGATTATAAAATCCTTTCTGAAGATGAAAAGAAAAAAGAGGTTCTGATTTTTGCAGCCCCTGAAGATGTTGCTATCGAATACTCATCTCTATTAGAGGACATTTCGTTAAAGCCCATTGCGGCAGATATTTCACCACTCTGTATGTATCGGCTGTTTCATTTTTGTAAGAAAACAAACGCGCACGAACACTCTTTGTTGCTGCAATTTGATCTACAGTCTGCCAACTTAAGTATTTTCCACCAAGACATTCCTTTGTTTATGAGGCATATTACTTTGGAAACATCAATTGATGATTGGGATATCCAACAAAACTCTTCCAAAACCTTAGCGGACATAAGATGGAACAGTCATCGTAGTAAGTTAGAAGTCCTAATAGATGAAATTAATAAAGAGATTGAACATGTAATGAATTTTTATAGTTTTAACATGTCACAGGGGAAAGAAAGAATTACAAATGTTCTCGTTAGTGGGGATCATCCAAATCTTCCTGACATCATATCTACGCTTTTCGAACGATTTGATATTCCAGTATGTACAGTAGATACATATGAGAAACTGCCTAGTCAATATTTTCTACCATTAGGATTGGCACTAAAAGAGGTGTAATTATGCTTGTGGATATTAATTTACTACCAAGAAAAGAGTTTAAAAATCGAGCGAAATTACTACTCCTTCTTATTATTTTGTGTGTTGCTTTCATTTGCTTTTTGTTTACCTTTTTCCAATATAAAAAAGCAACTTCACTTGAAGCAAATCTTGAGAACCAAATTGCAACACTAAAAGAAAAACGAGCGGCAGAGGAACAAAAATATGCAACAGCAGATCATTCGAATAATGTAATCAATTTAGAAAGAACTGTGGAGTGGGCAGAGGGCTATTTTGTCGAAACGGTACCAATTTTAAATCACTTAACAAAGTTATTGCCTGAGCGAGGGTTCGTTCAAAATTTTTCATATACAGAGGATGGAATTGTTTCTTTAGAAGTTCAATTTGACACGAATACAGAAAATGCTCATTATTTGGCTCTACTTACTGAGTCCCCATTTATTGAATCAGCACGACTATTAACTGTCTCTACCACCCCAATTACAGAAGAGATTGAGGATACGACCAATAATAATCAACAGACCAATAATGGTAATGAGGCTGACGATGCTCCAAATGGTAATGCAGCTGAAACAGACGCTAATAGTGACATTCTGCCAAGGTATTTTGCTCAATATGAAATTGTTTTTGAGAAGAGAGCCATTCGTTCATTACAGGAGGGAAATTAGGTATGACTCTCCATTTTTCACGTAAACAAATCATTTACTTAGTTATGGCAATTGTTATTTTAGTGGGTGTTTCATATTTAACCTATTTCCTACTAGTAAAACCAGTGAAGTTGAAAATATCTCAATTAGAGAATAGCGTTAAAACAGAAGAAAGACTATTGGAGTTAATCTCGGATAAACGTACGAACGATACGCCAATTATAAGTTCAACTGAAATTCAAAAAAGAATTCCCGTAGTTCCTTTAGTTGAGCAAATCGTCTTGGATCTTGAACGTGCAGAAACCTTATCTGAGAGCCAAGTTATTAGCATGTCCTACAGTGAAAGTGAATTTACATTAATGGATGAAGCACAACCTGTAGAGAATCAGGAAGCAGCGAATCCTGAAAATATAGAAGAAAATGATCAAGTTTCGACTGATAATGGATCAGATAAAGCCGAACAGACTGTCGAAGTGGAGGATGTTGACCCTCAACTAATTGATGGCCTAAACCAAATAACCGTAACATTACAGGTCCAGTCCCCCACTTATCCTGATTTGGAGAAATTCTTATCAGTACTCGAACACCAAACGAGAATAACCAGGGTGGATTCTTTAAGCTTTTCAGGTACCCCGGAGTTGATATCAGTGGATCAAATTGCTCAACCACTCGTGTATGATGTGACCATTTCAACTTTTTATATGTCTAAATATACTGAACTTGCTGAAGAGGCACCCAATCTTACGGTTCCACCTCCTAGCAATAAGGATAATCCTTTAGCAACAGGTTTAGAAAAGAATAGTGAAGAAAATGAGTAGCTGATAACCTAGTAAAGGACGAGGCAAGGCAAAAATGTCTCGTTTTTTATGACCTGTTATCGCAGTATAATAAATGTTTATAAAATCTAAACATTAGTATAAAATAACAGAGTGCAAAAATTGGTTATTATGGAAAAAATATTTTTCTAAAAACATTTATTGCAACTGTTATAAGGAACTTTAATGATCTTTATAGAAAGATGTGAGAGCAGCTTGGAATCTCTTGTAATTGCAATTATTTCTCTTTTAATCATACTACCTATTATTTATTTTTTGCCTATTGGTTTTACTAAGAAGGGAAAATTACTAATTCTTTTTTGTGCATTTATCGTATTTAGTATTGGCATTGCTTTGAAGACAGTATTGAGTGTATGGCAAACTGGCTTAGTGTTAATACTGCTAGCAATAGGTGCTTCCTATTTAATTGGAAAAAGATATGGGAATCAATTATTTATTCATGACGAAAATAGTGCAGAATTCGAAGATAAAGTAATTAAATTCGAAATTGAAGATGATATTGAAGAAGAAATACGAAGTCAGGCAAGCCATGAAAAAGACAAGGCACTCCCTGTTGAGCAAAAAATAGTCTCTCCTCTAACACAAGCAGTGGATGAGGAACTTGTAGAAGAAATTGAGCCAATTGACAATCAAAAAAATGATGATTTTGTAATGGAAAATATTCATGTTGAAAATGAAGAGCTTCAAGATGATATACACAAAAACGAGATTGATGCTAATCATGATTTTGATGAGTTACTGAAAGAAATTGAATTGGAACTAAATCATAATAATGAATTACAAAAAACGAATGAAATTATTGAAGCATCTGAAGAAATTATAGAAACAGAACCAAACGATATAGATGAAAAGGGAGATAACCTTATAATTTCTATCCCTTCAACCCTTGAAGAAATTCAAATTGATAGTTTACCAGTGAATAATAATGAACAACACAATGAAGAAAGTAGTATAGTGGAAATCCCACTCATTGGACCAGCCGAAACTAAGCCAGAAGAAATTGAGGTTGATTCAACTGAAGAAGATGTCATTCAGTCAATTCCAGTTGAAAACGAGAGTTCCATACAGGAAGAACATGTGGAAGCACCACAGAATCAGATTGAAGAAAACCAAGAACTAGAAGAACTAGAAGAACTAGAAAAAGAAACCGAAATAATAACAGTAGAAAATAAGCAATACGATGAAACAAAGGAAGATCATCCTAGTAGTGAATTTGTCGAAGCTGTTGAAGTAGAGGATGATACTCGAGAAAATCAAGAAAATAATCACGCGCTAAGACAGCAACTCTTTGCTACGATGATCTCTCAAATTAAACTTTCTCGTAATAAAATCTCAAGTTCACAATATGAAAAAATAATTCTGGATCATCTCAATCCTCAACTTTCTGATCATGATTATTATACTTTTGTTAGTTTATTAATAGAACATTATATACATACAGGACAAATTGAAGAATTATCATCTTTACTATCCAAAAATAGAGTCAGGTTTGAAAAATATCCTGTGATTTTACAAGAAATTAACTTTATTGTAGATGAATATTGCAAAATATGACGAAAAATAGTGAAGAACATGGTAAAATGAATGAAAAAAGACGCATGAAAAAATAACTAGGTGTGGTGAATAGAATGAAAAAGAGTGTTGAAATTGTTGGGCTACCAATCATTAGTATTATAGATGGAATCGAAATCGGAAAGGTTAAATCCTTAGTGATAAATCCTGAAAAAGGCTCAGTGGACTTTCTTACTATAGAACATGAAGATTGGCAAGTAAGCGTGAAAGCTATTCCTTTCAAAAGAGTAGTCGGAATTGGTGAGTACGCCGTTACTATTGAAAGTGAAGGCTCTGTAATCGATTTGAATGAGATACCAATTGCAAATTCACTTGTAAATAAGAAAATTAAAATTACGAATACAAAAGTCATGACAAGAAAGGGACAATTACTAGGGGAAGTCCTTGAATATTATGTTGATGATGAAACAGGAAATCTATTAGGTACATTATTGAATGTTTCTGGGAATGAAGTAGCTCTCGCATCTGATTCTGTTCTTACATATGGAAAAGACATTATCATTGTTGAGGAAGAAGCGTCATCTAAGTTCCTCGATTCAGTAGATTATTTGGAAAATCCAATAGTAGAACCACAAGTTGAAACAAATGAAGAAATCATTGAAAAAGTTTTACCAGCATCATCATCGGAAGAACAAAGTCCATTTGATGAAATTAATGCTTCAATTGATAAGCACGAAGAAGCTGAAGCAAAAGCACTGCGCCTAAAACAAGTGGATCTTTTATATGGTAAAGTAGTCAAAAAAGATATTTTGGACAATGAAGGTAATATTTTAATACCAGTTGGAACTCATTTATCAGTAGATGATATTATTAAGGCTCAAGACTTAGGTCCAAGTGTTTTTGTAGAATTATCAATGAACGTTGAACAATAAACCCACGATTTAGTGGGTTTTTTTACTTTATATGGACTAATGTAAACCCGCCAATTGTTATCATTTGTAACAATTTGACGAAAACCTCTAGTAATAAGACGACAAATGTCTTGTTCTTTTTTTTTATAGGTATGGTAGCATTGAAAAAAAAGTAGGCGTTTCCTTAAATGGGTGGTGAAAAAATGGACAAGCAGAATCGGATTTCTATTAAAATTAATGGCAAGGAGCCAAAAGTTAAGAAGCAAGAGAAAGAGAAAACAGAATTTGTCGAAAAGGAAAAACCTCTTATTTTCGTTGAAAATGAGGAGGTTGCAGCTGCACAAGAGGAAGAAGAGGATGATTTTAGCTGGGTTCTACCAGATGAAAACTTGAAAAATCAAAAGACAAAAGAAAAAGAGATTCCTGTGATTCCGATTGAAGATTTACGTCATACCAATGGTCCTAGTAAAATTCCCTATTTACCGAAAAAGAGTAAAGGAATACAAGTATTTTCCTTAAAACAATTTGTCATTTCAATTGCTTTAGCCATTGTTCTTGGCACAGGATTTGGATTTATGATTTTAAAAGTCGTAGAAGATGTGAATGCTGGGCCAGCAGAAAATGACAATCCAACACAAGTTACTAACGGCAATCCTGCTCCAACTGGGAAACAGGAAGACCCTCCTGCAAGTAGTCAGGTTGCCATTGATTTAGAGACTCTATCAACTGGGATCGTTCAAGGTGGTAAGTTTTCAACTGCTGAATCTGCAAATACAACAGTGAGCGATATTAAAGGTAAAGGTTTTGCTGCAACTACTGTTGAAATGGATGGTGCGTTTTACGTTATAGCGGGTATCGGCTCTGAACAAGGCTCAGTTGGGGGTATTAAGGCCAAATACGAAGAAGCCTTCCCAGAGTTTTTTACGAAATTATTTGAGGTGCCGGGCGGGTCTTATTCAAATGCAGGAAAAATGGACTCAGAAGCAATCAAGGTAAGTCTGCCAGTATATAAGGAATTATTAACTCTATCTTCTCAAGCCTTCGATACAGGTGAGATTGATAACGGACAATTAGAGAATCTATCAAAACAAATAACGGCAGTAAAGGAAATCAAAAAAGACAACTTACATGCACAGCTTAAAGAATTCAATGCGTATATCGAGTCTTCCTTTACTCAGCTACAATCCTTTAAGGATGGTGGCGACGAGAAATCCTTATGGCAATCACAGCAATCATTATTAAATGCGTACCAAGCCTACACCGTTTGGGTTTCTGAGCTAAGTTAGTCAAAATTAAATTTTACAATGGACAGGAAAGGAGAAATGAACTCCTTTCCTTCTTTATGGATTGAATTCCTAGGGGGTTACATAAATAGATAAATTTTTACAAACGATAAAATATCGACAAAATTCAATTTTTCATAATTGTAGAGTCAGGCATTGTTTGTTACGATAAACAGGTATCTTCCATTCTGAAATATAAAGATAAAGGGTGAATAAATTATGCAACACCTCGTTTTAGCCTCTGGTTCTCCACGACGAAAAGAACTTCTTAGAAATGTGAAACTTTCCTTCGGTGTTTCCGTCAGTAATATTGATGAATCCATTGACGAAACACTCACTCCTGAAGAAAAAGCCATGACCATTGCTTTAAAAAAAGCAAAGGCGATCCTGGAGCAATTCCCTGATTCCTATATACTTGCAGCGGATACAGCTGTTGTGTTTCAAAACCAATTTTTAGGTAAACCTAAAAACGAACAGGAATCAATCGATGTTTTAAAAACACTTTCAAATCAAACACATGAAGTCGTAACAGGAGTTGCGATCCTTTTTAAGGATACCCAAAAAACATTCTTTGAAAGAACAGAAGTAACGTTTTGGGACCTAACGGATGAGGAAATACAGACATATGTTGCTTCAGGCGAACCAAAGGATAAAGCAGGTTCATATGGAATTCAAGGACTTGGATCTGCACTCGTAAAACATATTAAAGGGGACTATTTTTCTGTAGTAGGACTGCCTGTATCAAGAACCCTTCGTGAATTAAGAGATCTAGGTTTTCACTGCTAAAATTTGTAAAGTTTGCGTAAAGAAAACTCTATACGTTGCTTTTCATGGTACGATAATTACACATAGTAGTCTGCAGTTTAATAAAGAGAGTGGGGTCCGAGTATCTATTTGTAAAGGTGGGAGGAACCTATTTGAAAACATCTGCACTTATGATTCGGGATTACCCTCAAGCGGAAAGGCCTCGAGAACGTTTGGTTACCGATGGACCCGACAGTCTTTCAAACCATGAGCTTTTAGCCATTCTATTACGTACAGGTTCGAAGGAAGAATCCGTTATCCAACTTTCAAACCGCTTATTACATCATTTCGAAGGACTACGTTTATTACAGGACGCATCTGTTGAAGAAATCACCTCGATTAAAGGGATTGGGCAAGCAAAAGCCGTACAAATTATGGCGGCTATTGAGCTTGGTCGAAGAATTGGCAAACTTCAATATGAAGACCGCTATGTCATTAGGTCCCCAGAAGATGGCGCAAAATATGTGATGGAGGACATGCGCTTTTTAACTCAGGAACATTTTGTTTGTCTGTACTTAAATACGAAAAATCAGGTTATACATCGTCAAACGATTTTTATCGGAAGTTTAAATGCTTCAATTGTTCATCCTCGTGAGGTGTATAAGGAGGCCTTTCGCAGGTCAGCGGCTTCGATTATTTGCATTCATAATCATCCGTCTGGTGACCCTGCTCCAAGCCGAGAGGATATTGAGGTAACGAAGCGGCTTGTTGAATGTGGTAGGATAATTGGCATAGAGCTATTGGACCATTTAATCATTGGTGAACATAAATATGTCAGTCTGAAAGAAAAAGGTTATGTGTGACTATTAATTTTTAATTTTGTACGATATAATATTGGTTATGAGTTTTTCGCATGATTAACAATAAACTACTCTTTATTCGCGTATCAGAAAGGAAGATACATATATGTTTGGAATAGGTACAAGAGACCTTGGTATAGATTTAGGGACGGCTAATACACTTGTTTTCATTAAAGGTAAAGGAATCGCAGTGAGAGAGCCATCGGTCGTTGCCATGCAAACAGATACAAAGCAGATTGTGGCAGTCGGAAATGATGCTAAAAACATGATTGGGCGTACACCTGGGAATGTTGTTGCGCTTCGTCCGATGAAGGACGGTGTCATCGCTGACTACGAAACAACCGCGACAATGATGAAGTATTACATAAATCAAGCGGTTAAAACAAAGAACTTTTTTTCTAGAAAGCCATATATTATGGTTTGTGTGCCATCCGGAATTACAGCAGTGGAACAACGTGCGGTAATCGACGCAACACGTCAGGCTGGTGCGAGAGATGCATACCCAATCGAAGAACCATTTGCAGCTGCAATTGGCGCAAACCTTCCTGTATGGGAACCAACTGGCAGTATGATCGTTGATATCGGTGGTGGTACGACAGAAGTAGCGATTATTTCTTTAGGTGGTATTGTTACAAGCCAGTCCATCCGTATTGCTGGTGATGAAATGGATGATGCAATTATTCAGTATATACGAAAGACCTACAACCTTATGATTGGTGATCGGACGGCGGAAGCAATCAAGGTTGAGATTGGATCAGCGGGTGCCCCAGAAGGTGTAGAAAACATGGAAATCCGCGGAAGAGACTTATTAACAGGTTTACCTAAAACAATCGAAATTACAGCAGAAGAAATTTCGGTTGCACTTCATGATACAGTGTATGCTATAGTCGATGCTGTTAAAAATACGCTGGAAAAGACACCACCTGAATTAGCAGCAGATATTATGGACCGTGGAATTGTTCTAGCTGGTGGGGGAGCTCTTTTACGTAATTTGGATAAGATTATTAGTGAAGAAACAAGTATGCCTGTTCTTATCGCCGAAAACCCATTAGATTGCGTCGCAATCGGTACCGGTAAGGCACTTGATCATATCCATTTATTTAAAGGGAAATCAAAGGATTTACGATAGGGGAACTATATAGTGGGGAATCTTTCTTCCCCACTATATGTGTTGAAATTTAAAGTTTAGTTAGAGGGTGTAACACATGCCACAATTTTTTCTCAATAAGCGACTAATCATCTTACTTGTTTGTATCATCGTTCTAGTGGCATTGATTGGATTTTCCTTACAAGAGCGTAACAAATTATCATGGCCGGAGCAATTTATAAAAGACTCAGTTGGCTGGGTTCAAAGTGCTTTTCATCAGCCCTCACAAGCCATCGCGGGATTTTTTGATAATATAAATCATATTCAAAATACATATGAAGAGAATAAACTCTTAAAGGAAAAGCTTGATTCCTATGGTCAATTAGAAGCAAAAGTACAGGAGTTAGAAAAGGAAAATGGAAAATTACGTGACGTCCTGGACAAAACGGAATCACTTGATCATTTTAATAAAATACAGGCCACTGTAATAGGACGTAATCCTGACCAATGGCATGAAATTATTACTGTAAATCGAGGGACTCGACATGGTGTGGAAGTTGACATGGCGGTGATCACCTCAAAAGGATTAATTGGAAAGGTAAAGCATGCTAACACATTTACTTCTACCATCCAGCTTTTGAGCTCTCCTAATCGAATTAATCGAATCTCTGCTTACATTCAAGGAGAATCAAAGATTATGGGGCTAATAGAGGGCTATGACGAAGAAAAAGAAGCTTTGCTATTTAAAATCAATACGCCAGATTCTAAAATTGAAAAAGATCAAAAGGTACTTACTTCTGGACTAGGTGGAATTTTCCCAAGTGAACTGTATATTGGTGAGGTAATGGATATTGTACCGGACGATTATGGATTAACAAAGACAGCTTATATCAGGCCAGCTGCTGATTTTTATGAAATCGATCATGTTATCATTGTCGAGAGAACGATGATTGTACCGGAAGAGGAGGAGGAAGAATCGTGAAGCGTTTCGTTCTTCCCCTTATTTTGTCCTTTGTTTTTTTACTTGAGAGCAGCTTTGTTGATTTAGTGCCAGCAGATATTTTTCACAAAGAAAATGTCTTTGTACCTCGTTTTATATTTTTACTGATTGCTTTTATTACAGTTTATTTTAATAAACCAATTGGACTTTTATATGGGGCTATCTTTGGTTTACTTTATGATATTGTTTACACGGAAGTTTTAGGAGTTTATTTATTTTTATACACCCTTGTGGTCTATCTTATTTCCTGGGCAAGCCGAATTTTACAAACAAATATCTTTGTCATCTCTCTTCTAAGCCTCATCGGAATCTTTGCTTTGGAATTTTGTGTATATGGTGTAAATTTGGTAATCGGTACTACTACTATTTCAATAGAACGATTCCTTCAAATCCGAATTTTGCCGACGTTACTAATAAATAGTATATTTATACTAGTGTTTGCATTTCCCTTTAAGAAATTACTAGGAAAGCTGCATATTGAAAAATAAGTAGAATTTGATAGAATCTCTTAAAAAAATTTGATAATTAACAGGAAAAATGGAGTCTCTTGTTGAAGTATATTATCGTTGAGGTGAACGTCGTGAAAGGACAAAAACAACAGTATGTTACAATAAAAGGGACAAAAGACGGACTAACGTTGCATCTCGATGATTCTTGTTCATTTAAAGAGCTAATCGAAGACTTAGAGATTAAGCTTTCTTTGAATCAGAAGCGGAATGATGATGTTCCGTTTGTTCCTGTTAAAGTAAAGATTGGTAATCGTTTTTTATCACAAGATCAAGAAGAAGAAATCAGGTCGATTATTCGGAATAAAAAACATTTAGTCGTAGATTTAATTGATAGTAATGTCATTACTAAACAAGAAGCAGAAGAGATGAGAAAGAAGCATGAAATCGTTTCAGTTGCTAAGGTGATTCGTTCTGGACAAGTTCTAAAGGTCGAAGGAGATCTAATGCTAGTCGGTGACGTGAATCCTGGAGCTACTGTGATTGCTGGAGGAAATATTTTTATCTTGGGCACTTTACGTGGAATTGCACATGCCGGTTTCAATGGGAGAAGAGATGCGATCATCACTGCGTCCGTTATGAAACCTACACAGCTTCGAATTGGTGATATCATGAATAGAGCACCAGACGCTGTTCAAACAGAAAACAATCTAATGGAATGTGCCTATGTGGACGATAATGAGACAATTGTAGTAGATAGATTGCAACAATTAACTCATTTAAGACCTAATTTAACAAGGTTAGAAGGGGGAATCTAGCTGTGGGAGAGGCTATAGTTATAACATCAGGAAAAGGTGGAGTCGGAAAGACGACCACGTCTGCTAACGTAGGCACTTCCTTGGCTGTGCTAGGGAAACGAGTATGTTTAATAGATACAGATATTGGCCTGCGTAATCTAGATGTTGTTATGGGTCTTGAAAATCGCATCATTTATGACTTAGTTGACGTTGTTCAGGGTCGTTGTAAGCTTAAACAAGCCTTAGTTAAAGATAAAAGATTCGATGACCATCTGTATTTACTACCAGCAGCCCAAACAAGTGATAAAACTGCAGTAGAACCTAGCCAAATGAAGAATTTGGTAGAAGAGTTAAAACAGGATTTTGATTATATTATCATCGACTGTCCTGCCGGTATTGAACAAGGCTTTCAAAATGCTATTGCTGGAGCTGACAAAGCGATTGTTGTAACAACACCAGAAACTTCTGCAGTTCGAGACGCCGACCGCATAATTGGATTACTTGAAAAAGAGGATGTCGAGCCACCACGTCTCATCGTAAACCGGATTCGGAATCATATGATGAAATCAGGAGAGATGCTTGATATTGATGAAATTGTGACACATCTCTCAATCGACTTAATCGGAATTGTAGCAGATGATGATGAAGTCATTAAAGCTTCAAACAGTGGTGAGCCAATTGCCTTAAATTCAAGCAGTAAAACAGCAATCTCATATCGAAATATAGCGCGAAGAATTTTAGGAGAGTCGATTCCACTTCAATCTCTTGAAAACGATCCTAAAGGAATGTTCTCAAAGATAAAGAAATTCTTTGGAGTACGTTAAACCACCTTACAAAATAAGGTGGTTTTTTATTATTGTAAAACAATCTTCTTAAAGTGCTGCTACTATAAATTTAACTAAAGATGCAACTATTACAGAAGGTAGTTTCTCAAAACGCATTTTAGTTGAAAATGGCGAAAATAATATCGAGGTCGTTGCTACTGATAAAGCAGGTAATACAACTACTAATCAAGTTACTGTGACGGTTAAATTCGGTGAAATAACAATAGCTGACCTTAAACCTACTGAGGATGCACATTTGAAATCAGGTGAAAGTGTGAAGATTGAATTCACAACTGAACCTGGATTAAGTGCAACCTATGCGATTCGCTTACCTTTAACGAACGCTAAAGCTGATCTTAGCAATGCTACAGAACTTCCAATACAAGAAGTATCACTGGGTGTATACGAAGGATATTGGACAGCAGTTTCAAGCGTTGTAGCCCGAAGGTGCAGAAATTGAGGTTATTGTAAGGGATGAATTTGGAAACGAGGCACGACAAGTAGCGACTGGAAAACTGTTTATCAATGTACAAGAAGATGATGGCAAGCCTGGAAAATGAAAACCGGGCAAACCAGGCAAACCTGACAAACCAGGAAAAAATAAATAGTTTTTTGAAGGGAGAGGAGGATGCAGAGGAATCGCATCCTTCTTTTTCGATGATAATCAAATGAAAGATAGATCATTTGATTACAAGTGTTTCAAATTGTCATAACTGACGACCATCAATCATAAACTTGTACAAATAATATGGACAAGGGATGATGTGAATATATGAGTAATCGAGCGAATGAAATTAGAAGGCGGATTGCGAAGAGAAAGCGTTCCAGATACCCGAGCCCCACTAATCCACATAAGACAGTTCCTCCCTTTTTAGCAAATGATGAGGAGCGATTTGGAGGCAGTACTTACGCCTCTTTCGATGGGGGTGGACCTGGAGATGGAGGCCATCCACTCTTTCGAAAAGAAGTTTTTTTATTTAAGGTACTTCTTTCAGCAATTCTCGTGTTGTCAATTGGAATTATATTTAAAAATCAGTCACCAAACTTTGAAAAAGTCCGGCATTTTGTATCCAGTACAATGGAAACTGAATTTCAATTTGCGGCAGTAACCGAATGGTATAAAGATACATTTGGCAGTCCACTTGCTTTACTTCCTATTAATCAAAACAAAGAGCAGGTTGATACATCTGAACCTGGTAAATATGCCCTTCCTGCAGCTGGAACAGTGACCGAAACCTTTGAGGCGAATGGTCAAGGCATTATGGTTGAAACGGACAGCAAAGTAGTAGAAGCAATGAATGCAGGAAATGTGACGGAAGTTGCAGTTAAAGGTGATCTAGGCAAAACAGTTGTTATCCAGCATAGTGATGGAACTGAAACTTGGTATGGAAATCTAGGATCAGTAAATGTAAAATTATATGATTATGTTGAAACAGGACAAGAGGTAGGGAAGGTACAAGACCCAAAAGGGGAGAACAAAGGTACGTATTATTTTGCAATAAAGCAAGGTGAAACATTTATTGACCCGATACAGGTGATAAAATTTGAATAATTACGTAAAACTTCTAAGAAAAATAGAAATACATCCACTACTCTGGCTTATCGTTGCAATTGCAGTTGTTACTGCACATTTTAGAGAGCTATTGATGCTGTTTTTAATCATATTGGTCCACGAAATGGGACATGCTGCATGTGCCCATTTTTTTTCATGGAGAATTAAAAAGATTCAGCTCCTGCCATTTGGTGGAGTGGCAGAGATGGATGAACACGGAAATCGTCCCTTGAAGGAAGAACTCCTCGTGATTTTAGCAGGGCCTCTACAACATATTTGGTTAGTGGCTGTTGCATATTGCTTGTTTTTGGGTTCAGTCATCTCCCCAAAAACATTTGATCTTTTTCTATATCATAACTTAGTGATTCTTATCTTTAACCTTCTTCCGATATGGCCATTAGATGGAGGAAAACTGCTTTATTTGTTTTTTTCTTATAAGCATTCTTTTTTTGAGGCACATAAACGGATGCTTTTTGTATCCTGCTTGATAGCTGGGCTCATTTTAATTGGAATGTTACTTTATAGCCCGAACAATCTAAATCTATGGGTAATTTTATCCTTCCTATTCTTTTCGATTATCATGGAATGGAGAAAGAGGCATTATGTCTTCATGAGATTCTTACTGGAACGCTACTACGGTAAGCAGGACACCTTTACGAAATTGAAGCCACTCGTCGTGGACGAAACAGAAATGGTATATTCTGTTCTTTCGATGTTCCAACGAGGTTGTAAGCACCCCATTGTCATTAGAAAGGACGGAGAAAACCAACAGCCGCTTGATGAAAATGAGCTACTATATGCCTATTTTAACGATAAAAAGATTACTCAACCTGTCGGTGAGCTTCTCTACTTGTATTGACATTTCCAAATGAGGTACATTAAAGGAAAGATGTCAAAGAGGAGTTTAAGAGTTTGAAGACAATTATAATAAATGTAAAAACAAGTGAAAAACGAGTAGCTGTCGTAGAGGATCATAAAGTTCTAGAGTTGAATATCCAGCAACCCAAACATAAAGAAATCGTTGGAAATTTATATAAGGGGCGAGTGATTGACGTCCTACCAGGTATGCAGGCGGCCTTTGTTGATATTGGTATAGGCAGAAACGGCTATATCGGGCGAGAGCAGCTTGCTTCCTACCATCTTTCGCCCCCTAGTGAAAAAGATAAAAGTATAGCTCATTTTGTTAGACAAGGTGAGGAAATCATTGTTCAAGTTACGAAAGAAGGGACAGAGCGGAAAGGTCCCAAACTAACTGGACTAATTGAGTTTCCTGGAACTTCCCTTGTCTATTCGCCATTTGGGAATTATGTAGCTGTCTCGAGGAAAATGAAAGAGGAACAAGAAAGAGACAGATGGCGTAATTTTGGAAAAAAATCTCTTGAAAAATCAGAAGGTCTCATTATCCGGACTGCTTGCGAAAATCAGGATGAATCAATCATTCTAAAGGAGCTTGAAGTTCAAAGAAGCCGCTTCAATTCTATATTTGAAAAGCAAAAACAACTTAAGCCTCCAAGTCTTTTATTTGATGTCAATAATCTTGTTGATAAAATTTTATTTGAGCATCAGCTTGAACAAATTAAGGAAATTGTTATTGATGAAGCGCAAGAATATAAACAAATAAAGGACCTATTAGGCGAAGAAAAAGTCTCTTTTTTTCGTGGAAAAGAAAACATTTTTTCTTCTTTTGGTATAGAACGGGAAATTGAAAAAGCACTTAAGCATATTGTATGGCTAGATAATGGGGCTTACTTATTAATTGAGCAGACAGAGGCTTTAACTATAATCGATGTAAATACTGGAAAGTTTCAAGGAAAAGAAAATTTTCGAGATACGGTGTTTAAAACAAATATCGCAGCAGCAAAAGAAATTGCTTCCCAATTAAGGCTTAGAGATATTAGTGGTATTGTCTTGGTTGATTTTATTGATATGAAGCATAATGATGAACGCCAAAAAGTCATCCAAGCATTACGCTCTGTAGGGAAGGAAGACCGAAATCGTATGACTATTCATGGCTTTACTTCTCTAGGTATTCTTGAGCTAACCCGAAAGAAAACTCGTCAAGATCTCTCAGGAATATTGCAGACGAGTTGTCCTACTTGTTCAGGTACAGGACGGGTAGACTCTGCAGAAACGATTGCATTCAAACTAGAACGTGAGTTATGGGAATATCAAGGCATGGACCACGACGCTATTTGGATTGAAACTACCGCAGAAGTAAAACAAGTCCTGCTCGGAGAAAACACTAATCATAAGAAACGTTTGGAAGAAGCCTTGTCTTTTCATATTTATATAACTGAAATGGTTTCCCCACGACATGAATATTTCATTAGACATATAGGAACCATCGATGAAGTGAAAGAAAGGCTAAATAATCAATTCTAATTTAAGAAATGATTGACTCCAACTTGTCTTTATGATAATATTTTCATGTTATTGTTTGTAGCACCCACTGCTACAACCGCTCATTCCAGGTAGTTAAGTTTCCATCAATGGAACGCCTGTGTATTGGCGAGTCTTAGTCATACTATTAGGAGGTGCAAATATGTACGCAATTATTGAAACTGGCGGTAAGCAAATCAAAGTTCAAGAAGGCCAAGAAATCTATGTTGAAAAGCTTGACGTAGAACAAGGTGGAACAGTTACTTTTGACAAGGTTTTATTCGTAGGTGGCGAAAACGTAAAAGTTGGTAGCCCAACTGTTGAAGGTGCAACTGTTACAGCTAAAGTTGAAAAGCAAGGTCGCGCTAAGAAGATCATTGTTTTCAAATACAAGGCTAAAAAGAACTACCGTAAAAAACAAGGTCATCGTCAACCTTACACTAAAGTTACAATCGAAAAAATCAACGCATAAGGCTTTCTATCATGATAAAAATAACTATTAACCGTAATAGTTCTGGTAGAATCGACTCGTTTACAATGAGTGGACATGCCGAATATGATGTTCCTGGAAAGGATATCGTTTGTGCAGGTGCCTCAGCAGTTGCTTTTGGTGCCATTAATTCCATATATGCTCTATGTAAAGTAGAGCCGATATTGGAGCAAGAAAAAAATGGATTCCTCCGCTGTCAAATTCCTCAACTCGAGGATGAGACAACGAGGGAAAAGGTTCAGCTTCTTCTAGAGGGAATGCTTGTATCCTTACAAACGATTGAACTTGATTATGGACAATATATGAAAATTCAATCATAAAAAACTTCATTAATAGGAGGTGGACAATAATGTTCGTAAGATTAGACCTTCAATTCTTCGCTTCTAAAAAAGGGGTAGGTAGTACTAAAAACGGTCGTGATTCAATCGCGAAACGTCTTGGTGCAAAACGTGCTGACGGTCAATTCGTAACTGGTGGATCAATTTTATACCGTCAACGTGGTACTAAAATTTACCCAGGAGTAAACGTTGGCCGTGGTGGTGACGACACTCTATTCGCAAAAGTTGACGGAGTTGTTAAATTTGAGCGTGTAGGCCGTGACCGCAAACAAGTAAGTGTATACCCAGCTGCGCAAGAAGCGTAATCGTATAAAACTCTAACCTTAAGGTTAGAGTTTTATTTTTTATTGAAGAATCCTGATTGTAGAATGTAGTGTTATTTTCCAAGGTTTGATATAATTTTTAGACAAGATTCGAAATCTAAATGTTGTCTTTTGACACATTGAATTTTAGGGGAAATGACATGAATAAAAATTGGAGTACGATTGAAGTTTTAAAACATACACGTCACGATTGGTTAAATAAAATACAGCTAATCAAGGGGAACATCTCACTAAATAAAATTGAGCGGGTTAAGACGATAATTGAAGAGATTGTTATAGATGCTCAAAATGAAACACATCTTACAAATTTACAAATTCCAAACTTTGCTGCACTTATCATGACCCTGAATTGGGAGCCTCATAAATATCAATTGGACTATGATGTTGTCGGTGATATTCGAAATTTATCAAACTACGATTTGAAACTAACAGAATGGTGTTCGCAATTTTTTGCCATACTGGAAGAAGCGGTAGATGATATGGGAGAAAATCATTTATCCCTCACTATAGACTGTTCATTAGAGGAAACTCGATTCTTTTTTGATTTTAGTGGAATACTAAAAGATAGGGAATACCTAACAAATTGGTTAACTACGATAAGCCAATCAGATCAATTCCCACAAATTACAGAGTATAAAGTACATAATGAAGAAGTAAGTATAACAATACATATTGCATGAAAATTTAGGTGCATAATTAACCGGAGGTAAGAGATGTTTGTTGATCAAGTCAAAGTGTATGTAAAAGGTGGAGACGGTGGTAACGGGATGGTTGCTTATCGTCGCGAGAAATATGTTCCAATGGGCGGTCCTGCTGGTGGAGATGGTGGAAAAGGCGCGGACGTCATTTTTGAGGTTGAAGAAGGTTTAAGAACCTTGATGGACTTCCGATACCAACGCCATTTTAAGGCAAAACGTGGGGAACACGGAATGTCAAAAAATCAGCACGGAAAAAACGCAGAGCCGATGGTTGTAAAGGTCCCCCCTGGCACAGTCGTAACAGATGATGATACGGGTGTGGTTATTGCAGATTTAACACAGCATGGTCAAAGAGCAGTTATTGCTAAAGGTGGTCGTGGTGGAAGAGGGAATTCTCGATTTGCAACACCAGCCAATCCGGCACCAGAAATTGCTGAAAATGGTGAGCCAGGACAAGAACGTTATATAAGACTTGAGCTTAAAGTTTTAGCTGATGTTGGTCTTGTTGGTTTTCCAAGTGTCGGAAAGTCAACTCTATTATCCGTTGTTTCTGCAGCAAAACCCAAAATTGCAGAATACCATTTTACAACGATTGTACCAAACTTGGGCGTTGTTGAAACAGAGGATGGACGCAGTTTTGTGATGGCTGACCTTCCAGGTTTAATTGAAGGGGCTCACCAAGGCATCGGGCTTGGACATCAATTTTTAAGACATATTGAACGAACAAGAGTCATTGTTCATGTAATTGATATGTCAGCAATGGAAGGACGCGATCCTTACGAGGATTATGTCACCATTAATCAAGAATTAAAGGAGTACAATCTTCGTTTAACTGAACGTCCACAAGTGGTGGTCGCAAATAAAATGGATATACCTGAAGCTGAAGAAAATTTAAAAACATTTAAAGAGAAGCTCCAGGATGATGTGAAAATTTTTCCAATTTCAGCAGTAACGAGACAAGGTCTCCGCGACTTATTATTTACGATTGCAGATCTACTTGAAACGACCCCAGAATTTCCACTTGAGGTCGAGGAAGATACGAGCAATCACCGCGTGATGTATCGTCACGAAAAAGAAGAAGTGGATTTTGTTATATCGCGTGAAAGTGACGGCTCATTTGTCATTTCTGGAGAACGAGTCGAAAAACTCTTTAAGATGACTGATTTTTCAAGAGATGAGTCTGTAAAACGGTTCGCTCGCCAATTGCGAGGAATGGGAATCGACGACGCATTGCGTGAAAAAGGTGCAAAACACGGGGATATCGTAAAATTACTTGAATATGAATTTGAATTTATAGAATAAAAAAACGTGTTCAAAAGAAGGGAAGTAGGGGGGAGTAGCTTACATGGATGGCAAATTCTATCTTGTTCGTGAGGATGTACTTCCGGAAGCAGTTCGTAAAACATTGGATGCTAAGGAACTATTAGACAGTGGAGAAGCACAATCTATTGCAGAAGCAACACAGAAAGTGGACTTAAGTAGAAGTGCTTATTACAAATACAAAGACACTGTCTTCCCTTTTCATACGACTGTTAAGGAAAAAATCATTTCATTGTTTTTTCATCTAGAGGACCGGTCTGGTACCCTTTCTCAATTGTTAAGAACTGTAGCAGATACTGGTTGTAATGTGTTAACAATCCACCAAACAATTCCGCTTAGGGGAAAAGCGAATGTAACACTCTCATTAAACACATCAGGCATGCATGGTGAAGTAACTGACCTCCTAGCTAGACTTCGTAAACTTGAATTTGTAGATAAAGTTGAAATTCTTGGAACAGGAGCATAGGGGGATAGATCGATGAACATTACAAATGTAGGGTTTTTAGGACCGAATGCAACATTTACTGCACAAGCGGTTGCGGCATTGTTTCCCGGTAAGGAAAACAAACCATATCGAACGATACCTGCATGTATTGATGCAGTAGAGAACGGGGAAGTAGATGTGGCTGTCGTTCCAATAGAAAATACGATTGAAGGAACAGTTAATTTAACAATTGATTATCTAATTCATGTAAAACAACTTAAAATTATTGGTGAAGTGATTATTCCAATCAAACAGCATTTAATGGTGCATCCCAACAATACAAACAATTGGGAAGATGTACAAGGCATATATTCACACCCACATGCAATCGCACAATGCCATAAATTTTTATATAACCATTTTCCAAATATACAGCCCATTGAAACAAGTTCAACAGGTGCAGCCGCTAAATTTGTAAGTGAGCATCCAGAGCAGAATCATGCCGCTATTGCAAATTCATTTGCGGCAAAGGAATATGGTTTAACGATTGTAAAACATGACATTCATGATTTTGATAATAATCATACTCGCTTTGTTGTCTTACATAAAGAGATGTTAGATTTAGATCTAGTTAAGGAAAATACAGGAGATAAAACAACCTTGATGGTTACATTGCCTTCCGATCAGGCCGGGGCATTACATCAGGTATTGTCCGTTTTTGCCTGGAGAAAGTTAAATTTGTCTAAAATCGAATCAAGACCTATGAAAACTGGTCTTGGTAATTATTTGTTTTTAATTGATATTGAACAAAGAATGGATGAAATTTTAATCCCAAGTGCGATTGCAGAATTAGAAGCTTTAGGGAGCGGTGTGACTGTATTAGGTAGTTATCCATATTATCGTATTTAGACTCGGCATTTAGTCGAGTCTCTTTTTTTATATACTTTTTATGCTTGACCAGCCCCCATGCTGTACATAATTTGTGAAGCCTATGCATAAGTTGTGATGAGAAATAGTGGCAATTTGCCTATTTTGACATAGTATGTATTGACTTATGTATAGGAGGGGAAAATCGCGTGAAGATCCATATCGTTCAAAAAGGCGACACCTTATGGGAAATTGCGAAAAAATATGGGGTCGACTTCCAAGAACTAAAAGCTGTCAATACTCAGTTAAGTAATCCTGATATGATTATGCCTGGTATGAAAATTAAAGTGCCAACCGGAACTGTTCATGTAAAAAAAGAAGCTCAAATTGGTGGAGCTAAAAAAGAAGCTCAAATTAATGTAGCACCGAAAGAGGAACAAATTCAGCATCCGTTTGCTGAAATCGCACCACAACCATTTCCAGTAATCGATTTTGAAGAGGAGGTACCAGAAGTTGAGGAGGAAGTAAAAGGTGTTGAGACAGGACCATATATTCCTCAAATGCCACAAATGCCAGTAATGCCGCAGATGCCAGTTGCACCACCACAAATGCCAGTAATGCCGCAAACGCCACAATATCAGCCACTAGAAATTGATATCAATAACTTTAATCTGATGGGGCTAGGGATGCCGCAAATTCCTACACCACCAACCAATGTTTTACCTGGGATGATGGCACCGGAAGAAGATTTTGAACCAGAAGAAGATTTTGAAGCCGATATGCCGCAAATGCCACAAATGCCACAAATGCCGTTACAACAGCCAGCTATGTTTAATAATTGTGTACCTATTACGCCAGTTATGCCTGGGTACGGTTTTAATTATGTACCAGGGTTTCAGGGAGGCTTTCCACCACAACAAGTGCCATATAATCCGATGGGAGGATTCCCTCGAACAGAAGGGGTAAAAGAGGAAGTAAAAGAAGAAATGGCTCCAGTTCAAATGGCGCCAGTACAAATGCCACCGCAATATCCATTTGAAATTGATATTAACAATTTCAATATTATGCAAGCACAAATGCCTCAAATGGTCGCAGGTGTAGAAGATGAATTTGAAGATGTACCTGAAATGCAACAAATGCCACAAATGGCACCAATGCAGGCACCACCGTTACCAATGGGACCGTGTGTACCAGTTACTCCGGTAATGCCTGGTTATGGATTTAATGGAGGTTTCCCAGGACCTGCTGGATTTGGACCTAATATGCCAATGCAAGCTGCACCACAAGCTGTAAGTCCAGTGATGGCTAACAATCCAGGACCAGGTTTTGCTGGACCCATGAATCCGCAAATGATGCCATCACAATTCTATAATAAAAAAGATTGTGGCTGTGGTGGACCGAAGCCTCCATTTGCAGGACATTTCCCGCAACAAGGCTACCCAATGGGGCAACCAGGATTTCAAGGACAATTCCAACCACCATTTCAACCACAGTTCCAAGGTGGAGGATTCCCAGGATATCAGGGTGCACCATATGGAATGAATCCGAATCAGCAAATGCCGTTTAACCCAATGTTTAACATGCCAGATGTTGACGATGACTTAGACGATTAATATAAAACATATAATGAAGGGCGAATAAATCATATATTCGTCCTTGTATTTTTTTAGTATTTGTTTAAAAAGTACATTCTAAAACTGTGAAAAATATAAAATGGACTTGAACTGTCCAAGATTTAAACAACCTGCAAAAAACTAACAGAAATAATCCCTCTTTGGATAAGCCAACCTAATGATGAACATATAGATATGTTCAAAAGGTCAAAGGGGGTTATTGTATTGAGGAAAATACTCTATACAGTTTCGACTGCAGCATTATTACTTGGTGGTCTAACGGCGTGTAATACCGATAATCAAGGGGCAGGTCCAAATAAGGATTATAATGATAATGCTAGACCAATCGGTTATTACTCGAATGAAAATAATCGAAATAATGAAGATGGAAATGGAAACCGTCTTCGTGATAATGATGGTCCATTAACAGAAATTATGGATCGCAATGGGAATAACAGGAATGACCGTACCGGCATCATGAACAATAGAAATGGCAATAACAATCGCACTGGCATCATGAACAACAGAAATGACAATAACAATACCGGTATGGTAAATAACAATGATAAAACAAGAAAAAATCGTCCCGGGATCATGAACTATCGCGAGGAACAACGTCGAAATGGTATCATGAATAACCGTAACGGTCGAACAATTAACCCTTTTAATGATGGTAACCCAAATACAATGTATGAAAATGGCCATGGGCATGCCGATACAAACTATCACAGCCATCTGAATGACAATAACCATAGAGTACAAACATATGGATATTATAATGACAATGGAAGCTTAGTTCGTAAAATTTCTGAACGTGCTTCAAAGGTTAAAAACGTTGACGATGCTCGTGTCATCGTAACAGACGATAACGTCTTAGTTGCTGTTGATACGAACGATAATACAAATCGTAATAATGTCCAAGGCGCTGTAGAAAGAGCGGTACAGCCATTAGCTGGTAAACGAAATATCAATGTTGTGACAGATGAAGGCACTTTTTCACGAGTACGTGATATCGATAATGATATTCGTAACGGGAATAGACGTGAAACAATTGATGCTGACATAAAAGACCTTTTTGACAACATTGGCGATGCTATTAGTGAGCCATTCACAAACAATAATAGGGGTTAATGTAATTTAATTTTGGGTGTCCTTTGGGACATCCTTTTTTTTATGGGAAATTTTTTCAAAGAACATTGGATATTCTTGTTAATAATGGTCAAACTAATATGTGTAGGATGGTCATATACAAGTATAAAAAAGAGTTGGCAACTAATTGTAAGAGGTGATGCCAAAATGAAAAAGATTGTAAAAGTAATCGTTTGTCTAGCGGTTGTTTTTATATTGCCTAGCTTTTCAGGAATTGGTGCGGAAATCGAAGAAAACAATGATTCTGTTCAAGAGGTAACCGGTCCATTAGAAGTCACTGTCATTCTTGAACGTGTTTATGTAGACGGCGAGGTAAGCGAAGAAATCATAAAAGAAACAATCTTATCTATGGAAGATTTTTGGGCACAATATGAGGATTGGAACCTAGTCCATCAAGATGATACTCAGGTTGTTTTTCAACAACGAATAGACGATATTTCACCTTTGCTTAAAACAAATGGCTATTTTGGTATAACGGAAGATGGAATTTTATCTATTTTTAATGGCAAACCAGATGAATCAGAAAAGGTTATCCAATCATTCTTTCAGATCGACGTTGAGAAACTTGAAAGCTACCAACATGATTTACTGAAAAAAGGAATCAAAATAGGAACAAAAGATGAGTACATTAATGTCATTGAAACCTATAAAACCTATACATCCTCCCCTTAATATATAACATTTTTCAAGAGACTAGACCCCTTCTAGTCTCTCTTTTATTTTTAGTCTTTTTTTGACGAATATGATAAAATGGGGTACAGCAAAGTAGGGGAGAGAATAAGTTTGATTGAATTTATTAAAGGGACGGTTGACTACATAAATCCGGAATATATCGTTATCGAAAATAATGGGGTAGGCTACCAAGTCCTTACACCAAATCCGTTTATTTTTAAAAGAAATAATAAGGAAATTGTTTATACATATCAGCATGTAAGAGAAGATATATTAGCACTTTATGGCTTTAAGACACGTGAGGAGCGTGCTTTATTTTTGAAACTCTTAAATGTTACAGGGATTGGTCCAAAGGGAGGACTCGCGATTTTGGCTTCGGGGGAACCAGAACAAGTCATTCGTGCAATTGAAAACGAGGACGAGAAATTCCTTGTTAAGTTTCCAGGTGTAGGTAAAAAGACAGCTCGACAAATAATACTAGATCTGAAAGGAAAGCTTCATGACCTTATGCCAGCACTCCATCCCGATTTGTTTAGTGAAGATCATGAGTTTGTGGACAATACAAGTCACACAGAAATTGATGAAGCAGTTGAAGCTCTTAAAGTGTTAGGCTATGCGGAAAGAGAAATCAATAAAGTTTTGCCAGAGCTAAGAAAAGAAAAGCTCTCAACTGATCAATATATTAAAAAGGCTTTACAAAAGCTATTAAAATAAGGAGGATGCTTGAATGGAGGACAGAATCGTTTCAGGAAGTGCCAATTACGAAGAGTCAGCAATCGAGCAAAGCCTCAGACCACAAACCTTAGCTCAATATATTGGTCAAGAAAAGGTAAAATCAAATTTATCGATTTTTATTGAAGCAGCTAAAATGAGACAAGAAACCCTGGACCATGTATTATTATATGGGCCTCCAGGACTTGGGAAAACAACACTAGCTACGATTATTGCAAATGAAATGGGCGTAAATATTCGGACAACCTCAGGGCCTGCAATTGAAAGGCCGGGGGATTTAGCGGCTATATTGACAGCACTTGAACCAGGTGATGTCCTTTTTATTGACGAAATTCATCGTCTCCAAAGGTCCATCGAGGAGGTTTTATATCCTGCGATGGAGGATTTCTGTTTGGATATCGTGATTGGAAAGGGAGCGGGAGCACGTTCTGTTCGACTCGACTTACCACCCTTTACTTTAGTTGGAGCTACAACACGTGCTGGATCATTATCAGCACCTCTTAGGGATCGATTTGGGGTACTTAGTCGACTTGAATATTACACTGAAAATCAATTAGCTGATATTGTAACAAGAACAGCTGAATTATTGGATGTAGAAATTGAAGGACAAGCGGCACACGAAATAGCGAGACGATCAAGAGGGACACCAAGGATTGCGAACCGTTTACTAAGGCGAGTAAGGGACTTCGCACAGGTACGCGGTAATGGTACAATATCAACACAAATGGCAGATTCAGCCTTAGAATTGCTACAGGTAGACCGTTTAGGACTTGATCATATTGACCATAAATTACTTAGAGGGATCATTGAGAAGTTTCGTGGTGGTCCGGTAGGTCTTGAGACGATTGCAGCAACGATTGGCGAGGAAGCACATACAATTGAAGATGTTTATGAGCCTTACCTTCTGCAAATTGGTTTCTTGCAACGAACCCCACGTGGTCGTATTGTAACAGAACTGGTATATCGACATTTTCAAATTGAGGTTCCAAAGGAGTAATGACCTAATCATATACGCATTGGCGTATATGTGGCCGATTTTTTTCGAGCGCGCTCGAAAAATTACCTTTGAAAAATCGTGGCATCCGCCGGAGGCTTTTTAACTTTATTCAATTAAGTTTTTATCATACACGAAAATTGATTTACAAATAGATGCCTTCGTTCCAATACCTTATAAGGAGTGAATAAAGTTAAAATGGGTAAAATGCTAATGATAATGGGAATTCTATTATTAGTTGTCGGGTTTATTATGCATTTTATAGGAAAACTACCTGGGGATATTGTCGTGAAAAAAGGGAATACCACATTTTATTTTCCAATCGTTACATCTATTGTAATTAGTATTGTATTATCATTAATTTTTTACGTATTTGGTAAGTTTCGTTAGAAAGTTAGTAGAAATTAGGTGGAAATATGAAAGTAGATTTATTTGATTTTGAGTTACCAGAGGAATTAATCGCACAAACACCGTTGGAAAATCGAGAGTCTTCGCGCTTAATGGTAGTAGATAAAGTGACAGGGGCAATTACCCATACTCATTTTCGTTCAATCCTATCCTATCTAAATAAAGGGGATTGCCTAGTCCTAAACGACACACGCGTGTTGCCAGCAAGACTGTATGGAGTAAAAGAGGACACAGGTGCAAAAGTAGAAGTCCTACTCTTAAAACAAAAAGACGGTGATAGTTGGGAGACCCTTGTTAAGCCTGCAAAACGTGTGAAAGAAGGTACTGTATTAACCTTTGGTGACGGACGATTAAAAGCAACTTGTACGGCAATTGGTGATCATGGTGGAAGAATGTTGAGCTTTCATTATGAAGGTATTTTTTATGAGGTTTTAGAAGCCTTAGGTGAGATGCCGTTGCCCCCTTATATTCATGAGCAATTGGATGACAAAGAACGATATCAAACTGTGTATGCAAAGCATCGTGGTTCAGCAGCAGCACCTACAGCTGGCCTGCATTTTACAGAAGAGCTTTTACAGCAAATCCGTGACCAGGGAGTACATACAGCCTTTATTACCTTGCATGTTGGGTTAGGAACATTTCGTCCCGTAAGTGCAGAAACAATTGAAAATCATGATATGCATTCTGAATTTTATCAAATGACAGAGGAAACTGCTAATTTACTAAATGGGGTAAAAGCAAATGGTGGGAAAATTATTTCTGTAGGAACTACCTCAACGAGAACCCTTGAAACGATTGTGAAAAATAATGGCAAATTCGTAGAATCTAGCGGGTGGACGAATATTTTTATATACCCTGGATATCAGTATGAGGCAATAGATGGTCTTATAACAAACTTCCATCTTCCAAAGTCAACATTGATTATGCTTGTAAGTGCACTGGCTGGACGTGAGAATATCCTCCATGCGTATAACGAAGCAGTAAAAGAACGGTATCGATTCTTTAGCTTTGGGGACGCCATGCTAATTAAATAAGATACGGTGCAAATTAGATATTTCTGGTGGTGAGTTATATTCACCCACGATAAAGGAGACATATAAGTGACAGCAATAAGATACGAACATATTAAGACCTGTAAGCAAACAGGTGCGAGACTAGGAATTGTACATACCCCGCACGGTTCTTTTGAAACACCTGCATTCATGCCAGTGGGAACACTTGCAACCGTAAAGACAATGTCACCAGAAGACCTTAAGGAGATGGGTGCTGGTATTATTTTAAGCAATACCTATCATCTTTGGTTAAGACCAGGCCATGAAATCATCAAAGAAGCAGGTGGCTTGCATAAATTCATGAACTGGGATCGAGCTATTCTTACTGATTCAGGAGGATTCCAGGTATTTAGTTTAAGTGAATTTAGAGAAATTAAGGAAGAAGGCGTTCATTTCCGTAATCATTTAAATGGAGATAAGCTATTTTTGTCCCCAGAAAAGGCAATGGAGATACAAAATGCACTTGGTTCAGATATTATGATGGCATTTGATGAGTGTCCACCATATCCAGCTAGCTTTGAATATATGAAGAAATCTGTTGAGAGGACAAGTCGTTGGGCTGAAAGATGCATACAGGCACATAGTCGTCCACAAGACCAGGGACTATTTGGTATTGTTCAGGGAGGAGAATATGAGGAACTTCGTAAACTAAGTGCAAGAGACTTAGTATCTCTAGACTTCCCTGGCTATGCTGTAGGTGGCTTATCTGTTGGTGAGCCAAAAGACGTAATGAACCGAGTACTCGAGTTTACAACACCACTCTTACCAACGAATAAGCCTAGATATTTAATGGGTGTCGGTTCACCGGATTCCTTGATTGATGGAGCGATACGTGGAATTGATATGTTTGACTGTGTGCTACCTACTAGAATTGCTCGAAATGGAACGCTTATGACAAGCGAAGGAAGATTAGTAGTTAAAAACGCGGAGTATGCACGTGATTTTGGACCGTTGGACGAAAATTGTGATTGCTATACATGCAAAAATTATAGCCGTGCCTATATTAGACACTTAATAAAAACAAGTGAAACATTCGGAATAAGACTTACTACTTATCATAATCTTCATTTTCTGTTAAAATTAATGGAGCAAGTCCGTCAAGCGATTCGCGAAGATCGTCTTGGAGACTTCCGCGAAGAATTTTTTGAGCGATATGGTTTCAATAAGCCGAACGCGAAAAACTTCTAACTAAAGAAAAAATGAAAAAAAGATAGAGTCGGGAGGTGAAATGAATGGAAGGTATTTTAGGAACAGTTGGTCCGTTGATTCTAATGTTTGCGATTTTCTATTTCTTGTTAATTCGTCCACAACAAAAGCGTCAAAAAGCTACTCTTAACATGCAATCTAACCTTCAAAAAGGGGATAAAGTTGTAACTGTAGGCGGTTTACACGGAACAGTTGATGCAATCGATGAAAACAAGATTATTATTAAATCTGGAAATGCAAATCTTACATATGACAGACAAGCAGTACGTGATGTCATCAAGGACTAATTTTTCATAAAAAAAGAGCGTCTCGGGCGCTCTTTTTTTGTTTTTTCTTTTAAACATCTCTTCTTGATGGAGTTGTCATATTCACCCCGAAAATTCCGCCAATTACAGCAGCCGCTAAAAACCCAACATGATACATAGTTTGCTCCGTTGTGAATGTAGCGTCATATCCTAAAAATTGAACAATAAATACAATAATAGAATATAAAATACCTGTACCTCCACCAATTAGCCAACCTTTTTCCTTTCCTTTTCCACCTGAAACAAAACCACCGATGAAAAGAGCAAGGAAGGAAGCCCCTAAAATCACCCAGGACATTGAAGATTCCTGAAGTGAAGTAAATCGAAGTAATAGTGAGATAAGTAAACTAGATACAATAACAATTAAAAAAATTGCTACTACACCATAAACCATTGCAACTCCCATTTTCCTCATATCGATTCTCTCCCCCTCAAATATATACGGATAACCCTTAGTACGAGCATATTCACTACCACAATAAATTAGAATAAAAAGTACAAACTTTTCTTGTCCATTCAGGCTATCTGGAAAATACTTAAATCATGTTTTGGGAGGATTTGCGCAAACTAAGATGAAATATGTGTTTTATATATTAGGATCCATTTGAGAGGGGGACTTTCATTGGAAGAATACCTCATCATTGTGGGTAGGACTATTTTTCTTTATATTATCCTGTTAACAATTTTTCGATTAATGGGTAAACGAGAAATTGGAGAACTTAGTCTTATCGATTTAGTGGTTTTTATGATGATTGCAGAGATGGCAGTTATCGGTATCGAGAGTACAAAAGACCCAATTCTCCATTCACTCATACCGATGGTTTTGCTGATGGGGATCCAATACTTACTAGCCCTGCTGTCGTTAAAAAGTAAAAAACTTAGAGAACTTATCGATGGACGTCCAACAGTGATTGTGAATAGGGGTAAAGTTGATGAACATGCCATGAGGCAGCAACGTTATAATCATGATGATCTTATGATGCAACTTCGTGAAAAAAACATAAAAAATTTAGCTGATGTGGAATTTGCTATACTTGAATCATCAGGAGAATTGTCCGTTTTAGAAAAAAGTAAGGATCAACCTTCCGATTTCTCAGATTATACAATTGATTTACCAGTCGTTCTTGATGGAGAAATACAAGTGGATCATTTAAAACAAATTAATAAGACAGAATTTTGGCTCCGGTCTGAGTTGAAGAAGTTAGGTTATAGTGATATTAAGAAAATTTCCATCTGTAATTATCATCACGGAAAACTACATGTAGATATAAAAGATGAAAAAAGGTAACCGTGGTCGGTTACCTTTTGGATTAGTAATTACAAGAGTGTTGCTAGCTTTGGTCCAATAAAAGGAATCCTATTTACTTCCTCTTTTGTCAAAAGCTTAAAAACAAACAACAGAACAACATAAATAAATGATGTAACACCAATCGCTGCAAGCGTTCTTATAGCAAGGGAACCATCGGTTAAGCAGAATTGATAAAAGTAATGACCCCCTATGCCTGATAGAACCATGGTTATACCACTCTTTAAATAATCCTTAACATAAAAACTATAAGAGATCACTTTTACAATCGTTGAAAAATGTAGCAAAGTGACAAGCATCATCCCAATGACAATAGCAAGAGCTGCTCCCATAATCCCAAGCGAAGGTCTCGTTGCAAGGATAAAAATCGCTCCCGTTTTTATAAAATTTCCGATAAAACTATTGACCATAGCGGCTTTGGCTAAATCAAGAGCCTGCAAGGTTGCTTGAAGAGGGCCCTGGAAGTAATAAAAGATAAAAAACGGAGCCATTACTTTTATATAAATGGCTGAATTACTATTCCCATACATCAGCTCCATTACTGGGGAAGCAAACACATATAAAACAACAATTGCTAACCCACCTGAAACAAGAGATAATCGTAATGCCTGTTTGAGACGATATTCAATTAATAATGTTTGTTTTTTTGCTGCTGCTTCACTTATGGAAGGCACAAGTGCTGTTGAAAGTGAAGTCGTAATAAACGATGGAAGCATAAGTAGTGGTAAAGCAAAACCTGTTAACTCTCCGTATTGTCGTGTCGCGAGATGTGTAACGACACCGGCAATTGCTAAACTTTGGGCAACGACAATCGGTTCAAAAAACCAAGATATCGACCCTATCATTCTACTGCCTAATGTTGGAACCGCAATTCGTGTCAAATCATTGAATGTTTCTTTTCCGTGTTTAGCCGATTTAAAAAAGTTCTGCCGGATGCGAATCCGTTTTTTCAGTTTGAACATAAAGAATAAATAAATGAGTGACATTAATTCTCCCACAACGGCCGAAAGCATTGCACCTGCTGCAGCGTATTCAATCCCCATCGGTAAAAAGGCCTTCGTAAACACATACACTAAGGTAATTCTGACGACTTGTTCAATTACCTGTGAATAAGCAGGTGGCTTCATGTTTTGACGACCTTGGAAATAGCCACGGAGAACAGATGAAATCGCCACAATAGGGACAATCGGTGATATCGCTAATAAAGGATAATACGTTCTTGCATCCGTAAGAAGTGTCTCAGATAATAATGGTGCAAGAAAGATCATCATAGGTGTAAAGATAATACTTAATGTCCCAGTAATGGATAGGGAAACAACCAAGATTTTTTTGATTTTTCTCTTATCACCCTGTGCTTCTGCTTCTGCTACTAATTTCGATATTGCAACTGGAAGTCCCATCTGGGTTAATGTGATGGTGAGGACAAATGTAGGGATTGCCATCATATAGAGCCCCACACCTTCTTCACCAATAAGACGCGCGACAACAATTCTATTAATAAATCCCAATATTCTTGTAATGAGCCCTGCAATAATTAAAATTAACGTACCTTTAAGGAATGTTTGCTTTGACAATTCATTTTCCCTACCTTCTCAAAAAAGGTGATATCATTTACAATTAACTATATGCTTAGTAGGTGGCCAAGCATGACAAGTATCGTAAGTTAGTTGAAAAATGGGAGAGATGATGAGTGAGTCAATCAGAGAGTCACATGTATGACAAGTATCGTGAAACAGTTCGTCCATTTTTGAAGAGCAAGCTGGAAGAATTCGGACTGTACGGATACGACAGCGTTAAAGAGGAAGAACTGTGGGAGTTTATGAAAAAAAAAACATGGAGAAAAGAAAAAGAAGAAAAGCAGTTGCACCAAATTGTCAGTGATATTCTCGGAGTAAAAGTTGGAGATTATATGAACTATGCAACGGTAGAAGCTTTTAAAGCACCGAATTGGTTTGAAGGTGAAGGAAAACAGGCTTTAGAAAAATTACTATAATTCATAGATAGAACTATAAATTTTTTTTAGATGTGGCATTAACATCACAAAAGCTGCAATTGACATCAAAATCGCATTGTTTCATAATTGTGATGGAGGGCTTAAAGGACCAGCTAGTTTTTTACTAGAATAGAAATGTCTAGCTCTAGGCCCCATCGGCTCGAGGTCATAAGCTAATCGCTTTTTGAAGGCAAAGTGCGCCTTCTGTCAGCGCTCGACTTATGCATGTCACCAATAGGCAGGCGTACCTTTCGGTTTTCTTATATAAAGGAGGATATACATACTTATGGTTAAAAAAGGCCGCATAGTGGTGTTTTTTGTATTGGTATTTCTTTTTGGTGCTTTAATCGGAGTTACCGGTACAGATACCGCAAAAAATATTAAATTAGGACTCGATCTTCAAGGTGGATTTGAAATCCTTTATGAGGTAAAACCAGCTAAAGAAGGCGACGTAATTGATAGAGAAGCTTTAGTAAGTACAGTAAATGCGTTAACAAATCGTGTAGACGTACTTGGTGTTAATGAGCCAAATATTCAAATCGAAGGTAAGGATAGAATCCGAGTGCAATTAGCCGGTGTAGAAGACCAGCAAAAAGTTCGTGAAATGCTTTCAACACAAGCAAAGTTAACCTTCAGGGATGTTAATGACAACGTATTACTTGACGGCTCTCAATTGGCGCAAAATGGCGCTAGTCAGGCATTCGACCAAATGGGTAAACCAGCCGTTTCGCTTACAGTTAAAAATTCAGATGACCTAAAAAACGCTACACAAAAAGTTCTTGACCAAGCTCCAAACAATTTAATGGTGATATGGTTGGATTTTGAAGAAGGTGTGGATTCCTTTGAGGCTGAAAGTAAGAAGCCAAATCCAAAGTACCTTTCTGCAGCATCTGTTAATGAAGTATTCAACAGAAAGACGGTCTCAATAGAAGGAGGCAGCTTTACAGTTGAATCGGCAAAAGAACTTGCTTCCTTGTTAAATGCAGGCGCACTTCCTGTTGATTTAGAAGAAATCTATTCCACATCCGTTGGAGCAAAATTTGGTGAGCAAGCTTTAGAGAAAACCGTCTTCGCAGGGGCAATTGGTATTTTCTTAGTCCTATTATTCATGCTTGTATTTTATCGTTTCCCTGGCCTTATTGCTGCTATTACATTAAGTATCTTTGTTTATTTGAACTTACTAGTATTTGATTGGATGAATGCGGTACTTACTTTACCAGGTATTGCAGCCCTAATCCTTGGGGTAGGTATGGCCGTTGATGCGAATATTATTACCTATGAGAGAATTAAGGAAGAAATTAAGTCTGGAAAGTCTATTTTATCTGCATATCGTACAGGAAGTAAAAACTCCTTCCTAACAATATTTGATGCAAATATTACAACTCTTTTAGCAGGTGTGGTTCTATTTATTTTTGGTACAAGTGCTGTAAAAGGCTTTGCAACTATGTTAATCGTAAGTATCTTGCTAAGCTTTATAACTGCTGTTTATGGAAGTAGATTATTACTTGGGCTTTGGGTAAATAGCAAATTTTTAAATAAGAAACCAAGCTGGTTTGGTGTTAAACAAAGTGATATTCGAAACTTAGCTGATGCCGATGAGGAAGGAAATTATCCAACTCGATTTGATCGATTTGATTTTGCGAAACATAAAAATAAATTCTTTATGGCATCTGGTATAATGGTTATCGTAGGAATAGCTATATTAGTAATCTTTAGGCTTAATCTTGGTATTGATTTTGTTGCTGGTACCCGTATGGAGGTGCTTGCTGACCATCCAATTTCTCAAGAAGAATTCACAGATGAACTTAGTAAGCTTGATCTAGAGGCCAAGGAAATCGTGATATCAGGAGATAATAATGACATTGGCGTTGCACGTTTTGCTGATGAGCTTTCTAAGGATAAAGTAAACGAAGTAAAAGCTCATTTCCATGACCTGTACGGGGCAGATCCTAACGTTAGTACAGTCTCTCCAACAGTTGGAAAAGAATTGGCTAGAAACGCCTTTATAGCAAGCTTAATTGCGATGGCTGGTATTATTATCTATGTTGCATTTCGCTTTGAGTGGTTAATGGGGCTTGCTGCAATTGTTGCGCTATTCCACGATGCTCTCTTTATGATTGTTATCTTTAGTGTCACACGACTTGAAGTAGATGTAACATTTATCGCTGCTATATTAACCATTATTGGTTACTCTATTAATGATACAATTGTTACGTTCGATAGAATTCGTGAACTTTATAAGAAGAAAAAGCGTGTTAAAACATATGAAGATCTTGCAAGTATAGTAAACAATGGATTAAGACAAACATTAGGGCGTTCCGTTAATACTGCTATAACCGTTATCTTCACAAGTGTTGCATTATTATTATTAGGTGGACAGGCTATTACTAATTTCTCTTTCGCCTTAACAATTGGTTTAGTTGCTGGTATGTATTCATCTATATTCATTGCAGCACAGCTATGGTTAGTGTGGAAGACAAAGCAAATTACCAAAAAGCGTCCAGCACAAACAGAAACAGAACCACAGGTATAATATAACAGTAAAAAGTCGTGATTTTTCACGACTTTTTATTTTCTCCATGAATTTGGATACACTAAAAAGCATGTGTATGCGCAAAAGAAAAAAGCGCATTTTTTGTTCTCAAACTTACATGGGGAGGATGAGGATTTTTTGAAAGAGAACGATCGTTTTAAACAAGCAGAAAAAGCCATTATTATCGGTGTTGTGGGGAATATCATTCTAGCTATTATTAAATGGGTGATTGGGGTACAATCCAATAGTCGCGCGCTTATTGCAGACGCGGTCCATTCGGCTTCAGATGTGGCAGGGTCTATCGCGGTTTTCGTTGGAGTCCGCGCAGCAAAAAGACCACCAGATGAAGATCATCCATATGGTCATGGTAAAGCTGAGTCTGTTTCTGCCATCATTGTTGCTGTATTACTAGCACTCGTCGGATTCGAAATCGGAAAAGCATCAATTGAGGCATTTTTTAAGCCTATCGCTGTTCCAAAGATGATGGCTATTTATGCTGTTCTATTCTCCATCATCATTAAAGAAATCATGTTTAGATATAAATATCATCTCGGAAAAAAAATTAAGAGTGATGCACTAATAATTAATGCATATGATGACCGTTCTGATGTCTTTGCTTCCATTGCTACGCTTGTGGGTATTGTTGGGGCTATTCTTGGTGGCTATTTAGGAATTGACTGGCTTGTTTATGCCGACCCGGTTGCGGGGTTAGTTGTTGCTGTTTTAATTGTAAAAATGGCCTGGGAATTTGGAACGGAAGCAATACATAATACATTAGATCATGTGTTACATGATGAAGATACAACTGAATTTAGGGAATTGGTTCTGTCCGTTCCGGAAGTGAAAAAAATTACCGAACTTCATGCCCGTGAGCATGGACATTATGTTATTGTAGATTTGAAAATTTCTGTCGATCCCTATATGACTGTTGAAGATGGACATAAGGTTGGGAAAAAGGTAAAAGCAAAACTGATGGAATATGCAGAGGTACATAACGTTTTTATCCATATCAATCCATACTCTGATGACGACTGAAAATTAGAACCTATTATATAAAAAATGTCAATCGTTGTAACACGCCCAAAGCTTCGATATAATAGTATGGTTAAGGGGTGAAACTTTTGTTACAATCTAAAACTCGTTGGAAAGTAAATGATTACAACCAGACAAACGCAAATCTACTAGTTAAAGAACTGCAAGTTACACCTCTAGTAGCATCCCTACTAGTGAATAGAGGACTAACAACTGTCCAAGAAGCACGTGAATTTTTAGAACCAGATTTACTAGAGTTCCACGATCCATTTTTACTGGATCAAATGGATACGGCCATTGACCGAATTAATAAGGCCATTAAAAAAGAGGAACAGATTTTAGTTTTTGGTGATTATGATGCGGACGGTGTGAGCAGTACGACCGTAATGGTTACTGCTTTAAAAGAAAAAGGTGCAAATGTTGAGTTTTATATTCCAAATCGATTCACGGAAGGTTATGGCCCAAATGAACAAGCTTTTCGTTGGGCAAAATCGGAAGGATTCTCACTTATTATTACTGTAGATACAGGTATTTCTGCCCTTCATGAAGCAGAGGTTGCAAAAGAATTAGGCATTGACTTAATCATTACAGATCACCACGAGGTTGGGCCTGAGTTACCCGTTGCAACAGCGATTATCCATCCGAGAAAGCCTGATAGCCAGTATCCGTTTAAGGAATTGGCAGGAGTTGGGGTTGCTTTTAAAGTAGCTCATGCTTTACGGGGAGAAGTCCCTACAGATTTACTTGATGTAGCCGTTATTGGAACAATTGCCGATTTAGTTCCTTTAACTGGGGAAAATCGACTCCTTGCAAAAAAGGGAATAAGGGCGTTACAAAATACCAAGCGGCCAGGTTTACGAGCATTATTAAAAAAAGCGAAGATCGAATCCAATGATATATCTGAAGAAACAGTTGGATTTGCAATCGGTCCACGAATAAATGCAGTAGGTCGATTGCAATCTGCTGATCCTGCAGTTGATTTATTATTGACAAATGATATAGAAGAAGCATCATATATTGCCGATGAAATTGATGAACTGAACAAAGAAAGGCAACAATTAGTCAATCAAATGACTCAAGAAGCCATTCAAGAGGTAGAGAGAAATTTTCCACCATCTTCAAATTCAGTATTAGTCATTGCAAGGGAAGGCTGGAACCCTGGGGTGATTGGAATTGTTGCTTCTAGATTAGTTGACCGCTTCTATCGGCCAACAATTGTCTTAAGCATTGATTCGCAAAAAAGGTTGGCAAAAGGCTCAGCAAGAAGTATTGAAGGCTTTAATCTATATGAAAGTCTATCAACATGTCGTGATATTTTACCGCATTTTGGTGGACATCCAATGGCAGCCGGAATGACACTAAAAGTAGAAGATGTGGCAGACTTAAGAAATCGTCTTAATACAATTGCAAATGAGGTCTTAACGCCAGAAGACTTTCAACCTATCACAACTGTAGATGCTATTTGCAGTATACAGGATGTTTCGATCGAAACAATTCTAGAGTTGAACAAATTAGCACCATTTGGAATGGGAAACCCAAAACCCAAGGTGCAAATCAATGATGTTGAAATCAATTCGCTTCGTAGAATTGGCTCTGATCAAAGTCATTTGAAAATTGTCCTTCAGGAAGACCAAATAGCTCTAGATGGAGTTGGCTTTGGATTAGGGCATACTGTTGACGGAATTTCACCTTTATCGAAGGTTTCCGTTATAGGGGAATTATCTATTAATGAATGGAATAATAATAGAAAGCCACAAATGATGTTACAGGATATAGCTGTTCATGAGTGGCAATTATTTGATATTCGCGGAATGCGTGATTTCTTATCCTACCTAGAAAAAATCAAAGATGGTAAACTCCAATTAATTTCATTTGCTCAGGAAACTGTTCAAAAACTTCGTCTATCTAATCACGACGTAACGGTAATTTCATCGTTTGAAGAGGCAACAAAGCTACAGTTTGAATCAAAGAATGTTGTACTTCTTGACTTGCCAGAAGAAGATCAAATGATTAAAGTACTATTTGATACTAGTTTTCCGAATCGGATTTACACATTATTTTTTCATGAGCAGGATCATTTTTTCAGCACAATCCCGACACGGGAGCATTTTAAATGGTTTTATGCATTTTTGGCAAAAAAAGGTCCGTTTGATATGAATCGCTATGCTCATGAGTTAGCAAAATATAGAGGATGGTCGACGGAAACAATAGATTTTATGTCACAGGTGTTTTTTGAATTAGAATTTGTTAAAATAGACAATGGATTTCTTTCATTATCAAATCAAGCTAAGAAAAGGGATTTGACTGAATCGAAAACATACCAATTAAAAGCAAAACGAATTGAATTGGAAAAGCAATTATTGTATTCATCATATCAACAATTAAAGCAATGGTTTGATGCAATAAATAAAGGTTCGCATTCGCTTGAGGAGGCAATTAAGTAATGGATTTAAAAAAGTATATTGAAATTGTGGACGATTATCCAAAGCCAGGCATTAAATTTAAGGATATTACTCCTTTAATGAATGACGGTGAAGCGTATAAATATGCTACAGACCAAATTGTGAAATATGCTAGGGAAAAAGAAATTGACCTTGTTGTTGGACCAGAGGCTCGTGGCTTTATTATTGGTTGTCCAGTCGCATATTCACATGGTGTAGGATTTGCTCCTGTTAGAAAAGAAGGAAAACTACCAAGAGATGTAATTAAGGTGGATTATGGTCTCGAGTACGGAAAAGATGTTTTAACAATTCACAAAGATGCAATTAAACCGGGTCAACGTGTATTAATCACAGACGACTTACTAGCTACTGGTGGAACAATTGAAGCAACAATTAATCTTGTAGAACAGCTTGGTGGTATTGTTGCAGGAATTGCATTCCTTATCGAACTCACTTACCTAGATGGTCGTGACAAGCTTGATGGTTATGATGTATTAACACTTATGCAGTATTAAGGTATAGATGAGAAGCGCTCAGTTTTGAGTGCTTTTTTTTAATAGTTTCCTTTCTATAACCCTTGGGTAAAGAATTTTTAGACTTAATAGGCGATATTTATGTTATTTCCCTTTACATCTTTCAAGATTTTCAAGATAATAGAAACAATAATCTTTTTAATTCTATATTTTAAAAATGATTCAAGAGGATATCTTGAATCTTCAATTTATAAAAAGGTGATAAAATCCATGGCAAACGAACAGGTCTTAACTCCTGAGCAAGTGATAGAAAAGGCAAAAAAATATTTGAATAATAAGGATCTCGAATTTATTGAACGAGCTTATAAATTTGCAGAGATAGCTCATCGGGAGCAGTTTCGCAAATCTGGTGAACCGTACATTATCCACCCCGTACAAGTGGCTGGTATTTTAGTTGACCTTGAGATGGATCCTTCAACAATTGCGGGTGGTTTCCTACATGATGTAGTGGAAGACACGAATGTAACGCTTCAAGAAATTAGTGATGCATTTACCCCAGAAGTTGCAATGCTTGTTGATGGAGTCACAAAGTTAGGGAAAATTAAATACAAATCTCAGGAAGAACAACAGGCTGAAAATCATCGTAAAATGTTTGTTGCAATGGCTCAGGACATTCGTGTTATTTTAATCAAGTTAGCAGACCGTTTGCACAACATGCGTACTTTAAAGCATCTCCCACCAGAAAAACAGCGTAGGATTTCCAATGAGACGCTTGAAATTTTTGCTCCATTAGCACATCGACTTGGGATATCTAAAATTAAATGGGAGCTTGAAGATACAGCCTTACGATATTTAAATCCACAGCAATACTACCGGATTGTCAACCTGATGAAAAAGAAACGAGCGGAACGTGAGGAGTATCTTGAGGAAGTCATTAATGATGTAAAAGAACATGTTGATGAGGTTTCGATTAAAGCTGATATTTCTGGTCGACCAAAACATATCTATAGCATTTATCGAAAAATGGTACTTCAAAATAAACAATTTAATGAAATTTATGATCTACTTGCAGTTCGAATCGTCGTAAATAGCATTAAAGATTGTTATGCAGTCTTAGGAATCATCCATACTTGTTGGAAGCCAATGCCAGGAAGATTCAAAGATTATATTGCAATGCCTAAGCCAAATATGTATCAATCCCTGCACACTACAGTGATTGGTCCGAAGGGTGACCCATTGGAAGTCCAAATTCGAACAGTTGAGATGCACCAAATTGCCGAATTCGGAATTGCAGCGCATTGGGCATATAAAGAAGGTAAACAGGTTAACACACAATCGTCGTTTGAAGAAAAATTAACATGGTTCCGTGAAATTTTAGAGTGGCAAAATGATGCATCAAATGCCGAAGAATTTATGGAGTCCTTAAAAATTGATTTGTTCTCTGACATGGTTTTCGTCTTTACACCAAAAGGCGATGTCATAGAATTACCTTCTGGTTCTGTTCCGATTGATTTTGCATACCGTATTCACTCGGAAATTGGGAATAAAACGATTGGTGCAAAGATAAACGGAAAAATGGTGACCTTGGATTATCAATTGAAGACAGGGGACATCATTGAGATACTAACTTCGAAGCATTCCTATGGCCCAAGCCAGGACTGGATTAAGCTCGCCCAAACATCCCAAGCAAAAAACAAGATCCGACAGTTTTTCAAAAAGCAACGCCGTGAAGAGAATATTGAAAAAGGGAAAGAGCTTGTTGAAAAAGAAATTCGTAACCTTGAATTTGAAGTGAAGGATATACTAACACCTGATAATATTAAAAGGGTTGCTGAGAAATTTAATTTTTCAAATGAAGATGATATGTATGCAGCGATTGGGTATAACGGCATTACGGCAGCCCAAATTGCCAATCGTTTGACTGATAAACTTAGAAAGCAGCGTGACTTAGAACAAGTTATTGAAACGGTATCAGAGGTTAAACAAGTTTCATCTCGTTCGAAAAGACGTGATTCGGGCGTACAGGTTCAAGGGATTGATAATTTACTAATTCGCCTATCAAAATGTTGTAATCCGGTACCTGGAGATGAAATTGTTGGATTCATAACAAAAGGTAGAGGCGTATCCGTACATCGCGCAGATTGTCAAAACGTTCATACTGAGGATGCGCAGCAACGACTAATAGAGGTTGAATGGGAAAGTAATCTAAATGATCGTAAAGAATTTAATGTTGAAATTGAGATAAACGGATTTGATCGTCGCGGATTATTAAATGAGGTCCTTCAGGCTGTAAATGAAACGAAGACGAATATTTCAGCCGTTTCTGGAAGATCCGACCGTAATAAAGTAGCTACAATCAATATGTCGATTTCAATACAAAATGTAAGTCATCTTCATAAAGTTGTAGAACGGATTAAGCAAATTCGTGATATTTATTCAGTTCGACGTGTCATGAGTTAGGAGATAAGTTGTCATGAAAGTTGTTGTACAACGTGCAAAAGACGCGCGTGTTATTGTTCAAAATGAAGAAGTCGGAGCCATCAAAAATGGTTTAATGCTTTTAGTCGGAATTACACATTCCGATACATTGGAAGATATTAAATATGTAGCAGACAAGATTGTGAACCTACGTATTTTTGAAGATGATGAAGGGAAAATGAATCAATCACTGCTTGATGTTCAAGGAGATATTCTTTCAGTATCTCAATTTACATTATACGGGGATTGCCGAAAAGGTAGGCGACCAAACTTTATGGACGCTGCAAAACCCGAATTTGCGGAAAAAATGTATGACTTTTTTAATGCGGAAATCCGCGAAAAAGGTGTTCATGTTGAAACAGGTTCATTTGGAGCAATGATGGATGTTCAATTTACAAATGTTGGGCCTGTCACTTTAATTATTGAGAGTAAATAATTAATGCCTCAAAAGCGATTTGCTTTTGAGGCATTTTTGTTAGAATGTTATTTTCCCTTAAAATATTGAGCAAGTCCATAATAGACTCCGTTTGAAACATTTTCTTGGAACGTATTCGTATTGACCGTATATTCTTCAGTCGGATTACTAAGAAATCCTAATTCTAATAGAACAGAAGGGTTACGGTTTTCACGTAAAACTTGATAATTACCTAGGCGATGTTCTCTGTTTTTAAAGCCTGTGTTCTTGACTATCTCTGCTTGAATGTTAGAAGCGAGTCCAACATCGATGTTTTTATAATAATAGGATGTAACTCCACGAACATTTCGGTCATAAATGCTATCATAATGGATACTGACAAAAGCATCGGCACTTCGATAATGTGAAATACTCACTCTTGAGCGTAGACTGACATAATTATCACTATTGCGTGTCAGAACTACATTTGCACCTGACGCACTTAATTTATCAAATACCATTCTTGCTGTACGTAAATTTAAAGTTTTCTCATAAGTACCACTTACTCCAATAGCACCACTATCATTCCCGCCATGACCAGGATCAATCACTATGGTTTTTCCCTTTAAATATTGATTAACACCAGGGCGTTCTACAATTTGTTCTGTTCCACTAACAGAAACAAGCCAACCTGCAACATATCCAATTTTATTCCCCGGAAGGTTAATTTTATACCAGTCACCTTCCTTTGCTACCATTGCGAACGAATCGCCTTCATTCGCACGCGCAACAACTGAAGTTGAAGTAGACGATCCAGAACGAATGTTTGTCCCGTTGTAAAGGATCTTTACAGTTGATTCCGCGTTGTTTGGGGTTTCACTTGGTGCATCCATCTGAACGTCAAGATACCAACTAGCAACCCATCCTTTACTACCATTTGGTAACGTAATATGGCTCCAATTATTTACTTCTTCTTGAATAGTGACTTTATTCCCCTGCTTCAAACTGCCTATAACTCTCCCGGAAAGGGAGCCACTATCTCGTACATTTAAGCTAGAAGCTGTAACTTTGCCGATTTTCCCTTGAATTGTTGGACTTTGTGGTGGTGCAGCAGGCTGAGATGGTTTTTCTTCTGTTGAAGAAATGCCTGCTACGAAATCTCTATGTATCCAAGCGGAGCTGCTGCCGAATTTAATTTCTAACCAGCTTTCTCTTTCATTTGTAATCGTAACAGTAGCATTTTGTTTTAACTTCCCTACAATTCTTCCTTGCAAATTGGGTTTATCGCGTACATTTAAGATTGAAGCTGTTACAGTTGCTGTTTTCTTAGATGTACCAGAATTTGAATTAGTAGGACCAGATGTTTGCTTCGTTGTTATAAATTGTGAGGAAACCCAGCCAATATGTCCTTTATACGATATTTTTGACCAATTATCATTTGCTTCAATAAACCCAGCTTCATTTCCCTTGTTTAACGACCCGATTACTTGGAAGCCTGTTCCTGGACCGTTGCGAAATCTAAGTCCATCTACAGTTGAAACAACGGTGGACGAAGTACCCGTTTGGGTAGGATTAGTCTGTGTTTCTTTAATAAGCCAAGAAGCAACCCATCCTGTTTTTCCAGCAGAAAGCTGTAGCTTAACCCAATCATTTTTTCTTTCGATAATTGTGAATTTCTCTCCTTGTTTGACCTGTGCAGTTCTTGAGTAGGAGAGTCCGGGGCCATCTCTCACGTTTAGTACAGTGGTGTCAATAATTGCGATTTGTTCAGCTTTTGTAAGATTTCCAGGGTTAGTTGTAACTGAAAAAATAATCGCGAGTAGGAACGCTAGTCCTATTTTAAAAATCTTGTGTAACACGTAAAAGCCTCCTTGAGTAAAAAGCATAGCTTTATAAAGATTCGCTAAAAATAAAAAAATTCCTGTTTAATAGAAATAAATTCTTAAAAAAGGGAATGATACGTAATATCTTACCACGAAAAAGGGGCGAAAAGGATGAGATTTAGCGAAAAAAGTAACAATGTTCAAAATACAGGAGGAAATCTATTCGGGGTTGATTTCCATGATTTTATTCAAAAGGAACAATCATCAACCTATGTGGAATTAGCTAGTGAATTTGGTGTTTCAGTTAAAGACGTACGGAACTTAAAAAAGCAATTACACCGTTCCTAAAATAACCTTTTTGTTCTAAAAAAATAAAAAAATCGACTCATAAACTTGACATGAACCGAGTTCATACGTATGATAATATAAAATTCTACAAAAAATATGATAACATGAACCAGTGATGGGGAAAAGTAAATAGGACTACACATGAATAGAGAGGGAATGTCATGGGCTGCAAGCATTCCTACATGATGACTTATTGAACGAACACCTCTTAGGTTTCTCTCTGAAAAAGCAATTTGCTCTACTAGGAGTAGAACGTTTCAGGCGTTAACTGAACGAGTGAAAACTTCTAAAAGACCAACTATTGTTGAGTTTATCGAAGTTTTAACTAGGGTGGCACCACGGGAACTACAAGCTCTCGTCCCTACAAGAAATTGTAGGGATGGGAGCTTTTTTGTTTGGTTTAGTATCCAGATGTGTAAATACATATCTTTTCTTTGAGTAAGGAGGAGAAAATTAATGGTTAATATCCCTAGAGGAACGCAAGACATCCTTCCAGGTAATGTGGAAAAATGGCAATATATCGAGGAGATGGCTCGAGATATATGCAAAAGATTTAATTATAAGGAAATAAGGACACCAATATTTGAACATACGGAACTTTTCTTACGAAGCGTAGGAGAAACCACCGACATCGTAACAAAAGAAATGTACACCTTTGAAGATCGTGGGGAACGAAGCCTAACCCTTCGACCTGAAGGCACTGCAGCTGTTGTTCGCTCATATGTAGAAAACAAAATGTTTGGTAACCCATCACAGCCAACCAAGCTTTACTACTGCGGCCCTATGTTCCGATATGAGCGACCACAAGCGGGTCGTTTCCGTCAGTTTGTCCAATTTGGTGTTGAAGCATTAGGAAGTAATGATCCAAGCATTGATGCAGAAGTCATCGCACTTGCAATGGAAATATACAAATCACTTGGATTGAAAAAGCTAAAGCTTGTCATTAATAGCCTTGGTGATAAATCTAGTAGAAGCGCACACCGCGATGCCCTAATCGCACATTTTTCACCTAGAATTGAAGAGTTTTGCTCAGACTGTAAATCTAGGCTTGAGAAAAATCCAATGCGTATCCTAGATTGTAAAAAGGACAGGGACCATGAATTAATGCATACAGCACCATCGATCTTGGAATATTTAAATGACGAATCAAGAGAATATTTCAATAAGGTAAAGTCTTACCTAACAGATTTAGACATTGATTTCGAAGTTGATTCTGGACTTGTAAGAGGTTTGGATTACTATAATCACACTGCATTTGAGATTATGAGTGATGCAGAGGGCTTTGGAGCCATTACGACTCTATGTGGTGGAGGACGCTACAATGGTTTAGTTGAAAGCCTTGGTGGACCCGAAACGCCAGGTATCGGTTTTGCATTAAGTATTGAAAGACTTTTAGCCGCTCTGAATGCAGAAGGTATTGAACTACCAATTGAAGAGAGAATTGATTGCTATGTTGCTGCAATCGGTGAGGCAGCATCAGCTAAATCTGTGTTCCTCGTTAATGAACTTAGAAAAGCTGGATTAGTTGCAGAAAAGGACTATTTAAATAAAAAAGTAAAAGGCCAATTCAAAGCAGCTGACAGATTACAAGCCAAATTTGTTGCCATTTTAGGCGATGAAGAATTAGAAAGAAAAGTTATTAATGTGAAAAACATGGAGTTTGGTCATCAAGAAGAAGTCCAACTTGAGCAATTTATATCATATATACTTGAAAAAAGTCATTAGGAGTGGGAAACATGTCTGGAAGAACGTATTATTGTGGTGAAATTACCGAACAAGCAATTGGCGAAAAAGTAACACTAAAGGGCTGGGTTCAAAGACGCAGAGACCTAGGTGGACTTATTTTTATCGACCTAAGAGACAGAAGTGGAATTGTTCAAATTGTATTCAATCCTGAAGAATCTAAGGAAGCATTAGAAATTGCTGAAACGGTAAGAAATGAATATGTACTAAGTGTAGAAGGTATTGTTGTAGCTCGTGATGAAGCCACAATTAACAACAATATTTCGACTGGAAAAATCGAAATCAAGGTTTCTGATATCAACATCATAAATGAAGCAAAAACACCTCCATTTATGATTGAAGATCGTACAGAGGTTTCAGAAGATTTACGTTTGAAATATCGTTATTTGGATCTTCGTAGACCTGCTATGTTTGAAACGTTCCAAATGCGTCACAATGTTACAAAATCCATTCGTGAGTATCTAGATGGCGAGGGATTCTTAGATATCGAAACACCTATTTTAACAAAGAGTACACCAGAGGGTGCCCGTGATTATCTTGTACCAAGCCGTGTCCACCCAGGTGAGTTTTACGCACTTCCACAATCACCACAAATTTTTAAACAACTATTGATGGTGGGTGGATTTGATCGTTATTACCAAATTGCACGTTGTTTTAGAGACGAAGACTTACGTGCAGACAGACAGCCAGAATTTACACAAATCGATATTGAAACGTCCTTCATGAGTCAAGAGGATATAATTGCTATGACAGAGCAAATGATGAAAAAATTAATGAAGGACGTAAAAGGAATGGACATCGAACTTCCATTGCCTCGATTAACGTATGAAGATGCAATGAACCGATACGGCTCAGACAAACCTGATACGCGCTTTGAAATGGAATTAATTAATCTTTCTGAAGTTGTGAAGGATAGCGGATTTAAAGTGTTCAGCAATGCAGTAGCGACTGGTGGACAGGTAAAAGCAATCAATGCAAAAGGTGCTGCGGATAAATATACTCGTAAAGACATTGACGGCCTTACTGAATATGTAAATCGTTACGGTGCAAAAGGGCTTGCTTGGTTAAAGGTTGAAGAAGATGAGTTAAAAGGTCCAATCGCAAAGTTCTTTGATGCAGAAGAGCAAAAAGCATTAAGAGCAGTTTTAGAGGCTAAAGCGGGAGACTTGCTATTCTTTGTAGCAGATAAACCAAATGTAGTTGCAGATGCACTTGGAGCACTACGCTTAAAACTAGGAAAAGAGCTTGATTTAATCGATGCATCTAAGTTTAATTTCCTTTGGGTAACAGACTGGCCACTTTTAGAATTTGATGAGGAAGATGGTCGTTATTACGCAGCTCACCATCCATTTACGATGCCAGCTAGAGAGGATATTGAACTTCTAGAAAGCAAGCCATGGGAAGTCAAGGCACAGGCATATGACCTTGTATTAAATGGTTATGAATTAGGTGGAGGTTCACTCCGTATATTCGAACGTGATATCCAAGAAAAAATGTTCAATGTTTTAGGATTTACAGATGAGGAAGCAAGAGAACAGTTCGGATTCCTTCTAGAAGCATTTGAATATGGTACACCACCACATGGTGGTATTGCACTAGGTTTAGACCGACTAGTCATGCTTCTAGCAGGTAGAGCAAACTTACGTGATACCATTGTATTCCCTAAAACTGCAAGTGCAAGTGATCTTTTAACAGACGCTCCTGGTGAAGTTAGCAAAGCGCAATTAAATGACTTATATTTGTCGTTAAATGTTCGAAAATAGCGAACAAAACCCTTTTTGGTCAACTTGTAAGAACGAATTTCGTGTGTTAATATGTTGACAAGAAATAAAGTTCAAAAAGGAGGATGAAGAGGACCGAGAATTTCAAGGCGACGCAGCTTTGAGGACCGGAACGTATGCAGTTAATACGTGAGGACCGGAGAAGCAAGGCAACGCGGAAATTCGATGCGTCATATTCACCGCACTTTTTGAACATCCTTTAAAGTTAGAAGTCCTGATGTGTTTGTCGTATAACCTATTGTTTTGACCGAACAATAGATTATACGGGAACCCGGAGTTTTCGTACTTGCGTAAATGCCTCATCTTTATTTGAAAAGAGGACTTACAAAAGTCGAAACAGGGTGCCCACCTGCGGTGAGCGGGTTCAAAACTAAGGCATCGACGGCACGATTGGGACTTCTAAGGATACCTTATACAAGAACAAACCCCTGTTTACATTGTGTAAACAGGGGTTTTTTATGTTTTTATGTTTAAAATACATAAATTCACATAGAAATACTTGAAATGTGTCGAAAGTATGTTATATTCTAGTTCTGGTAAAAATAAAAAAATATGACATTGAATTTGATACCCAATGGAGTTGAAGATATGTTACACCAATTTTCACGAAATGAATTAGCAGTAGGCAAGCGCGGGGTAGATATCCTAAAAAACAGCACAGTAGCTGTCCTTGGAGTGGGTGGCGTTGGTTCTTTCTCAGTAGAAGCGCTAGCACGCTCTGGTGTTGGACGTTTAATCCTCGTTGATAAGGACAATATAGATATCACAAATATTAACCGTCAGTTACCTGCTTTACTATCTACAATTGGTCAATCAAAAGTAGAAGTAATGAAGGAGCGTATCGCAGATATTAATCCTGAATGCGAAGTAATCGCTCTGAAAATGTTTTATACAGAAGAAACTTACGAAGAATTTTTTAGCTATAACCTGGACTTTGTTGTTGATGCCTCAGATACGATTATGTATAAAATTCATCTTATGAAGGAATGTTTGCAACGTAATATTCCAATCATTTCAAGCATGGGTGCAGCAAATAAGATGGATCCAACTCGTTTTATGATTGCAGATATTTCAAAAACTCATACCGATCCAATTGCAAAGGTAATTCGTACAAAATTAAGAAAAGAAGGAATTCGCAAAGGGATTCCTGTTGTATTCTCAGATGAAAGCCCAATCGTTATCCGTGAAGATGTTCGTAAGGAAATCACCGATGAGAATGCTAAAATCCGTAAAGCAAAAATGCCTCCATCCTCAAATGCGTTTGTACCATCTGCTTGTGGACTAATAATGGCAAGCTATGTTGTTCGTGAATTGCTAAAGGACATCAAAATAACTAGAGTTAAGGACTCATAAAAAAACGTGGCCTCGTTGGCCACGTTTTTTTTATTTTGCTAATTGCTCAAGATTTCCGTTTTTATCCATTCGGAATGTCGGGGAGTTACGATCCTCTGTATCCTCAAACATCACTAAGCGCCTTGCACGGTCCATAATTTGTACAAGTGCTTGGTAGTCTTCTTGAATGATAGTCTGTTGGTCAGATAACTTATCAAGTCTCTTCTCAAGTTCTTTAGTTTGTTGCTTCAATGATTCATTTTCACGACGTAAACGATTATTTTCCATCTCCAACTGATTCGAAAGAAGATCATTATGACGTAATGAAGATAAGAATGAAATACAATCTTCGAGCGTGATTGAATTTGTGATTGATTTAGTTGAAGGGATTAATTCTGCAGAAACCTCTTCGATATAAACAGGTGCAGGTGTTTCATCTACAAATGAATCCTGGCTGAATGTTTTTTCTTGAGTGGTTCCTTTATCCTTGTTCATTCTTTCTAATGCTCGTTTTCTTTCTTTACGCTGCTTTTTTGCAATCGCAATTGCTTGTTCATAATTATTACGCACTTCTGCATTCCATCTAAATCCACATGCCGCTGAAGTACGGTTTAATTTATCGCCTACTTCGTCAAAAGCAGCCAATTGAGTTCCGCCCTCACGAATGTAGCGTAATACTGTTTCAGCTAATAATAAATCATCTTCATGTGACCATGCGTCTTGTCTTACTTTCATATAACCAACTCCCAATTAGTTAAAATAATAGATTTTTTCTTTATATCTAGCATGACCACGTTATATTTGTTTTATACATTAGTAGTTTTATCAATAAAGAAAATACAACATAAGCAGTACAGGGCCTGCATTTACAATGTGAAAAGTATTGTTAATTTCTCTCATAACCTAAAAAAATGGGAACTTTTTCATCTATAATACGTAAGTAGTATTGTCGCATAATCCGGAAAACGGCGAACGAGATTCTACACGAGTGAATCTCACAAACTGATAGGGGGAAACAATGTGCAACCAGTTTTACAATTGAAAAATGTAAAAAAGACAATTGGTAAAAAAGAAATCATTAAGGGAATTTCCTTTGATGTATATCCAGGTGAAGTGTTTGGCTTTTTAGGGCCAAACGGTGCTGGTAAAACGACTACGATTCGAATGCTAGTAGGACTTATGTCCATCACTGATGGTGAAGTCATGATAAAAGGAACAAATGTTGCAAAGAATTTTGAAGAAGCTGTAAGACATATTGGCGGTATTGTTGAAAACCCGGAAATGTATAAGTTTTTAACGGGATATCAAAATCTGGTTCACTATGCACGGATGGTAAACGGTGTATCAAAAGAAAGAATACTTGAGGTAACAAAGCTTGTTGGCCTTGAAAAAAGAATCAATGAGAAGGTTAAAACCTATTCCTTAGGGATGCGGCAGCGCTTAGGTATTGCTCAAGCATTATTGCACAGTCCTTCGATTTTGATTCTAGACGAACCGACAAATGGATTAGATCCTGCTGGAATTCGTGAAGTTCGTGATTATATTCGAAAGCTTGCTAGGGAAGAAGGATTAGCCGTAATTGTTTCCAGTCACTTGCTCTCTGAAATGGAAATGATGTGTGACCGAATTGGAATTATACAAGATGGTAGATTAGTGGGTGTACAAAAAGTCACTGAATTTATGAACGAGGAAACAAGCATTAGAGTTCATTTTCAAGTGGGTGATGTAGAAAAAACACGATCAATTCTATCAGCTGAATACCCAGCCCTTGAAGTGATTCAAACCGAAAAGGGCATAGAACTCTACATTGAACATGAAATGATTCCGCAAATTAATGCTAGTCTTGTAAAAAATGAGATTCAGGTGTTTGGAATCACCCAGCTTTCCAAATCACTAGAGGACCGATTCTTAGAAGTAACAGGAGGTAGCAGAATTGGCTAATATCGTGAAACTGATACAAAATGAAAATATGAAAATTTACCGTCGCATTTCTACTTGGATAATGCTTGTAATACTGATAGCTGTAGCGGTAGTCGTGGGAATTGTAATGAATTCCGCAGCTTCAGATTCTGTTGATGAACAATGGAAGCAAAACTTACAACAACAAAATGAAGTGTATAAGACCGATTTAGCAAATGAAGACTTACCAGACATGGTAAAGGATATTTCAGAAAGAGAATTAGCGATTAATGAATATCGACTCGAACATGATATTGCTCCAATGGAAACTAGGTCTACATGGAATTTTATGACCGTTGCTGCAGAAATTGTTTCATTAATTACATTGTTTACTATAGTTGTTGGTGCTAGTAGTGTTGCCTCTGAATTTACATGGGGAACCATTAAATTATTATTAATACGACCTGTATCAAGAGCGAAGATTCTTCTGTCAAAATATTTAGCTACCATTTTGTTTGCGTTATTTTCTTTAGTCTTACTATTTGCAGTTTCATTTTTAGTAGGAAGTATATTCTTTGGTATCGGAGGCTCCACACCACACCTCGTATATAGAGATGGTGCAGTACATGAAGTTCATATGGTTTCACATATTCTCGGGATCTTCGGATTAAAATCAATTAATTTAATCATGATGTCAACATTTGCATTTATGATTTCTACTATATTTAGAAATAGTGGTCTAGCAATTGGTTTAGCAATCTTTTTAATGTTTGCAGGCGTAAATGTTACAGCACTATTGGCTACAAAGTTTGATTGGGCAAAATACATCCTATTTGCAAATACAGATCTATCTCAATATCTAACCGGATATGTTCTAGTCGAAGGAATGACGATGACATTTTCAGTTATCATGTTAATTATTTATTTTGTCATATTTAATGCACTAACGTGGTTTGTCTTTACAAAACGTGACGTTGCCGCTTGATAAAAAAGGGGGAAGAAATAGTCTATTCTATTTCTCCCCCTCTTTTTGTAATTGCTCAAGCCGATCATATACTTTTGCAAAATATTTTTCTTGTCCATTTTGTTTTGGCTTAAAGTATTTCCTGTTCTTTAATAGATCTGGTAAGTATTGCTGCTTAACCCATCCATTAGGATAGTCATGTGGATATTTATAGCCAATTCCATGACCTAATTCTTTTGCACCACTGTAATGGGCATCCCTTAGGTGATCTGGAATCTCTCCGATATTTCCTTTTCGAATATCTTCAATCGCCTTATCTAGTGATTTATAAGCACTATTTGTTTTTGGTGATAAACACTGTTCAATCACGACATTTGCTAGTGGAATGCGTGCCTCAGGCAGTCCTAAACGTTCTACAGCCTGGCAAGCAGCAATTGTATGAGCCCCAACTTCAGGTGCAGCGATTGAAATATCTTCATAGGCAATTACGGTAAGACGTCTGCAAATCGAAACTAAATCTCCACCTTCAATTAGTCTAGCTAAATAATGTAAAGCCGCATTTACATCACTACCCCGAATACTTTTTTGTAGGCAAGAAAGCAATGAATAGTGTAGATCCCCATCTTTATCATGAGAAAATCCCTTATTTTCTACGCATTCCTTAACAAGCTCTATGTCAACTTCAACCACTTCACTGTCTCTCGCTTTTGAGGCCATGACAACATCCTCTAAAACATTCATAGCGGAACGTGCATCTCCTTTTGTGGATGATGAAATGAGATTAATTGCTTCTTCTGAAATCGAAATTTGCAAATCGCCAAGTCCACGTTCTGTATCAGCTAATGCACGCAGTATTAATTCTTTAATATTTTCTTTTGTTAATGGTCGAAGCTCTTTAATCTGTCCACATCTGCTCCGTATCGCAGGGTTTACATCATGGAATGGGTTTTCCGTTGTTGCCCCGATTAATGATATCAAGCCTCTTTCAACATGTGGAAGTAAATAATCTTGCTGCGCTTTGTTAAAACGATGGACTTCATCAATGAAAAGAATTAATTTACCTTCCGCTTTTGCAGTTGAAACTGCATCCTCTATATCCTTTTTCCCAGCCGTTGTTGCATTAATTGAGATAAAGGGCATATCAACCGTACCTGCAATCGCAGTTGCAATGGAAGTTTTTCCAATTCCAGGTTCCCCATAAAGTAAGATGGAAGGAACATGTCCATTCATAATCATTTTATATAAAGCTGTATCCTTACCAATAATATGCTTTTGCCCAAGAATTTCTTCAATATGCTTGGGGCGCATTCGGTACGATAAAGGTGCTTCGATAAGTGATTCAAAAAGCAAAACATTCATCCCCTTATCAACAAAATCCTAATGGTTTTAGTGTCTGTACATCAACTTTATCATACGTTTCGACCCGATAAAATACAAATACAATGCAATTTATGATATAATGTCGTGAGTTTAGCCGAAATTGAAATAGCAAATAGAGATAACTTATGCAACAGTGGGAGACACAAGAGATGGAGTGAGGAAAATGCGAGCACAGATTAGCTTTAGCCGCCACATTTTGAAGTGGTCTACTTTTTTTATTGGGATGTTAATTATGTCATTGGGGATAGTCATGATAATCAAAGCAGAGCTTGGGGCATCACCCTGGGATGTTTTGCATATCGGACTATTTAAACAAATAGGTCTTACTATTGGCTCATGGTCGATCATTGTCGGCTTTTTTGTTTTGTTCCTATCCTCATTATTATTAAAGCGACTGCCTCAAATTGGTGCTTTTTTAAATATGTTATCAGTAGGTATTTTCATCGATATGTTCATGATGGCTCCGTTCCTTGTAACACCAGAAACTTTTATCGGGAAATTAATCATGCTGTTGATGGGACTTCTTATTAACGGATATGGAATGGGAATTTATATATCAGCGAGTGTTGGTGCAGGTCCAAGAGACAGTCTGATGTTAGCACTAACCCAACTTTCTAATTGGAAAGTGCAATATATTCGTACAGGAATGGAAATTATTGTACTAACGATTGGTTGGTTGTTAGGAGGACCTGTTTTTATCGGAACTTTAATATATTGTATAGGTATAGGCTATATCGCAGGGTTTGCGTTGCCACAATCTCAACGCATGCATGATGCATTAAAACAAAAATTGGCGAAGACACCAATAGTTGAAGTGAACCATTTTAATAATTAGGGGTGAAAGTGAATGAAAATATCAACAAAAGGTAGATATGGTCTTACAATCATGATTGAACTTGCAAAAAACCATGGAAAAGGACCGCTCTCCCTAAAATCAATTGCAGCTAAACACGAGCTTTCTGAACATTATCTTGAACAATTAATCTCACCTTTACGTAATGCAGGATTGGTAAAAAGTATTCGTGGAGCTTATGGTGGCTATGTATTAGGGGATGAACCTACAAAAATTACAGCAGGAGATGTCATTCTCGTTCTAGAGGGACCAATTAGTCCTGTAGAAGTTTTAGAGGATGAAGAGCCAGCAAAAAGGGAATTATGGATACGAATTCGAGATGCTGTAAAAGAAGTACTAGACAGTACTACACTCGAAGACCTCGCAAGCCATAGCGATGGAAATGATGCATATATGTTTTACATTTAAGAAAAACATGTCATAATAACGTTACTTTTTTAAAAAAGGAGGGCTGATTTGATGCAGCATATTTATTTAGATCATGCAGCTACATCGCCCATGCACCCTGATGTTGTGGAGAGTATGCTTCCCTTTATGACAGAGGCTTTTGGCAATCCGTCTAGCATTCATTTTTTTGGACGAAAAAGTCGTCATGCAGTTGATGAAGCAAGACAAACTATTGCCGGTTCAATCAATGCAAAACCAAACGAGATTGTCTTTACAAGCGGTGGTACTGAGGCAGACAATTTAGCGATCATTGGAACTGCAATTAAGATGCAAGAAAAAGGCAAACACATCATTACGTCTGCTATTGAACATCATGCTGTACTTCATACTTGTAAACATCTAGAGAAACAAGGGTTTACAGTTACGTATTTACCCGTTAATGAGGCTGGAATCGTTTCTGTCAAAGACCTTGAAGCGGCACTAACTCCGGAGACTATCCTTGTAACAATCATGTTTGGCAATAATGAAGTAGGAGCCGTACAACCGATTAAGGAAATTGGAGAGCTTCTTCAGGACCATCAGGCAGTATTTCACACAGACGCCGTCCAAGCATATGGACTGGTTGATATAGATGTTAATCAATATAAAATTGACTTACTTTCCGTTTCAGCTCATAAAATAAATGGCCCTAAGGGAACAGGTTTTTTATTTATGAGAGAGGGAAGAAAGTTAGCTCCTCTTCTATTTGGAGGAGAACAAGAAAAGAAACGTCGTGCAGGAACGGAAAACGTAGCGGGAATTGTTGGATTGCAAACTGCAGCACAGTTGGCGAAGGAAACAATGAGCGAAAAAAATGCGCTATACCAAAATTTCAAACAGGCTTTTGTTTCAGTTTTAAAAGAACAAGATATCTCGTTTGAAGTAAATGGTGATTTAAATAAGTCTTTACCACATGTGTTAAATATCTATTTTCCTGGTACAAATGTTGAGTCTATGCTTGTTAACTTAGATTTAGCAGGAATAGCCGCTTCAAGTGGGTCAGCTTGTACAGCTGGGTCAATTGACCCTTCACATGTGTTGGTTGCGATGTTTGGAAAAGATTCGGACCGAATCGTTTCTTCTATCCGTTTTAGCTTCGGTATTGGAAATACAATTGAAGATATAAAAACAGCAGCATTAGAAACAGCAAAAATCGTTTCACGATTAACGAAATAGGAGGTGGAAATATGAAAGACCCTAAAGATACCCGAGTTGTAGTAGGGATGTCTGGTGGAGTGGACTCATCAGTTGCAGCCCTTTTATTAAAAGAGCAAGGCTATGATGTAATCGGGATATTCATGAAAAACTGGGATGATACCGATGAGAATGGTGTATGTACTGCCACTGAGGATTATGAGGACGTAATTCGTGTCTGTAACCAGATCGGCATTCCTTACTACGCGGTCAATTTCGAAAAGCAATATTGGGACAAAGTGTTCACCTACTTTTTGGACGAGTATAAAGCAGGTAGAACACCAAATCCAGATGTGATGTGTAATAAAGAAATCAAATTTAAAGCCTTTTTAGAGCATGCTTTAACACTTGGTGCGGATTATCTCGCAACTGGACACTACGCTCGAGTCGAATTCAGAGATGGTGAATACAAAATGCTCCGTGGGGTAGATGAGAATAAGGACCAAACTTATTTCTTAAATCAACTTACTCAAGAGCAACTATCAAAGGTCATGTTCCCAATCGGAAATATTGAAAAGTCAAAGGTGCGAGAGCTTGCAAAAGAAGCAAACCTTGCGACTGCTACTAAAAAAGATAGCACTGGGATTTGTTTTATCGGAGAACGTAACTTTAAAGAATTCTTAAGCAATTATTTACCTGCGCAAAAAGGGGATATGGTGACTTTTTCAGGTGAAATAAAAGGGAAGCATGATGGCTTAATGTATTATACGATTGGTCAACGTCATGGCCTTGGTATTGGCGGAAGCGGAGAACCGTGGTTTGCAGTTGGAAAAGACCTTAAGAAAAATATTCTTTATGTAGACCAAGGATTCCACAATGAGTTTCTATATTCAGATTCCATTTTAGCTACAAATGTTAGCTGGGTTTCGGATATGGAACCTGAAGAGGAAGTAAAATGTACAGCTAAATTCCGTTATCGTCAACCGGATAATGCAGTAACGGTTAAAAAAGTGGACGACAATACAGTTAAAGTCATTTTTGATGAGCCAATTCGTGCAGTAACACCAGGCCAAGCAGTTGTTTTCTATAATGGGGACGAATGTCTCGGTGGTGCAACAATTGATAAAGTCTTTAAAAATGGAGAGCGTCTAACATATGTTGGATGAAGAAACCTCAACTCTATATTTAGGGTTGGGGTTTTCCTGTGTTATAATATGAGTGCAAAAAAAGTCGATTCTGGAGTTGAATATCATTGGATTTAAATAAACAAGGCATTGAATATATGCAAGAAGGAAAGTACGAAGATGCAGCGAAATGCTTTTCACAGGCTATTGAAGAAAACCCGAAAGAGCCGGTTTACTATATTAACTTTGGCAATCTTTTAGCAGCTGTGGGCGACCCTGAAAGAGCGATTGCTTTTTTTACGAAAGCACTTGAACTTGACGAAGGAGCGGGAACTGCTTATTACGGTATCGGTAACCTTCTTTATAACCAAGAAGATTTCTTAAAAGCAAAGGATATGTTTGAAAAAGCTCTCAAAGCAGGTTTGGAAAATAGCGATACATATTTTATGTTAGGCATGACATTGATTCAGCTAGGCCAGCCAAAATTAGCACTGCCATATATGAAGCGTGCAGTTGAATTAAACGAAAATGATGTGGATGCATTATTTCAATATGGCCTCTGCCTAGCGGGTGAGTCAGTAATTGACGAAGCAATCAAAACGTTCCGTACTGTAATTGAATTAGAACCTAATCACTCAGATGCCTATTACAATCTAGGTGTAGCATACGCTGGTTTTAAGAATGATTTTGAAAAAGCACTCAAAATGTTTGAAAAAGCTTTGGAAATTCAACCTGACCATATGCTTGCAGCAAACGGGAAAAAGATTGTAAGTGAAGCATTAAGTGAATAAATGAGGGGGAGGGAATACTTAATGGAACAACAGGAGTCTTTAGATTTATTTGATGAACAACGAAAGTTTATGAAGGGAACTCACTTAGTGACGATCTTTCATAATGAGCAAAATTTATATTCTGTCGTTCGCATTAGACTTCAAGAAACAAATGAAGACTATAATGAAAAAGAAGCAGTTGTAACAGGGTATTTCCCTCGTATTCATGAAAATGAAACATACATCTTTTTTGGTCGCTTAAAGGAGCATCCACGGTTTGGCATTCAATTCCATGTTGAACAATTTCAAAAAGAAATTCCACATACGAAGCAAGGAATCGTCCAATACCTTTCAAGTGATCTTTTTAAGGGGATTGGGAAAAAGACAGCAGAAAAAATTGTAGAAAAACTTGGTGAAGGAGCCATTTCAAAAATCATTGCAAATCCTGATGTCTTGCAGGAGGTTGATAAACTTCCAGCAGACAAGGCCAAAGAGATTTATGAAACACTACAAGAACACCAAGGTCTTGAACAAATCATGATTGGCCTCTCTCAATATGGATTTGGTCCTCAGCTTTCGATGCGGATTTATCAAGTCTATAAAGAGCAAACACTTGAAATTCTTCAACATAGTCCGTATAAGTTAGTCGAAGATATTGAAGGTATAGGTTTCGGTAGAGCAGACGAACTAGGACGCCAACTTGGGATTTCTGGAAATCACCCTGATCGAATTAAGGCTGGTTGCTTATACATACTTGAACAAGATTCTTTACAGGACGGACACGTTTACCTTTTTGTTGAGGATTTAATCATTCGTGTTCAGCAATTATTAGAACAAAGTAGCCGTGAAGAAATTATTGCAACAGATATTTCTAAGGAAATAATAAGTTTAACCGAAGAAAGTAAGCTTGTGATTGAAGAGGACAGGGTCTACCTACCTACCCTTTATTTTTCTGAAAAAGGATTAATTACAAATATAAAACGAGTCATGGAACAGACAGAATACGAAAATCTATTCCCGGAATCTGAATTTTTGCTAGCACTTGGTGAGTTAGAGGAAAGAATTAATGTCCAATACGCACCTTCGCAAAAAGATGCGATCCAAAAAGCGCTCATGTCTCCAATGCTCCTTTTAACAGGTGGTCCAGGTACGGGGAAAACAACCGTTATTAAGGGGATCGTTGAATTATACGGAGAACTGCACGGCTGTTCGTTAGACCCAAAAGATTATAATTCTGAAAATCCTTTCCCAGTTTTATTAGTGGCACCAACAGGGCGCGCCGCAAAACGAATGACCGAATCAACAGGTCTTCCTGCCGTCACGATTCATCGGCTGCTAGGATGGAATGGAGTCGAGGGATTTAGTCATGATGAGGATAATCCGATAAACGGTAAGCTATTAATAGTTGATGAAGTTTCAATGGTCGATATTTGGATAGCACATCAGTTGTTTAAATCACTGCCGGAGCATATCCAAGTAGTGCTAGTAGGGGATGAAGACCAGTTGCCTTCTGTTGGTCCTGGCCAAGTCTTAAAGGATTTATTGGCATCTGAAGTAGTACCAACCGTGCGTTTGACTGATATCTATCGACAATCAGAGGGTTCGTCAATTATTGAGTTGGCTCATGATATTAAAAAAGGCGCTCTACCACCTGATATTTCCTCTCCTAAAAAGGATCGCTCTTTTTTAAAGTGCTACCAGAACCAGGTACTTGAAGTGGTTAAGCAGGTTTCGGATAATGCAAAAAAGAAGGGCTTTTCCATTAAGGATATTCAGGTGTTGGCACCAATGTATCGCGGTCCTGCTGGGATTGACAGTTTAAATGTAATGCTGCAGGAGCTTTTTAACCCGCCCGTACACGGGAAGCGAGAATTGAAATATGGTGATATTGTTTACCGGCGTGGTGACAAGGTGCTTCAACTCGTCAATCAGCCTGAGAATAATGTGTTTAATGGCGATATTGGTGAAATTGAGTCAATCTTTTATGCAAAAGAAAACACGGAAAAACAGGACATGGTTGTTATTAATTTTGAAGGCAATGAAGTCACATATACAAAACAGGACTTAAACCAAATCACACACGCATATTGTTGTTCCATTCACAAATCACAGGGTAGTGAATTCCCAATCGTCATTTTACCGATTGTTAAAGGTTATTATCGCATGCTGCGTCGTAATTTAATTTACACAGCCATAACGAGAGCTAAAAATTTTCTGATCCTATGTGGCGAAGAAGACGCATTAAGGCAAGGTGTTCAACGTGCAAACGATACAAACCGTCAAACAACCTTATGCGAAAAATTGAAAACAACTTTTGGTACAAGAGCGGAAGCACCAGTTCCTGTAGCAATCCCTGAAGAGGCAAAGACATATCAAGAGGTAATTTTCCAAACCGACCCAAATATTGGCATGGAAGGAATTACTCCATACGATTATATGGAAGTTGAATAAAAGCTGGGGATACCAGCTTTTTTCTTTTGGAAACTCTTGTACAGTATGACACCTTACCTGAAAGTGAATGATAAGTAATGTTCGGAGAGGTGGCGATTATCTTTGCGGACGTTCTCACTACTCAAGGATTTACCGGTCTATGATGAAAAGTCTGCCGAAGAACTCGGCCGAGTTTCAGATCTTTGTATCACATCAGATGGCAAGGTTAATGCCCTGATTATGAAAGGAAAAGGACTATTTGAACGAGATAGAGTAGTCCCTATCGAAAGCATCTCCTCCATTGGAGATGATGGTGTCATGGTTTCGGACAGAACGCTATTGGAGCTTCTTGACAACGAAGCCGATACACCCACATATTTTTTGCACACCCATCATGGATTATTCCGAAAGCCACTTTTGTCCTCAGAAGGTCAAAAATTAGGCTTACTTGAAGATGTATATTTTACAGAAGAAGTGGGCACTATTATAGGGTATGAAGTAACGGATGGCTTTTTTGCTGATATAACAGAAGGAAAAAAGGTAATCAAAACCAATGAGCCTTTAAAAATCGGTGAAGATGTCATCGTCGTATCTATATAAAATAGGAATTCCATGATGTGAGGTGTACCCTGTGAAGTGCCCAAACTGTAAAAGTAAAGATATCGGTAAAATTGGTGTCAACCAATATTACTGCTGGGGATGTTTTATCGAACTATCTGTAAACAAAGGACAAATATTCACACATCAGGTAGAGGAAGATGGCACACTCAGTTCATTGGATGATCTGTTTGCTGAGGACGACAGAAGGATCAGTATGTAATCCTAAACAAGGAGTGAAGAGGATATGAATAAAGCAATGACTTCTCTAATCACTATGGGTCTAGGTGCTGCGGCATACGGAATTATGCAAAGAACAGATGTAATGTCTGCCCGCAACATGAAAAAAATGCGCAAACGCATTACAAAAATGTTTTAAAATGTGATGAAATGGAAAAACCCCACGGATGTGGGGTTTTTTTGCATCTGTCCAAAGAGGTTCGCAACTGGATAAAACTAGGAGCTACCGAACCAGTAAAGTGTCCAAAGAGGTTCCCAACTGGATAAAATTAGGAACTAACGAACCAGTAAAGTGTCCAAAGAGGTTCGAAACTGGATAAAATTAGGAGTTAGCGAACCAGTAAAGTGGAGAAAGAGGTTCGCAACTGGATAAAACTAGGAGCTACCGAACCAGTAAAGTGTCCAAAAAGGTTCGTAACTGGATAAAACTAGGAGCTACCGAACCAGTAAAGTAATGAAAGTGGACCGCAACTGGATAAAACTGGGTATCGCCATACCAGCTATTAGGTTTTAATAAATCATCCAAAAAAATATCCACCCAAAAACTGTCTCGGAACACCTTTACATCCTTTTATACACATAATATGATCCTCTACCAAATGATATTAAATCAAAATTCTTAGATAGTATTTTTTGTATTGTCTTTTTAGACCTTATAACCTTACACCAATTATAAATAACATCCACAGTTATTCGTTTATCAGGAAAAAGGAACCTAAACTCCTCTACACTCCTAAGTACCGCTGATTCTTTGTCCTCCACAAAGCCACATTTTTTACAAACCAAAGTTTGTCTATTTGTATCTTCATATTCCAAGCACCCACACTTACAAACTATCCCTTTGTCCAATTCCTCAAAAGTATATTTAGGCAGTCTCGAATAGGGATTTTTCGTTATATGCAAAGAAGCCAATTTTTTCGCTAAGTCAATATGACCCCCGGAAACCCCGGAAACCGCACCTGCATCTATTTTTTTCAAAAATCGACCAAGTTGAGAATGAAATACAAAGGGGCTATTAACCGGTGCCTCATATAAATAAAACTCTGGGTTAATGAATATTACATGAGATTCAACAGGTACATTAAACCTCAATTCTTGGAGGAGTTGCCGAAATAATGATTCGCTACGAGAGATTTGGATTAGGGGGTTTTTGATTTCTTTCCCATGAATCATGTGCAAGCGGCCATCTTTGATGTAATAGTCTCCTTCGTAGTTTTTTACTTCAAAGATGAATATTTTCTTTTGTGTGATAAGCAGGGAATCGATTTGGAATAGGGTGTTGTTCACTTTAAGGAGAAGGTCGTTTAATATGAGGCTTTCATTTGTGAGGCCTAAAAGCAACTGGTCAAACTGTTTTTCACCTATCCAACCTTTTTCGAGGGATACAAAATTGTTTTCGTCTTCTTCTGCTAGTTTCTTATGAACTCGTAGAGAGCGTAGTAACTCTAGTTCAATTTTCTCACCACGTGGTTTAATAACTATAACCAATCTACCACATCCTTTCAGCTATATTTTACAAAACAATCTGTATTTTTACAATATTTTCTGTTGCATTCTCGACCTGTATAAAACCGCATAGACTCCAAAAACTACTAATAAGGGAGTGAATGAGATGAGTGAAAATAGAATCAAATGGATCTTCAGAATATCACTATTATTACTAGCATTTTTGACAATCTATATCTTCTTAAAATTGGATCCAGTCTGGCTCCCGATTGTGTTACTCTTAAAAACATTTCTAGTTCCTTTTGTGGTCTCTATTTTTATTGCTTACTTACTGCATCCTATTATCGAAAAAATCAGCAATCGTGGAGTACCAAGAGCACTAGCGATTTTACTGATATATTTGTTTTTTTTCGGTGGGATTGGTTTTGCTATATACAAAGGAATTCCGGTGATTCTTGCTCAACTCAAGGACCTTGCTGAGAGCTTCCCAGAATTTAGTAAGACCTACAGAGTCTGGTTAATAGAAATTGAATCAGGAAGTTCAAAGCTTCCTGCTTTTGTTCACGCACAGCTTGATGATTTGCTTAATTCCTTAGAAAATTATGTAGATTATCTACTATCAAGGACAATTGAATTTTTGAAAGCATTGCTTAATTCTATTTTTATCATTGCCATTATTCCATTCATCGTTTTTTATCTGTTAAAGGACCACGACCAAATGATGAAAGCACTTTGGTATATAACGCCTCGAAAGCTTAGAAAAGCAGGTCAGCTTTTTTTTCGAGATGTGGATGAGTCATTGGGGAATTATATTAGAGGGCAGTTGATTGTTTGTTTGCTTGTTGGAACAACAGCCTCAGTGGCATTTTGGATTTCAGGTATGAAATATCCCTTATTATTTGGAAGCATAGTGGGCATAACGAATATCATTCCATACTTTGGTCCGATTATTGGTGCAATACCTGCCGCCATAATTGCTGCAACAATTTCAATCAAAATGCTAATTATCGTAGTTCTTGTTGTGTTTGGCCTTCAGTTTATCGAAGGGAACCTGCTTTCACCAATTATTGTCGGAAAAAGTTTACGTTTACATCCGATTGTAATTATAGCGGCGTTATTAGTAGGAGGAGAAGTTGGAGGAGTGGTAGGCCTTATTGTTGCTGTTCCAGTTGTGGCAATATTAAAGGTGTCTATCGTTCACGCGAAACAGCATTTTACAGTTGCTCGTAGGGAACAATAACACATTGAACGCCGACATTGACAAACATTTTTGACTTGAATATAATTGACAAGAAACTAGGCAATACATAATGTGACAATTTAATCACGATTAGTGAAAACTATGAAGGAATCAGTATGTTACAGTACCATCAAACCAGAGAGAAATTTCCAAGGCTGAGAGGAATTTCGGATGAAGGGTAACAGAAAGCTACTCCTGAGTGTAGGTAAACCTACCGGTGAATACCGTTATCAATATACGAAGGTGATGGGCACTATTTCTTTGTGTCCATAATCAGGGTGGTACCGCGAGCATACTCTCGTCCCTGTTTTTTAGGGGATTAGAGTATTTTTTTATGTCTAAAATGAAATTGGAGGTAATGAAATGAAACAATTAACATCAGCTCAAGTTCGCCAAATGTTTTTGGATTTTTTCCAATCTAAGGGGCATGCAATAGAACCAAGTGCTTCCTTAGTTCCACATGAAGATCCATCTTTACTATGGATCAATAGTGGTGTTGCTACTTTAAAAAAATATTTTGATGGACGTGTAATCCCTCAGAATCCAAGAATTTGTAATGCACAAAAATCGATTCGTACAAATGATATTGAAAATGTAGGAAAAACAGCACGCCACCATACTTTCTTTGAAATGCTTGGAAATTTCTCCATTGGTGATTATTTCAAAGAAGAATCAATTGAATGGGCATGGGAATTCTTAACAAGTAAAGAATGGATTGGTTTTGACCCAGAGAAGCTTTCTGTTACGATCCATCCTGAAGATGATGAAGCATTTGAGCTTTGGAATAAAAAGATTGGAATTCCTGAGGAGCGAATCATTCGTCTAGAAGGAAACTTCTGGGATATTGGTGAAGGTCCAAGTGGTCCAAATACAGAAATCTTCTTTGATCGAGGCGAGGAATTTGGAAATGACCCGAATGATCCAGAATTATATCCAGGTGGAGAAAATGAACGTTATCTAGAAATATGGAACCTTGTGTTCTCGCAATTTAACCATAACCCAGACGGATCTTATACGCCACTTCCTAAAAAGAATATTGATACTGGAATGGGTCTAGAAAGAATGTGCTCGGTTATCCAAAACGTGCCTACAAACTTTGACACAGATCTTTTTATCCCGATTATTGAGGCAACTGAATCCATTTCAGGTGAAAAATATCGTCAAGCAAAAGAAAAGGATGAAGCATTTAAGGTTATTGCTGACCACATCCGTACAGTTACATTTGCAGTAGGAGATGGGGCGCTTCCTTCCAATGAAGGTCGTGGCTATGTTCTTAGACGTCTATTAAGACGCGCTGTACGATATGCAAAACAAATCTCAATCAACCGTCCGTTCATGTATGAACTTGTTCCAGTTGTAGGGGAGATTATGGTTGATTTTTATCCGGAAGTAAAAGAGAAGACTGAATTTATTCAGAAAGTCGTGAAAACAGAAGAGGAACGCTTCCATGAAACGTTACATGATGGACTAGCAATCCTATCAACTGTTATTCAAAAGGAAAAAGCAAAAGGCAGTGACACGATTCCAGGGGCAGATGTCTTCCGCTTATATGATACGTATGGTTTCCCTGTTGAACTAACAGAGGAATACGCAGAAGAAGAAGGTATGAGAGTCGACCACGATGGCTTTGAGCGTGAAATGGAAAGTCAACGTGAAAGAGCAAGATCTGCTCGTCAGGATGTTGATTCCATGCAGGTCCAAAGCGGGGTTCTTGGTGAAATTAAAGTTGAGAGTACGTTCGTTGGCTATGATGAACTTGAAGCTGATTCAACTGTTCTTGTAATTGTAAAAGACGGGGAATTAGTAGAAAGCGCAAACGAAGGTGACGAAATTCAGCTTATTTTAGACAAAACACCTTTCTATGCTGAAAGTGGTGGACAAATTGCTGATCAAGGTACAATTGAAAGCGAAAGTACAAAACTAGTTGTAAAAGACGTTCAAAAAGCGCCTAATGGACAAAACCTTCATCGAGTAGTTGTTGAACAAGGAAGTTTAACACAAGGTGACAAACTTCATGCGAAGGTTGACCAAGAGAATCGTGCTGGGGTTATTAAGAACCACACTGCAACTCACCTATTACATCAAGCATTAAAAGATGTGCTCGGTGCACACGTAAACCAAGCGGGTTCACTAGTAACATCAAATCGTTTACGTTTCGACTTCTCTCATTTTGGTCAAATTAAGCAAGACGAGATTGAGCAAATTGAAGCGATTGTGAATGAAAAAGTTTGGAGCAGCATCCCGGTTAATATTGACTATAAATCGCTATCTGAGGCAAAAGAGATGGGGGCAATGGCCCTTTTCGGTGAAAAATATGGCAACATCGTTCGTGTTGTTCAAGTTGGTGACTATAGTTTAGAGCTATGTGGTGGATGTCATGTACCAAATACATCAACGATTGGGTTATTCAAAATAGTTTCTGAGTCCGGAATAGGCGCAGGTACTCGTCGTATTGAAGCTGTAACTGGTGAAGCTGCATACCATGTAATCAATGATCAAGTAAAAATGCTCCAGGAAGTTGCTAACCTTTTAAAAACAAAACCGGCAGAAGTTCCAAGTCGCATTGAAGCATTACAACATGAAATTCGTAATTTACAACGCGAAAATGAATCACTTTCAGCGAAACTTGGCAATATAGAAGCTGGTAGCCTTGTAGAAAAAGCGAAAGAAATTAATGGGGCAACTGTTTTATATAGTAAGGTAAATGCCCAAGATATGAATAATCTTCGTGCAATGGTTGATGACTTAAAGCAGAAGCTTGGCTCAGCAGTAATTGTCTTAGGTTCTGTTAACGAAGACAAGGTAAACTTAACGGCTGGTGTAACAAAAGACTTGATTGATAAAGGTTTCCATGCCGGAAAATTAATTAAGGAAGTAGCAACTCGTTGTGGCGGCGGCGGTGGTGGCCGTCCTGATATGGCGCAAGCGGGTGGTAAAAATCCAGAACAACTTGAATCTGCATTACAATTTGTAGAAGAATGGGTAAAAAATATCTAAAAGATGTGAATTTGTATCATTCTGTCTAAAGGAATGATACAAATTGTCACTTCTTGTTTCTATTTAGTTGTGATTAGTGTACAATGAGTGGTAAGATTTACATGTACGGATGCGGACACCAGAATCTAAAGAGTGAGGTGCAAAACTTGAGCTCATTTGATAAAACGATGAAATTCAACTTTCCAGAGGAACCAGTTGAAACCAATGTAAATGAAGTATTATTCAATGTTTATGATGCTCTTCAAGAAAAAGGATACAATCCAATCAATCAAATTGTAGGGTACTTGTTATCCGGAGATCCTGCATACATTCCACGCCATAATGATGCAAGGAATATCATCCGAAAGCTTGAACGAGATGAAATAATCGAGGAGTTAGTTAAGTCGTATTTAAAGATCCATCGTGAGGGGTAAAACGAATGAGGATTCTCGGTTTGGACGTCGGCTCAAAAACAGTCGGTGTCGCCGTAAGTGATGAAATGGGCTGGACTGCTCAAGGCATTGAAACAATCAAGATAAATGAAGAACGACAGCAATTTGGCTTGGAAAGACTTGGTGAAATTATCAAGGAATATGGAGTAGAATCTGTCGTAATTGGTTTACCTAAGAATATGAATGGAACAATTGGACCACGTGGTGAAGCGAGTCAATATTATGCTGATATGGTACGAGAGAAATTTGGTTTGCCTGTTGTATTGTGGGACGAGCGTCTCTCAACAGTAGCAGCTGAACGTGTCCTATTATCAGCGGATGTAAGTCGAAAGAAGCGAAAGCAAGTCATCGATAAAATGGCTGCAGTCATGATCCTCCAGGGGTATCTAGATAGTAAAAATTAATGAGGTGGATTAACATGGAACATGGTGAAAAGCAAATAACAGTAATTGACGAGCAAGGAAATGAAATTCTTTGTGAGGTATTATTTACATTCGAATCAGAAGAATTTGGAAAGTCATACGTCCTTTACTATCCTTTAAGTGATGATAATGAAGATGATGAAGATATCGAAATTCATGCATCAAGCTTTAGCCCTTCTGAAGACGGAGAAGATGGTGAACTAAAACCAATCGAAACTGAAGAAGAATGGGACCTTGTCGAAGAAATGCTTAATACATTCCTTGATGAAGAAGGAGAAGAATAAAAACAGCCGCGAGCTGTTTTTTTCTTTTTCATTTACTCCAACTTTTGGTTTAAAATGATCAATAGATACCTAAAAAAACACAAAATTTTTAGAAAAAACTGCAAAAATATAGTAAATTCTCCCTAAAATTGACGAATTAGATAAAAAAATGTAGTATAATAATTCGAGTGAGGGGAGGATTTACGATATATGTCAGATAACGAATCGAAAAAGGATATATATATAAAAAATTTGCAAGAACGGCATAGAGAAGCCAAAACAATCCGTAAAATTGTATTTATCACATTTATCGTTATATTAGTAGTTTTATCTGGAATAATTGGCGGAGGCTATTTATATATAAAATCAGCACTTGAGCCTGTTGACCCTACGAATAAAGAACCGATCGAAGTAACTATACCAATTGGTTCGTCACCAACAGCGATTGCAAGAATTCTTGAAGAAAATGATATTGTGAAACATGCAAAAGTTTTTCGTTACTACACAAAATTTAAAAATGAATCTGGTTTTCAGGCAGGCGAATATATATTTAATCAATCTATGAACTTTGATCAAATCATTGAAAGTCTGAAATCAGGAATCCTTATGGGAGAACCAGTTTTTAAACTAGTGATACCAGAAGGAAAACAACTTGAAGAAATAGCAACTATTATTGCGGAGCAAACCGGTTATACTCAGGAAGAAATCATGAAAAAGGTAGATGACCCTACCTACGTTAAAGACTTGATTAGCAGGTTTCCTAATACTTTATCGGAAGAAATTTTAAATAAGGATATTAAACATCCACTTGAAGGTTATTTATTCCCAGCAACCTATCCATTTTATGAGAAAAAGCCTTCAATAGAATCCATAGTCGAAACAATGCTAGAGCAAACTGATAAAATCCTAGTAAAATACGTAGGGCTAATGGAAGGGAACAAATATATTGATTCTACTCATAAACTATTAACCATGGCGTCGTTAATAGAAGAAGAGGCAACGGCACAAACAGACCGTGAGCAAATTTCTAGCGTATTTTATAATCGACTAGATGATGGAATGCCACTTCAAACCGACCCTACTGTTCTTTATGCATTAGGAGAACATAAAAAACGCGTTTTATATGATCATCTTGAAGTGAATTCGCCATATAACACATATAAAAACCAAGGTTTAACACCTGGACCAATTGCAAATGCTGGTGAATCATCCTTATCAGCGGCTTTAAACCCTGCAGAGACGGATTATTTATATTTCTTAGCTGCTCCAACAGGAGAAGTGTATTACTCCAAGACATTGGACGAGCATAATGCTAAAAAAGCACAGTATATAACCAATCAACAATAACTTACTAGGGAAGCCAATATGGCGTTCCCTTTTTCTTTATGGTAAAATAAGTTGAAATTATTATCATACAAAAATAAAAAAGCAAAATTACTGCAACTTTAACCAATACCACCATACTGAAATGGAGGTTTTTTTCTTGTTATCAAGCAAAATAACCAATTATCTAGAAGGTCTCTTTCCAAAACGAGACGAAATCATTGAAGAAATTGAACATTATGCAAAAGAAAACAATGTACCAATTATGGAACTAGTAGGCATTGAAACTATGCTTCAAATATTGCGTATTTCTGAGCCAAAGCAAATTTTAGAAATTGGAACGGCGATTGGCTATTCTGCTATTCGGATGGCTCAGGAACTTCCAAATACGAAAATAGTCACGATTGAAAGAGATCAAGAAAGATACGAAAAAGCCCTTGAAAATATTGAACGAACTGGGACAGGCTCACAAATTGCAGTGATTTTCGGTGATGCTCTTGAAGCTGCTGAAGAAGTAAAGAAACATGGGGAATTTGATTGTATTTTTATCGATGCTGCTAAAGGGCAATATCGACATTTTTTTGACATCTATGAAAAATGCCTTTCAAAGGATGGTCTAATTGTAACGGATAATGTACTATTTAAAGGGCTTGTTGCAGAGGAACAAATTGAGAGTAAAAGAATTCGAAATCTCGTTACAAAAATTAAAACTTACAATGAATGGCTCCTCGCACACCCAGATTATCTGACTACTATCTTACCTGTTGGGGATGGGGTTGCATTAAGTAAAAGAAGAGGTGTAACGGAATGAAGAAACCAGAGTTACTGGTGACTCCTACATGTGTAGAAGATATTGAACCATTGATTAATGCTGGTGCTACAGCTTTTATTATAGGTGAACAACGATACGGTTTGCGTCTTGCTGGTGAATTTAACCGTGAGGAAATTGTAAAAGCGGTTGAGGTTGCTCATGCACATGGCGCAAAAATATATGTTGCAATGAATGCCCTTTTCCATAATGAAAAGGTCCCAGAGTTAGGAGGGTATGTTGCGTTTCTACGTGATAGTAATGTTGATGCGATTGTTTTTGGTGACCCTGCCGTACTGATGACTGTAAAAGAGGTAGCACCAGAAATGAAACTTCACTGGAATACTGAAACAACTGCGACAAATTGGTATACATGCAATTATTGGGGCAGAAAAGGCGCAAAGCGTGCAGTTCTTGCTCGTGAGTTAAATATGGATGCTATTGTTGAAATAAAAGAAAATGCAGAAGTTGAAATTGAAGTTCAAATACATGGAATGATGTGTATGTTCCAATCAAAACGTTCATTAGTCGGAAACTATTTCGAATATCAAGGTAATGTTATGGAAGTTGAAAATCGTAAAGAAGAAAAAGATATGTTTTTATTTGATGAAGAGCGCGGCAATAAATATCCTATCTTTGAAGATGAAAATGGCACTCATATCATGAGTCCTAATGATGTGTGTATTGTCGATGAATTGGAAGAAATGATTGATGCTGGTGTAGATAGTTTTAAAATCGAGGGAATTTTAAAATCAACTGAGTATCTGATTGAGGTTACAAAAATCTGTCGTAAAGCAATCGACTTATGTGTCGAAAACCGTGATGAGTATGAAGATATCAAGGATGACCTATTATCACAACTTGAAGAACTTCAACCAATTAATCGCCCACTAGATACAGGTTTCTATTTTAAAGAAACGGTTTACTAACTTTATTCATAAGAAGACTTAATAAAGTTAGAGCCTCCGGCGGATGCCACAGATTTTCAAAGGAAGTTTTTCGAGCAAGCTCGAAAAAATCTGGGCGCAAATACGCCAAGGCGCATTTGATCTAAGAGAAAAGGAGGATTTTGTATGACAGCAGTTGTGAAAGAACCTATTTCAAAGATAGTAGACGGCAAACGTGTAATTGTTAAAAAGCCTGAATTGCTTGCTCCAGCAGGTAACCTTGAAAAACTAAAAATTGCTGTTCATTATGGTGCGGATGCTGTTTTTATCGGTGGTCAAGAATATGGACTACGTTCAAATGCTGATAATTTTACACTAGAAGAAATCGCAGAAGGTGTGGAATTTGCGAAAAAATATGGTGCGAAAATCTATGTTACGACAAATATATTTGCTCATAATGAAAATATAGATGGATTAGATGAATATTTAATCGGACTAGAAAATGCCGGAGTATCTGGAATTATCGTAGCAGATCCACTTATTATTGAAACATGCAAGCGAGTGGCTCCAAAAATGGAAGTACACTTAAGTACACAGCAATCACTTTCTAACTGGAAGGCTGTTCAATTCTGGAAAGAAGAAGGCTTAGAACGTGTTGTTTTAGCGCGTGAAACAAGTGCCGAAGAAATTAAAGAAATGAAGGAAAAGGTCGATATTGAAATCGAAACTTTTGTTCATGGTGCGATGTGTATTGCCTATTCTGGACGTTGTACATTAAGTAATCATATGACAGCTCGTGATTCGAATCGTGGTGGTTGTTGCCAATCATGTCGATGGGATTACGAATTATTTAAATTAGACGAAAATGAAAATGAAGTAGCCCTATTTGGTGACAGCGATGCTCCATTTGCAATGAGTCCAAAAGACTTAAAGCTTATCGAATCGATTCCACGCATGATTGAATTAGGAATTGATAGTTTGAAAATTGAAGGACGAATGAAGTCAATTCACTATATTGCAACAGTAGTAAGTGTTTACCGAAAAGTGATCGATGCGTATAGTGCTGATCCAGATAATTTCGTCATAGATGAAGAGTGGCTTAAAGAGCTCGATAAGTGTGCAAATCGTGAGACGGCTCCTGCCTTCTTTGAAGGGGTTCCTGGTGTATCAGAGCAAATGTATGGTACACATAGTAAAAAAACAACTTATGATTTTGCAGGTCTCGTGTTAGACTATGAAAAGGAATCAGGAACTGTAACGTTACAACAACGCAATTACTTTAAAAAGGGAGACCAGGTAGAATTTTTTGGCCCTGAAATTGACAACTTCACACAAACAGTTGGGACGATTTGGGATGAGGACGGAAACGAAATAGAAGCTGCGAAACATCCATTGCAAATTGTTTCGTTTAAAGTGGACAAGCCTGTTTATCCAAACAACATGATGCGAAAGGGGAAGTAAGATGAGCAGAAAGCCAATTGTCATTGGCATTGCTGGGGGCTCAGGATCTGGTAAAACAAGTGTTTCAAAAGCCATTTATGAGCATTTTAGAGGCCATTCAATCATGATGATTGAGCAGGATTCCTATTATAAGGATCAAAGTGATATACCTTTTGAAGATAGATTAAGTACAAATTATGATCATCCACTGGCTTTTGATAATGATTTACTCATAGAGCATATTAAAGATCTTCTTGAATATAAAGGTATAAGAAAACCAGTTTATGACTATAAATTTCATACAAGGTCTTCTGAAGTGATCAATGTTGAACCTAAAGATGTCATTATCTTAGAAGGAATTCTGGTTCTTGAGGATGAAAGATTACGCGAATTGATGGATATTAAACTATATGTTGACACGGACGCCGATATCCGCATCATCCGAAGAATGCTACGTGACATAAAAGACCGTGGCCGTACGTTAGAATCTGTTATTGAACAGTATGAAACAGTGGTTCGTCCGATGCATAATCAATTCATTGAACCAACGAAGAGATATGCAGACATCATTATCCCTGAAGGTGGACAAAATCACGTTGCAATAGATTTAATGGTAACAAAAATTCAAACAATTCTTGAACAAAATGTCATTTTGTAATAACATAACAGAGAAAAAGGTGTTATGATAGTACAATCAATAAGGAAAGGAATGGTGGTAATTTTCTACCATTCCTTTCCCTACATACAGTAAGAAAAATTCGTACTACATATTTTAACTTAAAAGCAATCACAGGGGGATTGTAACGACTACAAGGAGTGAAGGGATTATGGTAGAGAAAGTATTTCCTATGACATTAGAAGGAAAGCAAAAATTAGAGCAGGAATTAGAGCATTTAAAGACAGTTAAGCGCAAAGAAGTAGTTGAGCGCATTAAAATTGCAAGAAGCTTTGGGGACCTTTCAGAGAACTCAGAGTATGACTCTGCGAAAGATGAACAAGCATTTGTTGAAGGCCGTATTACAACAATTGAAAATATGATTCGTAATGCAAAAATCATTGAAGAAGATGCTGACAGTGCTGGTCGTGTCTCACTAGGAAAATCAGTGACGTTTATTGAACTTCCAGATGGTGAAGAAGAAACATATACAATTGTAGGAAGTGCGGAAGCAGACCCATTTGAAGGGAAAATCTCAAATGACTCTCCAATTGCAAAAAGCCTTTTAGGCAAACATGTTGGTGATAAGGTGACTGTTCAAACACCAGGTGGAGAAATGCTTGTCGAAATCACTAAGATTGACTAATATCGAAATTGCACCAGGTTTTTTAAAACATTTTAATATGTATAAATAGTGTGACACCTCGTCGAAACTGTAGACGAGGTGTTTTTCTATGGTTATTAAAAGACGAGCATTACTAATTCTGGTACTAATTCTGTTAGGCTTAGCTGGATTGACTGGTAGGCTTATACAATTACAGCTAGTGAGTACAGAATCATTTACAGATAGAGATGTGAATTTAATTGAAGCGAGTGTATCGCAACGAACCCAAGAACTTGTTATTGACCAAGGCCGTGGTAGATTTATTGACCGAAATAAAAAGGCGCTAACTCATGAATATTATCCAACACTAGTGTTGTTTCCTTTTTTAAAAAACGTTGATTGGCCAGCTGAAGAAGTGGCGGATATCGTAAATATTCCTGCTTCAAAACTAAAAACTGAGATTAAGGAAGCGAAAAAGCCAGTTATTGTTGGTGGAGATAGACCCATAGAATTAACAGAAACGCAAATGAATAAAATCAATAACCTCCAAATTCCTGGTGTGTTTGCTGTCCATCGTCAATATGAACTCGATAGTGAAATCGCCGAGCACTTAATCGGCTTGATCCGGGAAAACAGAGAGTTGTTCGAAAATCGTTATCCAGAGAAAAACTATTTACCGAAAAATACAAAGCTAGGTATCACTGGTTTACAATCAACGTTTGATGAATTCCTATTACCAGAAGGAGAGGCGAAGCTGTTATATCACGTAGCAGGTGATGGAGGACCATTATTCGGTATTGATGTAAAGTACACTGCACCTGCAAATCCGTATTATCCCGTTGCTATTCAAACAACACTCGATCGAGACCTCCAGATGTTGACAGAAGAGATACTTGATAAGCATGATTTGAAAAAGGGTGGAATTGTTCTTCTTGATGTTGAATCCAACGATTTGCTTGCAATGGTAAGTAAACCAGATATAAATTCATCAAACCCATTTAGGGACGGCTCTGCTGAAAATCAAATGATTATGCCACAATTCCCTGGTTCTGTGTTTAAGACCGTCATTGCGGCAGCTACAATCGAAAATCAACAAATCTCAAACGATCGTATGTTTAATTGTGACCAAGATTTGTATGGAGAAGGGCAAGCCGAATACCCACATGGTATGCTGAATTTTCATGATAGCTTTGCAAAAAGCTGTAATTTTACCTTTGCTAAACTAGCCCAAGAATTAATACAAAAAGACCAAAATGTGATTGAACAATATTCTGAAATGCTTGGTTTACTTGGCCCTGTAGGATGGAATGGGGATGTATTTCGTTTTCAAGATTTTAAGCAGCTGCCAAATGAATACAATGGTCGCATTTGGACGGATGAACGCGATAAAAAAGTAGCGAAAGCAGTGGCACAAACAGCAATTGGACAAAAGGATGTTAGGGTAACTCCGTTGGGAATAGCAAATATGATGGCAACGATTGCTCGTGGCGGTTCCAAAAAGGAGGTTCGTACTGTTAGTGATGTATTATATAAAAACGGGACAACCCTATTCTCATTTTCAAAACAGGATATGGATGGACCGAAGATTGCTCCCTACACGGCAAGTAGGCTTCAGGAATTATTAAGGGGTGTGGTTACATCCGGAACGGGACAAAGGTTCGCACAACTTCCATATACGGTGGCCGGAAAATCAGGTACTGCTGAGACAGGAAAAAAACAAGGAGATGCAGTCCTTGTAAACAAATGGTTTGCGGGTTATTTTCCATTTGAAAAACCAAAGTACGCGCTTGTCGTCGTCGATTTAGAACAGCCAGGAGCAAAGTCTGTAGCAAATACTGTTTTTTATGAAATCGTAGAAGGTATATATCAATCGGAACAGGAAAAAGGTACCAAACAAAGCAACTGATTAAGAAATGTCTTCAACCTTTCTTTCACACATGCTAGAATAAGAAGATAGTTTACTGATTAATAGTTGTTTTTAGGAGGTACTATAATATGGGGTATGAGTTAGACAAACTGAATGAAGGGCCTCGATCTGAAAGAAGAGCGAAAAGAAAAAAGGTAAATCGAATTTTAAATATCTTAATTGTCCTTGTGGTCGTTATGATTGTCTTTTTTGGTGGAAAGTTAATATTTGGTGATAAAAATGTGGATGATTCTGTAGCTTCCAAGCAGACAAACCAACCGGCAAATGATAATGGAAAAGCTGCATCAGATCCGTCAGATAACAAAGAGAATGAACCAGAAGAAATTACTGACGAAGCGAATGAACAAACAAAAGAAGATACAAAAAGTAAAAGTGAAACGCCTGAAGGAAATGAAGAGGAAAAAACAACAGAATCGGATGAATCTGAAGTGATTACAGAAGGTGATCCTGAATCAAATATTGTGAAAACAATCGTCAATCATGCATGGAAGCCAATCGGTACTGAGCAAGCAGAACCACATACAACTAATTTCGAAACCGGTTCAGTTGACCGCAATGAAATGGAGATGGCTACAAGCTATGCCACCGGTTTTGACCGCTCAGATATGGTTGTGTGGTGGCTAGGCAGAAACGGTGGAAATTCGATTACTGCTACTGTTTCATCGAAAACAACAAAACAAGTACTTAAAGTGTATTTAGATTGGGTACCTAACGAAGGTTGGAAACCAACAAAAATTGAAGAATTAAAAGAAAATGACAGTGAAACATATAAAAACTATAAAACTTCAGAACCTGATGAAGACGAAAACGAACCAGATGAGGATGAAGATTAATTTTAGCGCAGGATATTCCTGCGTTTTTTTGTGCCGTTTTCTAATCTAATAATTGATAATAGCAGTATAATATGTTAAATTTAGAACAATTCATTATTTAATTCATAGTATACTTATAGGAATAATATATAATGTGGAGAGTGAGAAAAATGGGGCGAGAATTCTTAGATGTTTTTGAAGGTTGGGCGGATTCTTATGATTCAACTGTAACTGGTCATGATGTGGAATATAAAGAAGTGTTTTCACGATATGATGATATCTTAAATGATGTTGTACAAAAATCTGGCCACACTGTTTTGGAGTTTGGTGTGGGCACAGGAAATCTCACTCAAAAATTACTTAACAATAATAAGATAGTGTATGGAGTGGAACCATCTAAGCCGATGCGGGAAATCGCCTTAGAAAAGCTTCATAACTTTGATTTTACAATTGAAGATGGAGATTTTATCGTTTTCAATAAGCCAACTGCCCAGATTGATACCATTGTAAGTACGTATGCATTTCACCACTTAACTGACACCGAGAAAAACCAAGCTGTTTTACAATATAGCAACTTGCTTGAAAAAGGTGGTAAAATAGTGTTTGCGGATACAATGTTTGAGAATAAACAAGAATATACAATGACGATTCATTCCGCAAAACAAAATGGCTTTCATAACCTTGCAAAAGATCTAGAAACGGAATATTACACAACCATTCCCGTATTACGTGAAATTGCAAAGCAAAATGGTTTTATTGTTGAATTCACACGTTTTAATCATTTTGTATGGGTCATGGAGGCAACGAAAAAGTAAAAACGAAAGGTGATACGTACTTATGAAGATAGCAATTATCGGAGCAATGGATGAAGAAGTAGGAATTTTAAGAGAGAAAATTGAAAATAGACAGGAAACCACAGTTGCCGAAAGTGTTTTTTATAATGGGACGCTGAATGGGTATGATGTTATTTTATTAAAATCAGGAATTGGAAAAGTGAATGCAGCAATATCTACAACTATTTTATTACAGCAATTTAAACCAGATTATGTTGTAAATACAGGCTCTGCAGGCGGTCATTTAAAAACGCTTAATGTAGGCGATATCGTAATTTCTTCAGAAGTAAGACATCATGATGTGGATGTGACTGCTTTTAACTATGAATATGGGCAAGTTCCTGGATTGCCAGCAGCATTTAAAGCGGATGAAAAGCTAATAAAATTAGCCGAAAAAAGTGCTGAAGGAATCACAGATATACAGGTTGTGACTGGATTGATTGCAACAGGTGACTCCTTCATGAATGATCCAGAGCGAGTATCATTTGTAAGTCAAAAGTTCGGTGATTTATATGCTGTAGAGATGGAAGCAGCGGCTGTAGCGCAAGTTTGTCATCAATTTAAAGTACCATTTGTAGTAATTCGTGCCTTATCAGATATCGCAGGTAAAGAATCTGATGTATCGTTTGAACAATTCCTACAAACTGCAGCAGCACATTCATCAGACGTAGTTGAAAAAATGGTAGAACAAATTAATAAGTCTTTGTAAACGGAGTGAATTAAAATGCAAGTGTATCAAAATGTTCACGGGCTTATCGGAAATACCCCGATCGTTGAGATTACGAAATTTCCATTACCTAATGGTGTTCGTCTTTTTGCAAAGCTCGAATTCTTTAATCCAGGCGGAAGTATAAAAGATCGTTTAGGGGTTGAACTTCTTCAAGAAGCCTTTGCTACAGGTCAGTTAACCGAAGGAGGAACGATTATTGAGCCTACTGCCGGCAATACTGGGATTGGACTTGCACTTGCTGCAATTAATCGAAATGTAAATGTGATTCTTTGTGTTCCTGAAAAGTTCTCAGTTGAAAAACAAGAATTGATGAAGGCGTTAGGAGCGACTATCGTCAATACGCCAACAGAGGCAGGTATGACGGGTGCGATTGAAAAGGCAAAAGAGCTTCTTAATGAAATTCCAAATTCCTATTGTCCACAGCAATTCGCAAACCCAGCGAACCCTGAAACCTACTATAAAACAATTGGACCCGAGATCTGGGAACAGCTTGAAGGACAATTAGATATTTTTGTAGCGGGAGCAGGTACTGGTGGTACTTTTATGGGGACTGCTAAGTATTTAAAGGAAAAGAAAAAGTCTATAAAGACCGTTATCGTTGAACCAGAGGGCTCGATCCTAAATGGCGGTGAATCAGGTCCACATAAAACGGAAGGTATTGGAATGGAATTTCTTCCAGGATATATGGATACATCCTATTTTGACTCGATTCATACTGTATCTGATGAGGACGCATTCCGTCGAGTGAGTGAAATAGCACGTACGGAGGGGCTTCTTGTCGGCAGTTCTTCAGGGGCAGCCCTTCATGCCGCTCTTTTAGAGTCAGAAAGGGCACAACCAGGATCACATATTCTAGTCATTTTTCCTGACAGTAGTGAACGCTATTTAAGTAAAAAAATATATCAAGGTGGGATTTAAGAATGAAACGTAAAACATTGCTTATTCATGGGGGAGTTGGCGAGGATCCACAGACAGGTGCGGTTAATACGCCTATCTACCAGGTTAGCACTTATAAACAAGAAGGTATCGGAGGCCATAAAGGCTTTGAATATTCACGAACTGGAAATCCAACCAGACATGCACTAGAAGAATTAATCAAGGACATTGAAGGTGGAGAAAGAGGATTTGCATTTGGCTCAGGTATGGCTGCAATCACAGCTGTAATGATGTTATTTAACAGTGGAGACCATGTCATTTTAACAGACGATGTGTACGGTGGAACATATCGCATAATGACAAAGGTTCTTAACCGATTAGGTATTGATTCAACCTTTGTTGATACAAGCAATCTAGACAATATTGAAGGTGAGATTCGTGAAAATACAAGAGCAATTTACATCGAATCTCCGACAAATCCTTTATTAAAAATTACCGACATTAAAGGGGCTTCAGAAATTGCAAAGAAACATAATCTCTTAACTATTGTTGATAACACGTTTAGTACACCATATTGGCAAACACCAATTGCTCTTGGTGCTGATATTGTCTTACACAGTGCTACCAAATATATTGGCGGTCATAGCGATGTAGTGGCTGGTCTTGCGGTTGTTAACTCTGCTAAGCTAGGTGAAGAATTGCATTTCGTTCAAAACTCAACTGGTGGTGTACTTGGTCCTCAGGATTCCTGGTTATTAATTCGTGGGATTCGTACACTTGGAGTACGGATGGAAGAGCATGAGGACAATACGAAGAAAATTGTCGAGTTCCTTCAAAACCATCCAGCAGTTAAAAAGGTATACTATCCTGGGATTGAATCACATCCAAATCACGCCATCGCCAAAGAACAAGCAAAAGGATTTGGTGGAATGGTGTCCTTTGATGTTGGGAGTGAAGAAAATGCAGATAAGCTATTAAGTAAAGTTAAATACTTCACCTTAGCGGAAAGTTTAGGGGCAGTCGAAAGCTTAATTTCCGTGCCAGGTAAAATGACCCACGCCTCCATTCCAGCAGATCGCCGCGCGGAATTAGGCATTGGAGATGGGTTAGTACGTATTTCTGTTGGATTAGAAGATGTTGAAGACCTAATTGAAGACCTCGAACAAGGCTTACAGTAAAAAGTAAATCTCTGGCCCTTTTAATTATGGGCTAGAGGTTTTTTTGAGGGAATAAAACTGCTAAAATTTACATTCCTAACAACCTATCAAGCTATGATATTATAGGGTAGAAGTTTAATAATTTGGTAGGTGGAGACATGATGGAACAAAATAAACAAATGAATAACCTGCGTACTAAAGTTACAGACTACACAAACTTCGGATATATCCTTCTTGTTTTAAGTGTATTTTTATATATCGGTGTTATCATTCCGGAGGGACGTTCTCCGTTTCAACTATATACAATAATGGGTTCTACACTCATTCTCTTAAGCTTGTCATTTACATTTTTTATCTTAGTTATTAAATATAAAAAACAACTTGAAGATTAATAGTCCTTCACCTAAATTTTTGGTGAAGGAATTTTTTTGCAAAAAAGTGTTTACATGTATACCTGAATTGGTTATAATTACCACAGTAGGAAAAAATTAATGATAAAAGGAGGTCGAATAAAATGATTAAATCTAAAGCTATTGCTGCAAATATGACAACTTCATATGAAAAAGTCTATTCGACCAAACCGGTGATTAATTTTTAATTTTATTTGATACGTTAATTATGCCACAGGTGGAATAGTACGCCTGTGGCTTTGTTATGCCTTTAACGCCACAGGACTCGTATGCCTGTGGCCTTTTTGTGTCAATTTTTCCTACACAAATTTTTAGATGTATAGCTAACAAACAAAGGAGGTGAGTAAATAATGACCATCAATCTATTCTTTTTAACAATCTCAATTTCAAAACGTCAAAAATCTATCGAAGAATATGTACATGAGGAAAAAGTCAATAAACATATGGAAGAAATGAAGGAACGCCAATATTCAATGATGCGCTTATTTTAATCAACAAAACAAAAATAGGAAAGGGGAATGATGAAAATGTTAATGAGAATTTGTCCGATTGTAGCTTGGTTATCTGTGGAGAAGGATTCCACCTAACGTACTAAAAATCATAGGAGGAGTTTCGGATGCTTTCGGTACATGTACTGATATTTACCATTTTATTTTCAAAGAAAAATAAACAATAAATTGAAAGGAGCGCCCATGCTAGGCGCTCCTTTTTCCTGCCTTAATTTTGTCAAATTTCTTTAACACAATGTTCAAAACTGGATAACGTTTACACAGTTCGTAAGTGATAAAGTAAAAGTAAGAAATACATCTCTTTATGGAGGTTGATGGATATGTTTATGATCGTTATGGGTCTTGTTATTACAGCTGTTATTGCTATTATTATTGGAACAGAGGTAAGTGTAGAGTTATAGGATAATAAATAAGATAAGAAAAGGGTGAACTGCATGACCAGCAGTCCACCCTATTTTTATGTCCTTCTTTTTTCTTTTTCTGCGCGATAAAATTCATGGAACATTTTCATTAACGCACGTTTTTCAATTCGTGAGACATAGCTTCTTGAGATACCAAGCTCTTTTGCAATTTCACGCTGTGTTTTTTCCTTCTTTAAATCAAGTCCGAACCTACCCACAATTACTTCCTTTTCCCGGTCATCGAGGACATCAATGTATTCTTTGATCTTCTCAAGCTCCATATTTAATTGAATGGTTTCAATCACATCTTCCGTTTCAGACTTCAACACATCAATTAGACTAATTTCATTTCCTTCTTTATCCTGGCCAATTGGATCATGAAGGGAAACATCCTTTTTTGTCTTTTTTAGAGCTCGCAAATGCATTAGAATTTCATTTTCAATACATCTTGCTGCATACGTAGCAAGTTTTGTTCCTTTTCCTTGTGAATAGCTTTCGATTGCCTTAATCAAACCGATCGTCCCAATTGAAATAAGATCCTCTGTGTCCTCACCTGTGTTTTCGAATTTTTTTACTATATGAGCAACTAACCGTAGATTATGTTCAATTAACACATTCCGAGCATGTTCATTTCCCTCGGCCAACAATTGTAAGTATTTCTTCTCTTCAGAAGATGATAACGGTTGAGGAAAAGCATTGTTTTTTACATAGGATACTAAAAATAATAATTCTTTTACAAAATAGCCTAATGCTGCTAAAAGTCCAGACATTCGCTCACCTCCACATATATCGTAGTGTATGTATGCATATCCATTACACTACTACCCTAGGCATTTGCCCATTACTTAATGTTATGTAGGAAGTAGCTTCCTTGTGTCTGTCCAATGTAAAAAAGCTGATGATAGTACAAAAGACGATCTTTTATACACCAACAGCCCTAACAATAAATTTAATTTATTTTAAGATTGTAAAAAAAGGTCCAATAGCTATGATAATAGCTAATCCAAATACAAGAATGGAACCCGATTTGTTTTTATCCTTCCAGAGGGAAACGGAAAACAATACTGTATAGAGAAACATCATTATCAACAACAAATATGTTATTGCGGTCATACGTTAGTCCCTTATCCTTTCGTATGTTGGTAATTCAGATTGTCGCCCAAATTCTCCAAATGTGATATCGACACTAACCCTAATATCTGCTTCAGGATAAGATTTCATCCAATCGTAGTTCTCCCACTCTGGTATGGTTAAGAATTGTTTTCTTGCTGTAAGTGAAAAGCCAAAGAGGTCTGCTTTAAACTCCTCTTGGCTACGTTTAACTAGATCATTTATTCTTGTTTCGAAGCCTTTAATGATATGTTCTTTCAATTCATTTCTTTTCTCTTCTTCATCTGCATAATTGACCATACTGTGATCTGTTAGAATCTCAGCTTGTATTGGAACCTTCACCATAATCTTTGGAGCACTCTTCGATACATCAATATTAATTTGTGGTGCTTTTAGCTGTGAAAATCGTGCAGTGATAAAAAAGTCTTTCAAAAAAGGATCAGGCATAGAAACTAAAAAGCTTGGTTTATCCCTCCACTTGTTTAACATTTTAGAAATCCGAGTCTCTTGCACAGATAATTTTCCAATCATTTGTCCCTCTTTAAAGACTGCTGAACCAAGAAATTGGGCAGGATTCGTATTTCCGGTTACCTTCATCTTTCCAGCAATTAATTCTTCATCAATATTTTTCTGTGCTATATTTTCATCCTCATCAGTTGTAGCATAGGCAGTAGAAAATAGCTCTGCATCTCCTTCGGTTATTCTAAAGAAGTTGTGCATTTCTGAATCTGGAATTAAGCCGATTTCAGTTGCGTTATCAAAGATTACTTCAAAGTATTCATGCCTTCTTGTTTCTAGTTTCGGTTTATTGTTTTCAATAAATGTACTTGCATCTTCCTTCGTAACGATGATTTTTGTATCACGTCTAATTTCACGGTCTTTTGTAGCATCATAGATCCAGCGAACAAATTTTTCATCTTTCGCTAGTTTCTCTGAAACTGCAAAGAAGTCCAATATGTCATATGTAATGGACTTTGCTATCACAGCGTTTGCGATGTCTTGAGATTCAATGAAACTTGATGAAGTAAACGAAATAATTTCATGAGTTGGTTCATTTCCACCACCACCTTGTTGTGTTGAACCCGCTTCTGGATTTGATATTAAATAAGTAACTTTTAAAAAACCTTCAGTTTCTGACTTGTCTAAACCTATCCCTAATACATAAGCCCTTTGATCAATCTCCTGCAAATCCCAGCATCCAACTAGGAATAATAAAGTAGAAAATATAAATAAAAATCTACTTATTTTGGCTCGTTTTTTCATACTTTAAATCCCCTCTTAGTTTTGCAAGTAACCACATAAGGCAAGGAACGAACACAAACATAGGACTTATACTATTTAGTAAAATCTCTCTCATTTTAAAGATTGTAAAGGTTGGTGCCTCAGGAGCCATTCCAAAAATAACAACAATTGTCGCAATTACGGGTGCCATATATTCAAAATTTTTGATATTAAAAATGCCTCCCAAAAAAATTGAAATTAAATATAAATAGAAAGAAAAACGAATAAAGGAGGCAATAATCCAAAATGGAAAGAAAAAGGTTTCAATATTTGTTATAAATCCAAGCCTAATCAATCGTATTAACTCTTGATATGGATAATCAAGATACTTTAAACCCTCAAAGTCGAAGACAAACAAATAGACTAGAAATGAAATGGTAATTTCAATAACGACTATTATTAGGGCAATCCAAGTCCCCTTCTTAAATGCTTTTACAGTTGCAATATAGGGAGCAATTAATCCTATATAAAAAAATTCTGCGAAAATCGATACATGGGTACTACTCCTTTTTACCACTTCCCAAGGACCAGGACCTAAAATAGGGAAAATATGAGCTACTCTGCTTTCTTGTAGTGCTAATATCAGGGCAATTAATAGCGAAAATTTAATATAGAAAAGAACTAGCCACGAAACGGATCCAATATGTTCAAGTCCTTTTTTTGCACTATAAGCACAGACAACCATAAATACTATGTAAATGAGTAAAATTGGTGTTTCAGTAAAATACATCGTACCAATAATATCTACATATACAGCAGAATCCAAAATGAGCGCTATTAGACCGCCTAGTAATAGAATACATGATAAAAAATTACCTATATATCTGCCAAATAAATGGAGGATTACATCATGTAAATTTTTATTTTTGTAAGCTGTAATGACTTTTATCGTGAAATAAATAGGAATGATCGATAATAATCCGATCAAGATAGGCGCCATCCATAATGCATTTTTGAGGAAATAAGCAAAAATAGCAGGTGTATCATCCGATAGCTTAACACCGACAACTAAGATGACAATGGCTACATATTCTCTTATCCCAATTTTCCCTCTAGATTGCTCCATATCCTATTCCTCTGCCTTTTTAGTCATGTCCTTTGGTTTTAGATAGCCAGGACGTAATTTTTCATTCTTGAGTATTTTTCGAATGATAGTATCTTCAGAAGATTTATATTTAGGCGACATTGGTGATAAATAAGGAACACCAAACGATTTAATGGACACCATGTAAAACAATCCGATGGTAAACATGGCAGTCATACCATAAATTCCAAAAAAACCTGCTGATAAAATAAACATAAAACGAATGATTCTTATCGCAAAATTCATACTCACATCACTAATCGTAAAGGAACACAATCCGCTTAATGCTACAACAATTACGACAATCGGACTGACAATATTCGCCTGTACGGCTGCTTGACCTAATATCAGAGCACCAACAATACCAATTGTTGGGCCGATTGGGTTAGGGACTCGGAGTCCGGCCTCCCGAATTAACTCAAATGCAATTTCCATCATAATAATTTCAATTAGGGATGGAAAGGGAACCTTTTCGCGTGTGGCAGATATAGCTAATAAAAGGTCGGTTGGAACCATTTCTGAGTGATAATTGGTGACTGAAACATAAATTGCAGATCCAAAAAGGGTAATAAATAAGGCAAATACCCGCATTATTCGTATAAAGTTCCCATAAATAAACCGTAAATAATGATCTTCAGGGTTATGAATAAAAGACCAAAATGTTGCTGGTAATATTAATGCTGAAGGTGAGTTATTCATTAATAAGGCTATATATCCGTCTTCTAAGAAGGAAGAAGTACGATCAGGTCTTTCAGTATACAAGAGACTAGGGAATATTGATTTCGGCCTTTCTTCGATATATTGTTCTAATAGAGAAAGATTTTGGATTGCATCTACATCCAAAGCACTTACTCTCTCTTTAATATTTTTGATCATTTTTTCGTTTGCAAGATCCTTGATATATAGAATATACAGTTCATTATGTGAACGTTTAGATATAGTAGTTTGCTCAACAACTAAGTTTTCACTTCTAATTTTTTTTCGAATCAGTGAAATATTTGTATCTACTTTTTCGTTAAATGCTTCTTTTGGGCCTTTAATTACTACTTCGTTTTCGGCTTTTTCAACGGATCTACTTTGAAAATTAGAAGTTCCGAAAACAAATGCAAATTGCTCACCATCAATTAGTAATATTGAGTTTCCTTGATTTGCACTGTTGACAACATCCTGTATTTGTTGTGCCTTTGAAAAGGATTGGACTTCAATAAGGTTTTGGATTTCCTTTGATTGATCTTCATTTTTTAGCAACGGATCAAGTATATGTCCATTAATCATGTCTACATCAGTAATAGTTGAAATAAACAATATTGCAGCTTTTTTATTTAATCCGCCGATTGTAAAGTTATGAATCTTAACATCATTGTTCTCAGGTATTGTATATAATTCCTTTAAAATGGAAATGTTTCTCTGAAGATCTAGGTCAATTTCTTGCTTTTTTAATTGTATTTCTTCTGCAGCAGATTCTTCCGGATATTGTTCGGGGTCTAGATTAGCGTTTTTAAACTTTTCTATATAGTTTTGAATTAAATTCTTCTTCATTACAAACAACTCCGGGTTTTTCCTAAGTTTGCCACTAAAGGTATATTTTAATTCAGAGAGACCAAAAAGCTTAAGAAAAGGTAAAAACTTCCCGAAAAGATAGAAATTTTATAAGAATCCCTTTATAATAAATCATATAAATTATTTAGGGAGACTAAATAATTAGAAGGGGGAAATAAATTTGAACACGAGTACATATGAACAAAAATGGGATTTAGATGTATTTTTCGAAGGGGGGAGCAGTTCCCCTGCATTTCACTCCTTTTTGGAAGCGCTACATAAGGAACTTTTTGAATTCGATGCTTTAGTTGACGCTTATCAAGTACCAACAAATGAGAAAGCTAAAGATGAATTATTAAACATACTAAATGCTTTCCAATCATCTTTTAAAAAGCTTCGCCAAGCAGGTGCCTTTGTTAGCTGTTTGACAGCACAGGATACTACAGATCGTGGAGCTACTCTTTTACAAGGAAAAACAACACAGTTAAGTGCACAACTTCAATCCGTCCTTACTGCTTTTGATCAAAAGCTAGTTGCAATAGAAGAATCTGTTTGGAATAACCTTTTATCAGAGGAACCATTAAATGAGCTTTCGTATGTATTAGAGGAAAGAAGAGCGAGAGCAAAAGAAAAGCTATCTCTTGAGCAAGAAAACCTAATTAATGCTTTAGGTGTTGATGGCTATCATGCTTGGGGACAACTTTATAATATGGTAGTTGGAAACATCAAAGTTCCATTTGAGGAAAATGGTGAGGAAAAACAACTTTCTGTTGGACAAGCATTTAACAAATTTTCAAGCTCAGACCGCAATGTTCGCAAGACGATGTTTGAGCAATGGGAAAAAGCCTGGGCTGAACATTCAGATTATATTAGTGAATCGCTAAATCATCTTGGCGGGTTCCGATTAAATGTATATAAAGCGCGAGGTTGGGAAAATGTGCTCCAAGAACCGCTGGATATAAACAGAATGTCTAAGGAAACTCTTGAAACCATGTGGTCTGTCATTACGGAATACAAAGCTCCATTTGTTGAGTATTTGAACCGTAAAGCAAAGGTATTAGGTCTAAATAAACTTAGTTGGTATGATCTGGATGCACCCGTTGGGCAAACTGAAACTAAGGTTTCCTATCAAGAAGGTGCAGAATTTATTTTAGAACAATTTAGTAAGTTTGGCACTGAGCTTACTGAATTTACCAAAAGAGCATTTGAAGATAGCTGGATCGAGGCTGAAGATCGTCCTGGTAAGCGACCAGGCGGGTTCTGCACAAGCTTCCCTGAAAGCAATCAATCTAGAATCTTTATGACGTTCTCAGGAACACCTTCTAATGTATCAACTCTTGCTCATGAGCTTGGACATGCATTTCATCAGCATGCAATGGCAGGGGTTCACACGTTAAACCGTAGTTATGCTATGAACGTTGCAGAAACTGCATCCACGTTCGCAGAAATGATTGTCGCTGATGCATCAGTAAAGAATGCAAAATCAGAAGATGAAAAGCGCGCACTTCTAGAGGATAAAATTCAAAGAAGTGTTGCATTTTATATGAATATTCATGCTCGTTTCCTATTTGAGACAAGATTTTATGAGGAGCGTAAACAGGGAATTGTAAGCACAGAACGTCTTAATGAACTCATGCTTGAAGCGCAGAAGGAAGCATACTGTGGAGCCTTAGAGGAATACCATCCACAATTTTGGGCGTCAAAAATGCATTTCTATATAACTGGAGTACCTTTTTATAACTTCCCATATACATTTGGTTATTTATTCTCTTTAGGTATTTACGCGAAAGCATTAGAAGAGGGTACAGATTATGAAGAGAAGTACATTGCACTGTTAAAGGATACAGCAAGCATGAAAGTGGAAGACCTTGCTGCAAAACACTTAGGTGTTGATTTAACAAAGCGCGACTTCTGGGAAAAGGCAGTAAAGCTTTCAATAAAAGATGTTGAGGAATTTTTAGAACTAACAAAGTAATAAAGAAAAACAAAGGCGCTTGGAGTTAGACAAGACAAAACACCTATCTACTGTTAAAAGTGGATAGGTGTTTTTGAATTTGAATTAAACTTTCCTTAATTTAAATGTACCAACCATCAGGAAGGACAGAATAATCATGAGGTAGATAAAAAATTGAGGAGAAACATAAGGGATTGCTAAGAAGCTTAATGTCAAAAGACAGCCAGCAGCTGTAATTGGTAAGCCAACGAAGAAGCCTTTATTGTCGCTAATATTGAATTTTGCTAAACGAAATGCCCCGCATCCGATATAAAAAACGGTGAAAAACATTCCTGGTGCTCCGAATTCATGAATAATTCCTTGGTATAATAATAGTGCAGGTGCGACTCCAAATGAGATAATATCACACATCGAGTCAAGCTGTTTTCCAAGCTCTGATTCAATTTGAAATTTTCTTGCTACCATTCCATCAAATCGATCAGCAAGAGCAGCTAAAAAGATCAATAATAATCCTAAATTTAATTCGTTTTTAAGAATAAATAATATTGAAAAACCACCTAGGCTTAAGTTAATTAAAGTAAGAATATTAGCTGTGTGTGCTTTAAGCTTTTTGAAAGTTGAATCTAAATATTCTAATAAAAACATCTCATCACTCCTTTCTTGGAAAAGTCTTTGTAAAAAGGACCAAAAATCAATAAAATAGTATAGTATCACATTATTAATCTTATTTTATTCGTTCTATTTTGCTTTTGTAAAGAGAATTGTTATATCCTAGGAGGAATTGGTTTGCAAAAATGGCTTTATCGCTTTTTTATAGAATTAACAAATCATCGTTTTTCATCTGCGATTTTAAAAAAATTTTCACAATCAAGAGTTAGTGCTATACTTATTCCGAGTTATGCGAAAATATACAATATTAACCAAGCAGAAATGGAAAAAAACTTGACTGAGTTCTCAACCCTACATGACCTTTTTATAAGAAGGCTTAGAAAAGAAAGTAGGCAAATCGATCAAACAGAAAATACAGTTATTAGTCCTGTTGATGCTGTTATTGAAGAAACAGGAATTATTACTGCTTCAAAAGAAATGATTGTAAAGGGTAAACACTACCGGGTTGCGGAAATGCTCGGTGATGAAGAGTCGCTTTCAAAATACATAGGTGGTACCTTCCTTATTCTTTATTTAAGTCCAAGCCACTATCACCGAATTCATAGTCCAATTTCTGGGGTCGTAACGAAGCAATGGGATTTAGGTCGGAAATCGTATCCGGTTAATCGACTAGGGTTAAAATATGGTAGAGATCCTTTATCCAAAAACTTTAGAAAAATTACTGAAATAAAGGGTAATGATTCATATGTTGCGATGGTAAAGGTTGGTGCGATGTTTGTAAATAGTATAGAAACTACATATACAAGTGATACTGTGGAAAAAGGAGAAGAAATTGCGTACTTTTCATTTGGCTCAACCGTCATATTGTTATTTGAAAAAGACAGATTTATGCTTAGCCCTGAAATTAATGCCTCGACAAATATTAAAGTAGGTGAAGTTTTAGGGGTAATGAATAATAAAGAAAAAAAGAGCCACTAAATGGCTCTTTAAATAAATTATGATATATTTCTAATTTTATGTCCCAATGATCTGCGCATAATTTCAGTTTCAATAAGGTGAATAAAATCAGGACTTAGCTTTAATTTTATTGCTTTAAAATAAGATTCAACTAACAAGTCATCTGATAATTTTTTCATATCATACTGCCAATAGTTGGCCATTCACCTCCTAAATTATTTACGTGTATGATGTTCTAATGTATCTCATGTTGTCATATACTATTATGTTATTCTTTGTTGTTAAATTAACTCTATCACGAAAAAAATAATAGAACAACCGTTCTGTTATCCACAGGAAATGGTGGATAACCTGTGGGTATTTTGTTTATAAAATTTGGAAATCTATGTATATCGCTGTGTAAAATGTGCATAAGATTATCCACAGGTGTTGAAATTTACTGACTTTTGTCGAAAACTTTTTATTTTTTTTATGGAAAATGAAATATTATCATGCATTTTGTCAACTTTTTGCTTTGTGGAAATCATATTAATTCGTTATGATAGGATGGGTATAAAAAGGGTAGTCCAAGAGAGGTGTAAACAAATTGTTAAATGTTTTTTTACCAAATGAACATGTGAAATCAGTTTTTGAGATTTCACCAAGCAAATTAAAAGAACTAGGCATCAAAGGTGTCATTACCGATTTAGATAATACTTTGGTAGAATGGGATCGCCCAAGTGCAACCCCGGAACTTGTTGAATGGTTTAAGGAGATTAAGGAGCAAGGTATTATCGTAACAATTGTCTCAAATAATAATGAAAAACGAGTGAAAGAATTTGCAGATCCACTAGGTATCCCGTTTATTTTTGAGGCGAGAAAACCATTGGTACGTGCTTTTAAGCGTGCAGTAAAGGAAATGGGTCTTCAAAAGGATGAAGTTGTTGTAATCGGTGATCAACTTTTAACAGATGTCTTCGGTGGGAACCGGAGTGGCTTGCATACTATTCTAGTTGTTCCAGTTGCCCAAACAGACGGTTTTTTTACTAAATTTAACCGTCTAGTCGAAAGAAGAATATTAACTTGGATGAAGCGTCGTGGAATGCTTTATTGGGAGGATTAAATAGAGTGGAACAAGAAAAAATTAGCTGTATTGGCTGTGGAGTAGAAATCCAAACAGCTGACGAAACAAAATTAGGATATGCACCAGCATCTGCTTTAGAAAAGGATAAAGTTATATGCCAACGATGCTTTAAACTAAAGCATTATAATGAAGTACAAGATGTTTCTTTAACGGATGATGACTTTTTAAAAATCCTACACGGGATCGGCTCTACAAATGCATTAATCGTAAAAATTGTTGATATATTCGACTTTAACGGCAGCTGGTTACCAGGTCTTCATCGATTTGTGGGGAACAATAATATACTATTAGTCGGTAATAAAGTGGATTTGCTACCAAAATCGGTGAAACCAAAAAAACTAGTAAATTGGATGAAAGAATCATCTCGAGAACTTGGCTTAAAACCTGTAGATGTCTTTTTAATTAGTGCAGAAAAAGGTACAGGCATCAAGGAGGTAGCTGAAGCAATTGAGCATTACCGCTCAGGAAAAGATGTATATGTAGTAGGGTGTACGAATGTCGGAAAGTCTACATTCATCAATCGTCTGATTAAGGAATTTAGTGGAGAGAAAGAGGACATCATCACTACTTCTCACTTCCCAGGTACAACATTAGATATTATTGATATTCCTCTTGATGAGGAGCATTCCTTATTTGATACTCCAGGAATAATCAATCACCATCAAATGGCACACTTTGTATCAAAACAAGACTTAAAAGTTATTACACCTAAGAAAGAAATTAAACCGAAAGTCTTTCAGTTAAATGAAGGACAAACCTTGTTTTTTGGTGGTTTAGCAAGGTTTGATTTTGTAAGTGGTGGCAGACAGTCTTTCGTTTGTCATTTCTCAAATTTGCTCAATATCCATCGCACAAAACTTGAAAATGCCGATGAATTATATGAAAAACATCAGGGTGAGCTCTTGCAGCCTCCTGGCCAAAATGAATTAAATGATTTTCCACCACTGGTTGCCCATGAATTCATGGTCAAAGAAGCGAAAACAGATATTGTTTTCTCTGGATTGGGTTGGGTAACGATTAATGAACCACATACGAAGGTAGTAGCTCATGTTCCAAAGGGCGTTGGGGTTATGATTAGAAAATCATTAATCTAAAAAGAGATAGTAGTAAAATTAATGGTAATGGGTGAGGAAATGGAAAATGTATATGGGGTAATTGGAAGTCCCATTTCACATTCGATGTCACCAATGATGCACAATGATATTTTTGAACATTATAAGCTTAATGCAAGATACCATGCTTTTCATGTGGGACAAGGCCAGGTGAAAGCTGCAATTGAAGGAATAAGGGCACTGGGGGTATCGGGCATTAATGTTACAATTCCACATAAATTAGAAGTAATCGACTATTTAGATGAAATTGAAGAGGTTACTAAGAATATCGGTGCAGTGAATACGATTGTAAATGAAAATGGGAAGTTAGTAGGCTATAACACGGACGGAAATGGATTTATCCGTTCATTAAATCGTGTCATCAGTAATGAGGAATTGCGTTCTTCAAATGTATTGATAATAGGAGCTGGTGGTGCAGCTAGAGGGATATTTATTTCATTAGCAGCAATGGGTGTGAAAAGAATTGATATTGTAAATCGTACGGTAGACCGAGCAAAAGCCATTATTGATGATTGTAAATTCGAGGTTGACTCGCATGCACTCGCTTTTGCGCATGCAGAGAGTGATCTAGGTAAATATAAAGTCATTATCAATACAACTTCAGTTGGTATGCATCCCAAGGTTGATGACGTTCCGCTTAGACTGGAGAATTTGGCTCCAAAGACAATCGTAAGTGATATCATTTATAATCCATTTGAAACTAAGCTCTTGCGTGAAGCTCGTAAACTTGGTGCAATTACGCAAAATGGAATTGGAATGTTTATTTATCAGGGTGCTTTAGCATTCGAAAAGTGGACAGGAATATTTCCAGATACGGATAGAATGGAAAGACTAGTTACAAAGCTATTAGGAGGTAAGACATGCTAACAGGTAAACAAAAACGATTTTTGCGATCCAAAGCCCATCATTTAGATCCGATCTTTCAGGTTGGAAAAGGTGGGGTAAATGACAACATGGTTAAACAAATCAGCAATGCGCTAGAAGCTCGTGAACTATTGAAGGTAAGTGTCCTTCAAAACTGCGAGGATGACCGTGATACGGTAGCGCAAGAGCTGAGCAAAGGTGCAAAAGCTGAACTGGTTCAAATCATTGGTAATACAATTGTGCTGTACAAAGAGTCTAAAGAAAACAAGCAATTGGAGCTACCAAAGGCTAACAAGTAAGCATCCAACCGACGAGGAGGGAAAAAGTGAACCATATCGGAATCATAGGTGGTACATTTGATCCGCCCCATATTGGTCATTTGTTCATTGCATCAGAGGTATTAACCCAGCTAAATCTTTCGGAGATTTGGTTTATGCCCAATCGTATACCTCCACACAAAGAACGGAAAAGTTATGTGACTGATGAGGAGCGGGTTGAAATGCTCTCTTTAGCCATTTCAGGCCAACCAAAATTCAAGTTAGAGCTAATTGAACTGGATAGAGAAGGACCCTCATTTACATATGACACAATCCTATTGTTACGTGAAAAATATCGTGATACAAAGTTTTATTTTATCATTGGTGGGGACATGGTTGAATATTTGCCACATTGGCATAAAATTGATGAACTCATTGATATGATTACGTTTGTTGGGGTGAAAAGACCAGGATATTCCTTTCCGACTCAATATCCAATCGTTGAAGTAGATGTTCCTCAATTAGATATCTCTTCTTCAATGATAAGAAAAAGGCTGAGGGAAAATAGAAATACAATGTATTTAGTTCCTGAAAAAGTACGAAACTATATAGAGGAGAAGCATTTATATGGAACGTGATAGGGCCCTAGAGCTTGTTAAAGAACAGTTAACGGAGCACCGTTATCAGCATACACTTGGTGTTATGGAGACAGCAATTGAACTGGCAAACCAATATAATGCTGATGTAAAAAAGGCCGAAACGGCTGCCATATTCCATGACTATGCGAAATTTAGATCAAAGGAAGAGATGAAGCAGATCATCATCGACCAACATATGCCAAACGATTTACTAATTCATAATACAGAACTTTGGCATGCACCGGTTGGAGCCTATCTTGTTAAGACAGAGGTAGGGATTCATGATGAAGAAATCCTTGATGCAATCCGGTTCCATACATCTGGACGTGAAAAAATGACTTTGCTTGAAAAGGTTATTTTTGTCGCAGATTACATAGAGCCAGGTCGACATTTTCCAGGTGTAGAGGAAGTTAGAGAAATCGCAAAACAGGATTTAGACACAGCCCTCATCTATTCATTAAGAAACACCATCATGTTTTTGGCAAAAAAAAATCAAGCAATTTATCCCGATACTTTGCAAACATACAATGCTTTAATCTTAAATAAAAAGGGGGAATCCTAGGGTGAATGAAAGAGACATCTTAACATTTGCAGTTCAAGCTGCTGACGATAAGCGTGCTGAAAATATTGTTGCATTAAATATGAAGGGGCTATCCCTTGTTGCCGATTATTTTTTAATCTGCCATGGAAATTCTGAAAAACAAGTACAAGCAATTGCACGTGAAATTAAAGACAAAGCGGATGAAAAAGGTATTCAAATTAAACGTCTTGAGGGCTTTGACGAAGCAAGATGGGTTCTTGTTGATCTAGGAGATGTAATTGCTCATGTATTTCATAAAGACGAGCGTACCTACTATAATTTAGAACGTCTTTGGGGAGATGCGCCTACTGAAACAGTAGAAGACGTGCTAAGTTTATGAGCTATGGAGAATTTGCCTATATCTACGATGAGCTAATGCGTGATGTGGATTATGAGCAATGGATATCGTTCTTTAAAGAGAGAGTTTCACATTATAATAAAAAACATCCTTTACGTATTCTTGATCTAGGCTGCGGAACAGGTGAAATTACCATTCGACTAGCAAAAGAGGGGTATGAGGTTGTTGGAGTAGATCTTTCTGAAGACATGCTGGCAGTAGCGAATAACAAAGCAATGGAAGCCGGTGTGAGGGTTGAGTTTTACCAACAGGATATGGTGGAAATCTCGGGGTTAGACCCATTTGATATAATTGTCATTTTCTGTGATTCACTTAATTATCTACGTACAGAAGAAGCCGTGCAAAAAACTTTTCAAAATGTATTCAGGCTTTTGAAACAAGATGGACTTTTATTGTTTGATGTTCATTCCGTTTATAAAATGGAATCCATTTTTATGGATGGTCCATTTGTAAGCAGTGATGATGAGGTTAGTTTTATTTGGAATTGTTTTGAGGGGGAACATCCACACAGTGTGGAACATGAATTGTCGTTTTTTGTGAAAAATGAACATAATGGTGATTATACGAGATTTGACGAATTTCATGAACAGAGAACCTTTCCGATTCAAACGTTTCAAAATTGGCTTGAGGAAATTGGTTTTGAAGTTGTTGATGTGCTTGCTGATTTTAGTAATCCAGTTCAGGAGACTTCTGAACGGATTTTATTTACCGCAAAAAGATAGAGGGTCAGACGATGTCTGACCTCTTATTATTTTGTCGTGAAAAAATGAGTATTCCTATTTAGGAAGTAACATGGTATATTTATCGAGATGGAGTCTCGTTAAATTGTTTATTCACTTCGTAAATGTCCTCATCAAATTTTCGATGGGTACTCTTAAATAGTTCTTCAAATAACTCACCGATATTTTCTTCCATTGCCTTAATCCCTTCCCCAGTGACACCACCTTTTACACATACCTTTTCCTGGAGAGTAGGTAACGTATAAATTTCCTTTTCAAGCAATTTTCCCATTCCGACAATCATTTCACTAGCTAATATTGTTGCCTGCTCCTCTGTAATTTTTGTTTCCTTCACTGCTGCATTTATAAACTTTCTCACAAGATAAGTAAAAAACGCAGGACCACAGCTTACAATATCAGAAGCGACTCTTGTAATGTCGTTATTTATGTGAACCGGAGCAGAAATTTGCTCAAATAGAAATTCTAAATAATCCTTAAATCTGCTGCTTATGCTACTTCCAAAAGTAAATAAGGATACGCCTGTTAGTGCGCGATTTGTAATACTTGGAATAATACGTGCGACCTGACAATTTACAATTGATTCGATCTGTTCAACAGAAATCGGACTCGTAATCGAAACGATACATTTACTACTCGTTAGGCAAGGAGATAATTGGTGTAAAAGGGGGTGAATTTCCAAAGGCTTTACACAAAAGAAAATTAAATCAGAGCCTTTTACAACATCTTCATTTGTCTCTACAACTGTGATATCTGGCAAGGAGTTTTTTATGGCTATTGCCTTTTCAATCGTACGATTGGTTATCGTTAATTTTGAAGGCGGAACAGCAAGAGACTCTACAAAGGACTCTATTAAAATTTTCCCCATATTTCCTGTACCAATAAACCCTATATTCAAGTTCGTCCCTCCTTTACAGACTATTCTCCTAAAACAATATGTTTTCCTGTATAAAATTATGAATGATTTTACTTAAAGTATAAAAACAAAGGAGACCAAACCATGAATTTTAGAGAAAAAAAGATTAAGTTAATTTTTATGAGTTGTGGAATTTGTCTAGTTATCTTTATTGTCTTTTATAATATTTTTGATCATGGAACAAAAGCAGAACCTTACGAGGTAGAAGAGGATTTGTTCCTTGAACCGAACGTTGAGGATGAGCCCGTTGCAGAGGAAGAGATTAAGGTAATTCTTGTTGATATCAAGGGTGCGGTACATAATGAGGATGTATTTGAGGCTGAGGCTGGGATGAGGATTAAGGACGTTATAGAGATGGCAGGGGGGGTTACTGAAGATGCAAACATTAAGCAAGTGAATTTAGCACAGCGCGTGGAGGATGAAATGGTTATTTACGTTCCAAGCATTGGTGAGGATTTCGAAATGGAAAACAGTTTGTCCCCAAAAAGCGGTGGAAAGATTTCTTTAAATAAGGGAACACAGGCAGATTTTGAAACATTATCAGGAATCGGCCCATCTAAAGCGGCAGCGATTATTACATTCCGTGAAGAAAATGGACCGTTTAAACAACTTGAGGACCTGATGGAAGTTAGCGGAATTGGGGAAAAATCCTTTGAGAAAATAAAAGACGAGCTCAAATTAAATTGACGATACGTACAAATAACCGATAAAATAATTGTAAGATTTTGTTGAAGGGATGGGGGAAGTTTTGAATCGAATCAAATGGGATCAATATTTTATGGCACAAAGCCATTTACTTGCATTGAGAAGTACATGTACACGACTAACAGTTGGGGCAACAATTGTACGAGATAAGCGAATTATTGCAGGGGGCTATAATGGCTCCGTGTCTGGCGGTACACACTGTTCAGATGAAGGGTGTTATGTAGTTGAAAATCACTGTATAAGAACCGTTCACGCCGAAATTAATGCATTACTGCAATGTGCCAAGTTTGGAGTCCCTACAGAAAATGCAGAAATCTATGTTACTCATTTTCCATGCCTGCAATGCACAAAAGCAATTATTCAAGCAGGGATTAAGGTTGTCTATTATGCGGAAGATTATAAAAATCATCCTTATGCAATAGAATTACTTGAGAAATCAAATGTAAGAATTGAAAAAGTTCCTCTTCAAGAAATGGTGATTGACTTAAAATCCAAGGAGAAATTAGCATTTGTTAATGATTTAATAGAAAAATTAACAGAGTCAGGTGCGGATGATAGAGAAATAGAGAAATTGCATGAGAAAACTGCTACACTTTTTTCAAATATCGGTTAGTTTGCTGAGTAAGTATGGGGACTATGTAAAAGGAAAGCTTGTTTTTCTTGCATCCTTTGCAATATTGGGAATACTAGTCCCCTATACATCTTTTTCATGGTTAAGTATAATCCTCACACTACTCTTATTAGCATTCATCATAATCCGTCACCATTTCTCACTTGTTATCCTCAGTATTTTTACTCTTTTTACTTTTATGTGTATTTTTACCATCATCGACTCCAACAATCACACAAAATTGATTCCTACCACAGAAAGGATAGAAGCGGAAATAGTTGAAGCACCAGATATTAATGGTGATAAGCTATCCGTTATCGTTAATACTTCAAGGGATGAAAAACTACTGTTAGTTTATTACATCAAAACCGAAATCGAGAAAAAGCAACTAAACTCTTCTGTTCGTATAGGGTTAGTTTGTACTTTCAATGGAAGTCTAAAAGAACCCCAAGTCGCACGAAATCCCAATTCCTTTAGCTATAAACAATATTTGTATACACAAAAAATCCATTGGATTTTTGAAGCGAATGAAATGAAGGCAGAAAAATGTTTTTCAAACGAAAAGTGGACGATAAATCACTTGCTGCTAAATATAAGAGATGATGGAATCCGACATATTGATTCTTATTTTGATGGCTCAACTGCAGGGATTATCCAGGCGTTGATATATGGGGAACGAACCAATATCGCAAGTGAAATAGAAAATTCTTATCAATCATTAGGATTGATACATTTATTGGCAATATCAGGACTTCATGTAAGTCTCATGACAGGTATGTTTTACTATTTATGTATCCGTTTCGGCATGACACGTGAAATAACCGCAATTTCACTGTTATGTTTATTACCAGCATATATCATAATTGCCGGAGGCTCCCCCTCAGTTATTCGCTCAGTTTTAATGAGTATGCTTTTATTAGCAAGCATTATGTGGTGGGAAAAAGGCAGTATCCTTGATGTTATTAGTTTTGCCTGCATGATCATGCTGCTGTTTAATCCGTACTATATCGTAAATATCGGTTTTCAATTGTCCTTTTTAGTTAGTGCATCCTTAATCCTTTCTTCAAGAGCCATTTTTAAATATTATCCAACAACGATTGCTTCTTTATTTGTCGTTTCATTGTTATCGCAAATTACTTCAATGCCAGTTCTACTCCTCCACTTTTATGAGTTCTCGTTATTGAGCTTACCTCTAAATATGCTTTATGTCCCATTATATTCAGTTGTGATTTTACCATTTGCCTTACTCACTGTATTTTTGCTGAGCATATTCGATCCGATTGGCCAAATCTTTGCTGCGATGCTTTCGTGGATGCTAGAAATTTTAAATGACGTGACAGTTTTGGTATCCCAATTCACATTCTCTTTATTGACACCAGGTAAACCAGGGTTATTCTTAATGATCCTGTATTGGGCATCTGTTCTATACTTTTTAATTTGTTGGGAAAAGAGAAAAACCTTATTCCAAAGGGCACTTTTCGCGCCAATTGCAGTCTTGATTTTTCATTTACTATCACCCTATCTAAATCCATATGGTGAAATTACCATGCTTGATGTTGGGCAAGGCGATAGTATATTTATTGAGCTGCCATATCGAAAAGGAACGTATCTCATTGATACGGGAGGAAACATTCAGTTTGATCAAGAGAAATGGCGACAAAAAAGGAAAGAGTTCTCGACTGCCGATATTGTCATTCCATTCTTAAAATCAAAAGGGGTACAAAGTTTAGATAAGCTAATCATTACCCATGGTGACCAAGATCATATCGGTGGTGCGAAGGAAATTGTTGAAAAAGTGAGGATTAATGAAATCGTCTTAGGTAAAAACAAGAAGGATACTAAACAGGAAACAGAGTTGAAGAAAATAGCTACTAAAGAAGGGATTCCCATACATTTAGTTGAACGTGGACAAAAATGGAAGGAAAGAGGAACTACATTTTATATTCTTGCCCCAAAAGGAAATGAAATGGTGGAAAATGATAATTCAATCGTTATTCTTACGAGTCTTGGTGGTCTAACTTGGTTATTTACAGGTGATATCGAAAAAGATGTGGAGCTTGATCTTATCAAAACATATAAAAACATGAAGATTGATGTTTTAAAGGTGGGGCATCATGGAAGCAAGACATCGTCTACGGAGAGCTTTATCCAACACTTAAATCCCAAAATTGCTCTAATTCCTGTGGGTGTAAATAATCGATTTAATCATCCACATCCAGATGTGATTAATCGATTAAAACAAGAAAAAGTAAAGGTATATAGAACGGACACAAATGGTGCTATACAATACCGTTTTTTCAAAAATTCAGGAACCTTTATAACCACAATTCCATAAGATACAGTAAAGGCAAGGAACGCAAAAAGACTGCCATATAAAGGCAGTCTTGGTTTTGACAGTATGTATGCTGTCGGTATTAAGCTCCGATAACTTTAATTAAAGTTGCGATAATGAAAATTGTAGCGAAGAAGCCAAATGATACAACGAAAGCTACTCCAGCATCGATAACGTCATTTCGTGTGTTTTTTATATTCTTTTCAAATTCGTTCACGCCTAACCCCTCCTAAACAGTTATAGTATAGCCTAACTAGTCAAAAAAATCTATAATTCCTTTAAAAAGTTGGTTTTGTTTTACAAATCAAAAGTTAAAAACCTCAGGTAAATAAAACAAAGCCAAAAAAGATAGAATCCTTTTTCCCCTATTATCCGATACTCTTCCTTTATTAACAACACTTGTCACAAATAGTTCAAAAAAACAATGTAAATTCTAATAGTACATAAGAAAAACATCACTGCAAAGGACAGCTTACAAATAATCATTACTCGACAAGATACCCGGGGCTTGTTTGGTAATGTTTCTATAGATAGGGAATTGGCTAAAACCAATTCCCTTTGAATTATTATGAAGGTTGAAAAATTTTTGTTTTACCGATACGATTAGATAAGAATTGAAGGCTTAAAGTGGAGAGGAATATGTATGAATTTAGAGCTTTGGAAAAAAATTAAGAAAAGGCAATTTGCGCCTGTCTATTTATTACATGGTTCAGAAACCTTTTTAATACAGGAAACAAAGGAGTTACTGATCAAACATAGCATTGAAGAAGAAGAAAAAGATTTTAACTTATCTATTTTTGATTTAGAGGAAACGCCCGTTGAAATTGCCTTGGCTGATGCCGAGACCCTTCCTTTCATGGGAGAAAGACGCCTGGTTATCTTACAAAATCCACATTTTTTAACAGCTGAAAAGAGTAAGGAAAAGGTTGAGCATAATGTAACGGTACTTGAACAATATTTAAAAGAGCCTGCTCCTTTTACGATTCTTGTCATTACTGCTCCGTATGAGAAGTTAGATGAGCGGAAGAAAATTGTTAAACAGTTAAAGAAAAATGCCGAAGTGTTGACTGTTAATACATTATCTGAAAAGGATTTACATAGCTGGATAGATGAAAGAACAAACCAGTATCAGGTTACTATTTCACCTTCTGCGATTCAGGAGCTGTTACATGTGGCAGGGACGAATCTTATGAATATAACCCAAGAAATCGATAAAATGTGTTTATATCTTGGGGAAAATGGAGAGATAACAGAGGAAACCGTGAAATTGCTCGTACCCAGGTCATTGGAGCAAAATGTTTTTTCGTTAATTGATAAGGTAGTTAACAGGAAACTCGATGAGGCACTAAGAATATTTTATGACCTTCTGCAAAATAATGAAGAGCCCATCAAAATATTATCTTTGCTTGCTACACAGTTTAGATTGATTTTTCAGGTGAAGGAGCTTTCTAGACAAGGCTACGGACAACAACAGATTGCTGGAAATCTTAAAGTTCATCCGTTTCGGGTCAAGCTTGCGGGTGGACAATCAAATTTATTTACACAGGAAGAGTTACTTGGAATATTGAGCCAGCTTGCTGAAGCTGACTATGAAATGAAGAACGGAAAAATGGATAAGAAATTAATTTTGGAATTATTTATCATGAAGTTAGGTAAGTAAAAAAACGCAAAAAAAACGACTCAAATCGAGTCGTTTATTTATTATGCGTTAACCTCGTTAAGTTTTTTTGCTAGACGAGATTTTTGACGGTCAGCAACATTTTTATGGATAAGACCTTTACGAGCCGCTTTGTCAAGCTTGCTTGAAGCAGTAAGAAAAGCTGCTTTTGCGTTTTCAACGTCATTGTTAGCAACTGAAGCTTCGAAGTTTTTTACAGCAGTACGCATTGCAGACTTAACAGTTGCATTATGAGCACGGCTTTCATCACTTGTTTTTACACGTTTGATAGCTGATTTAATATTTGGCATACTTTCACCTCCTGCGAATATCAAGATGATCTAACATGCAATCATCTACGAAAATTAACGAAAACCTTCTCTTATAAAGTTTTCCTTCGCTTAATGATTTCTTATACATTCATTGATACTCTGATGTTACAACAAAAGTTATTCTATCAAATTGGCTGTGAGAATGCAATACCAATCTATTTCCTACTTGATAAAAATTGCATGAACCACATTTTAACAGGTAAAGCTATAGATACTATGTAAAAATTGGAGGTCATTGGAATGGGAGAACAACTAGACTTAACAAAATACTCTGTTCGTACTGACTTAGCGCTAGAAGCAAGCGCAATGGCAGTCGAGGAACGAAATAAAACACTAAAAGAAGATCAACAGCCTGTATCAGAAATTGAAGGTGTCATCATAAAAGAGAGACAAGAGGATGGAATTACCATCTCCACAGTCGAAATTACCGAGGAAGGCGCTAATGCAATCGGAAAGAAAAAAGGTAATTATCTAACGCTAGAAGTTCAGGGTATACGGCAAAAGGATTCAGAACTCCAGCAAAAGGTGCAAGAAGTATTCGCAAAGGAATTTAATCATTTTTTATCTAAACTAAATATCGGAAAAGATGCTAGCTGCCTAGTTGTTGGTTTAGGGAATTGGAATGTAACACCAGATGCGCTAGGGCCGTTGGCGGTTGAAAACCTGGTCATTACAAGACATCTCTTTGAGCTGCAGCCTGAAAATGTGCAAGATGGCTTTCGCTCTGTTAGCGCAATTGCACCAGGGGTGATGGGATTAACAGGAATCGAAACAAGTGACATCATCTACGGAGTCATTGAAAAATCAAAGCCTGATTTCATTATTGCCATCGATGCATTGGCAGCACGTTCTGTAGAACGGGTGAATTCAACGATTCAAATATCAGACACTGGTATCCATCCAGGTTCTGGGGTTGGAAACAAACGCAAAGAACTAAGTAAGGATTCTTTGGGTATTCCCGTAATCGCAATTGGAATTCCAACAGTTGTTGATGCTGTTTCTATTACAAGTGATGCGTTTGATTTTATTTTAAAACATTTTGGTAGAGAGCTTAAAGAAGGGGATAAGCCTTCACGTTCTCTAATTCCTGCAGGTATGACTTTTGGAGAGAAAAAAGTATTAACAGACGATGACTTGCCTGGTGACCAAGAAAGAAATACCTTCTTAGGAATTGTCGGAACTCTACCAGAGGATGAGAAAAGGAAATTAATTCATGAAGTGTTGTCCCCTCTTGGTCATAACTTAATGGTTACACCAAAAGAGGTCGATGTCTTCATTGAAGACATGGCAAATGTGATAGCGGGTGGCCTTAATACTGCGTTGCATGGTGAGATTGGCCAAGATAATTCAGGTTCATATACTCATTAATAAAATTGAATAGATTCTATCATTTCGGTTCTACTAACTCTTGTTTGCTCATATCAATATGATAGACAAACCATTGAGGAGGTAGAATATGAAGGGTTTTCGGTCTCAAGGAATGATGATCTCAATTCAAGGAACCAGCGTTGTAAAAGGGATTCTATTCCTCATATTCAGCTTTATTTTATTGTTTACGATTACGGGAGCGATTGTCTCTCTTAAACCAGAGTTTAGAATAAGTTCTTCGTCCATAAGTAATGTCGCAACAAATCTTTCAGGGGAAGCACTTGTTCATTTATTAGGGTATGAAAATCATTATTTCGTTCAAGGCTTACCTGAGTCTACTACGAAACCAGATTATTTAGGAGCTGTTTTTAAAGCAGCAACAAATCTTACATTAGATGACCCACGGAGCTTCTTAGGCAGAGAGCTCCCAGGGTTCTCGATTTTTGACGGGAAGATAATTGTAGCAGGTGAAGGCACCAACTATACGAATATGCCGATAGAGTCTCCGCCACCATTAGATGTTTTACTAAATGAAAGAAAAGTGGCTACCCAAAATGTTGAACAGGCAGATAAAAAGTCAGAACCTGTACCGCCTCCTACCGTGACAACAGGTGATAAAAAGGTTGCCTATATTTATCATACTCATTCGTCTGAGTCATTTTTCCCACACTTAAAAGGAGTAGATACAACAAATGCTGATAATGCGAGACATTCCAAAGTTAATGTGACTCAAGTGGGGAAAATGCTTAGCGAAGAATTAGAGGCTCGAGGAATTGGAACCGAATTGAATACAACAAATATGGATCAATATTTAAAAGGAAAAGGGTACAATTGGTATCAATCATATAAAGCTTCTGGTGAGTTAGTGGCTAGTGCGATGGCAAATAATCAAGATATCCAATACTTAATTGATATTCATCGAGATGCACGTCGAAAGGATACAACTACAGCCACAATCAATGGAAAAACGTATGCAAAAGTGGCATTTGTTGTTGGAACAGAAAATAAAAAGCTTGAGCAAAATATCGAAATTGCCTCTAATTTACATAAATTGTTGGAGGAGAAATATCCAGGCTTAAGCCGGGGGGTATTACAACAAGGTGGACCTGGCAATAATGGAGTATATAACCAAGATAAATCAGGAAATGCCATGTTAATTGAATTTGGTGGTGTCGATAATAATTTCGAAGAACTCCGCCGAACCGCAGCAGCGGTAGCCGATGTCTTAGCAGAATACTACTGGCAGGCTGAAAAAGTGAATGCGAATGAAACGAATAAAGAATAGGCAATAAAGGGAGTAATTCCAATGGTTAAGTTCATGATGAAATGTTTTTTAATAGTAACCGTGCTTCTTCTGGGTGTGTTGATCGGCATGCAGCAGGCGAATGAAGGGATGAAGAAAATGAGGGGCTATAATGACCCCTCCCTTCAAGGTGCCTTTCATATTACCGACAATAACGGTGAAGTTGAAGCATCTGTCTTAGGTAGAAAGGTAACAAGCCATGACCTAGAAGAAAAACAGAAACAACTTGAAAATGTTGAATCGTTTAACTTTTTTTCCAGTATTGGTGAAAAACTAGGAAATGGAATCAGTGCTATTTTTGAAAAAATCATGATTGCTATTGGAAATGGAATTGGGAATTTACTTGATAAAATTTAGAAGAGAGCATGCTATGAAATATAAAGCAGGCTCTCTTTGTTTTATAGTCGTTTTTTTTCGTAATTGAATGTGACAAAATAGTTCTGTATAATCTAATCTAGTGTAGTTGTTCCATACAGGAGGATTTTTAATGAACCAAGAAGAGAGACGTAATAGACAATCTAGAATTCGAAATTTTTCAATTATTGCTCATATAGACCATGGTAAATCAACTTTGGCTGACCGCATACTTGAAAAAACAAATGCGTTAACCCATCGTGAAATGAAAGAACAATTGCTAGATTCCATGGACCTAGAAAGAGAACGTGGCATAACGATTAAATTAAACGCGGTACAATTAAAATACAAGGCAAAAGATGGTGAGGAATATATTTTCCATCTTATTGACACCCCAGGACATGTTGACTTTACATATGAAGTTTCACGGAGTTTAGCAGCATGTGAGGGTGCAGTGCTCGTTGTCGATGCAGCACAGGGGATTGAGGCACAAACACTAGCAAATGTGTACCTCGCTTTAGACAATGACTTAGAAATATTACCGGTAATTAATAAAATCGACCTACCAAGTGCGGACCCAGAGCGCGTTAGACAAGAAGTTGAAGATGTTATCGGACTTGATGCGTCAGAAGCTGTTTTAGCCTCTGCGAAAGCGGGTATTGGAATTGAAGAGATATTAGAGCAGGTTGTCGAAAAAGTACCTGCACCGCAGGGTGACCCTGAGGCACCTCTAAAAGCTCTTATTTTTGACTCTTTATATGACCCTTACCGTGGTGTAGTTGCTTACATTCGTGTTATAGAAGGTAGAGTCAGACCAGGTGATAAAATAAAAATGATGGCAACAGGTAAGGAGTTTGAAGTGATTGAAGCGGGCGTATTTACACCTCGCGCAACCCTTCAGGAAGAATTAACTGTTGGGGATGTTGGATTTTTAACAGCAGCAATCAAAAATGTAGGGGATACACGTGTGGGTGATACGATTACTAACGCGAAAAACGGTGCTACTGAGCCCCTACCAGGATATAGACGCTTAAACCCTATGGTGTACTGTGGTTTATATCCAATCGATACAGCAAAATATAATGATTTACGTGAAGCATTAGAAAAACTTGAATTAAATGATGCAGCCCTTCAATTCGAACCAGAGACTTCGCAGGCGCTAGGCTTTGGTTTCCGATGTGGATTTTTAGGTCTGTTGCATATGGAAATCATTCAAGAAAGAATCGAAAGAGAATTTAAAATTGACTTAATTACCACTGCACCAAGCGTTATTTACGATGTGTTTCTAACGGATGATACAAACGTACGAATCGATAATCCATCAGCTATGCCGGATCCGCAGAAAATCGACAGAATTGAAGAGCCTTACGTAAAAGCAACCATGATGGTACCAAATGATTATGTCGGGGCTGTTATGGAGCTATGTCAAGGAAAACGTGGTATCTTCATTGATATGCAGTATCTTGATGAAAGACGAGTAAGTATCGTCTATGAAATTCCACTTGCAGAAATTGTTTATGATTTCTTTGATCAATTAAAATCAAGCACAAAAGGCTATGCGTCATTTGACTATGAATTAATAGGTTACAAGCCTTCAAAGCTTGTGAAGATGGATATTTTATTAAATGCTGAAAAAGTAGATGCGCTGTCCTTCATTGTCCACAAGGATTCAGCATATGATCGTGGAAAAGTGATTGTAGAAAAGCTAAAGGAATTAATTCCAAGGCAGCATTTTGAAGTACCTATTCAAGCAGCTGTGGGTCAAAAGATTATCGCTCGTTCAACTATTAAAGCAATGCGTAAAAATGTATTAGCAAAATGTTACGGTGGGGACATTTCCCGTAAACGTAAGCTTCTTGAAAAACAAAAAGAAGGTAAGAAACGAATGAAGCAAGTCGGCTCAGTCGAAGTACCTCAAGAGGCATTCATGGCAGTATTGAAAATGGATGATAAATAAGAAAAGTGCAAGGTGCGTAGCCTTAGGTGACAAGCATAAGACAAGCGCTGACAGAAGGTGCCTTTTACCTTCCGAAGCGATTGGCTTATGACCTCGAGCCGATGGCGCCTGGAACTAGACATATAAAGTAAGAGGCCGCAGACTTTTCTGCGGTTTTCTTTATTCTACTAATCGCGACATCCGCTTATAGAAAGAAGTGATTATTTTTTGGTACAAGCAGCATACCTTCACATCCCCTTTTGTGAACAAATTTGTCACTATTGTGATTTCAATAAAGTATTTCTAAAAGGACAACCCGTTGATGAATATCTTCAATACATGGATACTGAAATGAAAAATACAGTCGAGGCTCATCCGCCTTCTACTCTCAAATCCATCTTCGTTGGTGGGGGAACGCCAACCGTTCTTTCCGCAAACCAGTTAGAGACATTCCTAACGAGTATCAATCAATATTTAAAGCCCCAAAGCAATACAATCGAATTCACCTTTGAAGCAAACCCAGGTGATCTTACAGAGGATAAATTAAAAGTATTGCTTGATTCAGGTGTCAATCGAATTAGTTTTGGAGTACAAACCTTCGATGATGAGCTCCTCAAAGCGATTGGTAGAACACATCGTCGTGAAGATGTTTTTCACACAATTGAACTGGCGAAACATGTTGGTTTTAAAAACATTAGTATTGATTTAATGTACGCTTTACCCCAACAAACGATAGAAAGTTTTCAAGAATCACTTAACTTAGCTTTTTCACTTGATGTAGAGCATGTATCAGCATACTCTTTAATTATTGAACCAAAAACAGTGTTCTATAATTTGATGAGAAAAGGAAAGCTGAATCTGCCAAGTCAGGAAAATGAAGCAAGAATGTATGAAATTTTAATGGCTGAAATGGAAAAGCATGGTTTCCATCAATATGAAATTAGTAATTTCTCAAAGGATGGCTATGAAAGCCGCCATAATCTAACGTATTGGCACAATGAAGAATACTATGGAATTGGTGCAGGCGCCCATAGTTATGTGGCAGGAAGAAGAATTTCAAATGCCGGCCCAATTAAAAAATATATGCAAGCCATAGACGAACATCGCTTTCCTTATGTCGAAACGCATGAAGTAACTAAACAAGAAAAAATGGAAGAAGAGCTGTTTTTAGGTTTACGTAAAACAAAAGGAGTTTCGATTCCTCATTTTTCGGAAAAATTTTCAACCAGTATTTTTGATGTTTTTGCGGAACAAATTAAAGAACAAAAAGAAAAAGGTTTGTTAGAAGAAAAAGATGATTATATTCGGTTAACACAAGCTGGAAAGTTTCTTGGAAATGAAGTTTTTCAAGCGTTTTTGCTGTAGATAAAGAAGGAGTTTAAATCGTTGACAATGGCACTCGTATTTGGTAATTTAATTATAGAATTAGCACTCACGGATTAGGAGTGCTAACAGAGGTGATGTTCCTTGCTAACAGATCGTCAACTATTGATTCTTCAAGTAATAATTGATGACTTTATTAGATCTGCACAGCCAGTAGGGTCAAGAACATTGTCGAAAAAGGATGGGATTGTGTTTAGCTCAGCAACTATTCGCAATGAGATGGCAGATCTAGAAGAACTAGGATTTATTGAGAAAACTCATAGCTCATCTGGTAGAGTCCCATCTGAACAAGGCTATCGATACTATGTGGATCATTTATTATCTCCGAGTCGATTAACTTTAAAGGAAAAGCATGAGATAAAGTCAATTTTTGCAGAGAAGATTTACGAGCTTGAAAAAATCGTTCAAAAATCTGCACAGATTTTATCAGATCTAACAAACTATACTTCAATTGTTTTAGGTCCCGCCTTTAAAGAAAATAAAGTAAAAAGGCTGCAAATTGTTCCAATTAACAATGAAACAGCTGTTGCAATTATCGTTACAGATAATGGACATGTGGAAAATCGAACAATTTCATTTCCGGAGTCCATCGATCCTAGCGATATTGAAAAAATGGTAAACATCCTAAATGAGCGACTTGTTGGTGTTCCACTGACTGATTTAAAAAACAAAATTTATAAAGAAGTTGCTTCTCTGTTAAAAACAAATATTCGTAACTATGATACGGTTATCAATGTTTTAGACAAAACACTTACACTATCAACCGAAGAAAAAGTGTTTATTGGTGGAAAAACAAAGATGTTAAGTCAACCAGAATTCCATGACATTGAAAAAATTCGTTCTTTATTAACCATGATTGAAAGTGAACACGAATTTTCTCGATTGTTACGAACAGATAAAGCGGGAATCAATATCAAAATCGGTCATGAAAACAATAATATCGCAATGAATGATTGCAGCCTAATAACTGCAACTTATTCGGTTGGGAATGAACACCTAGGGTCTATCGCGATTTTGGGCCCGACCAGAATGGAATATTCACGTGTTATTACATTGTTGCAGCATATCAGTTATGATTTTTCAAAGGTGCTGACAAAACTGTATCAAAACGAATAGCCGTGGCTATATTTAGTAGAGGGTGGTATTACCCTCTAATACATATACTAGTTACTATGATGATAGGGACTTCACTTTAAGGGAGGTGAGTGTATTGGCTAACGAGAATGAAGTAGTAAAAGAAGAAATTGAACTAGAAGAAGCTAACGTAGATAATGATGTGGTAGAAACGATTGAACAGGCTGAAGCAGAATTAGTAGAAGAACAAGAAGATAATGTGCAAGCCGAACTTTCGAAAGCCAATGAAAAAATTGCAGAACTTGAAGCTAAGTTAGAGGAGGCAGAAAGTCGCATTTTGCGCCAGGTTGCCGATTTCGAAAACTTTAAGAGACGTGCACGCTTAGATCAAGAAACAGCTGCTACATATAGATCACAAAGTCTTGTAACGGATTTGTTACCGGCTCTTGATAACTTTGAGAGAGCACTTCAAATAGAAGCAACGAATGATCAAGCAAAATCTATTATGCAAGGTGTAGAAATGGTGTACCGAAGCATTATAGATGCCCTGAAAAAAGAAGGGGTAGAAGCAATCGAAGCAGTGGGAACACAATTTGATCCGAATGTGCATCAAGCCGTTATGCAGGTGAGTGAGCCTGATACGGAATCAAATGTGGTTCTAGAAGAGTTCCAAAAAGGATACAAACTTAAAGATAGAGTGTTACGACCTTCAATGGTGAAGGTGAATGAATAGTTCTAAGTTTTATTCAATTAGGAGGTTTTTTTATGAGTAAAATCATTGGTATAGATTTAGGTACAACAAACTCATGTGTTGCTGTTATGGAGGGTGGAGAACCAAAAGTTATTCCGAACCCAGAAGGTAACCGCACAACACCATCCGTTGTTTCTTTTAAAAATGGGGAAAGACAAGTTGGTGAAGTGGCAAAACGTCAAGCAATCACAAATCCTAACACAATTATGTCAATCAAACGTCACATGGGAACAGATTACAAGACTGAAATAGAAGGTAAGCAATATACTCCACAAGAAGTATCTGCGATTCTGCTTCAATACTTTAAATCTTATGCAGAAGAATACCTAGGAGAAAAGGTAACAAAAGCAGTTATCACAGTCCCAGCATACTTTAATGACGCTGAACGTCAAGCAACTAAGGATGCAGGTCGAATTGCTGGTCTTGAAGTTGAACGTATTATTAACGAGCCAACTGCTGCTGCTCTTGCATATGGTTTAGATAAAACTGAAGAAGATCAAACAATTCTTGTATATGACCTTGGTGGTGGTACATTCGACGTGTCCATCCTAGAACTTGGTGACGGAGTATTCGAAGTTAAGTCAACTGCGGGTGACAATCGTCTTGGTGGAGATGACTTTGACCAAGTAATTATCGATTATTTAGTAGACCAATTCAAAAAGGAAAATGGAATTGATCTTTCAAAGGATAAAATGGCATTACAACGTTTAAAAGATGCTGCTGAAAAAGCGAAGAAGGATTTATCTGGTGTAACTTCTACACAAATCTCTCTTCCATTCATCACTGCAGGAGAAGCAGGACCACTTCACTTAGAAGTAAATTTAACTCGTGCGAAATTTGATGAGATTTCAGCAGGACTTGTTGAGCGCACAATGGGACCAACTCGACGCGCACTTCAGGATGCTGGTCTTTCAGCTAGTGAAATTGACAAGGTCATCCTTGTTGGTGGCTCAACTCGTATTCCAGCTGTTCAAGAAGCAATCAAGAAAGAAACTGGTAAGGAACCACATAAAGGTGTTAACCCAGATGAGGTAGTTGCTTTAGGTGCAGCAATTCAAGGTGGAGTATTAACTGGTGACGTTAAGGACGTTGTTCTACTCGACGTAACACCTTTATCTCTAGGAATTGAAACAATGGGTGGTGTATTTACTCGTCTAATCGATCGTAATACAACAATCCCAACTAGTAAGTCTCAAACATTCTCAACTGCTGCAGACAATCAAACAGCTGTTGACATCCATGTACTTCAAGGTGAACGTCAAATGGCTGCCGATAACAAAACATTGGGCCGTTTCCAATTAACTGATATTCCACCAGCACCACGTGGAGTGCCACAAATTGAAGTAACATTTGATATCGATAAGAACGGTATCGTAAATGTTCGTGCAAAAGACCTTGGTACCAATAAGGAGCAAGCTATTACAATACAATCATCTTCAGGTTTATCTGACGATGAAGTTGAACGTATGGTACGTGAGGCTGAAGAAAATGCAGAAGCCGATAAAAAGCGTAAAGAAGAAGTTGAACTTCGAAATGAAGCAGATCAATTAGTGTTTACAACAGAAAAAACACTTAAAGACTTAGAAGGTAAAGTTGATGCTGCAGAAGTTGAAAAAGCTAACGAAGCTAAAGACGCATTAAAACAAGCAATTGAGAAAAACGATCTTGAAGAAATCAGAGCGAAGAAAGATGCTCTGCAAGAAATCGTTCAACAGCTTTCTGTGAAACTATATGAGCAAGCTCAACAACAAGCTCAAGGTGCACAAGGAGCAGAAGGTGCAGCTCAAGGCAAGAAAGACGACGATGTAGTAGATGCTGAATACGAAGAAGTAAATGATGATAAATAGAAAGGCGTAAGTGCCTTGCACAGAAACGAGAAAACTGGCCGACTAAAACGCCACGTCCTGTGGCGAAGTCGGCACTAGCACGTCCTGTGCGTCGGAGGCTCCGACAAAGAGGCGTAGTTTGCATCTGCAGGAGGAGTTGAAGTTTCTCGAGTTTCTAGGCACTGAAACCAGACAGACACCGTTAAAAGAATTAAATGCAAAAAAAGTCGAAGTCAGGCCTGTCTTGGCTTTGGCTTTTTTTGTTTAAAGTGATTACCTTTTAAAAGTTAGACAATTTTGAACTTAATGCTTAAAACAAGTATTATTGCCTTTTCATAAAATTAAGTGATACAATATTCTTTATGTGAATGATGCGGGAGTGGATTCAATGAGTAAAAGAGATTATTATGAGGTACTCGGGGTTTCGAAAAATGCTAGTAAAGACGAAATTAAAAAAGCATATCGAAAATTATCAAAAAAATATCACCCCGATATTAATAAAGAAGCAGATGCTGCAGATAAATTTAAGGAAATTACAGAGGCTTACGATGCCTTAACAGACGATAACAAACGTGCTCACTATGACCAATTTGGTCATGCAGATCCAAATCAAGGCTTTGGTGGCTTTGGTGGAGGTGCGGACTTTGGTGGTGGCTTTGGTTTCGAAGATATCTTCAGCTCAATCTTTGGTGGCGGAACTAGAAGAAGAGACCCTAATGCACCACGTCAAGGAGCTGATTTACAATATACAATGACACTTAAGTTTGAAGAGGCTGTTTTTGGTAAGGAAACAGACATTGAAATTCCGAGAGAGGAAGAATGTTCAACCTGTCATGGGTCAGGTGCAAAGCCTGGAACAACCCCACAAGAATGTTCACACTGTGGAGGTTCGGGTCAAATCAATGTTGAACAAAACACAGCATTCGGAAGAATTGTAAACAGACGTGTCTGTCACCACTGTAGTGGAACAGGTAAATTCATTAAGGATAAATGTTCTACATGTAGTGGAGCTGGTAAGGTGAAAAAACGCAAGAAAATTCATGTGAAAATTCCTGCTGGTATTGATGACGGTCAACAGCTTCGCGTATCCGGTCAAGGTGAACCAGGTGTAAATGGAGGACCTCCAGGGGATTTATACGTTGTGTTCCATGTTCGATCTCACGAATTTTTCGAGCGTGACGGAGACGATATTTTCTGTGAAATGCCACTAACCTTTGCGCAAGCTGCATTAGGTGATGAAATTGAAGTGCCTACTCTTCATGGGAAGGTAAAGCTAAAGATACCTGCTGGTACTCAGACTGGAACAAAATTCCGCCTTCGAGGCAAGGGTGTGCCAAATGTTCGTGGTTATGGTCAAGGAGACCAACATATTCGAGTTCGGGTTATTACCCCAACAAAGCTGTCTGAAAAGCAAAAACAATTGCTTCGTGAATTTACGGAAATAAGTGGTAATGAAGCTCCGGATGAACAACATGATAATTTTTTCGCGAAAGTAAAACGAGCTTTTAAAGGCGAATGATACAAAAAGGTCAAGCAACTTTTTAACTAATGGATTGGAGTTGGTAGTAATGAAATGGTCTGAAATTAGTATTCACACTACACAAGAGGCGGTGGAGCCGGTATCAAATATACTTCATGAAGCAGGTGCAAGTGGAGTTGTCATTGAAGATCCATTTGACTTAACAAAAGAACGTGAAAATGTGTTTGGTGAGATCTACCAACTCAATCCAGATGACTATCCTGAAGAAGGAGTTATCGTTAAGGCGTACCTCCCAGTAAATAGCTTTTTAGGTGAAACGGTTGAAGAGATAAAAGAAGCAATTAACAACCTTTTGCTTTTTGATATTGACTTGGGCCATAATAAAGTCACCATTAGTGAAGTACATGAGGAAGAATGGGCTACAGCGTGGAAGAAGTATTATCATCCAGTGAAAATCTCTGAGAAATTTACAATCGTGCCTACTTGGGAAATGTACGAGCCTGTTCATAGTGATGAATTAATAATTGAATTAGACCCAGGCATGGCTTTCGGAACGGGTACACATCCAACTACTGTGATGAGTATTCAAGCATTAGAACGAACAGTTAAGAACGGAGATACAATCATCGATGTCGGGACTGGTTCTGGTGTGTTAAGTATTGCAGCAGCAATGCTTGGTGCAGGTTCTGTCAAAGCACTTGATTTAGACATAGTTGCAGTTGAAAGTGCAAAACTCAATATTAAATTAAACAAGGTTCATGATCAAGTTACCGTGTCTCAAAATAATCTACTTGATGATATTGAGGGACCTGTGGATGTCATTGTAGCGAATATCCTAGCTGAAATTATTGTCCGTTTCACAGATGATGCAGCAAAAATCCTAAAACCGAATGGAGCATTCATCGTTTCTGGGATTATTAATACGAAAAAACAAGAAGTAAAGGACAGTCTTTTAGCATCTGGCTTCGAGATCGAGGAAGTACTCGTTATGGAAGACTGGGTATCGATGATTGCTAGAAAGAAAAGCGAATAAGGGTTATTTGCAGGTGGTGGAAAAATAGATGCAAAGATATTTCGTCGATCATATAAGCGAAACACAAGCCACAATTACAGGTGAAGATGTACACCATATAACACGAGTTATGAGAATGTCAGTTGGAGACTCTATTTTTTGTTGTTATAATGGTAGAGTAGCTATTTGTGCAATTACTGAAATTACCAATGATACAGTTTTGGCAAATGTTGTAGAATTGGTAGAGAACTCGAGTGAGCTCCCCATTAAGGTATGTATTGCAAGCGGACTACCAAAAGGGGATAAGCTTGAATATGTAATCCAAAAAGGGACGGAGCTTGGGGCATCTGAGTTTGTCCCTTTTGTTGCGGCACGTTCAATTGTCAAATGGGATGAAAAAAAAGGACAAAAAAAGGTAGAACGGTGGGCGAAAATTGCAAAGGAAGCAGCTGAGCAATCCCATCGCGCAATGGTTCCCAACGTAAACAAACCATTATCATTTCGAGACTTATTGTCCTTTAGTCAATCTTATACTTATAAGGTAGTGGCTTATGAAGAAGATGCAAAGCGCGGTGAAAGCTCTAATCTAGCACGTGTTTTATCAAAAATGAAAAATGGTGAATCTCTTTTTGTTGTGATCGGGCCTGAAGGAGGTCTAACCGAAAAAGAGGTTTCTTCATTAATCGAAAATGAGTTTATTTCCTGCAGCTTTGGACCACGAATTTTACGTGCCGAAACAGCACCATTATATGTTTTATCAGCTGTATCATATCATTTTGAATTGGCGAGGTGACAATCATGTCATTAGTTGCATTCCATACATTAGGATGTAAAGTAAATCATTATGAAACAGAAGCCATATGGCAGCTTTTTAAAGAGTCTGGCTATGAGCGTACTGAGTTTGAAAGTACTGCAGATGTATATGTAATTAACACTTGTACTGTTACAAATACAGGGGACAAAAAGAGTAGACAGGTCATTCGCAGAGCGATCCGTAAGAATCCTGATGCTGTTATTTGTGTTACAGGCTGTTATGCACAAACATCACCAGCGGAAATCATGGCGATTCCTGGCGTTGATATTGTCGTTGGTACACAGGATCGTAAGAAGATGCTTGAATATATCGAGCAATACAAAGAAGAACGACAACCGATAAATGGTGTCGGTAATATAATGAAAACACGTGAGTATGAAGAACTTGATGTACCTTCATTTACTGATCGTACCCGTGCTTCATTAAAAATCCAAGAAGGTTGTAATAATTTCTGTACGTTCTGTATCATTCCGTGGGCACGTGGTTTAATGCGCTCTCGTGACCCACAAGAGGTCATCAAACAAGCACAACAGCTTGTGAATGCAGGCTATAAAGAAATTGTTTTAACTGGAATCCACACAGGTGGATATGGAGAAGATATGAAAGATTACAACCTGGCAGCTCTTTTACGAGACCTAGAATCAAAGGTTATAGGTCTTAAGAGAATTCGTATCTCTTCCATCGAAGCTAGTCAAATTACAGATGAAATTATTGAAGTGCTAGATAAATCCAAAAAAGTGGTTAGACATTTACACGTTCCATTACAATCAGGTTCAAACACCGTGTTAAAGCGTATGAGGCGTAAATACACAATGGAGTTCTTTGCTGAACGACTAACAAAGTTGCGTCAGGCATTACCAGGATTGGCGATTACATCAGATGTTATTGTTGGTTTCCCTGGGGAAACGGAAGAAGAGTTTATGGAAACCTACAATTTTATTAACGAACATAAATTCTCAGAATTGCACGTTTTCCCATATTCAAAGCGTACTGGAACACCAGCAGCTAGAATGGAAGACCAAATTGATGAAGAAGTGAAAAATGAGCGTGTACACCGATTAATTTCACTATCTGACCAATTAGCGAAGGAGTATGCGTCTAATTACGAAGGTGAAGTATTAGAGGTAATTCCAGAGGAAATCGACAAAGACGATCCGACAAGCGGTCTATATATCGGGTATACCGATAACTATTTAAAAGTAAAGTTCGATGCCACTGAAGATATGATCGGAAAAATCGTAAAAGTGAAAATTACAAAAGCCGGTTATCCATATAATGAAGGTAAATTTGTAAAAGTCGAAGAAGAACTAACGACTGAACAAGAACAAAGAACAACCGCATAAGAAATAGAGTAACGTAAAGAAGTTAATCATTGGATTAGCTTCTTTTTTTTATCGCATAATATGACAGAGAAGTGCTAGTCAAGCTGTTGCAACAATGATATGATGTTAGAGGTACGTACAACTGAAAGTTGAAGGGAGTAATACATAATGACGAATATTGCAAAAATGATTGATCATACAGCATTAAAAGCGGATACAACGAAAGCGCAAATTGAAACCCTTTGTGCAGAAGCAAAAGAATATGGGTTTATGTCTGTTTGTGTAAATCCAACATGGGTAGAAACGGCAGCAACATTGTTAAATGGTTCAGATGTAAAGGTTTGTACGGTTATTGGTTTTCCATTAGGAGCTAGTACTTCTGAAACAAAGGCATTTGAAACAAAGGATGCAATTGAAAAAGGAGCTACTGAAGTGGATATGGTAATCAATATCGGTGCTCTTAAGGATAAAAATGACGAATTAGTTGAAAAAGACATTCGTATGGTTGTTGAAGCAGCGAAAGGAAAGGCGCTAACTAAAGTTATTATCGAGACATCCTTGCTAACTGATGAGGAAAAGGTAAGAGCTTGTGAACTCTCCGTTAAAGCTGGAGCTGATTTTGTTAAAACATCCACTGGTTTCGGGGCAGCTGGTGCTACTGTGGAAGATATTCGCTTAATGCGTAAAACAGTAGGTCCTGATATTGGAGTAAAGGCATCTGGTGGTGTTCGTGATGTAAAGGGAACTCAAGATATGATTGATGCTGGGGCAACAAGAATTGGGGCGAGTGCTGGTGTCGCTATCGTTAATGGATTAACTGGTTCTTCAGATTACTAAAAAAGAAATTAAGCTGGCCAAAAATGGCCAGCTTTTTTTATGCAGTTCTATGCACTTTCGTAATAAAATCTGTTAAGACTCCAGCAAATGGTAAAAACAGGAGTGAACTGAGGACATTAAAGATCAAACTAACGTGTGCAATTTGCACATCTGGATGTGATGTGAGTATCATGGCGATTTGACCAAGTACATTAATAAACGGGAAGAATAACGCTACCCCGATTACATTCACCCAAATATGAGCATATGCCGCTAATTTTGCTTCATGTTTACTTCCAATACTTGCAATATATGCAGTAATACAAGTCCCTATATTCGCACCAAGTAAGACGGCGATCCCTGCATTTAAAGTTAATAGCTGTTCATTCATAAAACCCATAATAATTCCAGTTGTAGCTGTACTTGATTGAATAATTGAAGTTAATATGGTTCCAACCCCTACACCAAAAAGATTACTTTGATTTGTATGTTGAAAAAAAGTATAGATCGAAGGGAAATCGCCGATAGGTCTAGCGAGTTGTTCGAATCCATTCATTGCCACAAACATGCATCCTAACCCAAATAAAAAGGCGCCAAAGCTAAAAACCTGCTGATTTCGAACAAATAAACATAAAAATCCTATGATTAATATAGGGACAATCCATTCAAATAGATCAATAGTAATCATTTCTGCAGTAAATGTCGTGCCTATATTTGTCCCAAGAATAATTCCAATCGATTGTTTAAAGGTTAAATATCCAGTCGAAATTAATCCAACAACAAGTACCATAACAGCAGAACTGCTGTGGATAATTGCTGTAATGATCATCCCAGTTAATAAACCTTTTATCGGATTATTTGTAAAACGAATTAGCCATACCCTTAATTTATCGCCGGTCAGATTATACAAGCCTGTCCTCATAACAGTCATACCAAATAAAAAAATAGCGATAAATACAGCAAATAATGAAATAAGTTCAATCATGCATCTTCACCCCTATCACATTGTATGGACAAGGCTGCTTGAAAATGACTACTTCGATTTATTTAACTTTTTACTTGTTAATTTTTTTGATATAAGTAATAAACTGTAAAAAGTATGGATTTAGTAGGAATAACAGGATTAAACTTAATCAAAACTACTGAATATGAACTACTTTCTAGTGTTCAATTATGATAAATAGTTGACCAAAAAACATGCATATATTATAATTGCAAAGTACATGTTTATTTTTTAGACGATATTTAGCTATCGACACTAAGAGAACCAATGGAACATGTATCTTAATTAGATGTTAGTGGTTGTTTTCGGAGGGAGGGAATTAGAATGTCAAAAACGGTCGTTCGTAAAAACGAATCGCTTGAAGATGCTCTTCGCCGCTTCAAACGTACTGTATCTAAATCAGGTACTATTCAAGAAGCTAGAAAGCGCGAATTCTATGAAAAGCCTAGCGTAAAGCGTAAGAAGAAATCTGAAGCTGCTAGAAAGCGTAAATTCTAAAAGAGGGTGTAGTTTTATGAGTCTTCTCGAGCGTTTAAATAATGATATGAAAACAGCGATGAAGAATAAAGAGAAAGATAGGCTATCTGTTATTCGAATGGTTAAGGCTGCTCTTCAAAATGAAGGCATTAAGCTTGGTACTAATGAATTATCAGAGGACGCAGAACTAACTGTTCTTACTCGTGAATTAAAACAACGAAAAGATTCCCTCCGCGAATTTAGTAACGCTGGTCGTGAAGATCTTGTTAATAAAATTCAAACTGAAATTGAGATATTAGAGGTATACCTTCCAAAACAATTATCCGAAGAGGAACTTGTTGAGATTGTGAAAGAAACAGTACAAGAGGTCAATGCTTCTTCAAAGGCTGAAATGGGCAAAGTGATGGCTGCAATTATGCCAAAAGTTAAAGGGAAGGCTGATGGCAGTCTCATTAACAAACTTGTTCAACAGCAACTATCTTAAACAAAGCACCTTACATTGTGTAAGGTGTTTTTCTTATATGAGGGAAATTTAATCGCTTGTTTCGCTAATAATACGTCATATCAATACATACATAAATCCAAGAAATACCAACAAAAATATTGTATGAAACACACAAAATATTGAAACCTCACTTACATCTCAATCGTATTACATACTATCAAGTCGTAAAAATGAATAGAAAGGGGGGGAACGCCTTGAAAAAATTGAGAATATTTTTGTATCTATCCATTATTCTTCTACCTTTGCTCCTTACATTAACGCCTAATAAAAGCCTTAGTGCAACAGATCAGGTAGTTTACATCATTCCTTTAGAAGAAACGGTTGAAAAAGGCTTACATGCTTTTATTGATCGTACGATTACAGATGCCGAGGAAAAAGGAGCTGATGTCATCATTCTCGAGATAAATACTCCCGGTGGGGCCGTTGATGCTGCAACTCAAATTGGAAAACGAATTCAGGAATCAACAATTCCTACAGTTGCTTTTGTAAATAACGATGCCATTTCTGCAGGTGCATTTATCGCATTAAATGCCAATGAGATTTATATGTCTGAGAATGGAAGAATGGGGGCAGCAGGAATAATCGATCAGGCAGGGAATACAGCAGATGAAAAAGCTATTTCATACTGGCTTTCAGCGATGAAAGGCGCTGCCGAAAACAATGGTCGAAATCCGATTTACGCATTAGCAATGGCGGACAAAGAGATAGACCTGCCAGAACTAGGTGCTGAAAAAGGTAAATTTCTGACATTAACGGCCAATCAGGCCCTTGAGGTTGGGTATGCTGAAGGCGTTGTAAAGAATAGAGCAGACTTACTAAAGACAATTGGTTACGAAAAAGCTGCTATTGAAGAAGCCCAACTTAGCTTTGCCGAAAAGATTGCACGCTTTATTACGAATCCGGTTGTCGTTTCAATTTTATTAACAATTGGAAGCTTAGGTTTAGTAGTTGAACTTTATTCACCGGGATTTGGTATACCGGGTATAATGGGAATATCATCTTTACTACTCTTTTTCTATGGACATTTAGTAGCAGGACTAGCTGGAATGGAGTCCATTATCCTTTTTGTAATAGGAATTGTTTTAGTTTTATTGGAGTTTATATTGCCTGGGGGGATTATAGGCTTGATAGGTTTAGGAGCAATTTTAACGAGCTTTTTTTTGGCAGGAAGTAGTGTTATGGTTATTGGTGTTTCACTATTAGTTGCTTTAGTAGCTACTGTCATCGTTTCAATTATTTTGGTTAAAGTATTCGGTAAGAAATTACACGCCTTTAAAAAGATTATTCTCCTCGATTCTACAAACACCGAAAGCGGATATGTATCAAATAAGAACCGCGAAGATTTAATAGGAAAACGAGGAATAGCCTTAACAACCTTAAGACCTTCTGGTACAGCAATCATTGATGAAGAAAGACTAGATGTTGTCTCACAAGGGAATTACATTGAGAAAAACACAAAAATTGAAGTGATCAAAACAGAAGGTTCTCGAATTGTCGTTCGAGAGGTTACTGATATTGATAAATAAATTTATTCTAGGAGGAAAATTAGAATGCCAACAGGTATGATTACAATTCTAATATTAGTTGCACTTGGTATTATTTTATTAGCTGTACTATTTACATTTGTGCCAGTTGCACTATGGATTTCTGCACTTGCTGCGGGTGTCCGTGTAAGTATCTTTACATTGATTGGGATGAGACTACGTCGGGTTATTCCAAACCGTGTTATTATCCCGTTAATTAAGGCTCAAAAAGCGGGATTAAATCTTAATACAAACCAACTGGAGAGTCACTATTTGGCGGGTGGTAATGTTGACCGCGTCGTAAACGCCTTAATCGCTGCACAACGTGCGAACATTGAATTAACCTTTGAAAGGGCAGCTGCAATCGATTTAGCGGGTCGTGACGTGTTAGAGGCCGTTCAAATGAGTGTTAATCCAAAGGTTATTGAAACACCATTTATCTCTGGTGTGGCAATGGATGGTATTGAAGTAAAAGCGAAAGCGCGTATTACTGTACGTGCGAACATCGACCGCCTAGTCGGGGGTGCAGGAGAAGAAACTGTTATTGCCCGTGTAGGTGAAGGTATCGTTAGTACAATTGGTTCACAAAAAGACCATAAAAAAGTACTCGAAAATCCAGATATGATTTCTCAAACCGTACTTGCAAAAGGACTTGACGCAGGTACTGCATTCGAAATCCTTTCCATTGATATTGCTGATATTGATATTGGTAAAAACATTGGTGCTGTGCTTCAAACAGACCAAGCCGAAGCAGATAAGAAAATTGCTCAAGCGAAAGCTGAAGAACGTCGCGCGATGGCAGTTGCAAGTGAACAAGAAATGCGCGCTCGCGTAGAAGAAATGAAAGCGAAGGTTGTGGAAGCTGAAGCTGAAGTACCTCTTGCTATGGCAGAAGCATTACGTTCAGGTAACTTAGGAGTACTCGATTATACGAACCTTAAAAATATCATGGCTGATACTGATATGAGAAATTCAATTGGTAAAAGCACACACCCAGAGGATGAAGATAAATAATAATTAAACCTCAAAATTTGAAGGGAGGTTTACATTGTGGAATCACCTTTGCAAGACTTGATTAATTTTGTAATGGGAAATGCTTGGATTCTAATCATTATCATTGGATTTGTTTTTAATACGTTTAAGCGATTTAACAGTGGGGAGTCAGAACCTACAACCCCGGTACCAATGCCAAAACAGTTTAATCCGTTTGACCAAGAACGTAAACCTGAAAAAGATGAATATCAGGTAGAAACAAAATATGAAGCTGATTTAGAACCAGAAGAGATTCCCAATACTCAGATTCCAAATACGTTTTATGATCGTTATCTCGAGCTTCAACAGCAGGGAACCTATACGGAAACGATAACTGAGGAAGAAGAGCCAGTCCTAACGGTTATCAAACCAACTGTTTCTAGAGAAACGAGTCCTGCGAAAACCTACTCGAAAAACAAGGTTGTAGAAGGTATTATTTGGTCTGAAATTCTGGGTCCACCTAGAGCAAAAAAACCATACCAAATCCGTCGCTAAGTGTCCGTTTATGGATTTTAAAATATGTACTAAGAACCCCTTTTCACTCATAAACATGAGATGAAAGGGGGTTCTTTGTTATGCCTAAAAACCTAAGTCAACGAATGAAGAGTTGGATTACAAACAAGATGGAACTTCCTGCTGACGTCATGATGGATCTTCCAAGAATAACCATGATTGGACAATTACATATTTACATAGAAAATCATCGAGGATTATTAACCTTTTCAGATAAAGAGGTACGGCTATTACTGAAACAAGGACAACTTCTGATAAAGGGAAATGCATTTGTGATTAAAACAATTTTACCAGAAGAAATAATGCTCGAAGGGAAAATTGAACATGTGCAATATATTGAGAATTGAATCATTGAATCAGTAGGGGGATAAGCATGAAAAACCATTGGATGCACTTTTTTAGCGGGAGCGTCAAAGCTGTTATTACTGGAAAAGGTACAGAGAGATTCATAAATGAATGTGTAAGACAAGGAATTGTCGTATGGGATGTAAAGAAGCCAGGAACCCATGCCCTGAGCTTCTCTATGTATTTAAAGGATATAAAAAAAATTCGACGGGTTGTCCGTAAAAATGATTGTAAGCTTCGCTTTATTGGAAAAAAAGGATTGCCTTTTCTCGTTCAAAAGGCGATTTACAATAGTGGATTTCTAATTGGAGCTTTTTTATTTCTTATCATTGTTACTTTGTTATCAAATATGGTGTGGGGCATTAAAGTAGAAGGTGCCAAGCCAGAAACAGAGCATTTAATTATTAAAGAGCTGAAGAAACTTGGAGTTGAAAAAGGGAAGCTTCAATTTTTTATTGAGGATAATGAGTCCTTACAAAGGCATCTAGAAGAAGCGATTAACGATATTACTTGGATTGGTGTGGAGTTAAATGGGACGACCTATCATTTTGAGGTTGTTGAAAAGAACCAACCTGACCCGCCAGAACAGTACAGTCCAAGAGATCTTGTTGCAAATAAGACAGCTATTATCAAAAAATTAATCGTCGAGGAAGGAAAACCAGTTAAAGCAGTAAATGATCTTGTTAAAAAGGGAGATATCTTAGTTTCGGGCAAAATTGGAAAAGAAGGAGAAGAAGTCTATGTACCTGCTCGTGGGAAGATTTATGGTGAGACTTGGTACAAGTCTGCAGTAGAGGTAGAAATTACAACGAAACTTAATGTCATGACAGGAGAAAATAAGCAAAAACATTATATCTCGATAGGGGATTTACGTATCCCAGTATGGGGATATGGTAATGTTGAATATAAGGA
>NZ_JAPSKV010000001.1 GCF_031181385.1 Fredinandcohnia onubensis
AATCAAAAGAGGCAGCGAAAAGTGGAAATGCCTTTCAACGTGCTATAAGAGCATTCGGTGACGTGTTCGTTCCAATCATCCCAGCATTAGTTGCAACGGGTCTTTTCATGGGTGTCCGGGGCTTAGTGATGCAAGAGCAAATCCTTGCATGGTTTGGCTTAACTCCTGCTGATATCTCAGAAAACTTTATTTTATTTACACAAATCTTAACGGATACAGCCTTTATTTTCTTACCTGCCTTAGTAGCATGGTCAACCTTTCGCGTGTTTGGTGGAAACCCAACTATCGGGCTCATACTAGGATTAATGTTAGTTAGTCCATCATTGCCAAACGCATGGGGGGTTGCAGGTGGTGAAGTAGAGCCATTGAAATTCTTCGGCTTTATCCCAGTGGTTGGTTATCAAGGTTCCGTAATTCCAGCATTTATTACAGGTATTGTTGGTGCAAAGCTTGAAAAATGGATTCGTAAACGTGTACCAGAAGCATTGGATTTAATTGTAACACCATTTTTAACATTACTAATCATGATTGCTTTAGCACTTTTTGCAATCGGACCAGTATTCCACACAGTTGAGAACTTGATTTTAGATGCAACAGTAGCGGTACTTGAGTGGCCATTTGGATTAGCGGGTATTATCATTGGAGCCTTAAACCAAATCATCGTTATTACAGGTGTTCATCACGTCTTTAACTTATTAGAAATACAGTTACTAGAAAAATTCGGTTTCAACCCTTACAACGCGATTGTTACTTGTGCGGTTGCGGCACAAGGTGGAGCGGCTTTAGCTGTAGGGTTAAAAACAAAATCAAAAAAATTAAAAGCTTTAGCACTACCATCATCATTATCGGCATTTTTAGGAATCACAGAACCAGCTATTTTCGGGGTTAACCTTCGTTATGGAAAACCGTTTATTATGGGTATTATCGGTGGTGGAGTTGGTGGTTTCTTTGCCTCAATTTTTGGACTAAAAGCAACAGGGATGGCAATCACCGTAATTCCTGGAACACTCCTTTATCTAAATGGACAAATTTTGCTCTATATTCTCGTGAACGTAATCGCAATAGCGATAGCATTCATCCTAACTTGGATGTTCGGTTATTCAGATAAAATGCAAGAAGGCAAGTAATGACTTGCCTTCTTTACGTAAGGAGTTCATCATGAATCAGCATGAATTAATAGAAAAGGCAAATCAAGAAGTTGAGCGAAACAGAGAAATGGTAGAAAGTGATCCATATCGTTTGCGATTTCACTTAATGCCTCCGGTTGGTTTGTTAAATGATCCAAATGGGTTTATTCAATTTAAGGGAGTTTACCACTTGTTTTATCAGTGGAACCCTTTTGAAACATCTCACGGTGCGAAGTTTTGGGGGCATTTTACCTCAAAGAATCTCATAAAGTGGGAGCATCAGCCAATTGCTCTAGCTCCAAGCGAATGGTACGAGAAAAATGGCTGTTATTCAGGAAGTGCCATTGAGCATGAAGGAAAAATGGTGTTATTTTATACAGGGAATGTGAAGGATGAAAATGGGGACCGTGAGACCTATCAATGTATGGCGGTTTCACAGGACGGGATTACGTTTGATAAAAAGGGTCCAGTCATTCATCTCCCAGAAGGCTACACCGCCCATTTTCGTGACCCAAAGGTATGGAACAAGGATAATACGTGGTATATGGTGCTGGGAGCACAAGATTTAGACGAGCAAGGGAAGGTTGTTCTCTATTCCTCTCCAGACCTAAAGAATTGGGATTTACTCGGTCCAATAACGGGTTCGTTTATGAATCAACTGGGCCCGTTCGGTTATATGTGGGAATGCCCAGATTTGTTCGAGTTAGACGGGAAGGATGTCCTACTTGTCTCACCTCAAGGGCTTGAGCCAGAGGGAGACTTATATCATAATTTATTCCAAGCGGGTTATTTTGTTGGGGAGTTAGATTATAAAAAAGCTGGTTACCAGCATGGCTCTTTTACTGAATTAGATCGCGGCTTTGATTTCTATGCCCCGCAAACAACTGTTGATGAAAAAGGACGAAGAATCCTTTTTGCATGGATGGGAATTACAGATGATAATGAAAAATATCAACCGACCATTGAAAAAGGTTGGATCCATGCGATGACTCTTCCACGTGTTCTCACACGTAAAGGAGAAAAGGTTATTCAGCAGCCTGTGGAAGAGTTACAGCAGTTACGTAAACATGGAGTGTCCTATAATGGGGTTCAACTCACAACATCAAATGTTGCCCTTGAAGGGATAAAAGGTGAAGCGGTTGAACTCCTTCTTGATGAAATGATTTGCGAAGGGGACAACTTTGTAATCAATTTTCGAGGCGGAGCAAGTTTTGTATATTATCCGAAAGTAGGAAAAATGAGCCTACACCGCGAAAACTTTAAGGATGGAAGTATCGAATCACGCCATTGTATGATTGATTCGGTTAAAAAACTACATGTGTTTATAGATACTTCTTCGATAGAGATTTTTGTGAATGATGGGGAAGAAGTGTTTACAGCAAGGTATTATTCCGATGTTGCGGATCAATCCATAACATTTTCAGCAGATGGGCTGGTACAGTTTGATTTGAAGAAATGGGATATAGGCTGAGGTACATGCTACGCCAAAACGCTCAAACTTGTACTTTAGGCCCTAAAATAAGTAGTTTAAACTAAACGAAAGAAAGTGAAGCAATGAAACAGGGTGTTATTTGTTTAGGTGAAGCATTAATTGATTTCATTCCACTTGACCAGGATAATATGCAGTTTCTCAAGAGTCCTGGAGGTGCGCCGGCGAATGTTGCGGTAGGTGCAGCAAGACTTGGTGCAAAGTCGTCCTTCATTGGGAAAGTTGGGGACGATGTCCTGGGCAATTTTTTAAAAGAGACATTAGAAAACTATAACGTCCAGTCTCAGGCAATGTATCTATCGAAAGAAGTGCGCACAGGACTAGTGTTTGTCACGCTTGGAGAAGACGGTGAGCGGGATTTTTCGTTTTATATTGAAAAAAGTGCAGACCGCTTTTTAACTCCTGAAGAGATTCCAGCAGCTCTTTTTGACGAGCATAATGTATTCCACTTTGGTTCAATTTCTCTCATTGATGACCCAGCGGAGTCGGCGACGAAGAGGGCACTCCAACTGGCGAAGGAAAAAGATTTAGTCGTTTCCTACGACCCAAACCTCAGGCCAATGCTATGGAAGGATTTAGATACAGCGAAACAGAAAATCACTTCTATGCTCAGTGAGGCGGATGTCGTGAAATTATCAGAGGTTGAGTTAGAGTTTATAACGGGCGAGACTGATATTGAACGTGGTGTTACAAAACTAGCACAATACAATATTCCACTTTTGTTCATCACACTTGGTAAGGATGGAGTGCATGCTTTCTTTAAGGGTGAGTCCATTTTTGTAGAAGCGAGAAAGGTAAACAGCGTGGATACAACAGGTGCAGGAGATGCATTTGTGTCGGGATTACTGTACCAGTTCAGCGAGAGGGATAAAAAGATAACGGAATATACGCTAGACGAAATCAAGGAAATTGCTACGTTTGCTAGTGTATCTGGTGCACTTGCTGTCTCGCAAAAAGGAGCAATGACTGCATTGCCGACAATTGAGCAGGTACAAGCATATTTAGCTAAAAAATGAGGTGGGTCCATTCCGGATCCACTTTTTAATTGCGTTTTAATGGACGATAATTGCGTTTTAATTTTTGGATATACGCTTTATTTTTGATAATTGTGGTATTAATCTCCGAATATGCGCTTTATTTTTGATAATTGCGTTATAGCAGTCTTATACCTCAATAAAAAGGTGGATCCCCCAACCCGGGAATCCACCTTTTCTCTTACAATGACTTTTCTAATTCAAACCAATATGTGCATAGCGTTTCCAGCCCTTTGTCAAAATTCTCGAGGTGAAAATGCTCGTTTGGTGCATGGAAGTTTTCCGTTGGAAGTCCAAAGCCCATCAACACGATTGGCGCGTGAAGGACCTCGTCCAGGGTGGCGATAATCGGTAATGATCCGCCACCGCGTGTGAATGAAGTTGGAACTTTATATACTTCTTCATACGCTCTGCTTGCTGCTTGAATCGCAGGATGGTCAAATGGTGTTACATATGGCGCACCTTTGTCAAACAGCTGTAAGCTTACTTCAACGCCGACTGGTTTATTTTTTTCAATATGTTGCTTAAGCTGTTCGACGATCACTTCAGGATCTTGGTTTGGCACGAGACGACATGTAATTTTTGCATGTGCCTCGGATGGGATAACCGTTTTGATGCCATCGCCATGGAAACCACCATAAATTCCGTTAATATCAAGGGTTGGACGGACCCAAGTTCGCTCAAGATAGCTATAGCCTTTTTCCCCATAAAGAGCCGGTACGCCAAGCTCTTGACGTTGTTTTTCCTCATCGAAATTTAAATCCTCATATGCTTGTTTTTCTTCATCTGTTAATGGAAGTACATCATCATAGAACCCTTCAACGGTTACCTTTCCGTCTTCATTATGGAAAGAGTCCAGTAATTGAACAAGCGCATTAATAGGATTATGCACACCGCCGCCATATAGTCCGGAATGTAGGTCGCTATTTGATCCTTTTATATCAATCTGAAGACCTGCTAAACCTCTAACACCATAGCAAATTGTTGGTTTACCGCGTTCGTTCATGCTTGTATCAGAGATTACGATGACATCTGCGGCAAGTAACTCTTTATTTTCCTCAACAAAGGCTGGAAGGTTCGGACTTCCTATTTCTTCTTCACCCTCAATACAGAATTTGAAATTAAGTGGCAAAGTGCCATCTGTTTTTAAGATTGTTTCCAATGCTTTAAGGTGCATGAAGGTTTGGCCTTTATCGTCACTTGCCCCTCGTGCAAAGATTTTATCGTCACGAATTTCTGGCTCGAACGGAGGGCTATCCCATAAGTGAAGCGGGTCAACTGGCTGAACATCATAGTGTCCGTAAATCAAAACAGTTGGCTTTCCTTCCGCATGAAGCCAGTCACCATATACAACCGGATGTCCTTTAGTAGGGTGAATGCTTACATTGTCCATACCAATGTTTCGTAAGCTTTGAGCAACCCATTCTGCAGTCGCGTTTACATCTTCTTTGTGATCAGGCAGTGCACTGATGCTAGGGATTTTGAGCAAGTCAAAGAGTTCTTGTAGATGAGATTCTCTATTTTCAATTAAGTAGTTTTGGATATTTGGATTCACGTATATTCCTCCTTATTTAATACAATACATAATTCTGGATTTATTTAAAAAATCCTCTAAGATTTTATCTTGGTGAAACTATTACTATTATTGAAAAGTATTGAAAGGGGAGGGAGAAAAATTTTTTGTGAGTGACTTCACAAAATGCTTGTAGTTTTTTGTCGAATTATGCTATTATCTTCCTGTAGATAATTTCCTCAATTCTGCAAATTAATAATTCGTCCCTCCTTTAACCCCAAAATTTCAAAGAATAGATTCTATAGTTAAAGATTAAAATGCTTAGTTTGTAATTTTTTATTTCTGTAACATGTTTATAACTGTTAAAAATTCAAATCAATATGGTTTGTTTTTTTTATTACGCAAAAAGAGGTGAACAAAAAATGGAAGACTCATTCTTAACTCTATAATAGTGCTATGTAAATGAGTTTAATATTCTCTTTTAGAGTTTAAACTGCATTACAACGGGAAAAATGAGGGGAGGAAGTTTCTAACATTTTTCAAAAAGCAGACCCTAAATTCCTAAAAAGGGATTTTTTTAATGCACAAAAAATTAAATAGGGAGGTTTAAGTTATGCATTTGTTACCTCGAGAAATTGACAAGCTCATGATAGTTGTAGCAGCAGACCTTGCGAAGCGCCGGAAGGAAAGAGGCTTAAAACTAAATTATCCGGAAGCTGTCGCATTGATTACATATGAAGTAATTGAAGGAGCAAGAGACGGAAAAACCGTTGCTGAACTGATGGAGTACGGAACTACGATTTTGTCGCGGGAAGATGTTATGGAGGGAATACCCGAAATGATTGACGATATACAGGTAGAAGTGACTTTTCCAGATGGAACGAAATTAGTCACAGTCCATAGTCCAATACGCTAAACAATTCAAGGAGGGATTTCATAATGATACCTGGGCAATATGTTCTACAAGACGAGGAGATTATTTGTAACGAAGGAAGAGAGATTTACACCCTTTCTGTTACAAATACAGGTGACCGTCCAATTCAAGTAGGGTCACATTTTCATTTTTATGAAGTGAATGAAGCTCTTCTTTTTAATAGAGAGGATGCATATGGAAAACGATTAAATATCCCTGCTGGGGCAGCAGTTCGATTTGAACCCGGAGACGAAAAAGAGATTCAACTTATTTGTTTAGCTGGGGAACGAAGGGTATATGGCTTTAACAATAAAGTGGATGGACCCTTAGAAGGTGGGTGTAAATAATGAGTTTCAAAATGTCTAGAAAACAATACGCAGAAATGTTTGGGCCAACAACTGGGGATTCAATTCGTCTAGCAGATACAGATTTATTTATTCAAATTGAAAAGGATTATACCACGTATGGAGAAGAGGTTGTATTCGGGGGCGGTAAGGTAATCCGTGATGGAATGGGACAGCATCCGCTTGCTACCCGAGGAGAAGGTGTAGCGGATACGGTTATTACAAACGTAGTCATTCTTGATTACACTGGGATTGTAAAGGCAGACCTTGCCATTCGAGACGGAAAAATCTATAAGATTGGAAAAAGTGGTAACCCGTTAGTGATGGATAATGTCGACATTATTATTGGTGCATCGACAGAAATTATTGCGGGAGAAGGGTTAATTGTCACAGCTGGTGCGATTGACACGCATGTTCATTTTATTAATCCAGAACAAGTCCAAGTTGCGCTTACATCAGGAACAACGACTTTAATAGGTGGTGGGACAGGACCTGTTGCAGGATCAAAGGCCACTACGGTCACGCCAGGTGAATGGAATATCCACCGTATGCTCCAAGCAGCAGAGGGCCTTCCAATTAATGTCGGATTTACAGGTAAAGGACATGCGGCATCCAAGGAGCCTTTAGCGGAGCAAGTAAAAGCTGGAGTTATTGGGTTAAAGGTTCACGAAGATTGGGGTGCTACTGGTTCATCCCTCGACTATGCCTTAAGAGTAGCGGAAGACTATGATATTCAAGTTGCTCTTCACGCAGATACATTAAATGAAAGTGGCTTTATGGAACGCACAATGGCAGCGGTAAAAGACCGAGTTCTTCATATGTACCATACTGAGGGTGCAGGTGGGGGGCATGCACCTGACTTGATAAAATCAGCGGGGTACTCAAATATTTTACCATCATCAACAAACCCGACACTCCCATACACAATTAATACTGTTGATGAACACTTAGATATGGTCATGGTATGTCACCACTTAAATCCTTCCGTTCCTGAAGATATCGCCTTTGCGGATTCAAGAATTAGAAGGGAAACGATTGCGGCAGAGGATATTCTTCAAGATATGGGAGTTTTCAGTATGGTCAGCTCTGACTCCCAAGCGATGGGACGTGTAGGTGAGGTCATCCTACGTACATGGCAAGTGGCTGATAAAATGAAAAAGCAAAGAGGAACCATGCAGAATGATAGTAAGTATGCAGATAATAACCGGGCAAAGCGTTATATCGCAAAATACACAATCAATCCTGCAATTACACATGGAATCTCCAAACATGTTGGCTCTATTGAAGAGGGAAAAATGGCTGACCTTGTATTATGGTCCCCAAAGTTTTTTGGAGTAAAACCAGAGATGGTGATTAAAAACGGTCTAGTTGTTACTGGTTTAATGGGGGATGCGAATGCGTCCATACCAACCCCACAGCCGTACATTTATCGCCCGATGTACGCACAATACGGAAAAGCTTTATCGAAAAGCTCAGCCACATTTATTTCTCAGGCAGCTTACGATGAAGGAGTCCATGAAAAACTAGGATTAGAAAAAATAATTCTCCCAGTTGGTGGCATTCGCACGCTATCGAAAAAGGATATGAAATTAAATTCAGAAACACCAGAAATTACGGTTGATCCACAAACATATGAAGTGAAAGTAAATGGGGAACTGTTAACATGTGAACCGGTTGATGTGGTTCCTATGGGGCAGCGATATTTTCTATTTTGAGGTGAACATAGTTGATTATTGAAAAAGTGCTAACAAATATAGAAGAAATGGATCGCAGTGAAATTGAGAAGCGCCATATCGAAAAAGTATATTTAGAAAGCTCACATTTAGTAAAAAGAATCCAAAGAGTAAAAACCGATCATGGGAAAGAAATAGGGATTCGGTTGAAGGAAGCACGTGATCTAGAAGCAGGCGATGTGTTATACATGGATGATAAAAATATGATTGTCATTGACGTACTTTCGGACGACCTGCTTGTCATCAGTCCTCGGAATATAAAGGAAATGGGGACAATTGCTCATCAGCTGGGAAATCGTCACATCCCTGCTCAGTTTGAAGACGAAAATATGCTCGTTCAATATGATTATTTAATAGAGGAATTGTTACAGCAGCTTGAAATTCCTTATAAACGGGAAGACAGAAAGGTAAAACAAGCGTTTAGGCATATAGGTCATAGCCATGGATAAAAGTATCCTCTCTTTATTTCAACTATGTGACTCTAACCTACCGACTGGGGCATTTAGCCATTCTTTTGGATTAGAGACTTACATACAAGAGAATCTTGTAATTGATGAAAAAACCTTTTACAAATGGCTACAAGTATATGTAAACGAACAGCTCATCTATACAGATGGGCTTTCATGTCGTCTAGTTTTTGAGGCATTAAAAAATGAAGATATTCAACATATTTGGGAGCTTGATCAAAAGCTAACCGTTCAAAATTTGCCTCGTGAAACGAGAGAAGGAACACAAATGATTGGGGATCGCATGCTTAAACTTGCGGATTTATTGTACGGAATGCCATCACTTACCCTGTATAGAGAACAGATTATGAATAAGGAGGCGTATGGCCACCCATCCATCGTTTTTACAATGGTTGCTTTCGGTCTCGGAATTACAAAAGATAATGCTATTCTGTATTATTTATATTCCACAGTTTCCAGTCTTGTTCAAAATGCCGTGCGTGCCATTCCTCTTGGTCAAACCGCTGGGCAGCGTATTATCCATAATTTTCAATCGGAATTAACGCAGGCGGTTGATAAGATTCTAGACTTACCGGAAGAGGATTTTGGAATTGTATCTCCTGGTCTCGAATTATCCCAAATGAAGCATGAACGAGTCAATATTCGTATTTTTATGTCTTAAAAGAATAATAAAAAGGAGCGTTATATATGGAACCAGTTAAAATTGGAGTAGGAGGACCTGTAGGTGCAGGCAAAACAATGCTAGTAGAAAAACTAACCCGTCGTCTTGAAGGAGAAATAAAAATGGCGGTTGTCACTAATGACATTTATACGAAGGAGGACGCTAAGTTTCTTATCCAAAATGGTGTACTTCCAGAAGATAGAATTATAGGTGTAGAAACAGGAGGTTGTCCGCATACCGCTATAAGAGAAGACGCATCAATGAATTTCGCTGCAATTGATGAACTAATAAGCCGTCATCCTGATCTCGAGCTAATTTTCGTTGAAAGTGGCGGAGACAATCTTGCAGCTACTTTTAGTCCAGAATTGGTTGACTTCTCAATTTATATCATCGATGTGGCGCAAGGGGAGAAGATTCCTCGTAAAGGTGGACAAGGTATGATTAAATCTGATTTGTTCATTATTAACAAGACGGATCTAGCTCCTCATGTAGGTGCTAGCTTAGAGGTAATGGCAAATGATACGAGAGTTTTTCGAGGAGATAAACCATTTGTCTTTACAAATTTAAAAAATGAAGAAGGCCTCGATGAGGTTATTGACTGGATTAAGAAGCATGTATTATTAAAAGGATTAGAGTAAGATGTCAGCTTGGACAGGTGAATTATCCTTAACTCTGGAAGATCGTAACGGTAAAACGGTAGCGAAGAGGGTTTATTTTCAGGGTGCCCTCAAGGTCATGAGGCCTGTGTATCATGATGATACAGGGAAGGTTTGTTACTACTTATTAAATCCAGGGGGCGGATATTTAGATGGTGACCGCTATAGGATGGAAATAGCAGTCGAAGAAGGAGCGAAAGTTACCCTAACGACTCAAGGAGCAACGAAAGTATATAAAACACCCAAAGATTATGTTTATCAGGAAACTGAGATTTCCCTTAAGAAAGGGAGTTATTTGGAATATCTTCCTGATCCCTTAATCGCTTATGAAAATGCTCATTATAAGCAAAAAAATGTGATTCATATAGAACCAGGTGCAACATTTGTATATACAGATATTATAACGCCTGGGTGGTCTCCAAGCGGGGATAAATTCAGTTACAAAACAATTCAATTAATGAATGAAATTTATTTAGATGGTAAGCTAGGGGTGTTTGATCATATTAAACTAACCCCCTCACAGCAAGCTTTAACGGACATTGGCTTTATGGAAGGTTATACCCATTTAGGATCAATGATCGTAATTGGCAATCAAACTAGTAACCAACTTCTTGATGAGTTATATGAGATGATTAAAGGAAATGGTTCAGACTTTACCTTTGGACTATCAAGACTTGCTATTCCGGGTTTTAGTATAAGGGTACTCGCTAACACGACTCAGCTCATTGAACGTATCTTTGCAAAATGCCATAGCGAAATTATGCAAAAATGGTTCGGAACTATGCCAAGTTCATTACGAAAGTATTAAATTTAGTTAAAAGAAGTCCCCCTCTCTTTGAAACTGAAGAATATTTATCATAAACTTGGGATATTACTTTAATAGTTAATAATGAGGGGGATTCAAATGTCCAAAGAGAACAATGAGGAACAACCTGTAATAGAAGACTTCGAGGTCGAACCACTTTTTGAGGATCATGTTCATCATCAAAGACATGCATTCACTTTTAACATTCAAGGTGATGAGTTCAAGGGTCACTTTTATGAGGATGAGATTCAATGGCTTCACCCGCATCCAAAACAAATGATTGGTGAGGAAAAGGTAGAAGCAATCGAAACTGCTATCTACGATTCGATGAAGGAACATGGAATTACTAGTGAGATTAAAGACTTTGAAATAACGCATGCGTTTGAGGATCGTACGTATGAACGTAAGCAATTCGTCCTTCAGGTACAAGGCGAGGAATTCAAAGGATTTGTACACGAGGGAGAAATTCAGTGGTTTCACCCACAACCGCAACAAAAGCTCGAAGAAAAGCAACTTGAGGCCATTGAGGCAGAGATTCATGATAAGGTAGTGGACCAAGAAGAAAATAGTAAATAAACTTTAATTTTTAGATAAAGGCCAATGTAGGCCTTTTTTTATTTGCGCCAAAAAGGGGATTGAAATTTAATTTTATAAAATGGTACAAAAGTCTGAAGGTAAATTCCATAATCTTCAAGAAATAGAGAACATAGGTAAAATAGTAAGCTTTTTCTGATTGCGCGCTTAGGGAAATCTTGCTAGTTATAAAAACAAATGGGGAGTGGGGAACTATTATGCTGATTAGAAAGGCCCGTAAGTTTTTGGTAGTTATGGTGATGATTGTTCTTGTAACAAGTCTTTTTTCACAGGTTGGACAAGCTTCAGCAACTGAAGAAGAAAGATCATGGGTAGAATACACAGAAAAAATTATGGCCAAGGATAAAGATAATGGAACCTTAGAACTAGAACTTCAGGGTACCTTTAAGCTTGCGAAAAATTATGATGTTACTCTAAAAGGGGAAAATAAAGTATACCAAAAGTCACTTGCTGATGTAAGAGTTGGTGCGGAAAATGTAACCGTTCGAGTGAATCACAAAAATGAAATTACGAAAATTTTTATCGATGGACCGACTCAAATTGAAACAATGAGGGTTGGAATTATGACATCAGGCTTCGCATCTGTAGACCACGATACAATTGTGTTAAGTTCTCAAGCGGGGCTAGAAATTGTGGATAAAGTGGCAGGTGAAACATTCATAATTCCAGCAAATGAGAAAGTAACCTTCACAGCTTCTGAAAACGAAATTACATTAACAAATGCGACTGGAGAAGTTTTATATACAACTCCGAACAGACTTTATGCTTTTACTGAAGAGGAAAGTAAAATTAAAGTTGAAAATATTACACGAGCAAGTGGAGACCCATCCTACCGTGGGTTCTTTGAAATAACGACATCACAAACTGAAGACAAATTGAATTTAATCAATGAAGTTGATTTTGAGCAATACTTATATCAAGTGGTTCCGAGTGAAATGCCTGCCTACTTTGGCGTAAATGCACTAAAGGCACAGGCAGTAGCGGCTAGAACCTATGCGTTAGGCGACTACTTAAGTGACCGCTTTGCAAAAGATGGATTCTTTGTATTAGACAGTGTCATGAGTCAGGTATATAACAATACTCCTGAAAATGCTGCAACCACACAGGCTGTAAATGAAACAGCGGGAGTTATTATGTTAGGTGAAGATGGTAGTTTAGTAGATGCACGCTATTATTCAACCTCAGGGGGCTATGGTGCATCTAAACATCAGGTATGGGCCGAAGAGGATGGCACTTTCCCAAGTAAGGTTCTACCTTACCTAATCGCTCAAAGTCATACATTTGATCCGAATGATCCTAGTAAAATGCTAGAAATTGACACACAAAGTGAAGAAGAAATTCTTGCATTCTATAAAACATTATCCCATACAGGATATGATGGAAATTCTCCATGGTTTAGATGGAAGACGAGTCTATCTAAGGAAGAGCTAGAGAATACAATCAACGCTAACATTGTGAGTAGACAAGCAGCAGACCCTAAGTTTGTGTTAACTCAAAATGAAGCGGGAGAGTTTGTAAGCAAGCCGATTCCTGCAGAAGGTATTGGGGAATTTGTTGATATGTACGTTGTGAAACGTGGTGATGGCGGGAACATCATGGAGCTTGTTATCGAGGGTACGACAGGGACGTACAAAATCATAAAAGAGTACAATATTCGTTTCACAATTAGACCTTCTAATGCATTTACAAAAGGTGAAAATGTTGTGTTGCATCGTGCTGTTGCAGGAAGCACAGATTACACAGGCACACTTAATAACTACACAATCCTTCCCTCAGCTTTCTTTGGGTTTGAGCCCAATAAAGAAAATGGCGTAACTTTTTATGGAGGCGGAAATGGGCATGGTGTTGGTATGAGCCAATACGGCGCATACTATCTTGGAACTACATTAGGATATGAGTTTGATAGAATCCTAACATCCTATTATCCAAACATGTCTCTGCAGGATAAATCTGTATTAACTCAAAAATAAAAAATGCAAAACTGCTGTCCTAAAATGGGCGGCAGTTTTTGTTATTAAAATTTTATTTTATAAAGATATAAAATATATTGAAATTTAATTTCTTGCACGTATAATAAAAGTAACAACCAATTGAAAATTGGGGGAAATGAATCATGTATGTTTTGGGTATTGATGGAGGCGGAACGAAAACAAAGGGGGTCATTGCCGATGCATTTGGGAATGTCTTTGCAGAGGCACTGGTTGGGGCAACTAATCAAAATGGGGCTGACCATCAAAGCATTGAAAAAGAGCTGGAGTCCTTGTTTACGTCCTTAAAAAGTCAACATAAAGAAGTATTTGAAAATCTTCATACGATCTTTGCTGGGATAGCAGGCGTCGACCGACCTGAGGCAAAGAAGGTTATGGAGGGTATTCTAGTAAAACTCGCCCCATCACAGGCAAGGGTCATTATAGACAATGACGGGGTGAATGCTCTGTATTCCGGAACACTCGGGGCGCCGGGAATTATCCAAATTTGCGGAACTGGCTCAATCACTTTTGGAGTGAACGATAAAGGTGAGCGAAAACGTGTTGGCGGTTGGGGGTATTTAATTGACGATGAAGGCAGTAGCTACGAACTAGGCAGGGAGGCATTACATTCCATTTTTATGTCCTACGACAATAGGGGTCCTAAGACGGTATTAACAGAAATGATCGTCCAGCATTTTCACATTGCTGATCCTTCAGATTTAATTTCTGTTGTATATGGGGCTAAGCATCCACGCGAGATAATTGCGCCATTAAGTAAGTATGTTACAGAGGCTGCTGATCAGGATGATGAAGTGGCAAAGGAACTGATCCGTGAATCGGGAGCTAAAATTGCAAGTTCAATCCATCATTTGTATAATCAGCTTTTTCCATCAAATGAAAAAGAAGTTCCAGTGGTGCTTGTAGGTGGCTTATTTACACGGAGTGATTTGTTTGTACCTATTATTGAAGGGCTTTTGAAACATATTCAACTCCCAATAACACTTGTCAAACCTCTTACTGAACCTGTAGGTGGTGCGGTGGCGGCAGCACTTTATCATGCGGGAGGCAAACCCGATACGAAATTTGTAGAAAAGATAAATGAAACGATAGTACAATAGTTTGATATTTAACTTGAATTTTTATTTTAAAAATTTAAAATATTTGCTATAATGTGTTCAAATGGAATAAATAGTATAGTTGACTGACGGGGGAACCGTAATGAAATATATACAGTTGGATGAGCAATGGGAAACACAAATCGTCAATCTTTGGAATCGTGAGCTTGGTACAGATTTTCCGATGCGGAAAGAGCTTTTTAAACAAAATAGCATTCAAAATCCTCATATACTTCTGTCGGGTTCGTATCTTGCGATAAATGAGCAGAGTAAACTCATTGGTTTTGTTGTCACGAAATGTATCCAAGATAAAAACGAAACACTTCTAAATCAAGATGTCGGGTGGATTCAAGTGTTGATTGTTGACTCAAAGTCTCGTGAAAATGGAATTGGAAGCGTTTTAGTAGAGATAGCTGAAAAATCTCTACAAAAACAAGGCTGTAAAACAATTTACCTTGGGTGTGACCCAGGACATTATTTTCCTGGCGTTCCACTCAGATATGAGAATATAAAAGACTGGTTTGAAAAAAGAGGTTACCAAGCTTTTGGGATTGTCTCGGACTTGAGCAGGTGGGCGGTGTTGGGCCACTTGGAATTGATAAGAATGAAAGAAAAAATGGGTATGGGCTAGCAATTGTAGAGGCAGGTATCTCTTTTCTAAGAGAAAGGCATATAGATAACATCATTATTGATTGGACAGGATTACTAGACTTTTATAAAAAGATAGATTTCAAGGTTTGGAAACAATATCAGCAATATAGTAAACAGATTTAGTCCTTTCTAATGAAAGAAAAAGAAACCAGATAGGTTGGAAAGGCGTGGCGAAATTGAAGGTTAATATTACATCATTAACAACAGAGCAACGAAATCAACGGTCCTTAAATATCGATCAGCTTACGACATCTCAAATTATTGGAATCATGAATGAGGAAGATGAAACTGTTTCAAAAGCTGTTCGCAAAGTTCTTCCTCAAATTGATAAAGCAATTGAGGCAATTTATGCAACTTTAAAACAAAATGGAAGACTTTTTTATATAGGTGCTGGAACGAGTGGCAGACTAGGCGTTCTAGATGCAGCTGAATGTCCTCCTACATTTTGCACACCTCCGGAAATGGTTCAGGCCATTATGGCTGGTGGCGAATCAGCGATGTTTACAGCCGTTGAAGGTGCTGAGGATGACCTCGATGGTGGTGCAAAGGATTTAGAAAAAAGAGGCTTTACGAAGAATGATATTTTAGTAGGCATTGCGGCAAGTGGCCGTACTCCTTATGTGATTGGTGCCTTAAAATATGCTCAAAATCTTGGAGCGATTACGGTTTCGTTAGCCTGCAACGAGAATGCAGAAATCAGTAAATATGCGCATCATAGCATTGAGGTAATTGTGGGGCCTGAAATTTTATCAGGGTCAACTCGGTTAAAGTCGGCAACCGCTCAAAAAATGATTTTAAATATGTTGTCAACAACTGCGATGATTAAGCTCGGTAAAGTATATGGAAACTTAATGGTCGACCTTCATGCTAGCAATTTAAAGCTCATTGAGCGAGCGAGAAGAATTGTAATGGATGTGACAGGAATTACGTATCAGGAAGCCGAAGTCATACTCAATCAAACGAATCAAAAAGTAAAACCAGCAATTGTGATGGCATTAGCAGGGGTCTCATTGGAAAAGGCAAATGAAGTAATTGATAGGGCCAATGGATTTACAAGAAAGGCGATTGAGTTTGCGAACGAAGGGAAGTGACTTGAGATGAGGGAGAAGGTATTAGCTTTCCTTCAGCAGGAAATTGACCAACAGCATATCCCAGGTGCTGTCATTCACATCTCATTTCAAAAGCAAACGATTCTCCAAGAGGCAATTGGAAATCGAGTTGTTTATCCGAAAAAGGAACCGATGAAGCTCACTACCATTTTCGATCTTGCTTCTTTGACAAAGGTGGTTGCTACCCTGCCCTCTATTTTATTACTTGTAGAGGCAGGGAAACTGCACCTTGATGATAAGGTTTCCTTTTTTCTACCAGAGTTTGCACTGCACAGAAAGTCCAATATTACACTTAAAGATTTACTCACACACTGTTCTGGTTTACCGGCACATCGGGAGTATTTTAAAGAGTCTTTAAATACAGGGCAGATCATTGAACGAATTTTTGACGAAAAATTAGTTGCGAATCTGGGTGAGAAAGTCATCTATAGTGACTTAGGTTTCATCCTTCTCTATAAGATTATTGAAAAAGTAACAGAAGAAGATTTTCAGAGCTTTGTACAAAGAGAGTTATTTGAAAAATTGGAGATGAGCGAAACTAGCTTTCTTCCTACCGATGAGCGAGAAAGATTTGCAGCAACTGAATACAGTGAAAAATTACAAGATTATAAGCATGGGATAGTTCATGATGATAACACGGAAAGCATGGGTGGTGTAAGTGGTCATGCAGGTTTGTTTTCCACCATTTCTGATCTCGCAAACTATGCTTGCATGATTGAAAATAATGGGGTCTTTCGAGGGAAAAGAATTATATCAGAGCAGTCAATACACATCACAAAGCAAAATTACACCTCTTACAGAAATGAATATAGAGGGTTAGGCTGGATCTTGAAAAGCCCGGGATTCTCAAGCTGTGGTGACCTATTCTCAAGTTCCGCCTACGGTCACACTGGGTTTACAGGAACAAGTATATGGTTTGATCCAGATGTTCAGTTACATGTCATTCTACTGACGAATCGTGTTCATTTTGGAAGGAAGGATCCGATTCTGAGGCTAAGGCCGAGGCTACATAATTTGATTGCAGCACATTTTCCGAGGGGGTAATGAGGTGTCTGAAAAAATCCATTTAATGATTGTTGGCGCTCACTGTGGAGACGGAGAAATTCAAGCGGGAGCCATCGCCCATAAATATGCAAAAGCAGGACATGAGGTTACCTTTCTTCATCTAACAGCAGGAGAAAAAGGCACACCGCCCCATCTAAGCGTAGAGGAGTACCGCATTCAAAAAATAAACGAAGCAGATAAAGCAGCTGAAATATTGGGTGCAAAAAGCATTACTCTTTCCTTTAAGGATGCGGAACTGAAAGAGGATGAAGAAACAGTAACCGAGCTTGCCACGATTTTTAGAAGACTAAAACCAACGCTGGTTATTACCCATTGGGAAAAAAGTATGCATCCCGATCATGCCCTTTGTCCGCGACTTGTTCAGTCGGCTTGGCTAAAGGCAGCATTGCCTGGCTTTGATTTAGATGGGCTTCCGCCTCACTCCCTTCGAAGAATGCTTCATAGTGAGAATTGGGAGGACATGGAGGGATATGTACCGGATATTTATGTAGATGTAACAGATGAATTTGACACGTATTTAGAGGCGTTATCACAATACTGGTTTATTATGAATTCTACTGATTTCAGGTATTACGACTATTATAAAGCGCTTGGAACAATGAGAGGATGCTTAAACCGTACAACGTACGCTCAAACTCTTAAGTTTCCGGTTGGCGCTAATGTTCGAAAAGGGTCAAGTATACCTGGCTTTGAATTATAGATGTGGAGGTGAGCCTTATGAATCAAGCAGAACTAAGAAGAAAAATCGGCCAACTAATGGTTGTGGGCTTTAAAGGAATAACAGCCTCCGAGGAAATTAAAGAGTTGATTCGCGAGCATCATGTCGGCGGAATTATTCTCTTTGGCCGAAATATTGGCACACCAGAGGAAATTCTTTCGTTAACGACGGAGCTCCAACAAGTGGCAAAGGATGCTGGGCATGAGCACCCACTCTTAATCTGTATTGATCAAGAAAATGGGGTTGTTCGTAGACTAGGAGAAGGTACAACAATATTTCCTGGGGCCATGCTTTTAGGGGCAACAGGCAATCCAGACAACGCCTATGAGGTAGGTGTTGCGACAGGTAAAGAGCTCAAGGCGCTTGGGATCAACTGGAATCTAGCACCAGTAATGGATGTGAACAATAACCCTGAAAATCCAGTCATTGGCGTAAGGTCCTTTGGTGAGTCAGCCGATAAAGTTTCAGAGTTTGGAAGAATGGCAATGAAGGGGATGCAGGAAGCTGGCGTCATCACAACGTTAAAACATTTCCCAGGTCATGGAGATACAAATGTCGATTCCCATCTAGACCTACCTGTGATCTCACACAACATTGAACGTTTGGAACAAATTGAGTTAAAACCTTTTGTTGACAGCATAGCGGCTGGTGCGGATACGGTTATGTCGGCCCATGTCTATTTTCCAGCAATTGCAGACACCCCAGGAGTCCCTGCGACATTGTCGCGTAAAGTCATCACAGGCCTCCTCCGAGAAAAGCTTGGCTTTGATGGAGTGGTAACAACAGATTGTATGGAAATGAATGCAATTGCCAATACCATTGGCACCGCAAAAGGTGGGGTAGAAGCGATAAAAGCAGGTGTTGACCTCATTATGGTTTCTCATCTTCACCATCTTCAAAAGGAAACGATTGATGCAATTGTAACTGCAGTGGAATCTGGAGAAATCGATGAAGCCCAGATTGAAGCAGCGGTAGCAAGAGTAACGAGATTAAAAGTAAAGTATTGTAATTGGGATGAAATTGGCTCAGATGAGGTACCGTCATTTGTTGGTGGAAAAGAGCATCAACAGCTTGCGCATGACATTTATAAGCAAGGAATAACAATTGTAAAAAACAATGGTATTTTGCCATTAAAGAATAAACGTGTGCTAGTAGTTTACTCAGAAAATAAATATACGATGCAGGTTGAGGATAGACGCTATTCCTCGATGTATCTTGGTGAAACAATCAAAGAGATTGATGATACTGCGGAGATAGTGCAACTATCAAACCCGGCAACGGATGAAGAAATCCAAAGAGTGGCCGCAAAAGCTCAACAATTTGAAGCGATTATTGTGGGAACCTTGACTGTTCAAGAAGGTGACGCACAAACAAAGCTAGTGAAGGCATTGACAGATACGGGGGTACCGGTCATCGTCATTGCGACAAGAAGTCCGTATGATTTGGCATACTTACCAGAGATTCAAGCCTATCTTTGCACATATGAATTCCCTTACCCAGCATTGAATATGGCAGCTAAAGCTATTTATGGACGTGAACAGGTAACAGGGAAATTGCCGGTTACCATTCCTCAGGTAAGGGAGCGGTTGAAGTGAGTCAAAAGGTAATTCTGGGTTTAATGTCGGGTACATCTTTAGATGGTATTGACGCAGCTTTAGTTAATATTTCAGAAGATGAACATCAAAAGATCCAAGTGAAACTGATTCATTTTTCAACACTTTCTTATTCAGAAACCATGCGTGCAAGAATCTTGGCATTATGTGACCCGAGTAAAGCTCGGCTTGAGGAGATCTCTTTAACCAATATGCTACTAGGTGAGTTGTTTGCAGAGGCAGCGAAAAAGGTTGTAACTGAAGCAGGGTTTGAGATGAAAGATGTGGACCTGATTAGCTCTCATGGTCAGACGATTTTTCATCAGCCTGAAGGGAAAAGGGTAGAAGACTATACAATTACTTCAACCTTGCAAATTGGGGATATTGCTGTGATTGCAGAAAGAACAGGTGTTATGACGGTTGGGGATTTCAGGACTCGTGATATGGCGGTTGGCGGCCAAGGTGCGCCACTCGTTCCATATGTTGATGATCTATTATTTAGGGCAGATACGAGTGGTAGAATCCTTGCCAATATTGGTGGAATTGCGAATATAACCGTTTTACCCCCTGCTGAGAGCCATAAACATGTGCTTGCGTTTGATACTGGCCCAGGAAATATGCTGATTGATGCCTTTACAATGTGGGCAACCAATGGAAAACAAACCTATGATAAAAATGGAGAAATAGCAGCAGCTGGTAAGGTAGATGATCAATGGCTTCAGGAGCTTTTAGATCACGACTATTACCGCCTACCGGCACCCAAAAGTACAGGTCGAGAGTTATTTGGATTCGATTATGCAAAAGAACTTTGGAATACCAAAGCCGATTTAGGACCAGAGGATAAGATAGCTACTATTACTGAGCTGACAGCACGAACAATCGCTGAAGAGTGTAAGAGATTTATAGATTCGTATAAAATCCAAGAGATTTTTATAAGCGGTGGTGGTTGGTACAATCAAACACTACGAAAGAGGTTGCAAGCTAATCTGCCTCCGTCAATCAGATTAGGAAGTACAGATGAGCTGGGCATACAGGCTGATGCTAAGGAAGCCATTGTATTTGCATTACTAGGTTACCAATGCATCAACAAACGACCAAATAATCTTCCATCGGCAACAGGAGCAAGCGCCCCGGTTATTATGGGGAAAATTGCTCTAGTATAACTTTATTCAGCAGGCTGAATAAAGTTATAGCCTCCGGCGGATGCCACAGATTTTCAAAGGAAACTTTTCGCTAGGGCGAAAAAATCTGGGCACAAATACGCCAAGGCGCATTTGATTATTTAAAAAACTGAAGGGAGGCGAGGGCAAGAGCTACAAATATAGTGTTCTGTTGGTACTGGAAAAAACAATGATGAAAGATACGTAAGGGGGAAAAGTAGAATGAAAAAATGGCTTAGTCTTTTTCTTATAAGTATTTTAGTAATTGGATTGTTAGCGGCATGTAGCAAGAAAGAGAACACAACAAAAGATGGCGGCGGAGATAGTGAAAAGGAATGGACAGGTACAATCACAGTATGGGATGGACCACGTTGGCCAGATGATAAAGACAATAAATTCCACTGGATGGAAAGTAAAATTAAAGAATTCGAAGCAGCACATGAAGGGGTTAAAGTTGAACTAGTTCAAGTTCCATGGGCAGAGCTTCCTGATAAATTAGGCGTTTCAATCGCCGGACAATCTTGGCCTGATGTTGCACCAGTTGATATTAGTGGTAGTGCAGTAAGTATTGACCATATTGAACAAGGTGTAATTGAATCAGTTGATGAGTTATTTACAGAAGATGAACTTAAGGACTTTTATGAAAATGCACTAGATGCTTACACATTTGACGGGAAATTATATGGAGTTCCAAACTCTCTAACTGTACACGCAATGCTTTTAAACTTAGATCTTTTTGAAGAGCGCGGAGTTGAGCCTCCAGCAAACGGTGAATGGACATGGGATGAATTCTTTGCAGCAGCTGAAAAGCTAACTTTTGACCGTGATAACGATGGTAAAACAGATGTATACGGATTCTCAACATATATCCTTCCTGGTTACTATGAGGCATGGCCGTTCTTCTATATCAATGGTGGAAGCCCATTAAATGAAGATATGTCAAAATTTACGTTCACAGAGCCAGAAGCAGTAGAAGCGATTCAACAACTTGCAGATTTGAAATTAGAGCACAACGTAGCTCCTGAAACATTAGGTGGTCAGGACGTTGGTGGTACATTCCAAGCGTGGGCAAACGAAGAGCAACGTACTGTTGCAATGCAGCCATGGGCTACATGGGCGATTAGCTCAGCTCAAACAAAATATCCAACAAACTTTGCAGTTGCAAACTACCCAACAGGTAAATCAGGTGAGCCTGTAACAATCGGTGGTGTAGGTGGTTGGACAATGTTCCACCAAGAAGAAGAAGGGAAAAAAGAAATGGTTGGCGAGTTTATTAAGTTCATCTCTTCAACAGATGAGCAATTTACGATGGCAACTGAGTATGGTATTTTCCCTGCACGTAAGAGCGCTGCAGACATGGACCCTTATAAGGACAATCCAGAAATGAAGCGTGCACAAGAAATGTCTTCACAAGTAGTTATGCTTCCACGCCACCCTGAATGGAAGAAAATTGATGAAGCCATCCAAACAGAGCTTCAGTTAGTATTCAATGGTGAAAAGACGGCAGAAGAAGCAATGAAAGCTGCTGAGAAGAAGGTAAATGAATTGTTAGGTGAGTAGTAATAGGCATAAGGTGGGTAGCCCTTAAATGGGCTGCCTGTTGCCAAATGAAAGATTGGGGGAATTGCGTTGAAACCCGTTCATCAAACTGCAAATGCAGTAGTACAGACAAAAAAACCAACTATCTGGCTACAAATGAAAAAGAACTATTCCGCATATTTATTTTTACTTCCAAAACTTATCCTGTTTATTGCATTTATTGCGATCCCGGTTGTGTGGGCGTTTATCATCTCCTTCCAGGAATACAAAATTTTTGGGAGTGAATGGGCAGGTTTAGACAACTATATAAAAGTGTTTAAAAGTGCTGCCTTTTACGACGCTCTAGGAAATACATTCCTTTTTACGGTTGTAACGGTACCTTTTAACGTAATAAGTGCACTTATCATTGCTTCTCTCATCCATCCTCTTGGAAAACTATCTCAAAGCTTCTTCCGAGGAGCCTTTTATTTACCAACAGTTACATCAATGGTAATTGTTGCAATGGTTTGGCGCTGGATGTACAACTATGACTTTGGACTGTTTAACTATGTGTTAGGGTGGTTTGGAATGGAACCACTTAACTGGTTGGGACAATCTTCATCCGCACTTTGGGCCTTGATCATCATGCAATGTTTAATTCCATTTGGAGTTGGAATCATTCTCTATCTTGCTTCAATGGGTTCAATTTCACATTCACTATATGAAGCGGCTACTATTGACGGGGCAAATAGTTTTCAAAAATGGTATCGCATTACATTGCCATTATTAAAACCATCTACGTTATATTTAGTTTTACTAAGTACAATCGGTTCGTTTCAGGTATTTACACAAATTATTATGATGACGGGCGGAGGACCAGGCACGGCTACAGAAACTCTTGTTCACTTAATCTATAAGACAGGCTTTAGAGATTTCGAGTTTGGCTTTGCAGCAGCACAATCCGTTGTTTTATTCTTTATCATTCTTTTATTTTCAATTATCCAATTCCGTTTACTTCGGTACGAAGACTAGGAGGGAAGTATAATGACATCAGGTATTCAAAAAGTAAACAAGCTTATTATTTATGTACTACTATCGGTTTTCGCCATTATTTCCCTTTTACCGTTGTATTGGGTGTTTAGTACCTCCTTGCAGCTCAGCAGCTATCAAGATGAAGAACTAGAACGTCAAGTATCCTATGTTGATTCAAATCCTCCGAAAATGTACCCAGTAGGGATTACAGAGTACTTTGAGCATTGGGGGAAGGCTAGGGACGCAGAAAGCGCTGGTGATGCTGAAGCAGCAGCTTATCATCGTGATGTTATGGACTACATCATTGAAGATACGTTTTCAGGATTTACGACCTTGTTTAATAAAAATAACGTAGGCATTTGGTTTTTTAATAGTTTTTATATAGCAGTAGTGGTGACAATTGGGATACTCCTCTTTGACTCGATGGCCGGGTATGTTCTCGCGAAAAAACGGTTCCCGGGACGAAATCTCATTTTCTGGTCGATTATTGCCACGATGATGATTCCCGGCCAAGTAACGTTAGTGCCTTTGTTTATCATGGTTCGAAACTTTGGAATTATGGATACGCACTGGGCGCTTATATTCCCAGACTTAGCAATGGTATTTGGGGTATTTTTAATGAGGCAATTTATGCACTCGATCCCGGATGAACTGATAGATGCAGCGAAAATTGATGGTGCAAGCGAATGGAAAACGTATTGGAAAATCATTCTGCCATTGGCGAAACCAGGTCTAGCAGCTCTAGGAATCTTTACATTTATGAACGTTTGGAATTCATTCCTGTGGCCAATTATCGTGTTAAACGATGCAAATCTATATACATTACCGGTAGGGTTAAAAACATTACAGGATGCAAACCTAGCGAGCTTCAAGCTTCTAATGAGTGGAGCAGCGATAGCATCGATCCCGATGATTATTGTATTCATGATGTTCCAACGCCACTTTGTAAAAGGATTAACCCTTGGCGGAGTAAAAGAATAACGACTGATGGAGAGAGCAATCTCTCTTTTTTTGAGGGGAGGGGTAGAGAATGGAGATAGGTCTTGACCGCTTTTTAACGGAATCTGTGGATTTATGTAAGGGTAAAAGAGTCGGAGTGGTTACCAATATGACAGGTGTTGACCAACGACTTACACCAACTATAGATTTGTTCCATGAACATCCAGATATTCATGTTACTGCATTATATGGACCTGAACATGGAATTAGAGGAAGTGCAAAGGAAGGGGAAAAGATTGAGTTCTTTGTCGATCCTTATACCAATTTACCTGTGTATAGTCTTTACGGAGCAACGAAAAAGCCAACAAAAGAAATGCTTGAGAATGTGGATATGATTTTCTTTGATCTTCAGGATATCGGGGCGAGGTACTATACATTTATTTATACAATGGCATATGTGATGGAAGCTTGTGCAGAGTTCGGGAAGGAATTCGTCGTTCTTGATCGGCCAAATCCAATCACAGGGACCGTAATGGAAGGGAATCTAGTGGATGAGGACGTTCGTTCCTTCGTGGGCCTCTATCCAATTCCAAATCGTCACGGTATGACCGTCGGGGAAATTGCGCTCATGTATAAGCATGAATTCGGAATCGATTGTGAATTAACGGTCATTCCGATGGATGGCTGGAGTCGTGATATGTTTTATGATGAAACCGGCCTGTTTTGGATTCCGCCATCGCCTAATACGACAGGAATGGATATGTGCACGTTATACCCTGGGATCTGCTTGGTTGAAGGAACGAATCTATCGGAGGGAAGAGGCACAACACGACCTTTTGAATACGTGGGGAGTCCCTATATTGAAGGATACCGGTTGGCTAAGTATTTTAATGAGAAAAAACTTCCAGGGGTGTTAGCCCGACCAATTTCCTTTGTTCCAACGTACCAAAAACATAAGGATCAGGTCTGTGAGGGTGTTCAGCTTCATGTAACCGATCGATGGAAAATTCATTCGTTGAAATCAGGACTGACTTTGTTAGAAACAATAGCTGAAATGTACCCTCGTGATCTTGAGTTTCTTCAATTTGGTGAAAAGAAAACCTATATGTTTGACCTTTTAGCGGGGACAAAGGATCTTAAGAATTTAGTTCTGAATGGCGAGACTTATCGTTTTATAGAATTATGTGAAGCGGAAACAGAAGCCTTTAAAAAGAAGAGAGAACCTTATCTACTTTACAATTAGGGAAGGGGATGGACCGTTTGGTTTCATTTCGATATTATCAATCAGGCGATGAAGAAGGAATTGTTCGCCTCTGGAATGAGTGCTTGCTGAAGGATCCAATCACACAGCTTAGGTTTCGAAATCTCGTTCTTTTAGACGCAAACTTTGACCCAAAGGGATTGCGAGTTGCGGTTGACGGAGATCAAATAATCGGTTGTGTGTATGCGATACGAAGATTGCTACCAATGGCTTGCACAGACTTAGAGCTGGAAAATGGCTGGATTCTTTTCTTTTTCGTTCATCCGGAGTTCTCGCGGTCTGGTGTCGGAGAAAAATTGATGAAAGATGGGGTGGAATTCCTAGCATCTGAAGGTCGGAAGAATGTTTTCTTTGCTTCGTATGCTCCGAATTATATTCTGCCTGGAATCGATGAAGAAGCATATCCAGAAGGCTATTCCTTTCTCCTCAAGCAAGGATTTGAAAAACAATATTCACCCGTCGCGATGGATCGAAGTTTAGTAGGCTTCACGCCATCCACTGATGTGCTTAAACTAAAGGCACAGCGGGAACAGGAAGGGTACACATTTTTAACCGCGGAAGATAAGGATTTATACGAAGTGATCCAATTTGCCAACAATGTATTTAATCCTGATTGGGGACGTGCGATTCGAGAAGGAATTCTACAAGGGCTACCACTCCACCGCATTTTAATCGCAAGAGATGGTGAAAATTTAGTGGGCTTTTGCATTTATGGCGGCTATGAAGCAATTCCGGATCGCTTCGGACCATTTGGGGTTGACCCCAACCAGCAAGGTAAGGGGTTAGGCAAGATTTTATTAAATGAGTGTTTGAAAAATATGCGTGCAGAAGGATTGCATGGTGCATGGTTTCTCTGGACGGGAGAGAAAAGTTCAGCGGGACATCTCTATAAGAAAACAGGATTTGAGATCACACGAAAGTTTCATGTTATGAAAAAAACGTTATAATAAAAAGTAGATTTTAATAAAGAGAGTTGATGACAATGTCCTTTATGACCGGAGGACTCGTTATGCTTCAAGAAATGCATGATAACCTCCCACCGTCTGAAAAGAAAATTGCTTTATATATATTAGAAAATCCACAAGAGACGATTACACTAACGGCCAGTGAGCTTGGTAAAAGAAGTACAACAAGCAGTGCGGCGGTTATTCGGCTATGTAAATCACTTAATTTAAAAGGGTTTCAGGATTTAAAGCTTCGTATCGCAGGAGACCTGCAAAAGAAGAAAGCAACTGGATTCCGCGACATTGAGCCAAATGAATCGACTTTGTCTATTATTGAAAAAATGACAGACAATAGTGTTCAAACCTTACGGGAAACAGCTGAATTGCTAAACAATGAAGAGCTTGAAAGAGCGGTAGAAGTCTTAAAAAATGCCGGGACTATACACTTTTTTGGTGTGGGCGCATCAAGCATCATCGCTCAGGATGCTCAGCAGAAATTTTTAAGAATTAATAAAAAAGCAACGGCATTTCCGGATTTACATATGGCGGCAACCTTGGTTGCGAATGCTGATGAAAATGATGTTGTTGTTGGGATTTCGTTTTCGGGGGCAACGTTTGAAGTTGCCAAAATCCTTGAGCTCGCGAATAAAAAAGGAGCCCATACGATTAGCTTAACGAAATATGGCTCATCGATTGTGACAGAGCAGGCAGGCATTCGCCTTTATACCTCCGCTACCAGAGAGCCGACTTTCCGAAGCGGTGCAACTTCATCAAGAATCGCCCAGCTTCACGTGATGGACATTCTTTTTATGAGTGTCGCCTCACAGGCATACGACCAAACCGTCCAACACCTTGATGAAACAAGAGAAATGATAAATATCTTGCACGACCCAATAAAATGAGACCAGAGATGGTCTCTTTTTTATTGTAGTGGGGGAGACGCTGTTCACCGCTAATGTGGACAGTTTCTTGAAAAAATCTAAAATGGCTGTGCATTAGAGGGCCTGGAGTGTAGTCAACTACCTAGTAATTTCCAGTTGATGATGCTCCAGAGGGCTTGGAGTACAATCAACTACCTATAAATTACCAGTTGGTGATACTCCAGAAGGCCTGGGGTACAAACAACTCCCTAGAACTTACCAATTGGCAATGCTCCAGCTGGCTTGAGAGATACTTAATCTCCTAGAAAAAGTCAAATGGTTCCTTTATAAAAGATTTTTACTATCTGTTTTTCCTTTTTTATACAAAAGGTATGCCATAACTTGCGCATAAGCCGATGGTTTTTGAAAAAATTTCAAAAAGCCCTGACTTATCAGACTCTTATGCTATGGCTATTCCCTGAATTACCCAAAAGTCCCCTCATATCCTTCTTTTATAACATACTATTCTCCTAAATATATCCAATAGTCCGGTCATATCCCTCGTTTGTGCTCTTGGTTTTACCATAATTACCCAAAAACAGCTTAAAACAGATATCAGTTCCTCCAAAACTCAAAACCATACCGATAAAATCTCACTCTTTGTATCACAAATCCAAAACTGACAAATAATATAATAATAATAAGAAAGAGTGTCCACTGGGTATAAACATTTGATGAATAATATGGTAAAGTAGGAAGTGTAAATGTTGATATAAAAGGATTTATAAAAACCTAAATGTATTCCCTGGAAATACACTTGTGTTTTGTAAACATACAAAGGAGGATTCTAATGTCGAAGGTGTTGGACTCATTTTTGCATGAAAATCTGGAGGACTTAAAGACGAAAGGTCTTTACAATGTAATCGACCCTCTACAAGGTGCAAACGGACCTATTATTAAAATCAATGGAAAAGAGCTTATAAACTTATCTTCTAACAACTACTTAGGATTAGCGACTGATGAGCGTCTAAAAGAGGTTGCTAAGGAAGCAATTGATACGTACGGAGTTGGGGCAGGTGCGGTTCGAACCATCAACGGGACACTTGACCTTCATATAAAACTAGAAGAAAAGCTTGCTGAGTTTAAACATACAGAGGCAGCGATTTCTTATCAATCTGGCTTTAACTGTAATATGGCAGCCATTTCAGCTGTTATGGATAAAAACGATGCGATTCTATCCGATGAGCTAAATCATGCTTCCATTATTGATGGATGCCGTCTTTCAAAGGCGAAGATTATTCGTGTCAACCACTCTGACATGGATGATTTACGAAAAAAGGCAAAAGAAGCAACTGAATCTGGTTTATATAACAAAGTCATGGTCATCACAGACGGAGTTTTCTCTATGGATGGTGACATTGCGAAACTACCTGAAATCGTACAAATTGCAGAGGAATTTGATCTCATTACATATGTAGATGATGCACACGGTTCAGGTGTATTAGGAAAAGGTGCTGGTACGGTTAAGCACTTTGGTCTTTCCGATAAAGTAGATTTCCAAATTGGAACTCTTTCAAAAGCGATTGGCGTTGTTGGTGGTTATGTAGCGGGTAAGAAGGCGTTAATTGACTGGCTAAAAGTTCGAAGCAGACCATTCCTATTTTCAACTGCTGTGACGCCAGCGGATGTTACTGCTGCTACAAAAGCAATCGAAATTCTAATGAGCAGCACAGAACTCCACGACAAGCTATGGGATAATGCCAACTACTTTAAGCAACAGTTAAAAGAGCGTGGCTTTGATATTGGCCACAGTGAAACTCCAATAACACCCGTGATTGTTGGGGAAGAAGTAAAAACACAAGAGTTCAGTAAGAGATTGATTGAAGAAGGCGTCTATGCAAAATCCATCGTATTCCCAACTGTACCAAAAGGAACAGGAAGGGTCCGAAATATGCCAACAGCCGCACATACAAAAGATATGCTAGACCAAGCAGTTGCGATTTATGAAAAAGTAGGCAAGGAAATGAACATTATCTAAAAGCTGATCAGACGATCATCTTGGGGGAATGAATAATGGAGAAAATTATAATTACCGGAGCCCTGGGCCAAATCGGTTCAGAGCTTGTCACTAAACTGCGTAAGGTTTATGGTGCTCAAAATGTTGTTGCAACAGATATTCGAAAAACGGATTGCGAGGTTGTTCACTCAGGTCCGTTTGAGATTTTAGATGTAACAGACGGAAAAGCAATGTACGATATTACGAAAAAATACGATGCAGACACATTGATTCATTTGGCAGCATTACTATCCGCAACTGCAGAGGCAAAGCCACTTTTAGCTTGGAACTTAAATATGGGTGGGCTTGTCAATGCATTAGAGGTTGCTCGTGAATTGCGTTGTCAGTTTTTCACACCAAGCTCAATTGGGGCTTTTGGTCCGTCCACACCAAAGGATGGAACCCCACAGGACACCATTCAGCGCCCTACGACAATGTATGGTGTGAACAAGGTTTCTGGAGAATTACTTTGTGATTATTACAATCATAAATTTGGTGTTGATACAAGAGGACTACGCTTTCCGGGGCTTATTTCGTACGTGACACCACCTGGTGGCGGTACAACAGATTATGCTGTTGAAATTTATTATGAAGCTCTTAAAAATAAAAGTTATACATCATATATTGATAAAGGTACGTTTATGGATATGATGTATATGCCAGATGCGCTTCAAGCCATTGTAGACTTAATGGAGGCAGAGGAGTGCAAGTTAAAACACCGAAATGCTTTCAATGTTACCGCAATGAGCTTTGCGCCTGAAGAAATTGCAGCAGTTATCAAAAAGCATATTCCAGCGTTTGCGATGAATTATGAGGTTGACCCTGTCCGCCAAGCGATCGCTGAAAGCTGGCCAAATTCAATTGATGCAACTGCAGCAAAAGAAGAATGGGGCTTTAAAGCACAATATGATCTCGAATCAATGACGAAAGATATGTTAGAAAAATTGAGTGTCAAGCTAGTGAAAAATGCAGGATAAATAAAGAGGAGTATGAATCTTAGAGGATTCATACTCCTTTTTTATCCATCTTAACAGACATTCCTGTTAATTCTGATTTTGTACGTTCATTAGACGCCCATTTTTCTGCGAGTATTACTAGGTTTTTTTGTTTGCTGGCTTTTCATTTTTTTTGTTGAAAGGTCGCCATTCATTTTTCCTTGTGTATTAGAAGACTGGGCCTTTTTGTTTTCAAGCTGTTGCTTCATAGCCTCTTGCAGGCTAATCTTCTTTTTGGGTGCTTCGCGTTGATTGTTCTCGGTCATAGAAAATTCCTCCTTAATGGATACGATAGTCAGTCTAGTATAATCTATTTTGATTCAAATGGGAAAGGTCCATGATAGTGATAACGATAATAGGATAGCTTAAAAGTAGAAAAACCACTAAACAGTGGTTTTTTAGTCCCGCATTGCTCCTGCTTCTCTAGAGGTCATGGCACCTTGACCTTGGCTTACATCCTTAGCAATTTCCTGTTTCACTTTTTGTGGGTCTGTTCCTGCGACATCTGTTTGCATTGTATTCTGTTTAGGTTGTTTTTGTGGCATAGTGATTCCTCCTGCATTTTTATTCTACAACCATAGTATTAGCAAGACGCCTCGTTACATCCCGACTTTCATTATTAAGACATAAAAAAGAGCATTGAAATCAATGCCCCCTCACTCCTAATTGACTGCTTTTGTTTGTAATAATTTAATCCCCATCGCAATAAAAACGATACCCGTCAATCTATTTAGAACAACTGAAGCCTTAGAATTGTTTCTTAGCCTAGTAGTTGCCATTGAGGAAAAATAAGCAGTGATTAAACACCAAATTCCACCTGTCAAGGTAAAGGTAAGTCCTAATAGGATAAACGGTATTGGGGTTGAAACACCGCTATTGGTTTGAATGAATTGCGGAAGAAAAGCTAGGAAAAACAAAGCTACCTTAGGGTTAGTAACGTTAGTGACTAGTCCTTGTAAGAAAATCTTTTTATTGCTTTGCTTTTTTAAAGATTGTTGTTCCTTAACTGTGTTCTTGGCAATTAACATCTTAATACCTAAATATGCTAAATAAATAGCACCTACGATTTTGATTAAATTAAATAAAAAAGCAGATTGCGTTAAAATTACAGATAGTCCAAATGCAGCTAGTAAAGTATGAACAACGATTCCTGCTGAAATACCGAGAGCTGAATATATTCCTGCCAATCGGCCTTGAGATATACTTCGACTCACAATATACATTGTATCTGTACCTGGAGTTAAATTAAGCAATATTGCTGAAACTAAAAAGACCTCGAAGTGAACAACCCCAAGCATGTGATAGTCTCCCCCTTATTTTTCTATTTTTAGTTTATTTGGATAAAATATTATTTTCTTATTATGTTTTAAGAACTTAAAAAAAGCTAGGGAAAAAAATCTCTTGCGTAATATTAGTCGTTTTAACGAATTCATGAAAACGCTAAACTTTTTTGTTGTAATTATTTTTTGCCCGTGCTAATATAAATCTTGTAAAAGGAATGCAACCGTTTGCGCAACAAATTGCGCATAGCAGTGAAATAAAAGAAAACAGTAATATCAATGGTATATATTTTTTAAGCACAATGAAAGCGTTTAATTAACGGAATGGAAATATGAATAATTTCTACAAAAAAGTCCAAATTTATGCAATCGGTTTCCTAAACCTGTGCAACGGTTCCTTCCTTTCAAAAATGTTAACTGGGGGTTTTATCATGAAAGCAAAGAAACTTTTTCCTGCAGTAATGGCACTCTTACTCCTCTTAAGTGTCGTTCTTGTAGGATGTTCTTCGGATGGAGAAAGCTCAAGTGGAAATAAAGGCGATTCAAAAACAACAACAGTAGATATCTTCCAATTTAAAGTGGAATTTAAGGATCAATTTGAAGCTGTTGCAAAGCAATATGAAGAGTCACACGATGGTGTTAAAATCAACATCACAACTGTTGGCGGCGGAGAAGATTACGGTGCAGCACTTCGTTCAAAATTTGCTTCAGGTGAAGAGCCAACAATTTATAACATTGGTGGACCTCAAGATGTTGCAGACTGGGTAGATAGCTTAGCAGACCTTTCTGATACAGCAGCAGCAGGTGCTGCATTAGAAGGAACTCTTGAAGGAGTTACACAAGATGAAAAAGTGTTAGGACTACCTTTCAACCAAGAAGGATATGGCTTAATTTACAATACAGCAGTATTTGAAAAAGCCGGAATCAATCCAGATGAAATTACAACTTTCGCAGCTTTAGAAGCAGCGGTAAAAACATTAGATAGCAAGAAGGACGAGTTAGGTTTAGATGCTGTGTTTGCTCTACCAGGTAAAGAAAAATGGGTAACGGGCTTACACTTATCAAATGCTTTCTTATCCCCTGAATTTGAAGGGAATGTATTAGGAACATTCGATTCTGCAACTGTAGATTTTAAATATGGTGATGCATTTAAGAAGGTTCTAGATTTACAAAATGAGTATTCAGTTCAACCAACTGTAAGTTTAGACTATGCAATGCAAGTAGAAGAGTTATTCTCTACTGGCCGAGTGGCAATGATTCAACAAGGTAACTGGGTATATGGTTCAATTGCAGGTATCGATGAAGAGCTTGCAAATAACGGAGTAAGCATTTTACCAATTCCTGTTGAAGGCTATAAAGAAGATTCAATCCCAGTTGGAATTCCAATGTACTGGGCAGTTAATAGCAATAAAGATGAGGCAGAAGTAAAAGCTGCAAAAGACTTCTTAGACTGGTTATACACTTCTGAAGAAGGAAAAACAGCCGTACTAGAAGACTTTAAATTTATCCCTGCATATGAAGGATTTGACGCTTCAAAAGTTTCTGATCCACTAGGGAAATCAGTGTATGAGTACGCAACAGAAGGTAAAACAATTCCTTGGGTATTCATGGGCTACCCAACCGGTTGGGGCGAGCAACAGCTTGGTGTTAATATTCAAAAATACATCAGCGATGAAATGAGCTGGGAAGACCTTGTGAAGGAATCTCAAAAGGCTTGGGAAGACTCAAGAAAATAATCGATAGACCTAACAATAGAAAACAAGGCAGCGTATGGTTGCTTTGTTTTCTCCTTTTATACAAATTGAACGGGAGCCTGTGCTCCCCCTAATAAGATTGAAATGTTTTTCCGATTTGGAGGAATTTACTATGAGAAACCGGAATCTATGGTATTGGTTATTTTTAGCCCCAACGCTTGTAGCACTTGGAGTTGTTATAATCGTGCCATTAATTTTTGGAACCTATTACTCGTTTACAGACTGGAACGGAATTAAGATCACCGAGTTTGTTGGACTTGCGAACTATCAAAAGCTACTTGAGGATAAAGAATTCATGGATTCACTATGGTTTACTGTGAAATTCTCAGTCGTGTCGATTTTCCTTATTAACTTTTTTGGACTTTCATTGGCATTACTTGTTACGCAAAAGCTTAAAACAAACAATATTTTACGTACAATCTTTTTCATGCCGAACTTAATTGGAGGACTCATTCTCGGGTTCATTTGGCAATTTATTTTCATGAAGGTATTTGCGAGTATTGGAGATTTAACTGGGATTGCAGCTTTTAAAGGCTGGTTATCGACAGATACAACTGGTTTTTGGGCATTGGTTATTCTCATGAGTTGGCAAATGGCTGGATATATCATGATTATCTATATTTCGTATCTGGAAAGTGTTCCGCAGGAGTTATTAGAAGCGGCGGAAATTGACGGAGCAAGCAGCTTCCAACGTTTTAAAAATGTGACATTCCCACTTGTCGCACCGGCATTTACAGTAAGTTTGTTTTTGACGCTATCTAATACGTTTAAGCTATATGACCAAAACCTAAGTTTAACAGGTGGCGGCCCTTATAATTCTACACAAATGGTAGCTATGGAAATTTTCAAAACCGCATTCTCAGAAAACAATTATGCCTATGGACAGGCAAAAGCGATTATTTTCTTCCTAATCGTGGCGGCTATATCCTTAACACAGGTGTACATCAATAAGAAACGGGAGGTCGAGATGTAATGAAAAGTAAAAAAAGAAAATTATATTTGCTTGAAATTCTAGGCATTGTTCTTGGCCTAATTTGGCTCTCCCCTTTCTATTTGATGGTCGTCAACTCATTTAAAACAAAACGTGAAATTTTCACAGATACTCTAAAACTTCCGGATGTTTTTACATTTGATAACTATGTTCAAGCATTTGAAGAGCTCGATTTTATCCGCACTTTCTTTAACTCTGTCCTAATTACGGTCTTAGGTGTTGCGGTGATTATTCTATTTTCATCGATGGCAGCATACGCATTAAATCGTCGCAAAGGAAAAGTGAGTGGTCTCGTTTTCTTCCTTTTTATCGCAGCTATGCTGATTCCGTTCCAATCAGTCATGATTCCATTAGTATCACTGTTTGGTAAAATGGAACTATTAAACCGTTTTGGAATCGTTTTTATGTATCTTGGCTTTGGTAGTAGTTTATCGATTTTCTTATATCACGGATCCCTACAAGGAATCTCAAAATCATTAGATGAAGCAGCCACCATTGATGGTGCAAATAGATGGCAAATTTTCTGGCACATCATTTTCCCGATGTTGAAGCCAATTTCAGTAACAGTAGCAATTTTGAATATTATTTGGATTTGGAATGACTATCTATTACCATCTCTAGTCATTAACCAAGAAGGAATGCATACGATTCCATTGAAGATGTTCTTCTTCTTTGGTCAATATACGAAACAATGGCATTTAGCTCTAGCAGGATTAACGCTTGCGATCATTCCAGTGATACTTGTGTACTTTTTCATGCAAAAACACATTATCAAAGGAATTGCAGAGGGCTCAGTAAAATAAACATTGAGAACGAAGGGTTGAATTGATTCCTTTTATATAAAATCAAGAAAAAATATCACTAACTTTTTGATGTCTAGCTCCAGGCGCCATCGGCTCGAGGTCACAAGCCAATCGCTTCTGAAGGCAAAGAACGCCTTCTGTCAGCGCTTTTCTTGTGCTTGTCGCCGATAAACGGGCACCTTGCGCTTTTCTAATATGGAGGGTATGTATGGCTATTACAATTAAAGATGTTGCAAAAGAGGCAAATGTCTCGCCTTCCACTGTCTCAAGGGTCATAGCAAATAACCCTCGAATTAGTGAAGAAACGAAAAAACGAGTAAGAGAAGCGATGGATAAACTTGGGTATCACCCAAATTTTACAGCACGAAGCTTAGCGGTGAATAGCACAGCAACTATTGGGGTTGTGATGCCATTTTCTGCATCCCATGTGCTTCAAGATCCGTTTTTCCCGGAAGTGATTAGAGGGATCAGCGTACAAGCACGTGAACATAAGTATGGATTGTACCTCTCGACAGCTGGAACAGAGGACGAAATCTACGAAGAAGTTGTCGGGATGGTTCAAGGGCGCCGTGTAGATGGCTTGATTCTCCTCTATTCTCGGACAGATGATCGTATCATCAAATATTTACAAAAGATCGACTTTCCTTTTACCGTGATTGGACGCCCTGTGATAGGCGCAGAACGAGTCACGTATGTCGACAATGACAATATCTACATTACGAAGGTCGTAACGGATTATTTGATCGGGTTAGGTCATACGAATATTGCTTTTGTCGGTTATGATGGCGACTTTGTGTTTATGCTTGACCGCCTTGAGGGATACAAACAAGCGCTAGGTGAAGCTGGAATCTCTTTTAATGAGGATTATATCGTTCAAAAAAGTACGTTGAATAAAGGGAAAGAAGCTATTATATCGTTTCTAAGTTCGGTTGAAACACCTACAGCATTAGTTTGTACAGATGACTTTATCGCAATCGAACTGATGAGTCATTTTGAAGAATTGAATATTCGAGTCCCAGAGGACGTTTCCATTGCAAGCTTCAACAACGTACTACTTGCTGAATATTCAAAGCCTCCCCTCACCTCAGTGGATATTGACATTTTTCAGTTGGGGGTTGAAGGTGCAAGTTGTTTGATTGAGAAAATAAAAAATCCGGATGTCCTACCAAAGCGGATCACGATACCGGCAAAACTAATAGAACGGAAGTCGTGCATACGGATTAAGTAAAAATAAAGGTTTAAAAAGGAGGATAAAAAGGACCGAGGAGTTCAAGGCGGTGCAGCTTTGAGTAGCGGAACGAGGCAACTGCTAGAGTTAACATCCTTGCAGCCTTGCGCTGAGGAATTGACTTCCTGAAATGACTAGCAGACGCAAGCGCATAACCTAGTTATCGCTCTGTTATCGGTGCAGTGTTTGCAGAAATTCGATGTGTCATTTTTACCGGACTTTTTTAAACAACCTCTAGAAAGTGAGTTTATGGGAAATGGAAAACAAAACATGGTGGAAAGAAAGTGTTGTGTACCAAATTTACCCAAGAAGCTTTAAGGATACAAATGGCGACGGAATTGGGGATCTTAAGGGGATCACGGAAAAGCTTGATTATCTAAAAGACCTTGGTGTTGACGTGATTTGGCTCTCCCCTGTATATGAATCCCCTAATGATGATAATGGCTATGATATCAGCAACTACCGTGAGATCATGGATGAGTTTGGCACGATGGCCGATTGGGAAGAGCTACTTTCGCAAATGCATAATCGCGGAATGAAACTAATGATGGATTTGGTCGTTAATCATTCTTCAGATGAGCATAAGTGGTTCCAAGAGTCCAGAAAATCAAAGGATAACCCATACCGTGACTACTATATTTGGCGCCCTACTAAAGACGGAAAGGAACCGAATAATTGGGAGTCCTTCTTTAGTGGTTCAGCGTGGCAATTTGATGAGCAAACAGGTGAATACTATTTACATTTGTTTAGTAAAAAGCAGCCTGATCTCAATTGGGAAAATCCGAAAGTTCGCGAGGAAGTCTATGACCTTATGACTTTTTGGCTTGAAAAAGGAATAGATGGTTTCCGAATGGATGTCATCAATTTAATTTCAAAAGTTCCAGGTTTACCAGATGGTGAGCCACAGGAAGGAAAAACATATGCTTCAGGTGCACCATATTATATGAATGGACCTCGAATCCATGAATTTTTACAGGAAATGAACCAACAGGTGTTATCGAAATACGACATTATGACCGTTGGCGAAATGCCGGGTGTTGATACGGAAGAAGCGCAAAAATATACAGGTGCGGACCGCAATGAGCTAAACATGGTCTTCCAATTTGAACATATGGATTTAGATTCAGGTCCAACAGGAAAATGGCATTTACGCCAGTTGAATTTACTAGATTTGAAGCAAACTTTTACAAAATGGCAAAAAGGTCTTGAAGGCTCTGGCTGGAACAGTTTGTATTTAAATAATCATGATCAGCCAAGAATGGTGTCCAGATTCGGTGATGACGGTGAGTATTGGCTAGAGTCAGCAAAGATGCTTGGAACGTTTTTGCATATGTTGCAAGGAACTCCATATATATATCAAGGTGAAGAACTTGGGATGACCAATGTTCAGTTTGATTCCATTGAGGATTATAAGGACATCGAAACCCTAAATATGTATAAGGAAAAAGTTGATGCTGGTGTGGCTCCAGAGCAAATTATGCAGTCGATTTATGCAAAAGGAAGAGACAATGCGCGTACCCCTATGCAATGGGACGACAGCGAGAATGCAGGTTTTACTACAGGAACTCCGTGGATTTCGTTGAATCCGAATTATCGGGACATTAACGCAGCTAAACAAGTGGACGATCCAAATTCTGTTTTTCATTATTATAGAAAATTGATTGAGTTGCGAAAGCAGCATGAGATTATTGTGTATGGCGATTATGACCTGCTGTTGCCGGGGCATCCAACGATTTACGCGTATACTAGAATATTAGCTGATGAGAAGTTACTGGTTGTACTGAATTTTTCAAGCGAACATACATTATTCGAGTTGCCAGAAGAGTGTAGTTACAAAACACTGGAACTATTGATTAGCAATTATGATGTCGATCAAAATGAATCGATTGAAAAAATAGAATTAAAGCCATATGAGGCAAGAGTGTATCGGTTAACGATTTGAAGGTGGACCTAAGTACCATCTGTAGAAATAGGAAGAGAGGATACAAAAATGAAGCAAGCATGGTGGAAGGAAGCAGTTGCCTATCAGATCTATCCAAGAAGCTTTATGGATTCAAATGGTGATGGTATCGGTGATCTACAGGGGATTATTTCTAAATTAGATTATGTAAAAGATCTAGGTATCGATGTAATTTGGATATGTCCTGTTTACAAATCACCCAATGATGATAATGGCTATGATATTAGCGATTATCAAGACATCATGGCTGACTTTGGAACGATGGCTGATTTTGATGAACTTTTGAAGGAAACCCACAAGCGTGGCATGAAACTCATTATCGACTTGGTTATTAACCATACAAGTGATGAACACCCATGGTTTATCGAATCTCGTTCTTCAAAGGATAACCCAAAACGGGATTGGTATATTTGGCATGATGGAAAAGCTGGAAAAGAGCCAAATAACTGGGAAAGTATTTTTGGTGGGCCAGCATGGCAATTTGATGAGGCGACTGGTCAATATTACATGCACATATTCTCAACAAAACAGCCTGACCTTAATTGGGAGAACAAAGAGGTTCGCACAGAATTATATTCCATGATTAATTGGTGGCTTGATAAAGGAATTGACGGTTTCCGGGTAGATGCGATTAGTCATATAAAAAAAGTTCCGGGTTTCCCTGATCTGCCAAATCCAAATGGTCTAAAATATGTTTCTTCTTTTGACGGTCATATGAATCGTCCTGGGATTCAAGAGTTTTTACAAGAATTAAAGAAAGAAACCTTTGCCAAATACGACATTATGACCGTTGGTGAAGCTAATGGTGTAAGTGTGGAAGATGCGGAGGAATGGGTTGGCGAGGATCAAGGAAAATTCAATATGGTGTTCCAGTTCGAACATCTTGGGCTATGGGATGAAGAGAAACAAGAACTCGATGTGATTGGCCTCAAACATGTCCTTACGAGATGGCAAAAAGGACTAGAAAATATGGGCTGGAATGCGTTGTTTATCGAGAACCATGACCAAACACGTGTCGTATCTAATTGGGGAAATGATAAGGGCTATTGGAAAGAAAGTGCAACAGCGCTAGGTGCCATGTACTTTTTCATGCAAGGAACTCCTTTTATTTACCAGGGGCAAGAAATTGGAATGACAAATGTTCAATTTCAATCCATCGAAGAATATGATGATGTGGCAACTAAAAACCTGTATCATGAAAAGCTTTCTGAAGGTATCCCGCATGAGGAGATTATGGAGATCATCTGGGCGACAAGCCGGGATAACTCACGAACTCCAATGCAATGGTCGAGTGCAGAAAATGCTGGATTTACAGCAGGAGAACCGTGGATGGGTGTAAATCCAAATTTCATGGAAATCAATGTTGAAAAACAGCAGGCTGATGGAGATTCTGTGCTGCATTTTTATAAAAAAATGATTGCCTTGAAAAAGGCAAATAAAGTATTCACGTATGGTGTGTATGACTTACTGCTCGCAGAAGACCCGCAACTATATGTGTACACACGCACGCTAGGCGAAGAGAAAGTGGTTGTTGTAACGAATCTATCTCGAGAAAATGCCGTTTGTCGTGTGCCTGAAGGTGAGTTTAGGCATGATAGGCTGATGTTAGCTAATTATCAAGTTGAGGCTCATGAGGCTTCGGATACAATTGAATTAAGGCCGTATGAGGCACGAATATATCGGTTAGTGTAATTATTGAAGACCCCTATGCTCTCCAATGGCATAGGGGTTTTGGGTTATTTATGATCTTGCTCTCCAACTTCATTACCAGTTGTGTATTCATAGCTCGCCTCATAGCCAGATTCTCTTGCTTTCGGCCCCTTGGCAACTTTGTATTGGCTATGATTTGATTGACCAACACGGTTTTTCTTTTTATCCATACGAACACCCCTTTACCCGCGTTTATTCAAGTTTTCTTGTGCCATGCGAATCATTTCTTTCACCATATTGCCGCCGATGTTGCCACCGACTTTGCCTGCTTGCTTGGACGTAAGGTTTCCGTTGTAGTCTTCTTTTAATGGAATCCCTAATTCCTTTGCGACTTCATATTTTACGCTGTCAGGATTAGATGGATCTGTTTGATAGCCTTGTTTTCGCATTACATTTGCTTTGAGTTGGTCAAGCCCTTCTCTTGCTTCCGGAATGAGGGGGCGACGTTTTCTACGAGCCATTGGAGACACTCCTTTCATTATGCGATTTTTTATAGCATTCCCTAGTATAAAATCTAGAATTTCGGTAAAACTTGGTAGTAACAACAAATTTTAAAGAATTTCATATAATTTTGGTTTGAAACGCTTGTTTTTTGGCTAATCTAGTGATGTAATAGCTTATACCACCAGTTTAATAGGATGAATTTAGCCTAAAATCTTGCGAACCTATGAAAAAAGTGGTAAAAAGAATATGTGCTTATTTGGAGAGGAGAATTTTATTATGAACAAAACAGAACTAATCAGTGCAGTTGCAGAAAGTGCAGAACTATCTAAAAAAGATGCAACAAAAGCTGTTGACGCAGTATTTGAAGCAGTTCAAAATGCATTAAGTAACGGAGATAAAGTACAATTAATCGGATTCGGTAACTTCGAAGTTCGTGAGCGTGCTGCTCGTAAAGGCCGTAACCCACAAACTGGTGAAGAAATCGAAATCGCAGCTAGCAAAGTACCTGCTTTCAAACCAGGTAAAGCTCTTAAAGACGCAGTTGCTGGTAAGTAATATTACATAATCCCTGCGTAAATGCCCCTCAGAGACGATCTGAGGGGTTTTTTCATACTCTTAGACTAAATGTGTGCAACCGGTTGTAAAAGCCTTTGTGCGGATTGCTAGATTGTCAAAATGTGAGTTTGACGCACCCCTATTGCTCGTGGGAAAATAGGAGTATCGATTTTACAAAAGGTAGTGAAGGGATGCAAAAACGAGTTAACTGCTTAAAATGCAAGCACTTTTATACGACATGGGAACCGAAATTTCCTCGTGGCTGTCGCGCCTTCAATTTTAAGACGCAGGCAATGCCCTCTATAACGGTTTTTAGATCATCTGGGGTACATTGTATGAAGTATGAGGAAAAGCATACAAAGCAACCGCAAACACCTTTCTACAACGTAGATATTCGGGCATAGAGGAGTGAACTTTGTGAATATATCTTTGAATAAGATTTTAGATAAAATGCAGCAGGAATTGGTGACGGCAAAAAGTGAAGAGAGTGAACAAAAGGTAAGAGAGCGTTTGATGGCCATTCGAACCTTATGCGACCTTGTGTTGGATGAAGCTCCAACTGAAGGAAAGCGGGTTGAAGCAGTGCCTGTGCAACCAATGCGACAGGTTGTCCAGTCCATTCCGACGATGCCGCAAACAACGACGATCCAAAACACAACGAAATTAGAAGAAGACGATGCTAATGGAGATTCCCTGTTTGATTTCTAAACAGAGAGTCTCTTTTTTTATCTGATTATGTGGGTTTGTCCGAAAAAATGAGAGTTATGTCCGATATCTGGCCGGGAATGTCCGATATATTGAAATTTGTGTCCGATATCTAAATAATGGGCAAAAAAGAACCCCCAAAGGTGCGTCATCCTTGGAGGTTCTGGAGAAAGTTCTCTCTTTTTTTATAAAGTTTATGGGCAGTTTCAATGCTGCAGCGCTCAAATCGGATCGTTCCACCAGGCGGTAGCTGGGCGATTTTATAAATATCGACGGCTATGATCGTTGCGATTCGAGGATAGCCCCCTGTTGTTTGCCTGTCTGCTAAAAGGATGATTGGCTCACCACTACTTGGAACTTGAATACCGCCAAGAGGGATCGCGTCAGATGCAATTTCGGCTCTATCTTTATGCTGCAAAGGTTTTGTCCCCTTTACTCTAAACCCCATCCGGTCCCCTTGAAGCGCCTGAAAGGTGTCGCTAAAAAATTGTTTGATGGCACTCTCTGTAAAATAATCCTGATGTGGACCTAGAATTGCGCGAACGATTACCTCTTTATCAAACGTTGGTATAAGGTGGAGCGAGAGACCTGTATTTTTTCGAAGGGTATGAACAGAACCGTAAATAATATCGCCATCATTGATCTCTGTTCCAAGCTTTGCCTTTGCGTAATAGGATTTACTTCCAAGGACTTTCTGAGCCTCAAATCCACCAGCCACTGCTAAGTATGCGCGAGTTCCCGATACTGGTTTCCCAAACTTAATAATATCCCCTTTTGTCACGACAAAAGACTTCCACAATGGGGCTTTGTTTCCGTTCACGTTCATGCTTAAGTCTGCCCCGCAAACGGCAAGTGTAATTGAATCTGCTTCCACCCGTAATGTCGGGCCAAGCATGGTGATTTCAAGTACGGCCTCTCCTCTTGGGTTACCGACAAGAATATTCGCAAGCTGGCTTGAATAAGTATCCATTGCTCCACTTGTAACGACTCCAAATTGTTGGTAGCCATAGCGGCCTTGGTCCTGAAATGTGGTTAAGAGCCCTTTTTTAAGGATAGTTAATAGTGGTTGTCCCATATGATCACCTAATTGCCTTAATTGTAATGCCTTCATTGGTTAGTGCATGCCGTAATTCTTGTACAAATTGAAGAGCATGGTCATTGTCGCCATGAACGCAGATGGAGTCGGCTTTAATTGGGATGATTTCGCCAGTTGTCGTCTGAACGGTTTTTTCTTTCACCATTTGCAGGACTTGTTTGATTGCAACATTGCTATCATGAATGACTGCGTCCCCCTGCGTCCTTGGTGTTAATGTTCCGTCAGGTTGATAGGTTCGGTCAGCGAACACTTCGGAAACCGTATGTAAGCCGTATTTTTCCCCAGCTTCAATTAATTTGCTACTAGCAAGACCATAGAGTGAAAGAGTTGAATCAAATATGCGGACAGCTTTAGCAATTGCCTCTGCAAGGTTAGTGTCGACGGCCGCCATATTATAAAGAGCACCATGTGGTTTTACGTGAGAGAGTTTCACTTCATGTGCCTTACAAAATGCAGCGAGAGCACCGATTTGATAGAGAACGAGATCATAGACGTCTTTTGGTGAAACGGCCATGGCTCTCCTGCCGAATCCGACAAGGTCCTGAAAGCCTGGGTGGGCACCGATTGCGACGCCATACTTTTTCGCCGTTTGTACGGTTTGGTTGATTACATGCGGGTCGCCTGCGTGAAACCCACAAGCGACGTTTGCGCTTGAAATTAAGGAGAGGACCTCTTCGTCTTTCCCGATTTTATAGGTACCAAAGCTCTCGCCTAAGTCACAATTTAGATCAATCATTTTCAATTTTTTTCACCTCTACCTTGTATTGGTTATCTTTTACTAGATTTTCAATTTCCTGATATTCCTCGGCTGATATGGAGGTGAAGCGGAGGTAGTCCCCTGCTTTTAGTAAAAACGGATTCTGCCTTTCCGGGTCAAATAAAGGTACTGGCGTTCGTCCGATGAGATTCCATCCTCCTGGTGATTCAAGTGGATACACCCCAGTTTGGTCACCACCGATGCCGACTGCCCCTTTTGGAACTCTTAACCGGGGATTTGCAAGACGTGGTGTGCTAAGCGTAGCTGGAAGCCCTTTTAAATACGGGAAGCCCGGTAAAAAGCCAATCATATAAACGAGATAATCGACGCTGCTATGGATGGAAGTCACATCTTCAGTTGAGAGCCCGTGCCTGCGAGCAACAATCTCGATATCCTCGCCATCGTAACAAGTTGGAATCACAATAATTTCTTTTAAAGAGGTGCTTAGTTCTGTGGAATGCGCCTCGCAAATCTCAGAAACCTGCGCAAAAAGACTATTATAGGTAGTGAGAATCGGATTATAGTAAGCTGTAATCGATTGAAGGGCTGGAACGAGTTCAATAACCCCTAATATATTCTTTTTTTCAATTTGTTTCGTAGTTTGCTGGATTTGACGCTGCAAGCTGTCTGAAGCCGGCTTCTTGTATAGAATCTGCAAGGCCATGTCTCCAACAGGCATAATCTCGTAGTTCATGTTAAAACTCCTTTGTGGTCTTGAGTCCTACTCCTATCTTATAATGAATATGATAGAATAAAAATACGAATTTCAAAAAAAGGATGGAGAACGAAAATGAAATTGTTCTTAATATTGGGAGCGATTAATGCATTTTTAGCAGTTGCGCTTGGTGCATTTGGTGCCCATGGTTTAGAAGGGAAAATCACCGAAAAATACTTGAAAACATGGAATACAGCCGTTCAATATCAAATGTTTCATGCAATCGGATTGTTTATTGTTGCCTTTTTAGCAGACAAGTTTTCACAAGTTAGTTTAATTACAACAGCCGGTTGGAGTTTGCTTGTGGGGATTATTTTATTTTCTGGAAGCTTGTACGTTTTAAGTGTGACTGGAATTAAAATCCTTGGTGCCATCACACCACTTGGTGGAGTTGCCTTTTTACTAGGCTGGGTATTATTAATGGTGGCTGCTGCAAAACATATGTAAAAAGAAGAGCTTAATGTGTCGCAAATGTAAAAAGGAGTGTCCGTGGACACTCCTTGCTTTTTTAGCGTGGTGGATAATTGACTAGACCAGCATTAGCCCCGAATGGATATTCGTACTCTAATTCTTCGTCAAATGTAACATATTGTAAGTAAACCATTAATAATAGGTAACGCATACCTGTTTGCGGGTCGCTTAAAATGATGTGATCACGGCCTGCAGCTTCTATAACACCTTTGAAAACTTTTTGTTGGTTCGAGTTATCAAAGCCCATATAGACAGTTGCTAGCTTTCCTTTGTTCAAGCGAAGAATGTTTTCAATATACGACTCTTCGATAGGAAGCATACCTGGTATATTTTGCGCAATTCCACCCGTTGGAGCGAAAGTTGGCGTTTGTGGTGCTTGAAAGCCTCCTTGTTGTGGCTGTTGATATGGATATCCTCCATACGCGAATTGGTTTGGATCCATGTAGCCTCCATACTGGCCCATGCTTTGTGGATTATACCCATAAGCAGCATACGGATTTTGCATTGATTGATTATCTTTACTCAATGTAAGCCCTCCTCAGATTGTTAAGTTTTTCTCTTTTTAAATAAAGGCAAATGCCTTAGAAAACGTCTGGACAATCCTCCTGTGTTGGTTGGTAGAAGCAGTGTGCTTTAAACCTTCCTACGTTCCACTGGTTAAACCATTGTGCCGGACAGTTTCCAGATGGCTCAAAAAACCACAAAGAAAACCTGGCAGGGTGAAATCTTTCCCCCTTTAATACCCTTCGTGCAAGTGCAATCTCAGTCGGTCGAGCGGCCTGGTAGAAATAGCCCTTTTGGGTTGCTTCAAAGCCACCAGGACTTTGAAAGACCATTTTTCGAATGGTGTTAATATCTTTAAAATCCAGACAACGTGATCTTGCGCGGTTTACCCCAACATTACCTACTAATAGCATGCCTTGTTTGCCTTCGCCTTCAGCCTCAGCGCGTAACAGCCTTGCTAACAGCTTTACATCCGCCTCCGTGTGCGCAACTACTGCCATCTTTTCACCTCACTTACAAAAGAAGACAAGGATAATGAAAAAGCCTCTTTACTAACTTATTGTTTCGGTGAAAGATGGGTTCCTACTTTTTGATTATTTTTTGGGATTTTGACTAGAACTTTTTGGTGGGTTGTTTAGTGGATTCATCATTGCATTGTATGAGCGAGGAAAAAGGATTATGAATATGGATAAAAAAAAGAGAGGAAGCCCCTCTCTTTTTTTATTGTCTAGTGCCATGCGCCATCGGCTCGAGGTCATAAGAAAAACGCTTCGGAAGGTAAAGTGCACCTTCTGTCAGCGCTTTTCTTATGCTTGTCGCCGATAGGCGGGCGCATGTCACTTTTCTTAGTTAATGTGTAGGAATTGTGGTACTTTTTCTTCAGTTAAAATGTTTCCAACGAAGAATGCTCCGAATTCGCCGTATCGAGCACTTACTTCGTCAAAGCGCATTTCATAGACAAGTTTCTTGAATTGAAGCACATCATCTGAGAATAGGGTTACGCCCCATTCGTAATCATCAAAGCCAACAGAGCCTGTGATGATTTGTTTTACGATTCCTGCATATTGGCGGCCAATCATACCATGGCTACGCATAAGCTCTTTGCGTTCTTCCATTGAAAGCATGTACCAGTTGTCATTGCCTTCACGGCGCTTGTCCATTGGGTAGAAGCAAACATATTTGTTCTTCGGTAAGGTTGGGTATAAACGTCCGCGTACGTAAGGATTTTGGTATGGATCCTCATTGCTTTCGCCTGCTATATAGTTACTTAATTCAACAACAGACACATAAGAATATGTAGGAATTGTGTATTCAGCAAGCTTCGTTTTATTGAATTCATTTTCGATTTCATTTAATTCTTCCATTGTTGGGCGTAGAATCATCATCATGAAATCAGCTTTTTGGCCGACAACTGTATATAATGCATGGCTTCCTTGGTTCTCTGCCTGAGTTTTATTCCACTTCTCTACTAAACCAAGAAATTCATGAATTGCTGCTTGTCGCTCGTCACTAGAAAGAGTTTTCCAAGACGTCCAATCGATTGAACGAAAATCATGAAGGCAATACCAGCCATCAAGCGTTTGTGCTGCTTCAGCCATTACAATCACTCCTTATTTTTCACATGGTTATGTATTCAACACTACTATATCACAGTTTCCCCTATAGCAAAGTGATTAAACCTTAGGAGATTTTGTGAACAAAAGTGAGAGTGAGTAATTTGTCAGGTTGTTGGGAAAATTGAAGATAGTGTCATAATACTGTCACATGATTTTTAAGGCTTTTTGGTTTTCAATTTGTGAAAAAAGCCGTATCCTAATGGTTGGCAGTTTTGGTACGGCTAACAAAAGCCTAACTTACATAAAACGCATTTATTAACGTGCTAGGAGGAATAAGAGTGAGCGATTTATTTACTCAATTACAACAAAAGGTATCTGGGAAGGATATGAAGATTGTTTTTCCAGAAGGATTAGATGAGCGTATTTTAACAGCAGTAAGCCGTTTGGCAAGTGAAAAGGTACTTGTGCCAATCGTAGTTGGTGAAAAAGCAGCGGTTGAAAGCAAAGCTAGCGAGCTAGGTGTTTCACTAGATGGCGTGGAAATCTATGATGCTGATTCATACCCAGAGTTCGATCAGCTTGTGGCTTCATTTGTTGAACGACGTAAGGGCAAAGCAACCGAGGAGGACGCACGTAAGATCCTTAAGGATGAAAACTACTTCGGAACTATGCTCGTGTATACCGGTAAAGCACATGGGCTTGTAAGTGGTGCAGCACATTCGACTGCAGACACAGTTCGCCCTGCCCTTCAAATCATTAAAACCAAGCAAGGTGTGAAAAAGACTTCTGGTGTGTTTATCATGGTTCGTGACGATGAGAAGTATGTTTTCGCCGATTGTGCGATTAATATTGCACCAGATAGTCAGGATTTAGCGGAGATTGCAATCGAGAGTGCCAATACAGCTGATATGTTTGATATTGAACCAAGAGTAGCGATGTTAAGCTTCTCAACAAAAGGTTCTGCAAAGTCACCTGAAACTGAAAAGGTAGTCGAAGCTGTTAAAATTGCAAAGGAAATGAATCCTGCCCTGGTATTGGACGGAGAATTCCAATTTGATGCTGCATTTGTTCCGTCTGTTGCAAAGAAAAAAGCACCGGATTCGATAATAAAGGGTGACGCAAATGTATTTGTGTTCCCGAGTCTTGAAGCGGGTAATATCGGGTATAAAATTGCACAGCGACTAGGAAACTTTGAAGCGGTTGGTCCAATTTTACAAGGCTTAAATCAGCCAGTAAACGACCTTTCACGCGGATGTAACTCAGAGGATGTTTATAAACTTGCTTTAATCACAGCAGCGCAAGCATTGTAAGAATGAAAATGGCCATGTCTTTAGGACATGGCCATTTTTTATAGGTGTATTTTTGCTAGTGGCAGTAAATTAAGATTAGTGGCAGTAATTTCAAAATAGTGGCAGTTAATAAAAGGTTAACGGCAGTATTTTTGAAACAGTGGCAGTAAATCGTCAGCCGTGCACCCTATTGTCCAAATTTTAAATTTGCCAATCCATTTTTAGCACTTTTTTTAGTAGATCTACTTGTTCGTGCCCGATTTTTTCTATAATTTGCTTTTCAATCGTTGCTTTTAGGTTCTCATTTTTCACATAGCATTCTTCACCAAGGGATGTTAATTCGATTCGTTTTTCCTTTTTATTGTTTTCACCATCCATTACGTTGACTAGCCCTTTTGCTTTTAAGTTTTTTATAAATTTATGAGTAGCTTGCCTAGTTATATCGACATTTTTAGAAACATTCGCAATCGTTGTTTGTCTTTTATAGATACGCGACATGATATACCATTCTGAATTTGAAATCGCGATGTCGCTAGTCTCGTTCCATAGTTTTTCTGCAATCCCTCGAAGTTGACCATGCCTTTCACTTAAGAGGTCGATCAAATCTAAATGTTGAAGTACAGGGTCCATAAATTCCACTCCCGATTTTATAATCGCCATTACTATACAAAATTTAATAGGTTCTGTCAACCAAGTTGACAAATTTAGACTTGAGGTTTATTTTGTCAACCAAGTTGATATTTTTTGAATTATGGTGTATGATTAGATAAAGTCAACTAAGTTGACAATCCATTGGATAGGAGCATGATACATGTTTAACATAGGTGATCTAGTGATTTATTCGAACATGGGTATTTGCCAAATAGATGATATATGTGAAAAAACATATGGTGGTATGACTCGGACTTATTATATAATGCACCCAATTGAAGATAACTCTTTGATAATCCAAAACCCAGTGGATAATGACCGAATTTTAATGCAAGGAATTATTGATAAAAGTGAATCAGAGGAAATTCTAGAATCCTTTAAGCTACCTGGAATTCAGTGGATCGATAACAGTTCAGAACGTCAAAAGGCTTATTCTGGAATAGCTTCATCTGGAAATAGAGAAGAAACATCAAAAGTACTTAATACATTGCTGTGTAAAAAGCATGAATTTGAAATGAACGATAAAAAATTGTCGGAACATGACCGTCGACTCCTTCTTTATATACAAAAAATATTATTTAAAGAATTGGCCATTACGTTAGATACAACGGTTGAGGCCGTAACGAAAAAAATCAATCAAATGATTGCCTTTAAAATGAATAAAACCTCTCGACATGAGGTAGCTAAATACGTAAATTAAGGGTAAAATAGGACGGTATAGGAACCAGGCATAGCCTGGTTTTTTGGGGTTTATTTCTTTAATGGACCTCATCGTTATTCTAGTATTTTTTAGGAGTATGCCTTATGACCGAAAGTCTTTTATATCAGCCAAGTTGGCGGATTATTGATCAATCTAGTCTAGGCTATCAATTTGATGCACTACAATCGTTTGCGATAGATGACACTCTTTGTGCATTTGTGGGTAAAGGAGAATCTCCAGCTACAGCACGGACGTGGGTTCATCATCAAACCATCGTTCTTGGTATACAGGATACTAAATTGCCTTTTTTGGATGAAGGGGTTAAGTTCCTTGAATCATTGGGCTACCGCGCGATTGTAAGGAATTCAGGTGGACTAGCAGTGGTATTGGATGAGGGAGTGTTGAACATTTCACTCATTTTTCCTGAGACTGAAAAAGGGATTGATATCAACCGCGGCTATGATACAATGCTTGAACTCATTCGAAAAATGCTTGAGGGCTATGAAGTCGATATCGTTGCACGAGAAATCGTCGGTTCGTATTGCCCGGGAAGCTATGATTTAAGTATAGATGGGAAAAAATTTGCGGGTATTTCTCAGCGCCGCTTACGTAATGGAGTAGCAGTACAAATTTATTTAGGTGTGACGGGAAGCGGGTCAGAACGAGCAGACATCATTCGTCGATTTTATGATATAGGCCTGCAAGGTGCGGAGACAAAATTTGTTTACCCAGATGTAAAGCCAGAAACAATGGCTTCTTTGGCGGAATTAGTTGACCCAAACCTTACTGTCCAAACCGTCATGCTGTTGCTGCTTCAAACACTAAAAAAAGAAAGTGAGCACATTTTCGCATCACAACTAACAGGGGAAGAAATGCCGTTATTTGAGCAAAATTATGTGCGTGTGCTTGATCGGAACGAAAAAGCATTATAGTACCAGGGGTAGTACCAGGAAGACGGTTCTCCTGGTCCTTTTTTGTCGAAAAGTGAGGTTGTGCGCGTTCAATTGCGTTTTAAACTTGATAATTGCGCGATAGCTGCCCAGAATTGCGTGTTAAATTCGATAATTGCGTGAGAACCGACTACAATTGCGTGCTATATATTATTATTGTGTTTTACCTTCATTTTTTCGTCAAAAAATATTTCCACTATTAAAATATTTTTTATTATAAAAATATTGAATTTTGTTTTTGGGCGTGATATGATTCTCGTCAAGTAAACTAATTGAATATGATTGCTGTATTTTCTCTTATCAAGAGTAGGCTGAGGGATTTGGCCCTATGACGCCCAGCAACCGACCGTAATACCATTGTGAGATGGGGCGAGTTTTTTTCGCCGGGTATAACCCGTAAGGCACGGTGCTAATTCCAACAGAAGGATTTTTCTTTCTGGTAGATAAGAGGTGCGAAGACTTTTGTATGCTTCAAGCCTCTTTCTAATGAGAAAGAGGCTTTTATTTTTGTTAAAAAAGGCCTCATAAAAACAGGAGAGTGATGGCTTTTAAACGGTAAAAGTAGATTTAAAAAATAGAATTACAAACACAAAAAAGGGGAGAAAAACAATGAAATTAACAAAACTAGTATTCACAGCGTTACTAATTATTGCAGTATTGGTTGGTTGTCAGCCAAAGGTAGCAGAGGAAACGACAAAAACAGATAGCACAGAAGTGAAAAATTCTGATCATCCATTAGCAAACAAAAAAATCGCTTTAATTATGCAACAAAACTTAGGAACTTTTTCTGCTCAATATATTGAAGGCGTTGAAGAGCAAGTGAAAAAATTCGCGGGTGAAACAACTGTTTTTACATCTGAGGGAGACCTAGCAAAAATGGCGTCAAATGTTGATGCAGCGGTAAACCAAGGCTTTGATGCGATTTTAATTGACCATGGAACAAAGGAAGCCCTACAAAGCTCGATTCAAAAAGCAGTGGAAAAAGGTATTCCAGTCGTAGTGTTTGATGCGGAAGTAGAAGTTGATGGAGTTACGGTTCTTGAACAAGGCGATCAGCAAATGGCGCAAATGACACTTGAGAAATTAGCGGAAGATGCCGGCGGTGAAGCAAATATCGTAAAAATTTGGGTAGCTGGCTTTGCTCCAATGGAAAGACGTCAAATCGCTTATCAAGAGTTTCTTGACAACAATACTGGTATAAAGGAAATCGCAACTTTTGGTGCAGCGACTGCAAACACTGCGCTTGATACACAAGCACAGATGGAAGCTCTTTTAAAGCAATATCCTGAAGAAGGTCAAATTACAGCTGTTTGGGCAGCGTGGGATGAATTTGCCAAAGGTGCTGTTCGCGCAATTGAACAAGCAGGCCGTACAGATATCAAAGTGTATGGAATTGACATGAGTGATGAAGATTTACAAATGATTCAAGCGGAAAACAGTCCATGGGTTGCATCTGCAGCGGTTGATCCAAAAGATATCGGACGTATTCAAGTTCGTTTTGCCTACCAAAAACTAAATGGTGATGAAACACCAGAACGAGTAAAACTAGAGCCAGTCTTCGTAACAAAGGATGCACTACCTGAAGAAAAAATTACAACTGCAGAGCTTGACCAATACATTGAAGGCTGGGGTAAAAGCGAACAAGGTTACACAGATGAGTTGAAAAAGCTTGAAGCTGGAGAGTAAAAAAGAGGGCCTCCTAAGGTCCTCTGTAAAGGAGGATAAGTAGATGCCTTTACTCGAAATGAAGGAAATTACAAAAAGTTTTGGTAATGTGACTGCACTCGAGAATGCTTCTTTTGAGTTGCAAAGGGGCGAGGTTCACGCGTTGCTGGGGGCCAATGGTGCTGGAAAAAGCACGCTGATGAAAATTCTATCAGGTGCATATGAGCTAGATACAGGGGTGATTACCCTTGAAGATAAAACAATTGATATTCGTTCTCCGAAGGATGCAAAATCAACTGGCATTCACATTGTCTATCAAGAGGTCGACACGGCGATTGTACCGCAGTTAACCGTTGCTGAAAATATTTTACTCGATACCTTTTCAACTGAAAAAAGCTTGTTCATCAATAAAAGAAAGCTTCGTGAAAAAGCAGCCTCGATTCTAAAGCTCTTGAATGTCACGGATATACCCATGACAAAACAGGCATTAGAATTATCGCTTGCCGAAAAGCAGTTGGTGTTGATTGCAAGAGCCCTCGCACATGAAGCGAAGGTTATCATTTTTGACGAGCCAACTGCACCATTATCGATTGAGGAAACAAAGTACCTTTTCGATATTGTAAAAACTCTGAAGGAAAAAGGAGTCGGTTGCGTTTTTATCTCGCACCGATTACCTGAAGTGTTTGAAATCTGTGACAGGTTAACGATTATGCGTGATGGCAGGACGATTACCACTTTTTCAACAAAAGAGGTGACTCCGAAAACGGTTGTTGAAACGATGCTTGGAAGTACCTATACAGAACAATCTTCGAAACGAAAAGCCGCGAAGGGAGATCTTCTTTTAGAGGTAAACGGGCTTGATGATGGAGAAAAGCTTACCGATGTTTCGTTTACGGTTTCTGAAGGAGAAATCGTTGGGGTTGTTGGGTTAGTTGGCGCCGGAAAAACGGAGCTTGCGAAAACATTGTTTGGGCTTCGTCCATACGAACAGGGTGATGTGATTGTTAAGGGAAAATCTCATCATTTTACCCATTCACAACAAGCAATTGAGGCGGGTTTTGCGCTTATTTCAGAGGAGCGCCGTAAGGAAGGATTGTTTATTCATGAGTCCATCTCTACGAATCTATCCTTTGCTAATTTGAAAAAATTCTCACCGTTTTTAGTTATGAATCGGAAGGCTGAAAAAAGCTATGCAAGCTCCATCATCGAATTGCTAGGGATAAAAACAAACGATACGGAAACTCTGGCTGAACATTTAAGTGGAGGAAACCAACAAAAGGTTGCGATAGGAAAATGGGTTTCTCGGAATGCGGGCCTCTATTTGTTTGATGAGCCGACAAAAGGGGTTGATGTCGGTGCGAAGCAGGATATTTTCAAGCTTATTTATTCCCTCGCCGATGAGGGGAAAGGGATTCTTTATTTTTCTTCTGAAATAGACGAGATTATAAGAATTTCAGACCGGATTCTTGTTATGTATGACGGAGAAATCGTAAAGGAACTTTCAGGAGAAGAGGCAACACAGGATCAAATCCTTTTGTATGCTAGTGGTGGAAAGGATGACGTACATGAAAGGGAATATCATCAGCTTCCTGTTTAAATACGGGGCAATCTTATTAATGGGCTTTATCTTAATCTATTTTAGTACTGTGAACAGTGCATTTTTTTCATATGGAAATCTATCAGATATCTTACGATCCATCTCAATTGTGACCCTTCTTGCGCTAGGGGTTACGTTTACGCTTGTTGTTGACGGATTTGACTTATCAGTAGGGTCAACGATGTCGTTGTCGGTTGTAATCACGGCATCCTTGATGGTGTGGTATGAGTTACCGCTATGGGTGGTACTGCTTTTACCGTTATTAGTTGGGGTTGCGGTTGGTCTTGTAAATACGTTTTTAATTGTAAAAATAGGGATACCGGATCTACTCGCAACTCTCGGAATGATGTATATCGTAGCAGGTCTTCACCGGACCTATACGGAAGGTTATTCAATCTACAACCAGATGCCATTGACTAGTGGCGGGACTGCCCCTGGTGAGTTCAGCCAAGCCTTTTTATGGATTGGGCAAGGAGAGATGCTGGGATTACCAGTTCCAGTCTGGATTATGCTTGTTTTCGTGCTTCTTGCTTATGTGATTCTTAACCATACGAGATGGGGCCGAATTTTATATATGACAGGCGGAAATGCAGAGGCTGCTAGATTGTCAGGTATCAATACAAACAAGGTTAAGTTGATTGCTTATACCGTTTCTGGTGTGTTTGCGTCAATGGCTGGGATTTTGTTTACAGCGCGTGTCGGTTCGGGACAAATTGATGCTGGTGCTTCGTTATTAATGGAGTCTGTTGCTGCGGTGTTTGTTGGATTTTCCGTGCTTGGTGCCGGAAAACCAAATGCGCTTGGAACGTTTTTTGGAGCAGCACTTATTGGAGTTCTTTTAAATGGGCTAACCATGCTAAATCTACCATACTATGCATTTGAAATTGTAAAAGGTGGGGTGCTGGTCTTGGCACTTGCTGTTACCTACATCGGCGTAAAATATCGACCAAAAGTCATTCGAAAAAGGAGAGAGCAAAAACATGCCGCTTAAAAAACTAGAACATGTTGGAATCCAAGTAAAGGATTTAGACACAACCATTGAGTTTTATACAAGAGTATTGGGATTAGAGTTGCTAGAAAAACAGGACCATGTTGACCCAAATTTGAAGCTAGCATTCCTTGGCTTTAGTGATTCCGACGAAACGGTTATTGAGCTCATTTCAGGTTATAATCCAAACCTTCCAACAGAAGGAAAGGTTCACCATATCGCATTTACCGTTGAGAATATTGAAGAAGAAATTGAGAGAGTCAAAGAGCACGGTGTTACGTTTGTGGATGAAAACATTACGACGCTTCCAAGCGGGGCTAAATACGTTTTCTTCACCGGCCCTGACGGGGAATGGATTGAATTGTTTCAAAAATAATAGAGAGTTATTTGCGACCAGAGGGGGATTCCTCTGGTTTTTTTATGGGAAAAGGATTTTCACGCGGGTATGATTGGTTCTAGGTAAAGGGGATTGCGTTTTAAATTTGATAATTGCACACTAATCGGGGGAATTGCGCTATACGCACTTTTCATTACTCTGTTTAAGATCGAGGATAAACAGATAGTATTTCGAAAATAGAATCAAGCATAAGACAAGGCTTAGAGACGATTAAATCTCTAAGCCTTTTATAAAACCTGTTTTTTAAGCGAATAATTTAATGCGGACTTATTCCGCCATTTTCTCCAAATTTCCGTTGCGGTCCATTTTGAAGGATGTGGCTGGACGTTCTTCGTCTTCGAATAAGACTAGTTTTCTTGCACGGTTCATAATCTTCATTAATGTTTCGTAGTCTTCTTGAATATTGGCTGAGCTTTGCTCCAACTGGGCAATTTTCTTTTCAAGCTCTTCATTTTTACGAAGTATCTCATTCTTTTCTTTTTTCAATCTCTCATTCTCGGATTTCAGTGCTTCAATCCCGAGACTTGTGTTGCCCATAGATTGAAGATAAGAAATTACGGAATCAATCGTCAATTGTGGCCTAGAAGTCGAATACTGCGGTACTCGTGTTTCCTGACGAATACTTGTAGATTCAGATGGAAATAGTGGTAACTCGTCCGCAAATTCTTCTAGACTTGGAGTTGGTGGTGTATACAAAAGTTGCTTTTTCACAGGTTGGTTTTTACCGAGTGCACGCTGGCGTTGTTTGCGGTGTTTTTTCGCAAGCTGTAAATCCTTCTCGAAGCTATGGCGAACAACCGCGTTCCAACGGAAACCACATGCAGCCGAAGTACGGTTTAATTTGTCGCCAACCTCTTCAAATGCATTTAACTGTGTACTACCTTCTCTTACGTGTTTTAGAACAGTTTCAGCTAATAATAGATCATTTTCTTCTGTCCAAGCATCTTGTCTTTCTTTCATATTTATTCATCTCCCAATATAAATGTTTTAACTTTATTCAGCTTTAGTCCTCTACTAATATAGTGGTAGATGAGTGCAGTGAGAGTATAAACTTTTGTTTGTTCAAACTATGGCTGAATAAAGTTGAAGCCTTCGGCGTATGCCACAGATTTTCATAGGTGTTTTTTCGCGCAAGCACGAAAAAATCTGGGCGCAAATACGCCAAGGCGTATTTGATATATTTCCGTTAGGTTATTACTTATATTGGTCAATAGATTCGAACTTTATACCCTATTTGTAAAAGGATAGTAGACTTATTTATTTATATTTAAATATCGTAACGACGCGTACTTGTGGAGAATTTTTGAAAATTAACACGTTCCCTTGCAATGATTATGTTGAAAGGGTTAAAATACCATGTAGTGTTTTAAAGAAAATCGTCATGCTAAGCAATGATTGATCAAATAGATGAACGACTAGGAATTTACAAAATGAAGGGATTGTACGTAATATGGCAAACGAATTTCGCATCTGTGATGATTGCCAAGCAACCAATATTAAAACCTTAGTGCCACGCTTAAAGGAAGTAGATGGTGAGGCAACAATCGATATCCGCTGCCAATCATACTGTGGCCCTGGTAGAAAAAAATCATTCGCATTCGTTAACAACCGTCCGGTATCAGCTCCAACAGAAGACGAGTTGATTGAAAAAGTCATGAAGAAACTGAAAATGGACTAAAATCGCCTTTCTCTTCTAAGAGAAAAGGTGTTTTTTTATGTTTTCATGCAGGGATTCCCAAAATGCAACTAGAATTTCTAAAACATGTCGAAAAATTTTCCAACCATTGATATGACTTGGTTAAAGGCGATTTATGGAGAATTTTAGGTTTTTTTGTCAGTGATAAAAATATATAATAATAGCATGCCAGTATGGAAGAGGTTGAATACATGACAAATTCCAATGGGAAATTAAGTGAAGAAAAGGTGTTTAAGGACCCTGTACATAGGTATGTTCATGTTCAGGATAAAGTGATTTGGGAACTCGTTGCAACATCGGAGTTTCAAAGATTGCGTCGCATCCGCCAATTAGGGACAACCTATTTTACCTTCCACGGTGCGGAACATAGCCGTTTTAACCATTCATTAGGTGTATATGAAATTGTTCGGAGAATTATCGATGATGTATTTCGTGAACGCCCCTTGTTAAATGACGAGGAGCGCTTATTATGCTTATGTGCAGCGCTACTTCACGATCTGGGTCACGGGCCATTCTCACATTCATTTGAAAAAGTATTTCATTATGATCATGAAGAATTTACACAAGCAATCATTGTTGGAGACACAGAAGTAAATCACGTACTGAAACAGGTCGGGCATGATTTTCCGAAAAAGGTCGCTGAAGTGATTGCAAAAACATATAAAAATAAATTAGTCGTGAGTCTCATCTCCAGTCAAATTGATGCTGACCGTATGGATTATTTATTGCGAGATGCCTATTATACGGGTGTTAGCTACGGAAATTTTGACATGGAGCGGATTTTGCGCGTCATGAGACCGCAGGAAGACCAAGTTGTTTTTAAAAGCAGTGGGATGCATGCGGTTGAAGATTACATTATGAGCCGATATCAAATGTATTGGCAAGTGTATTTCCATCCAGTTACACGAAGCGCAGAGGTCATTTTAACAAAAATCCTCCATCGTGCAAAACATTTGTACAAGGAACACTACGAATTTAAAACAGCCCCTGTCCATTTGATATCCATTTTTGAAGAAAAATTGACATTAGATGATTATGTAAAACTAGATGAAGCTATTTTTACTTTCTATTTTCAGGTATGGCAGGACGAGGATGACGAGATTTTAAGTGACCTATGCCGTCGTTTTCTCAATCGCAATCTGTTTAAATATGCAGAGTTTGACCCTAGTGCACAAATGATGAAGATGATGGAGCTAAGAACTCTTTTTGAGGAAGCAGGGATTGATCCAAATTATTATTTAGTAGTCGATTCATCATCAGATTTGCCGTATGATTTTTACCGGCCGGGTGAGGAAGAGGAAAGACTTCCAATCAATTTGTTAATGCCAAATGGCGAGATTCGCGAATTATCAAGGCAGTCCGAAATTGTGGATGCCATTTCTGGAAAGAGGCGAACAGATCACAAGCTATATTTTCCACAAGACATGATTGAAAAATTACCAGATGACTATACAGTAAAACAGAAAATAAAAGATGTTTTAGATATATAAAAGGTATTCTGGCCAATTTCGGATGAGGAGATGAAGGGGTTTTGTTAACAGAACATGCAAAGGTAATGAAGGCATTCGCTGCTGCAGGGGAAATCACGGGTCGAAAAAAGCTTCAAAAAATGATTTATATCGCGAAAAAAATTGATTATCCATTTTACGAAAAGTACAACTTCCATTTTTACGGACCATATTCAGAGGAGCTCACATTACGTGTAGAGGAGCTCTGTAATCTTGGATTTTTAGATGAGGTCAAAGAGAAAAAAGGTGGCTACTATCAGTATCGCTACGGATTGACTGAAAAAGGCGAGCAGTTTTTGGGACATTACCAATTGGACATGCCTCCACTTGATGACTGTATGCAAGCCTTAAATGAACAAAGTGCGCGCTTTTTAGAGCTAGTGTCTACTGTTTTATACTTTGAGGGACTTGAAAAGGAAGAAGTCAAAGAGAAGGTATTTACGTTAAAAGCGAAGCAACGTTATACAGACGAAGAAGTCGAAGAAGCTTATCAATATATTGAATCTCTTCGCAATCTTGTAAAACATTAATAGAAAACTCGGCAGGTAAAGCCCGCCGAGTTTTTTTGTATAGTCCAGTTCCAGCGCCTAGCCCCTCGAGGTCATAAGCCAATCCGTCAAGAAGGATAAAAAGCATCCTTCTCGCCGGCTTTTCTTATGCTTGTCGGGGCTGAGCAAGGCGCTTGCACATTCTGTATCAGTGAGGTAAAAAAGCAAGTTGGTAGAAAAACAATACTGCAAATAGATAAACTAGTGGGTGCACTTCTCTCCATTTTCCCATGACCACTTTCATAAGTGGGTAGGAAATAAAGCCTAACGCAATCCCTGTTGCAATGCTCGATGTGAGTGGCATGCTTAGAATAATTAAGAATGCCGGAAAGGCTTCATCAATCTCATTCCATTTGATATGTGCAATGCTTCCCATCATGAGTGACCCAACAATAATTAAGGTTGGTGCTGTAATCGCAGCAATCCCAGAAACGGCACTCACCAATGGTCCAAAGAAGGCAGCTACAATAAATAAGATTGATACTGTTACTGTAGTGAGACCTGTTCGACCACCTGCAGCTACCCCAGTTGACGATTCAATATAAGCACTTGTTGGACTTGTTCCAAACATGGCTCCAACCGTTGTACCAACCGAGTCCGCAAGAAGGGCTTGTCTAGCACGCGGCATGACATTTCCTTTCATTAGCCCTGCCTGTTCAGCAACTCCAATCATCGTACCTGTCGTATCAAAGATTGTAACGAGTAGAAATGAAAAGACAACAGCATACAGTCCATACTGAATGACATCGCCAATTGCAGCAAATGGGTTTGCGATAATTAAACCTTCAGGTAGAGAGGGTGCATTAACGAATCCTTCTTTAAACTCAAGTTGTCCCGTAAAGTAAGCAATAAGAGCTGTGATAATCATTCCGAAAAATAAAGCTCCGTTTACTTTACGTGCCATCAAAATAAGGGTAATGGCTAATCCAGCCAGTGCTAAAAGAACTGATGGTGAGTGTAAATCACCTAATGTTACTAAATTTGTTGGGTGTGCCGTAATAATCCCTGTAAGACGAAGACCAATAAAGGCAATAAATAAACCAATTCCTGCTGTGATCCCGTGCTTTAAGTTTGGTGGAATCGCCTCAATTAATTTTTCACGAAACGGGGTTAATGACAAAATCACAAAAATAATACCAGCCACAAATACGGCGGCAAATGCTGTTTGATACGTGATGTTTTCATTTGCTCCTACAACTGAATAAGCAAAGAATGCATTTAATCCCATTCCAGGAGCTATCGCAATTGGATAATTTGCAAAGAGTGCCATCCATAGTGTACCAACAACCGTTGCGATAATTGTGGCTAAAAATACTTGCTCAAAGGGAACGCCTGCATCTGATAAAATAACAGGATTCACGACGACCACATATACCATTGTTAAAAAGGTCGTAATCCCGGCTAAAACTTCTTTTTTAACCGTTGTATTCAACTCTGATAATTTAAACATAATAATATGTACCTCCAAAAGACGAACGATTTAAAAATCCTTTTCTATAATATTCGTTTTACAGTTGGACTGCAAGAGAAAATTATCTTAGGTTAGTTTTCCCAGAACAACCATCTGTTGAGGTGGGAAATCATGGATTTTAATTAGGCGTACATAGTAACGGATTTTGCACTGCAAACAATAGCGATCTTGGGGTAAAATTAAGGTAGGCTTACTAAAGGGACGAGTTATAAGGAGGAATTCAACATGGCAAAAAAGGAATTGTCACTAGAACAAGTTGAAGAATTGCTCAACACTCTGAAAGAGCGATTTGAGAAAAACATGAACCGACATAGCGATCTTGAATGGGCAAAGGTTCAAGTAAAGCTGGAAGCTAATCCTAGTAAACTGTGGCCACTTCATCAGATGGAAGCAACTGACGGTGAACCAGACGTTGTAGGATATGATAAGGAAAAGGATGAGTATATCTTTTTTGACTGTTCAGCGGAAAGCCCAAAAGGCCGTAGAAGTGTTTGTTATGACCGTGAAGCGCTGGAAGCTAGAAAAAAACATAAACCTGAAAATAGCGCTATGGATATGGCAACGGAAATGGGCATTGAACTATTAACGGAAGAACAATATCGCGCATTGCAGGAACTTGGCAATTTTGATTTGAAGACGTCAAGTTGGGTACAGACGCCTGCTGCTATTAGAAAACTCGGTGGGGCTATCTTTTGTGACCGTCGTTATGATACTGTTTTTATGTACCACAATGGTGCAGACTCCTACTATGGTGCTAGGGGTTTCCGTGGCTCACTAAGGGTTTAATCTTACAACGCAAAATAGAAACCCGTGGCTTATTCACCACGGGTTTTTAAATACTCTATTCTTGATCGCTTAAACGTTTGCCGCCTACCGCATAATGATTTTTTGTCATTTCCTCAATGAAAACAACGATTTTATCATCTGGAGCTCCTGTTGTTTCAGATACCGCTGCTGTTACTTTTTCAACGAGCGCCTTTTTTTGTTCTTCAGTGCGTCCTTCTAGCATTTTTACTGTTACGTATGGCACAATGAATCTCTCCAATCATTCTTTTATAACATCATAAGAGTATTGTATACTGAAAATAACAACTTTTCTATAAAAAGGAGAAATTTGGTGGAACAATTAAGTGGTTTTTTAGCATTTGATTTATCTTTGATTCCATATGTGGTGATCACATTACTGGTGGCCTTTACGGTGCATGAGTTTGCTCATGCGTATGTTGCATACAAGTTTGGTGATGACACAGCGAAGCGGCAGGGGAGATTGACGTTAAACCCGATGGCTCATTTAGATCCTTTTGGTACGATTCTAATTTTCCTAGCAGGGTTTGGGTGGGCACGTCCTGTACCTGTCAATCGATTTCATTTTAAACGGCCAAGGCTTGCTGGGATTCTTGTTTCCGTTGCTGGACCACTGAGTAACCTGCTTGTAGCGGCACTCGCTTTACTCATCTACATCGTCTTTATTCGTGTTGGTGTATTTACAGCGATTCCAGAAGCATTTGGAGAGGGTTTTGAAACGTTCTTTAACCTATTTGTACGGTTGAACATTGTGCTGTTTATTTTTAACTTATTACCGTTTCCTCCGCTTGATGGATATCGCATTATTGAAGACCTTGTGCCGGCTAGCATTCGCCCAAAATTGACGCAGTATGAGGGCCTCGGCATTGTACTATTTTTAGTTTTAGTCATTACACCAGTCGGGGACCGGTTTTTATACCCGTTACTCCATAACGGGGTCTATGCCATTACAGATTTACTGGTCATGATTTTTAGGCCAATTCTTCAATTATAAAATCAGACACTCGTATGGTAAAATAGTTGGTAATGAATAGAAAAATTTGAGTTCTAAAGGAGGGTGAAAAGGACCAAGAATTTCAAGGCGGCGCAGCTTTGAGTACCGGAGCGTATGCAGTTAATACGTGAGGAACGGAGAAGCAAGCCAACACAGAAATTCGATGCGTCATTTTCGGCCGACTTTTAGAACATCCTCTAGAAAGGAAAGGTGGATGTACGGTGGATCAAAACAAGAAAAAAGTAGCCTTTAATATCATTAAAAATGATCCAACTGATGGGCATAAAGGATATGGAATTGGGGCGCTTAGCCTCGAAAATATCTCACCCGTATTTGTTGATATAGACGCTGAAGATGTATTCGTTGATGTCGGTGCGATGCATGCACGAAGTGTGGTTGAAAAAGGGATAAAATTTCTGCCGAATAAAGAGGATGTCCCTAATGGGAAGCCATATTGGCTTGTGTGGGTAACGATTGATCGTAGGGAAGAGGGTCCATATTATGCGGGAGTGACAGCTTGTGAAATGACCGTTGACCGCTCGATTCGTCGTGGCTATAAATCCTTGCCAGAGCACGTGAATAAAATGGATAAATCATTGAAGCGCCATATCATGGTCGATTTTATGGACGACAAATCAAAGAAGCTATTAGCAGATTTCTTAATTAACCACAATAAAGAGATTTGGGATAACTCAAGTGATGAGTTAAAAGAGGGATTGAAGGTTGATTAAGGTTCTTCTGATTGTGACATTTTAGTGAACAAACGGACTAAAGCTTGAGCTTTTTTAATAAAATAAAGTACACTAAATTTACAATGTACACACATTGAAACTAGGACATAGAAACCCCCAGGACCTTTTGCAGCCTGGGGGTTTCTTTTTTATATACTTTTCTAGCATCCTGGAGCATGACTATCATACATTCATTTAAAACCAATCAATGATTCGCTTAAAGAAGCCTTTGTCTTCTTTTTCTTTGTCCTTCTTTGGATTCTCTTTCTTTACGTCCTCGGTATTTTTCGAACAGTATTCAGTTGGTTCCGTTCCTGCTTTATAGTAAGTAAGCCTTGAAACAGGGCAATCCTTTGTCGGAAGCAACCCTGTTTCTGGATTTACATACACTCCAACAACCCCTTCAGTCGGTTTAAATGGTGTTGGTGCAATGTCCTGATGCGCTTCTTCCATGAACCCTGCCCAAATATTCTTTGCATACTGTTTTTCTGCAACGATCGTCATTGGTTCATTATTGTCATAGCCGGTCCAAATACCAGCGACGAGCTGCGGCGAGTATCCAATCATCCAGTTATCGGTGTCAGTCGAGCCAGATTTTGCAGCGTAAAACCTGGTCAGCTTATCGCTAATGGTAGAGCCTGTTACGGCCGTATAATCATTTAATTTTTCATCAAACATGCCTGTCATTAGCTGTGTTGTCACAAAGGCGAGATCTTCATCAAGCACTTGTTTTGGCTTTGGGGTATTTTCATAAATGACTTCACCCTTATAATTTTCAACTCTAGTAATAAAAACAGGCTTATGACGGGTTCCACCATTATTAATGGTTGCGTAGGCGTTGACCATTTCGATTACACTCACGCCCGAAGTTCCTAATGCGAGAGAAGGAACATCCTTAAGTTTACTTGTGATTCCTAGCTTTTTCGCAGTGTCGATTAGTTCCCCGTCATCAAGAAAGAGATGGGTTTTTACAGCGTACACATTATCGGATAGGGCAATTGCTTGCGCTAACGTAATCGAGTCGTTCGCATAATAATTTTTATAATTTCGTGGTGTGTATGTTGAGCGATTATCGTCATATGAGAATGTCGTCAGTTCACTTCGAATTTGGGTCGATGGAGTGTAGCCTTTTTCAAGGGCTGCATAGTATAAAAATGGCTTAAAGGTCGAACCTGGCTGGCGTTTTGCCTGGGTAGCCCGATTAAATGGGCTTTCCTCGTAATCCCGCCCACCAATGAGTGCACGAACTTCACCATTTTTTGGATCCATCGCGACAAATCCAAGCTGAATTTTAGATTCTTCTTTTATAAAGTTCTTCGCTTTTTCTTCTGCGATTTCTTGAAGCTCTGGGTTAAGTGTGGTATAGACACGTAAACCCTCCGTTTCAATCGTTTGTTGGTCAAGCTTTAGTTTTGTTTGGAGCTCCTTTTTTACAGCATCCTGGAAATAGGGAGCAATGTCTTCACGCCCGACCATTTTGTTGCCTGTAAAAGTTAGTTCCTCAGCATGTGCTTGTTCAGCGGTCTTTTTTGAAATAAAGCCATTCTCAACCATTGAAAGGAGGATGACTTTTTGACGCTGTTTGGCTTTTTCCTCGTTTACTAATGGTGAATAATGTGTTGGACCCTTTGGGACTCCTGCAAGCATGGAGGCTTCCGCTAGCGACAGCTCGCTTGCTCTTTTTCCATAATAGTAATTAGCAGCTGCTTCTATTCCGTAGACGCCATGTCCGTAATAGATTGTGTTTAAATAACCTTCAAGAATTTCTTTTTTCGAATAATTAAGTTCTAGCCGAATGGTATACAGGGCCTCAGTGAGTTTTCGATTCCATGTTTTTTCATGCTCTAAAAATAGGTTTCTGGCATATTGCTGGGTAATCGTACTCGCCCCTTGCACCTTTGCCATAGCCTTAATGTCGGCGATAATTGCTCCACCAATTCGCTTATAGTCAAACCCATGATGGTCAAAAAAGTTTCGATCCTCAATGGAAACGGTGGCATCAACAATGGATTCAGACATATCGTCGAGAGACACCCAATAGCGAGTCTCCCCTTGATGACGTTCTTCCCCGATTAACGTTCCGTCCTCTGCATAGAATAAGGTCGATAAAGGAACTGCTAGAGGAGGTGCCCCCTGTGTTTTTGCATAGGCAAGCACACCCAATACACCGACGGCAACTAGGGTACAGCAAATTAAGCCAATGAATAAAAGGGCTCGCATGATTTTAATAGCTGTTTTTATTCGATCATTTGTAATAAGCTCCACAGAGTTCACCTCTCTCTTTTTCTATTTGAAAGCTTCATATAGAGCCATTTTTGTAGGCATATATCAATCAGTATGAAAAGTTTTCTGCCTTTTTAAACATTTATTTGCTAAAACAAGAAAAATTTTCTTGCATTTTTGGGCCGTTGCCTTATACTTTTTGAAGTTGACATCGATTTTTTTAAGGGAATAGGGAACGATAAGGGAATAAATCCCTAAGTTATTCAATGAAAGGATGTTATGAAAATGGAATTATGGTTTACGGAGAAACAAACAAAAAGCTTTGGTATCACAGCAAAAATTAAACAAACCTTACATACAGAACAAACAGAGTTTCAAAAGCTCGATATGATAGAAACTGAGGAATTCGGTAATATGCTCGTTCTTGATGGGATGGTTATGACTACTCAAGTGGACGAGTTCGTCTATCACGAAATGGTGGCACATGTGCCGTTATTCACTCACCCAAATCCTGAAAACGTCCTTGTTGTAGGTGGCGGAGATGGCGGTGTAATCCGTGAAGTGTTAAAGCACCCAAGTGTTAAAAAAGCAACTTTAGTTGATATTGATGGAAAAGTAATTGAGTACTCAAAGAAATACCTTCCTGAAATTGCAGGGAAGCTTGAAGACCCACGTGTCGATGTGAAAGTTGATGATGGCTTCATGCATATTGCGAACAGTGAAAATGAGTATGATGTAATTTTGGTTGACTCTACTGAGCCTGTAGGTCCAGCGGTAAATCTGTTTACAAAAGGCTTTTATGCAGGGATTTCAAAAGCGTTAAAAGAAGACGGTGTATTTGTGGCGCAAACGGACAACCCTTGGTTTACACCAGACTTAATCCGTAACGTGCAACGTGATGTGAAGGAAATCTTCCCAATCACACGTCTTTATATTGCGAACATCCCAACATACCCAAGTGGTCTTTGGACATTCACAATCGGTTCGAAAAAATATGATCCATTAGAAGTAAGCGACGATCGCTTCCATGAAATTGAAACAAAATATTACACAAAAGAACTCCACAAAGCAGCGTTTGTATTGCCTAAATTTGTTGCTGATCTAACGAAATAATGGGGGATTTTCGATGAGATTTGATGAAGCTTATTCAGGAAATGTATTTATCAAAAGCCATCCGAATTTTGAAGAGAGCGAAGCCGTTATTTACGGCATGCCAATGGACTGGACAGTCAGCTACCGTCCAGGCTCACGTTTTGGCCCGAGCCGAATTCGCGAGGTGTCGATTGGACTTGAGGAATACAGTCCATATCTTGATAAAGAACTAGAAGAAGTGAAATATTATGATGCCGGTGATATTCCATTGCCTTTCGGAAATCCGCAGCGCAGTCTGGATATGATTGAAGACTTTGTTGATCAGGTACTTGCAGCAGGAAAATATCCACTGGGTATGGGTGGAGAACACCTCGTTTCTTGGCCGGTTATGAAGGCTGTTCATAAAAAGTATCCAGATCTTGCGATTATTCATATGGATGCCCATACTGATTTACGTGAGAATTATGAGGGAGAAGCACTTTCTCACTCCACACCAATTCGTAAAATTGCAGAATTAATTGGACCGGAGAATGTGTTTTCATTTGGAATTCGCTCAGGGATGAAGGAAGAATTCCAATGGGCAAAGGAAAACGGCATGCATATTTCAAAATTTGAAGTGCTTGAGCCACTTAAAAAGATTCTTCCGAAGTTAGCGGGTCGTCCTGTATACGTAACGATTGATATTGATGTATTGGATCCAGCACATGCACCGGGTACAGGTACAGTTGATGCAGGAGGGATTACATCTAAAGAGTTGTTAGGTGCGATTCATGAGATTGCAAAATCAGATGTGCGTGTCGTTGGCTCAGACTTGGTAGAGGTAGCACCTATTTATGATGTGTCTGAACAAACGGCAAATACAGCAAGTAAACTCATTCGCGAAATGATTTTAGGGTGGATACAGAAAAAGTAAATACTCGTGTTAGAAAGCTTGGGCCTTGTGGCTCAGGCTTTTTTTGCGTTTCGCCAATCCATAGTCATGTGTAGAATAAATTTTTACTATTATGACAATTCTTTCTGACCAGGTGAATATACTACCTTTGAACTACATTTTACCTATTAGAGGGGGAGTTATATGGTCGGGGTTCGTTTTATAAAGATGGCTGCAGTGTATTTTGTGATTGGTGTTCTCATCGGGATGGGCATGTCGATGTCACACAATTACACATTAACAGGGGTCCATGTTCATATTAATTTATTAGGCTGGGCATCTATGGGGCTTGCGGGCATTGTCTATTATTTGTTCCCGCAGGCAGGAGAATCCAAGCTTGGAAAGATTCATTTTTGGCTTCATAATATTGGTTTACCGGTTATGATGATTGGACTCACGATGTTAATGCTCGGAAATACTGCAGTTGAACCAGCAATTGCAGTCGGTGGCACTGTGACAACTCTTGCGATTATCCTGTTTGCAATCAATATTTTCTTGAACGTTAAAGTCACAAAGCAATAATAGCTGAATAATACAAACTGCTGACTCGGCTTAGGTCGAGTTTTCTTTTTTAATTTGAAATCCCATAACAAAATACCGTATACTAGTAAAGTTAATGACCTATAGGAGTGTGTGAAAATGAGTCAAGCAGGAGTACCTATTGACCTCAAATTTGTAACAGAAATAAAAGATGGACCGCGAAAAGAAAATGTTGCTTTTGACGCAAATGGTCTATACTACATAAAAGGTGACAATACATATTTACAATTTGACGAAAAGCAAGAAACAGGTACGGTTAAAACGGTTATTAAAATCTCGGAAAAAGAGGTTCTCATCCTTCGTTCGGGACAGGTGAAAATGCGTCAGGTTTACCGAAAAAATGCAACCACACAGGGTTCATTCCAAAACCAGCACGGAACCTTTGACCTCACCGCAAAAACAAATAATATCGAATACAAATGGTACAAAAACTCTCGTAAAGGGACGTTATTTTTAGCATATGAACTTTCACTACATGGTGAAGTATCTGGATTACATAAAATAACCATTACATTTAAGGAGCGAAACTAGATGAATGTTGTTGATCAAGTAAAAGAACGCTTGAAAGCGGAAATTAAGGACTCAGTTGTAAAAGCTGGACTAGCAACAGAAGAACAGATTCCAGAAGTTGTGTTGGAGCTTCCAAAGGATAAAGCGCACGGGGACTATGCGACAAACATGGCCATGCAACTAGCACGTGTGGCAAAAAAGGCACCTCGTATGATTGCAGAAGAGATTGTAGCTAACTTTGATAAATCAAAAGCATCGATTGAAAAAATTGAAATTGCAGGACCTGGGTTCATCAATTTCTATATGAATAATTCATACTTAACAGATCTTATCCCGACCATTTTAACAGCGGGTGAGGCGTACGGTGAAACAACTGTTGGTAACAAGCAAAAGGTTCAGGTGGAGTTTGTTTCAGCAAACCCAACAGGTGACCTTCACCTTGGACATGCTCGTGGTGCAGCGGTGGGTGATTCTTTAAGTAATATTTTACAAAAAGCGGGTTATGAAGTGTCCCGTGAGTACTATATCAATGATGCTGGGAACCAAATTAATAACCTAGCAAAGTCTGTTGAGGCACGCTATCTACAAGCGCTAGGCCAAGAAGCTGAAATGCCAGAGGATGGCTATCATGGCCAAGATATCGTGGGCATTGGAAAGCGACTTGCAGAAGAATTTGGCGATAAATATGTCGCAATGGATGAAAAAGAACGCTTTGACTTTTTCCGTGAATATGGTTTGAAATACGAGATGGAAAAGCTTCAAAAGGATCTAGAGGAGTATCGAGTTCGTTTTGATGTTTGGTATTCGGAGACCTCTCTATACCATAACGGTAAAATTGACCGCGCACTTGATGCGCTTCGTAATGCAGGTCATATTTATGAAGAAGACGGTGCAACTTGGTTCCGTTCAACAACATTCGGCGATGACAAAGACCGCGTTTTAATTAAAAATGATGGTTCTTATACGTATTTAACTCCTGATATCGCGTACCATCAGGACAAGCTTGAGCGCGGCTTTGAAAAGCTTATTAATGTGTGGGGAGCAGACCATCACGGTTATATCCCTCGGATGAAGGCCGCGATTCAAGCACTAGGCTATGATAAGGACACACTTGAGGTTGAAATCATTCAGCTTGTTCACCTATTTAAAGATGGTGAAAAAATGAAGATGAGTAAGCGTACAGGAAAAGCTGTTACAATGCGTGAACTGACGGAAGAGGTTGGCTTAGATGCTGTTCGATACTTCTTTGCAATGAGAAGCTCTGACACTCATCTTGATTTTGACCTTGATTTAGCGGTTTCACAATCTAACGAGAACCCTGTGTACTATGCGCAATATGCACATGCACGTATTTGCAGCATGCTACGCTCTGGTGATGAGATGAATATTTCTTTAGACGGTGATTATGCGCTTGATTATATCAATTCTGAAAAAGAAGTTGACCTATTGAAAAAGCTTGGTGAATTCCCTGCAGCGGTAACAGAAGCAGCAGAAAAACGAATTCCACATCGCATCACAAATTATATTAATGAACTAGCAGCTGCACTTCATAGCTTCTACAATGCAGAGAAGGTGCTTGACCAAGACAATCTTGAAAAAACAAAAGCACGTCTTGCGTTAATGAAGGCAGTACAAATTACATTGCAAAATTCATTAAAGCTGATCGGTGTATCTGCACCAGAAAAAATGTAATCTATATGCACGAGGCCCTTACGTAGAGTAGAGGGCCTTTTTATCGGGAATAATGAGAGGAAAAGGGAGGGTATATACATGAAAGAGGTTATCTTGGCACTCTTAACGGGTATCATTGTCGGATTTATTTTTGCTTTGTTAAAACTGCCAATCCCCGCACCACCAGCACTCGCAGGGGTTACTGGAATCGTTGGGGTTTATTTAGGATTTAAGATATTCCAATGGTTAGCACCAATGATACAATTTGGACCGAAATAACAGGCACCCATCACGGGTGCCTGTTTTGATAGTGGCAGTAAATCTCGAATAGTGGCAGTATTTTTCGGATAGCGGCAGTAAATCTGAAATAGCGGCAGTACTTTTCTAATACTGGCAGAAAATCGGCTAGTGACAGTATTTTTCGTCTAGTGACAGTAACTTTTAAATAGTGACAGTAATCAGCGTCCAGCCTCATGTTTTCGTACTAAAAACACAGTATTTCCAAATTAAAAACAGGTATTCCGCACTAACCCCTATAAAAAGAACGAAACCCACGTTGCAATCTTAATTTTAAACTTATTTTTTACCTTTAGTTCGTTGATTCGTTCGCGGGTGAGTTTTTCTGATGTATTAAAATCCTCTGTCACCATATTTTTGACCTCTTGAATCATATCTTTGTCATGAATATAGCAATTAATTTCGTAGTTGGAGTAAAGACTTCTTTTATCAAAATTGGCCGTTCCGATATCGCAAAGCTTGTCATCAATGCAAATGACTTTTGCGTGGTAAAATCCCCGAGTGTACATATGAAACTGAATGCCAAGCTTTGATAGCTCGTCCATATATGGGATTGAAGCTTCTTTTACCAACGGATGATCTGGTTTTTTCGGTAATAGGATGTGAATACGAACATTTCGTTGTGCGGCATCTATTAGTTCATTTTTGATTAGATTGCTTGGTACAAAATAAGGGGAGCCGATGATGATTTCTTGTTCCGCCTGTTTGAGCATATTGATAAAATGACCTTCGAGAAATGCCCCATTGGTAGAAATGAGCTTTGTTTTAGATTTTCCTTTAGGAAGTTGCGGAAAATAGGCATTTTGGTTTTCAATTTTCTCATTTGTGGAGTCATACCAGTCCTCCAAAAACTGAGTTTGAAGGTCCGCGACTCCTTCACCAGTTAACTTCAAATGATAATCCCGCCAGAACCCGAATTTAGGATCTTCCCCAAGATATTCTTTTCCAATATTGAAGCCGCCAATATAACCCGTTTTTCCATCAATAACAGAAATTTTTCGATGATTACGTGCATTCAGCTTATAAAAAAGGTACGGAAATGTGGGCTTATTGCTATAGGCAAACGAAACTCCTGATTGAGCCAAGTCTTTTTCCATTTCCTTTGTGACATTGTGGCTGCCGACCCAATCTAAAAGCAAGCGAACCTTCACACCTTGTTCGGCCTTTTGTTTCATGAGCGAGACGAATTCTTTACTGAAGTCATCATCTTGCAGAATATAAAATTCGACATGGATATGTTCTTGTGCGTTTTGAATATCTATAAATAGATCTTTGAAGAGTGTTTCTCCTGTTGAATAAAGGGAAATGTTACTGTCGCGTAGTGGGAATTCCTCGTCCTCTTGTTTTTTTAGGTGACTTTTTCTTCCGAGACTGTAATCAAGGCGGAGCAACAGTAATAGAATAATGATAATAAGGACAATCCAGAAGATAGCTCGCAAATATACCCCTCCTATGATGAGGTTGTGCTTTATGACGTTCACTTAGTTTATACGAAAGTAGAATTGATTATTTAAGGATTTTAAAGAAAAAGTTGTTGACTGAATGCTCATTCATTATATAATGGAGATACGAACTATATAGTCAGAAAATTAATTCCATTAATAAATTTTAGAAAGGGGTTAAAAAGTGAATATCCTCTTAGTTATTAATCTTCTTGCATTCTTATCTGTAACCGCTTACGCCATTTATCTATTCGTGTATCTGATTAAGACAAGGATTGCTTATATTAAACTTGGCAAAAAGGTCGAATTTGACGGAGAAGTAAAGGAGCGTCTTCAGCGAATTTGGGTCAACGTGTTTGGGCAGAAAAAACTTTTAAAAGATAAAAAGAGTGGAATCATCCATGTGATGTTCTTTTATGGGTTTATTCTAGTCCAATTTGGAGCGATTGATTTTATTTGGAAGGGTCTAAAACCAGGATCTCATCTTCCACTTGGACCTTTGTATCCGGGATTTACCTTTTTCCAAGAGATTGTCACATTTATGATCTTAGTTGCAGTCGTTTGGGCTTTCCACCGCCGTTATGTTGAAAAGCTTGTTCGATTGAAAAGGGGCTTTAAATCAGGACTCGTTTTATTATTTATTGGTGGTTTAATGCTTTCTGTTTTATTAGGAAACGGTGCTGCAATCGTTTGGCATGGCCATGAAACGACATGGACCGAGCCTATTGCATCCGTAATCTCACTTGCATTAGCCGGGCTTAATGAAACAGCAGCCGTTGTAATTTTTTATGTCGCATGGTGGATTCACTTGATCTTTCTTCTAAGCTTCTTAGTTTATGTGCCACAATCAAAGCACGCGCATTTAATTGCTGGGCCTGCGAATGTGTATTTAAGCAGACAAACAAGCCCAGGGAAGCTTGAGAAAATTGATTTTGAAGATGAAACCCAAGAAACATTTGGTGTTGGGAAAATTGAAGACTTTAAGCAAACACAGTTAGTCGACCTTTATGCATGTGTGGAATGTGGACGCTGTACAAATATGTGTCCGGCAACAGGTACTGGAAAAATGCTTTCGCCAATGGATTTAATTGTGAAATTACGTGATCACTTAACGGAAACAGGTGCTGTTGTAACGTCACAGGTTCCGTGGGTTCCAGCTGTGGCATTCAATCATACAAAAGGTAATCAGTTGGCCCTAGCTTCAGCTAGCCAAGGTGCGAATGAATCAGCTGCAACGGCGGAATTAGCATACAATCCAAGCTTAATTGGGGATGTTATTACTGAAGAAGAGATTTGGGCTTGTACAACTTGCCGTAACTGTGAAGACCAATGTCCAGTAATGAATGAGCATGTTGATAAAATTATTGATTTACGTCGTTATCTCGTTCTTACAGAAGGTAAAATGGATGCGGATGCTCAACGTGCCATGACGAATATTGAGCGCCAAGGAAATCCATGGGGACTTAATCGTAAGGAAAAAGAAAATTGGCGTGAAGTTCGTGATGATGTTCATGTACCAACTGTAAAAGAAATGAAAATAGCAGGTGAAGAGTTCGAATACTTATTCTGGGTTGGCTCAATGGGTGCATTCGATAACCGAAGCCAAAAAATTGCTCTTTCTTTTGCGAAGCTTATGAATGAGGCTGGCGTGAAATTTGCGATTTTAGGAAACAAGGAGAAGAACTCAGGTGACACACCGCGTCGTCTCGGAAATGAATTCCTTTTCCAAGAGCTTGCGACAAACAATATTGCTGAATTTGAAAAGGCAGAAGTAAAGAAGATCGTCACAATCGACCCACACGCCTATAATATTTTCAAAAATGAGTACCCAGACATGGGGCTTGAAGACGTCGAGGTTGTCCACCATACGCAAGTTTTGTATGACCTTGTAAAAGAGGGACGATTAGTACCAAAGTATGCGGTAAATGAAGTGATTACATGGCATGATTCCTGTTACTTAGGCCGATACAATGATGTATATGACCCACCTCGCGAAATTTTAAAACAAATTCCAGGTGTTCAGCTGGTTGAAATGGAACGTAACCGTGAAAAGGGAATGTGCTGTGGAGCTGGCGGTGGTCTCATGTGGATGGAAGAGGATACAGGAACGCGCATTAACGTAGCAAGAACAGAGCAAGCGATTGCGGTAAGTCCTACAACGATTGGTTCTGGTTGCCCGTACTGCTTAACAATGCTAAGTGATGGTACAAAGGCGAAGGAAGTAGAGGAGCAAATTGGCACATACGATATCGCTGAAATCCTTGAAAGATCCGTTGTTGGTGATCAAAAAGAAATTGCATCTTAGTGGAAAAATATGATTTATCTTCCATTATCAATGTTGTAAAATAGGAATATAGGAAACATTTTATTTATTCACAATAGATTAACAGATAAAGAGAGGTGTACATTAGTACGCCTCCTTCTTTCAGACAAGGTTGAGCGAGCGTTCAGTCGAAAAAATGTAAGCGGTTTCGATTTTGTGTTAAGTCAGGACCTAAAAACAAGGAGGTTGGAGCATGGGAAGAACAGTTATTGTCAGTGGTGTTCGTACTCCGTTTGGAAAATTAGGAGGAAGTCTTAGTTCATTAACAGCGTCTGAACTTGGTGGAATCGCCATCAAGGAAGCAATAAAGCGGGCAGGCATTGAAGGTGAAAAAGTTGATGAAGTGATCTTTGGAAATGTTCTACAGGGTGGCCAAGGGCAAATTCCCTCTCGACAGGCTGCAAAAAATGCAGGAATTCCGTGGGAAGTAAAAACAGAGACCATCAATAAAGTGTGCGCTTCAGGGCTTCGCAGTGTCACACTTGCGGATCAAATTATTCGTGCAGGTGACGAAGAGGTGATTGTCGCTGGTGGTATGGAATCGATGAGCAATGCGCCTTATTTTTTGCCTAAAGCACGCTTTGGGCTACGAATGGGAGATGCAAGTCTAAAGGATTTAATGGTTCATGATGGCTTAACCTGTAGCTTCCAAGGTGTTCATATGGGGACCTACGGCAATGAGGTAGCGTCAGAGCTTAACATTTCCCGTGAAGAACAAGACGAGTGGGCTCTCCGCAGTCACGAACGTGCCATTGCGGCAATTGAATCTGGCAAGTTCGCAGAGGAAATTGTTGCAATAGAGGTAAAAGGTAGCAAAGGTGCAACTACAGTTGTTGACCAAGACGAAGCTCCACGAACTGACACAACCATTGAAAAGCTAGCAAAGCTAAAGTCCGTGTTTAGCGCAGATGGCACGATTACGGCCGGAAATGCTCCCGGTGTGAATGATGGAGCAGCTGCACTTGTTCTCATGAGTGAGGAGCGAGCAAAGCAAGAAGGAAAAGAGCCTCTTGCAACAATACTAGCCCATGCTGCCATTTCCGTTGAAGCAAAGGATTTCCCGAAAACTCCAGGCTTGGTCATCAATGAATTGTTAAAGAAAACGGGCAAGTCAGTTGATGAAATCGATTTGTTTGAAATTAACGAGGCCTTTGCGGCAGTTGCTTTAACAAGTGGCAAAATTGCTAATCTTGACCCGGAGAAAGTCAATGTCAATGGTGGGGCTGTAGCACTTGGTCACCCAATCGGGGCTAGTGGGGCGAGAATTGTCATTACCCTTATTCATGAATTAAAACGCCGTGGCGGTGGCATTGGCATTGCAGCGATCTGTAGTGGTGGCGGGCAAGGTGATGCAATTATGGTGGAAGTAAACTAAATCTCAAAAAATAGACAGGTGGTGATTGTTTCACCACCGATTGGAGGAATGTTTAATGAAGGTTCAAAAGGTGATGGTCATAGGTGCAGGACAGATGGGCTCTGGGATTGCACAGGTTTGTGCGATGGCAGGTTATGATGTGAAACTCAATGATTTAAAACAAGAATACTTGGATCGAGGATTTGGGACGATTACGAAAAACCTTACACGCCAAGTCGATAAAGGTCGCATGAGTGAAGAAGAGAAGCAGGCGACCTTGGGAAGACTTACTCCATCTATTGATTTGCAAAATGCAAGTGATGTCGACCTTGTGATTGAGGCGGCTGTTGAAAATATGGACATCAAGACAAAACTTTTCTCACAACTAGATGAAATTGCACCTCAGAATGCTATTTTAGCAACAAATACTTCCTCTCTTCCAATTACAGAAATTGCCGCGGCCACGAAGCGCCCGGAAAAGGTAATTGGCATGCATTTTATGAATCCAGTTCCAGTAATGAAATTAGTTGAAATTATTCGTGGCTTAGCCACAGCTGATGAAGTCTATCAAGTGATTGAAGATATGACTAAAACGTTAAATAAGGTACCAGTCGAAGTCAATGACTTCCCAGGATTTGTGTCCAATCGAATTTTAATGCCGATGATAAATGAAGCCATTTACACCCTCTATGAAGGTGTTGCTACAAAAGAAGCAATTGACGAAGTGATGAAGCTTGGCATGAACCATCCGATGGGGCCACTAACTCTCGCTGACTTTATCGGGCTTGATACATGTCTTTACATTATGGAAACCCTACATGAAGGCTTTGGGGACGACAAATACAGACCATGTCCATTGCTTCGTAAATATGTGAAAGCTGGTTGGTTAGGGAAAAAATCTGGTCGAGGTTTCTACACGTACGAAGGATAGGGGTGAAACTTGAGTGACAACTCTTAAACACAACCCAACTCATCAAGATCCCACATTGGAGGGAAACAGCATGAATTTTCATTTTACAGAAGAACAAGAAATGATGCGAAAAATGGTACGTGATTTTGCGAAAGAGGAAATCGCGCCGTTTGTGGAGCGTATGGAAAAGGGAGAATTTCCACGAGAAATTCTTTCGAAAATGGGGTCCCTTGGATTAATGGGAATTACAACCCCTGAAAAATATGGTGGAGCCGAGATGGATTTTACGTCGTATATTATTGCGATTAATGAGCTCTCCAAGGTGAGCGCGACCATCGGGGTTATTTTATCCGTTCATACCTCAGTTGGAACCCATCCCATCTTATATTTCGGAACGGAAGACCAAAAGCAAACGTATATTCCAAAACTTGCAAGCGGGGAGTATCTGGGGGCTTTTTGTCTCACAGAACCGAGCGCTGGCTCAGATGCTGCGAGTTTAAAAACAAGAGCGATAAAACAAGGTGACCATTATGTCTTGAATGGGTCAAAAGTGTTTGTCACAAATGGTGGCGAAGCGGATGTGTACATTGTATTCGCTCGCACAAACCCGAACGAAACGGGAAGCAAGGGCATTACAGCCTTTATTGTTGAAAAAGATACACCGGGCTTTGTGTTCGGAAAAGATGAGCATAAAATGGGGCTTCTCGGTTCACGTACGCTTCAAATCACCCTAGAGGATGTGAAGGTGCCAGTTGAGAATGTTCTCGGAGTTGAAGGTGAGGGCTTTAAAGTCGCGATGGCGAATCTAAGTATGGGTCGAATCGGCATCGCTGCTCAAGCGCTTGGAATTGCGGAGGCGGCACTGGAACATGCAGTGGAGTATGCGAAGAATCGTTACCAATTCGGCAAACCGATTGCTTCTTTGCAGGGAGTCGGCTTTAAGCTTGCAGATATGGCTACAAATGTTGAAGCTGCTAGACTACTAATCTATCGGGCTGCCTTTTTACACGACCAAGGTTTACCGTGTGGCAAAGAATCCTCGATGGCAAAGCTATTTGCCTCAAGAACAGCAGTGGAGGTCACAACCGAAGCCATTCAGGTTTACGGAGGCTATGGCTATACAAAAGATTATCCGGTAGAACGATTCTTCCGGGACGCCAAAATAACTGAAATATACGAAGGTACTAGCGAAATACAAAAAATCGTCATCAGCAAACATTTATAAGGTGGGTCAAGGAGACAGGTCCCTTGTCCCAGGAAAATAATGGTGGGACGAGGGACTTGTCCCTCTGTCCCAATGGAGGTAATGGAGATGTATTTTAAGTTGTCTGAAGAGCATGAAATGATTCGTAAGATGGTTCGCGATTTTGCAAAGAATGAGGTTGCACCGACAGCGGCGGAGCGTGATGAAGAGGAACGCTTTGATCGTGAAATTTTCGATAAAATGGCGGAGCTTGGCTTAACGGGAATTCCGTGGCCAGAGGAATATGGCGGTATTGGTAGTGACTATTTAGCATATTGTATCGCAGTTGAAGAACTTTCGAGAGTATGTGCATCAACAGGGGTAACTCTTTCCGCTCATACATCTCTTGCAGGTTGGCCGATTTACAAGTTTGGTAGTGAAGAACAGAAACAAAAATACTTACGTCCCATGGCACAAGGCGAAAAAATAGGTGCTTATGGATTAACTGAACCTGGCTCTGGTTCAGATGCAGGTGGTATGAGAACAACTGCTAGATTAGAAGGCGACCATTATGTGTTAAACGGGTCTAAGATCTTCATCACGAACGGTGGAATTGCTGATATTTATGTGGTGTTTGCATTAACCGACCCAACTTCAAAGCATAAAGGTACAAGTGCGTTTATTATCGAAAGCGATTTCCCAGGTTTCTCTGTAGGGAAAAAGGAACAGAAGATGGGCATTCGTTCATCACCTACTACTGAAGTTATGTTTGAAGAGTGCCGTGTACCTAAGGAAAACTTACTTGGCGAAGAGGGTGAAGGCTTTAAGATTGCCATGATGACGCTTGATGGAGGGCGTAACGGGATTGCAGCTCAGGCGGTCGGAATTGCTCAAGGAGCTCTTGATGCAGCTACCGAATATGCGAAAGAACGTGTCCAGTTCGGTAAACCGATTGCCGCTCAACAAGGTGTTGGCTTCAAGCTTGCAGATATGGCAACAAGTGTCGAGGCAGCTCGTCTCTTAACCTATCAAGCTGCTTGGCTAGAATCAGAAGGACTTCCATATGGAAAAGAATCTGCCATGTCAAAACTATTTGCTGGCGATACAGCGATGAAAGTAACAACAGAAGCAGTTCAAGTCTTTGGTGGTTACGGCTATACAAAGGACTATCCAGTCGAGCGTTATATGCGTGACGCAAAAATCACTCAAATCTATGAAGGTACACAAGAAATTCAACGCCTCGTAATATCTAGAATGTTAACAAAATAATGGGACGAGGGGACAGGTCCCTTGTCCCAGGAAAATAGTGGGACGAAGGACAGCTGTTCCAGCTGGAGGTGAACAGATGCGAAGGAATGATGTTCCGGCTTCGGTGAAGGATGAGCGATTGGTTAAGAAGCGACGGGATCAGATGATTAAGGGCGCGGTGACGCTTTTTAAGGAAAAAGGGTTTCATCGCTCAACAACGAGAGAGATTGCAAAAGCTGCTGGTTTTAGCATTGGCACGCTTTATGAGTATATCCGTAAGAAAGAGGATGTTCTTTATTTGGTTGTTGACAGTATTTACGATCAGGTTAAAGAGCGAATGGAGGAAGCGATCAACACAAAGGAAGGTAGTATAGAGAGTCTGAAGCTTGCGATTCGAAATTACTTTCTTGTGATGGATGAGATGCAGGATGAGGTTCTTGTCCTTTATCAGGAGGCGAAATCTCTTTCAAAGGATGCTCTTCCATATGTGTTGAACAAAGAAGTAGAAATGGTGGGTATGTTTGAAAAAGCAATTGAAGATTGCATTGCCAACGGTGAACTTCAATTGCCGAAAAAACAGGTTGAACTTGTAGCCCATAACATTTTTGTTCAGGGTCAGATGTGGGGCTTTCGCCGCTGGGCGATGCGCAGGCTTTTCACACTTGAGGAATATATTGAAATGCAAACAGAGCTTTTGTTAAAGGGAATCGTTGCAAAATAGGTGAGACTGGGGGAATGGAAATGAGTACGGTAGAGGTATATCGTCCTAAGCATCATGTTCGGTTTGTGACGGCTTCAAGCTTATTTGATGGGCATGATGCCTCGATTAATATTATGCGTCGCATCCTACAGGCGAGTGGTGCAGAGGTCATCCATCTTGGACATAACCGTTCCGTGGAAGAAGTAGTGAATGCAGCAATCCAAGAGGATGCGCATGGTATCGCGATTTCATCGTATCAGGGTGGCCATGTGGAATATTTTAAATATATGTATGATCTTTTGAAAGAGCGCGGAGCTTCCCATATTCGCATCTATGGCGGTGGTGGTGGAGTCATTATCCCTCGTGAAATTAAGGAACTTCATGAATACGGAATTGCTGGGATTTTTTCTCCAGATGATGGTCGCATTCTGGGTCTACAAGGAATGATCAACAAGATGCTTCAGGAGTGCGATTACCCAACAAGTACAGAGCTAACTGATGAGCTTGAGCTCCTTCAGAATGGGGACTACAATACAGTCGCTAAGTTCATCACGATTGCGGAAAATCAAATTGGTGCCAATAATGAAACCGCGGCAGCTGCGCAAAACGCCATTCAAAAAGTAAAAGACCTTGAAAAAACGGTTCCGGTTGTGGGGATTACAGGTACAGGTGGGGCAGGAAAAAGCTCCCTCACGGACGAACTGATTCGCCGCTTTATCAATGAATTCGACGATAAAAAAGTAGCGATTCTATCTGTTGACCCAACAAAACAAAAAACAGGTGGTGCTTTACTAGGGGACCGAATTCGCATGAATGCCATTTTCTCTCCAAGGGTTTATATGCGAAGCCTTGCAACGAGGGGTTCAAAATCAGAATTGTCACTGGCGATTAAAGATGCAATTGCAGTTGTAAAAGCGGCAGGTTTTGACTTAATCATTGTTGAAACAAGCGGGATTGGGCAAGGCGATGCCGAAATTACAGAGGTCTGTGACATTTCTATGTATGTCATGACAAGTGAATTTGGTGCGCCTTCACAGCTTGAAAAAATCGATATGATTGACTATGCTGACCTAATTGTAATTAACAAATTCGAACGCAAGGGTTCAGAAGATGCGAAGCGTCAAGTGCAAAAGCAGTATCAGCGTAGCCACCTTTTATTTGAAAAAGTCTATGAAGAAATGCCAGTATTCGGTACGATTGCAAGTCAGTTTAATGATCCAGGAACGAACGCCCTTTTTGCGAATTTAGTTGATAAAATCAATGGGGAAATGGGTACCGACTGGGAGACTTCTTTCGAAAAGACGGCAGATGTCCAAAAACAAAATGTCATCATCCCGAATGACCGCCGCTATTATTTACGTGAGATTTCAGACACAGTTCGAAACTATCATAAAAAAGCTGCAGAGCAAGTTGAGATTGCGAGAAAGCTATTCCAAATTAGCGGTACGATCGAAAGCGTGAGGGAGCTTGGCAACGAAGATGTCCTCAAGGCACTTGAAACACTTCAATCCCAATATGAGGCAAAGCTTTCGGATGAGTCGAAGAAAATCCTTGCAAACTGGGAATCTTTAAAGGAAACCTATAAGGGTGAGAAATTCATTACGAAAATTCGTGACAAGGAAATCGTGACGATTTTAAAAACAAAAAGTCTCTCGGGTCTATCGATTCCGAAGATTTCACTCCCAGGCTTTAAAGATTTTGGGGAAATTCTCCGTTGGGTGTACAAAGAGAATGTTCCAGGTGCATTCCCTTATACAGCAGGTGTGTTTCCGTTCAAACGTGAGGGGGAAGATCCGAAGCGTCAGTTTGCCGGCGAAGGGACTCCAGATCGAACGAATCGTCGTTTTCATTATTTATCAAAGGATGATGATGCAAAACGCTTAAGTACAGCATTTGACTCTGTAACTTTATATGGTGAAGACCCTGCCTATCGCCCAGATATTTATGGGAAAGTCGGGGAAAGTGGAGTCAGCGTTTGTACCCTTGATGATATGAAAAAGCTCTATAAGGGGTTTGACCTTTGTGCACCGTCTACTTCGGTTTCAATGACAATCAATGGACCAGCACCAATCATCCTTGCGATGTTCATGAATACTGCCATTCACCAACAGGTTGAAAAGCGTGAACAGGAGCTTGGCCGCATCTTAACTGTGGAGGAATTCCAAGAGGTACGCGCGAAAACATTACAGACAGTTCGTGGAACCGTTCAAGCGGATATTTTAAAAGAAGACCAAGGTCAAAATACGTGTATCTTCTCAACGGAATTTGCGTTACGTATGATGGGAGATATCCAAGAATATTTCATTGATCATAAAGTAAGAAATTATTATTCGGTATCCATTTCTGGTTATCACATTGCAGAAGCGGGTGCTAATCCAATTTCTCAACTTGCCTTTACCTTATCAAACGGGTTTACGTATGTGGAATATTACCTCAGCCGTGGAATGAATATTGATGATTTTGCACCAAACCTATCCTTCTTCTTTAGTAATGGACTTGACCCAGAATATACGGTGATTGGCCGGGTGGCACGACGTATTTGGGCAACGGTCATGAGAGAAAAATATGGAGCAAATGAGCGCAGTCAAAAATTAAAGTACCATGTACAAACATCTGGACGCTCCCTCCATGCGCAGGAAATTGATTTTAATGACATTCGTACGACACTGCAGGCACTAATGGCTCTTCATGATAATTGTAACTCGCTTCATACGAATGCATACGATGAGGCCATTACAACGCCAACAGAGGAATCGGTGCGCCGTGCGATGGCAATTCAAATGATTATTACGAAAGAGCATGGTTTAACGAAGAATGAAAATCCGCTACAAGGTTCTTTTATTGTTGAGGAACTCACTGATTTAGTGGAAGAAGCTGTTCTTCAGGAATTCGACCGTCTTAATGACCGTGGTGGTGTTCTAGGTGCGATGGAAACACAATATCAGCGCGGAAAAATCCAGGATGAGTCCATGTATTATGAGATGAAAAAGCATACGGGAGAGCTTCCGATCATTGGCGTAAATACGTACTTAAATCCTAACCCGCCATCAGAGGAGGATTTAAACAATATCGAGCTCGCACGTGCAACAAAAGAAGAAAAAGAACTACAAATTAAAAATTTAAAAGAATTCCAGGAACGAAATAAGGATAAAGTAGAAGAAGCATTAAAAAAGCTAAAACAGGTTGCTGTGAACAATGGAAACATTTTTGAAGAATTGATGGAAACGGTTCAGGTCGCAAGTCTTGGCCAAATCACACATGCGCTCTATGAAGTAGGCGGACAATACCGAAGAAATATGTAGAAAAAGATCGAGGCTGAACTATTTTTGCATAGTTCAGCCTTAATTTATGATATGTCTGGCATAAAGTGGTTGATTTTGTTTATAATGAATGATATGTATTTTACAGAACTCTTTTTTATTTTTTATAAGAAGAATCCTGACAACATGTTTTTACCAGAATTCCAGTTACATACATAGAAAGGGAGTGCCTTGATGAGTCTCGATCAATACTCACCAGAGCAAATAAAAGAAATGTCAATGCTTGAAGTAGCGTATGAGATTTTCCTAGGGAGAAAAGATGCGATTACATTTAACGAGCTAGTTAACGAAATAACAAAAACGTTAGAGCTTTCAGAAGAAGAGGTTCGTACAAGAATTTCTCAGTTTTATACAGATCTCAATATCGATGGTCGTTTTATTACATTAGGTGATAATCGTTGGGGACTACGTACATGGTATCCATACGAGCAAATCGATGAAGAGGTTACTCATACTGAAAAGCCGAAGAAGAAAAAGAGCAAGAAGAAGGATGAGGACGACGAACTCATCGGCTTCGACGATCTTGATGAAGATGATCTTGATTATGATGAAGACTTCGATGAAGAAGACGAAGATGTGGATGACATCGAGGACGACGAAGAAGATGACGAGGACTTTGATGACATCGACGACGAAGAGGACTTCGAGGATGACGATGAAGAACTTATCGATGATGAAGAATATGAGTTAGACGAGGAAGAAGAAGAAGAAGAAGAGTTTGAAGAAGAGGAAGAAGACTAATCCTCAAGAATTTAACAAGTTAAATTAAACTCAAACTCATATTGACTTTTTAATCTTATCTCGGTAGAATACTTTTTGGGCTCTAAAAAAAGAGTATCTACGAAACCATATTAAAGTTTCGCTCCCTTACATATTGTAAGTGGAGCTTTTTTATTTTATCCAGCATTAACTAGCTGTAAGCCCCCTTTGGAGGGCAACTGCCAGTTAATGTTTCACTTTATAGGAGTGCAAGGTTCGGTGAGTTAAATAATTTACCCCCGCACCAAGAAGAATTTTTTTATACATTTTGATTTTTTGAGCAAACTTTAACTAATTACATGATTGGGGGAAAAGAGAAAGATGACTAAATATATTTTCGTAACAGGTGGGGTTGTATCATCCCTAGGAAAAGGGATTGTTGCCGCATCTTTAGGCCGTTTATTGAAAAACCGAGGCATGAATGTAACGATTCAAAAATTTGATCCATACATAAATGTGGACCCAGGTACAATGAGTCCGTATCAGCATGGTGAAGTTTTCGTTACCGATGACGGTGCTGAAACAGACCTTGACTTAGGCCACTATGAGCGTTTTATCGACATTAACCTAAACAAATACAGCAACGTAACTACAGGTAAAATTTATTCAACTGTACTAAAGAAAGAGCGTCGCGGTGATTATTTAGGGGCAACAGTTCAGGTTATTCCACACATCACAAACGAAATCAAGGAAAGAGTTTTTCGTTCTGGACGTGAAACAAATGCAGACGTCGTGATCACTGAAATCGGTGGTACGGTTGGAGACATCGAGTCATTACCTTTCTTAGAAGCAGTTCGTCAAATTAAAAGTGATGTAGGTGCCCGCAATGTAATGTATGTACATTGTACGCTTGTTCCTTACATTAAAGCTGCTGGAGAAATGAAGACAAAGCCAACCCAGCACAGTGTTAAAGAACTTCGTAGCCTTGGGATTCAGCCAAATATCATTGTTGTTCGTACAGAAATGCCAATTTCTGAAGATATGAAAGAGAAAATTGCGCTATTCTGTGACATCGATCCAAAAGCTGTTATTGAGAGTCGTGACGCGGAAACATTATATTCAATTCCGTTATCCCTTCAGGAGCAAGGTATTGATCAAATTGCGTGCGAGCATCTTCAACTCGATTGCCAAGAGGCAGACATGACAGATTGGATACAACTTGTTGAGAAAGTGACACACCTTACAAAAACAACGAATATTGCGTTAGTCGGAAAATATGTGGAGCTTCAGGATGCGTATCTTTCTGTTGCAGAAGCATTAAAGCATGCCGGCTATGCATTTGACGCTGATATCAATATCAACTGGGTGAATTCTGAGGAAGTAACAGATGAAAATGTTGCAGAATTACTTGCTGGCTCAGATGGAATTCTAGTTCCAGGCGGTTTCGGTGACCGCGGAGTGGAAGGGAAAATTGTAGCCCTCAAATATGCGAGAGAGACAAAAACACCATTACTCGGTATTTGTCTTGGAATGCAGCTAGCATCTGTTGAGTTTGCACGAAATGTACTAGGTTTAGAAGGAGCGCATTCTGCGGAACTTAACCCGGATACTCCTCATCCAATTATTGACCTTTTACCAGAGCAAAAAGATGTTGAGGATTTAGGTGGAACACTTCGTCTTGGCCTCTTCCCATGTAAAATTGAGGAAGGTACAAAGGCGTATGAAGCATACAATGATGAAGTGGTATATGAGCGCCATCGTCATCGTTATGAATTCAATAACCATTATCGTCAAGCAATGGAAGCAGCAGGCTTTGTCTTCTCAGGGACAAGCCCAGACGGACGTCTTGTGGAAATCATTGAGTTGAAAGACCATCCTTGGTTTGTGGCTTCTCAATTCCACCCAGAATTTAAATCAAGACCAAACCGCCCACAGCCATTGTTCAGAGAATTTATTAAAGCATCATTAACTCAAGCTGAAAAAATGTAATAAAAAAAGCGAGTGTGAATTCACTCGCTTTTTATTATGTCTTCATAAATATATCCCTATTTAGTACTTCACCCAAACATCACTCAATTGATCCCTATTCAAATTCCTCGACCATTTCTTTGATTGTAAATTTTAGGCCATAATAGGCATATAGAGCAGTCATCACGCTTGGGAAACCAAAACGGGTTCCATCATCATCAGGGATGAGTGGCTTTTGCAGCTTGCTGTCGATATGAATATCGACGCTTTTCTCAAGAGTGCGATCAGCTTCCGTTTTTACAATTGCTGAAATCGCTACGGTTTGGATTCCGTTGCCGCGCAGTTCTTCTGCAAGCTTAATGGCTTCTTCGTCGGTAGAAAATCTAGTGATCAATAGAACAGAGTCAACATCTTCAATCTCGTTCATTTTTCCATCAGTAAATAAGGGCTTTACAGACTTTAATGGTTCAGCCCCAGCCAACGCCTCGGTTGTAACTGCAGCCATTTCGCCAAAACCATGTACAAAAACTGTACCATCACTTATGACTGACTGAGCAAGAATTCTAGCCCCATCCTCCAAATTCATTTCTTCATGCTCCATAATTCTCTTAAATTGACCTTGAAGCTGTGTAGTAAAAATTTTTAACATAAATGTAAATTTCCTTTCTTGTTGATAGACTTATTTCCATATATTATCATAATAACGTTATACAAAAAAAATAAGAAATGATGTCGAAATATGTTGTATTAATTGTTTCGGTCTTGGAAGTAAAAGTTTTTTAGGTAAAAAGCAGGAAATTATGTAGGTATGGTAGAATTAAAAATGAATAACGATATAATAATATTCGAAAAAACGAACGTAACTAAAAACGATCGTGGAAGACAAAGTAATTTATCCAACTATTTTTATCTATTTAAGGGGGGTTTTTCAAGAATGTCAGAAAAAATCTTAATTGTGGATGATCAATACGGAATACGGATTCTATTAAACGAAGTTTTTCAAAAAGAAGGTTATAAGACATTCCAAGCAGCTAATGGGGTACAAGCAATCGATATCGTTCAAAAGCACTCTCCAGATTTGGTTCTATTAGATATGAAAATCCCTGGTATGGATGGTATTGAAATTTTAAAAAGGCTGAAAAAAATAAACCAGGACATTCGGGTAATCATTATGACAGCTTATGGTGAACTCGATATGATCCAGGAAGCGAAAGATTTGGGAGCAATTACCCATTTTGCAAAGCCGTTTGACATTGATGAACTTCGTGAAGCGGTGAGAGCAAATATCCCATTAAAATCCGAGTAAAAAAACACAAAAAATATAAAAATACCGGTATGAACAAATTGGAAACGCTTCACGAAAAATTGTGAAACATTCCTGTATTGCGAAATCAAAATCTTGTGATATGCTTAGTACTGTATTGTTGCTATTCCTTAACACAAAGGGCATTTTTGTGTGCTTTTTGTCTGTTAATTTCTAACACGAGCTTACATATTATTATTTTATTTCGGTCATTCTAGTAGGTGATACGAAATCTTGGAATAGGTATACAATAACCCGGTAAGACTTTGCCGTGGGTTCTATCGTGTATAGGGAGAATGCCTTAATTTACACAATAAAACGGTACAAAAGGAGGAAATTCACATGCCTTTGGTTTCAATGAAAGAAATGCTTGAAAAAGCAAAAGCAGAAGGGTATGCAGTAGGTCAATTTAACATTAACAATCTTGAATTTACACAAGCTATTTTACAAGCTGCTCAAGAAGAAAATTCACCAGTTATTCTAGGTGTTTCTGAGGGTGCTGGTCGATATATGGGTGGATTCAAAGTTGTAGTTGCAATGGTTAAAGCGATTATGGAAGAATCCAATATCACAGTTCCGGTTGCCATTCATCTTGACCATGGTTCTTCATTCGAGAATTGTGCGAAAGCTATTCATGCTGGATTCACATCTGTTATGATTGATGCTTCTCATCATCCATTTGAAGAGAACATTGAGATTACTTCTAAAGTAGTTGAGCTTGCACATTTCCACGGAGTTTCTGTAGAAGCTGAGCTTGGAACTGTTGGTGGACAAGAAGATGACGTAATAGCTGAAGGTGTTATCTATGCAGATGTTAATGAGTGTGTTGAGCTTGTTAACCGCACTGGTATCGATTGCCTAGCTCCAGCTTTAGGTTCTGTTCACGGTCCCTACAAAGGTGAACCAAACCTTGGTTTCAAAGAAATGGAAGAAATTGGTAACAAAACTGGTTTACCGCTCGTACTTCACGGTGGAACAGGTATTCCAACAAAAGATATTCAAAAATCAATTTCTCTTGGAACAGCTAAAATCAACGTAAACACAGAAAACCAAATTGCTTCAGCGAAAGCAGTTCGTGAAACATTAGCTGCTAAGACCGAAGAGTACGATCCACGTAAATACTTAGGACCTGCTCGTGATGCAATTCGTGAAACTGTTAAAGGCAAAATGCGTGAATTTGGTTCCTCTGGAAAAGCTAACGCGTAAGTAACCTTTTGGATGTAAAAAACGTCTAATTAAATAGATTGGAGAATGGTCTCCAACCCAAAAAAAAGCCGCTTATTTCCTGTTATTGACAACATGATTTGGAGATAGCGGTTTTCTTGCGTTATAATAAGAATTGCGCAAGGCGTTTTATTGAAAAATCTTGCCGATTTAAATGGGAGTCTAGGGGTAATTACAGGTAATCAAACAAAGTGGAAGGAGCTGATTTGTGTAATTTACCCATAAAATTTGAAACTTAGACGAACGCTATAACGTATAAGACTTAGACCTTCAACAAGAACCACTTCAAACACACTAAATGCCACGTTAAATGAACTCAATATGAATAAGAAAGAACGCGCTTCTTTTGTAGTACGAACATTGACCTATTGATTTTTTCTTCTATAGGTGAATTTGCTTGTTTTAATGAAAAAGGATAAAATGATACATGATTTTCCGATTTTCATGTAAACTAAGAGTTAATACTCGTATAGTTCTGTATTCAATCTATGTTAAAATATACCAATTCGAGTGAAGTGTCGTTATGATTATGTAACGTAAACAAGGGAAAAGGGCTGCCTAAAGTTAGTTTTCTTCCGGAAAGTATTCCGGACAGGTTGTATCCGTGGCAATTCGAGAATTCCCTTACAAAACCGTCATCTTCGCTAGAAGGGAGCCACATATGGAAAAACTAAAAATAGCAGGCGGTTATCCACTAAAAGGATCTGTAAAAATTAGCGGGGCAAAGAATAGTGCAGTTGCCCTCATTCCAGCAACAATCCTAGCAGAAACGCCAGTAACAATTGAGGGACTACCAGATATTTCTGACGTGCAAATTTTAGGTGATTTGCTTGAAGAAATCGGTGGCCACGTATCAATAAGTAAAGAAGAAATTTATGTTGACCCGACAAATATTGTCTCAATGCCACTACCAAATGGTAAAGTCAAAAAGCTTCGTGCATCCTATTATTTAATGGGAGCCATGCTTGGTCGTTTTAAAAAGGCAGTAATCGGCCTACCAGGTGGATGTCACCTTGGACCACGACCAATTGACCAGCATATTAAAGGCTTTGAAGCACTTGGAGCTAAGGTGACTAATGAGCAAGGTGCAATCTACCTTCGTGCTGACGAGTTAAGAGGTGCCCGCATTTACCTTGATGTTGTGAGTGTTGGAGCAACCATTAATATCATGTTAGCAGCAGTGCGTGCTAAAGGTCGTACTGTTATTGAAAATGCGGCTAAAGAACCTGAAATTATTGATGTTGCAACATTATTAACAAGTATGGGGGCAAAAATTAAGGGAGCCGGAACAGATGTCATCCGTATTGATGGCGTAGATTCTCTACAAGGCTGCCGCCATACGATTATTCCTGACCGCATTGAAGCTGGTACATATATGATTATCGGTGCCGCAATGGGTGAAGGTGTATTAATTGATAATGTTATTCCACTTCACTTGGAATCACTGATTGCCAAATTCCGTGAGATGGGTGTATCGGTTGAAACAAGTGACGACCGAATTTGGGTTGCCGGTAATAAGAACTTAAAGTCTGTTGATATCAAGACACTTGTGTATCCAGGTTTTCCAACTGACCTACAGCAGCCTTTTACATCCTTGCTCACAAAAGCAAGTGGAACAGGCGTTGTAACAGATACGATTTATGGTGCAAGATTTAAGCACATCGATGAGCTTCGTCGTATGAATGCTCAAATTAAAGTTGAAGGCCGTTCAGCGATCGTCACCGGACCTGTTCAGCTTCAAGGTGCAAAAGTAAAAGCAAGTGATTTACGTGCAGGTGCTGCACTTGTTGTTGCCGGTTTAATGGCAGAAGGTGTAACTGAAATTACTGGCCTTGAGCATATCGACCGTGGCTATAGTCATTTAGAAGAAAAACTAACAGGCTTAGGCGCTACTATTTGGAGAGAAAGCCTAACAGAAGAAGAAATTGAACAACTCCAAAATTCGTAATTCAATAGAAAATTCAAACTCCCACTACAAAAAGTGGGAGTTTTCATGTATCCTTAAGAAGAAAAGTGCAGGCGAGCGTATAGCGACGTACGGACTGGACTGAACCTGTAGGAGATAAAGGAAACACGGCGAGTGGCGCGAGCCGATGTTGAGCTTATCGTACGGAGGGTGAGGGAAGTCTCGCTAGTCGCTGCGAGTCGGAGCTAGACAGATTGAAAAGTAGAGAGAAAACGTTTTTTGTTATGTAAAAGGTTTTGTAAATAATAGAATTTAATTATTAGCTAGGGGGAAGAGAGTGTGGAAAGAAGCTTATCGATGGAGCTTGTACGTGTAACAGAGGCAGCAGCATTAGCATCAGCTCGTTGGATGGGACGCGGTAAAAAGGATGAAGCGGATGGAGCAGCAACCTCTGCAATGAGAGATGTGTTTGACACAATCCCAATGAAGGGACAAGTTGTTATTGGAGAAGGAGAAATGGACGAGGCTCCAATGCTATATATTGGCGAAAAGCTTGGAAATGGCTATGGACCAAGAGTTGACGTAGCTGTGGATCCAGTTGAAGGAACCAATATCGTAGCTTCAGGAGGATGGAACGCACTTTCTGTTCTAGCAGTTGCAGACCATGGCAACTTACTTCATGCCCCAGATATGTATATGGAAAAAATCGCAGTCGGCCCTGAAGCGGTTGGATTAATCGATATTAACGCACCGATAATCGATAACCTTAAAGCAGTGGCAAAAGCGAAAAATAAGGATATTGAAGATGTCGTAGCAACTGTTTTAAACCGCCCAAGACATGAACACATCATTTCACAGCTTCGTGAGGCAGGAGCTAGAATCAAGTTAATTGATGATGGTGACGTTGCGGGTGCAATTAACACAGCATTTGACCATACCGGAGTAGACATTTTATTCGGCTCAGGCGGTGCTCCAGAAGGTGTTCTTTCAGCCGTTGCATTGAAATGTCTAGGCGGCGAAATTCAAGGTAAGCTCCTACCTCAAAACGATGAAGAGATTGCTCGTTGTATTAAAATGGGACTAGATGTTTCAAAAGTTCTCAAAATGGAAGATCTAGTTAGTGGAGATGACGCGATTTTTGCTGCTACAGGTGTCACAGATGGTGAGCTATTACGTGGTGTACAATTTAAGGGATCAATCGGAACCACTCATTCACTTGTTATGCGTGCAAAATCAGGAACTGTTAGATTCATAGATGGTAGACACAGCTTAAAGAAAAAGCCCAATCTAGTAATTAAATAAAGTAGAAGCGAGTCTCTAGTACTCGCTTCTCTTGTTTACTATACCCATTTACGTATTTGCTAAAAAGCCTTTTGTTATTGGAACTTCATAACTCTATTAAAATAAGGGTATTGATTAAAAATACAAGAATAGGGTAAAATAAAGAAGACTATATAAAGTCTTTATAGTCTTTTTTACTTCAATTAAATTCATGTCTAGGGATTCCAATTTCCTTAACAAAAATGAGTACCGCGGTAAAACTTCTATGCAATCCTCATAATGCTTCTATATCATTCCATCCATACTGTTACATATAAAATGTTTCATCTATCTCTTGAATTCCTTAAGAGAAAAATGCGAAAACGCTTTTATATAATGGACGAATGAACCAATCATCAAATGCGCTTTGGCGGGCGTTATAACCAAATCAATTGGAGAGCATTTACGAGTAAGTAGAAATAATTTTAAACTAGAAAAAGAGTGGTGTACGAATGAGTATTACAATTTCAAGCCTAGAAAACATGAAGCTAAAAGAATTATACGAATTAGCACGTGAATTTAAGGTTTCTTATTATAGCAAGTTAACGAAGAAAGAATTGATTTTTGCAATTCTAAAAGCACGGGCAGAGCAGGATGGCCTTTTATTTATGGAAGGTGTTCTAGAAATTATCCAATCAGAAGGATTTGGATTCCTTCGTCCAATCAACTATTCTCCATCGTCTGAAGATATCTATATTTCTGCATCTCAAATCCGTCGTTTTGACTTAAGAAACGGGGATAAGGTATCAGGTAAAGTGCGTCCTCCAAAGGAAAATGAACGTTATTATGGACTACTTCACGTGGAGGCTGTTAACGGTGATGATCCAGAATCAGCAAAGGAACGTGTTCACTTCCCAGGTCTAACCCCTCTATATCCAGATCGTCAAGTTATCTTAGAAACAAAGCCAAATCATATTTCAACTCGAATTATGGACATTTTGGCACCGGTTGGTTTCGGACAACGTGGACTAATTGTGGCGCCGCCAAAAGCTGGTAAAACGATGCTGATTAAGGAAATTGCAAACAGCATCACAACGAACCATCCTGAGGCTGAGCTGATCGTATTACTAATTGACGAACGCCCAGAAGAGGTTACAGACATCGAACGCTCAGTAGCGGGGGATGTTGTTAGTTCTACTTTTGATGAGGTTCCGGAAAACCATATTAAGGTTGCTGAACTTGTGTTAGAAAGGGCTATGCGTCTTGTTGAGCACAAACGCGATGTCATTATCTTAATGGATAGTATCACTCGTCTAGCAAGAGCATATAACCTTGTCATCCCGCCAAGTGGACGTACATTATCAGGCGGGATTGACCCTGCTGCATTCCACCGTCCAAAGCGTTTCTTTGGGGCAGCGAGAAATATCGAAGAGGGTGGAAGTTTAACAATTCTAGCGACTGCACTTGTTGACACAGGTTCCCGTATGGATGACGTTATCTATGAGGAATTCAAGGGTACTGGTAACATGGAGCTTCACCTTGATCGTTCACTTGCAGAAAGACGTATTTTCCCTGCGATCGATATTCGTCGTTCTGGTACAAGAAAAGAAGAACTTCTTATCGAAAAAGGCAAGCTGGATAAAATTTGGGCAATCCGAAAAGCAATGTCAGATTCCCCAGATTTTGCAGAGAAATTTTTACGTCGACTTAAGCAAACTAAGACAAATGCAGAGTTCTTTGAAATGCTTGAGGCAGAAAAGAAAGCGGCAGCTGCTAGAAGAAGCGGCAATCGTTCTGAATCGTAAGGTTTATATCCCGAAGCATGTACCTGCTTCAAATCTTGTTGGAAAAAATATTGCAAATTAGCGATTTTTAACAGCAGGATTAAGTTGCAATTCATAGCTTCACTTGTTATAATTTCAACATGTGCGTTTTAGGTATACAAAATACATTGCGATTTTGCTAAAACGTAACTCTGTTTCGATCAAATGATTCAGGGCGGAAGGAGATGAGACGAATGAAATCAGGAATTCATCCAAACTACAAAAAAGTTATGGTGAAATGTGCTTGTGGAAACGAATTTGAATCTGGTTCTGTAAAAGAGGAGATCCGCGTTGAGGTTTGCTCAGAGTGTCACCCATTCTATACAGGCCGTCAGAAGTTCGCTGATGCAGGTGGACGTGTAGATAAATTCAACAAAAAATACGGTATTAAATAATATCGGTTTGAAAGCCAAAAACAGGCAAGTTTTCTCTTCTTGCCTGTTTTTTTTGCTACTAAACCTATTTTTTCTCGCAATTATAGATACTTACCTCTTAAAAATAATCCTCAAAACCCATAGTCAATTAGTTGGCTCGGTAGAAACAACCCGAGGAAAGGAGACTTTCGTTTCATGTATATTATGAAGCAAAGTGGCTGGCTTGAAGTAATTTGTGGAAGCATGTTTTCAGGAAAATCCGAAGAACTGATTCGACGTGTACGTCGTACTGAATTCGCAAGACAATCCGTTCAGGTGTTTAAGCCTCAAATAGATAATCGATATAGTGAAAATTCCGTTGTGTCACATAATGGTTCATCCTTTATAGCAAAACCAGTTGCAACTTCAGCTGATCTTTTAAAAGAGGTCTCTGCCGATACAGATGTAGTTGCAATTGATGAAGTACAATTTTTTGATGATGAGATTGTAGAAGTGGTTCAAACACTTGCAAATCGTGGTCATCGCGTAATCGTTGCTGGCTTAGACCAAGACTTCCGAGGAGAGCCGTTTGGAAAAGTGCCTGAGCTACTTTCGCTAGCTGAGCTTGTTACTAAATTACAGGCGGTATGTTCAGTCTGTGGTTCACCTTCTAGCAGAACACAACGCTTAATTAATGGACAACCTGCATCCTATGATGATCCGATCATCTTAGTAGGTGCTTCTGAGTCGTATGAGCCACGTTGCCGTCACCATCATGAAGTACCAGGAAAACCATTATTACAATCTGCTGTTCAAAAGGATACAATGAAATTATAAGGCGCTCCTGATTGGGGTGCTTTTTCTTTTCGGGCATAAAAAAAGATCAGGTTTTTTGTGTCCTGATCTTAAAAGAGGAATCCGAGAACTCTTTTACGTTTTCTTGAACCTTCTACTTTTTCGAGTGTAATGGCCGTTTGTTTTTGTAACTCTTCCTTTTCTCTTTCAAGCAGCTCGATATAGTCCTCCATTTTTTGCATCCTCTTTTGTAGTTCATCAATTTCCTTGCGATGTTGAAGCAGCTGATAGGAAACAACGTCACTCGCTTTTTCTTGAATTTGTCTTTCGTTTTCTTTAATCCGATCCATGATTGCGTTTAATTTTTCTGAGAGTGTTTTATCTGATGCTTGAACCATTTTCCGTGCGGTCCCCTTCCTAGGCGCTGGTGTAGATAATTCGATTTTATCAGAAGGGACACCGGATTTCACTTGATTCCGTATTCCTTCGAATAGTGGAAAATCTGTTTCCTCAAATACATAGTGTCCGTATTCGTTTTTCGCACATTGTAAATTAAAGATTTTAATCCATTTCCGAACCGTTTTTGTTGATACCCCCAATTTTTTTGCGAACTGCGCAGTATTCACACCAACCCATCCCCCTATTATCTCTATTTTTTATTTTGAACCGATTCTTTATCTACTACTACGATTCTCCTTTTATCGATAAAATCCTTCCGTCTAGACAAAACTAGAACCGTTTCGTCAAAGAAAGAACCAATCCAACATAATTTCTTTAATTCGACAGCGAAATTTGGAAGAGAATAGTTATTCCGTAATTTGCTTTGACGATGTGGGTACCCTATACTATAATTATACTGTTATGGACTAAATTTTGAGGTGAAGAACGTGTTCGATCGTTTAGAGGCTGTTGAAGCTCGTTATGAAAAACTAAATGAACTATTGAGTGACCCGGATATCGTAAGTGATACAAATAAACTACGTGAATATTCAAAAGAACAATCTGATATACAAGAAACGGTAGAGAAGTATAGAGAGTACAAAGAGGTTAAGGAACAGTTAACCGATGCGAAAGCAATGCTTGAAGAGAAGCTGGATGCAGAAATGCGTGAGATGGTGAAGGAAGAAATCAATGAGCTTGAGGACCAAATGGAGGACCTTGAGGAGCGCCTGCACGTGTTACTATTGCCGAAGGATCCGAATGATGACAAAAACGTTATCATGGAAATTCGTGGTGCTGCAGGTGGAGATGAGGCTGCGCTATTTGCTGGTGATCTTTATCGTATGTACAGCCGCTTTGCTGAGCACCAAGGCTGGAAGACTGAAGTTATGGATTCAAACTCAACGGGTGTTGGTGGATATAAAGAGATCATCTTTATGATTACAGGAAAAGGTGCTTATTCGAAATTGAAGTTCGAAAATGGGGCACACCGTGTGCAACGTGTACCTGAAACGGAATCAGGTGGACGTATTCATACATCAACTGCAACTGTAGCGGTACTACCTGAAGCAGAAGAGGTTGAAGTTGAAATTCATGAAAAGGATATTCGTGTTGATACGTTTGCATCTAGTGGACCTGGAGGACAAAGTGTTAACACCACAATGTCAGCGGTTCGTTTAACGCATTTGCCAACTGGAACTGTGGTTTCCTGTCAGGATGAGAAATCGCAAATCAAAAACAAGGAAAAAGCAATGAAAGTATTGCGTGCCCGTGTTTATGATAAGTTCCAACAGGAAGCGCAAGCGGAATACGACCAAAACCGGAAACAAGCCGTAGGTACAGGTGACCGTTCAGAACGTATCCGTACGTACAATTTCCCACAAAACCGTGTAACTGACCACCGTATCGGATTAACGATACAAAAGCTTGATCAAATCCTAACAGGGAAACTTGATGAAGTCATTGATGCTCTCATCATGGAAGACCAAGCAAGAAAAATGGAGCAAGCCGAATAATGGCAGAATTTCATAAAATATTCGAAGCCCTCAAATGGGCTTCTTCTTTTTTACGGGAACACGGTCGGGAAGAGAATATCGGGGAAATGTTGTTATGTCATTACCTAGAGTTAAGTCGAGCGCGACTTCTTGCAGAAATTAGAGAAGAGCTTCCTCCAGCTGTGAAGGAGAAGTTTGTAGCAGCTATCGAGAAAGTCGTGAGTGGAGTTCCGGTCCAACACATCATGGGCTATGAGGAGTTTTACGGGCGTAAATTTTTAGTGAATGAGGAAGTCTTAATTCCTAGGCCTGAGACGGAAGAATTGGTTCAAGGGTTACTTGCGAGAATCGGACGGTTGTATCCTGCAACAGACATGCTGAAGGTCGTGGATGTTGGGACGGGTAGTGGAGCGATATCGATTACACTTGCTCTTGAAGACGGGCGATTAGATGTAATGACAGTGGATATAGCAATGGCTTCTATTGAGGTGGCGCAGGAAAATGCAGAGCGGTTAGGCGCAAAGGTAAGGTTTATTGATGGTGACTTATTAGGACCGTTAATAGAAGAAGGGCAAAAGGTGGACGTGGTTGTATCCAACCCACCGTATATTCCGGAAAATGATATTGCGACGTTGTCAACGGTTGTGAAGGATCATGAACCTCTCCGGGCTTTAGTAGGTGGCCAGGATGGATTGGATTTCTATCGCCGATTTATGAAGGAGATACCTCTCGTTTTAAGAGAAAGAGGGATAGTGGCCTTTGAAGTAGGCATTGGTCAGGGGGAAGATGTTGCGCAAATGCTACGTGATACTTTTTCTGGAGCAAAAGTAGAAGTGGTTAACGACATTAATGGAAAAGACCGTATGGTTTTTGCTGAAATAGGTTTTTAAAAAGGCTTGGCGTAGGTGCCAAGCCTTTTTTTGATGGTGTACTAGATGAATTGCGTGATGTTTCGCTGTTTTTGCGTTTTAATCCTAGTAATTGCGTTTTAAATACGATAAATACGCGATCCTGAACGAGAATTGCGTGATAAAGTCAATAATTGCGCTTTATCACTTTTCTAGTAGTTCTTCTTCCAAGAAATAAAGTAAGCAATGATCTGTATTAATGGATACAGCAAAAATAAGATAATTGGGTAGTAGGGTACGCTGTCTGAGATGAATGGATAGAGTAAAAATAGTGCGCTGATGATTGGGAATGTGTACCACATACTGATATAAGAAGCTCGACATGCTTTTCCAGTGAGTTCCTTTTCACGTTCGTCACCTTCTTCAAATTCGGTAGGCAACAAAAATACACGTTTCCATGACTTTCGCTTCCGTTTTAATTTTGGTAAGGTGATAGCTGCAAAAATAGTCCCAATTAAAATTGTGGCAAAAATGGGCACCATGTTAATTTCAATCGACCAAGGTGGCTCAGGGTTGTTTTTTACAATATCGGCAAAATCAATTTGAGCAAAGTACAAAGATGATAATCCCCATCCAAATAGCGCTAGTGAAACAATCGAGAACACAACATTACGAGCAATACTCATCTTCACTCATCCTCCAAATAAAAAATTTTTTCGATTGGCAAGTTAAACGTTCGTGCGATATTCATTGCAAGCAAAAGTGATGGTATATAGCTTCCCTTCTCCAATGCTACAATCGTTTGCCGCGTCACGTTCACTTTTTCAGCAAGTGCACCCTGTGTAAGACTGTGCTTTGCACGGAGCTCCTTCACACGATTTTTAATATCCATTGGCAATATCCTCCAAATGTTTCTGCCTTAATTGTATGGTAAACTATACATTTTGTAAAGTCAACTTTACATTCATTAAAAAACTATTTAAAGACCTAAACCTAGTCGCTCGGTCCAAATCCTTTTCTTATTTGGACACACTGCCGGCAATTCCTTTTCGTGCTGTCAGAATCAGGCATGTATTCTGACTCGCTGATTGCAATTCCTTTTCGTGCAGTCGGAATCAGGCATGTATTCTGACTCGCTGATTGCAATTCCTTTTCGTGCAGTCGGAATCAGGCATGTATTCTGACTCACTGATTGCAATTCCTTTTCGTGCAGTCGGAATCAGGCATGTATTCTGACTCACTGATCGCAATTCCTGCTTGTGCTGTCAGAATCAGCTACGTATTCGGACTTACAGTTCGCTCTCTCGGCTCGACCAGTCCGAATCATCTCACTGAAAAAAATAGTTTAATAGATTTTTCAAATTTGGTAGTTTAGGATTCTATTTTTTTGGCGAGAATGGTTTGTGAAGGGATGGTGCTAGAGAGTGAGTAAACAAATTGCGATTATATCATTTATATTTTTAATGTTAATTGGGGCGAATAGCCATTTATTGATAAAAGAAACAAGTGCGGAAGGGTATCAGGTGATTCCTGATGAAGCGATTCGACTTCGCATCTTAGCAAACAGTGATTCCAAAGAGGATCAAGCGTTAAAGCGCAAGGTACGCGACGCGGTGAATGCAGAGATTACGGTATGGGTAGCGGAGTTAACTTCAATTGAAGCAGCAAGAGAGTTGATTCAAGAGAGACTACCAGAAATCGAGAAGATCGTTGCTAGAGTTTTAGAAGAAGAAAAGAGCAATCAAAATTATTCAGTCGATTACGGACGCAATGTTCAATTTCCAACAAAGCTTTACGGTCAATTCTTATACCCAGCGGGTGAGTATGAAGCAATTCTGATTTCGTTAGGTGAGGCTGAAGGGGCAAACTGGTGGTGCGTGTTATTCCCGCCATTATGTTTCTTAGACTTTTCAACTGGTGATGCAATTGAAGCGTCGGATGAAGAGGGAAAAGATGTAGCGATGGATCAAGAAGAGCAAGAAGTTGAGAAGAAAGATAAGCAAGAAAAGAAAGACAAGAAAGAAAATGCAGAGAATCAGGAAAGTGAAGGGGAAGAGGTAGAGGTAAAGTTCTTCTTGGTTGAATTGTTCACTTCACTTTTTAGCTAAAAGTCTAGCATTTGGTTCTATTTGTTTTGAAGCCCTCATAGAGTAGTTACTAGATAACGAAAGATGGGGTGGAGAAGGTGAAACAAATTAGAACGGCAACTGAACAGGATATTGAAAAAGTAAAAGCGTTTTTAGGACAAGCTGAAGTAAGTGCGGAAGGTATTGAATCGATAATTGACCATTTTATATTACTTGAGGACGCTGAGCAAAAAATCCTCGCAACTTTAGGAATTGAGAGAATTGAAAAGGATGGCTTACTTCGATCGCTCGTAATCTCGCCGGGTGTGGACCAAACGAATTTATTAACCCTGTTTAAGAGTGCAATTTCACTAGCGAAGCATAAGGAAATAGCCCGTTTATATTTAGCAACAAATAAGCAAGCGTCTATTCAATTTTTCGCCATGCTTGGTTTTGGGCAAGTTGAAACGAGTGAGCTTCCTGATCATATCAAAGGGTCAAATCATATCTCACAACTGCTTGAAAAAGCCGACCCGATGTTCATGTTTTCGCAAATTGAAAAATAAGATTAGTTTTCAAACCCTTGTTTGTGAATGGAATGTTCGCAGGTAGGGGTTTTATTTGTGTTTATACACCTAATTTGTGGATATTGTGGATAAGTTTTGTTGTTAAAAAGTAAAAAAATATGATAGTCTATGGAACGTGTAGAAAAATATGGACTGTGGATACATTTTTCCTGTAGGTGTGATTTATGGAAAAGTTGGTTATATCCACAAAACTATCCACATTTTCGGTTAAATTATCCACAAAATGTGGATAACACTTGTTTTCTACCCATTATATACCTATACTTTTTTATATTATAATAATAAATAAACTACATAACTAAAGGAATTCTTTATAGGAGTTGCGTTACATGGAAACAAAACAATGGGTTGTGGATAAATATGAACAAGATTTAGAATCTTATCCACAAATAAAAGAGGCTGCAAAGCTTTTACAGGCAAATGAAGTGGTTGCATTCCCTACTGAAACGGTTTATGGTCTTGGAGCGAATGCTTTGTCTGACGAGGCGGTCACAAAAATTTACGCAGCAAAGGGGCGCCCGAGCGATAATCCACTGATTGTCCACATTTCCACAATTGGGCAGCTTCATCAATTCACGCAGGATATTTCGGAGCAGGCGGAGCGATTGATTGAAAAATTCTGGCCGGGTCCGTTAACACTTGTTTTAAAAAAGAAGGAAAATGCTGTAGCAAGTAAAGTAACAGCAGGTCTAGAAACGGTGGCAGTTCGGATGCCAAGCCATCCAGTTGCTTTGGCATTAATATCGGCAACAGGGCTTCCGCTTGCTGCGCCAAGTGCGAACCTTTCGGGAAAACCAAGCCCGACACTTGCTAAGCATGTAGCGGATGATTTGACTGGAAAAATTGCCGGTGTCCTTGACGGCGGAGCAACCGGTGTTGGACTTGAGTCAACGGTTCTGGATTGTTCAGGTGAGGTGCCTATCATTTTACGTCCAGGCGGTGTGACGAAAGAGCAGCTTGAGGAAGTGTGTGGTGTGGTCGAGGTTGATCAAGCGATTTTAAAAGAAGATGAAGCGCCAAAATCACCAGGAATGAAATATAAACATTACGCACCAACGGCACCACTTACAATCGTGAATGGTTCGATGGAATTTATTCAATCCCTTGTAAAAGAAAAGCAAGCTGAGGGTTTAAAGGTTGGCGTTCTGACAACAACGGAACGTGAAAACAAATACAATGCAGATAAGATTATTGTTTGTGGATCGCGTGAAGATTTAGAAACGGTGGCAAACAGGCTTTATGATGTCCTTCGCCTCTTTGATGAAAGTAATGTCGATGTTATTTTTAGTGAGAGTTTTCCAAGTGAGGGTATTGGGCAAGCCATCATGAACCGGTTGACCAAAGCAGCGGGACATAAATTGATAACTGAATAAATTGGGAAAATCCTTGACTAAAATATGTGGTTCAAAAAGGTGACGAATCGGAAGCAAGAAGGTCAAGGAAGGAAAGACTTGAGGACCGGAGCGAGGCAACAGCTTGAAATACTACTTTGCTGCCTTGTGCTGAGGAATTTACTACTTGAATAAGCTGGTAGACGCAAGCACATATACTAGGTATGCGTGCAATCCTCCTTTTTGAACTAGACGCAGAGATTCGCAGTCTTATCATTTGGCAACTTTTTGAACATCCTTCTTCTATTTCGTTTTGTACATGCATATGTTGAAATAGGCACGTCCAAGGAGGTAGAAGATGGATATTACAGCATTTCTCGGGGAAATTATAACCTTATTTATTATGGCATTTGCTTTAGGAATGGACGCATTTTCCGTAGGACTTGGAATGGGTTTAATCCGGTTGAGACTTAAGCAGATCTTAACAATCGGGATAACCATCGGTTTATTTCATATGTGGATGCCCTTGGCTGGAATGATGATCGGCCATTTTTTATCAGATACATTTGGAGCAATTGCAACCTATGTAGGTGCAGGATTGCTCTTATTTTTAGGATTACAAATGGTCATTTCTTCCTTCAAGGAAGATGACGGTGACAAACGCATGATTACACCTGTTGGGTTTGGTTTGTTTATTTTTGCCTTAAGTGTGAGCCTCGATAGTTTTTCTGTTGGGCTTTCATTAGGAATTTATGGTGCGAAGACAATTATGGTAATTCTAATGTTTGGTGTAGTTAGCATGGTGCTATCATGGGTTGGTCTTCTGCTAGGGAGAAAGGTCCAACATTGGCTCGGTACATATAGTGAGGTACTAGGTGGGTGTATCCTCCTAGTCTTCGGAGTGAAATTGCTATTTCCATTATAAGTGGGACGGGGGACCTGTCCCTGTGACCCAAAATCTAGATGAGGAACCTGTGACCTAAGGGAGCTGTACCCCATGAAAGAGTATGAGTGGAAAACTCGTGCTCTTTTTTTCATATATTGACTATGTGTTTTGGGTGCATCTCATTTATAATAGGACTATATCGAATTTTGTCTATTTATGCAGGTCGTTAGTAGCATCAAGACAGGTAGAAAAGGGTGATGAAATGATTCGTGTTTTATTTGTTTGTACAGGAAATACATGTCGAAGTCCGATGGCTGAGGCGATTTTACGGAATAAAGCGGGAGAAGAAATTGAAGTGAAATCAGCGGGGATTTTTGCTGGTGATGGCAGTCCTGCTTCGGCGAATACGGCGCAAGTCTTGAAGGAAAATGGAATTGAGTATCAGCACTCTTCTTCTTTTTTAACACAAGAACATATTGATTGGGCCACATATGTGTTAACGATGACCAGCCACCATAAGCAAGCAATACTTCAAAGCTTTCCGGAAGCGTATGACAAGGTACATACGTTAAAGGAATTTACAAATGGTAGTGGAGAAATTTCAGATCCATTTGGAGGACCAGTAGAGATTTATAGAGAAACTTATGCAGAGCTTGAACCATTGATTGATGAAGTACTTTCAAAACTTAAATAGTTAGTTGGATTCGGGGGAGAATCGGTTGAAAAAGAGGCGCTATAAATTTGGTATAAACCTAAAATTAGTCTTTCTTACGACTATTTTAGCGATTGTGACTTACTCAACATCAGCGTTATTCATTTATTTTGTGTATCCGTTTGTAGATGAGTTGATCAATCAACAAATTTTTATCATTGGCACGTTGGTTTTAGGGATTGTTTGGTCTGGGATTCTCGCTTATTTCGCGGCTTCCTTCATTACGAAGCCACTCCAAAAGCTTGAGCAGGTGGCGATTCATGCTGCAAATGGTGATATTCGTGAGGATGTTCCCGTTTCGAAATCAGATGACGAGATTCGAAGCTTGAGTCTTGCTTTTAATAAAATGCTTCACAATCTCCGTGAAATGGTTCGAAACATTGAAGGAAACTTTGAAAATACAAATGAAAAAGTAATTGAGATTACGAAAGCATCCAGTCTTGCATCCGAACAGGCGGAAAATATTAATCGAACGATTTCTGAGATTTCCAAAGGGGCGGACAGCTCTGCCGTATCGATTCAAGAAACGGCTGAATCTATCGAGGATGTGATTCAAATTGCTGAAGAGGTCCAAGAAAATGCGAAAACTTCACAAAACTTGTCTGTTGAAATGGTCGATACATTGAATGATAGCAAGGAGGTTGTTCATTCGTTAATTTCGGGCATTAATAAGCTTGTTGATAACAATCAAATATCACTTCAAGCCGTAAATCGTCTTGAGACGAATGCGAAGGAAGTGGAACATATTATTTCTCTTGTTGGCGATATTGCCCGCCAAACGAATTTACTTGCGTTGAATGCCTCAATTGAAGCAGCCCGTGCCGGTGAGCATGGAAAAGGCTTTGCGGTTGTTGCCGAGGAAGTAAGAAAGCTTGCAGATGAAAGCTCAAAGGCTGTCCAAGGGATTACGGAACTTATTCAAAATATCCAGCAAGAGGTTCGAAATGTAGTCGTTCAAATTTCAGAACAGGTCGCGGTTGCAAATGAGGAAGCGAAAAAGGGGACCATCACAAATGATGCGATTGCTGAGATGACTACGTCCGTTCATGAGGTGGCAGATGCAGTAAAACAAATTGTTACCTTGGTTGAAAAACAAATGGATTGCATTCAAGCGACATCCCTGCAGTCTCAAGAGGTTGCAGCGATTGCGGAACAAACCTCTGCCGGTGCACAGGAGGTAAGTGCGGCAACGCAACATCAAACAAGTGTGATTTGTGAAGTAGATGCGTTGGCACAGGAGCTTGCTACACAAGCAGGACAGTTAAAGCAGACGATTCAACGTTTTACAATGTAATTTTTTAAATCATGGAACTCCTATTTTGGTTCGGGAGTTCTTTTTTAGGTATAATAAGAGGAAAAGGAATGTCTTTTGGCGAAATATCCAGCCAAGTCTCAATTCATATTAGGGGGATTTACAATGAAAGTTGCAATTGCTTCAGACCATGGCGGTTTAGTATTACGTGAAGAAATTAAAAAAGTATTGGACGAACTTGAAATTGAGTATGATGATTTCGGGTGTGAGTGTTCTACATCCGTAGACTATCCGGATTATGCCTTACCTGTAGCGAAAAAAGTAGCGAACGGGGAATATGACCGTGGCATTTTAATTTGTGGAACGGGGATTGGAATGAGTATTGCTGCGAACAAGGTACAGGGCATCCGTTGTGCACTTTGTCATGATGTATTTAGTGCAAAGGCCACTCGTGAGCATAACAACAGCAATATTTTAGCGATGGGTGAACGAGTGATTGGCCCTGGGCTAGCAGTCGAAATTGCAAAAGCGTGGCTTACTACAGAATTCTTAGGTGGGCGTCATGAAAACAGAATCAACAAAATCACCGAATATGAAAACAACCCATCTGAGGAATAACATACGAGAAAACCGCGCCTGAGGACTTGATGAATCAGGCGTATATTTAATTGTGGGACGAGGGACCTGTCCCAAAGGAGGGAATGAAGATGGTTGCGGATCTTGAGGTGTGGAGAGGGCAGCTTCAGACGCTTCTTTCGGAGTTTGCGGAAAGAGCTTCGTTGAAAAAAGGAGAGCTTCTTGTTATTGGCTGCAGTACGAGTGAGGTCATTGGTGAGCGAATCGGGACAGCTGGATCAGAAGAAGTGGCGGAAATGATTTTTAGCGAATTGGCTAAGCTTCGTGAAAATGTCGGCGTGGAGCTCGCGTTTCAGTGCTGTGAGCATTTAAACCGTGCATTGGTTGTAGAACGGGAAACAGCCATACATAAAAATTACGAACAAGTAACCGTCGTTCCGGTTCGAACCGCGGGTGGTGCGATGGCCACATATGCTTTTGGGCATTTTAATGATCCTGTAGTTGTTGAATTTATTAAAGCCGAAGCAGGTATTGATATTGGTGACACCTTCATTGGCATGCATCTAAAACATGTTGCAGTTCCAATTCGAAGTTCAATTAAAGAACTAGGTGGAGCGCATGTCACAATGGCCAAGGCAAGACCCAAACTCATTGGTGGCGAACGGGCAGTTTACCCGGATAAAAAGGAAAATAAGAAATGTTAATGACCACAGGGACCACGGGGACGGTTCCTGTGGTTCTTTTCATTCTAGTAAAATATTTATAATTACATGTGTAACTATTTAGGGATTTGATCGTTTTGTAAGTAAGGAATGATGGAGGAAAGTGAGAAAGGGGGGCGGCGATGAGTAAGGAACGAAATGAGAAACTAGATGATATTTATCGCCGTTATGCGGAACCCCTTTTTTATTATCTGTTACGAATGTCAGGATCCTCTACTTTAGCTGAGGAGCTTGTTCAGGAAACATTTTTCCGGGCAACGGTATCCCTTTCTTTTTACAAATATGAGGATGTCAAACCATGGCTTTTTAAGGTTGCCCGTAACACATACCTGGATGAATGGCGAAAGCGACAGCGGTGGAAGTGGGTCCCTTTTTATGATAAAGGGGATATGAAGAGTCCATACGGAATCCCCGAGGAAGAAGTCGTAACAAGGGAGAACATCGGGGAGTTAGCTGATTTACTTGAACTGCTCCCGGAAAACTACCGTACGATTATTTATTTCCGGGAAATCGCAGAATTCTCATATGAAGAAATTCAGGAAGCGATGGAATTGACTGAATCACAGGTAAAAGTGAAACTTCATCGCGCACGAAAAAGGCTTCAGACACTAGCGGGGAGAGGCAATATAGATATACCGTTTTGAGTTAAAGTGTTGAACCAGGAGAACCGTCCCTATGGTTCTATAAAAGGAGTGATTGAAATGACAGAGTGGACGAAGGATAAGGAAAAGCGGGTTTTATGGAAGTATCGCTTTTCGCTGACTATTAGAATCATACGGGTTGTGCTCATTCTCTTATTTTTGTATGGCATCTATATGATGTTACTTTCGATTGGTTACAGTTTTACAAAGCTTGATGATAAGAATTCATTTCATTTGAATCTAGCAATTGACTGGACACAACCGGGCCTTCATGGTGAGTACGGTATGCCGATTAATGCCGAAATTACACCCTTTTTAAGTCAAAGAATGACCATTCCTATTTCACAGACAATAGGTAAGGAAGAACAGGTCATTGGTGAATGGAATGTAACAAAGCGCTTGTTAAATCTATTTTCAACAAAGGAAACATCCTATTTTCAAAGCTCAGATAATAAGCAATTTGGATTTGTGTTACCTGAGGACCCACGTACAGGAAAGAAATTGGCTGGTGTAACGAATAGGGCAGATCAACAAGAGTGGCAGAAGCTCGAGATGGTTCACGAGGGGACAGTTGCAAATTTAGCATTTTCAACGTCTCAATTCTATAATCCGAAAGAGTTACTAAAGAAGCTGGAAAAGTATGATCTCGATGTTTATTGGATGCCTTTATATGCTGGTGAATTGAAAGCCTTCGAGCCGTCATGGGGACAAACAGGTGGTGGAGAGCATTTGTCAGTTGATACACTTGGCTTATCAAGGGCTGTCGATATGAATAAAGATTATAATGGCTGGGCTGAATGGATTTTATCAAGTAAGGCCATTGAAGAAAATCAGAAGGTGATGCTTAAGAACATGAAGAATCTAATTGATGATGAGAGCAAAACCTATCGTCAAAATGTGCTCGGCCTATGGTACCTAGAAGAACGCTACGAATATTTAAAAGAAAATGAGTTTTTAGTGTATGGTGCGGTTGTTACGGGTCCAGTGAAGGAACTTTTAAAATTAAAAGAAGAGCAAGACTTCAGAAATATCCAGGTTGGCGAATTCGAATACTGGAACTGGACGACGGAGTGAAGGTAGAGACAGGGGGAGCCTTGTCTCTTTTTCATATTAATTCAAAATAAGTGAACGATACTTTACAAATAATAGGAAAATGTTCGGGTTTTAGAAAAAACATTTAATTTTTTTTAATTACCAGGAAAGGCAATAGTAATCGTATATTACAGCTTTCAACCCTGTTTTAAAGCGGTTTCAACGAAAAATGAATCTAAAAGTTAATCTTCCTACTGCCGAATAAAAGTGTTACAATGGAAAAGTATTTTTCAAATTAGCGGAATAATTCATAATAGATTAAAAGGAGGATTCCAAATGAAACATTTATCGGAGCAAGATCAACAAGTATTTCAGGCAATACAAGATGAACTAAAACGACAACGTACTAAAATTGAGCTGATTGCATCTGAAAACTTTGTAAGTGAAGCAGTCATGGAGGCTCAAGGTTCTGTATTAACAAACAAATATGCAGAAGGATATCCTGGCCGTCGCTACTATGGTGGCTGTGAGCATGTGGATGTAGCAGAGAACATTGCTAGAGACCGTGCGAAGGAAATCTTTGGCGCAGAGCATGTAAATGTGCAGCCGCACTCTGGGGCTCAAGCAAATATGGCTGTATACTTTACAATCCTAGAGCAGGGTGACACTGTACTTGGGATGAATCTTTCCCATGGTGGACATTTAACACATGGTAGTCCGGTAAACTTCAGTGGAATTCAATATAATTTCGTGGAGTATGGAGTAGATCCTGAAACACATCAAATCAATTACGACGATGTACGTGCTAAAGCAGTCGAACATAAGCCAAAGCTTATCGTTGCAGGTGCGAGTGCATATCCACGCGCAATTGACTTTAAAAAGTTTAGAGAAATCGCGGACGAAGTGGGCGCATACTTAATGGTAGACATGGCTCACATCGCAGGTCTTGTGGCAACGGGACTTCACGAGAACCCTGTTCCATATGCAGATTTCGTAACAACTACTACTCACAAGACATTACGTGGTCCACGTGGTGGTATGATTCTTTGTAAAGAAGAATTCGCGAAGAAAATCGATAAGTCCATCTTCCCAGGTATCCAAGGTGGTCCATTAATGCACGTTATTGCTGCTAAAGCAGTTGCATTCGGAGAAGCATTAACAGAAGAATTCAAACAGTATACTAAAAATATCGTTGACAATGCAGCGAGACTAGCGGCATCTTTACAAAAAGAAGGCTTAGACCTGGTATCTGGTGGAACTGACAATCACTTACTACTACTTGACGTTCGTTCATTAGGTTTAACTGGTAAAGTGGCTGAAAAGGTTCTTGATGATATCGGCATTACAGTTAATAAAAATACGATTCCATTCGACCCAGAAAGTCCATTTGTAACAAGTGGTATCCGTATCGGAACAGCTGCTGTTACAAGTAGAGGCTTTGGTTTAGAGGATATGGATGAAATTGCATCTATCATCGCATTTGCATTAAAAAATTCAGAAGACGAAGTGAAGTTAGCTGAAGCAAGCGCGCGTGTAGAAGCATTAACTAGCAAGTTTGTCCTTTATAAAGAGTATTAAAAAAGTTGAAGGCAGGACTCCCGTATGTTTGGGCGTCCTGCCTTTTTGGTTTAGGGCACAATTTTTTGTAGATAGGGCACAATTCTCGGAGGTTGGGGCACAATTTATTGCAGTTAGGTCACAATCTCGTGGACTTAGGGCACAATTCTATTTCCCGATTTTTCACTCCAACTGCTTATGTCCGATATATTTGGCTGAATGTCCGAAATAACAGCATCTGTGTCCGATATAGCAAAAATTCGTAGTACATATCTCCAATTCCACTCCAACCACCCCAGTACAAAAGCACTTGGACAAAGATCGAAGTGCATCCATCTTGTGTATTTTTAAATTTCGTCTTGAACATGTTTTATTTTTTCTGTAAAATCTATTGAAGTGTGAAAAATATAGTTCGTGGTGTTAATTTTTCTGCTGATGGTCATTCTAAGAACAGCGAGACTCAAAAAAGGAGAGATGAACGATGGGGAAAGTGTACGTTTTTGATCACCCACTAATTCAACATAAGCTTACATACATACGTGATAAGAACACGGGTACAAAGGAATTTCGTGAATTGGTAGACGAAGTCGCAAGCTTAATGGCTTTTGAAATTACTCGTGATATGCCGCTTGAGGAAGTTGAAGTTGAAACTCCTGTACGCAAAGCGAAATCAATGGTTTTATCTGGGAAAAAGATTGGGATTGTGCCAATTCTTCGTGCTGGTTTAGGTATGGTGGATGGAATTCTACGTTTAATCCCAGCCGCAAAAGTAGGGCATATCGGACTTTATCGTGACCCTGAAACATTGCAGCCCGTTGAGTATTATTTTAAAATGCCTTCTGACATTGAAGAGCGTGAATTCATCGTGGTTGACCCTATGCTTGCAACAGGTGGATCAGCAGTTGAAGCAATCAACGCATTAAAGAAGCGCGGTGCTACTAATATAAAATTTATGTGCTTAATTGCTGCGCCTGAGGGTGTAGAAGCAATTAAAGAAGCTCATCCTGATATAGATATCTTCATCGCAGCACTTGATGAGCAATTAAACGACCATGGCTACATTGTTCCAGGCCTTGGAGATGCCGGAGACCGTTTATTCGGTACGAAATAATTAGAAAAGTGGAGGCGCCTTGCCCAGAAACGAAAAAACTGGCCGACTAAAAGCGCCACGGCCTTATGTCTTGTCGGCACTAGCACGTCCTGTGCGTCGGAGACTCTGACTCAGAGGCGCTTTTTGCCTCTGCAGGAGGAGTTGAAGTTTCTTGAGTTTCTAGGCGCAGCAACTAGACAACATCCACATATTTGACCACCTTTTGAGAAAAGCTATCTCAAAGAGGTGGTTTTTTTGTGAGAATGTTACCAGCAATCTGCATGTGTTTGATCCTCCTATTTTCATCAGTACCAGCCCATGCCCACCGTTTTCCGGATAGGCCTCCATTGCCTGAGTTGGATATGGATGAAATGGCGCATGAAATTTTCATTACAGATGATAAGCAATTTGAGTTAGTAGTAGAAAAAATAAAAAGAAACTATTCCTCCATTAAAATTAACCACATATACAAACATGTATTCCCAGGTTTTTCTGTGACGGGAAAGAGAAGTGATATACAGAAATTAAAAGCTGAAGCGGGCATTCAACACAGTTCCCCTGTTGCTACATATCAGGTGTCTGTTGAGGAGAGTGTTCCTTTTATTGGCGGCAAAGAGATTCGCAGTCATTTCGATAAGTCAGATCATCGTTTAACTGGTAAAGGTGTAAAAGTCGGGGTGATTGATACAGGTGTTGATTACACACACCCGGACCTTAGAATGAATTACAAGGGTGGCTACGACCTTGTTGACGGTGATGATGACCCGATGGAAACAAAAGGAATTGCAGGCAAAAATACCTCACACGGAACGCATGTTGCAGGAATAATCGCGGCAAATGGCAAAATTAAAGGGGTCGCACCTGAGGCAGATATAATTGGCTACCGCGCTCTTGGACCTGGTGGAATGGGAACGTCTGAGCAGGTCATTGCAGCTATAGATAAAGCAATTGAAGATAAAGTGGACGTCATTAATCTCTCGCTTGGCAACACCATTAATGGGCCAGACTGGCCAACTAGTCTCGCTTTAGATAAAGCAACGGAAGAGGGGATAGTCGCTGTCACTTCCAGCGGGAACTCTGGGCCAATGGTCTGGACGGTAGGGTCTCCAGGAACTTCTTCAAAGGCAATTTCTGTAGGTGCATCCACACCGCCGATGACTTTGCCCTATCTAACAGTTGGATTTGCCAATCGAAAAATTCAGATTCAGCCTCTGCAAGGGTCAATACCTTGGAAACTACAAAAGAAATATGAAATCAAAAAAGCTGGAATCGGCACAGAATCTGAATTTCCAAAAGTGAAAAATAAAATTGTTTTAATGGAGCGAGGAGAAATTACCTTTACCCAAAAAGCAGTTCGGGCGTATGAAGCTGGCGCGATTGCCGTACTCATCTACAATAATACAGATGGGAATTTCTCAGGATCCCTTGAAAAGGAACTTCCGATACCAGTTGCCTCCCTCTCAAAGGCAGACGGTGAATGGCTTAAAAAACAAATCAAAACCAAAAACACTGTAGTAAAGACCTCATATCAACATATAAAGGATACAATTGCTGAATTTAGTTCGCGTGGACCAGTTACACATACTTGGGCAATTAAGCCTGACGTCGTTGCGCCAGGTGTTGCAATAGATAGTACCATTCCAAATGGCTACCAGGAAATGCAAGGTACTAGCATGGCCGCTCCACATGTAGCGGGGGCAAGTGCCATAATAAAACAGGCACATCCTGATTGGACACCTGAACAAATCAAAGCAGCCTTGATGAATACAGCACGACTTTTAGATAACGAAGAGGGAAACTTGTACAAGCCATATGAACAAGGGGCAGGTCGAATTCAACTCCATGAAGCGATTCACTCCGAAACCTTGATCTATCCAGGATCATTTTCAGCTGGAATGCTTCACCATCAGGATAGGCGAACGAAAAAAAGAGTACGAGTAACGGTAGATAACCAATCCGATGAAGAAAAGAGATACTCCTTTGAAATCCCGGATAATATGAAAGGCGTCCAGTGGGACCTTCCATTGCCTTTTTCGGTAAAACCAAAGCAGAAAAAGGTGATCACAATTGGATTAGATATAACACCTAGTACAATTGGCGCCGGACTACACCATGGGAATATATTTTTAAAAGAAGGGAAGAATCGTTACCATATTCCATATATGTACGTGATCGAAGAACCTGATTATCCTCGAATTATGGGCTTTCAATTTGGAAAAGACGACAAGGAGGATATATTCCGGTATGAATTATATTTACCGGGTGGAGCGGAAGAGTATGGAATTGTTCTCTATGATCCAGACACGTTGAGGTTCGTCACTTTTTTAGACTGGGACCGAAATGTAGCAAGAGGATTAGTAGAGAGAAAAGTGAACCGAAAAGAACGAAAATTAAGAGGGGTATTCAAAGCTGTCATCTATGTAAAAAAAGCAGGCAAAGAGGATATACTTGAAACAGAGATTTCGTTTGAAGATACTATGATAGGTAGCCATTAAAGTAGATTCAGCACTTTTGCTGAATCTACTTTAAAGCCTCCGGCGGATGCCACGATTTTTCAACGGAATCTTTTCGAGCATAAGATCAAAGACTACGTGCGCCACATCCTGTGGCAACGTCTTTGTGACCCACATCGTGTGGGCCTAAAAAATCGGGCGCAAATAAGCTATGGCTTATTTGATTTACGGCTACCTATTTATGAACAATTTGTGAACGATGTTTGAATTTTTGAATTTGCACTACCATAATAGGACTAATAAAAATCGTTGTTAAATCGCTTTTTGTAAGCAAAAATGGAACACCCAAATACGCTTGTGAGAAGCCGAACTTTTTCCCTGCAAACAATTGACATTAAAGGGTGCCTATTGTATGCTTACAAAGGGTATCAATGAGAAGGTTTACATCGGTTAAACTCTTGAAAAATTAAGTATTTTCTGACATGTAAAAACCTACCTCGGACGCTGAAGTGAGGAATGCTGATGCGTAAAAATGACAAGCACCCTTTACGAGCTTATGCGCTCATGTCTGGTATTCTATCTCAATTAGTAGGATCAATTCTAGTAGGCATTTTCCTCGGTAGATGGATTGATCGAATGCTTGACACCGAACCACTTTTTTTAATTCTTGGCCTTCTATTAGGACTAGCAGCAGGAGTTTATGCAACACTTCGACTAGTCAATCATTTTTTCTCAGGAGATTAACTTGATATGCAGGATTTAACCACAGCATTTACGAGGTATCGTAAATACATATTCTACTTACTTGCAATCTATGTACTAGGTTGGGGATTTACTGCATACAAAGCCGTCTTCTTAGGACTAATACTAGGGACAGTAGGAAGTTTGTATTTCCTCTTTTCGTTGGCTCGGAAAAATAAGCAATTTACAAAAGCTTATGAACAGGGACGAGCGGTACGTTCGCTTGGAACGATGTCTCGTATGGCAATTGCTGGTTTGGCAGTATTGGTCGTAATGGAGTATCCACAAGAGTTTCATTTAGGTAGTATGATTATTGGATTAATGACAGCTTATTTTGTCATTATGATAGATTTCTTTTTTCAAAAACTTCATAAATAGACTAAAGCGCGAGGCAAAGCTTTGTGCTAGACAATATGGGAAGAGAGGTGAATACTGTTGGGTCACGAAGCTCCTACGTTTAAATTGTTTGGACTTTGGTTTAGTGCATCTAACATGTTAATGATCACAATCGCAAGTGTGATTGTATTCATTATCGCGGTTCTTGGAACTCGTACCCTTGCAATGAAGCCAACCGGTGCTCAGAACTTTATGGAATGGGTCATGGACTTTGTTCGAGGAATTATTAAAAGTTCGATGGACTGGCAAACTGGCGGACGCTTCCAAATATTAGGGATTACTTTACTCATGTATATCCTTGTATCAAACTTTCTAGGGTTACCATTTGCGGTCATTTTTGGCCATGAATTATGGTGGAAGTCTCCAACTGCAGATCCAACGATTACATTAACATTAGCTGTTATGGTTGTTGGACTATCGCATTACTACGGAATAAAGATGAAAGGTGCTAGAGAATACGGTAAGGATTTCTTTAAACCTATGTCATTTATGTTCCCACTAAAAATTATCGAAGAATTCGCAAACACATTAACTCTCGGACTGCGTCTATTTGGTAACATTTATGCCGGTGAAATCCTACTTGGATTAATCGCGGGTATGGCAGTAAGTGGTTATGGTGAAAGTATCTTTGGTGGAATTTTAGGTACAATCGGAGCCTTTATTCCGATGATTGCATGGCAAGGATTCAGTATCTTTGTTGGTGCCATCCAGGCATACATCTTTACAATGTTAACTATGGTTTATATTTCTCACAAAGTGAGTACAGATCACTAGAAAAACTTGTCCAAAATGAGACTTTTTGGACAACAAAAATAAACTACTATTATTTTTTTATACAATTAAAGGAGGACTATTTCAATGGGTTTATTAGCAGCAGCAATTGCAATTGGTTTAGCGGCACTAGGTGCTGGTATCGGTAACGGTCTTATCGTATCTCGTACAGTTGAGGGGATTGCTCGTCAACCAGAAGCACAAGGTAAACTTCAAACTACTATGTTCATCGGGGTTGCGTTAGTTGAGGCGATTCCTATCATCGCGGTTGTTATCGCGTTTATGGTATTCGGTGCTAACTAATTAGTAACATTTCCGGAAGCTTTCCTTTATAAAAGTGAAGGCAACATTAACAAAATGGCGAAGATCATTCCAAGAGAACCTTCGCCATTCCTTTGTATAACCCAAACTTTTTTAAAAATAATGGTGCGTATTCACGCACGTTTGATGAAAATAAGGACTTCCATTCGACCTGGAACTCGCAGAAGGAGGGAATATAGGTGTTAGATCTTTTTGTCTTAGGCGCTGCCGCTGGTGGACTACCAGTCAACCTTGGTGATATCATCTTCCAATTGGTTGTGTTCATCATTTTATTAGCGTTACTTCGTAAGTATGCGTTCGGTCCAATCATGAATATCATGAAACAACGTGAACAACATATCGCGAATGAAATTGATACTGCTGAACAAAATCACCAAGAAGCGAAAAAATTAGCAGAAGAACAACGTGAGCTACTTAAAAAATCACGTACTGAGGCTGCTGAGTTAATCGAAAATGCACGTAAATTAGGTGAAGAGCAGAAAGATGGAATTATCCAAGCTGCTCGTGAGGAAGCAAACCGTTTAAAGGAAGCTGCAAAACAGGAAATCGTTCAGGAAAAAGAACAAGCTGTTACAGCCTTACGCGAACAGGTTGCATCACTTTCAGTGTTAGTTGCTTCTAAGGTTATCGAAAAGGAACTTAGCCTTGAAGATCAAGAGAAGTTAATTAACGAATATATTCAAGAGGTAGGAGAAGGGCGATGAGCAAAGGAATCGTAGCAAAGCGATATGCAGTAGCTCTTTTTCAATTAGCAAGTGAACAAAATGCACTTGACCAGTACGAAGAAGAAATTCGCACGGTTAAACAAGTGTTTTCAAACAGTGATGAATTCCAAACTGTGTTAAGAAATCCAAAGCTTTCAGTCGATAAGAAAAAAGCGATTGTAACGCAATCCTTTCAAGGTTTTTCTCAGATGACATTAAACACTCTACATTTACTTATTGACCGTCATCGTGAGGATATTATCGCAGACGTTGCGGATGAATTTATCACATTAGCGAATGACAAACGCGGTGTTGCTGATGCAACAGTATACTCTGTACGTCCTTTAACAGAATCAGAGGAATCAGGAATCTCAAGCGTATTTGCTAGTAAAGTTGGAAAGACATCATTACGTATTCAAAATATTGTAGATCCTAGTCTGATTGGTGGCGTGAAGCTTCGAATCGGAAATCGTATATTTGATGGAAGTGTAAAAGGTAAGTTAGAACGCTTAGAGCGTGAACTTATCCGCTAAAAGATAGGGGTGAAATTCATGAGCATCAAAGCTGAAGAAATTAGTGCGCTGATAAAAAAGCAAATTGAAAACTATCAGTCTGAAATACAAGTGAGCGAAGTTGGTACAGTTATCAGTGTCGGTGACGGTATCGCACGTGCTCATGGCCTCGACAATGTCATGGCTGGAGAACTCGTTGAATTTTCAAACGGTGTCATGGGTATGGCACAAAACCTTGAAGAAAACAACGTTGGTATTATCATCCTTGGTCCTTTCACAGACATTCGTGAAGGTGACGAAGTACGTCGTACAGGACGTATCATGGAGGTTCCAGTTGGTGAAGCATTGATCGGCCGTGTTGTAAACTCTCTAGGACAACCAGTTGATGGTCTTGGTCCAATCGAAACTACTAAAACTCGTCCAATTGAAAGTCCAGCTCCTGGAATCATGGACCGTAAATCTGTTCATGAACCACTACAAACTGGTATTAAAGCGATTGACGCATTAATTCCAATCGGTCGTGGTCAGCGTGAGTTAATCATCGGTGACCGTCAAACAGGTAAAACATCTGTTGCAATCGACACAATCCTTAACCAAAAGAACGAAAATATGATTTGTATTTACGTTGCAATTGGTCAAAAAGAATCAACAGTACGTGGTGTTGTTGAAACTTTACGTAAAAACGGTGCATTAGATTACACAATCGTTGTAACTGCTTCTGCATCTCAACCAGCTCCAATGTTATTCTTAGCTCCATATGCGGGTGTAACAATGGGCGAAGAGTTCATGTACAATGGCAAGCACGTTTTAGTTATCTATGATGACTTAACAAAACAAGCTTCTGCATACCGTGAGCTTTCACTATTACTACGTCGTCCTCCAGGTCGTGAAGCATATCCAGGGGATGTTTTCTACCTACACTCTCGTCTATTAGAACGTGCTGCAAAGCTTTCTGACGAAAAAGGTGGCGGATCTATCACAGCTTTACCGTTCATTGAAACACAAGCTGGTGACGTATCTGCGTACATTCCAACAAACGTTATCTCGATTACTGACGGACAAATTTTCTTACAATCTGACTTATTCTTCTCAGGTGTACGTCCTGCTGTTAACGCAGGTTTATCCGTATCACGTGTTGGTGGATCTGCGCAAATTAATGCGATGAAGAAGGTATCAGGTACATTACGTCTTGACCTTGCTTCTTACCGTGAACTTGAAGCATTCGCTCAGTTCGGTTCTGATCTTGATAAAGCAACTCAAGCGAAACTTAACCGTGGTGCTCGTACAGTAGAAGTATTAAAACAAGGTCTAAACAAGCCACAAGCAGTAGAAAAGCAAGTTGCGATTCTATATGCGTTAACTCGTGGATTCTTAGATGATATTCCAGTAGAAGATATCTCTCGTTTCGAAGCAGAATACTTCGTATGGTTAGAGCATAACCGTAAAGCTGAAATCTTTGATCACATTAAGTCAACTGGTAAGCTTCCAGATGATGAAGTATTTACTTCTGCAATCAATGATTTCAAAAAGACATTTGCTGTTTCTGAATAATAAAGACAATGCTTAAGCGACGCGCAATGCGTGCGTCGCTTATCTGAATAAAGCTAGGAAGACTCGGTTCCAAAGCGTTTACGAATAATCGAGGAAAAGGTGGTGAGAACCTTTGGCATCCTTACGTGATATAAAAACAAGAATCACTTCAACAAAGAAAACAAGTCAAATTACTAAAGCGATGCAGATGGTTTCAGCATCTAAGTTTAGCCGTGCTGAAGCAAATGCAAAATCGTTTGTTCCTTATATGGAGAAAATTCAAGAGGTCGTTGCGAATATCGCAGTAGGAAGCTCGGATGCAAGTCATCCAATGCTAACTCACAGACCAATTAAAAAGACTGCTTATATCGTCATTACGTCTGACCGTGGATTAGCTGGCGCATATAACAGTAACGTGATTCGTGGTGCATACCAAGCGATGCAAAAACGTCATAAAAGCACAGACGAGTTCACAGTAATCGCAATCGGTCGTGTTGGCCGAGACTTCTTTGTAAAAAGAGGAATTTCGGTTAGCTTAGAAATCGCTGGTTTATCTGATCAGCCATCTTTTGCTGAAATAAAAGATATTGCTAATGCTACTGTGAATATGTTCGCGGATGGTACGTATGATGAGCTTTACATGTGGTATAACCACTTCGTAAGTGCGATTCAACACGATGTAACGGAGAAAAAGCTACTTCCATTAACGGATTTAGCTGCAAACAATAAACAAACTTCTTATGAATTTGAACCTTCACAAGAAGATATCTTAGAGGTATTGCTACCTCAGTATGCTGAAAGTCTCATCTACGGAGCACTTTTAGATGGAAAAGCAAGTGAACACTCGGCTCGTATGACTGCGATGAAAAATGCGACAGACAATGCAAAAGAGCTTATCGACTCACTTACTCTTTCATACAACCGTGCACGTCAAGCGGCAATTACGCAAGAAATTACGGAAATTGTCGGTGGAGCAGCAGCACTCGAATAGAACATTTACAACATAAGATAGATTTATTATGGCATTCAAAATGAGCGAAAAAAGTTTGAATGACCTCGAAAAGTAAGTTAGGAGGGAACACGATGACAAAAGGACGCGTTACCCAAGTTATGGGTCCTGTTGTAGACGTACAGTTTGACAGCGGCCATCTTCCTGAGATATATAACGCCCTTACTATTAAACATAGTGCGCGTGACGCAAATGAAGTTAACATCGACTTAACATTAGAAGTTGCGCTTCACCTAGGTGATGACACTGTACGTACAGTTGCGATGTCATCTACTGACGGTGTAGTTCGTGGATTAGAGGTTTCTGATACTGGTAAACCGATTTCAGTACCAGTTGGTGATGTAACCCTTGGACGTGTATTTAACGTTTTAGGTGAAAACATTGACCTTGATGCACCAGTACCTGCTGATGCACGTCGAGATGCAATTCATAGAGAAGCACCAACATTCGAACAACTTTCAACTGAGGTTGAAATTCTTGAAACTGGTATTAAGGTAGTAGACCTTCTTGCTCCATATATTAAAGGTGGAAAAATCGGTCTATTCGGTGGTGCCGGAGTTGGTAAAACAGTTCTTATTCAAGAGCTTATCAACAACATCGCACAAGAACACGGTGGTATTTCCGTATTTGCTGGTGTAGGTGAGCGTACTCGTGAAGGAAACGACTTATACTACGAAATGAAAGACTCTGGAGTTATTTCAAAAACAGCGATGGTATTCGGACAAATGAACGAACCACCAGGTGCACGTATGCGTGTAGCCTTAACAGGTCTTACAATGGCGGAATACTTCCGTGATGAGCAAGGCCAAGACGTGTTATTCTTCATTGATAACATTTTCCGTTTCACTCAAGCAGGTTCTGAAGTATCAGCCCTACTTGGTCGTATGCCATCTGCCGTTGGTTACCAACCAACTCTAGCAACTGAGATGGGTAAACTACAAGAACGTATTACATCAACAAACGTTGGATCTGTAACGTCAATCCAAGCGATTTATGTTCCTGCCGATGACTATACTGACCCGGCTCCAGCTACAACGTTTGCTCACTTAGATGCAACAACAAACCTTGAGCGTAAGCTTTCTGAGATGGGTATTTACCCAGCGGTGGATCCATTAGCATCTACTTCTCGTGCTTTATCTCCTGAGGTTGTTGGCGAAGAGCACTACAATGTTGCACGTCAAGTACAACAAACATTACAACGTTACCGTGAACTACAAGATATCATCGCAATCCTAGGTATGGATGAGTTAGGTGATGAGGATAAGTTAGTCGTACACCGTGCGCGTCGTGTCCAATTCTTCTTATCTCAAAACTTCCACGTTGCGGAGCAGTTCACTGGACAACCTGGTTCATACGTACCAGTTAAAGAAACTGTTCGTGGATTCAAGGAAATCCTAGAAGGAAAATACGACTATCTTCCAGAAGATGCGTTCCGTCTAGTTGGTCGAATTGAAGAAGCAGTAGAAGCTGGAAAGCAAATGGGTGTTGAAGCATAATTAACGGGACCTAGGAGGGTATAAAATGAAGACAGTAAAAGTCAATGTCGTGACTCCTGATGGCCCAGTTTATGAAGCTGATGTGGAAATGGTAAGTGCCAAGGCTCAAAGCGGTGAGCTTGGTATCCTACCAGGACATATTCCTATGGTTGCTCCTCTTCAAGTAGGGGCAGTTAGACTTAAGAAGGAAGGCAACACTGAACTTGTGGCTGTAAGTGGAGGCTTTCTCGAGGTTCGTCCTGACCAAGTAACAATCCTTGCTCAAGCTGCCGAAACAGCTGAAGCGATTGACGTTGAACGTGCTAGCGAAGCGAAAAAGCGCGCAGAACAACGCTTGCAGGCGAAACAAGATAATGTAGATTTTAAACGAGCAGAGCTCGCTTTAAAACGTGCCATCAATCGATTAAACGTAACACAAAACAAATACTAATTTTAGTATAGGGAACCCCCAGAGGCCTTTAGCTTCTGGGGGTTTTTTGTCGTTGTGGGGCGGTGAAGTATCATGGGAACCGCTTGGAATATTGCAAATGTTGATGGAAATAAAATAACATTGAAAAATTGAAATTATCCGCTGATAGGGTGTGTAAATGTGGGTTGGGCTACTCTTAGGTAGACCTTTTTTCGTTTTTGGACAATAATTTTGATTTATGGCTGATAATTTTTGTATATGGACAATACTCTATTAGTATAGGACGATATTTAAAATTTATGGACAATAGAGTTTTGGGGGTATGAATGGAGTTGGGAGATGGAGGTTTTGGAGAGGCAATCTTACCGTCAAAAGGAATAAATGTATGTTGTGAGGATATGAATAATGCGTAATCGTACCCTCATATTGGTGAAATTGCTTGTGTGATGGTATGAAAAGGGGTTATTTGTACCATCGTGAACGAGTAGTTGATTGAGTGAGGGTACGAAAACAATGTAATCACACCCTTGGAGTAAATGGATTGCTTGGTTGAGGGTATGAAAAATTATTGAAAATCTAGATTCGTACTATTGTTCTATGAAAATAGAATTACTGTTTTGAGATCGCAAAGTTTCGTCATTTCAGTCCTTGCTGAATAAGTAAAACAGAAAAAATGGCATAGAAATACAAGCTTTTTCTGCTTATTTTTACTTTATTTGTCTTAAAAGGTAATTTCCTAGAATAAGTGCCAGGTTTGGTCGACACTAGGCTGGGAAAAGTGCTATAATGTATTCGATTACATTTATAATATTTTGTTAATAAAACTTTATTCAGAGCAGTTCCATACTTTTATGGGTTGGTGAATGAAATATGAATATATAATTGTAGTGATTTCCCAACTTGACTGAATAAAGTTTGCCTCCGGCGGATGCCTCGATTTTTAAAAGGTAAATTTTCGAGTAGTAAGATCAAAGACTAAGAACGCCACGTCCTGTGGCAACGTCTTTATAACCCACTTCCTGTGGGCCTAAAAATCGGGCGCAAATACGCCAAGGCGCATTTGATTATATTGGATATCGGAGGGGGCTACATGGAGGATCTGTTGAATCAGTATTTGAATAATTACTTGATCGTGGTTGTCTTCTTGTTGTTGGGGATTCTACTCCCGATTGTGGCGTTGTTTTTGGGGAAGTTGCTACGGCCACATGCACCGAGTGAGGAGAAGGCTACTACATATGAGAGTGGGATTGAGCCATTCCATGATTCTCGTGTACAATTTAATGTACGCTATTATATTTTTGCGTTATTGTTTGTTATTTTTGATGTTGAGACTGTATTTTTATATCCATGGGCTGTTGCCTACGAAAAACTCGGGATTTTCGCATTAGTTGAGATGTTGATTTTCGTTGTTATGCTCGTTATCGGCTTAGTATATGCTTGGAAGAAGGGCGTGTTAAAATGGATTTAAAAATGGATGGAATTTCAGATTTAGAGATGGAAGAGTTAAAGAGAAGTGTATTTATGACGACGCTAGAGCAGGTGAAAGGTTGGGCGCGAAGTAATTCGTTGTGGCCACTTACATTTGGTCTAGCTTGTTGTGCGATTGAAATGATGGGGACAGGTTCTTCCCACTATGATTTGGATCGATTTGGTTCCTTTTTTCGTACATCTCCACGTCAGTCCGATTGCATGATTGTATCGGGTACAGTGACTAAGAAGATGGCACCGGTCTTAAAGAGATTGTATGATCAGATGCCAGAACCAAAATGGGTCATTGCGATGGGTTCTTGTGCAACGGCTGGGGGTCCTTATGTGAAGTCGTATGCGGTTGTGAAAGGGGTAGACCAGATTGTGCCTGTTGATGTGTACATCCCAGGTTGTCCACCAAATCCAGCTGCACTTATTTACGGGATTAATAAATTAAAAGAGAAGATTCGCTATGAGGCTAAAACGGGGAAGAAGGTGATTTAGCGTGAGCGAAGAAAAAGACCTGGAACAACTTAAGCGAGAGGCTGCAGAGAAGGCGAAGGAAGCTGCAAAAAAGCGACTGGCCGAAAAACAGGCAGCTGAAGCGAAAAGTAAAGAGGAATCTAAGGAAGAAAATATAGATATTGCGAAGGCAAAAGCTGCAGCAGCGGCAAAGGCGAAGGCCGCGGCGCTAGCGAAGCAAAAGGCCAAACAACAAGCTGAAGAGGCATCAGTTTCCAATGAAGATTCAGAATCATCTGAAGAGGTAGACGTTGGCATTGAGAAGCAAAAAGCAGCAGCGGTGGCGAAGGCGAAGGCTGCAGCACTAGCAAAGCAGAAAGCAGCAGAGGCCGCATCAGCGAACCCGTCGGAAGCGGATGACAAGGCAACGGCGAAAGCGAAAGCAGCAGCGGCAGCGAAGGCGAAGGCCGCGGCGTTAGCGAAGCAAAAAGCTGCTGGTGGAGCATCGGATGGGGACGACTTAGCGAAGGCGAAGGCAAAGGCGGTTGCGGCAGCGAAGGCGAAGGCCGCATCATTGGCGAAGCAGAAAGCGGCTGAAAAAGCGGGCGAAGGATCATCAGATGATGAGCTAGCAAAAGCGAAGGCGAAAGCTGTAGCGGCAGCCAAGGCAAAAGCGGCGGCAGCAGCGAAAGCCAAAGCGGCAACTGGCGGTGGTGGCGACGATCTTGCGAAGGAAAAGGCAAAAGCAACTGCAGCAGCCAAAGCAAAGGCCGCGGCAGCAGCAATAGCGAAGGGTGGAGCGCCTGAGGAAGAAGTAGTAGAGACAACGCCGTCTCCTAACCAAAAGTATTTGGATAAGTACGTGAAAGTAATCACGGAGCACCTAGGTGGGGACGTTTTAGAAGATTCATATATTAATACACTATCAAAAGATGTGCCAACACTTGTTTCAAAACCGGATACATATTATAAGGTTGCGCAGTTTTTAAAGTTTAATGAACAGCTTGGATTCGATTATCTATCGGAACTCCATGGTACAGACTTCCAAACACATATGGAAATATATGTTCATTTATTCTCTTATAAAAACCGTCAATCTGTTGCGTTAAAAGTTAAGCTTAACCGTGATGAGCCAACGACTGCATCCCTACAGCCGTTATGGGAAGGGGCAAATTGGCCTGAGCGTGAAGCATTTGATTTGCTCGGAATTAAATTTGAAGGACATCCAAATTTAACACGAATCCTATTGCCAGACGACTGGGTGGGACATCCGCTTAGAAAAGACTATGAACCGTTTGACGTGGAGGTGTAGCATATGATTCGTACAGAAGAAATGCTCCTTAATGTAGGGCCACAGCATCCAAGTACGCACGGCGTATTCCGTCTGGTTGTTAAAATTGACGGAGAAATCATCACAGAAGCTACACCCGTAATTGGATACCTACACCGTGGTACAGAAAAACTTGCAGAAGACTTGCAATACACACAAATCATTCCGTACACAGACAGAATGGACTATTTGTCAGCGATGACGAATAACTATGTACTTTGTCATGCGGTTGAAACAATGATGAACATTGAGGTTCCTGAGAGGGCTGAGTATTTACGGATCCTCGCAATGGAATTGGGGAGAATTGCGAGTCACCTTGTATGGTGGGGTACGTATTTACTTGATATCGGAGCAACAACACCGTTCCTTTATGCGTTTAGAGAAAGAGAAATGATTATTAATCTACTAAATGAGCTTTCCGGGGCAAGGCTGACTTTTAACTACATGCGTGTAGGTGGGGTTAAATGGGATGCGCCTGAAGGTTGGATTGAAAAAGTTAAGGAATTTGTTCCATATATGAGATCACAGCTTCCAGGGTACCACCAGCTAGTAACAGGAAATGAAATTTTCCGGGACCGTGTCATTGGAGTTGGAAAGTATACGAGGGAAGATGCATTAAATTACTCCCTAAGTGGTACGAATCTTCGTTGTACAGGTGTCAAATGGGATCTTAGAAAAGATGAGCCATATTCAATCTATGACCGCTTTGATTTTGACGTACCAACGAGAGATGGTGGGGATGCATGGGCACGTTATCACTGCCGTATGGAAGAGATTGAGGAATCTCTTAAAATAGTAGAACAGGCTGTGGAACAATTTCCTGAAGAAGGTCCGATTATGGCAAAGGTTCCGAAAATCATTAAAGCACCAAAAGGTGAAGCTTATGTGCGAATTGAATCACCACGTGGAGAAATTGGCTGCTATATTTCGAGTGATGGTAAAAAAGAACCGTATCGATTGAAATTTAGACGTCCGTCATTCTACAATCTTCAAATCCTCCCGAAGCTTTTAAAGGGTGAGAATATGGCAAACCTGATCACCATTTTAGGTGCAATAGATATTGTCCTCGGGGAGGTTGACGGCTAATGATTGAAAACCTACTGAATTCACCTCCGAGTTGGCTGAATTTTGGTATTTTCTTTTTACTTGCAACCGTCTTACTATTAGTCATCCTAGGATTCGTTACTTATGGAATTCTTGCAGAGCGTAAGGTGATGGGCTTTATGCAAGCGCGTCAGGGTCCGAACCAAGTTGGGGGACGTTGGGGGCTTTTACAAACAGTGGCTGACGTTTTAAAGCTTCTTTTAAAAGAAGACGTGATCCCGAAAGTTGCGGACCGTCCCTTGTTTATTCTTGCACCTGTGCTTGCGTTTGCTCCAGCCTTCATGGTTGTGGCAGTACTTCCGTTTACGGAGAGCTATAAATTTGCAGATATAGGGGTGGGCTTGCTCTATTACATCGCCGTATCTGGACTCACGACAATTGGAATTGTCGCCGGTGGTTGGGCATCAAATAACAAATATGCCCTCATGGGAGGAATGCGTGCAGCGGCACAGATGATTTCCTATGAAATTCCACTGGTGATGTCAGTAATTGGGGTTATTTTATTATCTGGAAGCTTGAATCTTTCTGATATTGTGGAAGCTCAGGATAAGGTTTGGTTTATTTTTGCACAGCCGATTGCTTTTATTGTGTTTTTTATTGCGTCTGTTGCCGAATTAAATCGTGTACCATTTGACTTACCTGAGGCAGAATCAGAGATTGTCGCTGGTTTCCATATTGAGTATTCAGGATTTAGATGGGCCTTCTTTATGCTTGCCGAATATGTGTATATGTTTGCGATGGCAGCCTTAACGACAGTTCTTTTCTTAGGAGGCTGGAAACCAGTCTTATTCTTAGACTTTATTCCAGGTGCCGTTTGGTTCTCCTTAAAGTTTAGTTTGGTAATCTTTGTCTTAATCTGGTTCCGTTCCACCTTCCCACGTTTACGTGCGGACAGACTGATGGAGTTCGGCTGGAAAGTACTACTTCCAATCGCATTAGCAAACATTTTCTTATCAGCTTTAATTAAGGAACTATTTTTCTAAATCGAAACTACCTTATAAAGGGGTGACAAACTATGTTTGGCTTGCTGAAAGGGATGAAATATACCCTTAATCAATTAACCTATAAAAAAGTCACATATGATTATCCGAATGAACCACTACCACTACCAGATCGCTTTCGTGGTATTCAAAAATTTTATCCGGAAAAATGTATCGTATGTAATCAATGTGCCAACATTTGTCCAACCGATTGTATCCAGCTAACCGGGAAGAAACACCCTGACCCGACTAAAAAAGGGAAAATTATTGATACCTATGATATTAACTTTGAAATTTGTATTCTCTGTGACCTATGTACAGAGGTTTGTCCGACAGAAGCCATTGTCATGACGAACAACTTTGAACTAGCAGAATACAGTCGTGATGACTTATTTAAAAACCTTGAGTGGTTAGATGAAAATGATACGAATGTACGGAAGGAGAATAAAGCGTGACTGGAGAATTTTTAGCATTCATAGTCCTAGCAATTAGTGCGATTGGCGGCGGTATATTAATGCTGAACCTCCAAAAGGTCATCCACATGGTAATCGCACTTGTATTCACCTTCATTAGTATCGCAGGTTTATATGTCATGCTTCACGCGGAATTCGTTGCAGCTGTGCAAGTCTTAATTTACTCAGGGGCCATCACTATTTTAATGCTCTTCGGTATTATGCTGACGAAACATAATGACACAAACGAACCAAAAGTAAGTCGTGGTCGAACCTTTCTTGTTCTTTTTGGAATCCTTGCATTTGGTGTTGCTGTTTACCTTGGCATTTACGATTTGGATTTTGGAGGGCAAGCGACGGACCTACATGTGAACAATACGGAGAAGATTGGAATAGAGCTTTATGCAAAATACGTGATTCCATTTGAATTAACATCAGTTGTCTTACTTGTCTCGTTAGTAGGGGCAATCATTTTAGCGAAAAAAGACAATGAAGAGGAGGCGAATGAGGAATGAGTTCTGTTCCATTAGCAGCCTACCTTATCCTCGCGTTAATACTATTTTGTATTGGTCTTTACGGGGCATTCACAAAAAGAAATACAGTTATTGTGTTAATTTCAGTTGAATTGATGCTAAATGCGGTAAATATCAATTTCGTGGCCTTTAGTAAGTACGGAATGGTCCCTGGAATTACTGGGCAAATTTTCTCACTGTTTACGATCGCCATTGCGGCAGCTGAATTTGCTGTTGGTCTAGCTATTTTGATGGCATTGTACCGAAATAAACGCACAGTTAATATTGATGAAATGAATACGATGAAGCATTAATATAGCCTTAGGTGGGAGAACAAAACGCAAAGTCGTATTTGATGAAATACCGGTAAAGGCTGTGGAACCAAACGTTCTGCTATGCCTTAGCCGCAAGCCAAAGAAGGGGATTGTGATACGATGATGGAAAATGCATGGATCATACCGCTTTTCCCGCTTATCTCTTTTTTGTTCCTTCTTATATTCGGTAAACGATTGAAGGAGTCGAGTGCGTATCTTGGCATTCTGCTAACATTTATTTCATTCGTCTACTCGGTGTTGGTTCTCATTTCGAGACTGGGGAACCCAACATACAAATATGAGAGCACGTGGTTATCAATTGGGGATGTTCACTTAACAGCGGGGTTTGAAGTCAATCAATTAAATGCACTTATGTTAGTGGTAGTATCGCTTGTCAGTTTTTTAGTACATATGTATTCAAAAGGGTATATGCATGGTGATGAGCGCTTTCCTGTCTTTTATGCTTACCTTGGGTTATTTACCTTTGCGATGTTAGGCTTGGTCATTTCTCCAAACCTTCTCCAAACGTATATTTTCTGGGAACTTGTTGGACTTGGTTCATTCCTATTAATTGGATTCTATTTCTATAAGGAAGAAGCAAAAGCTGCTGCAAAAAAAGCGTTTATTATGACGCGTATCGGGGATGTTGGCTTGTTAATTGGGATGATTCTATTATTCTGGCAAGTTAACAGCTTTGAATATGATGAAATTTTTAGCGCTGTTGGTGCTGGAGATGTTTCACCAACCATGATCACCTTAACTGCGATTTTAATTTTTGTGGGTGCTGTTGGTAAATCCGGTCAATTCCCACTTCACACGTGGTTACCGGATGCGATGGAAGGTCCGACACCTGTTTCAGCTTTAATCCACGCAGCGACAATGGTTGCGGCAGGGGTTTATTTAGTGGCAACGACTTATCCTTTATTTGCTGCAAGTCATGCCGCGTTGATGACAGTTGCGATTATCGGAGGAATTACCGCCATTTTTGCAGCATCAATAGGTTTAGCACAAAAGGATATTAAACGTGTTCTGGCATACTCTACGGTGAGTCAGCTCGGCTATATGATGCTTGCGTTAGGATCTGCTGGGTATGTTGCGGGTGTATTCCATTTAATGACACATGCTTTCTTTAAAGCGTTGTTGTTCTTGGCAGCGGGTAGCGTCATACATGCTGTTCATACACAGAACATTGAGGAAATGGGAGGTTTGTGGAAAAAACTCCGCATTACAGGTCCGTTATTCTTAATTGGAACCTTAGCTATCAGTGGTGTTCCATTTTTCTCAGGATTTTTCAGTAAGGATGAAATCTTAATTGCGACCTGGGCACAAGGGAATTACGTGCTGTTCTGGTTAGCGGTGATTGCGGCTTTCTTTACTGCGTTTTATATGTTCCGCTTGTTCTTCATGGTGTTTACTGGTGAGGCAAGAGGAAAACAAACAAATGTCAAAGAATCACCAAGTGTGATGACGATACCGATGATTGTTCTTGGTGTTCTAGCGGTTGTAGCTGGATATGTGAACACACCTTGGTTTGGAACCTTTTTAGGGGATTGGTTAACAGAAGGTACAAACCTATATGGACCAAGTCATCACGAAGGGCCAGGTTGGATTATGGCTGTCGCAACATTTGCGTCCCTATTAGGTCTACTGCTTGCCTATGGGATGTATCAACGGAAGTCCATTTCAAGAGACTTTTTCAGCTCTCGCGCACCAATTATGTATAGCATCGTCTATAACAAATATTTTATTGATGAATTTTACAACATGACGGTTGTTTACGCGACAAAGGTATTTAGTTTATTCCTTCGCTATATCGATGAATTTTTAGTAGGTGGCATTGTAAAAGGCGTGGCAATGGCAACACAAGGAATCGGAAAGCTTGGAGCTAAGCTGCAAAATGGGCAAGTACAAATGTACACTTCGGTTGCCTTTGTTGGATTAGCGATTTTACTACTTGTTGTGGCATTGACAGGGGGGTACTTAAGATGAGCTCATTAATTCTTTCACTTTTAGTATTCTTCCCGATTTTAGGTATTGCACTACTTGCCTTTGTACCAAAAACTGAGGAAAAAATGATTAAATTAGTTGGCGTTTTAGCTACCATTCCTTCACTTGTATTGGCTCTTTATGTGTACGGGTTTTATACGGGTGGCGGAGACCTTGAAAAGCTTAAGGAATCAGTCTATTGGTTTGGCTTTCTACCAAAAGGGAATCCGTGGGAAGTCAATTATGAGATGGGCCTAAACGGTCTAACCTTAGTTCTCGTTCTTTTAACAACTGTGATTTCAACACTCGCTGCTATTGCATCTGTTCATATTAAAAAAGAATGGAAAGGGTATTTCATGCTCTTCCTTTTACTTGAGCTTGGAATGCTAGGCGTGTTTACAGCAGGGAACTTATTATTGTTCTTCGTGTTCTTTGAAATGACTTTAATCTCTACTTTCTTCCTCATTGGGAAGTGGGGATATTTTGAAAAAGAAAAAGCGGCATTTAGTTTTCTAATCTATAACGGATTAGGTTCCGCGATCTTGCTGATTGTGATTATGATCATATTTGCGAAGGCTGGAACAACGAATATTTCAGCACTGACGGCGATTTTTGCTAGTCCGGCTGATAGCTTGCCGATTCCAGGTACTTTTTCTGAAGATTTAAGACTAGGATTATTGATTGCAATCATTATCGGATTTGGGATTAAATTACCGATTTTTCCACTCCATACATGGATGCTTCGTGTTCACGTACAAGCACCGCCATCCATTGTCATGATTCACTCGGGAATCCTTTTAAAAATTGGAGCATACGGGATCATCCGCTTCGGAATGGGATTTTTCCCAGCTGAGTTCAGCACATTGGCACCAATTGTTGCTGTCCTTGGAGTAATTAATCTGCTGTATGGAGCGTTTTTAGCATTCGTCCAAAAAGACTTCAAAATGGTTCTGGCGTACTCAAGTATATCGCATATGGGAATTGTGTTGATAGGGCTTGGTGCGATGAATGAAGCAGGAGTGCAAGGAGCTGTATTCCAGGTTGTGTCACACGGCTTGATTTCAGCATTATTGTTCTTCTTAATTGGGGTCATGTACGAGCGTGCAGGAACATCGTATATTGATAAGCTTGGTGGGCTTGCGAAGGTAATGCCACTAACAGCTGGATTCTTATTAGCAGCAGCAATGGCTTCACTTGGTTTACCGGGGATGTCCGGATTCGTTAGTGAATTCATGGCGTTCCTTGGGTTGTTTAAGGAAATGCCAGTTCTCGCTGCGGTTGGGGCAGTCGGCATTATTATGACAGCTGTGTATTTGCTCCGTGCTGTGTTAAATGTGACATATGGTAAGACCATTCATTCCTATGAGGGAGCAGTTGATTTACGTCCAATTGAAATGGTACCCGTATTGGTGTTGCTTGCGTTTATCGTACTGATTGGTGTTTATCCTAACGTGCTTACACAGCCACTTCAGGTTGCACTTGAAACGATCATGCTAGGGTTAGGAGGGTGAGCCGATGGATACAGAAACTTTACTAAGCTTTGATTGGGGAGTTATGGCACCTGAATTTATCATCCTCGGTGTTGCAACCCTTCTATCGTTACTGGATTTATTTATGGGAAAAGACAAGGACCGACGGCCACTCGGTTGGATTGGAATTGTGGGAATCCTTGTTGCAATCGGGTTTACGGTTTCCTTAATCGGAAATGATGTCACATCAATCTTGTACGATACATTTAGACTTGATTCGTTTGCAATTGCTTTTAAATTGATATTATTAGTGGGAACAGGACTCGTTCTCTTGCTTGCAATGAGCTATGAGCCTGAAGAGGGGATGGTTGAGTATCGTGGTGAGTTTTACTACCTACTACTAGCCGCACTCTTAGGTACGATGATTATGACATCAAGTGCAGACTTGATTACATTATTTGTAGGCTTAGAATTGCTCTCGATTTCTTCCTATATATTAGCTGGACTTCGAAAGCGCAATCGACTATCAAATGAGTCCGCGATGAAATATGTGATTAATGGAACGGTCTCAACCGCTATCTTTTTATTCGGTGTCAGCTATGTCTATGGACTCACTGGAACCTCGAATTTAAGAGAGATTTTCGGAGCGTTCGGTAACCTTCAAGACCCGCAGCATATTTATCTTGTGGCACTTGCTTTGTTTATGATCGTAGTTGGACTTTCCTTTAAAATCGCGGCTGCTCCATTCCATATGTGGGCACCTGATGTATATCAAGGAGCACCAACTCCTGTTACAGCATTTTTAAGTGTTGTTTCAAAGACAGCAGGCTTTGTTATTATATTAAGAATTGTAGTAACAGGGTTCATCCAAGCACCATCTGGAAATGGTGAAGCAGAATATTTATTGTTCCACCTGCAAGACCTGTTAGCAATCATCGCGGGTGCAACAATGATTATCGGTAATACCATCGCGCTTAGACAACGAAATATAAAGCGGATGATGGCATACTCTAGTATTGCCCACGCAGGATATCTATTAGTAGCATTTGTCGCTTTCTCTTATTTTATGATGGATGCGATTTGGTTCTATTTAGTTGCTTATCTCTTCATGAGCCTTGGATTCTTCGCGATTCTTCAGGTGATCACGCAGAAATCTAACTCAGAGGATATTAGTCAATTTGCTGGTTTATATAAGCGCTCACCCGTGTTAGCCGTTGCACTTGGAGTGTTTATCCTTTCACTAGCCGGTATTCCGGGAACGGCTGGCTTTATCGGGAAACTAGAGATTTTCATTGGAGCTTTTGTAACGAGTCCATCACATTATGTGCTGGCATCGATTATGATTGCAACAACCGTTGTATCCTATTTCTATTACTTCGGTATTTTAACGCAGATGTTCTTTAGACCTGCAGCAGACGATACGAAAATTAAATTACCTACAGGTGTGTTGATTGTCGTGATTGTTGCAGTGGTTGGAACAATTGGCTTTGGAATCTTCCCAGGTGTCGCCTTCGAATTCATTCAGCAATTCGAAAGCTTCGCGGATTTTATAGGTTAAAAATTGGGTGGCAGCACCATGGAATGCTGATCTTTCCCTTTTCAAACAAATAGGGGAGTATGAGAAGAAGAGGTATGGGGATGCCTCTTCTTTTGTTTTGGAGTTTAGGGACCAAGGGGACGGTTCTTGTGGTTATCCATATAATGGGAATTTCAAGTATCTTCCCTGCTTGATCGTTTTTTATCTGTGACCAGAGAACCGTCCCTATGGTTCTTGTTTTTGAGGACTTCTGGCATAGAAAATGTTAAAATGTAGTGGTGTGTGTTTCATACATATTTCCTTCTTAATATAGAAAGGAGTGGTTTTATGTTAGCTGGTTTTGGGTATCAAGCACTTATAAGTATTATTTCACATTTGGTATTTATTGCCGTCACGTGGTGGGCGCTGCAAAGCATTCGGTATGAGCATTTGGTAAAGCCGAATCATATATTTCAGGTGCGCGTTCTTCTCGTTCTTGTGACGATTGCAATTGGATCGACCGTCAGCAATTTTTTTTTAGATTATCTTCTTTGGTCACAACAATTACCTACTATCTTAAATTAACTGTTACTATATCCTTTTTAAATGAATAATATATGCAAGAAGTTTAAGGTAAAAAATGTGCGAAGTAGTTTTCATCTGTTCTCTCCACTACTTTCCACGTATTTGAGCGATACATCTGGAAAAAATGTAAGTAAGGAGAGGAAATCAAATAAGAGCACAAGTCATCATGCCTTTTTTAAAAACATTCCTTAGTATACCAATGGTATAGAAAAATACATTGGTTTTTGCTGGAAAAAGAATACGAAGGAACCATAGAGTTGATGATTTTCCGGAAGAAATCACCCCACGTGGTGGCCCGCAAGTTAGTCCCTTCTTGAAATGTCATCAAATATACTTACTTTTTCAAGATAGTTATCCGCATAAGTAAAACTGTCTAAAAAAGAAGACAAACCCTCAAAAAAACAAAGTTCCTTACGTATTACATGTACTATGTGATTTATGTAAAATTTTCATGTAAAAACATTCCTACAATGACATGGATTTTTTCGACAATTTTTGCGAAAATCCCACATTTTTCACTTGTGCCAGTGAATGCTTAAGTGATATGATGTAACTTGGTTTTGTGTAAAAAAATGAACCTTTCAAAACAATGAGGATATGCCCGTTTAGCAACGAGCTAGCCTATTATTTAAAAACAAGCGTGATTGGGTACAATCACATCAAAATAGAGACACTTGCCCGGTGGTTTGCATATACTACAGCAGTGTGAATGTACTTTTTCACAAAAAAAGGTATGAATGTAATAAGATTGGGTTCTTTTAACGCATTCGAGATGGAACACCAATTGTCATGAATGAATATGAATATATAGAAAATGGGACGCGGAGGGGAATACCTTGGAAAAAATCATCGTCCGCGGCGGTCGTAAGCTAAACGGCACAGTCAAAGTAGAAGGCGCAAAGAACGCCGTTTTGCCAGTTATCGCTGCATCCTTATTAGCAAGTAATGGAAAAAGTGTAATAAATGAAGTACCCACGCTCTCAGATGTGTATACGATTAATGAGGTATTACGCTATTTAAATGCAGATGTTACATTTGCAAACAATCAAATCGTTGTTGATGCATCAAGAGAGCTAAAAACTGAAGCACCTTTTGAATATGTTCGAAAAATGCGCGCGTCTGTACTAGTCATGGGATCATTGCTAGCACGCAATGGCCATGCGAGAGTTGCTCTTCCTGGCGGCTGTGCAATCGGCTCAAGACCGATTGACCAGCATCTAAAAGGATTCGAAGCAATGGGTGCAGTTGTGAAAGTTGGAAATGGATATATCGATGCCGAGGTCAATGGAAGACTTCGTGGTGCAAAAGTATATATGGATTTCCCAAGCGTAGGAGCTACTGAAAACATCATGATGGCTGCTACATTAGCAGACGGAATGACGACTATTGAAAACTGTGCGAAAGAACCAGAAATTGTGGATTTAGCCAACTTCCTTAATGCAATGGGAGCAAACGTTAGAGGCGCAGGTACTGGTACAATTCGTATCGAAGGTGTAAAAGAATTGCATGGAGCAAATCACAATATTATCCCTGATCGCATTGAAGCCGGCACATTCATGGTGGCAGCTGCAATCACAGGCGGTAATGTTCTTGTTCAAGGTGCAGTACCGGAACACCTAAGCTCATTAATTGCAAAAATGGAAGAAATGGGCGTTACCATCATTGAAGAACAAGATGGCTTACGTGTCATTGGTCCAGATCGATTAAAGGCTGTGGATATTAAAACAATGCCACATCCTGGTTTCCCAACAGATATGCAATCACAAATGATGGCATTATTACTTCGTGCAAAAGGCACAAGTATGATCACGGAAACTGTATTTGAAAATCGCTTCATGCACGTCGAGGAATTCCGACGCATGAACGGTGACATCAAAATTGAAGGCCGTTCTGTTATCATCAACGGAGAATCCCAGCTTCAAGGAGCTGAAGTAGCCGCAACTGATTTACGTGCTGCTGCTGCACTTATTCTATCCGGATTGGTTGCAGATGGATACACACGTGTTACAGAACTTAAGCACTTAGATCGTGGTTATGTGGACTTCCACCAAAAGCTTGCGGCAATAGGTGCTGACATCGAACGTATAAATGAAGCAACAGATAGCCTAGTGGAAGAAGCAAGAGTAAACTTCTAACTAACCACGCAAAAAGCTAGGGACATTACCCATACAAGGTAATATCTCTAGCTTTTTTATTTTTATTCATATTATTACTCTTTTTTTAAAACAGGAATTATATTTGGAATATTACGCCTGTTGCGCGAGAGTCTGGATTCTCTGTGATAAAAAATTATAAACGGTAACTAACAAAGCAAGTGCAAGACATATTCTACTTATCAAGTTTTTACTCATCTTACTCGTTTCCCCTTATATTTTATAATGGTAATACTGGGAAAATTATACTATGAGTGGTAGATAATAGAACACAAATATTTTTCTGCTATTAAATGTCATAAAAGCTTGTCCACTACCATAGATATTGATATATAGGTGCATGTTTACGTTCGTGCATTAATTTCAAAGTGGAGGCTTGCATTCATGAAACAGATTAAACCAATCATTGTACTAGTTTCTGTCCTTTTTGTCTTAATTTTATTGATTCCATCAATGCTTGTCATTCCGTTCTCTGATAAAGGTGCGGGAAAGCTAGCTGAAGAGCGACAATCAAATCCGGAACCGCCTCAAATCGCCTCAGGGCCAACAGTGGAGGTTGCCGTTCACCGCGTCAGTGCTCAGAAGATTGAAAATGTGCCACTGGAGGAATATGTAGTAGGTGTACTCGCAATGGAAATGCCTGCAGATTTTGAGTTAGAGGCATTAAAGGCACAAGCACTAGCAGCAAGAACATACGTGGTTAGACAAATGTTGAGTGAACAAAAATTAAAGGTGCCAAATGGTGCTGATGTTTCAGATACGGTCAGTCATCAGGTTTATAAAAACAATGAGGAACTAAAAGCCCAATGGAAAGGCGACTATGATTGGAAAATCGAAAAAATTAGGCAAGCCGTCAAGGAAACACAAGGGCAAATTTTAACCTTTAATGGTGAACCAATTGATGCCGTATTTTACTCGACAAGTAATGGCTATACAGAAGACTCAGAGAACGTTTGGAAAAACGCAGTACCATACTTAAAAAGTGTTGAGAGCCCATGGGATGTTAATACAGAAAAATTTCATTCTCAAGTGAATATGCCTGTATCCGAATTTGAGAATAAGTTAGGGGTTAAGCTTGGCAATGGTAACAATGTTGGCAAGATTATTTCCAGAACGAAATCAAATCGTGTAGCATCAGTTGAAGTTGGGGGCAAGACATTCACAGGGGTGCAAGTGCGTGATGCATTAGGCCTTCGTTCTAGTGATTTTACTTGGGAACGTAAAGGCAGCCACATCGTCATTCAAACGAAGGGCTACGGCCACGGGGTTGGCATGAGTCAATATGGCGCCGACGGAATGGCGAAGGAAGGTAAGAGTTACAAGGATATTGTGACACATTACTACCAAGGCGTAGAAATCTCGTCCACAGAGAACTTTTTAAATAAATTAACAGTGAAAAAATAAATGCAGAGGGGCTACTTGCCCTCTGCATTTTTGCTGTTTAATTCCTCAATCCAGATGAGGAGCTTTTTAATCCACGGCAGTTTTTCTCCAAAATAACTCACTTTTACAATCGTATAAAGCACAAGCACGCCAATTGTGTCTTTAACAAGATCAATCACAGTCGCGGATCGGTATGGAACAAAATACTGGTGCAACTCGTCGGAAAAACCATAGGCGATTGCGATTACTGCAGAAAGGAGACTTGTTTTGGGGCTGAACTTTCCTTGCACAAGGAAAAATAATACCCAAAGCCCGTACAGAATTCCAAACTCGATGAGGTGCAGCGATTCTTTAAACGCCCGGTCCCACGAAAACGGCGTGTTTACAATCGCATCCGACGGAAGACTCGACAAAATAAAAATTAAGATCATATATAAAAATGGTGCAATTAATAGTAGAAGTCGTAATAAAGCTCTCATGAAAGATTCTCCTTATTGAAAATGTACTTACATAGTATAGCATTCATTGGCGGGGTGAGGGGGATGAGTTTTTGTTCTTTCCTGGGGATGCGTGCTGATAATGATTTCCAATTAGAGTAATGAAAGGGAAAATGCAACGGAGCTGACATCGAAATCCTCTTCATTGAGGTTATGAAGGGGAAAACGGTTGGAAGATGGCGCTTGACTCCCCTTCATCGTGTTTATGAAGAGGAAAATGGAAGGAAGGTTGTGCCCGAATCCCCATCATCGGAGTTATGAAGTCCCGAACGAACTTGTCAGACTCGTGTAAAGTCCTTCATCGGAGTTATGAAGTCCCGAACGAACTTGTCAGACTCGTGTAAAGTCCTTCATCAACGTTATGAAGTCCCGAACGAACGTACAAGTCACGTGTAAAGTCCTTCATCAACGTTATGAAGTCCCGAACGAACGTGCAAGTCACATGTAAAGTCCTTCATCGGCGTTATGAAGACCCGAACGAACGCGCAGGCACAAACAAAGTCCTTCATCAAAGTTATATAAAGTACCGCCCCCACCTCGCCCTCAATCAAAAAACCTCCACCAATTCCTGAACCTGATAAATCACACCAAACCTAAAAAAACAACGTCCAACTGGACCCCTTTTCGAAAAAAATTTCGATTCTATGAATAATATTTTTGACTTTGTCGAAAAATAATCGAAAAAAATTTTTTGAAAGTGTATATAATTCCGCGAATGTGTTCAGAATGGTTGCTGAGGTGATAAACATGAGAGAGGAAGAAAAGAAACGTACTTCTCAAAAATCAAGTTTACAAAGTTTATTTAGAAAGCGTTGGGTGTTTCCAGCAATCTATCTAGTAAGTGCAGCACTTATTCTAACCGCGGTTTTATGGTTCACAGGCAATAACGATGTAGCAGATGATGTAAAGAATGGTGAAAATCAACCAGGAACTGCTACAGGTGAAGAGCCAAGTGTACCGGTAAACCAAGCGTCAGAAAACTTTAAGATGCCTGTCATTGACGAAGATGCAATCCAAGTCTTTAGGGAATTCTACGATGCAGAAGCTTCAGCAGAAAAACAAGAAGCAGCTCTTGTAGTCTATAACAATATTTATTCCCCTAACAAAGGAATTGATATCGTCGCTAAAAATGGTGAGACATTTGAAGTTGTTGCATCATTAGCTGGAACTGTAACACGTGCAGAAAAAGATCCACTACACGGAAATGTTGTGGAAGTCGAGCATTCTGACGGTGTTGTAACAATGTATCAATCTCTTGCAGACTTAAAAGTAGCAAAAGGTGACGTAGTAGAACAAGGTGAAGTCCTTGGAATGGCTGGCGAAAATCAGTATGACGAAGAAGCTGCAATTCACGTTCACTTTGAAATCCGTAACAACGGTGTTGCTGTTAATCCAATTGAGTACTTTGGACAATCTCTAACTGCACTTGAAGAAAGTGAGCAAGGGACAGAAGACAAAGAAGCTGCAACGAAGGAAGAAGACAAGCAGCCTGCAGAAGATGAGAAACCAGAAGACAGTAAAAAGCCTGCAGATGAAGAAGGCACTCCTGCTGACGATGAAGGATCAAAAGATGAGGAAGATGCAAACTCTAAAGAAGAGGAAAATGCACACTCAACTGATGCTTCAATCGGAATGGCAAAAGCATAAGCTAGGAGAAATAGTAGTCTAGCCTGTGGTGGCAACTTTAGCTAATAATCCAACCGATTACTCAGTAGAGTAGTCGGTTTTTTTATGGAACAAGTCCCGTGTCCCTGTAAAAAATGTGGTGGGAAATGAATCTGACTCTGCAGCCCATGGTATAATCAGGTAAAAAAGTAGAGGACAGTGAACATGAAAAGTTCAGACGATATCTGGAATGAAGTCATCCATAGGATTTGCAGTATCGATTTCCCATCAGAAAACCAAACGCTAAACGAGGCGTTTCTTGTTTTTCAGTACTACTCAGAACTCGAAAGTGGTGGGCACGAGGCTTTGCTCAATTGGTGGAATGAATATATTTCAGAAGTGGGCATAACAACATACATAAAAGAACTCTCCCAAGTACTCGAAAAAATTGGTGCACAGGACTACGCTATTATTTTACAAAGGTACGGCAAGGAAATGTGGAAAAACTTTGTTACCTTAGAAAATGGAGAAATCGACGAGGACTTATTTTACCAGTTAATCGAAAAAGCCGACGGGGATTATTATAACCTTGAGGACAAGCTTCAACAGCTACTAGAATCTTATTTTGTAAGCATCCATACTGATATAGTAGAATAAATTACCAAACAGCGACCGATAGAAGTGGTTGCTTTTTTTTATGGGACGGAGGCATCGAGTATCTGTAAAAATATGGAGGAAGAGGGGCCTGTCCCTATGTCCCAAAAAAACTTTTAATTTGCACTGAACTTTTTCCTAACCTCGGACGTATTATCTTCGGAAAAACAAATTGAAGGGGACGTGATTCAGCATGACAGGACTTGAAGGAATAAATTGGGCGCTTATTGCTCCGATTATCGTGATTCAATTAATTTTATTGGTAACGGCCATAGTTGATCTTGTAAGAAGTGAAGAAACGAATGGACCAAAGATTTTGTGGGTGTTTGTCATCCTTTTGGTCAGTATACTTGGCCCGATTCTCTATTTTGTAATCGGAAGGAAGAGATAGGATGACGGAAATATTGGTCTCAATTGAAAATTTAGTGAAACGGTTTGGAAGGGAAACGGCGGTTAATAATCTTTCCTTTGATATAAAAAAAGGAAGCTGTACAGCTTTACTAGGTCCAAATGGAGCGGGGAAAACAACAACTTTACGGATGTTGGCTGGCCTGCTTTATCCTACCTCAGGTAAAATTTCCTTTGATGGCATGGAAAATGGCGACAATCGAAAATACATCGGATACCTACCGCAACACCCCGTTTTTTATAACTGGATGTCGGCAAATGAATTTTTGATTTATGTTGGTCAACTTGCACATTTATCAAAAAAAGAGTCCCAGCAAAAAGCGGAAGAATTACTAGAGTTGGTAGGACTCTCAGATGCAAAGAAAAAGAGAATTGGTGGTTTTTCGGGCGGAATGAAGCAACGCCTTGGGATTGCACAGGCGATGATTCATGAACCAAAACTGGTTATGCTTGATGAACCAGTTTCTGCATTAGACCCTGTTGGACGCCGCGAAGTCATTGAAATGATGCGGGAATTGAAAAAGAAAACAACGATTCTATTTTCAACACATGTGCTACATGACGCAGAAGAAGTTTGTGATGATATCGTCATTATCCGTAAAGGAGAATTGGCATTAAGTGATACGCTCTCTGGTCTAAGAAAAAAGCACCAGCATGATGTAATCATTATCGAAGCAGAAACCGATATTGCAACTTGGGCAAGCGGTTTAACGGCAATTGACTCGGTTCATGAAGTGTCCGCTGAACGCACAACAGCGACAATTGTTGTTTCTCAACTTGAACCTGCAAGAAATGCTATTTTACAAGATATATTGACTAAAAATATACCAGTATCAACGTTTAAAATTGGGCAATCGTCCCTCGAGGATGTATTCATGAAGGTGGTGAAGTAATGAGACAATGGTCAGTGTTATTTAAAAAAGAATGGATTGAGATGACGCGGAATTTTAAAATACTGTGGATCCCACTTGTTTTCATTTTACTGGGGATCATGCAGCCTGTAACCTCTTATTATTTGCCGGAAATCATTAAAGCAGCGGGTGAGTTGCCAGAGGGAGCGGTCTTTGATATCCCGGTGCCAACCCCTCAAGAGGTACTTGTACAAACCTTCGGACAGTACAGCCAAATCGGGATTTTGGTGCTAGTATTAGCGTTTATGGGGATTGTTGCTGCGGAAAAAAACAGTGGCGTTTCTGATATCATTCTTGTAAAACCTGTCTCGTTCGCAAATTATATCACAGCAAAATGGGTGAGCATCGCGATCATGACGTTGGGTTCATTTTTACTAGGCATCTTAGCATCTTGGTATTACACGGGAGTATTAATCGGTAACGTAGAATTTGGCGAACTAATGAAAGGTTCACTCGTGTACGGGACCTGGCTTTTATTCCTCGTGACGGTTACACTTCTATTAAGCTCACTATTTAAAAGTAATATCTTTGTAGCGTTTATGTCATTGCTGGTTGCGATTGGGTTGTCAGCTCTCACTTCATTATTATCAAAATGGATGACCTGGAGCCCGGCGAGGCTCTCTACACACGCAAGTTCACTACTTTTAACAGGAAGCCCAGACAAACAATTTGCTCTATCTTTGACCGTTTCTCTTCTTTTAATTCTTGTCCTACTCGTGAGTTCGATTTACCTATTTGCAAAAAAAGAAAGAGCAGCGTAATAAAAAACAGGCATGGCCAATTGGCCGTGCCTATTATTTTACGATAACCTGTCCAACCATTCCTTCTTTTTCGTGGTATCGACATATAAGTTCATATGTACCAGCATTTTTCGGTTCCACAGTCACAATTTTTATTTGTTTTGGTTTGACTTCATAGTCGATTCCAAGCTTTTCTACTGTGAAGGTATGTTCTTTAACGCCGTTGTTTTTCAAGACCAACACGATCGGTTTTCCTTTGGGAATCGTGATGGATTTCGGGTTAAAGTAATCATCGTTCAATCCGACCTCAATTTTTTGAATCGGCTCCAGAGGCTGAGTTTCGGCAAATACACCAAGCGATCCAACCACAAGCAGCGCCATCGCTACAAACAATCCTATTACCCGTTTTTTCGCAGACATTTGTAATCCCTCCTTTCTTGATACTATCTTTTTCAAATCCGTAAAATATTATCAAAATAAAAAAGTGTCGGGAACTCCCCAACACTTTTTTATAATTTTAGACCAGTGCGACTCTTAAATCGTCTCAATAATATATGGCTTTCCACCCTTGTAATCCCATCCAAGCTATAGAGCTCTTCGTTAATAAATTTTTCAAGCTTCGCAAAGTCCTCCACAAGAACATGCATATGTAGGGTGCTTGGCCCAGTCATTTGGTAGCAGCTTGCAACACTTGGATTGTTTGCAAGAGTTTCAGCTACCCTCACAAGTGAAGAAGGCTCACAGTCGACCTCGAAAAAGGCCGATACCCCTTTGCCGACTTTTTCAGAATTAATCACAACAGAAAATTTTTCAATCACGCCTTTTTCAATCAATTGATTGACACGCTCGCGAATCGAAACCCTTGAGAGCCCAAGTTCTTTTCCAATATCCACGTAGGACATTCTCCCATTTATCGTCAAAAGCTCGAGAATTCTTTTATCCGTTTCATCGAGTTTCATTTAGGTCACCACTTTTACCAAGATTTGTAGTAAAACAATCTTACCTTAGAAGTAGTAGGATAAGCAATTAATTTTAGCTTTTTGTATGAATTTAAAAATGACGTATTTTAAGGGATTATATATATTTATGGAGTTTTTTGTGTTTTAAAGAATCTGCATATAAAAATTATTCCGAATATTTATAGACATACAAAAGGTAAGAATATATAATGAATTAATAAACAAACGAAACAATATTACAAATAACAGTTACGTTTGTATGTTTATATTTCAAAGGGGGATTAGAAATGAAAAATATGTTTAGAAGTAAAGCATTTGCAATTATTGTCTTTATGTCGATTATGGCTCTATTACTTGCAGGTTGTGGATCGTCAAGTTCTGGTGGTTCTGGAGGATCGGGAGAAACTAAAATTGATTATCCAACAAAACCGATCAATGTAATTGTTCCTTGGGCTGCAGGTGGCGATTCTGACGTAATAGCACGTATTACACACAAGTATTTAGAAAAGGAATTAGGGCAAAAGTTTATTGTTACAAACATTGGTGGAGCAGGCGGTACCATTGGTGCGCAAGAAGGGATGGCGGCTGAACCAGATGGATATACATTAATAGCAGGTCATGATTCAATAGCCGTATCTCACCTAATGGGTAAATCTGATTTTTCATACTTTGAATTTGAACCAGTTTCATTAATTACAACAGCGAATCAGTTAATTGCAACTCATATTGACAATGAGTGGAACAGCATGGAAGACGTGGTAAATGCTCTAAAAGATGACCCTGAATCAATTAGTTTTGGTGCAACAGTTGGGTCAACTACACACATCGTTCCATTAGGAATTCAGGATCGAGCGGATGTAAAGTTTAATATCGTTAGTTATGAAGGTACAGCCGAACGAACTCAAGCGCTATTAGGTAATCATTTACACTTAGGATCAACAACGATTCCTGCAGCAAAAGAATATATAAAAGCTAATCAATTAAAAATGCTTGCAATTGCATCCGAAGAAAGAAACCCTGCGTTACCAGACGTTCCAACATTAAAGGAACAGGGAATTGACTTTGTGAATGCTACTAATCGTGGTTATTTCTTTCCTAAAGGCACACCAAAAGAAATTGTTAAGATTATGAATGATGCTTTAAAGAAAGTTTCGGAGAATCCCGACTACATAAAAGAAATGGAAGATATGGGCGTAAATGTGAATTTTAAAGGTACAGAGGAATATACAAAGTACTTACAAGATGATGTGGATTTCCTAGGAGAAATGTTAAAGCGACAAGGAATAATCGATTAAGGACTTAAGGGGTGTCACACATGGCGAATAATCGACTCGTAAGCATTGGATTACTACTATTTTGTGGATTTTTCTACTATCAATCAACCTTAATTGAATCAAAAGAGTTAACAGGATTACCAGCTACGTTCTTTCCAAGGATCATTCTAGGGATTATTGCCTTCCTCTCTTTGATCATGCTGATAAAATCATTTTTTGTCCATTCTAAAGTGACAAAACAAAGTGATCGTTCAGAAGGAAAAAGCAAGAAAGAGTGGATTGTTTGGGTGCTTTTTGCCCTGTTTGCTGTCTATTTAGTTTTAATTAACGTTGTTGGTTTTATTACCTCTTCATTCTTGTATATGGCAGCTGTTTATCTACTAATAGTGCAACAGAAAAGGTCATGGAAAAAACACCTTGTTGCAATAGGTGGGCTACTAGCTATTACTTTAGGAATTTCATTGTTTTTCCAAAGTGTACTACATGTCTACTTACCTAGAGGGCTGTTTTTCTAAATTGAAAGGAGGGGAATCATCATGGAAAACTTACTATTAAGTATAGAAGCTATTTTACAGTGGGATACATTGTTGTTAATGATCCTAGGGGTAATTGCAGGAATCGTATTCGGATGTATTCCCGGATTTACGATAACAATGGCGGTGGCCTTAACACTTCCATTTAGTTTTTCGCTTGAACCTTTACAAGGGATTTCTCTTATGATGGGAGTTTGGTTAGGCGGTGCCTCTGGTGGATTGATTTCTGCTTGTTTACTAGGAATACCAGGTACCCCTTCTGCGATGGCGACCACATTTGATGGATATCCGATGGTGAAAAATGGGGAGCCTGGCCGTGCTTTGTCACTCGGATTATGGGCATCCTTTGCCGGTTCTTTAATTGGGGGAATTATCCTCGTACTGGCAGCACCTTTATTATCATCATGGGCCATCAAGTTTGGTCCTTGGGAATTTTTTAGCTTAATGGTATTTGGATTAAGTGCGATTGCAACACTTGGTAACGGGAATCTAATCAAAGGTTTAATTGCGGGATTACTAGGTGTGTTTATTGGAACCTTTGGATTGGACCCGGTTGGGGGAGCAGAACGATTTACATTCGGTTTGAGTGACTTGCTTGCTGGTTTCAACTATTTACCAATCCTAATCGGAATTTTTGCCTTTTCGCAGCTTTTATCAGAGGTTACAAAGAGTTCGGCTGATAAATTTCAACTGGATAAAAATATTAATCTTCATTATCCAATCAGTAAGGTTATTAAAGATTTAGCAACTTCTTGGGTGAGTGTAATCCGTTCTTCACTTGTAGGCACATTTGTAGGAGCATTACCGGGTGCAGGCTCAAGTATTGCCAATATCCTTAGCTATGATATTGAAAAAAAGATGTCTAAACATTCAAAGCAATTCGGAACGGGTAGAAAGGAAGGAATCATTGCAGCAGAAGCGGCGAATAATTCCTCTGAGGGTGGAGCGTTAATTCCAACATTGGCATTAGGAATCCCAGGAAGTGCTGTTACAGTGATGATGATGGGTGCACTTTTGGTACACGGTATTCAACCGGGCCCATACTTTTTAGTTTCTGAGCCTGTATTGGCATATGGTATTTTTCTGGCATTCTTTATTTCTGCTATTTTCATGTTACTCATTCAAGCTTTTGGAATTCGATTGTTTTTGAGAATTACCGATATTCCAATGCATTACTTATTACCAGTTGTTCTTATTTTATGTGCTTTAGGTAGTTTTGCAGTGAACAATCGAGTTTTTGATATCTGGGTATTATTGATTTTTGGAGTGGTTGGATATTTCTTGAAAAAGTTCGATTTTACCTTAGCTGCCTTTGTCCTTGGCGTTATTTTAGGGCCGATGACAGAGGTAAACCTTCGTCGGGCAATTTCAACTGATGCAGATTTAACATTATTCTTTACTCGACCAATTTCTGGTGTGCTTTTGGCACTGACAATTGCCTCCCTTATCTATGCAGTTGTTTCTGAAATTAGGAATGAAAGAAAACTTCAATCTGAATCGTCTAATAGTCTAAAAAGCTAATAGGTAAGAGGAAGTCTTTCATCCGTTTGTAAGGGAAATGTGTTAAAATAATTAACAATGTAAAACAAGATATAGTAAGAAATTCGGTATTCATTATGAAGAAAGGGGTACGACAAGGTGAGCTTTGATTATTTGAATCATCCATACGCCTCACAAAAAGTAACGACGATCGCCCAAAATGGAATGGTTGCTACATCACAACCACTGGCCGCCCAAGCGGGTTTAGATATTCTAAAAAAAGGTGGTAATGCAATCGATGCAGCAATTGCAACTGCTGCCTGCTTAACAGTAGTAGAGCCAACTTCAAATGGAATTGGTGGGGATGCCTTTGCATTAGTTTGGGTAAAAGGTGAACTCCATGGTTTAAATTCAAGTGGACCGGCGCCAAAAAGTATATCAATTGATAAGGTAAAAGAGCTGGGACATACATCAATGCCGATACATGGATTACTCCCTGTTACGGTTCCTGGTGTACCGGCAGCATGGGCTGAGCTTTCAAAGAGATTTGGAAAATTACCACTTTCAGAGGTACTAAAGCCGGCAATTGATTATGCAGAAAATGGTTATCCGATATCGCCTATATTGGGTAAAAACTGGAAAGCATCATTTAATAGATTTAAAGAAATCTTTCAAGGTGACGAATATAAGAACTGGTTTGACACATTTGCCCCAGATGGCCGTGCTCCTGAAATTGGAGAATTATGGAGGTCACCGGACCATGCAAACACATTACGATCCATTGCAGAAACAGATGCCGAAAGTTTTTATCGTGGTGAGTTGGCTGAGAAAATTGACCAGTTTTCAAAAACATATGGCGGATTCCTAAGAAAAGAAGATTTAGCTGATTATCAACCTGAATGGGTAGATCCAATTAAAGTAAATTATCGTGGCTATGATGTGTGGGAAATTCCACCAAATGGCCAAGGGATTGTCGCTTTAATGGCTCTTAATATCCTAAAGGGCTTTGAGTTAAAGGAGAAGGAGTCCGTTGAGACGTATCATAAGCAAATTGAAGCTATGAAACTAGCATTTGTAGATGCTAAGAAATATGTAACGGACCCTAAAAAGATGTCTGTAAGTGTGGAACAGTTATTATCAGATCAATTTGCAGATGCTCGTAGAAGTATAATAGGGGATGAAGCTTTAACCCCTGAACCAGGCACACCGCCAAGTGGAGGTACAGTTTACCTTGCGACAGCTGATGGAGAAGGGAATATGGTTTCCTTTATTCAAAGTAACTATATGGGCTTTGGCTCGGGAATTGTTATTCCTGAAACGGGTATCGCTTTACAAAACCGTGGTCATGATTTTTCACTCGATCCAGCACATGAGAATGCGCTTGAACCTGGTAAAAAGACCTATCATACCATTATTCCAGGGTTTTTAACGAAGGATAATGAAGCTGTAGGACCTTTCGGAGTAATGGGAGGTTATATGCAACCACAGGGTCATGCCCAAGTCATAATGAATACAATTGATTTCCATTTAAACCCTCAAGCGGCACTTGATTCACCAAGATGGCAGTGGTCCGAAGGTAAGAAGGTTTCAGTGGAGCCTGGTTTCCCACCACATATTGCACAGGCACTTGCACGAAAAGGTCATCAGATCCAGATTGCACTTGACGGTGGAAGCTTTGGTCGTGGTCAAATTATTTGGAGAGATTCTGTATCAGGTGTTTTATATGGTGGAACAGAATCAAGAACAGATGGTGCGATAGCAGCTTGGTAACGTATTTGCTTCAAAGAATATACACCATTTAAAAAAGGATTGATCGGGTTGAAACAACTTCAGTTATTTTTAGCATTTTTTCGAGTGGGCATGTTGGGTTATGGAGGGGGACCATCCTCTATCCCTCTTGTTCATAAAGAGGTAGTCGATAAGTATAAGTGGATGAATGATGATGAATTCGCAGACGTATTGGCACTAGGAAATACGCTTCCAGGGCCGATTGCAACGAAGATGGCTGGCTATATTGGATATCGAGTGGCGGGCATAATTGGGATGATCAACGCAGTATTAGCAACTATTGTGCCGACTATACTTTTAATGATTGTACTATTAACATCTTTAGCTTCTTTTAAAGACCAACCATGGGTAAGTGGAATGACTAAGGCTGTAGTACCCGTAGTTGGCGTTATGCTTGCCACCTTGACTTGGGACTTTTTTAAGAAATCGAAGGATTCTTTAGGTTGGCTAACTGCAAGCGCTGTTGTCGTAGGAAGCTTTATACTTCTTTCTATTTTAGGTGTTCATCCAGGTATTTTAATAGGAGGAATTTTACTCTTTGCACTCCTAAAGAAAGACAAGAGTACAGATGTGGAAACACCGCAAAATGTTGAAAGAGGGGTAGGGATGTAATGATATACTGGCAAATTTTCTTAGCCTTCTTCATTCCGGGTATTGTTGGATATGGTGGGGGACCAGCTTCGATACCCCTTGTTGAAAACGAGGTTGTTGACCGTTACGGTTGGCTCACTGTTTCTGAGTTTAGTGAGGTTCTAGCGTTGGGGAATGCACTCCCAGGACCAATTGCAACAAAGATGGCTGGCTATATTGGATATCAACAAGGTGGTATTTTAGGTTCCTTAGTTGGTGTCTTTGCAACGGTAGCGCCTTCCTTAATATTAATGGTTACCTTGCTTGGTATCTTATATAAATTTAAGGATTCACCAAAAGTAAAAAGAATGACAAGTTACGTACGACCAACGATTGCAGTGTTATTAGGTATCATGACATATAGTTTTTTCTCAACTGCTTATGTAGATACTGGTGTATGGCAAACGTTGATTTTAATTGTTGTCAGCTTTTTATTATTAGAGAAATTTAAAGTCCATCCAGCATATGTGATTATTGGTGCACTAGGATATGGTGCTATCTTTCTAGCGTAATTTAATGGTATATAGTAAAACAGGGTCAGATCCTATTCGGGTCTGGCCTATGTTGTAGTAAGGATAAAGATGTGAAAAAGTATAGAAGTCCCTGTTAGGGAGGGAGAGAATGTCTGAGAATGAATTGAACATTGTACAAACAAATGTATTTGGCCTTTCGAAAAATGGGGGCAACCCTTGTACAGTTGTACTTAATGGAGACCATTTATCAACGGTAATGATGCAATCCATGTCAGTAACCTTTGGTTTTGAAACAGTATTTATTTTAAAATCTAGGGCAAATGATTGTGATTATAGACTGCGCTATTTTGCGCCCAACCATGAAATGGGAATGTGTGTACATGCTACAATTGCAGCTGTGACGGTTTTAGTTAAACAAGAGGATTGTTTAAAACAATCGCTTTTTATAGAAACAAGTGTTGGCTTCATTCCGGTTCATTGGAAAATGAAAGAGGAGAGTATTGTCGTAACGGTTGAACAATTTAAACCAACCTTTCTAACTGAAAATCCTAGTGATGTAGATGTTGCACTAGCATTGAATATTCCTGAAAATGACATAAACCCCTTATTCCCAATTCAGTCAGTGTCTACCTCAAGGTCGAAGCTAATCACACCTATTAAGAATTCTGTGATTTTACATAATCTAAAGCCCAATTTTCAAAAATTATGGGCAGTATGTGATAAATTTGAAATAACTGGTTTTTATCCCTTTGTTGTTTTAGACAAAAATGTTCTAGAAGCAAGACAATTCCCTAATCAATCTGGATACGATGAAGACCCCGCAACTGGTGTAGCAGCGAGCGCACTTGGTGCATATGTAACCCTGTATAATGTGTGTGGTACAAATCAGGAAGGTTGGAATACTTATCATATCTATCAGGGGGAAACAATGGGCAAACCAAGTAAAATTCAAGCGGAAATAGAAATTGATAATAAAAAAATAATACGTACAAGAATAAGCGGGAATGCAATTATTCTTCAAAGCGGGGGGATACAATGAAAAAACTATTACTAACAGGATTTGTCCCATTTTTAGATAATCCAATCAATCCGACTGAGGAGATTGTGAAGGCATTGGAGGGGCAAACAATCGGAGGATACGAGATTGTTGGAAGGATTCTGCCAGTTGATTTTGCAGAGTCAGCAAGACAGTGTATCGAGCATGTCAATGAGGTAAAGCCTGATGTCGTGATTTCATTAGGGCTTGCAGCTGGAAGGAATAAAGTCACACCCGAGCGGATTGCGATTAATTGCCGCGATGGTGAACCAGACAATAGTGGTGTGAGATTACAGGATGCTCCAATTGAAGAAGTCGGTCCAGCGGGTTATTTTTCGACATTGCCAATTCGTGCATTTGTTAATGCATCTATTGAAAAAGGCTACCCAGCCGCAGTTTCGAACACAGCAGGGACGTATCTTTGCAACAATGTGATGTACTCCGTTTTGCATAAAATTGAGCAAGAACAACTTCCGATGCGAGCAGGATTCATCCATATTCCTGCTTCACATGAACTTGCGCTTAAGAAATCGGGTATCCCGAGTTGGTCGTTGGCGGATTTAACAGAGTCCATTCGCGCCATGATCGAAGTGCTTGGGGAGTAGACATGGGTTTACGGCTAATAATATTGAATTATGGCAGATAATTTAAAATTACGGCTGATAATTAAGATTTATGGCTAATAAATCAAAAATACGACCAATAGCCATTTGAATACTAGAAAGATAATTGAAAACACTAAGAGGAAGCCTAATATGGGTTTCCTCTTTTTGCATTAATAAAGCTTCAGAAAGGACTTTAAAATGAAGCAATTACATATTTTTTACGCGTTTTTTAAAGTAGGCATACTTGGGTATGGCGGTGGTCCCTCGTCGATTCCGCTTGTGCATAAGGAAGCGGTAGATCGCTACAAATGGCTAAATGATGATGATTTTGGCGATATTCTTGCGCTCGGAAATACGTTGCCTGGGCCCATCGCTACAAAAATGGCCGGCTATATCGGGTATCGCGTTGGCGGCTGGCTTGGCATGATCAATGCTGTTTTGGCAACCTCAGTACCGACGATATTATTAATGATTGTACTACTTACCTCATTAACTTCTTTTAAAAATCTTAGTTGGGTGCAGGGAATGACAAAAGCAGTGCTGGCCGTGGTTGGGGTTATGCTTGCTCAACTCACCTGGGAATTTTTTATGAATGCAAAAAAAGGACTTGGTTGGACGACAGCTATTTTGCTTGGGGTCGCCAGCATTCTGGTTTTAGATGTGTTGGGGGTGCATCCAGGAATCCTAGTTGGAGTTTTACTAGTGGTAGCCTTGTTGAAAAAGGACAAGGGGGAGGAGAAACAACAATGATTTACTTTCAGCTTTTTCTTGCCTTTTTAATTCCAGGTATTCTTGGCTATGGTGGCGGACCTGCCTCGATTCCGCTTGTTGAAAATGAAGTTGTTCATCGCTATCATTGGTTATCCGTTCATGAATTCAGTGAGGTCATCGCAATCGGAAATGCGCTGCCAGGACCAATTGCTACGAAGATGGCTGGCTATATCGGTTTTCAACAGGCGGGGGTATTGGGTGCAGTAGTTGCTGTTTTTGCAACAGTTGCTCCTTCGTTGCTTTTAATGATTGGTTTGCTGAGCATTTTGAAGAAGTTCAAGCATTCTCCAAAGGTTAAACGGATGACGAACTATATCCGTCCGACAATCGCCGTACTCCTTGGGGCAATGGCGTATCGTTTTTTTGAGGAATCGTATGAGGACGCAGGGTTGGTACATTCGCTTATTTTAGTGATGCTGAGTTTTTTGCTGCTTGAAAAATGGAAGGTCCACCCCGCGTATGTAATCGTCGGGTCGCTCGTGTATGGGGCCGTGTTGTTGTAGGGTTTTTGTTTGAGGCTATTTCATAGAGATATATACAACAATCTATTCTTTTCGGAAAGGTGGGTGTGTTCCAATTGCGTTGGAAGATGCCTGTTTTCCAGTTGTTAGGAGGTTGGTAGTACTCCAGGGGCTTCCGAGATATGTCACCTTCCAGTTGTTAGGAGGTTGGTAGTACTCCAGGTGCTTCCGAGATATGCCACCTTCCAGTTGTTAGGAGGTTGGTAGTACTCCAGGTGCTTCCGAGATATGTCACCTTCCAGTTGTTAGGATGTTGGTGGCGCTCTAGAGGCTTTCGAGATATGCCACCTTCCAGTTGTTAGGATGTTGGTGGCGCTCTAGAGGCTTTCGAGATATGCCACCTTCCAGTTGTTAGGAGATTGGTAGTGCTCCAGGGGCTTCCGAGATATGTCACCTTCCAGTTACTAGGAGATTGATAGTACTCCAGGGGCTCCCGAGATATGCCACCTTCCAGTTGTTAGGAGGTTAATGGTGCTCAGGGGCTCCTGAGATATGCCACCTTCCAGTTGTTAGGAGGTTGGTAGTGCTCTAGGGGCTTCCGAGATATGTCACTTTCCAGTTGCTAGGAGATTGATAGTACTCCAGGGGCTTCCGAGATATGTCGCTTTCCAGTTACTAGGAGATTGATAGTACTCCAGGTACTTCCGAGATATGCCACCTTCCAGTTGTTAGGAGGTTGGTAGTACTCCAGGGGCTTCCGAGATATGTCACTTTCCAGTTGCTAGGAGATTGATAGTACTCCAGGTGCTTTCGAGATATGCCACCTTCCAGTTGTTAGGAGGTTGGTAGTGCTCCAGGGCTTCCGAGATATGTCACCTTCCAGTTGTTAGGGGGTTGGTAGTACTCCAGGTGCTTCCGAGATATGCCACCTTCCAGTTGTTAGGAGGTTGGTAGTGCTCTAGGAGTCTTCGAGCTACTCCAAATTCCTGTTTTTAAGATATTGGTAGTCTAGGAGCTTTTGTTAGCAATACCCCTCCAAATTTCGCCAAAATCTTTCCTTGACGAGCCTTGGAAAAAAATTCATAATGTAAATGTAGTAATTTTCGTAATATTACAAAATGTATGTCGTACATATAGTAAATGTACTTGTTCCAATATGTATTAATTGACAACGCTTACATTATGAGGAGTGAACCTGTCATGATCTTATACTTAATGCTGTTTATTGTTATTTTTAGCCTTTTTATGGCGTTTAAGCGTAAGCGCCCCTTGTTTTTACTTCTGCCGTTTGTGTCTATTTTTGGGTATTTTATTTTTGAAATCATCCGTTTTCCAGCACCGCTTGGGGAGACGATTCGTTTTATTTTTAATCTTGGATAAAAGTATTGGAGTATATTGATCAATCTTGAAGGAGGTGATGCAAAAACAAAGGGTACAACCGAAAGTCCAGTCCAATTCTATTTTTATGGAGGTGCTAGTAGTTGAAAAAAGTTGATAAGAAAATTGCGGATGGATACTTTAGGGAAAGAACAAGGAATATTATTATCTATTTAATTATTGGATTTCTTGTCTCATTTGGTGTTGTCCTGTTTGCAAGGCCGTTATCCACGTTTTCGGTAAACGGGCTGCCATTCCATTATTTCATGGGGGCGCAGGGTGCAGTTTTAACTTTTATCATTATCTTATTTGTAAATGCGAAGGTAAGCGACAAAATTGACCAAAAGTATGGCATTGATGAAGAGAAGAACGAGCAAATTAGTTCTGGAAAAGTGCTAGATCATTAAAACCATTCAACCTAACAAACATTCTCTCAAACTTAGAACCTACGGATATAACAATAACCCCTACATCTAAAGACGTTTCTTAAGTTTCAAACGAAGTAAGAATCACCCCACACAACATGTCACAAACCTATAAGCCTGCACAAAATTGATAAAAAAAGAGCAGGTTTTCTATTAAAATGTAGTGCCTATATTTGAACCTAAAGGGGGAGGAAGTTTGGATACGCAATTTCTGGTCTCATTAATTATTATTTTAGCGTCGTTTGCTCTTTATATAGGGATTGCCATCTTCAATAGAGCACGGGCGACTTCGGACTTTTATGTAGCAGGACGTGGAGTACCGCCTGTCTACAACGGAATGGCGATTGGGGCAGACTGGATGAGTGCTGCTTCATTCATCGGAATGGCCGGAACGATCATGGCCCTCGGTTATGGTGGTCTTGCCTATATTATGGGGTGGACAGGTGGATATTTATTATTAACTTTCCTCCTAGCGCCACAGCTTCGAAAATATGGCCGATACACTGTACCTGAGTTTATCGGGGACCGTTTTGACAGCCATACAGCTCGTATTGTAGCTGCAATCTGTACAATCATTATTTCTTTTACATACTCAATTGGGCAGTTATCTGGCTCAGGAGTTGTAATTGGGCGTCTTTTTGAAATTGACGCTAAGGTTGGAACGATGATTGGGGTTGTGTTAATTGCCTTCTACGCAGCAATGGGTGGAATGAAGGGGATTACTTGGACACAGGTAGCGCAATATATCGTGCTAATTGTAGCATACTTGATTCCGGTTATTTTTATCTCCTTACAATTAACAAGCAATCCGCTACCGTGGTTATCTTACGGGAAAATTGTTGAGGAAATTGGCGAGTTAGATCGTCAACTTGGCTTCACCGAATACTTTGCACCATTTGCAACAGGCTCACAATGGCAGTTCCTTGCATTAATGTTTACGTTAATGTGTGGTACGGCTGGACTTCCACACGTTATCGTTCGTTTCTATACGGTTTCTACGATGAAAGCAGCTCGTTGGTCAGGAGCTTGGGCGCTTTTATTCATTGGATTATTATATTTATCAGCTCCTGCATATGCAGCATTTTCACGTTTCATTCTAATGACTCAGGTGGCCGGTCAAAAAATGACGGAGCTTCCTGCGTGGACGCAAAGCTGGGTTGATACTGGTCTATTAAAGCTTGCGGATGCGAATGGTGACGGAATATTGCAGTGGCAGGAAATGACGATTGCAAATGATATTGTCGTTATGGCGACACCTGAGATTGCAAACCTTGGAGTGTTTGTTATCGGATTAATGGCTGCAGGTGCAATGGCAGCAGCATTATCTACGGCAGGTGGATTGATGATCGCCCTTTCTTCGTCATTTGCTCACGATATTTACTATCGTGTCTTAAAGCCAGATGCATCAGAGAAAAATCGCTTGAGTGTAGCACGTTGGTCAATTGCGGTTGCAACTTTAATCGCAGGATTGGTTGCGTTAAATCCTCCAGGAGCAATTACACAAATCGTGGCCTGGGCCTTTGCGATTGCATCCAGTACGTTCTTCCCAGCACTCGTTCTTGGAGTATGGTGGAAGCGTTCAAACGCAAAAGGTGTTATCGCCGGAATGATTATCGGATTAGTGGTCGTGTTATCGTATATTTTTGCAGCGAAATACGGCGGCTTCACAATTCTTGGTATTATCGATACAGGTGCGGGGATCTTCGGGGCGGCAGCTGGATTCTTAGGAAACATTATTGTTTCACTCATGACCGAGGCGCCATCACAAGCTAAGCAGGACGAAGTTGTCGATATGCGTTACCCTGAACAAATGGTATACAAAGATGGCGATGTATGGCTTAAAGATGAGGCTTAAGATAGCCTAGCCACATCGAAAAATATCTGACGGTTCTACAGAATAATCCTGTAGAACCGTTTTTAAAAGAGGGAAAAAACATGGAACAGCTATATAAAATGGTGAAGGAACATCCGCTTTTTCATGGTTTATCACGAGAAGAATCGTTACATTTATTATCTTTATGCCAGCAAAAATATTATCTGGAATCAGATTTATTGTTTCATGCCAATGAGCAGCGGGAGGGGTTACTTCTGCTGCTTTCTGGCGTTGCGGAAGTGTTTGTTGGACCACCTGACAATCGGGAGGTTCTCGAAATTTTAAAACCAGGTGAATTGATTGGGCTTTCCAGTATTGCGGATTTAATTGGAGAGCAAAAACACCACCTAGAGTATCGGGTTGGCGTGATGGCAACTGAGGCGGGACAATGCTTATTAATCCCGATCCATGTCGTTGAAAAACGCCTTCATGATCAACATTTTCATCATTACCTTTTTACGCAGCTCGCTATTCGTCTTAGAGAAATTTACAGCTCTTTAGCAGAGCAGATAACGCTCAGGAAAATGGCGAAGGAAAATGGTACCTTCATCAGAAGAGTGCAGGATATCATGACAAAAAAACTCGTCTCGGTGGAATCTAGTACAGCCATCAGCGTTGCAGCAAGACTAATGACTGAGCATTGCACGAGCTCTGTCCTTGTCATTGAAAAGAGTAAGTTGCTAGGGATTATCACAGAGCGAGACCTCGTTTCAAGAGTTATTTCTGAAAAGAAAAATGGAAACACACTTGCATCAGAGGTGATGACGAAAAACCCCATTACCATTTCAAAATATGCCTACTATTATGAAGCACTTTCCACTTTTTTTATAAACGGAGTTAAACATTTGCCAGTTGTGGAGAATGGTAAAATCCTAGGAATTATTACACTTTCAAATGTATTAAGGCACAATAAGGACAGCATGATGAGAACGATAAAGACCATTGAAGCTGCCAACCATGAAACGTTACCTTCTGTAAAAATGGCCATTTATGATGTTGTCGATGCTCTCCTTCAAAACGAAGTACCCATTTTTAAAGTACTCGATAGCGTGACAAGACTATATGACCGGCTTGTGAAGAGATGTATAGAGATGGCAATTGAGGCACTCTCAAAACGAGAAGGATTACTGCCACCTACTGCATTTTGCTTTTATCAAATGGGGAGCGCAGGCCGTGAAGAGCAATTTTTGCTAACCGATCAGGACCATTTTCTTGTATATGATAACAATAGCCTAGAAATAGAAAGTTATTTTTCAAAATTAGGAGAAGAGATCGTTCAATTATTAGAGAAAGCCGGGTATGCACGTTGTTTAGGGGAGATGATGGCGAGCAATCCAAACTGGCGCGGATCATTGGAAACGTGGATGGGCAGGATTCAATCATGGAGCACAAATGCAACGAATCAGAATATGCTTCTCGCTCAGAATTTCTTTTCGTATCGCTATTTATATGGAGAGGAGAAACTTCATAAGGAATTTGAAGCAAGACTCCTTCAACAAATGAGAAACGCCAAAATTTTTCTGTATCGCCTGCATGAACAGGAACATCACATTCCCTCATTAGAACATCCAATTCGTGCTCTATTTAAATTGGATCGAAAGCAGTTGGATATTAAAAAAGAAATATTATTTCCATATCACCATTGCTTGCAAATTCTGTCGCTGGAATATGGGATCATTTCGGGTACCCCATTTGAGAGAATTGATAGATTAGTAGAGAAGAAGGCATTTAGTGATAGTTTTGGAAAGGATGTAAAAGCGGCCGCTTCAGATGTGATGCTACTTTTTGTAAAACAAAGGTGGCGCCAATATAAAAACAACGAGAAACTCACATCTGTTCTTCATTTTTCCCACTTAACAACGAAGGAAAAGGAAGAACTCATTTTAAGTGTGAAAATTTTAAAAGAGATTCAAACTCTAGTAAATGCTCACTTCCAAATATGAAAGGAGGGAGCCTGTGTTTTTTGGCAAAAAGCCACTTTTTCAGCAACTTTTTAAGGAAATACCGTTATCTACTCCAATTGAGGAGATTTCGTTTACCGTTTTTGATACAGAAACGACGGGGTTTCGGGTTTCGACCGTCGATCGTTTAATAGAAATTGCTGCTGTTCAGGTAAAAGGATTGAGGGTTTGTGAAAAGGAACAATTTCATACGTTTATAAACCCTAAACGACAAATTTCTCAGGAAATAATCGAATTGACAGGAATCACAGATAAAAAGGTCGAAAACGCTCCGACATCTATTGAAGGAATCACAAGTCTTTTTCATTTTATAAAGGAACACAACAGTAGCTGTTTGGTTGGACATTATGTATCGTTTGACATTTGTGCGCTTAAAAGTGAACTGAAACGGGAAAAATTTAGTTTAGTGCGGATGCCAACGATTGATACGTTGGATTTGATCGGATATTTTTCCCCGTCTTATGATATGCGGGATCTGCACAGATACGCTCAGAATTTTGGAACGAGAATGTATGATCGTCATTCAGCAAAAGGTGATGCCTTAACGACAGCCTATCTCTTTGTCGAACTCCTTCACAATTTTAAAAGCCGAGGAAAACGAACTTGGGGTGATCTTCTCCAAGCGACAGAAAATAATCAGAATCATTTTTTTAGATAACGGGTTGTCCAACGGCTAAAAATGGCCTGTCTTATTCGGTAGAACAAGCCATTTTTAAAAATATTTTGATAAAACCCTTGTCCCTCTTGACTTTTATAGCATAATCCCTCAACCAAGCTAATAAAATGGTTACAAACCTAACAAAGAGAGTGTTTGAGGTGAGGGGGCGTATACCGTCTTCAAAGTTCCAGCAAAACATATGACGAATATTGTTCAAATACTACATCTTCTTCGTTGAAGCATGAACGCGTCTCATTTCACACTTCTCACATCCATATAGGGAGGGCGAGTAGTGTGCACGATTACATCAAAGAACGAACTATCAAGATTGGAAAGTATATCGTGGAGACAAGAAAAACAGTTCGCGTCATTGCGAAGGAATTTGGCGTTTCCAAAAGTACTGTCCATAAAGATTTAACTGAAAGGCTACCTGAAATCAATCCCGAATTGGCAAATGAAGTAAAAGAAATCCTTGATTATCATAAATCAATACGACATTTACGGGGTGGAGAGGCGACAAAGCTAAAGTACAAGAAAGAGGAAGAGCTACAAGAAGAACCAGTGAAATAACATGCCTGTGACTTTCTTTCTTGCATTTACGACATTTTCCTACAAAAAAATTACAAAATATCTATTTTATATGGTAAATTGTGATACAATATATTATTAGGAAAATAGATGCATTTTTGTTTAAAATGCAAGGAGGAAAGTTACTCAAATGTTAGCTAGGGATATCGGTATTGATCTAGGAACTGCAAACGTGCTCATACACGTAAAAGGCAAAGGAATTGTATTAAATGAGCCATCTGTAGTGGCATTAGATAAAAACACTGGCAAGGTTTTAGCCGTTGGTGAAGAAGCAAGACGCATGGTGGGTCGTACACCAGGTAATATTATTGCGATCCGACCTTTAAAAGACGGTGTTATTGCAGATTTTGATGTAACAGAAGCTATGTTAAAGCACTTTATTAATAAGTTAAATGTCAAAGGATTTCTTTCAAAGCCAAGAATCCTAATTTGTTGTCCAACGAATATTACTTCTGTTGAGCAAAAGGCAATCAAGGAAGCAGCTGAAAAAAGCGGTGGGAAGAAAATCTATCTTGAGGAAGAACCAAAAGTGGCTGCGATTGGAGCAGGCATGGACATTTTCCAACCAAGCGGAAATATGGTAGTTGATATTGGCGGTGGTACTACAGATGTGGCTGTACTATCGATGGGCGATATCGTTACCGCCTCATCCATCAAAATGGCTGGGGACACGTTTGATGCGGAAATTCTAAGCTATATTAAGCGTCAGTACAAGCTGTTAATCGGTGAAAGAACAGCTGAGAATATTAAGATTCAGGTAGCAACGGTATTCCCGGATTCACGTAATGAAGAAATTGACATTCGTGGTCGTGACATGGTGACTGGTTTACCACGCACACTTACAATTAAATCTGGTGAGATTGAAAAAGCACTACGTGAGCCGGTTTCTGCAATTGTACAAGCTGCGAAAAGTGTACTTGAACGTACACCACCTGAGCTTTCTGCTGACATCATCGACCGCGGTGTGATTTTAACGGGTGGTGGTGCATTGCTTCACGGAATCGATCAGCTTTTAGCTGAGGAATTGCGCGTACCTGTGTTAATTGCTGAAAACCCAATGGAATGTGTCGCAATCGGTACAGGCGTCATGCTTGAAAACTTGGACAAGCTTCCACGAAGAAAATTAGTCTAATACGTAATTGAGGACCTTTCCGACTCGGCAGGTCCTTTCTAACATTTCAACATTTTTATTACGTGGCTAAAATTTACAGATGAAGAAATAGGAATTTCCTACTATAATAAAAGTAGTATTATTGTTCGGAAAGAAAAATGAGGTGAGTTCATGTTACGTGGATTTTATTCTGCAGCATCTGGAATGCTTGCTGGGCAGCGTCGTACGGAAATGTTAACGAATAACATTGCTAATGCTAATACACCTGGCTACAAAGTGGACCAAGGTTCCTTGCGTGCTTTCCCTGAAATGTTAATGCAACGTCTAGAGGGTGTACAAAGTCCTGCTAAAAATGGTGGTACCCTTCGTACAGCAAGTACGATTGGTGGACTAAATACAGGTGTGTATATGCAAGAAATGATTCCACTGTTCAAGCAAGGGGATATCCGCGAAACAGGACTCTCCACAGATGTGGCATTAGTGGACGGGAATTTACCGATCAATCCTGAGACTAACAAACCGGGCTCTTTGTTTTTTGCAGTTCAAAATGCAAATGGTGATGTGAGATACACGAGAAATGGAAACTTCACGGTTGACCCAACCGGTTATTTAACAACTAACGAAGGTTTTTACGTACTAGATGAGAATGGAAATCGAATCCAGGTCGATAGTACTCAATACGAGGTTACTGCGGATGGCCGTGTTCTTGTAAATGGGCTTGCCCAAACGCGTCTTGGCATTGCTTACTCAGAAAATCCACAAAACCTAACTAAAGAGGGAAATGGACTATTCCGTACGAATGATGGTTTGGTGTTACCTAATGCGACGGCAAATCCTGAAGTGTCGTTTACGTTAAAACAAGGATTTCTTGAAGGCTCAAATGTGGACGTTACACAGGCAATGACGGAAATGATGACAGCATACCGTACATTTGAAGCTAATCAAAAAGTTCTTCAGGCGTATGATAAGAGTATGGACAAAGCGGTTAACGAGATTGGAAGATTATAAGAAAAGCGCTAAGCGTGCCGGATTATTGGCTTATGAACTAGAGCCGATGGCACCTGAAGCTAGACATATAAGAAATGGTAGGGAGGTCTTCAGATGCGCTCGATGATTACAGCAACTAATACGATGAGTCAGCTACAAAAACAGCTTGATACAATTGGGCATAATATAGCCAATACTGACACGACCGGTTATAAAAAACGCCAGGTCAACTTTAGTGAGCTTTTAACCCAACAGTTCAATAACCAACCAGTCGCTACGCAGGAAGAAGGCCGCTTGACCCCAAATGGTGTTCGTGTAGGTGTTGGTGCAAAACTCGGTTCTACAAATATGATGATGACCCAAGGTGCGATTAAAACAACGGACCGTGAACTTGATATTGCCTTTACAAAGGAGAATCAATTTCTTCAAATTTTAGTGGATGAAAATGGGGTTCAAGTTCCTCGATTCACAAGGGATGGGGCGCTTTATTTATCACCAGCTAATGATGGAACTAATCGTGTTGCCCTTGTGACAAGCGGTGGCAATCCTGTACTTGATCAAGACGGGGAACCAATTGCATTTGTTGATGGATTTAAGGAAATTCAAATTTCAGCAAACGGGGAGATAACGGTTGTCCCTGAAGCAGGTGCGCCGCTACGATTCAATCTGTCCGTTGTTGAAGTGCAAAAACCACAGTTACTTCAAGCAGTAGGTCAAAATCAATTTGCGTTACCTGATTTAGCGGAGCTTGGAATCCCAGCTGATGACGTATTCGTCTCTCTTCAAGGGGCTTTACGTGAACAAGTAAGCTTGCAACAAGGAGCACTTGAACAATCGAACGTTAATTTAACAACCGAAATGTCAGATCTACTACTGACACAACGCTCCTACCAATTCAATGCAAAATCAATCTCCATCTCAGACCAAATGATGGGGCTAGTGAACGGCTTACGATAACTTTATTCAGCGTGAACCAATCGGGCGCAAATAGCCTTAGCATATTTGATTAGGTACTATTGATAAAAATAGAAACCTACGGAATACTATAATTTAAGGCAGACAATCGTAAATCTTGGAACACCCTATAGATAAGGAGTAATCTCAGTGACTAGTGAAATAAACAATACACAAGTAAAATCACGCGAGGATTTTCGAAAAACGCGTGACGAACAAAAGAATACGGAAAAAGAACCTAAGAAAAAGCGCGAACCAAAAATTCGAATCCGCTTAATTCCGATTTGGGTACGACTTTTGCTTGTCGTTGTTCTTTTTGCAGCCAGCATTTTAATCGGTGTGGTTGTGGGTTACGGATTCATTGGGGATGGTAAGCCAAGTGATGCCTTGAAAAAAGAAACATGGCAGCATATTGTTGACATTGTAAATAAGGATGTAGAAAAATAAAACAGAGGGCCAATGCCTTCTTTTTTTTATGGTTAGAAATTTACGGCTTTCCCGACGAAGTTTAGATTTTTCCCAACACTTGTATTATAATAGGCATAAGATACTGACTTTATTCAGTAAGTCCTTATATACATAGAGGAGGAAATTGTAAAGATGTACGATATTAATGAGATCAAGGAAATCATTCCGCATCGTTACCCATTTTTATTAGTCGACCGCATCCTTGAAATGGAAGATGGTAAACGTGCGCTAGGCATTAAAAATGTAACGGCGAATGAGGAATTTTTCAACGGGCATTTTCCTGGATACCCAGTCATGCCGGGTGTGCTAATTGTTGAAGCATTAGCACAGGTTGGCGCAGTAGCCATGCTGAAAAAAGAGGAAAATAAAGGCAGACTTGCTTTCTTTGCAGGAATTGATAACTGCCGCTTTAAAAGACAAGTAGTCCCTGGAGACCAACTTCGTCTAGAAGTCGAGATCACTCGTCTTAGAGGCTCTATCGGCAAAGGAAAAGGGATTGCAACGGTTGACGGCGAGCTTGTTTGCGAAACGGAAATTATGTTTGCACTAGGTGAAAAAACAGAATAATGATTAACGTAGAAACCGGATGAGAGGGATCATCTGGTTTTTTTATTTGGCCAAACTAAAAAAAGAGATAAATCATGTAATTTTTTTGATACATTTTTAAACTTCGGGGAAAGCTAAGCCAAGACCAAGTGGTCACAAAAATACTTAGAAGAAAACGAAAGGAGATTTTGCAAATGAACAAAAAATGGTTCCTTAAGCTAATGGGATCTCTACTTGCTGTGTTTTTAGTAACCGGCTGTAATGCTGATGACCAGGATCCGCCTCCGGAGGATGATGGACTAGAAACACCTGGTGAGGATTTCAACAATGAAATTGATAACGATGTGACTCCGGAGGAAGATGTCGTTCCTGGTGATAATGGTACAAATGGTAATGGTACAAACGGTAATGGTACAAATGGTGACGGGAATGTAATCGGAGACGAAAATAACGACGGTGACCTAGACATGGGTAAAGATGATAATGATGAACTAGGAGACAATGAAATGGCTCCTGGCGGTGGCACTGGCGGAGACAATGGTGGTACAAACGGTAACGGTGGAGGACAATAAGTCCCCAAAGACGTGAGAAAAGGCGGGATCGTGTCCTGCCTTTTTTAACTTTGTATCGTCTTTTTCTTTTCTTGTAGTATGTTTTTAAATTCAGCAAGCAGGCTATCGCCTTCTAAGCCTTGCTGAATAAGATCAGTGAGCACAATCTCAGCCATGTTGAGTCGAACTGGAACTAAGTTTCCGTCTAAAAGGACACTCACACTATTCTCCATTTCCTTAATGATTTTTACTTCACCCATTAAGGGGGCAGGATCATTTGATTTTTTTGAAATGGTTACTTGGAGATTAAGTTTTTCTTGGGCTTGTTTTGCTTTTTCGAAAATAGCCTTATACGGTTTTTCAATAAAAGCCTCCACAATCCAACGGTTTTCTCCATCCTCCCGATTAATGATTAATCCATCAATCAACGGAATATCCTCGACCCGATCCGGCTGTTCGTCCTGATGAAGAACTTTAAGTGACACCAACTTAAACGTTTTCATATCCCTGACCCCCTTGTAAATCGTTCGTACTAACATAGATAGTTAAATTATAGCATATTTACTTGGTTATTATATGTAGAAGAAGGGGAAATGAATCTGAAAATTGTGTCCCTTTTCAAAAAATATTGTAGAATCTTAATATTTATTGGGTTTAATCTATTTTCGATTAAAAAATCTAAAAGTGGTGTAGAGAAATCTGATTTTTTATAAAGACATCCTTGGAATAATTGATTTTTCCTAATTTTACCTCTGTCGATTCATGAAGTATGATAGCCCTGTTAGATTTAACCAAGGGGGAAAAAATATGATAAATCAAGTCATTTTAGTTGGAAGATTGACCCGTGATCCTGATTTGCGTTACACCCAGGATGGAAAAGCTGTAGCGCACGTGACACTCGCGGTAAGCCGTAATTTTAAAAATGCGGGTGGTGAGATTAACACCGATTTTGTTAACTGTACACTGTGGCAGAAAACGGCAGAAAATACGGCAAATTATTGTAAAAAAGGTTCCATTCTAGGTGTTACAGGACGAATTCAAACCCGGAACTATCAAAACAATGAGGGCAAAAGGGTGTATGTGACTGAAGTGTTAGCAGACTCTGTTAAATTTCTAGGTGGAAAGCCTAGGGAGCTTGTAGAAAATTAAATATTCTTGATGCCTGAGTAGTAGGAGGTGTATGTATGAACAATGATGAGGTAGAGACAATTAACGATAAGCTGAATAAGCTTGCTATGGGAATTGCGTTACATTTAGAATTATTACAAGGCCAAATTGGAGAACGCATGGATCAGATTGACCGAAACTATAATGAAAGACTTCTACAAATCAATCGTATTTTAGAAAGGAAGGTGTTGTAATTTGAGAATTGTAAAAAAGAGATTCAGTATATGAAAAGTGAACATATCCCCACTATCCATATACCTCGCAATAAGCAGCCTCAGTCGTCTTTTCAAAAAGTTTCCTCTAGAGATAGATAGATGCTCCAGTAATTCTTCAAATATTCGCCAATCATGGTCACAACATGGTTGGCCTTTTTCTTATTTTTATATTAGAACATTCGTTCTTGATGGTCAATAGGTTATTTACATTTATTTCTTTTTTAGTGTTGACAGTTGAAGTGTATTAACCATATAATACATTCATAAGGTGTATTAACCGATTGATACACCACTGGTTTTTTTATCAAAGCTGTATGGTGTGTTTAATACAGTCGTTAAAATAAGCTTTCTTTTTGAGTTTGGTGTATTAACCCCTTGATACAGGGGATAAATTTTTTTAGGAGTTGGGTCTATGGATGTGAAGTTTAATAATCGGGATCCTGTATACGTTCAAGTCATTCATTTTTTTAAGGAACAAATTGCGAAAGGCTTTTTTGAACCAGGTCAGGAGATTCCGTCAAGGAGAGAGTTAGCGAATCAATTGAAGATAAATCCAAATACGGCTCAGCGTGCGTATAAAGAAATGGAGGAACAAGGGTTGATTTTTACAGAGGGAAACTTACCTAGTCGCATTACGAAGGATGAACAAGTGTTGAAGATGGTTCGTGAGGAATTGGTATTAGACGCAGTTACCACATTTATTCATTCAGTTCGGTCAATTAATATGCCCTTGCAAGAGGCATTGAAAATAGTTGAACAAGAGTACGAAAAGGAATAGGGGGGATTTGGGTGATTGAAGTAAAGGGCGTAACCAAGAAGTTTGGTAGGAAGACCGTGTTAAAAGGCGTAAACTTCACTGCTGAAAAAGGGAAGATTACGTGTTTGATTGGGATTAACGGTGTTGGAAAAACAACGATTATGAAGGCTATTATGAACCTAACTCCAATTAATAGTGGTGAAATTCTCATTAATGGTGAAAAAATTCATAAAGGTAGCTATGAAAAAATTACGTTTATTCCAGATACGATTACGATGCTGCCACAAATGAAAATTCACGAAGCATTCACGTTTATGGCAGATTTCTATGACTCATGGAATCAAAAACGTGCCGAGGAGCTACTCGAATTTTTTAGACTAAAAGAAACGGACCGAATCTCGGATCTATCAAAGGGAAATACGGCAAAGGTCAACTTGATCCTTGGACTGGCATTGGATGTTGATTATGTCTTAATGGATGAGCCTTTTTCGGGGATAGATATATTTAGTCGAGAGCAGATTGCGGATGTGTTTACAAGCCATTTAATAGAAGACCGCGGCGTGATTATTACAACCCATGAAATCAATGATATTGAGCATTTAATTGATAAAGTCGTGTTGTTAGATAATGGCGTCGTGTTAAGGGAGTTCGATACCGAAGAAGTCAGGGAGAATGAAGGGAAATCGGTCATCGATGTGATGAGAGAGGTGTATAGAGCATGAATCGATTTTTGAAACTGGTCAATTTCGAGTTTTCTCGTTTTTTTAAACTATATCTTGTTTTATTTGGGATTACGGTCGTTTTTCAACTGATTGGTGTCATATTTGAATCACGAAAATATGTAAGTCGTGCGAACGAGGCGATTTACGAAGGATTGATGTCTCAGAGTGATTTTATCTCAGAATATGGCACAATGACCTTCTTTCGTTTTTCGGAGACATTGTGGTTTTTGGGGCCGATTTTGCTAGCTGGTGTAACATTACTAATCTATGTGTTCTTTATTTGGTACCGGGATTGGCTCGGTAAGAACACGTTTAGTTATCGTTTGCTCGTTTTACCAACTGCAAGATTGAATATTTACTTGGCGAAGGCTACAACCATATTATTGTTTGTTTTGGGTCTTATTGCCTTGCAGTTAATATTGGTTCCTGCTGAAATGCAGATAATAAAATGGTTGGTTCCAGATGAGTTTCGTACTGATTTTTCAATTGCCGCAATTTCCAACCACTATTACTTGGCTATATTATTCCCTATGACAATGGCAGACTTTATTCTCATATACGGTGTTGGGATTGTCGCAGTCTGCACTGCGTTTACAGCGATACTTTTTGAGCGTTCATATCGATTGAAAGGGATTTTCTTTGGAATTCTTTATGTCGCGGTATCCATTTTAATCTTTTTTGCTCCGATATTAATGAATGAATTTATCTTAGGTCAATATTTTTATCCGAATGAATTGTTTTATATGGAAATTGGTACATGCTTACTTACCCTAGCTGGGGCAATATGGATCGGAAATTACCTCATGAACAAAAAAATAAGGGTATGATAGGAGGTCGAAAAGCATGAAACGATATTGGAAAATAATCTCGGTAAGTTTAGTTACGGTGATTGTGATTGGCGCTTTTTATATAAACACTAGTTTGGCAGATGAAAAGATTGTGATCGGCATCGAAAAGGTAAGTGGAAATGAAGAAGAAGTAGAAAATATAAGGATTAACGGAGATTTTGGCGGTAATAATATTCATCATTCCTTACTTATTTCAAAAGATGAAACGATTGATTTAAGTAACCAATCGTTCATTCAACAATTGACACGGACGAGTACGGTACCTGCTTTTAATCAGCTAAAAGAAAGGTATAGCCATTTTATGAGAGGAAAAAAATACTTAACAAATAGCTTATATGCAGATGAGAATTTTGTTGTGTATGTAAATGTTGAAGGCAATGGAAATGGAAATGTCTCTAAAAATATGTATTTCGAAATAGAGATTTTAGACGTTAAAACAGACAAAACGACGTCAATGGAGTTAGATGTTCCTAATAATGACAACTATCATTGGGTCGAGGTGATGGATGTCCAGCTATTCAATAACGAAATTAAGGTCATCGCAAGAGGATTTCGTGCTGAAGGCGGTGAGGATCTCAAAGTCTATACAATTGACTTGGACAAAAAGGCTGTTAGTGATGAAACCATATATGGATCTCCAAAGATAGAGAGTGGATGGTCAGATATAAGAGTTGTCGATGAATATTATTCAGTTGAACCGAAAAAATATCTATTGTTCCAAGTGTACGCTCATGAAGCGCCTGTATATGAAGAAGGGGTGGAAACGGGTGAACCCAAAATCATTGCAGATGAAATTATGGTCTATAACATAGAAACCAATCAATTGAAAAAGCTAGATATTGGTCCGGAAGAACGAGGATTCGGCATTGATTCATTTGCCCTCTATGATACTACCGTATATATTCCAAACCAATCCTTAAATGGAATAGAAGTTTATCAGTATAATATTGAAAATGACAGTTGGGGCGAAAAGCAACTATTTAGTGTGGAACATGACAAGGGTGAACATGAACCTTTTATCAAATTGCTAAACGGAAAAATCTATATCATTAGCTCAGTTGATGGTGCGTATCCGCTCGTCATCAGTGACTTAAACACTGGAAAGTCACTTTACGAAGGAAAACTTGTTGTCAAAAACCAAAAAGACCAAAATACAGACTACAAACTATACATTTATGAAATCAATAATTAATGGGGCACAGGGCCGTTTCCCTTGTCCCCAAAATATGGGTCACGGGGACAGGTCCCGTGTCCCACACAATAAGGTGAGAAAAATGGCGGAACAAAAAATTGAAGAAATCATTACAAATTACGGAACAGAATTACGATACGTGGCCTTTCGATATGTTCGAAATTGGGCAGTTGTTGATGATATTATGCAAGAAGTCTTTTTAAAAATCTTCTTAAAATTGAATTCGTTTAGAGAACAGTCAAAATTGAAATCATGGTTATATAAAATCACACGTAATCAATGTATTGACTATCTTCGGAGTAAGGTTGTAAAAGCGACCGTTTTGCTTGATGAGATGGAGGATTTGCGATATTCGACCAATGAAATGGTGGAGAATGAAATAGTAGAAAGGTTCGAAAGAGAACGGCTCTACCAACAAATCGAAGCATTACCTAAGGATTATAAACAAACACTTTCTCTCTATTATTTTAATGATTATAGCTATAAGGAAATTAGCGATCTTTTATGTGTAGACATTTCGTTTGTGAAAAATAAGCTTTTTCGCGGAAAGCGGATGTTGAAGCAGATTTATGAAAACTGGGACAATGAACCTGTCCCCTCGTCCCGCCAATCATGTGAAATGACGTGATTGGTCTTTTTTTATGAGAGTCTTGTAGGGTATAATTATCCAATAATGACAAATTGTTGGGGATGATATGGTGAGAGTTGCGGTTTTGTTTGGGGTAGCGTTATTGTTAGGAGTTTTGCTAGGGTTTTTGGAGCTAGGTCAACCGACAAGCATGATAATAAGTATGATTGTGATAGTAGTTCTTGGTACTTACTTATTTATTTATCCAATCTACTGGGAGAAAAATGTAAGAAAGATAGAATCCTATCTTGAAAAACGCAGAAAAAATCCGGCATTTAAGCTCTATTACGGAATGGGAAATCGGATTGATCAGGATGTGCAGGAAGCGACGGTGGCCTTACTTCGAAAATATAAAGATCCTGCAAGACGGGCGTTGTTTAAGACATTGCATGCCTTATACGAGGATGATATTTTACGAGTGAAAAAGGACATTGAGGATATTCATCCCCCACAGTATAAAGCCTATTATCAGGCAATTGTTGCTGTGGAGGAGGGGAAGTTGGAGCAGGCGGCTGAGTTTGGAAATCAGGTGAAGTCCGAGTGGATGAAGCATGCCTTGGCTTCTGGGATTGCAAAAAAGAAAGGCGATCATGGCGAGTATGTGGCTGAAATCCAAAAGGCGTATGAAAAAACACGTGGAATGCAGCGATATATTATATATAAGCAATACGAGGCGGATTTGAGGTAGGTTTTTAGGTTGTGAGGAGATGCTTGGGAGATTAATTGCATCGCCGCGTGTGAGGAATTGCGTTTTAGTTTGGATAATTGCGTTATAGCAGAGAGGAATTGCATCTTAAATCGGATAATTGCGCCTTCGACAGTGTTAATTGCGCTTTAAGTTCAAAATTGTATCCTCGCCCATAAAATTGGGTGGTGACAACAGTCACCACCCATTGTTCATTTCTTAAGTTTTTCTTCGACTAGATGATAAAATTTTTGCCAAGGTTCGGTTTTGTCTTTGTGCTTTTCACTTGGCACAAATTTTTTGGTTCTTTTCTTAGGTTTGGTTGTTTTTTCTGCCAAATGAATCAGCTCCTTTGTTTTTTGCGGGAATCAAGTTTGAAAATCTGTATGACCTGGGACAAGGGACCTATCCCTGTGTCCCACCTTTGGTTTTGTGGGACGTCAAAATTTGAGACTTGACCCCACGACCCACTGGGACCCACCAGCCCCGGGACCCCATTGGGACGACGACCGAGATTGGGACCACTACACCCCTTGTGACCCGAACTAGAACGCGCCTAATAATTCTTTTAGTTCGGTTGTGGATAGTTCGGTGATCCAGTTTTCGCTGGTGATGATTTCGTCGTTGAGTGACTGCTTTTTCTCCAGCATTTCGTCGATTTTTTCTTCGAGTGTGCCAGTTGCGATGAGCTTGTGCACGTGGACGAATCGTTTTTGGCCGATGCGGTAAGCGCGGTCGGTGGCTTGGTTTTCGACGGCCGGGTTCCACCAGCGATCATAGTGAATAACGTGGTTTGCTTCCGTTAAATTCAAGCCGGTTCCACCAGCCTTCAGTGAAAGTATCAAGATATTATATTCCCGGTTCTGGAACCCTTCAATCATCTTGTCACGCTGTACTTTCGCAGCACTTCCGTTCAAGAACTTTACTGATTCGTTAAAGCGTTTTGACAGCACATCCTGAATCATTTCACCCATTTGAATATATTGGGTGAAAATCAAACAGCTTTCGTTTTGGTCGCGAATGTGGTCGACCAACTCAAGGAGCTTTTCCATTTTTGCAGATCGATCGTCTACATTTTTCGGAGTAGCTTCCTTTAAATAAAGTGCAGGATGGTCACAAACTTGCTTCAGTTGCCCAAGCATTTTTAAAATCAACCCTTTACGCTGGATGCCTGCGAGCTGCTCGACTTGCTCCAATGTATCCTTTACCAATTGCTCATAAATCGATGCCTGTTCAACCGTTAACGGACAGTATTCTTTTTGCTCGAGCTTGTCTGGTAAATTCAATGCAACGGCTTCATCATTTTTCGTACGTCTTAGTAAAAATGGCTTGATTAATCGCTGCAGTTGAGCAATAGTTTCCTGGTCGTGGTCCTTCTCAATCGGAGACACAAATCGTTTTTGGAATCCTCCGAGACTACCTAAATAGCCGCGATTGATGAAGTCAAAAATCGACCAAAGCTCGGTTAAGCGGTTTTCCATTGGTGTTCCTGTCAGTGCGATATTATGGTCACTTTTTAGCTTTCGGATCGCACGTGATTGCTTAGTTTGCGCGTTTTTAATATTTTGTGCCTCATCCAAGCAAATCGTACCCCAGTCGTAAGTGGAAATTTCCTCTTCATCCAGATGGGACAATCCATAAGAGGTGAGCACGATGTCAGCCTCATTGACTTGTTGGGTAAACTCCTCACCCTTCAAGCGGTTCGAACCGTAATGAAGGTGAACTCTCAAATCGGGTCCGAATTTTTCTAACTCCTTTTGCCAGTTGCCAAGCACGGATGTTGGGCATATGATCAACGCAGGCTTGGCACCACTTTCTTTTACCGCTAAAAAGTAGGCAATCATTTGAATAGTTTTCCCAAGTCCCATGTCATCAGCAAGGCAGGCACCGAAACCGAACTTTCGTAAAAATAAGAGCCAGTCGACACCTTGTTGCTGATAAGGACGAAGCTCACCCCTGAAGGTTTCTGGAATGACGGCTTGTGGAATCTCCTTAATGTCCGTAAGCTGTGTAATCATATGCGACAAATGGCGGTTAAGTTCAATTTGAACGCCTGCGAATGCTGATGCCGCTTCCTGTTCCTCGTGTTCAGCTTTTTCAGAAAGAGATAAAAGCTCTTGCTCTAGGACATCACGGACATGGAGTCCTTCTTTATTCGCACGTTCTAAAATCGATTGAACCTGTTTTATGAATGCAGGATCAAGCTTAATCCATTTACCACGGATATTGATTAATCGTCTTTGCTCGTTTACAAGCGACATGAATTCTTCTTCGGAAAGCTCAACACCGTTTGTTGAAAAACGCCAGTCAAAATTGATGATGGACTGCAATCCAACGAATGATTGGCGTCCGCCACCTGCAGATGTTTTTACCTTCGCTTTAATCGCAAGCTGAGCGTCCTTGATGGCTTGCCACCAAGCAGGTAACAGGATTCCGACTCCAGCGTCGATGAGCCTTGAGCTTGCTTCCGTTAAAAAGTCCCAGGCCTGACGCTCCGTTAACTCGTGAACAATTCCTACCTCATCTCGAAGCCATGGAACGAGTTTGCACCACATCTCTTGGTCACTCGTAATTTTTTCCTCGAAAGCTACCCATTCTTTCGGTAAAACCATATGTGTCTTATAAGGCTTTTTTTTGCTGCGAAGCACAGTTTGTAACTTCCACGAGCCATTGTCCATTTCCGGTTCCTCAATTTGGAGCATGACATCAAATGGAGTGTGATCTTCCTTCCAGCCAATCCGTTCGAGCCAATTGTTTTCATCAACGACCGACTCAGCGCCCGCAGTACTTTTTACAAGCGGGAAGGTTGAGGCAATTTCTTCCCAAGAGTCAGAAAGCGTAGAATCCGCTTGAATCCAATCAGTGATGGCTTCAGAAAACCACTCAGCTGCAAATCCTGTTACCTCAGTGCCAATCGGCTTCCAGCCAAAACGCTCTGATTTGTGCCAATGATCAAAGTCGGGCATAAAATCGCCTTCCTTAATAAGTGGCAGAAACCTTCTTGAGATTGTGTGAAAATGTTCGGCATTCTCGCTAAGCTCTATTTCGTATAGAGAATTGACCGGTAACTCGCCGAAAAAGGTAAATGCCTGCCAGGGTGAAAGGAGGACGGCATCATAGTGTTGAAAGTTGTTCTCTTCGAGGAAGGTCCCGTAAAAGGAGGCCTCATGCCAAGCAAAGAGATTTTGCTTCCAGTTTTTTATCCGAATCTCATCTCCATCTTCTGTGGTGCACCAAACATAAAAACCTTTGTCCGCAACCCATTCAGCATGAATCAAAAATGTTTCTCCAATTACCATCATCTCACCCCTTTACTCCGAAATCATAGAAGCCCGAATCAGCTCTTGCTGGAAGGCACGTAATCGCTTGTTCATTGTGGCAAGTCTCGTAATATAGTCCTCCCAGACGTCTTCTTGTTTACATTTTTTATAATGAGTTCGGATCTTGCGCAAATATTTAACGGCTTTTTTATAGCTTGGCCGATTTTTACCCTCAATCGCCTTTGCGACGGCCTGGTGATAAAGAGGAAACAATGCACTCCGATCGTGGCTTTCAATTTCTTTTAAAATATAACGGTCTATTTCATCGATATCATAGCCGAGCATGATTTGCAGTTCGACCCATTTCCGGAATTGTTCAGTCTCAAGCAAAAAGTCATTGTACTCGACATAACTGTACGGGAGGAGCTTTTTTACAGCATCCATATAAACCGTATCATCTTGTTCCTCGGCGTACGGCATTATGTTTTGTAAAAACAATCTCGTCATATGACGGCGGCCTTCATAGCTTTGGATGCCAAAAGTAAATGTCCGAATGCCCTCTAAAGCATGGTCAATCCAAGGACGAACACGGTCCCAACTTTTTGATTCAGATAGATAGGAAATCCACCAGAAACTATAAGGCGTCGCATCGTGCCCAAGCTTTTTCATTGATTCGATTGCACTTGTATCATCCTTTAGTAAAAACCGAAGATGGGCAAAAGCAATCTGGTGTATTGGATGATCGGTGTCTAGGGCGCTCTGTTCGATTTCAATCCATTTTTTTCGATTAAAAAAGGTCGCCCATAGCAAACGATACATTTGCATGCGCTCATATTGAAACATCGACTGACAAAGCAGTGTCTCACGGACCGGTTGGATGCTTTCCTCAAGGAGCGCGTCAAACGAAAATGGCAGTGACACTTTCTTCATTTCTAATGAATGATCAAGGACGATGTCTGTGAAATTATGAAAATAAGGCTTGATATACGTGTCCACCTGATAGTTTCGCACTTCCATTTGTTCAAGCAACTCAACTGTTTTTCGAATGCAAAAAAGGGCTGCATGAATGTGAAATAAGCGCTTGTATTCTTCTGTATAAGGAGCTTTTCTTTTTAAAGTTTGAAAAAAAGAATGGTACAGCGTTGCAAAAAAGTAAATCGTTTTTTCAGGGTGTCCTGATTCAAACCGTTCGTATTCCTTTTCAAAAAGGGCAAGCCAGCTTTCGAGTGAATTTTCCTTGTATTCCACACGCTCTAGAATGCTTCCTTTTTTTACAGGAATTGATTCAAGGGTAGGTTTCGGTTTACTGCCTTCTTTCCACTGCTCAAGCAGAGACCCGACTCGGTCAACACTCGCATACATATAGAAAAACAAAGCCATCTGGTGACGGCAGAAAGCACTGGTTGGGCACGAACAGCTGCTCATTTCTAGAAAGTCGAGATCAAGAGTAACATCAACAGGTGTGACATCCTGAACGCGTCCTTCCAGCTTTTGCCCATTGTATTTTACATTATAAACACTCCCTTGACGGAAGAGGTTCAGTCCTTTTTTTATTAATGTCCGGTCAACTTCATTGTCGAATGTAATCATGCCCCGAAGCTTTTCGGAAAAATGCATGACCGCATCCTTTGGAATATCTTTTTGAAGCAAGCTTGTCTCACTCCCCATGTTGCATAGATAGATGAAATCATATCTTTTTATTATACCGTAAAATAGAATGAATTGGCATTTTGACATTCGAAAGTGTTTGCGTATTACCTAAATTTTGAAAGTTTTTTCAATAGACAGTCGCAAAAAAGGGGTCTTCAGCGTACATGTATAGTAATTACTTGGCGGAGCTGGTTTCTCCATCCAAACTCCCCAAGAAATCATTTTCTCCCAAAGTGTCCTGGCCACCAGGCACTTTTCGAACTCTGCTGTGTGGAGGCGTCTCCATCCTTCACAGTAGCAGGGTTCGAAACCAATGTATTTTTCCAGCTAGGAGTGAACATAATTTGGATCCTAAATCTTCGGGTAAGGATATTTTGATTGATCAGAACCAGGTTAGAAGAGCATTAATTCGTGCTTATATGAAAGGCGAAATAAGCACAGACATAGATATGAAGAAATTTATCAAAGACATAGCTAACGATATTAAAGGCTCACCTACAGCATAGCCAATAACGTGTAAGCCAACACATAGATTTGGGACAAGGGACCTGTCCAACACTGTCTACCTTTGAGGTGGCAGTTTTTTAGTGGGCATAAAGGACATGTAATACTTTTGGCTTATTGAAATAATAAATTTGGGTCATAGAAAATCGTGTGTTTTTTTGGGATAATTGTTTCCACAAACATTACAGTTGTTTGTGGTTACCCAGCATTGGTCAGTGGTTTTCAAGCCATTCGACTAGTCTGGGTTTTTATGCGAATTGAGAGTATTCGTTTTCAATGGTATCATTTGTTATTTTTTCATAGTACATATATTATAATAGTAACAGACAATAATTTACAGAATGTTATGATAAGGGGGAGAAGTGTGAAGCTTCCAATGGTGTCCTCCCATAAGCGGGAGAACTATGCAAAAGTCTATATGATTATAATCGCAATTCTTGGGTGGACGGTTGTAGGGTATTCGTTTTTTATTATTGAACCAACTGATGAAATTGCGATTCTCCTATTACTTACAGCATTTTTAGCGTTAATCGAGTATTTTCCGATTCAGCTCTTGAGAGGATCCACGACGATCACATTTCCGTTTATCTTCGTCATGCAAGCACTGTTTGGGATTTCGTATCCAATTATCATTTATGTGACAATCGTGTTAATCATTAATATCCTTCGTCAACGTCCGCTGAGAATTGTCCTGTTTAACCCAGCTCAGCTAGCGGTCAGTGTATTTCTTGCAGACTACATTTTAAAACATACAACAATCACCCAGGTTATTGCGACGAACAGTGGATTTTTGACAGGTATCCTTACATATATTCTTTTTGTTGCATTCTTTTTTATTATAAATAATCTAATTGTTGATTTTGTCCTGCTGATTCGTCCACAACCTTATCCATTTTACATGTTTAAAGGAAAGACTTTAATAGAGTTGGGAAGTGCATTCATTTCCTTGTTATATGGAGTTGTCATGGCTTTCCTTGATGGTCGAACGGTTGACGCGTTCTCACTGTTCTTCTTTTTCTCGCCATTGGTAGCAGTATCTCTTCTGTATTCGGTCATCTCCACACTTGAAAATGAAAAGAAACGTTTAAATGCGCTGTTTGCTATTACAACAGGTGTAAATAAGAAAATCCATTCAACCGAATGGATTGAGACGTTTAAAAATACATTTTCCCAAATCGTTGATGTGCAAGCTTTAATGCTCTGGGTGAAAGAAAATGATGTATGGAAGATTTTGTATTATGATGGAAGGGTCACTCCAAAAGATGCTCTAACAGGTGAAGCGTTGGCCCGTTTTGATGGGAAAAAGCAACCCATTGTCTATCAGGACAGGGTAAGAAAGCTTGGACCCATTGATGAATTTTTTAAAAAGGATATGAAGGCCTTCGTGTATTCACCGATGGTCGTCGAGGATGAAACAATTGGAATGCTCGTAGTTGCAAAAAGTCGTGCGCGTAGCTTTGGGGAAGACGAAATCCACTCGATTGCCACCCTTTCGAACCAGCTCGCGGTTGCGGTGAAGACGAGATTTTTAATAGAAGAAAAAGAAAAACGGATTATCCTTGAGGAGCGCAACCGGATCGCACGGGGGATTCATGATGGTGTTGCCCAAACTCTTGCGGGGGCGGTCATGAAGCTTGAAACGGCCGAACGTAAATTCAATCGAAATCCGGAAGAAACAATCAAACTCATCCGAGACAGCATGGATAAATTAAGACTTAGCTTGCGAGAAGTTCGCGAATCTATTTACGAGTTGCGACCATATCCGACCGAACGGGTGGGGTTGTCAACAGCGATTAAAAAGCGAATTGAAATGGTTAAGGATGAGTACAATATCAAGTTTTCGTTTGATATAAGAGGTCAAGAGGTTCCGCTCAGTTCGATGGTTGAGAAAGAATTGTTTGATATTTTTCAAGAGAGCTTGCAAAACACAATCAAGCATGCAAAGGCCACAGTAATTGAAGTTCTGTTAAGCTATCAAAAGGAGCATATTGTTTTAAAAATCAAGGACAATGGCGTAGGGTTTTCACTGTTTCAGGCGATGGTAAAGGCGCAAAACAACCCTCATTTTGGCATTTTAAATATGAATGACGCCGCAGAAAAAATCAATGCAACCCTCCAAATTGATTCTAAAGAGGGCGAAGGTACGGATATCACATTAACAGTTCCAAAAATGGGACTTGAAGGAGGTAGTACTGTTGATCAAGCTTATGCTGGTGGATGATCATGCTGTGTTACGTGACGGACTTAGAAATATATTAGAGCTTGAGGACGATATTCGCGTTGTCGGCGAGGCGGTTTCAGGTGATGACGCACTAAAGAAGGTACCCATGTGCGAACCAGATGTGATATTAATGGACATTAACATGCCTGAGAAAAATGGAGTTGAAGTGACGGGCATTCTGAAGAAAAAATATCCTTCGATTAAGGTACTGGTACTAACCATGCACAATCATGACGAGTATTTCATGGCGGCGATTCGCGAGGGTGCTGACGGATATTTGCTAAAGGATGCACCATCAGAGCAGGTCGTCGAAGCGATTCGTACAGTCGCACGTGGCGAGTCTGTGATTCATCCATCGATGACGAAAAAGCTCCTCAATTTCCATCAACAACAGCAGGAGCAGCCAAAGGAAAACGTGCTAACAGAGCGGGAAATGGAAGTTCTTCAATGCCTGGTGGAAGGGATGAGCAACAAAGAAATCGCGGATCGTCTCTTCATCAGCGACAAAACCGTAAAAATTCACGTCAGCAAGATTTTCAAAAAATTCGACGTCAAAAGCCGTTCCCAAGTTGTCATCTACGCCGTACAAAACAAACTAGTCCCCATGCAAAACCCTGGAATCTAAGAGGAAGGACCAGGGGGACGGTTCTATTGGTTCCATTTATATGAAAAGGGCTAACAGCCATAAATTTTATTTATTGTCCATATTTTTCAATTATTGTCCAAAAAAATTTTTTATTGTCCATATTACCGGAAAGACAAAAAAGCCATTAAGTCATTTGACTTAATGGCCTTTTTCTTTTTTCATCCATATGGCCATCGGAAGGTAGGTAATGAGAAATACGATAATACCAGCGACTTCAAGGGTTAGGTAATACGTAATGCCGGAGCCGAAATAGGACAAGATCGTTGTAGATTCGGTTGGGTTTGCTAGATAAAAGAAATTTGTGTCGAGAAGGAGATTGATGAAAAAGATTGGAACAGCGATTAGGTTAAGGAGCAAGAAAGCGGTCCAGACAGCTTTTCGCGGAACACGATAGCCCTCGTAAATAATGAAATAAAGCACGGACCAGGCAATTGTAGCGTGATGAAGGAAGTACTTTAGGAAGCGGTAGTGTGGGAAGTCATGGAATAGTTCGGGAGTCACCAGGCTTAGAATCGGCGGGAGAAATCCTGTAAAGAACACAAGGTAAAATGCTTTTTTATTAGGCTTTAGAAATAGGAAGATGCAAATAAAAGTGCTGATTGAACAAAGGTGTAGCGGGAGGGAGCTGATTTCCCATTGATTGGTCGCGACTAGCCAAATGTGGTGCGATACTTCACTTGCGACCAAGATGCTGAAAAATGTCCATTTGATGATTGACTGATAAGGTCCGAGTTTCTCTCTAAGGGCGATTAGAAGGAAGGTGAGGATCATGAAAATTAGAAGCGTCACAAGATGAGAAACGGAAAACAATTCAAACGTCTGCATTCCTTCAGCTGAAAACATGCTGTCACCCCATTTCTGAATGGTTTCTATTAGTCTATTCGGGGCTGGGTGTGGTTTAGACGTTCGGACAAATTGAGGGAAATAGATTTTTTGGCGGCGGTTTGTAAAATGGCTGATGAACCTGAGGGGGAGATTTGGTATGTCCGATATATTCTCAATATTGTCCGATAACCCAAAAGCCACCCTGTTCCGGAGTTGCAAGTGGGTCGCGGGGACAGATCCCTCGTCCCAGGCAAACTAAGGTTGCTCGGGGATGAAGACCATTTCGAGCAGAGAATAGAGCCAAAAAGTTCTTCATAATTGTATGAAGACCACTCGCGGAGAAAAATAACAATGAAAAAGTTCTTCATCCCTTGCGCCCTCGCCGCCCTATGTGGAACCACGAGAACCGTCCCCGTGGTCTCATGGTCCCGCCCCTATGTTTCTGCAATATATTTCAACATAATACATATTGTGACAGGAAAATCACCCCGACAGTTTACACTACTATTACTTTTGTCCACTATAGAATACAACTCTTAGAAATTAGATTTTACTACCTTTGCTTAATAGGAAAATGTATGTATACCAGTAATAATTAGGATAGATGGGACAATTGACTAGGAAGAAACGCTCAGATGCAAATTCTATTAAAAATGAATTGGGAGGTAGGATTGAATGAAGAAGATTTTATATCTGGTAATGGCATTATCTTTATTTTTACCAACTCTTTTTACAGGGAGTAAGCAGGTACAAGCTGTGGAAAATCGGTCTGCAGTAATTGACCCAATGCTTGAAAAGGCATGGGACACTGTTGGTTCCTTACAAGTAATTGTTACTTTTAAGGGGGATGGGGCACCTAAGGAGGACCAACTCAATCTATTAAAACAACTAGGAATTGAGACAGGCATTAGTTTAAAGTCATTACCAATGACAGGGGTGATTGCGACTAAGAGCCAAATACAGAAGCTTGCTCAAAATAGTGAAGTTCAATCAGTCTATTTAAATCGAAAACTAGAATATTTTAATGCAGATTCAACCGAAATCACTGGCGTTGATAAGGTTCGAACAGATGATGTAATGCGGAAAGCGAACGGAGGGCTCCCAGTTTCAGGTAAGGGAGTCGGGGTAGTTGTTAATGATAGCGGTGTTGATGGTACACATAAAGACCATGAATTCGGAAAAAATCTTGTGCAAAACGTACTAGGGTCAACGAACCTTTCCGCGTTAGCACCCGGTTTACTCCCCGTATCCTACGTAGAAAATGTAGCGAATACGGACACTAACTCAGGGCATGGTACACATGTTGCGGGAACCGTTGGTGGCACTGGGGTTATGTCCGGTGGTAAATATGAAGGTGCTGCACCAGGAGCAGATTTAATCGGATATGGTTCCGGTGCGGCTCTATTCGTTCTAGATGGACTTGGCGGCTTCGATTATGCGATTACCCATCAACAAGAATACAATATTCGCGTGATTACAAATTCATGGGGTTCATCAGGTGATTTTGATCCAAATGACCCTATCAATATTGCAAGTAAAAAAGCGTACGACCGTGGAATTACCGTGCTTTTTGCAGCGGGAAATGAGGGGCCAGGTGAGAATACTCATAATCCATATGCAAAAGCACCATGGGTGATTTCCGTTGCAGCTGGCGAGAAGGATGGAACACTAGCTGACTTTTCTTCAAGAGGTACAAAAGGTGTTGGTGGAACATTTACAATGGATGGGAAAGAATGGACATGGGAAGACCGTCCAACGGTTACAGCACCTGGGGTTGATATTATTTCAACAAGAGCTCTTTCGCCAGTGGCATCACTTGCAGCAGACCAAGATATCGAATTACTAGAACCGGCACATGTTCCCTACTACACCCATATGAGTGGAACGTCGATGGCAACTCCTCATGTAGCAGGAATCGTGGCTCTTTTACTTGAAGCGGACCCATTGCTTTCTCCGGAGGAAATTAAAAAAATCATTCAGGATACTGCTACAAATATGCCAGGCTATGAACCATGGGAGGTAGGTGCTGGCTATGTAAATGCATATGCAGCAGTGGATCAGGCTTTTAATGGAAAAGAGTACGGCGAGACTGTGAATTTATATCAAGAGTTTAATAGTAGGGTAGATAGCGAAACGGAACGTAAAGACTTCGAAATAACGTATGACCCTACTACTCTATTATCTACAAACCAATATGAATTTGAAGTTGCTGAGGGAGTAGCAAATCTAGTAGCAAAAATAAATGCGTATGGATTGTTATCTCAAACAGGTAACACGTTGAATCTCGTTTTAATAGCACCGGATGGGGCAGAGTATAGTTCAGGTGTGAGCTTATTATTTCCTCTCTATACAGACCGAACAGTATCTGTAGCCTCGCCAATGCCAGGTGAATGGAAGGTGGAAATCAGGGGGCTTAAAGGCGTAACGGAAAACCCAATCGGTATCGGTTTACCAGAAACCGTAAAGGGAACTTTAGCTTTTTTAAAGGTTAGTGGATATGATGGTTTGAGTGATATTAAAGGCCATGCAGCAGCCGGCGCCATTCAGTTTGGTGTAAATGAAAGATTATTTGATGGCTATTCGAATGGCACATTTAAGCCAGATGCCGCGCTCACACGGAACGATTTAGCAAAGTATTTAGTAATGGGTGGGGAGGTTCGTCAAGCTTTACCTACAGCCCCTTCTTTTAGTGATGTAGCGGAGGCAGATGCACCGTTTGTCGAAGCGGTAGTCGCAAATGGTGCAGCGTTCCGCGATGGAAAGCAGGTCCAAAAAGGAGTTATACTTCCAAAAGTAAGCGAAAAATTCGCACCTAAGGATGCGGTAACACGTTCAGAATTAGCATACTCACTTGTGCAAACTCTTGGTTTACAAGCTGAGGCAGAAGAGTTAGGAGCAGGCGATATTACCGTTCAATACAAGGACGAACGTGTGAAAATTGAGGATGCAGGAAAGATTCCAGCGGAGCTAAGAGGCTACGTGCAGCTTGCATTAGATCTAAACATTCTTAATGCAAAGTTTTCCGTTTCACAGGGACCATTTGATCTAAAGCCCAAGGTTACAGCAACATTTAGTCCAACAGAAAAAGTAACCCGCGGCGAATTTGCAGTTGCTATGACACGCTTTTACAACGCATATTTACAATAATATAATACCAATCCAGAGGAGGACTCCTCTGGTTTTTTTTGCATGAAGGTGGAGAAAAGGGACAGTATCTGCCCTCTGACCCAGCCCATAGTCTCAGCGTCAACCCCTAATGATACGACCACAGTATCGTCCAGTCGCCGTCTTCATTTACGACGAAGATGTCTTGCTGGATGGTGAAGGTGCCGTATGTGCTTTTATAGGTTTGTGTGATGGGCACTTTATAGACATCTTGAAAGGTTGAGGTGTTTTTGGCCATTTGCCAGCTTTTGAGGTGTTCAACGTCTTCTACCGTGTATTTGAAGGTATCGGTCCCGAAGTGACCCACAAAGACATGGTTGCGCTGCTGGATGTAGTCGGCTTTCTCAAACCGCTCCTGCATCAGTGGATGAAACAATTCCCACGAGCTCCCGAAATCCGCATCTTGCTCGAATGTATAAAAGGAGTGGACAATCTCCTTTGCATCCTCCTCCGGTGATGACCGAAACAATGAAAAAATCAGGATCACAATCAGTATGGCCCCAACTGAAACCAGAATCAGCTGAATTGGCACGCCTTGTCGTCGTCTCATATGTAAACAAAAGCCTCCTTAAGCTTGTTTATTAATATGGATATGCCCTTGGAAAGTTGTCCTAGTACAAGAACAACATAACTTTCTGTCCCTGTGCCCCAAAGACAATAAAAAAGCTAGAGCTTAGACTCTAGCGTTGGTTTTACTGAATCGAGTTAGAAATGGACGGCGTGGACCGTTTTTGACTCGTATGAAATAAATCCGATCTTCGAGTCGTTTGTAAAAGCGAACTCCGACAATACTGAATGGTGTCCAAATTTCTTTAAACGTATAATAAGGCACTTTTAGAACTCCTCCCCCAATCTTAAAAATGTTCTCTATCAATCATTGATATTTTTGAATTATCTGAAACTAATAATTATAGAATAGCATGTCCGATTTGCATAAAATGTGGAAACGTGTAGAAAAAAATTAAAATTTTTAATGCATTTTTAGACAAAAATCGCAAAAAAAGGCCTGTTTTAGGAAAGTTGCCCCAAAAATACCCCGATAATCGCTATAAAATTACATCGATTTTCCCAATATACATTTTTCTAATACATTGGTAGTATATAATTATAGTAAAATAAAAATACTAGATTGGTAGGATTTCCTGTTAAACTAGTGTATTCATTCTTGTTAGTTAATGTAGAGAATGGGGTTTTCTACATTTGACTATAAATTTTTTACCTGTAGACTTTTTTCTCTTTTGCCCTGCTCCAGTGCGAGTAGGGTCTTTTTTTGCTGTTTTTTCAAAGGTGAAGGGAGTGTATACTACTTATAAAAGACGGCAGAAAGAGGGGAGACAGTTGGATCAACGTATATTGCCCGCATCTACGACGATGAAGGAATTCGAGTCCTTTTTAAAAAGTAAATATGAAATCGGGATTTTTACGGAAATTCACATTGCTCAGCTGAAAAATATTACTCGAATGGCAAGGGAAAATGGAAAGAAGATGATCTATCATGTGGATATGGTACAGGGGATAAAAAGTGACGAGTATGCGACCGAATTTATTTGCCAAGAGTTTCGACCATATGGGCTGATCTCAACGAAATCAAGTGTTATCATAAAAGCGAAGCAAAAGGGAGTGTACGCGATTCAGCGGATGTTTTTGATTGATACTCATGCTCTTGAAAAAAGCTATAAGTTGATTGCAAAAAATAAACCCGATTATATTGAGGTGCTGCCTGGAGCCATGCCTTGGATGATTAAAGAGGTTAAGGAAACGTTGAATATTCCAGTGCTTGCGGGTGGACTCATTCGTACGAAAGAAGATGTGCAACGAGCACTTGAGGCAGGAGCGACGGCGATTACGACGTCTAAAAGGGAGCTTTGGGTATAACACGAAAGCTCTTTTTGAATTATTTTGGCATAATTTGTTGGTAAGTTTTTACGAAAACGTTGTCATTATTCCGTTATAATGTAGATAAGAGAAGATGAAGAGGGGGCGAAGTGATGGAAGAGAATACGAATCCATTGGCAGTTGGCATGGTTTGGGGAACGACATTGAGCATTCCTTTGTGGATCGCGTTTTTTGGTTGGATCAAGCTTCTATCACAACTCTTCTTATAATCGGATATGAACCATGTGAACCATGGGGACGGTTCCCATGGTCCCTGTCACTTCAAGGGACCAAGAGAACCGTCCCTGTGATTTCTTAGCCACTTTTCCTCGAATTCGGCTTTTGGGAGTGGCCTGCTGTAGTAGTAGCCTTGGCCATAGGAGCAGCCTTCTTGTATGAGGAAGTCGAGTTGTTCCTTTGTTTCAATGCCCTCGGCGACGACTTTGACGTTCAGATTATTGGACATTTGGATAATCATTCTGATGATACTTTTGGAGTCTTTGTTAAAATCTTTGATGAATGACTTGTCAATTTTTACACAATCAATTGGCAGTCGGTGAAGGACACTTAGGGAGCTATAGCCTGTGCCGAAATCGTCAAGACTGATGCTGATTCCGAGCTTCTTCAATTGCAGCACGTGATCGATTGATTTTTCCAAATTGAGTAGGGCGCTTTCTGTGATTTCGATGTCTAAGCGGTTGAGACAGGCAGCCCCTCCTGCGTTCACATCCTGGATAAACCGAAACAGATTCTGCTTTTCAAAATGCTTCGCTGAGATATTTACCGAAATTTTTCCGAACGTAAAGCCTGCGTTTGCCCATGAATGAATCGACTCTAAAACTTGTGTAATAACCCATTCACCGACATCCACGATTAGGCCAGTTTCCTCCAACACATGGATAAAGACATCCGGACTAACAATCCCTTTTTCAGGGTGATTCCAGCGTAATAAAGCCTCAGCGCCACGTAAAGTACCTGTTTGGATGTCAAATTGTGGTTGATAATACAGTTCAAATTGATTTTTCTCAAGGGCTTCCTTTAGATCCTGCTCAAGGAGGAAGCGTTCCTCGACCCTTTTTAGGAGTTTCTCGTGATAAAACACAATGTCACTTTCGTCATTTTCTTTGGAGGCATACATCGCAAGGTCGGCCTTCCGAAGTAATTCTTCTATGGCTTTGGCATCGTATGGGAAACGCGCAATGCCAATGCTTGCAAAAACCTCTAAAGTAAAATCCTGATAGGTGATAGGTAGGCGAATTTTGTCTGCCAAGCGAAGTACAATCTTTTCAGTACTTTCGCACTCCACAACTGGAAGAGTAACAGCAAATTCATCTCCGCCGATATGGTAGGCTACACCATGGTCATTATTCTCCCTGAGTCGGTTGGCGACCTCAACTAAAACAGCATCCCCAGCTAAATGTCCGTAGCGGTCATTGGTCTTTTTAAATTCATTTAAATCGAGATATACAAGGCTAAAAGGGATTTGTTCCGTCATGTTTTTGGCCATATCCTCACTAAGCTTTCGTTTGTTCGGTAGATTTGTAAGGGGGGCATGGTAGGCCATGAATTGAACCTTTTCCAGATTTCTTTTTTCTTCGGAGATGTCTTTAATGATCCCGTAGATTCCATGTATCTTATCATCGACTGAAATCGGAATGTTTCTGACAGCCAAATCTATAATTTCACCAGCAGAATTGCACATTTGAACTTCATACTCAACCACTTCACCTGCCAACGTTTTTTCAAATTGCTGTTTCGCAAATGCTTGGTCGTGTTCAGGTATGAATTGGTGATAATGCATTCCGGTAATTTTTCCTTTTTCCATATCGGCAAGTTTTTCTGCAGTTAGATTTAAATCAATAATGGTTCCCGTTACGTCCATCATGATAATCGCGAGCGAATTTAACTCATAGAGAGAGCGATAATAGCGCTCCTGGCTCTCTAGTTTTCTTTGTTTAGCAAGTAGTTTCTGCTGATACAAATTGCCGATTAATGCAATAAACATAAACAAAAATACACTTAATAAAAGAAAAGGCACAATGACATTGCCTGCATACACTTGATCCTCGTATGTTATCACATGCTGAAGTCCTTTTATAGAAAGTAGATGATGACTGATCATAGACATTCCGAATAACACACCGATTAATCCTGTTTTCACTGAACTGTTCTTTAGAAGTTTTCTTTTAGTTAAATAGCCGGCAACCATGTTAAGAATGAAGCTAGTAAGCACGCTAAGTAAAAACCACTTATTGTAAAAAGAAAGAGTGAAGGCGCTGTTTGATACGATGATGGTAAAATAGGCAGCACTACTTCCAATCGTAAACAAGAACGCTGGAACAAGATATGGGGTACTCCGATGTAAAAGTAATTTTAATCCTAAAAAGCTCGTTATGAACATCATAATGAATGACATACAGAATGCCGCAATTCGAAAATGAAGAGTAGAAAATTCGAAAAGACCAGAAATTCCGACGACATAAGCTGCCTTGGTTCCAAGGCTAAAGGTTAGGGTAGCGAGTAGAAGCCAAATGAACGCGATTCGTTTCTTTGATTTCGGGACTAAGTTTAACGCAATATCAAAGCAAATAATGCTCGCAGAAAGCGCAATAAAAATGGAAAATAGGGAGTAAGCAATATTGAGTTCGGACATCAAAATAGAAATCATACGTACACCTCAGCGACATGCAAATGTACGATTAGTATGAGCCATTTGGGGGAATTTAATGGGACTTCCGAGAATTTTTTCTTTTTGGGGTATAAGATGGGTGAAAAGGGGTCATCCTGTATAATGTATTCCCCCCCTTTGTTATATATTTTTGTTGACCTCCCTAGTGGAGGTATTTTTTTTGCCCAAAATTTTAAATGTGATGCCCCTTTTTGCCCCTCTCCCCTCTATAACATAAGTGTAAAGGAGGTGAGGGACATGGCAGCAAAACAGGAAATTCTAGATACACAATTACGTCTAGTGTTTGAGAACGGTGTGGATGGTAAGGGTAAGCTCATCTATAAAAATAAAAATTACAACAACATTAACCCTTCTGTAACAGCAGATGATTTATATGCAGTTGCAACAGCAATCATCGGTCTTCAAACATTAGAACTATCTGACATTGAGCGTAATGATAGCTTTATGTTAGTAGGTATTGCTGAGTAATTTTTAAGGTGAATTTTTAGAAAGGGGGAGTAACAAATGGCAAAAACACTAGAAATGCAGTTTACGAATATGGCTGGAAAAACAGCAACCGTATCGATTGAAAATCCAGTGGAACCTGTAGATGTGGTAGCGCTTACCGCAGCAATGGATTTAATCGTAGCAACGGATGCATTCCTAACATCGGGTGGTCCGATTGTATCGAAAAAAGGCGCACGTATTGTAGAACGTAATGTTGAAGAAGTTCAACTTTAATTAAAATGGAGCCAGCTCTCTTTTGGGAGTTGGCTTTACTTTTAGAGAGGAGGAAAATGGGATGGATCAGCTACTGCCTTTTATCCAGGAGGTTGGCTTTCCTGTTGTCGTGACATTCTATCTGCTACATCGAATCGAATCAAAGCTAGATAGTGTCATAGACTCAATTCAAATGCTCCCACACAGTATGAAGGCCGAACCACCATATGAAACGAAGAAAAATATATCGTAGAGAATAGACACCTGACTTGGACGAGTCGGGTGTTTTTTATAGGGGTAAACTGGTCTAATGTCTAAAAAAAGGAATGAATAAAAGGGAAGTTGAGAAACTAAGACGAGAAGAATCAAAGTTATTCAGTTCGGATTCGAATCCGACTGAATAACGAGCGTCCGGCGGATGCCACGATTTTTTAGAGGACTTTTTTGAGCAACTCGAAAAAATCGGGCGCAAATACGCCAAGGCGCATTTGATTAGGAGGTGTTTTGTTTGGAGATTCGAGGGTATAAGCTTGAAAAAACTAATAATGAATATACATTAGTCGTTTACGTGGAGTCTCATATGACAGAGTTTGCATCAGAGTTAGGCAACCATTTTCATGAGGAAAAAAAGGACCTGAATAAACAAATCCGTCACCTTGTAAAAGAAAAGTTCCCGCACCTGCCGGTTAGGGTGGCTAAGGTGTTAGCGGGTTCGATGCTAATCACCACTTTTTACTTAGGAGCAACCGCGCCAAATGTGGGGGCGCAAACCACTAGTGGTCAAACACAGTCAGTCAATGATATGTACACAGTAAAAACAGGTGATACGCTGTACTCGATTGCGACTCGTTTCAATGTATCGGTCGATTCGATCAAAAAAATCAATGGGCTTACATCGAATATGTTATTTGTCGGCCAACAACTAAGACTACCGTTCTTTACATATACCGTAAGCTCAGGTGATACACTGTATAACATTGCAAAGCGATATAACACTACAGTGGACCAAATTCGCAGTGCAAACCAATTAAAATCAGACATGCTGATGGTTGGCCAAAAACTGAGAATTCCGCAACTACAGGCGGCAAGTACGACAACAGCACCGCCAGCGGAAGAGACAATACCAGTAGAGGAAACTGTACCAACACCGGCACCAACGCCAGAAACATCGACTTATACGGTTATAGCGGGCGATACGTTGTATGGGATTTCTCTAAAATTTGGTACGACTGTTGATCAGTTGAAATCACTAAATAATTTGACGACAAACGTACTTAGCATTGGGCAGGTGTTGAAGGTTCCTGGGACGTCGAGCCAAGTGCAGCCTGTGGAAACGGCTCCTGCACCGACTGAGCCCGTGCCTACACCGACTGCACCAGAACCTACGCCAACTGCACCAGAACCTGCGCCGACAAGCCCAATTCCAGCTACGTCGTATACGGTTTCGGCGGGTGATACCTTATATAAAATTTCGCAACGGTTTGGCGTATCGGTTAGCGATATACAGGCTGCAAACAATTTAACTTCAACAAATTTATCGATCAGCCAAGTGTTGACGATACCGGGAGCGACTTCACCCGAAGCACCGGTATCTCTACCAGAGGAACCAACAGTTGCACCAGAGGAGCCCGCACTACCACCTGCCGACACAATAGCACCAATCATACCAACACTCGCGCCGATTCCATTGGTTTCAACAGCCAATCAGTCGAATCTAAACGTGGCTGGTACAACCGAGGCCAACGCGTTGGTAACGATCCGAATAACGGACGAGGTTAATGAGCCTAAAACCATTCAAGTCAAAGCGGATGCAAATGGAGCGTTTCAGACAGGAGTTGATCTGTCTGGCTTCCGGGATGGCTCGCTCACAATCACAGCAACAGCGACGGACGAAGCAGGAAATAAGAGCACGGAAGCAATCCAAACCATTAAAAAAGATACAAAAATAGATGCACCAACTATCGTCAATACGCAAATCATCAACAGCCAATCCACGACCGCATATCCTGTACGAGGTACGGCTGAACCTGCATCACGAGTACAGATTGTCTTTTTTGATGGAGTAACTGCACCGATTACCACGGAGGTTCTATCAAATGAAAAAGGAGAATTCAGTGCGTTAGTCAACCTTGGTAAATTGCGTGACGGCCCAATTTCAATCACCACGAAAGCCGTGGATTCATTCGGTAATGAAAGTGGTATGACAAAACTTACAGTGAAAAAGGATACGACAATTGATGCACCCGTTTTTCAGGTGCTTCCGAACATCACTGGTGAGAATGTTAACGGCTATACATTCACGGGAACAGCGGAGCCGAACTCAACCATTACGATTCGTGCCACAGATGGTGTTAACCCAGCCGTGGATGCGACAATTAAAACTGGTGAGAATGGTGACTTCCGGACAAATCTAGATTTATCAGGTTTAAAAGACGGAGCAATCATATTTACTGCAACCGCCACTGATGAAGCCCAAAATAGTTCAAAACAGCAGCAAGTTACCGTAACAAAGGACACCTTCGTAGGTGAGCCTGTTCTTGATACAAGGCAATCGGTCACGACGGAAAATGCCAATAGCTATACGCTTATTGGGATGGCAGACCCAGGTTCCTCCGTACAAATTGTCTTATCTGACGGAGTAAATCCTGAGATGACAGTGGAGGCTGTTGCGAATGAAAGTGGTGAGTTTCGGACCAATATTGACCTACGCGCATTGAATGATGGAGAAATTTTTATCACTGCAAGTGCAATCGATGAACACGGAAATCGGAGCGATGTCGAGCAAGCCACCTTAATCAAGGAAACGACTCTTCCGCCACCAGTGATCAGCAATACAGAGATGATTAATAGTAAAAATGCAACTAACTATCACATTTTTGGGGCGGCGCAGCCGGGGACAACCGTTGATATCACAGTGTCTGATGGGGTGAATCCTGATATTATCACATCGACAACCGCGAACGAAAACGGTGAGTACAATATCGCAGCAAATGTGAGTGCTTTGTTAGATACGAGCCTCACGATTTCGGCGTTTCAAACGAGTCCAGCGGGTATAACAAGTAATGTCAGCAATAGTACGGTTGAAAAAGATACGCAGGCGCCAACTGCGCCCATTTTTCACAACGATCATTTCATCACCGCGGAAAATCAAGCGACCTACGAGTTGCTAGGGAAAGCTGAGGCAAATACGGACCTCCAAATTCGCATCTTTAACGAAAATGGCCAGGATAAAACGGTCACTGCAACTACAAATGAAAACGGGGAATACCGTGTGCCAGTTGACCTAACGGAATTTTCAGATGGGGATTTGTCGTTTGAACTGACCCAGGTGGACAAAGCAGGGAATGTGAGTCCTGCAGTAACGAAGACATTGATCAAGGATACAGTGGGGCCAAACGCGATTCAATTGGAAACTCCACTGCCGATTTTCTCGGATAATGTGCTGGTGTATCCAATACGAGGTGTAGTGGAGCCACATGCCACAGTGGTCGTCGAAATTTCTGACGGCGTCAATGCGGTTACAAAAACAATTGAAACGGACGGCGAGGGCAGATTTGAGGAAATCTTCGACCTAGGTACGCTCAGGGATGGCGAGCTTACAGCTACTTTCCGTGCGACCGATAACGCGGGTAACGTTGGTGAAGCTCAAACCTTTACCCTTGAAAAAGATACAGCAGCACCGACGGGTGTGGTGACGAATCAGCCTACCTATGTCAACAGCGGGAACCAGACCAATTTTACAATTACGGGCTCTAGCGTTGAAGAAGGCGCAACCGTTGAGATGGTTGTGAGTGACGGCACGACAACGGTGAGGCAGACTGCTCAGGTCGTGAATGGGGCTTTCGGGGCCAGTTTTAACCTGTCAGGACTGAAGGATGGGACGCTGACCTTTGAAGCGCGACAAACTGACCGTGCTGGAAATAGAAGTATCGCAGAAGCGACTACCATTGTGAAGGATACAGTAGTTGAAAATGCGCTCGCAACGAAAAATGGCTTCCGTTATGAAAACTTGCAGTATATTTATACCGTCATTGGAACAGCTGAAGCAAATGCAAAGGTGGAAGTTTCACTCTTTGATATCGATAAAAATGTGCTTGTAACGCGAATTGTGAAAGCGGACGAGAATGGCTTTTATTCCGCAGATGTATTTGTCGACAATGCATCCAAGGTTGCTTCGGCATCTGTTACTCAAACTGATATCGCTGGAAATACGAGTGAGGTAACGAATGTTTCGTTAAGCTCCTACACCGTCACGCAGGGTGATTCCTTGTATGCCGTGGCGAAGCGCTATAATACAACAGTCGATGCATTGATGTCCCTAAACAATTTGACGAGTGACACGATTCAGCCGAACCAAACATTGCGCCTGCCGATCACGGCGAGTGAAGTTGTTAATCTTGGTTACATGTATTTTGGTAATACGAAGCAATATGTAAATACGGTCAATTCGACGGGGCATGCGGTAAACATTGTGTCGCCAAGTTATTTTGATATCAATACAGACGGAACGCTGAAGCTCACTTACCAGGTAGATCCTAATTTTATCGAGACAATGCACCGACAAGGAATTCGTGTAGTTCCATTTTTAAGTAATCATTGGAACCGTGATGTCGGTCGTGCGATGCTTGCAAACAAGGAATTGGCGGCGCAACAAATTGCCGATGCGATCGCGCGCTACAACTTGGATGGTGTCAATGTTGATATTGAAAATGTGACCGATGCTGACCGCGCAAACTATACGGAATTTGTAAGGTTGCTACGTGAAAAAATACCGCCGACAAAGGAAGTCTCGGTTGCGGTTGCAGCGAATCCAAATGGCTGGGCAGCAGGCTGGCATGGGTCGTATGACTACACAAGTCTTGCGAAGTATGCGGATTATCTCATGATTATGGCGTACGATGAGAGCTATCAGGGAGGCGACCCTGGCTCGGTCGCGAGCTATTCGTGGGTTGAAAAATCAATCCAGTATGCGCTAGCGCAGGATGTTGCGCCAGATAAAGTTGTCCTTGGAATCGCGCATTTCGGACGCTATTGGATTGACGGTCAAAGCTATGGTGGCTTTGGAATTTCGAACACGCAGGTTCAGACGATGATTGACCGCTATAATGGGACCGTTGTGTTTGACGAAGTGAGTAAAACGCCAAAAGCGATTGTCACGATTAAAGCAGGCGATCCCGTGACATATGTAAATGGGTCTGCGCTTTCTCCGGGAACCTATACGATATGGTTTGAAAATGAAGAGTCGATTCAAGCGAAGCTAGAGCTTGTCGGCAAATATAATATTCGCGGTGTCGGTAACTGGAGTCTCGGCCAAGAAAATAAAAATGTCTGGAACAGCTACACGACGACACTGCCAAACACAGTTCCTGTTGTGTCGCCCGTGTATACGGGGACAGCCCAAAACTATAAAACGTACACCGTATCGGCAGGCGATACGCTCTGGGGAATCGCCAATCGAAACGATACGACAGTTAGTGAATTGCGGGAAGCAAATGGTTTAACAACGGATTCACTGTTTGTGGGCCAAGTCTTACGGATTCCGACGGACGAGGCTAGTGTGGTTACACCACCTGCTACGCCAGCGCCTGAAACTGGCACAACTGCACCGGTGTATACGATGAGTTATACAGTAGTAGCGGGCGATACGCTGTCGGCAATTGCTGTTAAAAATGGCACCACCGTGACCGCCATTAAAAATGCCAACAACCTAACATCGGACATGATCTATGTCGGGCAAGTATTAAAAGTACCAACAAATGTTGTGACTCACACAGTAGCATCCGGCGAAACCTTGTACAGTATCGCCAAGCGATATAACACTACCGTTGCTAACATCAAAACAACCAACAATCTAACAAGCGATATACTCAGTATCGGACAAACGTTGAAGATACAGGTTTAGGTTGTGGACCCGAATGCCTTTTGTGGGCGTTCGGGTTTTTGGTGTGAGGGCGGTGAATATGGGCTAGTGGCAGTAAATTGGGATTAGTGGGAGTATTTCTGGGATAGTGGCAGTATTTTGAGATTAGTGGCAGTAAATTTGTAATAGTGGCAGTATTCGGGCTTGTGACAGTGTTTTTGAAATGGTGACAGTAAATTTCAAATAGTGACAGTATTTCTGGGATAGTGATAGTATTTTGAGAACAGTGCCAGTAAATCGCCGTTGCGTGTACCTCGCAAAATTTGAAGCGAAATGCTATCGTCCATAAACTCTATTTATCAGCCATATTTTCCGATTATCAGCCAAAAATTTCATTTATTGGCCGTAATTTTTAATTATTAGCCGTAAATCTTCTTTCGGACTTATTAGATTGTTTTTATTTTAATTAAAACAATCATTAACTAGTGTCAAAATACCATCGTAATTACATCGCAGAAAGGATAAAAATATTACCAATAGAGTGAATTTATCGCCAATAGGCCACATCGCCCAATAAAATATCCAAAAAATGTGATATGATAGTGTCATAGGATATCAGAGAAGGGTGAATGAATTTCATGAAGGTAGCGGGACGGAATGACCAATGTACGTGCGGTAGTGGGAAAAAGTATAAAAGATGCTGTGGACGGTCTGCGGTAGTTTCCATTGATCAAGTCGTTGAGAATGAACTGAACGATGTCCAACATGATATGTTCCAGTACGCCATTCATTTGTATGATGAGTTTTTTGATGATGTTCTGGATGAGTATGGTGATATTTTTGATGAGCTACCAGATGATGTGTACGATTTATTTTCATTCTTTTCACGCGTTTGGATCATTAGTTCGATTCCGGCCGAGGGGAAAACGATTTTAGAAGAGTATGTCGATACGTACGGTCCAAAATTTAGCCGTCCACGGACGCGGGACCTTTTACAGAGATGGAAGGCGGCAAGACCTTCTGCTTATACGGTAACTGAGGTTGATGAGCAGAGAACGTATATGACGGTTCAGGATATTTTTACGGAAGATGAGCATCAGGTGCGAATTTATGAGACGGAAACAGATGTGGAAGCAGGCTATTTTGTGTTCGGAATGTTACTCCCTGCAGGTGCGAACTCAATCTTTTTCCCAACATTTCTTGAATTGCCAACTGAATTTGCGGGGGATATGCGTACTATGATTCGCGAACTTTTTAAACAAAGCGGCGAGACGAGTCCGGTTGAGTTTATGTCCAATGAATTTATCGATGTATTCATGGTTTTTATGTTTGGAAAGGCGAAAGTAAGTGCGGCTGATTACCAGTGGCAGACGCCAAAACAGCAAGAAGTCGCTGAGATGTTTCAGATTCGGATGAAAGAGTACGATTATGACGAGGAAATCGTTGGAATTGGGCTTTCACTATGGTATAAATACTGCAAGCGCAAAAATCCAAGAATCATCAAAACAGGTATTTACGAGGCAGCTTTGGTTTACATGCTTGAAATGATCTATCCGTACGAGGGTCTTTCTACGCACGAGGAGCTTGCCGAAGAATTTGGTGTGTCACCAAGTAGCATCTCGACAAAATTTAGGGAACTGGAAAAAGTCCTTCAGGAAGAACTAGAGAAATACGATGAAATAATCAATGGCCCTGATATAGATGATGAATTTTTGTTCGATTAATGAAAACCAATGACAATCCATTTGATGGGTTGTTTTTTTTGTGGGTTAAAACTTTGTTAAGGTGAATTAAGGCAAAAGTGAATTTGTAAAATTTTCTAAAAAAGGGGATTGCTATTTTCATTATCCATATGTTAGCATACTTGTATACAAGTACTCATGTATTTAAAAATTCACATAAGTAAGCCACACTATATTTTTTTAACCACAATGAAAGGGCTTACTTAACAAAAAAGACCATTTTCTTGCAAAAAAGGATCATTAAAAGGATTCTGGGTGCCAGGAAACAAAAAGGGGGATATATATGTATATTGCTTTTGAGGATATGAAGCATGAAGTTAAACAAGCATTTTTACGAAATGGACTTAGCGAAGAGCAAGCAGAGCTTTGTTCACAGGTGCATACGGAAAACAGTAGAGATGGAATTGAATCTCATGGCTTGAACCGTGTTCCTCGTTTTCTGAATTACGTTAAAAAAGGTTGGATCAATCTTGATGCTGAGCTTGAATTAGTGAACAGCTTCGGTGTTGTTGAACAATATGATGGACATCGTGGTATAGGTATTATCAATGCGAAAAAAGCTTCACAGCGAGCGATTGAATTAGCGAAAGAAAATGGTGTTGGAATTGTGGCTTTACGTAATACAACACACTGGATGCGCGGTGGTACATATATTCTGGATATGATTAATGAAGGATTAATGGGAATTAGCTGGACAAATACAGAATCTTGTATGCCAGCATGGGGCTCTGCGAATCAAAATATCGGAAACAACCCAATCTGTATGGGTATCCCGAGAGAAGAAGGTCCATTCCTGCTAGATATGGCTGCAAGCCAATTTTCTTGGGGGAAAATCCAAGTAACACGCCTAGCTGAAAAACAGTTACCATTTGCAGGTGGATTTGATTCTGAAGGTAACGTAACAACAGACCCAGGTAAGGTAGAGGACTCTGGAAGAATTATGCCGATGGGTTACTGGAAAGGTTCAAGCTTTGCGATTTTACTAGATTTATTTGGATCTGTTCTTGCAAACGGTAACACAACAGCCATGATGGATGAGATTAATCAAGGAAGCTGTACAGGATGTTCGCAAATCTACATGGCATTTGATCCAAAGCGATTTATAACAGAGGAGCAAATGGAATCAATTATCCAAGGCACTGTAGACCAACTAAAGAACAGCATACCAATACAAGAAGGTACGTCAGTACGTTATCCTGGTGAAGGTCAAGCAGCAGCTCGTGAAAGAAGTAAGACAGAAGGCATTCATGCAGATGATTCTGTTTGGGAAAAGGTTAAGAGTCTATAAGACTTTTACCTTTTTCAACTGACAGGCGGTATTGAAAATTCACATAATTGACAACGCTTGCGGTTGATTGGTGATGAAAATTGCGGAGGTGTAGTAGACAACATGACTGAAAGAAAAGTGATTATTACAGATTGTGATCATGATAACTTCGATGCAGAGCAAACTGTATTTTCGAAGGCGGGTTATTCATTTGAATTGCTTCAGTGTAAGACGGAGGATGATGTGATTAACCAGTGCCAGGGTGCTGTAGCGTTCATTAACCAATATGCACCGATTACAGAAAAAGTTTTTGCTAGTTTACCAGATTTGAAGTTTGTCGTACGCTACGGAGTTGGTGTTGATAACGTTGACTTGAAAGCGGCAACAAAATATGGCGTGCAAGTTTGTAATGTGCCTGACTATGGAACAAATGAAGTGGCTGACCATGCATTAGCTTTAATGTTAGCGCTAACACGAAAAATTCCATTCATGAACCAGCTTGTTAAATCTGGAACATGGGATTATTCAAAAAGTATTCCGGTCTACCGCCACAGTGTTCAAACTGTTGGAATCATCGGCCTTGGTCGGATTGGTACAGCTTTTGCTCATAAGGTCCATGCACTTGGCTGTAAGGTGATTGTTAATGACATTAATGAAAAAGAAACATATCCAGACTTTGTCGGGTTTGTTTCACTTGAAGAATTGCTTACACAATCAGATGTGGTGTCTATCCACTGTGCCCTTGACACGTCAAGGAATTTAATTAGTGAAAAAGAGCTTCAACTTATGAAGCCTTCTGCTTATATTGTCAATGTTTCCCGCGGCGGCATCATTGATGAGGATGCTTTAGATCGCGCCCTTGATGAAAAATGGATTGCTGGAGCGGCCATTGATGTGGCAAAGTCGGAGCCAATGAGCGCAGACGCCAAATTAATGAGACATGAAAACTTCCTGATTACGCCACATATGGCTTGGTATTCAGAGGAAGCAGCAGTTGAGTTGAAACGCAAGGTTGCAGAGGAAACAGTCAGGTTTATAAATGGGGAGCAGGTTCATTACCCTGTAAACCAATTAACAGTAGGTAGTAAGTAAATTTAAATATATAGGAGTGAAGGAAAATGAAAAAGGGGTTTAAATTATTTTCAATTCTTGCAGTAGCAATCCTAATGATGTCATTCTTGGCAGCGTGTGGAGGAGGCGGCTCTGAGTCAGCTTCCAATGGTGGAGATTCTGAAGGCAAAAAAGATACAAAGGTTTTAAAGCTAGGCTTTAACCAACCAGAAAATCATCCACAATTTCAAGCGATGGAAGAATTCAGTGAAAAGTTTTTCGAAGAAACAGATGGCGCTTATAAAATTGAAATCTATCCAAACGAATTACTAGGCGCTCAGCGTGAAGTTCTTGAGTTAGTTCAATCTGGTACAGTTGCAATGTCTATCACACCGGGAAGTTTATTAGAAAACTTAAACCAAGATTTCGTTGTATTTAACTTACCGTATGTATTTGATTCTGTTGATCACCAACAGGCTGTTCTAAATAACCCAGATGTAACAAGTGAGTTATTCTCCTCATTAGAAGGGAATGGTTTAACAGTTCTTGGCGGGTTCCATGGCGGAGTGCGTAACGTATACAACAGTGAGCACCCAGTTAACACGCCTGAAGATTTAGCGGGTATGAAGGTTCGTGTTATGGAGTCTGATACAAATATTCAAATGATGGAACTTATGGGTGGCGTTGGTACACCAATGGGCCAAGGTGAAGTATATACAGCTATTCAATCTGGTGTTATCGAAGCTGGGGAAAACAACGAGTTAATCTATAACAACTTAAAGCATGTTGAAATTGCACCATATTATTCTTACACAAAACACTTAATGGTTCCTGACTACCTAATGATCAATGCAAATGTATTAAAAGAGATGTCTGAAGAACATCAAACACTATTAAAAGAAGGTCTAACTTCAGCATTTGACCGTGAATTTGAATTATTTGCAGAGTTCGTAGCAGAAGCAAAAGCAGCTGCAGAAGAGCAAGGTGCAGAGTTTAACGATGTTGACATCACAATCTTCCAAGATGCAGTAGCACCATTATTAGAAGAAAAATTAACAAATGATTTCCAAAAAGATTTATATGAAAAGGTACGCGAATTGGCTCAATAAAGTGAAACTACATGTAGGGGGCGCTTTATCCCTCTACATGTTAGATGAGCCCACATGATGTGCGTTCTTAGTCTTTGTTCTTCTTAATGGGCAGTCGCTCCCCCTTACTCCTTGCCTTCATTTGAGGTCTTTGATTATGGGGGATAATGCCTATTTATGCGGGATAAATAATGGAGTGATTATATGAAACTCATCAAAAGTATTTTAGACAAAATATTAAGCGTAATCTGCATTATTTTGTTCGCGGCCATGGTAGTACTCGTTACTTGGCAAGTTATTACTCGGTTCATTTTTAACGACCCGAGTGCTTTTTCAGAAGAGCTTGCGAAGTACTGCTTTGTGTGGCTCGGACTGTTTGGCGCAGCATTTTTGTTTGGAGAAAATGGTCATATGGCGATGGACTTTATCAAGGATAAGTTTCCAAGACCACTTAGACTGGGTGTTGAAGTATTCATTCAGCTTGTCATCATCGCATTTGCTGCGATTGTTCTCGTCAAAGGTGGAGGCAATGCCGCTGAACTAGCATGGAATCAAGTTAACCCAAGTCTTAAGCTTCCGATGGGCTATTTATATTTGGGGATTCCAATAAGTGGTGCCTTTATCATTTTCTATGCTATTAATTGCATCTATTTAATTTTAGCGAAAAAGCAAACTTTAGAAGAGCAGCAGCAATAACTTCTTTTGTAGGAAGGAGATCGAATATGGATCCGGTCGTTATTCAAGCGGCGCTGATAATGTTGATAGGTCTAGTTATCCTATTACTTATCGGTGCACCTATTAGTATCGCAGTTGGGATTCCTTCCGTATTGGCAATGTTTTTAATTGTTGATTTTGATAACGGAATGCTAACATCTGCACAACGTCTTTTTACAGGAATTAATTCCTTCCCACTACTTGCTATCCCCTTCTTCGTCCTTGCTGGGGTGATCATGAATAATGGAGGAATTGCAACAAGATTAGTAAACTGTGCCAAGGTTCTAAGTGGTCGTATGCCTGGATCTCTTGCACAGACAAACGTATTAGCTAACGCTATGTTTGGTTCGATTAGTGGATCTGCTGTTGCGGCTGTTGCAGCGGTTGGTACATCTTTAACACCAGAAATGGAAAAGGATGGATATAAGCGTGAGTTTTCAGCGGCGGTAAACGTTGCATCTGCTCCATCTGGAATGCTTATTCCCCCAAGTAATACATTAATCGTATTCTCCTTAGTCAGTGGAGGTACGTCCATTGCAGCCTTGTTCATGGGAGGATATATCCCTGGTATTTTATGGGCACTTTCTTGTATGGTTGTTGCATTTTTCATAGCAAAAAAACATGGATACCGAAGCTCTGAGCGAGTTTCTTTAAGTGTAGCACTTAAGACTATTCTTGATGCAATCCCAAGCTTGTTACTGATTGTTATTGTAATCGGAGGGATTATCGGAGGGATTTTTACAGCTACTGAAGGGGCAGCGATTGCGGTTGTGTATTCTCTGTTATTATCATTCATTTATCGAGCAATTAAAATCAAAGACCTACCAAGAATTATTTTAGAATCAACGAGAACAACAGCTATGGTTACTTTGTTGATCGGTGTGTCATCGATTATGTCATGGGTTATGGCTTTTACTAACATTCCAGGTCTAATTGCCGATACTCTACTAGGTATAACTGATAGTCCAATTATGATTCTATTAATCATGAATATTGTGTTATTAATTGTTGGGACGTTTATGGACCCAACTCCTGCAGTCCTTATTTTTACACCAATCTTTCTACCGATTGTAATGGACTTTGGAATGGATCCTGTACATTTCGGAATCATGATCGTTATGAACCTATGTATCGGAACCATTACACCGCCAGTCGGAAACGTTTTATTCGTTGGAGCGAAGGTCGCCAATCTGAAAATTGAAAATGTGATTAAACCTTTACTACCTTTCTTTGGAGTATTGATCATAGCCTTATTGCTTGTCACATATATTCCACAACTTTCACTCTGGCTTCCAAGTTTGTTCGGCTTGTAAATCTATGAAACTTTTATCTATATGATATAAACAAAGATTCATCTAAGTTAAGACTCAAAAAAGGAGTGCTAGAATTGAAGGCAATCGTGTATGAAGGACCTCAAACAGTAAGCGTCCAGGAAAGTGCAATGCCTGCATTAAAGGAAGGCTGGGCTTTAATTAAGGCCTCTCACGCAGGCATTTGCGGTACAGATTTAATCATATATGGCGGCACGCACCCGCGTGCTGCTGCTCCTCTTATTCCAGGACATGAATTTTCCGGCACGATTGTAAGTGGTCATCCGACCCTACAGCCGGGAACCCCAGTAACAGTGAATCCATTACTAAGCTGTGGTGCATGTCCACCATGTCAATCAGGTCAAGCCCATGTATGTGAAACTTTACAATTAGTTGGTATCGACTGCGACGGAGGAATGGGCGAATATGTCCAAGCCCCGATCGATAAAATCATTTCGCTACCTGAAGGTGTTTCCCTAAAGCTTGGTGCCCTAATGGAGCCAATTGCAGTAGGTGTCCATGCTGTAAGACAGGCTGGATTTGTACCAGGAGATGAAGCCCTCGTTTACGGAGCTGGAACAATAGGTCTATGTGTGGCTCTCTCATTAAAAAACTTAGGTGCGCGTAGAGTTGTGATCGTTGAAACAAATCCTGACCGTATTAAAAAGGCGGAGGAACTTGGTTTTACAGCGATTCATTCTCTCACTCAAGATGTGAAGGAAGTTGTATCAGCGGAAACAAACGGCAGTGGCTTTGATTTTGTTTTTGATTGTGCTGGTCACCCAGCAGTAGCAGCTCAAGTGACTGAAGTTGTAAAAGTAAGAGGCACAGTTGTAATTGTTGCTTCCTATAAAAATCCTGCGGCCCTTCAATTGCAGCAAGGGATGTTTAAAGAGCTTTCGATTCGATTTGTTCGCGTCTATACACATAAGGATTTTAAAATTGCCGCTGAATTAGTAGCAAAAGAACCAAACTTTGAAAAAATCATTACACATGTCCTCCCACCTGAAGAAGCACAAAAGGGATTTGAGCTGTTAACAACTCCTTCTGATGCTGTCAAGGTCATGTATTCTTTCGGATGAGGTGAGGAAAATGAATAAATTATTTGATTTAACCGGAAAAGTAGCTGTTGTCACAGGTGGTACGCGTGGTCTTGGGAAAGATATTGCCATCGGGCTAGCAAGTGCAGGGGCAGATGTTGTCGTTGTGGCACGTACTATAAAAGAAGACGCACTTGAAGAAATCCGTAGCCAAGGTGTGAAGGCAGTAGGAATCTCATACGATCTTGGTGATGTTGATGGGCTTGACGGTTTAGTTGAGCAAATTATCGGGGGAATTGGCAAAATTGATATTTTAGTCAATAATGCAGGAGTTCAACGAAGACATCCTTCCGTGGAATTTCCTAAAGAAGATTGGGATCTCGTTATGGATGTCAACGCAAATGCTGTCTTTTTCCTTTGTCAAAAGGTTGGCAAACATATGATTGAACAAGGTAAAGGTAAGATTATAAATCTAGCATCAATGCTTTCGTACTTTGGTGGCTTCACGGTACCAGCCTATGCAGCAAGTAAAGGCGCGGTCATGCAATTTTCAAAAGCATTGGCAAATGAGTGGGCAAAGCATCGTGTGAATGTCAACTGTATCGCACCAGGCTATATGGCAACTGAAATGAATTCAGCGTTAATTGCGGACGAAACACGCAATAAGGAAATCTTAGCTCGAATTCCAGCAGGACGTTGGGGTACCGGTGAAGATTTACAAGGAGCCGCTATTTTCTTAGCCTCAGATGCTTCCGACTATCTGCATGGATTTACAATAGCAGTCGACGGAGGCTACCTAGGCAGATAATGGGACAAGGGACCTGTCCCTCTGACCCAATAGGGAGGTTAAACTGATATGGGATTAGAAAAAGTTCGTTGGGGCATTATTGGTTGCGGAGATGTCACTGAAGTGAAAAGTGGGCCTGCGTTTCAAAAGATCGAGAACTCGGAACTAGTTGCCGTTATGCGTAGAACGGGTGCGCTTGCGAAGGATTATGCAGAACGCCATAAAGTACCCAAATGGTATGACGATGCGGTTGAACTAATAAATGACCCTGAGGTTGATGCTGTCTATATCGCTACACCACCTGCCTCACACAAGGAATATGCGATTATGGTTGCACAAGCAGGCAAACCTGTGTATGTAGAGAAACCAATGGCATTAAATAGTGCGGAATGCGAGGAAATGATCACAGTATGCAAGGAAACGGGAGTACCATTATATGTTTCCTTTTACCGTCGAGCGATGCCAAGATTCTTAAAAATCAAGGAACTAATTGAATCGAATGCAATTGGTGAGGTTCGTTTTGTGAAGACGACTCAATATCAGAAGGTAGCTGAAGATGTTTTAGATAAGGACAATCTACCATGGCGTGTTCAACCGGAACTAGCGGGTGGAGGATTGTTTTTTGATTTAGCGAGCCATACCATTGATTTATTAGACTTTTTACTAGGTCCGATTGCAGATGTACAGGGCTTCGCGTCAAATCAAGCTGGACATTACCCAGCAGAAGATATTGTAACGGGCACTTATTTGTTTGAATCAGGCGTCCATGGAACAGGTAGCTGGTGTTTTTCCGCCTTTAAAAATGTAGATATGAATGAAATCATTGGAAGTAAAGGAAAAATTTCTTTTTCTACCTTTAGCAATGATCCAATTACCCTAACCACTTCTGAAGGTAGCCAGGAATGGAGCTTCGAACAACCAAAGCATGTTCATCAGCCGTTAATTGAAACCATCGTTGCGGAACTAACAGGTGTAGATGCAAATTGCTCATGCACGGGTGAAACAGCGTTAAGGACAAGTAAAGTCATGGAAGAATTGGTGAAGAATCATTACAAAGATTAAGGGCGATTTCGTATTGGAGGAATCATTGTGATTATTGATAAATTAGCAAATGCTTATTTGTATGAAGATGTGCGACCACGTTTGAAAATGGCACTCGATTATTTACGCGAAACGGACCTTACGGAACTTTCTGTTGGGGAATACGAAATTGATGGCGATAGGATTATTATCCAAATTCATGAATATGAAACAAAAGGAATCGAAGAAGCGCGTTTTGAATGTCATTCTCGCTATGCGGATGTGCAGTACATCATTCGTGGTGAAGAAAAAATGGGATATACAAATATTGAGAATACAAGAGTAGTAGAGGAGTTGAAGGAAAGAGATCTTTACTTCTTGGAGACTACAGCAGAGGACTGCGTTCTTGTGAAGGAAGGCATGTTCGCTCTTTTTACACCAGAGGATGCTCATATGCCAGGGATGTACACAAGCACACCGATGCCAGTAAAAAAGGCTGTTGTTAAAGTGCTTTGGAATGATTGATAGAACCTATTGGTAATAATAAATGGGCTGAAAGCGCTTTAAACTCCTCTTGCGAAAGGATATTCTTTTTATTATCCTAAGGATAGAAGATTGAAAGGTGGGGGGATATTTGGAGCCTGTTACGGATTTACCCGGTGCTTCATTGGGAGAAAAAATAGCATACGAGCTTCGCTTAGAAATTATTAACGGTACGATTAAAAATGGTGAGACGTTATCGGAAAATCAAATAGCTTCTAAATTTGGAACAAGTCGATCGCCAGTAAGAGAGGCATTAAAAATCTTGCAACACGAAGGTTTAATTCGACTTGAAAGAATGGGCGCTGTTGTACAAGGTCTAACCCCTAAAGGGATGAGTGAGTTATATGATGTACGGATTCTCATTGAAAACTTTGCCATTAATAAACTTTTAGCAGATGATTGTGAAACAACGGTTCAAAAGCTTTCTGTCATCATTGATAAAATGGAAATGGCAGCAAAGCACGGAAACTATATGGAGTTTGCCTATTATGACTTACAATTCCATGAGACCATTATAGTGGATACGGGTCATGAAAGAATTTTACATTTGTGGAATAGTATTTGCCAAATTATTTATGCGGCAATGCTTGTTGCAACAGAAAAAAGGTTTTCTTCGAATGCCCATGAAATTGAACCTTTATTGAAACAGCACCGATCTATCGTGCAATACCTAAGTTCTAAGGACAGCCAACAAATCAATAAAATATTAAATGAGCACTTCGAAGATATGATTGATAGTGTTGGAAAAAGTATTTCAAAAGGACAGTAAGTATCTGAATACAGGAATGGCTGCGGAAAGATTCTCGATGACTTTCAGTGCGGTAAAACCTGTAAAGATACTTTTTTAAATCATAAGTTGTCGACAAGTATACAAAGATGTAACGTAATGCTGACTTAATAAGGAGGATGAGTTATGAAAGCAATTATGATAAATAAACCCTTTGAAGTGGAAATCAAGGAAGTACCAAAGCCAGAGATTACTGATAGTAAAGACGTTATAATTAAGGTCATAGCTGGTGGGATTTGCGGTTCGGATGTTGGGATCTACAATGGTTCAAACTCGCTTGCGACATATCCACGATTAATCGGCCATGAATTTGGTGGGATTGTGGAATCTGTTGGCAACGGGGTAACGAAGGTTAAAGTGGGCGACTTAGTCGCTGTTGATAATGTCAATAGCTGCGGAACTTGTTATGCATGCCGTACAGGCCATCACAACGTTTGTTCCACTGTTGAAGTAACAGGTGTACATCGCGACGGTGGCTTTGCTGAGTATGTAAAAACTACCGAAGAAAATGCCTATAAGGTAAACAAAGATACTACAAACCCACTTTATGTATCTCTAGTAGAACCATACTCAATTGGCGTTGAGGTGAATGAACGTGGCCGCATCACAAAAGGCGACAAGGTGTTAGTTATGGGTTCAGGTCCAATCGGGGTTGCTGTAATGCAAGTGGCTAAATCACGCGGGGCAGAAGTGATCATGACGGATCTTGTGAACAACCGTTTGCAGCGTGCAACAGATATGGGGGCAGACCGAGTGGTAAATGTTCTTGAGGAGAGCCTAGCTGAAGCGATTAAGGAGTTTACGGATGGAGAGGGAATACCAGTGATTGTCGACTCCGTTTGTTCACCGAGAAGTTTAGAAGAGGCGTTGGAATTAGTTTCTCCTGTAGGTCGAATTGTCGCATTAGGAACTGGCAACAAACCATCAGAAATTCCACAAGTCGCTTTTACAAAAAAAGGTGTCGATGTAGTAGGATCACGTCTAAACAATTATCGCTTCCCACATGTCATTGAATTACTAGAATCAGGTGGCATTACTCCTGAGAAAATGCATACACATACCTTCGAATTTACTGATATCAAAGCAGCTTTGGAAGAAGTCATTAACAATAAGGATGAGGTTTGCAAGGTTGTATTGACTTTTTAATGTAGTCGCGAGTAGTTTGAAAGAACTAGTTTATAGCGAGATACCCTGCCTTTAGCACTATTTATACAGAAAATAAAGGAATTTGTCGATTTTTGTGTAATTTGTAGAATGAAGCTACTAAATGGAGGGTTTGGTATGAGGAGTTTTGTCAAAGTTTTGGGAATCGTACTTGTGTTGTTAATGCTTGTACTACCTGGAAAGACTGCATTTGCCCATGGGGATGGGAATGATTGTGGATGTGGCGACTATTTGCAAGGAACAGAGCGTAACAAGGCAGTAGCGAGCATATTGAAGTCAAATGCGTTTAAAGTGGTCAAAGCAGAGAAAAAGAATGAGGGATACAAGTTTGCCGGGGCTAATAAGGTTATGGCAATAAAAATGACTAACTCTGGGGAAGTTTACACAATGGTCGCTGTTCCGTTTGTTCACGAAAATGGCGAAGTGTTATTATCAGTTTTTACGGATGGAGTTCATATGGGTGACGGACCTCCCCCAGTACAATAAGTAAAGTTTTGGCCCCTGACAAATCGTTAGGGGTTTTTTGTTGAAATTTTGTCACGATTTTCCTTTGCAAAATTTGCTGAATAGTGTAAAATGGATTTTAATTGGAAAACGAGAAAATGGTAGGTAAAAAGTATGAGTTCTGAACAACTTTTAAAAATAATGGTAGACATTCAGAAAAAAGTAGAAGAAACAGCTTCTATCACAACTGAAGAGGTTATGCAGGACCTAATTGGTAAATTAAGAGATTGCCATTCTGTATAATTTCATAGATATTAGCTGGATGAAGTCAGAGGGTGAACTCTGGCTTTTTTGTGTTTACATCAAATACAGCCCTTTCACAATCTCCTAAAATATGAGAATATAGATTTGTTGAGTATCTGACTTTATTCAGTAGAATTCCACTTCTTCTATTAGTGAAATAATGGCAAAAGACTTTACAATTTAGAAAGGTATACAACCATTGGCTGAATAAAGTTAAGCCTCCGGCGGATGCAACGATTTTTCAGTGGAAGTTCTTCGAGCAAACTCGAAAAAAATCGGGCGCAAATACGCCAAGGCGCATTTGATTCAATAATTAGGAGGAACTCAGATGACAAAGGTTCGTTTTGGTGTTTTATCAACCGCAAAAATTGCGAGAAATACATTGATTCCAGCGATGGAGCGTGCACATAATGCAGAGGTTGTGGCTGTTGCGAGTGAAAGCGGGAAGGCAAAAGACTTTGCTGCTGAACTTGGCATTTCCAAGCATTATGAATCATACACAGAACTATTGAATGACCCTGAAATTGATGCGGTGTACATTCCGCTTCCAAATCAACTACATAAACAATGGGCGATCGAAGCAGCGAAGCACGGCAAACATGTGCTTTGTGAAAAGCCGGCTGCATTGACCTCACAAGATGTGGAAGAAATGGCGGCAGCTTTTAAAGAAAACAATGTCATTTTCATGGAAGCGTTCATGTATCAGTTCCATCCGCAGCATAACAGTGTAAAGGAAATGATCGCAGCAGGCGAAATTGGTGATGTGAAGCTAATTCGCTCGACTTTCTCCTTTCTCCATGACTTGAATTCTGGCAGCATCAAGATGCAAAAGGATCTTGGCGGCGGAGTGTTATATGATGTGGGTTGCTACTGCATTCATGCTAGTCGCTTGATTACGGGGGAAGAGCCGGTTGAAGTTAAGGCTAATGCTAACATTCACCCTACTCATAACGTCGACATTACGGCAGCGGGCACTCTGAAGTTTGAAAGTGGAGTGATTGCGAACTTTGATGTTAGCTTTGAGCAACCATTTAAGGCGCAGTATGAAGTGGTCGGCACGAAAGGTTCGATTGTAGCGAAGCATGCATTCCGTCCTGACAATGAAGGTGGAAACGGTGTGCTTGTGGTGAACGGTGAAGGTGGCCAGCGTGAAGAAACAGTGCAAGGTGACCAGTACAAGCTTCAGGTGGAACATTTTGCAGAAAGTGTTCTTTCTAATAAGCAGCCAATGTACAGCGTTGATGAAACGTTGAAAAATATGCGTGTAATCGAGCAGGCACTTGCTTCAGCTCGCAACTAAAAGTCAGCCCCCGGGGCTGGCTTTTTTGGTTTCTTCCTCTTTTTGTTTTTAGCCTATCTACCCTCACTCGAAACTATCAAAATTTTTCTATCAAACATGTATATCTAGCAAAAATCCGGCAATACTAGATTACTAGTGATGGAACGTAATAGAAGGAACCAAGAGAACCGTCCCCATGGTTCCCCAATAATGGAGGGATTTAAATGTTGAAGGTGAATGTGGAGTTACCTGAGGTGTTACCGGCGAATAAGGAAGATTTTATGAAATTGTTGCTAGATTTAGTAGTGAAAAAGTAATGGGAATTATGATGTGGTGTATTGTTGAGAAGTAGAAAAACTTATATACTAATAGAAGAAAACGTATATCAGAATAGGGCAAACTCTCCGAAAGGATTGGACGCAAAGCTTAGGGTCTACCGTACACTGTACCACGATCGCCTGGTGAGCCAATAATGTACGCATGTTGGGCCATTCTTTTAGTGATTGGTCTTATTTTTTTGCCTGATTTTCTACTAATCAACGAGGAAGAGGTACCATAGATGAAAAGTATTCGAACGAGGTTATTTGCTAGTTTTTTTGCCATTATCATCCTTTGTATAGGCTTAGCGACCTATAATTACATAGCTGTGTCCAATATGAATCAGAAGACGGATGATGTTGTGTCTGAGGAGCTCTCCGTTTTACTAGAATATGATAGTTTGAAATACAATATTGCCCAGAGTATTGCTCTTGCGAGGGCGTATGTGCTTTACGGGGATATTTCCTATAAAAATGAATATGATGTTTATTCGGTAGAATTTGATTTAGCGGAACGAAAATTAAGTGCGATGAAGATAACAGAGGTTGAAGAGCTTTTACGGGAAACCAAAAATTGGCGTGAATTGATGAAGGAAAAAGTTTTCGCCCCTTATGATAGCGGCAATACCGAGCTTGCGATGCATAATTTACAGACGTATATTCAGCCGAAATCAAATGCGTTGATGGAACAAGTTAAAAAGCTTTCGGATGATCGCGAAAGACAGATTGTTTCAACCGGAGCGGACGTTGTGAAATTTGGTCAATCAGTGAACTTCGTAGGCCTTGTAGTGGCAGCAGCTGCGCTTATTTTAGGAACAGTGATTTCAATTTATACCTCCGTAGTGATTGCTCGACCTGTGAAAAGTGTTGCAAGTCGTATGAAGGCGATTTCCGATGGCAATCTTCAATCAGAACCAATTAAAACGAAGCTCAAAGATGAAGTTGGCCAGCTTGTTTTGGCGGTCAATGAGATGAATGAAAATTTAAAAGGCATGGTTAAGAAAATGGTGGGCGTTTCCGACAATGTCACGGGTCAAAGTGAAGAATTGACCCAGTATGCGGATGAGGTTATGGCAGGCAGTCAGCAGATTGCGGTTACAATGGAGGAGCTTTCACGCGGTGCAGAGGACCAGGCGACGTCTGCTACCACATTGATTGAAAAAATGTCTACGTTCTCGGACGAAATCATGCAGGTTGCGGTGAAGGGCGATAGCATCAAGGAACAATCACAAGGCATGCTTGCTATGACAAACGACGGAAGTTCGTATATGGAAACCTCTATTCAACAAATGACTAGCATCCATGAAAAAATGAAACAGTCACACGCCCTGGTTGTTGGTCTGGATCATAAAACAAATGAGATTACGAAGCTTGTCAAAGTGATTCAGGAGATTGCGGGGCAAACGAATCTTTTAGCATTAAACGCAGCAATCGAGGCAGCTCGCGCAGGTGAACATGGAAGAGGATTTGCGGTTGTCGCCGACGAGGTTCGAAAGCTGGCTGAACAGGTTGGCAAGTCGGTCGCAGAGATCACGGAAATTGTAAAAGGCATCCAAACGGAATCAAAGCAGGTCGTTCAATCATTAGATGACGGCTATCAGTCCGTTGAAGAAGGTACCAACCAAATTCAAACGACCGGTAAAACCTTCAATGAGTTGAAACGGACGATTGAAGAAATCGGTTCACAAATCGAGGCAATGTCAAGCTCGCTATACGGGGTACTTGACGATACAAAAGAAATTAGCGGAGCCATCGAAGGAATCGCGAGTGTCGCAGAAGAATCAGCTGCAGGCGTTGAACAAGTATCCGCAACCGCCCAGCAATCCAGCAGCTCCATGGAAGAAGTCACCAAAAGCGCCAAACAACTCGAAGAAAACGCAGGCGAACTAAACGAACTCATCCAAGCCTGGGACAAATAGTGGGGCACAGCGTTCCCATGGGATGGGACACAGGGACAGGTCCCTTGTCCCAGCTGGCTCATGGCCTCTTCGACGAGTGCCATGGTATATTATAGATAAAAAAAGGAAGAGGGGAACTCCCGTGGTGCTGAATATCGGAGACATTCTTTTTCAACTATTTTCTCTTTAGTTCCAATATGTTTTATGCTGGTACTCGTTTATTTTGTACGTTTTTCAAAGCGGGTAAAACGAAAGTAAACTCATCTATTAAAAATAATCTTCTTAGCTTTTCTAAGGAAAAAGTATCTTTTACTCATTTCTAAATGGACAATCAATAGGTAGGCAAACTTCAACTGTTGTGCCTTTATTTATTTGACTAGAAATGTTCATAATACCGCCGTGTTGTTCAATGATCCTAAAACAAACCATTAAACCTAATCCAGTACCATTTTCTTTTGTAGTATAAAAGGGTTCTCCTAGTTTGTGAATTCTCTCCTCTTCTATCCCCATTCCTTGATCAATAATTTGAATACTTATCATTTTGTTATTGATTTGCTTAGCCTTGATAATAATTTTTCCACCATTTGGCATAGCTTCAATCGCATTTTTGATAAGATTAATAAAAACTTGTTTTAACTGATTTTGCTCACAATTGATGGACGGTATATTTAAATCATATTCTGAAATAAGTTGTATACCTTTTAATGTAGCCTGAGTTTCAAGAATTGACGTGATATTATTTAGTATAAGTTTTATATTTTGCGCTTCATACTTTATGACTTGTGGCTTTGAAAGAATTAGAAATTCACCCACGATCAGGTTAATTCGATCTATTTCCGATAACAAAATATCTGCATGATGTTTATCAATATCTGACATAAGTAATTGCACAAATCCTTTAAGAGTTGTTAATGGATTTCGAATCTCATGAGCCACTCCAGCTGCTAATAGACCTAAAGCTGCCAGCTTATCGGACCTTCTTAACCTTTCCTCTGCTAATATAGACTCAGTGATGTCCTTTGTAATTTGATAGATTCCAATACATTGATTGTCAATAATGATAGGTATCATTTTTAACTCAATTACTCTGTTACTACCATCTTTATGAATCATCGATAGGGTAGATTCTTTCCATTCTCCTAGGCTAACACGCTTAAAATGCTCCCTGTATAAATCTAGGTCTTCTGGGGCGATAATAGAATCCCACTCCTTTTGTTGGAGCTCTGTAATCGTATAACCAAGTATATTCTCTGCAGCTGAATTTGCCTCGATTAATTTCCTGTCTAAATCAAATGTAAAGATAGGGTCAGAATTATGCACAAATAATGACTCAAAACGTTGTTCGCTTTCCTTCAGACGTTTTTCTAATAGTTTACGATTCTGTTCCTGGCTTTGTGTAAGTAATTCTTCTACTTTTTTACGTTGATCGATATCTATATCAATTCCGTTTATCTTTATAAGATTTCCGTCCAAGTCAAAAATAGGGGTAATACGTTTTTGAATCCACTTTAATTGACCATTTGGTAGTAGGATTCGGTACTCTGCGATGCATTCTTCTCCTTTTCTCAACTCTTGCTCTAATTCGTTTACAATCTTCATATCCTCCGGGATAACGACTTCTTTCCAGAACATAATGTTTTCTTTAAATTCAGTAGGTGAATACCCATAGACATCACTAATTTTTGATGAAACCATCAATCTGTCAGTATGGAAATCATATGAGTAAATTGCAGCATCTACACTGTTGAAAAGATCATTTAATTCCTTATCTTTTTTCTGTGCTTCCTTAGCGTAATATTTAGCTTTATCATACTGTAACCCAGTCAACCATACGGGATAAACCATTATTGCAGAAATTATGTATTCGAATACAGGTACGTACCCCAATTCAACATAATCAAAAGTTTTAAAAGCTGCGGTTACAACAACATAAATCAACATCATAATTATTCTACCTGTATATTTCATCATTAAACTCCTTCTAAAAACCATTACAATAAATATCGAATTCTGAACGGTAAAAGTTAATTACGAACTGATTTTATCAGGAATCACTCATAAAAAATAGGAATTTTGTCATATTTAAACCCACTACGCTTGTTTTAAGTATGGAATCACGCCCATGTTTTTATAAATAAGATGCTTATTGTGAATGAGGTTAAGCAATAATCTTCCTTTATCGGGCCTTTTCTTTAATAAGAGGGCTTCTTATTGGAATGCCCCATCAATTAGTTCATGTTAGTGTAAAAGAATAGATTATGAAGATTTATTTAGGGTGCTTTAACTCAACAAATCCAATATATATAAAAATGCTCAGGCATTACGCGCCATGAGCATTTTCTAATTCAAGTATTATGTGTTAATTCAAATGTTAAGTTAATTTTATCAACAATTGTATATTTTGTACTTCACGACAGAACCCGTTAACTGGGTGGGCATCCTTCACTCTTTTACACTTACTTTTACATTGCGGAACATGAATTTGGTTTTTTCCTGTTTGTTTGTGAGCACCATCGCGTCGATTTGGGAGGTGGTTTCCTGTAGCTCGACCTCAAGCTGGATTGTCCGCCACGGGTCATGCAAGCCAATCACAGGGGAAACCGTCTCAGCTAAAAAAGTTCCTCGCGCATCAGTCTCATCCACAAGTAAGTAAACGGCGGCCTCGCCCTTCACCTGCACCTCAAACACAATCGTTTCTCCACCTTTTACCCCTCTAGGCGAAAAAACAAACCCTTCGTTTTCCTCAGTGCCATTCGTTTTTACCTCAAATGTACCATCCTCGACCTGTACGACCGTTGCGCTCACACCAAAAAACGGTGACTTCTTCTCCGCAGCAGAAGCAGGCGAAACCGCAAGAAACAATAATGCTATACAAAGTAATAATTTGAATTTCATCATAAGGACCTCCTTTAGAACAATGAGCCTGTCACATTAGTATGTGGAAAAAGGAGGAAAACATGTAAGACATAAAAAAACAACCGGCATCAAAACCGGTTGCTTACCAAACTTCTAAATTCCAAGATGGGGGTGGGACAAGGGCCTGTCCCTGTGTTCCGTTTATTTAGCTATAGAGTTTAGTTTTGTTATGGTTTGTGGACCTGCAATTCCGTCGGCTTTAAGTTTGTATTTTTTCTGGAATGCGATTACTGCAGATTTTGTAGTCGTGTCAAATTTTGAGTTAGGTGTTTTTTTGTAATATCCTAATTTCTTTAACTTTGTCTGCAGGTCCTTTACTGAAGATCCGGTTGAACTTAATTTTAAAGTAGGTGGAGGCTTTGGAACTGCTTTTACTGCTGGTTTAACCGTTACCTGCGATAATAACATCCAACCAGTTGTCCCCTTATGTTGTACTTTTACCCATTTTGTCTTCTTTTTATCCGTATATTCTTGAATGACCTTAACCTCGTCCTTTGTAGATACATATTTAATGATCTTGTTTGAAGCGGAAGCCCCATTACGAATTGCCGTTTTGGTAGCCTTTGGTATCAGGAGCTTTCCAACGTAACCTGATTTTGGGGCGGGTGCAACGCTTTTAGGTGGAGTTACAGGTGCAACTACTTTTGGAACAGGTTTGGCTATTGGGATAATTTTTTTAGGTGTAATCGGAACAGGTTCAACAATTGTTTTGGGTAAATCAGTAGGTGTGCTTTGGGTTGGTGGAGGAACAACGTACAGAACTTGACCAACAAAGATCGTGTCTGATGTTAAATAATTGTACTGCTTTACTTGATCTACTGTTAAACCGAATGTAGATGCAATTTTCCATAGCGAATCACCGGACTGCACAGTATAAGTTGGATACGTAACAGTTGGTACACTAGGAGTAATCGGCTGGGAAGGTGTTAAAACACTTTGATGAGTAGTCATCCACAGCTTATAGTCGTTCCAGATAACGGGATTCTCCTGTCCTAGACTCCAGCTACCAGTCCCTTTTAAATTATATTTGTGTACTAAATCAATTTTAGCTTTGATCGAATCACTGTTTTCGTACCAAATAGTATACGTACCGGCACCTAATGTTTTTCCTCCAATTGTTATTGTAGGATCGCTAGGATCAATGATTATAGTTGCCTTTGGGGACTTTGTCCTTTCATCATAAACAACGCTACCTCCATATTTTGCTAACATTTCATCCACTCTTGTATTCGAAATTCCATCGCCGCCTGTTGTCGCCCCAGCTTTCCAATACCTTCCGTAAAAAGGAATACCGAGAACGATTTGATGAGTTGGAACCCCTTGGTTAAGGGCATATTGAATGGAGCGCTCCACCCACGGATAGCTTGCGACTGGCCCCTCTGGACCACCTGTATAGCTTTCATCATAAGCCATAATCATAAGATAATTCGAGTGTTTCGCTAATTCCCTATAATCGTAGGAACCATGCCATCCCTTTGTCCATCCATTCGGATTGGCTGCAACTGCTACTGAAACCTCTTTATCCTTTGGTAGCTTTTCCCGGAGCAACCGAACCAATTCTGTGTAATTTTGCCGATCAATGTCTGTTACATTTTCAATATCAACCTGAACACCATCCAGGTTGTTTTTAATGATAAAATTGGCTATTTGGGTAGACAATAATTCCTTATTTTGGAGAGCAGAACGGCCAAGATTACGGTCCCAATGATTACTTAAAAAGGGAACAACCTTAATTCCGCGCTTATGCATTTCGGTTACAAATGTTGGGTCAAATTGAGTAGTGATCTTCAATGAGCCATCAGCGTTTAAATCAAAATAGCTAGGTGCAACCAGATTCATATTTCCCTTCGTTCGATCGATTTGAGAAATATAGGATTTTGTATTACCGAAATAAAGATAAGTCATATTAAAGTTTGCTTCATGAGCTTCTGCTTTTTCTCCAGCGGAAAAAGTACCAAGCATCATAGTTCCTGCCATTACAATGATTGTAGATTTTTTAAGAGAAGGAAGCTTTTGCTTAACATAATCAATCGCGGCAGATCGTAAATTACGCTTCTCCTCCTTAGGTTTCAGTATGAGCTCCGACGATAATTCCTCCATAAAGGGTTGTAAATGGAGAATAACGGTATATTCTCCATTCTCCTCTACCAGCTCGTGGCGAAGAAAATAATTATGATTCATCTCAAATCACCTCAATTTTTAGTATGTAGTTTAGTGGGAAAAAACATGTAATTTTCAAGGTTTTCTATCCTTTTTCGCCCTTAAAATACCAGTATATTTTTATAAAAAAATAAATTATATTTATCTCACTCAGTTACAAAAAAGTTTATCTGAATGTGGGGGAATCATATTGAAAAAGTTTTTATCAATGATGGTTGTCATTTCTCTATTGGCTCCATTTGTACCAAAGGCAAATGCGGAAGTACCAAATGAAAAGGTAATAATAATTTTTAAAGATGAAATAGATAAAAAGCTAGTGGACAAGGTGAACGGTGAAATTGAACAGATAGCAGAAAATCTACCTGTAGTAACCGGGGAGATTCCTGTTACTGCAATCCCACAATTAGAAAAAGATAAGGATGTTCTAGCAGTAGAACCCGATCAAATTGTAAAAGTAAGTGGGCAAATTCAGGATTGGGGAATTGAGAACGTAAATGCGTCAAAAGCATGGCAAGCAACATACACTGGTTCAGGAACAAAAATTGCGGTTCTAGATACGGGAATTTCCCAACATGAAGATTTAGTTGTAGCCGGTGGCATTTCTTTCACCTCGTATACAACATCCTATTCGGACGATAATGGACATGGGACACATGTTGCCGGTATTATCGGGGCAAAAAATAACCAAATAGGGACAGTTGGTGTTGCATCCGAAGCTAGCGTTTATGCTGTTAAGGTTCTGGGTGCTAATGGTTCTGGATATTTATCGGATATTATAGCGGGCATAGACTGGGCAATAACAAATGACATGGATATTATCAATCTTAGCTTAGGTACAACAGGTGACTCATTGGCATTAAGACAAGCGGTGGACCGTGCATATAGCAAAGATATTTTAGTTGTTGCCTCAGCAGGAAATAGCGGTAAATTCGATGGTGGTGGGGATACTGTTCAATACCCTGCTAGATACGATTCCACAATTGCTGTTTCCGCAATCGATATTGAACATCATAGAGGTACGTTTTCATCCACCGGGAATACTGTGGAAATTGCGGCTCCTGGGGTAAGCATTTTAAGTACGTATTTGAATAACAAATATGTGAAAATGGATGGAACATCGATGGCAGCGCCATATGTAACTGGAATCCTAGCGTTGTGGAAACAAGCATACCCAAATTTATCAAATAGAGAACTAAGAGAAAAGCTCCAAAACACAGCAAAGGACCTTGGAGTAACTGGACGGGATACATTTTTTGGATATGGTTTGGCTCAAGCACCGATAGAACCTATTAAGGCAATACCAGTTGTAACGAAGCCAACAACAACGGTTCCTGTTAAACAAGTAAAACCAATGCCGGTGGTGAAAATAGCGCCAATAAAACCAATTGTAAAACCTGCTCCAAAACCAATCGCTAAGAAAAAAATGGCCTCTACCATTACAACTGCAAAAACGGTGTATAACGTAGGGAATACAATTTGGCCAACTGTAAAGGTTATCGATTCTAATACGAGGAAGCCACTGTCAGGAGCAACTGTAAAGCTCACGATTATCCCTCCCAAAGGGAAAGCAACAACCATTACAGTAAAATCAAATACAAAAGGAATAGCTCCATTCAAATATGTAACAACTAAAAAATCTTTAAAAGGGAACTATAAATTATCCACATCAATTAGCGTGTCGAACTATGATACTAGTTACGGAACGAAATCAATTCGACTTAAATAAAGCGGAGAGACAGGATTGTCATCCCAACTGGGATAGCGGTCCTGTCTTCTTTGTATACATAATTTTTTAAAAAGATTACTAAGGTTACTCCAAATAAAAAACAACCGGTATAGATAACCGGTTGCTAGTTTTAAAGCCAAGATGGTGGAACAATGGACCTGTCCCCGTGACCCATCTATTCAATTTCTAAGTGTTTTTTCAAGCGGGATGAGACGGCTTGGCGTTCTTCTTCGGAGACGATCCAGTACCATGCGTCTAGGGTTTTGCCGACACCATCGATGCTGAATTGCTCGATGTTATGACGAGCACCCTTGTAATTTGCCTGAATGGTTTTCATTTCGTCAAAGGAGATATCAGTTGTGACGTTATTGCCAAGTGCTCCGAGAATGTCATCAAATTTTGTGACTGAAGAGAAACTTGCCCCTTTGTCAATAATCCCTTGGATAACCTGCTTTTGGCGATCCTGTCGACCGAAGTCACCGCGAGGATCGTCGTATCTCATTCGTGCATATTTAAGAGCTTCTTCCCCGTTAAGAGTTTGAGTTCCTTCAGAGAATGATGCACCCTCATATGAGAACGCAAATGTGCTGTTCACTTGCACCCCACCAAGCGCATCAACGATTTGCTGTAATCCTTCCATGTTTACCTTCACATAGTAATCAATCGGTACATCTAGGAAATTCTCGACGGAATCAATCGTCATATCGACGCCACCAAATGCGTACGCATGATTGATTTTATCTTGAGTTCCTCTGCCAACAATCTCAACGCGTGTATCACGCGGAATGCTCAACATCTGCATGGAATTCGTATTTGGATTCACAGTCACCATAATTAACGTATCAGTACGACCCTTATCACCCGAGCGTTCATCAACACCCATGAGCAGAATGGAAATCGGATCCTTTTTACTAATATCGATTTGTTTTGTTCGTTTATCTGAAGGATCACGGTCCTCATGCATTTTTCCAACCGTACTCGCGACAGATTGGTATAAATAAACGGCGTATCCACCAATTGCTAATAATAAAACAAGAAAAATCGTTCCAATAACTTTTGGCCATTTCCGTTTCGTTTTCTGTTTCGAATGGCGGTCAACACGACTCATTTCAATCAACACCTTTTTTAGATTAGGATAATCAAAAACTGCACAATATATTAGACGTTTTATAAGCAGAAAAGGTTTCAGTTTTGGGACAAATATTGTCTGTACGGATCGAAATTTAGCGAAGAGTGCAAATTTATAAGCAAAAATGATAGATTTGAACGTCATCGATCAGATCTACGGGAGAATCCTAATATCTATTGAAATTCCACTAAGGTACAAAATTTTCTAAATTTATTTTACATTTACCCAGTGTTGTGGTATTTTATAAAATAATTAGTCATATATTAGGATTAATTAAAGGAGGTGTCTACAAAACGAAGGAATGCTGCTAGTTGATGAAGTGATTCAAGGGGTTTTTGGAAGAAAAATTGTTAAAGGGGGAAGAACATGAGTGGTCTAGATTGGGGAGTCATTATAGCATTTTTCTTACTTATGGTTGTCATTGGTTTTTGGTCTTTTAATAAAGTACAGGGGTCGAAAGATTTCTTCGTTGCCGGCGGAAAGCTTCCTTGGTGGTTAGGCGGTATTTCTCACCATGTCGGAGGATATAGTGGTGCAGTGTTTGTGGCATACGCAGGTTTAGCTTACACGCATGGATTTAGTTTGTATGTTTGGTGGGCGATACCTATTGTTGTATCGGTTATTTTAGGCGCTTATATAATGGCCCCAAGGTGGTCGAAGTTACGAACAAAGCTTGATATCGAATCACCAACGGAATATTTAGCGATGCGTTACAATGTGCCAACCCAACAATTAGTTGCTTGGAGTGGTGTACTTGTAAAGTTATTCGATGTTGGTGCCAAATGGGCAGCGATTGGGCTTTTACTTAATGTGTTTACTGGAATCCCAATTGTTTATGGAATTCTATTATCTGGAATTGTTTCGTTAATTTATATTACTGTTGGTGGTATTTGGGCAGATTTATGGACAGATTTTGCACAGTTTATTGTTCAAATCATTGCAGGAATTGTCATGTTCGTTGTTGTTTTAAGTCAAATGGGTGGATGGGGATCCATAACTGGTATTTGGGATAAACTCCCACCTGCAAATAGTCAACCGTTCAATGAACCGTATACGCTAGGCTATGTATTAGTGTTCGTATTCATCGTATTCTTCAGTTATAACGGAGGAACTTGGAACCTAGCTGCACGTTACATTGCTTCTCCTTCAGGGCGGGAAGCCAAGAAATCAGCTCTTTTTTCAGGAATCCTATACCTTGTGTGGCCGTTGATATTATTTTTCCCAATGTGGGCAGCACCACTTATTTTACCGAATCTAGAAGATCCTACACAATCATACGCACTACTCACCCAGGAACTATTACCAGCAGGATTAATTGGTCTTGTGCTGGCTTCCCTATTTGCCGCAACTATGTCGATGACTTCCTCAGATGCAAATACGATTTCAGCTGTTATTACAAGGGATATCCTCCCTGTCATGTCAGGTAAATTTAAAGGACTTGATCAAAGGACATCTTTAAAAATTGCAAGAATTGTTACGTTTACGTTCACTTTCTTAACACTGATTGTTGGGATTTTCTCAGATAATTTCGGAGGAGTGTTAGGGCTATTAATTTCTTGGTTTGCGGCTTTGGTCGGGCCTGTTTCAATTCCAATGCTTTTAGGATTACTACCTGCTTTTAAGCACAGTGATTCAAAAGCTGCAATCTCTTCCATTATTGCAGGATTTGCCATGTTTGCCATAACAAAATATGGGGTGGACTGGGCATTATATGTTGAACTTGGGGCTCCAATCTTTACTTCAGGATTAATATTTATTGGTCTCGGTTTATTAAATAAAAATAAACCAGTTAAGCCTGAGATTGAAGATATGTTATCGGCAATAAGTAAATCTGATGAAGAGTTAGCGAAGGATACAAAGAATATTACACCATCTCTATAAGAAGCAAGGAGATTCGTCATGGATACTCAACAACTTGTTAGTTTTTATAAAAAGGAAATTGAAGAAAACTTTTGGCCTTTTTGGGAAAAGGCATTTGATGATGAAGCAGGTGGCGTTTTTACCTGCTTCTCTAATGATGGAAGTACATTAATAAGTAAGGATAAATACACGTGGTCACAGGGGCGTTTTCTCTGGTTATGTTCCGAGCTTTATCGGTTAGCAGAACAAGGAAAAGTTAGTTTAAACACACAACGCTTAAAAGAAATGGCAGATAAGACGTATCATTTCTTAATAAACAATACAGTTATGGAGAATCAGCACGTTTTATATGCAGTAACTCATGATGGAAAGCCAATCAAGGGTCAGGAAGATATTAGTGTGTTTGCAGATTGCTTTTTTGTTATTGGTGTTACTAAATATGCAGATGTATTTGCTGATGAGACGGCATTTGAACAAGCCTATCAAGTCTATGAATCGATTCATCAGCGAATTGAGCAAGGTCATTTTAGAACAGAACCCTATCCGATTCCAGTTGGCTATTCATCTCATTCCATACAGATGATTATGCTTAACGTTGCCCAAGAAGTGGAAGAAACAGCTGGAAAATTTTCCAAACCAGTTGTGAAAAAGGCAAAACAAATAAGCGAGAGAATCCTACAAGAATTCATTTTTGAGGATGGAAGAATAGTAGAGTTGAGACCAAAGGATTCGAGCAATGAAGACACTTTACTTGCGAATCACGTAAACCCTGGGCACGCTTTAGAATCAGTTTGGTTCCATATTCATAGCCTCCATGAATGGGATAAAGAGGAACAGCATAAAAACATACAAATTTTAGCAAACGTAACACGGCAGGCGATTCACCTAGGTTGGGATGATGAACATGGAGGATTACTTCGGTTTGTAGATAAAAATCGAGCAGAACCAGCGGGAAGGCTAATAAACGACCCATATGAAAAATTAATTCTCGATACGTGGGATACAAAGCTTTGGTGGCCACATTCAGAGGCGCTTTATACATTGCTAATGCTTTACAAGCATACGAAAGAAGAATTCTTTTTACGCTGGTATAAAACGTTTTTTGAATATAGTTTTTCAACCTTTCCTAATCCAGACAAGGAAATAGGAGAATGGATTCAAATTCGGGATAGACAGGGTGAGCCGTTACAAAAAATAGTCGCGTTGCCAGTTAAGGACCCCTTCCATATTCTCCGAAATTTTATTCTGATTTTGAAGTTGCTTTGAAAAGGGGAATGAATCATGACTTTGCTTCTTGGAACGTATGAGATTGATATGACACCGCGGCTACCAATTCAGTTGGCGGGATTTGCACATCGAGAAGGGAAGGCTATGGAGGTTCATTCTCCACTTTTTCTAAAAACCTTTTATTTTGAACAAAATGGAAAGACTTTTTTACTCTTCATTGGAGATGTCATTTGGTGGGATGACCAACTTGTGGATAAATGGAGAAAAAGAGTAGCAGATAAGTGTTCCGTAAAGCTAGATTCCATTTGTTTTCATGCCACACATAACCATTCTGGTCCGCAAACAAGTGATGCTTTTACGAGTCTCTTAGGTATAAGAGATCAGAGTTTTATAGAGTCATTGGAAGATATCATACTGAAAAGTGTTAAATGCGCCATCACCAACAAAGAACCAGTGACGATTGTGAAAAGGAAAACTTCAAGTGATATTGGTGTTTACCGTCGATTACAGTACGAAAACAAAATGGTGATGAGCCCGAATCCGAGTGTTCCAATCGACAAAGAGGTAACCATCATCACGTTTGAAAATAGAAAACAAGATATGAAGGCAATGTTGATTCACCACGCCTGTCATCCAACAACAACAGATGCAAATGTGGTCTCATCGGAATATACAGGAGTTTGTTGTGCGAGATTAAAAGAGACCTATCAACACACAGTGATTGGCTTTTTGCAGGGATGCTGTGGCGATGTGAGGCCAGCTTTAATAAAAGATCATGCGTTTTTTAGGGGTAGCCAACAAGACATGGAGGCAATTGGGAACCAATTAGCGGAGGAGATAATAGCTGGGATGAACAAAAGTGATGCTGAAATGATACATTCTGATAGATTGCAAGCTTATTCCTCCCGGGTTTCCTTACTTTTTCAAAAAGAGTATACCGTCAATGAAGACATGGAACCCGAAGTTATTCGTATATGGAAACAACATATCGAAAAGAATTGGCAAGATAAAAATAAAACACGACTAGAAATACAATATCTAGAAATAAGCAGTAGGCTCCGTTTTATCTTTTTTAACGGTGAAATGGTTCAGCACTACAGTCAATATGTAAAAAAGATTGATTCAGGGGTTCTTGCCCTTGGATACAGTAATGGAATGATTGGATATATTCCAAGTCAAACTCAGCTAATGGAAGGTGGCTATGAGGCGGAGGAGTTTATTTACTACTTTGGCTTACCGGCCCCTTTTCACATAGAAACGGAAAAAATAATCCAGAACGCAATCGATAATATACTAGAAGGTGAATGAAAGTGAATATAAAAAGAAACGGAAAGAAGGATCAATTAACATATTACGTTTTTGCAACGCGTAATGAAATGGGAGAATATGCGGCTCGCGATGTGGCGAACAATCTAGTAAAGTTACAGCAAAATCAAAAAGAGATACGTATGGTTTTTGCTGCAGCTCCTTCACAGAATGAGTTTTTACAATATTTAATAGGTGACGACAGAATTAATTGGAATCAGATTATCGCTTTTCATATGGATGAGTATGTGGGACTTGATAAGGAAGCGCCACAGCTGTTTCAAAACTTTTTAAAAGAAAGATTGTTTACGAAAGTTCCATTCAAAGAGGTTCATTTACTTGATAGTTCAAATGAAAATGAAGTAGAACGGTACTCTCAGCTTCTTCAAAAGCGGCCAATTGATATCGTTTGTCTAGGAATTGGTGAAAATGGTCACATTGCATTTAATGACCCACCTGTTGCGGATTTTGAGGATAAAAAGGTCATCAAAAAGGTTGAGCTTGATATTATTTGTAGGCAACAGCAGGTCAATGATGGCTGCTTTTCCCAGATAGGAGAGGTTCCTCTTTTTGCTTTAACGTTAACAATTCCTACTTTACTTTCTGCGAAATACATGTACTGTATGGTTCCAGGCAGTACGAAACGGCAGGCAGTCTATCAAACCTTAAATGGGCCAATTAGTACAGAGTGTCCGGCATCGATTTTGAGAACACATGAGAATGCATATCTTTATGTGGATCAAGATTCATTTGGGGATGAACAACAAGATGGCGAATGAAAAACTTGTCATTGAAGGCATTCATTATAAAGAGGATTGCGGTGTCCGTATTGAGATTAGAGATGGAATAATTGAATCGATTGAACCGGCAGAAGTTGAAAACGAGACTTATCTTGCTCCGGGATTTGTTGACTTGCAGGTTAATGGATATATGGGGATTGATTTTAATTCACTTGCTACGAAGGAATCGGATATTGAACGCGTTTGCTATAGTTTGCTCGAGCAGGGTGTAACGTCCTTTTATCCAACTGTTATTACAAATTCGTATGAAAGCTTAGTAAAACTAGTTTGTGTGATTTCAAATGCCATTTCAACGAACGAACTTGTTAAGAAAATGATACCGGGCATTCATTTAGAGGGTCCATTTTTATCTATGGAAGATGGTCCAAGAGGTGCTCATCATCTTGACCATATTAGGCAACCAGATTGGGAGTTTTTTAAGAGATTAAATGAATCTGTGAATGGGTTGATTAAAATTGTTACGCTATCACCGGAGTGGGAACATGCTAATGAGTTTATAAAATTAGCTTCCGATTCTGAAGTGTTAATCTCAATTGGGCATACAAATGCGACGACAGAGCAGATTCAAAAGGCAGTAAAAGCAGGCGCAAAGATGTCAACTCATTTGGGTAATGGTGCCCATGTCAAGCTGCCACGACATCCGAACTATTTGTGGGATCAGCTAGCGGAGGACGATTTAGCTGCAACTGTAATTGCGGACGGATTTCATTTGCCACCTTCAGTATTGAAGGTAATAGAGAAGGTCAAAAATGAGAAATTGCTCATCATCAGCGATAGTGTTGCATTAGCAGGTCTTCCTGCTGGTGATTACATAGCTTCTGTGGGTGGTGAGGTTACATTAACAGAGGAAGGGCGGCTTCATTTAAAAGGAGAACCACGATTACTGGCTGGCTCAGCCCAAAGTATCCTCTGGGGTGTAAATCGGATTGTTCAAATGGGTATCACGGACTTACCGACAGCCATTGATAAAGCTTCGGTTTTACCTTCAACCATTATGAAACTGGATCAGGCAAGAGGACTTCAAGTAGGCGCTCCTGCAGATTTCATTTTATATGAAAAGCATAATGAATGGATGGAAGTGGTCGAAACGATAAAGGCTGGAGACGTTTTATATAAGAAGACAACAGTGAAGAAGGGGTGAACGGAATGAAGTATGCACTTGAATACTATGAAAAAGTAAAAGTTTATATGGATAAGGTAATCGAGACAGAATCGGAGGATATCATGAAGGCTGCCGAGGTGGTGGCTCATCACATTAAAGAAGATAAAATTGTCTATGCTTACGGGCCAGGGGGGCATTCCAATCTAGCATCCCAGGAATTATTCTTTCGTGCGGGTGGACTCATGCATGTAAGTGCGATTTTAGATGAAGGGACATTATTAAGTGGAGGAGCGCTACGTTCCATGGCAATCGAGCGAACACCAGGCTATGGAAAGATTGTGTTACAAGATTACGGTTTGCAATCTGGGGATCTATTAATCATTATCAATGCCTATGGAATTAATGCTGCAACAATCGATGCTGCTCTAGAGGCTAAACGATTAGGTGTAAAAACAATAGGTGTATCATCGAAGCAGCATGCCCTAGATACGCCTGAGGGACATCCAGCAAGACACCCCTCAAAACGAAATCTCCATGATGTCGTTGACCTTGTGATTGACTCAAAAGTCGATGTCGGCGACGCCGTCATTGAAATTGATAATCTGGAGCAAAAGGTAGGCGCGGTTTCGACCTTCGTGAACGCATTTATTTTAAATTCCATTGCAATGGAAGCAACTGCTAAGCTAGTAGAACAAGGCATTCAACCGCCAATTTGGAAAAGTGGCAATGCGACTGGTGGGGATGAATGGAATAATCAGTTTATTTCACGTTTTAAGCATAAAATTAGGAAACTATAACTTTATTCAGCAGATGTCCTTATTTCTAAAAGTGGGGGATGAATGTAAAAAGAGTAAACAATTTCAGTCGGGGTTCAAACACGGACTGAATAAAGTTAAGCCTCCGGCGGATGCCACGATTTTTCAGCGGAAATTTTTCGAGCAGGCTCGAAAAAAATCGGGCGCAAACACGCCAAGGCGCATTTGATTGCATCACTTGGTATAATAGCGGTAAGTTATTGGACGAAAGAGATGAGGATAGTGAAATGAGAACAAGAGGCCCAGGGGTTCTACGTGAACAAAATCAGAAAAAGGTTTTATCACTTTTACGGAAATATCGGCAGACCTCAAGAAAAGACTTGGCGAAAGCCATGGGAGTTAGCAAAAATACGATTTCCTTAATTGTCGATCAATACGTAAAGGATGGAATCATCAAGGAAGTAGGAATCAAAGATTTAAAAGGGGCTGGCCGGCCAAAGATTGTTATTGAATTAAATCAGAACGCCTTTAAGGCGATTGGTATCGCCATTCACCATAATGGTATTAAGTATACAGTTACAGACTTTTTCTTAGATCCCATTGCAAGCGGTTTTTTGGAAGTAGAGGGAAAAGATAAGGAAAAGGTGATTCGGCAAGTTCAAGAAATAGTGGGAACCCTGGTGCTTGAACACCCAGAAGTAGTAGGTGTCGGAATTGGAATCCCAGGAATCGTGAATGCGGATGAGGGAATTGTGTATCATTCTACAAATCTCGGATGGAAAAATTTCAAGATTTATGAAGAGTTAAAAGACAAGATCGCAGTCCCGATTATCTTACAAAATAATGTAAACATGGCTTCTTTATGCTCAGCTGGAATGGGAGATGAGCCGGGTTCAAAAAGCTCCTTTTATATCCGAATTGGAGATGGAATCGGAGGTGCCTTTACGTCTGATGGTCATATCTGGAATGGGGATAGCTGGACATTGGGGGAAATTGGCCATATTTCTGTTGATGCAAATGGACCATTATGCGGGTGCGGCCAACGTGGATGCTTAGAGAAAATGATAAGCAGGAAAGCATTTCAAGAGTGGATGGGCCACATGGAAGCTACCGATATGTGGGGTTCTGTTGAGGAAAAGGAAAGAATGATTGAGGCTCAACTTAAGAAATACGGAATGTATTTAGGGAATTCACTCATTAATATTATTCATTTACTGAACCCAGGTAGGATTATCATCGATAGTCCATACAATCAAAATGAAGCATTCCAACATTCTCTCATGGCGTATCTCGAACAAAACGCACTCAAAATACCATTCTCCAAAACACAAATACATTTCAACGAAGAGCCATTTTCCCAGTCCTTGGGAGCTGCAACCGCAGTTGTAGTGGATTTTGAAAGAGACTAATTTTGGGCAGGGGAGAGTCCCCTGCTCTACGTGGGACGGAGGTCCCTTGTCCCATTAACCCACAAGGGTATTGAAGCATACTATTCTTCTTTTGTTCGTTCTTCCATCTCCTCACGGGTCATTCCATAAGGTGCTCCACCTGGTGTATAACCGGCTATAAATGCAAATGTTTCGTCATAATCCTCAAATTCATTCAGTCCATGTGCAATTTCTTCTTTTTTCTCTTCATAGTTCCTTTTTTCTTTTTCCTTCCTCAATCAAATCCTCAATACGTTTCCTGTCTTGACTACTTATTGGAACTCCGTTCCTTTTTAGCTCCATCATGGAGTTTATTAGGTTGAGTCCAAATGTCTTCGAATAGCCTTTAATAATGTCATCGCCCTCATAGTGGGCCACCCACTCTTTTCCTTTCTCAATTCGTACTTCCTTAGCTAATCCCCAAAATTGTTTTTTATGACTCTTTTTACCCTTCTTCTTCCCCTGTCCCATAGTAGCTCTCCGTCCGATATTATTATATTGATATAGTAATTAACATTCACTTTTGCCAGTACCTGTTACATTGTCTATAATAATCTATATCATAATTTGGACACGGGGACAGGTCCCTAGTCCCAGGAAAAAAATGGCGGGACGCGGGACCTGTCCCTCTGTCCCATAGGGGGTTGTTGGATGAGTGCGGATGTTGTTGTAGTGGGCAGTTTGAATGTGGATATGGTGGTGAATGTGAAGGAGCGACCTGAATGGGGCGAAACGGTGCTCGGACATGGTTTTTTTACGGGAAACGGTGGAAAAGGTGGCAACCAAGCGTATGCTGCCGCGAAGCTTGGGGCGTCGGTTGCGATGCTTGGCTGTGTCGGAGACGATCTTTTCGGTGAGCAGCTTTTAAACGGATTGAATGAAGTCGGTACGGACACTTCGTATATTGAAAAAGTTCGCGGCGTTTCATCTGGCGTAGCGGTGATTAGTGTAAATGCCAAAGGGGATAATAGTATCGTTGTTTCGCCAGGCGCAAATGACCATGTGACACCGGAATATGTGAGGCAACACGAACAGGTCATCCGTAAGGCAAAGCTTGTGATGATACAGCTGGAGATTCCTTTGGAAGCGGTCATCGAAGTTGCGAATATCGCGCATGCACATAATGTCCCGGTTATGCTCGACCCTGCGCCTGCACGAAAGCTGCCAGATGAGTTATTAAAAAAAGTGACCTACATAGTTCCGAATGAGAGCGAATTAGGGATTGTGGCCGATACGAAAATCAAGGATGAGGAATCCGCTAAAAAAGCTAGCACTTGGCTTTTAAATAAAGGTGTCGGGACTGTTTTTGCTAAACTTGGTGGAAAAGGCGTTGTTGTGTCGAGAGAAGAAAATGTGTTTTCTGTTGACCCGCACACTGTGACGGCAGTTGATACAACAGCAGCGGGTGATGCATTTGCAGGCGCACTGGCCACAGCACTCGCAAGCGGAAAAAACCTGCAGGAGGCAACCGAATTTGCAAATGCCGTTGGTGCTCTAACCGTCACAAAAAAAGGCGCCCAAGCCTCAATGCCAACACTTGAAGAAACAAAAAAATTATTGGGAACAGGTGACCTGCACCAGTAGTGGGTCAAGGGCCTCGTCCCAAGCAAAAAAATGGTGGGACACGGGACCTGCCAAGGAGGTAAACGATGAAGAAGGTTATTTTTGATGTGGATACAGGAATTGATGATGCGATGGCGATTGCGTATGCGGTGAATTCGCCGGAGCTTGATATTATGGGGTTAACGACATGCTACGGAAATGTGGCAGTTGATGAGGCGACCCGAAACACGTTGGCTGTTTTAGAGAAGCTTGGAAAAAGGATCCCGGTATTTGCGGGTGTGGAAAAGCCCCTAAATCGTCAACCGCGTGAAGGCTATGCGAAACATGTGCACGGAGAAGATGGACTAGGGAATGTATTGGATTTTGAACCTCAAACATCAGCGGAATCAGAGTCTGCGGTCGATTTTATCATCGAGCAAGTAAAAAAGCTTCCTCATGAGGTAACTATTATTGCCGTGGGACCGTTGACAAACCTTGCCCTAGCGGTTCAAAAGGCGCCGGAGATTGTCGAACTTGTAAATGACGTAGTGATTATGGGTGGAGCAGTTTTTGTACCTGGAAACGTGACACCACATGCGGAAGCGAATATTATTACTGATCCCGAGGCTGCAAAACTCGTGTTTTCATCTGGATTACCGATTACCTTAGTCGGCCTAGACGTGACGATGCAGACCTTGTTGCCAAGAGAAAATGTGGATGCATGGCGGAAATCTGGATCCGAAGTCGGGGAGTTTTTTGCTGATATGGTTAGCTTTTATCATGATTTTTATGAATCCGCTAATCCCGGTATTGGCGGTTGCGGTCTCCATGACCCATTGGCAGTCGCTGTGGCAATCGACCCGAGTTTAGTGAAAACAAAGTACATAGGAGTTGGCGTCATTACTGAAGGACAAGAAGACGGTAAAACGGTGCCGGTTGCAGAAGAAGAATCTAAAATCAATGTCTGTACAGAGGTCGACGCACCAAGGTTCTTGGAACATTTCATAAAGAGAATGCCAGCTGGCCACTAAAAAAATTTTCGAAGCCCATGCTATTAAAACTAGTAGCATGGGCTCTGTTGTTGTAATATTGTAATAATAAACGGGAAATGGGTTTTGGGACACGGGGACAGGTCCCTTGTCCCAGGAAAAAAATGGTGGGACGCGGGATCTGTCCCTCTGACCCAGGAAAGGCAAAAGACCCTGGTCCCACGTATAAAGGTGGCATGGATTGTAATGGAACAGCAGGTTGTGGCGTATTTGAAAGAGAAAGAGTCTGAGATGGTGGAGGTTCTGAAGGGATTAGTCGAGATAGAATCTCCATCTCATGATAAAGAAGCGGTGGACCAAGTTGGTGAACAGGTTCAGCGGCTTTATAAAAAGTATGTGGGTGGCTCAATCCAGAAGTTTGATAATGAGCATTTTGGGGATCATTTCCGCTGTGAATTCGGTGAGGGAGATGAGCAAATTCTGATTTTGGCTCATATGGATACGGTTTGGCCAAAGGGCACACTTGAGGAAATCCCATTCCGGATTGACGGAGACAAGCTCTATGGACCAGGCTCATTTGATATGAAGGGTGGCATTGTGCAAGGATTGTTTGCAGTAAATGCCCTTAAAACACTGAATGTGCCTTTGAAAACCAAGGTTGTCATATTGTTTACGTCGGATGAGGAAATCGGCAGTGAGTCCTCACGCGACTTAATCGAAGAAGAAGCGAAAAAGAGCAAATATGTGCTTGTTCTAGAATCCGCGGCAGCCTCAACCCAAGGTAAACTCAAAACGTCTCGAAAGGGCGTAGGCATGTTTACCATTAAAGTACAGGGACGCGCAGCACACTCTGGCATAGAGCCTGAAAAAGGAATTAGCGCAATCGAGGAGTTGGCACGCCAAACTATTTATTTACATGACTTAACGGACTTCGAAAAAGGAACAACGCTCAATGTTGGGCTTGTAAAAGGTGGAAGTGCTTCAAACGTAGTCGCTGCAGAAGCAGAAGCAGAATTGGACTTACGTGTGAAAAATAACGCAGAATTTGAACGCGTCATTCCACTAATTCAAGGCCTAACGCCAACCAAAGAAGGTTTAACGGTCGAGGTTACGGGTGGAATCAACCGTCCAGTTATGGAAAAAACGCCGGAAATTAATAAAATGTTCGAAACAGCAAAAGATATAGCGAAAGAATATCTTGGCTTTGAACTAGAGGATCAAGCAAGTGGCGGTGGTAGCGACGGCAGCTTTGCATCACAATTTGCCCCAACCTTAGATGGTCTAGGGCCAGTTGGTGACGGTGCACATGCATCTAACGAGCACCTACTTATCTCGCAAATGCCAGTAAGGAGTGCACTAGTCGCCCTACTCATCACAAAACTAGCAAACGAATAAGCGGGACACGGGGGCAGGACCTGTGTTCAAGCGGAAATTGGCGGACATAGATCCGCATCTACTGTCCCAGTGTGGGACATAGGGACAGGTCCACTGTCCCAGGAAAAAATTGGTGGGGCGAGGGACCTGTCCCTCCGTCCCAGATGTGAGGTTATGGATATGTTTTTTAATAGGGAAGAGTTTCAGAGTAAGAATGAGAATCGTGGAAGGTTGTTGGTGAGTTGTCCTGACCAACCAGGAATTGTGATGGCTATCTCTCAATTTTTATATTCGTTTGATGCCAATATTATTGAATCGAGTCAGTATTCGACCCACCATGAAGAGGGTACATTTTACCTTCGAATCGAGTTTGACTGCCCATCTTTAACAGAGAAAAAGCCTGAGATGGAGTCTGCATTTTTAGAGGTTGCCGAAAAATTTTCAATGGTGTGGAAGTTGATTGACGTCCAAAATGTGAAAAGAACGGCTATCTTTGTATCAAAGCAGCTTCACTGTTTGCATGAGCTTTTATGGGAATGGCAGAGCGGGGACTTGATGACAGACATTGCGCTCGTCGTGAGTAATCATGAGGATGCGAGACCTGTTGTTGAGAATCTTGGCATTCCGTTCATTTACATACCGGCGAACAAGGACATCCGTAAACAGGTGGAAGAGCAGCAACTGCAAATTTTAAAAGAGTATGATATTGATTTAATCGTTTTAGCTCGTTACATGCAGGTGTTAACACCTGACTTTGTGGCGGAATATCCGAACCAAATCATTAATATCCATCACTCATTCTTACCAGCGTTTGTTGGGGCTAGACCGTATGAACGCGCCTATACGCGTGGTGTAAAATTAATCGGTGCAACCTCTCATTATGTAACAAACGACTTGGATGAAGGACCGATTATTGAACAGGATATTGCTCGTGTTGACCACCGTGACGATGTAGCAAGACTGAAAAAAATCGGACAAAGTGTAGAACGAAGCGTGCTCGCACGTGGGGTAAAATGGCATCTGGAAGACCGAATTATTGTGGATAATAATAAGACAATTGTATTTTAACTATAAAAAATGTGTTTTTATTGAGAAGTGTTCGATCACGATCGCTTCTCTTTTTTGATAGCCTTACAAAAAATTTACTTTTAACTATAGCAGAAACGGAATTAAAATTATCTATAATAGATTCGAGCAACCCAAAAATAATACTAGTAAACAACGTAATATTTTAATAAAATAATAAATACATTAAAATGCTTGTGCATAAGAAGGGGGCAAATATATGAGTGAGTTAAATGTTAATACGAATCCTGGCTTTTTTACAAGAATAAATGCTGCGATGACAAAGCTTAGAGATTCAGAAAAGAAAATTGTCGATTTTATTGAGAAAAACCAAGATGAAATTATTCATTTGTCAATAACTGAGGTGGCAGAAAGAAGTGAAACAAGTGAATCTTCTGTCGTACGCTTATGTAAGCGCCTTGGTTATAAGGGTTTCCAAGATTTAAAAATTCACTTGGCAAGGGAATTAATCTCTCCTGAAAAGCAGATACATGAAGTGATTGAAAAAGGAGATGATGTTGAAAAAATTAAAAAGAAGGTTTTTCAATCAAACATTCAGGCACTTTATGATTCAATGGAGGTTTGTAGTGATGAAGAGATTCAAAAAGCAGTGAATGCAATCTCGAAAGCTCGCTTGATAGAATTCTATGGTAACGGTGGGTCAGGAACTGTGGCATTGGATGCCCATCATAAACTATTAAAATTAGGGATTAAATCTTTCGCTTATAATGATTCTGTTTTACAGGCAATGTCTGCAAGTGTTCTTACGGAAAATGACGTTGTTATTGGTATTTCTCATACTGGTTCAAATACAGATGTTTTAGCAGCGATGAAACTAGCGAAAGAAGCAGGCGCAACTCTCATTTGTATTACGAATGCATCTAAATCACCAATCACAAATATCTCAGATATTGTTTTACAAACGGCTTCTAAGGAAACGCTTTTTCGAACAGACGCAATATCTTCAAGGATTGCACAATTAACAATTATCGATATCCTAGTAGCGGCAGTTGCAAACCATAAATATGAATTTACCTATAACAATCTTCAAAAAACGCGAAGATCGACTATTGATAAAAAGCTATAAACAGCTCAAAAAACCAATTGTGAAAATAATGTTCATTTTTTTTAAAAATAACTTGAAGGAAATTACCACCATGTGATATCATTGAGTCACAAGTTAAATATTCTGAAAATTCAACGGTGCTTAATTTCTTTTTTTATTCAGATAAGTAAGCGTTATCAAAACAAAAGGGGTTTAAGGGGGAAAAGAAATGAAGAAGATACTCACACTATTTTTAATGGCATTATTGTCAGTAGCTTTGGTAGCATGTGGTAGCTCTGCAAGTGGTGGAGAGGAAAATGGGGCAGAAAAAAAGGTAACTTTTACACTAGCTACTCCGGATCCAGATGAGGCATCTGTAACTCTAGCTGCAAAAGAATTTGCGAAGGTAGTTTCAGAGAAAAGTAATGGTTCAATTGAAATTAAGGTTCATGCAAATGGAACATTATATGGTGGGGATCCTTCTGCTGCAGTTAAGCAACTAGGAGCAGGAAGCTTGGATATGCTCGTGCTCTCAACTTCTCTTTATGCGAACTTTGAACCTAAATTTAGCGCTATTAGTATTCCGTATTTATTTGATGATAAAGACCAATTTGTATCTTTCTTAAATGGGGATCTTGGTACTGAACTATTAGGTTCAGTATCTGAGTTAGGCATTCACGGACTAGGATATTGGACACGTGACTTCAGACAAATCACAAACTCTAAAAATCCAATTACAAAACCAGAAGATTTAAAAGGGCTTAAGCTACGCGTACCTAACAATCCATTATGGGTTGAGTTTTTTAAAGGGGCAGGTACAGTAACAACTCCAATGGATTTTAGTGAAGTATATAACGCGTTACAATTAAAAACAATCGATGGACAGGAAAATCCACTTGGTGTTATCACTTCAGCAAAAATGTATGAAGTACAAGAATACTTAACAATTTCTAACCACATGGCTGATGGCTGGGTAGTAGGAATTAACCAAGGAAAATTTGATTCTTTAACAGATGAGCAACAAAAGATCTTAACTGAAGCTTCAAAGGAAATTCAAGGTTGGGCTTTAGATTATGATAATAAAGAAGCTGAAACAGCAATTGAGTTCCTTGAAGGTGAAGGAGTAAAGGTTAATGAGCTAACAAGTGAGCAGCAACAGCTATTCGTTGAAATTTCAAAGAAAGCGTATCCAACATTTAAAGAACTTGTAAAAGACGATGAATTCTTTACAAAAGTACTAGAGTTTGTCGGGAAAAGTGAGTAAATTTAGGTGAGTTTGCGGTCCCTAAATCGATAAGGGACCGTATTTAACATCAAGTGAGGGAGAGAGCTATGGTAAAGGATGGTAATAAAAAAGTTAATCCTGTATTTCGGGCCATCAATAGCATAACTGATACATTGGCCTCCTTGACGGCTGCGGGCATATTTGTAGTAGTAATCTGGCAAGTCATTGGTAGATTAATAGGGCAACCAGCACCGTGGACTGAGGAATTAACAAGATTTATGTTTATATGGTTGATTTATCTGGGAATTGGAATCGGGTTTCGTAAAGTCGAATCTGCAAGGGTTACATTACTAATAAACTATTTTCCTAAATTTTTGCAAAAGGGATCAGTATGGATCTATAGTATTGCTTCAATTGGATTCTTTTTATTTATGGTTGTTTTAGGTATCGAATTAATGTCACAGCAAATTAACACCAATGAAACTAGTTCTGTATTGTTATTACCAATGTGGATTATAGGACTTTGTGTTCCATTTTCAGGTTTGATTGGGATTATCAATACCATCCAATCACTCATATATGACCGTGCGCTTATTGAAGAAGAGGAGGTGGAGAATTAATGTCAATTTTTTTACTTGTATTATTCTTCATCTTAATGTTTATCGGTATACCTATTGCTACCTCACTTGGTATTTCAGTAGTTGCGAGTGTGCTTATTTTTACAGATGTTCCAATTAGTATCGTTATTCAATCAATGTATAGCTCGATGAATAGCTTTATCATGGTTGCCGTTCCACTCTTTATCTTGGCAGGAATTATCATGGATGAAGGTGGAGTTGCAGAAAAAATCTTTGACTTTGCAAAGAGTCTTGTTGGTTGGATGACTGGTGGACTAGGGCACGTAAATGTTCTAGCAAGCTTAATTTTTGCTGGTATGGCTGGTTCTTCTGTCGCGGATATTGCTAGTACTGGTCGTATTACAATAAATGCGATGACCAAAAACAAATATCCTTTAGAATACGCAGCAGCATTAACGTTAATAACATCTATGCTAGCAACAATCGTTCCACCAAGTATATTAATGGTAGTTGCCGCATCAACAGCAGGTGTTTCAATAGGAGCAGCCTTGGTTGGAGGGCTAGTACCAGGTTTAATTATTGCTTTTATTTTTATGGGGTACAACCATTATTATAGTAAAAAGCATAATTTTGGGGTCCATCAAAAATTTGAATGGAAGGTACTTGGAAGAGAATTCATACGTGCTTTTCCGGCATTGTTAGCGCCAGTAATATTACTTGCTGGTATCTTAAGTGGAATATTCACACCGACAGAGGCAGCTGCTATTGCGGTGTTATATACATTATTTGTAGCGTTATTTGTTTATAAAGGATTATCATTTAAAAAATTACCTAATATCTTTTTTAGAACAGCAAACCTAACAGGTACTATTCTTTTTATCGCAGTAACTGCTAAGGCAGCAAGTTGGGTGTTTGAATATGATGGTCTTCCTACAAAGGTAGCAACCTTCATTAGTGGTATAAGTGATAGTAAGATTGTAATTATGTTGTTGTTATTTGTATTTCTAATTATTGTTGGAATGTTTATGGATGCAACAGCCGCAATATTTATCCTTGTGCCAATTTTAATGCCAACGATCCATTCAGTCGGTATCGATCCTGTATTTTTTGTGATTTATTTAGTTGTACTACTTTCAGTTGGATTAGTTACACCACCGATTGGAGTATGCCTATACGCCACCTCTAATATTACAGGGATGAAGATAGAAACCTTAAGTAAAGCAACCTTACCATGGTTAGTTGTAACTTTTGCTGCATTACTGTTGTTTATTTTTGTACCTCAGTTAATTACAGTGCCGATTAGTTGGTTTGATTTATAATAACTAGTTTGAAATTAAGGAGAAAATATTCTCCTTAATTTTTATAAAAAATATGAAGGAAATCTCCACCAAATGTTGTATACTATATACTAAGACGAAATGGGAGTGTGGTTTGAGATGAAAGCAGCAGTTTTTCATGGACCAAACAAATTACAATTAGAGGAAGTACAAAAACCACAAATAAACGAGCATGAAATTCTTTTAAGGGTTAATGCAAGTGCGGTTTGTGGAACAGACGTAAGAATCTTTGAAGGAAAGAAAACAAAGGGAGTACGTACTCCTTCCATTATTGGTCATGAGCTTGTAGGAACAATTGAAGAAGTTGGATCCACGGTGAAAGATTTCTTCACTGGTGACCGAGTTGGTGTAATGCCTGTTATCCCTTGTCGTAAATGCTACTATTGCCAAAATGGCAGAGAAAATGTATGTGCAAACCGTACTGCTATCGGGTATGAGTATGACGGAGGTTTTGCTGAATATGTACGAATCCCAAGTGCTGCAGTAGAAGCTGGAAACATCGTTAAGATTCCTGATCATATTTCATTTGAGCAAGCGGTAGTAACTGAACCTTTAGCGTGCTGTATCAATGGCCAACGAAAAGCCAATGTGAAAATGGGTGATGTTGTCGTTGTTGTTGGAGGAGGCCCAATTGGACTTATGCATGTGCAATTAGCAAAAATTGCAGGTGCGAAATCAGTTATACTAAGCGAACCAATTGAACACCGTCGTGAAAAAGCTATTAAAGCCGGTGCAGATTTTGCAGTTAATCCAAATGAAGAATCTCTAGAGGACCTTGTATTAAATCTAACAGACGGCCTTGGTGCGGATGTTGTTCTCATGGCAATTGGAGTACCTTTCTTAGTAAAATCCTGCGCAAACCTTCTGAAAAAAGGCGGAACTTTGAATTTGTTTGCTGGATTTACAAAAGGAGTTTTATCTGAAATTGATCCTAACATCATTCACTATAATGAAATTACAGTCAATGGAACCTCTGCATTAACACGTGCAGATTATCATAAATCCTTAGCATTGATTGCCACAGGTAAAATTAATACGGAAGTACTAACGACAACTGGTTATACATTAGATACCATCGAACAGGCTATTTTAGATGTTAGAAATGGCAATGGAATGAAATCGGTTATTACGTTATAAGATTCGTAATCTGCCAAGTTAGCATAGTTTAAATGAAGAAAGTAGTTAAGGATCTTGAAAAGTGTGTGTGTGATTCCCTTTAAGGTAACTATAAAATAACAAATATTAAAAAACTAAGGAGTGTTTTATTATGGCATTATTAGGTAAAGAGGTTCGGATGAGTAGATTATTAAATCAAGAGACTGGAAAACTATTAGCTGTTGCAGTTGATCAAGCGATGGCAAGAGGTATTTTCGATGAATTAATGCCAATCAATCGTAAGGTTAGTGAAATTGTTGCAGGTGGCCCAGATGCAATGACAATGCATAAAGGGATTGCGGATATGAGCTATCGTCCACACGTTGGAAAAACAGGTCTTATCTTAAAACTCTCTACTTTTTCACCATGGCAGCCAAATTATGATGCTTGGGTTACAGAAGTGGATGAAGCTGTTCGTTTAGGAGCAGATGCTGTTTCAATGGGTTGTATTGTTGGAGGAGATGATCAACCTGAACAACTTCGTAACCTAGGAATCGTTTCAGGTCAGGCTGCTGCCCTTGGAGTTCCAATGATTGCGCATATCTATCCAAGAGGAAACCAAATACCTGATCACGAAAAGAATGATTGGAAGCATGTTGCATATGCGGTGCGTGCAGGTGCTGAATTAGGTGTTGATATTGTAAAAACAAAGTATACAGGTAATCCTGATACATTCAGAAAAGTAGTTGAATCAACACCTGGTAAAGTTGTAGTTGCGGGTGGAGACAATGGAAATAACATTGAAGACTATTTCCAAATGGTATACGATGTAATTGATGCTGGAGGTACTGGTATTACATTCGGTCGAATCGTTTGGAATAACCCAAATCCGACAGCAGTTGTAAAAGCGTTTAAAAACATTATCCATCATGGTGGAACTGTAAAAGAAACAGTAGAATTGTATAATGAGTTAATTAATCAACCAGCAAACGTATAATACAAATAGGTGTGATAGATTATGTCTCACGTTATTGGGATTGACATCGGAACAAGTGGTATTAAAGTAGGCGCAATGAATCAAGAAGGAGTATTGGGGTACCTTGAGTACCAACCATACTCCCTTCTTTATCCTAAAAAGACTTGGATAGAAATTGACCTTGAAGATATTTGGGATAAAACCAAATCATTGCTATTAAAAGTATGTAATGAAGTAGAGAAAGGTGGAAGCGTTGATGCAATCTCGCTATCTACCTTTTGCAATTCATCAGTGTTTTTAAATAAAGATGGCAAGCCTCTATATCAGGGAATTATATACCTAGACCAGAGGAGTAAAGAAGAATCTGATTGGATTAAAAATGTAGTCGGTGTGGACAACTTGGACAGAATCACGAAAAATCGACTAGAGCCAGGGATGTATACAGTGACAACTCACCTTTGGTTTAAAAATCACTTTCCTAAGGACTATGAAAAAACGTATAAATGGGGAAATTTATCCACTTTTATTTTGCATAAGCTAACAGGGGAATTTGTGATGGACTGGACTCAAAGTTCGTATTCAGGAATTTACGATGTCGTGAACTATGAGTGGTCAAAGGAGATTTATGAAAAAGTAGGGGTCGATGAGAAGAAACTGCCTAAAGTAGTAGATCCAAAATCTGTAGTTGGAAATGTAAAAATACCTGAATTGTCTTCGAAAAAAATACCTGTTATTTCGGGTGCTGCAGATACTGCGTGCTCAACTGTTGCTTTACGCATTAAACCCAATGAAATGTTTGAATCTGTTGGTACATCAAATGTCCTAACGGTATGTACAGATCTACCTGAAAAATTGGATAAGCGATTCCTAAATCGGTGTCATGTCAACAAACACCAATGGCTTTCTCACGGAGCTATGTCTTTTCCTGGGGCATCAATTCAGTGGTTCTATGACAATTTCCTAAAAACAGAAGGGCATACAAAGGAAATATATGGAGAATTGTATAATCAATCCTCTATAGGATCCAATGGCGTATATTTCCTGCCGTATATGCAAGGTGAAAGATCGCCAATATGGGATCCAAATGCAAGAGGTGTTTTTGTAGGAATTCATTTGAACACATCCAAAGCAGATATGTTCCGTGCTATTTTAGAGGGCTGTGCCTTTGGTTTAAAGCAGATTTATGAAATTATTGAAACAAATTATAACCTCCAGTTTGATCGATTTCAATCAATTGGTGGTGGTTCAAAGAACAAGGAATGGGCACAAATTAAAGCCAATGTCTTAAATAAGAACATTGAGATTAAGGATATATCTGAAACTGGTGTGTTAGGAGCCTGTTTACTTGCAGGAACAGCTATTGGTTATTTTCCATCCTTAGAAGAAGCAGCACAAGTAATAGATAACAAAACGATCAATGTTGTAGAACCGAAGACAAGTGAGGTTGCCCAATACGAAGACTTATATGAAGTGTTTTGTGAGCTATATCCGTCATTAAAGCAATTCTTTGTGAGTAGTGTGGCACAGAGGTTGGAGAAGGGTGAATAGATGAAAAAGACGGTTTATATTACGAGGAAGATGCCAAAGGAGATTTATGAAAAACTTGCAATGCATTTTGACGTAAAAATGTGGCATGAGGAGACAATACCTGTACCGCGTGAGGTTTTGTTAAAGGAAGTTGAAAATGTGGATGGTCTCTATTGTCTATTAACAGACACAATTGATAAAGAGGTTTTTGATCATGCTCCCAATTTAAAGGTTGTTAGCAATTTAGCTGTTGGCTACAACAATATTGATGTTAAAGAAGCAACAAGTCGTAGAATTATTGTTACAAATACTCCTGGTGTATTAACAGAAACAACGGCCGATTTAACATTTGCTCTGTTAATGGCGACGGCAAGACGGGTTATTGAGGCATCAGATTTCTTGCGTAGCGGTGAGTGGGGGGCTTGGTCACCTATGGAACTGACGGGCCAAGATATTTATGGGGCTACAATTGGAATTATAGGAATGGGTCGGATAGGAGAGGCTCTAGTTAAGAGGGCGAAGGGCTTCAATATGGAAGTCATTTATTATAATCGGTCACGTAAACTAGAAACAGAAAAAAACTTAGGAATTAAATACGTAGATTTACACACCCTGTTAAAAAAATCTGATTTTGTATGTCTTCTACTTCCTTATAGTCCAGAGGTTCATCATTTAATTGGAGAAGAGGAGCTTTCTCTCATGAAGAATGAAGCAATTTTAATCAATAGTGCTAGAGGTGGTATTGTTGATGAGACTGCTTTATATCATGCCCTTAAGAACAATCAAATATGGGCTGCGGGATTGGATGTATTTGAAGAGGAACCTGTGCCTCTTGATCATCCTTTACTTACTTTACCTAATGTAGTAACTCTACCACATATTGGTAGTGCAAGTGTGAAAACGAGAACAAACATGGCGCATCTGGTAGCAGATAATATAATTAATGTACTTCAAGGTAGAGAACCCCTATCAAAAGTTTAAAAGGTAGACTGAAATGATTGACGAACACCACTGTCGCATTTAGTAGTTTATTCTACAAAATTGACGAATATTAGTTGCAAGGGGATGCCACGATTTATTAAAGGAAATTTTTCGAGCAGTAAGATCAAAGACTAAATACGCCACTTCCTGTGGCAATGTCTTTATGACCCACTTCCTGTGGGCCTAAAAATCGGGCGCAAATACGCCAAGGTGTGTTTGATTAGGAAGGGTATCACGTGTGTGGTGCCCTTTTTAACGTTATTATATAGATTTTTGTCGAAATTTGTGATTCGACACTAGGTAAGAGTGCAAATTTAGGTTATATTATATATAGAATATTTTTTGCATGGAGGACTAACAGTGGCTTACCAATTGAATCAGTGTTTTAAAATGTTTACTTTAAATTCGAATCCTAAACTGGCAGAGGAAATGGCATCGTTATTAGGGTGCGAATTAGGAAAGTGTTCGGTTACACGTTTTAGCGATGGAGAAATCCAAATAAATATAGAAGAAAGTGTTCGAGGTAGCGAGGTCTATTTAGTACAGTCAACTTCACAGCCTGCAAATGAACATATTATGGAATTATTAATTATGATTGATGCGTTAAAACGCGCTTCTGCAAAAAACATCAATCTTGTCATCCCATACTATGGTTACGCGAGACAGGACCGCAAAGCGCGCTCACGCGAACCTATCACTGCTAAGCTTGTTGCAAATCTACTGGAAAAAGCGGGAGCAACGAGGGTTGTAACCATGGACCTGCACGCACCACAAATCCAAGGATTTTTCGATATTCCTGTTGATCAATTACTTGGCGTACCCCTTCTAGCGAAATATTTTGCTGAAAAAGGGCTCGAAGATGTTGTCATCGTTGCGCCTGACCAAGGTGGAGTTGTTCGAGCAAGAAAATTAGCGAGCCAACTAAATGTACCAATTGCATTTATCGACAAGCGTCGTCCGAAGCCAAATGTAGCACAGATTATGAACATCGTTGGTAACATTGAAGGTAAAAATGCGATCATCATTGACGACCTGATTGATACAGCTGGAACCATAACCCTAGCCGCGAAAGCATTAAAGGAAATGGGAGCAAAAGGTGTATACGCATGTTGTACGCACCCAGTCCTATCCGGTCCAGCGATTGAAAGAATTGAATCTTCACCAATACAAGAACTGGTAATCACAAACACAATCCAATTACCAGAAGAAAAACAAATTGACAAAATCACAACAATCTCAGTTGCACCATTACTAGTGAATGCAATTGACCGCATCCACAACGAAAGAGCTGTTAGTCCTTTATTCGAATAAAAGTACGTAGCAGGGCTGTTCCATATTTTGGAACGGCCCTTTTTGGGACATGTTCATTGTCCCTGGGAATATATGGTGGGACGAGGGACCTGTTCCCGTGTCCCAAGAAAGGATACATTTACATGACATTTTTAGAGAAAATCAAGCCACACCTACTTTCAGATGATATCTTGATACAAAGAACAGTCTTGCATGCGCTACATGAATACCCAAATGTTCCAGAAGAGTGGACTGTCGAGCTGCTGAAGGAAGCATTCAGAAATGAAGCGAAGCAAATTGACATATTAATGTATCTCGATAAACAAAAAATCAATGAAGAAGCGCTGCCAATTTTAATCGACAATATTCCAAATATGAATCAGAATGATCGCCACCTGGCGTTGGGGTTATTAAATAATATTGATGCTTCGCTTGCTTTAAAGTATAAAAAACAACTTGAAAAATATATTCCGAAACAAGTTTGGGAAATTTATGAGGTTATCGAGCATGGAGAGGAAGAAGACGTTTATTCCATGTACGGCGAGGTTTTGAATAAGATTGATCGATCCCTTTCCCCTGATTATGACTATTACCCAATCGCGAAAAAGCTATCTGAGTGTATTGTAGAAAAGGGTTGGATAGATGAGGAAGATATTGGTACCGTTCTTGCAGATGAAGCCAACGAAGAGTGGTTTTCTGAAAATGGGATTATGAATGTCTATATGGCTGGATTACTAAAACTAGAAAAACACATCCCACTTTTTGCAAGTTTCTTAACAAGGGATGATGATGCCTTATTGGAGGAAGTTAATGCAGGATTAGTCCTATTTGGCTCAGATCAAGTAGTAAAAGCGGTTGCTCCTTATGTTAGAAAGCCAGAGTCTGTTATATATGCAGCCTCCATTTTAGGGAATATCAAAACGGATCTTGCGCTTCAGGAATTAAAAAAGGCCTATCATGAAACCGATGAATTGGATATACAAGAGCCCATCATTGAGGCTCTTAGTTTCCATTTTTCAAAAGAGGCCCTTCCTGAAATGAACGCCCATATGGAGTACGAATATGATTTTTCTTTAGTGGAAATTGAACACGTAGCATACAGCTTTTACACGATCCTTGGAGAGAAGCACCCTGACCTACTTGTGTGGAAGAAAAATGAAATGGCAAAAGAGGGGCCCGCGATTCAATTAGCTCCAGTTATTAACGAAAATAAAGTTGGCAGAAACGATCCATGCCCATGCGGTAGCGGTAAAAAATATAAAAAATGCTGTGGAAAATAAACAAAGACGGCCGAATCCTGTTTGGGGATTCGCCGTTTTTTTTTGTGGACCAAGGGGAGTGGGTCAGAGGGACAGGTCCTCGTCCCTATGGAAAAAGTGGTGGGGAAAGGGACCTGTCCCCGTGTCCCACCAACGTCAGGAGAATGTTCTGGTCTCTCAGCGAATAAAGTAGTAAAAAATATAGGGGGGATTCATGAAATGTCACGTCAAAGGATTGGTGGAGTTTGTGCGATTGTGTCTGCGTTGGTTCTTGTTCTTGTGATGGTTTTAACACAGGCAGTTGCAATGAAAAACGTTGAGGGAAAAGATGTATATGAGCAAACGGTTCACTCGCTTGCAACATATCCAGTTCTAAACTGGGCATTATTGTTACTTGGGGCATTCGCTATCATTCTATTATTCTGGACGGTCGAAGCGATCGACTTGCGCCTCCGCACAGGCTATCCGGAAATGAGTTCAAATGTCTCAAGGTTCGCATACTTCCATTTGTTTTCCTACACATTTTACATGCTCCTGCCCGCCGCGGCCCTCCATGATCTCGCAAATGAAGACAAAAACATTCAAGAAGCCCTCGCGACTATCCATCCAATGATCGAACTTGGCCTCGTCATATCCGTATTATCCAGTATCTGTTTAAGCATATGGCTCGTTCAAGTAGGAACCCTCATTTTCAAAACGAAGTTGTTTTCGAAGGCATTGGGTGTGTTCACTATAATGATTAGTCTAATCGTCCTCTTTGGAGGAGCATACGAAGCATTATACGGCAGAGGATTGGCACTAGGTATCGTCCTTAGCATGCTCACTTTCGTTGGTGCTTTCGTAATATGGAAAATTTGGATGGGGATTGAGTTATTGAGGAGATAAAAGATGCTTCATCTGTTAAAGCCGTTTGTGCAACTTGAAAATAAAAAAAGGAAAGCTAGTATTGTTGGCTTTCCTTTTCGGTCAGAGGGACAGGCTGCCTAGGCCAGCCCAGGTCAGCCCGATGTTCCAGTCCAGCACAATGTCCTGCCTACGATGCTTTTTGGCCTTCTAGGACCTGGACTGTTTGTTTCGCCGGCTTTTTCATGAAGATAAGGTTCATAACGATGGCTGTTAGGCTTCCGATGACGATTCCGTTGCTTGTTAGGATTTGGACGCCTTCAGGTAGATTTGCGAATAGGGTAGGGACGGTTGTGATACCAAGGCCCATACCGATTGAACATGCCATAATTAATAGATTTTCTTGTGATGAAAAATCAACTTTGCTTAGCATTTTGATCCCTGCTGAGATTACCATTCCAAACATCGCAAGCATCGCACCGCCGAGAACTGGTGTTGGGATGACGGTTGTGAATGCACTGACCTTTGGAATGAATCCAAGGATGATTAAAAATGAGCCAGCTGCGTAGATCACGGTGTTCTTTTTTACGCCTGAAAGTTGGATAAGTCCAACGTTCTGTGAGTATGTTGTATATGGAAATGCGTTGAAAATCCCACCTAAAATGGTCGCAATTCCTTCTGCACGGTAGCCGTTCGACAACTCTTTTTCCGTTAACTTTTTACCCGTGATATCACCAAGTGCGAAGTATACGCCTGATGCTTCAACAAGTCCCACGACTAACACGAGAATCATCGTGATGATTGCAGATGGCTCAAATGTTGGCATACCAAAGTAAAACGGTTCTGGCATGTGCAACCAATTCGCATCCGTTACCGCTGAAAAATCAACTCGACCCAAGAAGTAAGATACGATTGTTCCAATAATTAACCCAAGTAAAATGGCGATTTGACGCATAAACCCTTTAGCAAAACGATACAACACTAAGATAAAAATGAGCGTTCCAAATGATAGTGCAAGATTTTGAAGCGAACCGAAATCTGCGCTTCCAACCCCGCCTGCCATGTCGTTCATCGCAACCGGAATAAGAGTGATTCCGATGATGGTAACAACTGATCCTGTTACAACTGGAGGAAAATATTTGATCAACTTACCAAAAATCGTTGAAACCAGAACGAGGAACACTCCGCCAACTAAAATTGAACCGTAAATAGCGGATATACCGTATTCTCCTCCGATTGCAATCATCGGTCCGACCGCTGTAAACGTACAGCCGAGCATAACGGGTAGCCCGATTCCAAAGTATTTATTTTTCCATACTTGTAACAGGGTTGCAATTCCACACATTAAAAGGTCGATTGCAACGAGGTACGTGAGTTGCTCACCAGTTAACCCGATGGCGCCTCCAACAATAAGTGGCACAACCACGGCACCTGCATACATCGCAAGTACATGCTGAATTCCGAGAGATGCGGTTTTAAATAAGTTCCCCTTCATTAGCGACCAACCTCCATTTTCTCTAAAAATGTAACTGTTCCACCCTGTAGTGATTGGATGCGAGCAAGTGATTCAACTTTGAATCCTTTGTCGCGAAGCAATTTTCCACCATCTTGGAAGGATTTTTCGATCACAATTCCAATGCCAGCCGTTTTAGCGCCAGCTTTTTCAACAATCTCAGTAAGACCTAGAGCAGCTTGGCCGTTTGCTAAAAAGTCGTCGATGACAAGCACATTGTCTGTTGGTTCAAGGAATTTCTGAGAAACGGAAATTTCATTGGTTTCATTTTTCGTAAAAGAATGAACGGACGCTGTGAGCAGGTCGTCTACGAGAGTAAGAGATTTTCTTTTTCGAGCAAAAATTACAGGCACCCCAAGTTCAAGAGCGGCCATCATTCCAGGCGCAATCCCTGAAGACTCGATTGTTAAAACCTTTGTGATTTGGTCATGTTGGAATCGTTGCGCAAACTCTTTTCCGATTTCCACCATTAACAAGGGATCTATTTGATGATTTAAAAAGGCGTCCACCTTAAGGACGTGGTCGGAAAGGACTCTACCTTCGTTGATAATTTTCTGCTGTAAAAGTTCCAAGCAAGTTTCCTCCTTTAAAATAAAAAAGCCTGAACATCATTGCACTCCTCAAATATGAGTGAGTCAATGACCTTCAGGCTTTCAACGAAGGAAAGTGGAATAAGCATAAATGCATTCCCATTGCTCACTCATAGTCAGCGAATTTACGGTACGCTGGTAGAAACTTACGGGCCATATCCCCGTGATTATATGAGTGAATGCCGATATTCAAAATGGTATGTACCTATTCTATTACGAGAGTCGAAATTTGTAAATGGTGGGAGTTGGAAAAAGAGGGGACCATGGGGACGGTTCTCCTGGTCCATAAAACCAAGAGAACCGTCCCTGTGGTTCCTCCGGGAAAAAGTCTCCGAGAGATGTTCTCACAGACATTTCGGGATTGAGTCAGTTAAGAAATGTCTCTGAGCCACCCTCTCGTGGACAAAACTATGAAAATAGTATCGTAAAATGTCTCTGAGGAGGTGTCTCACAGACAATAACAGGCTTATAAGCAAACGAAATGTTTTTGAGCCCCAGCATGAATGACCCTAGTTTTGTAGACTCCTAATCCAGACCAAATCAAAAAAAAATTTACTTTTGTAGTGTAGTAAACAAAAACTTTCAATCCACGGACAAGCATGAAGCCTACCAAATCCCACATTTTCCTCCACTCTACTTTTACTATTTTAATATATAAAACCCCTAATATCCATTCTAGATTCTATAGAATATAGTATTGACAGATTCTATAGAATATAGAATAATTGGTGACAAATTAGAGTATTGAGAAAATTTAAAAACAGAAGGGATTTGACTAACATGATTGAAATTTTGATGAGTAAGGGTGCGAAGCAAATAGTTGAGGTATGTGCAAAAGTGCAGAAAGATGAGAACGTTGTCATTATTGCTGAGCCAAAGACAATTAACATTGCAAAAAGTGTGGCAACAGCAGTATCGGCGGTTGGAGCAGAGCCTTCAATTATCACGATTATTCCTCGTAAGGCTGATAGCACGGAGCCACCGAAGACTGTGGCTGCAGCTATGAAGGAAAGCGATGTATTCATCAGTGCGGTGTTTACCTCGATCACTCATACGCAAGCGGTTGTTGATGCGTGCAAGAACGGTTCTAGAGGAATCATGCTTACTCAATATGATGAGAACATGCTAATCAACAGCGGTGTTCACGCAGATTTCCCAAGTGTGGCACCGATTTGTAAGGCAGTAGCAAATGTTCTTGAGGATGCTAAAGATATTCACTTAACAACAATTCACGGTACAGATCTTCGTTTAACAGCAGTTGGTCGAAAAAGTAATGCAATGACTTGTATGGTTGAACCTGGTCAATTTGCTCCGGTTCCAACAGTCGAAGCGAATGTATCTCCAATTGAGCATACAGCATCAGGAACAATTGTGGCTGATGCGAGTATCCCATACCTTGGAATAGGTGTTTTAAAGGAAAACGTGGTTTGTAAGGTTGAAAATGGCTTCATTACAGAAATCACTGGAGGACATGAGGCAAAAATTTTACGTGAGGACCTGGCTGCGAAAAATGATCCGAACGTATATAACGTTGCAGAAATCGGTGTTGGCCTAAACCCTGAATGTAAATTTAACGGGTTCATGCTTGAAGATGAGGGTGTTTTCGGATCTGTACATATCGGAATCGGTTCAAGTATTACTCTTGGTGGAACAATCAAAGCCTCTTGTCATTATGACTTAATCCAAACTGGCGTAACTTTGGTTGTTGATGGCGTAACTGTGATTAAGGACGGAGACGTAGTTTTAGAATACGAAAAAGCAATGGCATAGTACCAAGGGGACGGTTCTCCTTGTCCGTAAAACCAAGAGAACCGTCCCTGCGATTCTGGGGAGAACGAAAACGACAACTCCCCCCTGAACCACCAGACAAACTAAATAAAAATTGGAGGGTCATTATGAAAAAAATACTTTTGTTTGCAGTAATCTGTTTTACTCTCATTTTAGCCGCTTGTTCTGGTTCAAATTCAACGAGCTCAAAAGATTCAAAATCAAAAGATGCGTACCCAAGTGAAACATTAAATGTTATTATTCCGTTTGGTCCTGGTGGGGGTACTGACCTTCACATTCGAAAAATCATTGAAATTGTTCAGAAAAATGATTGGTATAACGGTGACATCAAAATTGAAAACCGTGAAGGTGGAAGTGGTGCAGTTGGTTGGGGATTTGTAAACAGCAAAAAAGGTGACCCATATGTGCTTACTGCAACAAGTGCGAGCCTTTTTACAACTCCATTGGTTTCTGACCTTGGATTTACGTATGAATCTTTTACACCTGTAGCACTAATGGGTGCAGATGATTTATTCCTTTTAGTCAAAGAAGAATCTGATATTAAAACGCTTGATGATTTCATCGCAGCAGCAAAATCGAAAAAGCTAAAAATTGGTGGGGTTGGTCAAGTAAGTGATGAAATGATTATTCCAAACATGTTCGCAGAAGCGGCTGGTTTTGAATTTGATTATGTGCCATTCCAAGGAGCGGGTGAGCTTACAAGTGCCCTTTTATCAGATAGCTTAGATGCCATCGTTGGAAACCCTACAAGAGCACTTGGTCAAATTGAAGGTGGATTAATGAGACCTCTCGCATTCTCAGGGGTTGAGCGTTTCCCAGCATTAGAGGATGTAGCTACTTTTACTGAGCTTGGCTATGAGGTGAATCTTTCCCAGCCTCGTGGTGTATTACTAGCTGGCGAAGTTGATGAAAGTGTTCAACAATACTGGATTGATACCATCAAGAAAGTATATGAGACAGACGAATGGAAACAGTTTGTTGAAGAAAATGGACTATCCGATCGCTACCTAGAAGGCGATGAGTTCAAAGCATTACTTGATGAAACAAGTGAGAAATATTCAACATCAATCGAAAAATACAATAAATAATAGGTGAAGGGAATGGAGGTGTGAATCTTTCTAATCTCCATTCCCTTCCTTTCTAAAATTTTAAGAGAAAGGAAAAGGAGCATGGGTAAAAATATTTTTTCCTTACTTATTGTTGTTTTTGCAGGTGTCTATTTATTTTCATCCCTTCAATTTCCGTTTATGAAAGACAGTCGACCTGGCGCCGGCTTCTTGCCAATTTTGATAGCGGTAGGATTATTGGTGCTATCCCTTATTGATTTAATTAAATCCTTCAAAGAAAACAAAGATTCCAAGATGGATAGAACGTTTTTAAAAGATTTTGCCATGATTGTGGCATCAATCGCTATTTATATTCTTTTATTTATTTTTCTTGGCGCGCTAATCGGAACGATTGTTTTCACATTTATTGTGTTAACGTTGATCAACAAACGAAAAAATCTGCAAAATGCCTTGATTTCCATAATAGGTCCAGCGGTCATTTATGTATTTTTTGAGTACTTGCTTGACACGAACCTACCATTAGGAATACTAGAAGGTATCATTTAACCGCACTCAAAAGGAGGGAATAAACATGGAGTTTTTAGAAAATGTCATGATGGGGATTGAAGTTGCATTCACCCCTACAAATATTCTGTTCGTGTTTTTGGGTGCATTAATTGGTATGATCGTTGGAATTATTCCCGGTTTTGGTGCATCCGCAGGATTAGCTATATTATTACCAGTAACACTTTCACTTGAGCCAACAACTGCAATTATCATGCTTGCAGGCATATACTACGGCTCACAATATGGAGGAGCAGTAACATCCATTCTCATTAATACGCCTGGAGATTCGGCTGCTGTGGTTACAACATTTGAAGGCTATAAAATGACAATGAAGGGGCAGGCCGGAAAGGCGATGATTTATCAGGCCATCGCGTCGTTCGTCGGAGGAGCGATAGGGGTATTTTTAATTTACACATTTATCCCTTTCTTTACTGGAGTCGCAATGAAATTTGGACCTCCTGAATATTTTATGCTGATGCTCATGGGTCTTTTAACTCTCGTTTGGATGACAGATGAAAGCCGGACAAAAGGAATGATCTCTGCGTTAATTGGACTTGCTGTTGCTACCGTAGGGGTTGACGTAATTTCGGGGATGCCGCGCTTCACATTTAATTCGCCATTTCTAATCAACGGAATTAACTTTATTCCGGTAGCGATTGGGCTATTCGGAGTTGGAGAGCTACTTCATCGGATTTATGAAGGCGGGCATAAGGATGTCGACGTCGACAGCAGCAATATGGACCTTTCGATCAAAAATAAAAAGAACTGGCCAACTTGGTTAGAGGTTTGGGCTGATAAATTTGCGTATATCAGAGGTTCAGTCATTGGATTTCTAACAGGGGTCTTACCAGGAGCTGGCGCTACAATTGCTTCCTTTTTCTCCTATTCGGTTGAGAAAAAAGTATCCAAAACGCCTGAAAAATTTGGAACTGGACATAGTAAGGGATTAGTTGCACCGGAAGCAGCAAACAATGCAGCAACCGCTGGGGCAATGGTGCCGTTGTTAACATTAGGTATTCCAGGGTCTGCCTCAACGGCTATTTTATTAGGTGCATTTTTAATGTATGGACTACAACCAGGACCATTGCTTATGACGCAAAATCCTGAATTCTCCTGGGGAATTATTACAAGTATGCACCTCGGAAATATGATATTATTAATAATAAATATCATTTCTATTCCATTATTTCTATATATTGTAAAAATGCCATATCGATATTTGGTGCCGATTATTATTACCCTTTGTATTATCGGAACATTCTGTCTAAACTCAAGCTTCATTGATGTCTGGCTTTTATTGATTTTCGGTCTTGTTGGATTTTTCATGAAGCTGTACGGGTATTCACCAGCAGCACTCGTGTTGGCATTGGTGCTTGGACCGTTAGCAGAGAACACTTTGAGACAATCATTAATCATGTCTGAATCAGGATTAGGGATTTTCTTAAGTCGCCCAATTTCATTAGGATTCTTGATTTTAATATTAATCATTATTGTTTATCCATATATCTCCAAACTATTTAATCGAAACAAAAATATTTCAAAACAAGCATAAATGATCTCGGAGGAATGATATGAAACTTCCAGGCCTCGAGTCTGTTGAAAGACAGCCGCTAAATGTAATCGTATATGAAAAATTAAAGACATCCATTGTAAATGGTGACATTGAACCAGGGACAAGAATTACCGAAGCGACGGTGAGTAAGCAGTTAAATGTAAGCAGTACGCCGGTTCGTGAGGCATTTCGAAAATTGTCTGCAGAAGGATTAATTACGATTGTTCCTTGGAAGGGTGCAATTGTACAGGAGTTCTCCTCGAAGCAAATACTCGATGTTTACCAATGTAGAACGAGCTTAGAAGAGCTAGCAGTCGAACTTGCAATCCCAAGAATAGATGCAGAAGGGATTAAGCAGTTAAAGGAATGTGTAGAAAAATCCATAACTTGCGAGTCGCATACAGAATACGTGGAACTAAACACAAAATTGCACGATTTGATTTATGAATACGCAGACAACCCAACACTTATGAATCTATACAATCAGATCAAAGATGTCGTGATTCATAATCGGATTGTCACTTCGTATAGCGAAGAGCGGAAACGACAAATCATTCAAGAACACGAAGCAATCATTAAATACATCGAGCAAAAAGATATCGACAACGCTAAACATGCTGTCCGCACCCACATTCTTAAAGGGTACGACCACATCAAAACCCGATTTGAAAAATAAAATTTGGGACAGGGGGGACAGATCCCTTGTCCCAGCTTTTTTTGCTGAAGGTACCATGGGGACGGTTCTCCTGGTCCATAAAACCAAGAGAACCGTCCCTGTGGTTCTTATGATCAATTATCGTAATTCTCCACAAAGTCCTTCAACACATGTACAGAATGTACGCAGTCATTTAGAGAAGTCCACTCAGCAGGGTTGTGGCTGATGCCGTCTTTGCTCTGGGCAAAAATCATCGCTACTGGCAGGACGTGTCCAACAATCATCGCGTCGTGGCCGGCACCGCTTGGTAAATAGACTGGCTCAATTCCTTGAGCGACAACAGATTTTTCAAGCTTTTTCTGCATGTCTTCGCTGATTGGAACGGGTGCTTCGCGGAAAGTTTCTTCATATTGAAGTTCAATTCCGTGGGCCTCGGAAATTGTTTGTGCTTTTTCAATCACCATATCTATAAGTCGGTCTCGTGTTTCCTTTTTGATATCACGAATGTCAACTGTCAGGCGAACTTCACCCGGTATAACGTTTGCGCCGTTTGGAAGCACATCGACTTTACCAACGGTTGCGACCGCTGATGAACTTACCTGCCCAGGTAGAGATTGGACCTCATGAATGAACTGGCTCGCTGCAACCAACGCATCCTTACGGTCATTCATTGGCGTGTTACCTGCATGTCCGGCAAGTCCGGAAAACGTCATTCGTAACCAGCATGGCCCAGCGATTCCAGTCACAATTCCAACTGGCACCCCAGCCTTCTCTAATCTTTTTCCTTGCTCAATATGTAACTCTACGAACGCCTCAAGTTTGGTCAGATCTCTTTTGGAATTAAAATATCCGTCTACCGGAAGTCCAATATTCTCTAAAACGGTTGTAAAAGAGTCGCCATTGAAGTCAGTTTTCTTAATGTATTCTTCCCTTGTTACTTCCCCAATCATGGCTGCACTTCCGCTAAAACCTCCATTGAAACGGGCACCTTCTTCATCTGTAAAAATAACGACTTCAAATGGTCGTTCCGACACAAAACCCGTTTGTTTCCATGCACTAGCAACCTCGAGTGCCGCAAGCACACCAAGTGGACCATCAAAATGTCCACCGTTTGGAACACTATCAACATGGGAACCAGACATAATTGCTGGTAGATTTGGATTTTTGCCATCGATACGGCCGAAAACATTTCCAGCTCCATCCTCTGTTACAACGAGACCAGCTTCCTCCATCCATTGCTTTACCAAATCTTTTGCTGCCTTTTCCTCAGGGGAAAATCCAGTTCGGTTTGAACCGTTGTCTGCGGTTAACCCAATTTCTGAAAGAGCAGACAGGCGAGATGCCAAACGCTCTCCGCTTACGCCGTTTTTATCTAATGATTGATCATAAGTTGAAACTAACTTGTCAAATAAGTTCAAGGTAGGTGCTCCTTTACTAAATTTTTAATATATTCTATCACAATAGTATTCCTATTTATATCAAATTTAAAGGGAACAAATGTTCTTATTTTTACTAGCAATCTATTATCTGAAATGTTAAAATAGAGTTGCAGTTACATAAAGCGGGTGGGCGGTTAGCCACTTCCTTGATAAAGGGAGGTGGTAAAAATGACGACATACGAGGCAATGTCCGTGGCAATGCAAGCTAATTTAGTTTTGCTAGGGGTCATCACAATTGTAGTAATGTTGTTCGTTGCAAACAAAAAGAAGTAACCGCCCCACCTAGTCCAAAGGATTTTGGGTGATTACTTCATTTTTGTAGTTCTCCAGAAATTGGTTAGCCGCTCACTTTGCGGCCTGTAATTGTGTTGATCAGGTGTTGGTGCACCTGATCTTTTTTATTATATCTTTAGTATAATCATAATAACCACTTAATTCAACTTGTTGAGGTTGCATTAGTAGCGAAAAAAATGAATAATGTTGCAAACAAAAAGAAGTAACCGCCTATCCACGCCTAGGATTTAGGTAGTTACTTCTTTTTGGTATCACATCTATGTTCATGGGCAAGCCGCTCACTTACGGCCTGTAATTGTGTTGATCAGGTGTTAGCGCACCTGATCTTTTTTATTAAAGCTGAATTTACAGCGTAATTAACAGCGGGGGAGTTCCGAAAATGGTTATAACGCAATTCCTCGAGCTTATAACGCAATTCTGCCAAATAAAGCGCAATTCCCCGAACTTAGTGCGCAATTCCGCCGAATAAAACGCAATTCCCCAGACATTGTGCGCAATCCCATCGATTTAGTCGTAATCCGCCCAACTTAGGGCACAAATCTCTCAACTTAGGGCACAAATCTCTCAACTTAGGTAACAATTCCTCCAAGTTAGGGCACAATCAGCCCAACCTAGAGCAAAATCCTCTCTACCCAGCTCACAACCCAGCGCCATCACTCATAACTCCCCTGAACCTCGAGCGCTTTTTTCAGCATCTTTTTCTTCTTTTCCTCAAACTCATCCCGGAATGGGGTGGCCTTATCCTTCGAATAGCCGCCTGCCTCTAGTTCGGCCTCAAGCTCCGAATAGATCTTCTCAAACGCCACATCCGTATCATTTTCCAGCGTCTTGAACTCGTTATAATAGCTGCTCATGACTTGCAATGCAGCGATTCCATCAGTCGATTCCTCAATAAAATCTGCCTTGGCCTGAGCCAGCAATTCCTTCGCTTTCTTTTTTGTTTCCTTTTCTAGATTCTCAAATTCAACCGTATATTTGTCTTTTATTACCGCCAAAGGGTCAGTCGTCGCCGCTGTTTCAACCGCTGGTTCAGGTTCAGAAGCAGGGACCTTTTTCATATCCAAATGAAGCTCGCGCTGCGGCAATTTTGTCGCTTGGACTTGGACCGTTTCCTTTTCCTGAATCACAATCCAAAACACGCCAAGCTCCACAATGATTGCGAGAATCAGCAACCTCTTAATCATGTTCTCACCTCACCATACATTGTTGCCCATTGTCATTATCCTAATCATTCATTATCCTCGAAAAATGAGCCCAAAACTCAGACAAGCGCTTGTTTACATTTAAATAAATGTTTGTTTGAACTAGAAATCTCGCAAACTGACTCATGTAAAATTCAAACAAACATTTGTATGAACAGAAAATTGCAATTCAATCAAATGTTTGTTTGGGAAAAACACTTCTAAAATTACTATTCTACAATAATAATCTCACGTAAATTTTTAACAGCTTGTTTCCCCCACGACTTCACCGATTCCACTGTAACTCCATGTTCAATCGCGATTTCCTTATAGCTTTTATCCTCAATGATCCGCCCTTGAACCCACTTCACTTGATTTTTTGTCAATTTTTCCCCGTATAGTTCAATCAAATCCACTTCAAAACCCTCCGAACTATCCGCGAATTTCATAAAATCTGCTCCCCTGAAGGCTGGAAGTGCTCCTGGTAGCGAGCTTCCTTTTTTAAATGATCCAAGAGCTTCCCTCGAATGGTTGAAAAAGCAAATGTCGAAAATTCAACACCTTTCCCAGGATTAAAGCGGGTCGATGCCTCCCAAAGTCCAATTAGGCCAATCTGAAAAAATGTTTCCTTGTCTCCGTACAAGCGCAAACTTTTGATCACCTGAAAAATTAATGGTTTATACTGTTCTGCTAATTCCTCAAATTCCATGTAAAATGGTCCTTTTAAAGAACGCGTTCCTCATTTATTCCGCCGGTAACACCAATTTACTAGGTTACAAGGTGGGCAGTCCAAATGGTAAACTTCACGTACGAGGGGGTGGGGAGGGTGTCGTATGTAACGTATGGTATAGCGAAACTTCACATTTGAATAAAACAAAGTGAAAAAAACTTGAAAAAATCGCAAAAAATGTTGAAAAATGTGACCAAGTTCACAGATGTTTTATCGAATTATCGATTATTATAAATACAGAACTCCTACTTAAGACCTACAACTGCTTTGCTGAAACGCAGCGACCCTACTTCCATAAAATCCACATATCATAATCCCAGCGTTTCATTATTTAATACATACTTCTCATATTTTCATGTTTCTTCCCCTGATTTGAGCAGCCAGAATTCGACAAACATATAGCATCCATGAATCGACAGAAGCGCAACCACGATTCGACATAATACAACTGAATGAGTCTAAGATTGGGTGTGCAGCAATGTACGCCTCCTTTCAAAAAAACATTAGTCAGAATATTCATTACATATAACGGGTATCATGGTAAACTAGTGATAAAAGGAGGTATTGTCATGGAACCAATTTTTATTATTGATGGAGCTCGTACGGCGTTTGCTAGTTTTGGAGGATCGTTTGCAGGAACAGGGGCAACCGAGTTAGGTCGCGCAACAGCAGTTGAGGCTTTGAAGCGGTCTAAGGTCGAGCCCGCGCAAATTGATCACGTGATTTACGGAAACGTGATTCATACGGAAAAAAATTCATCTTACCTGGCGCGGCACATTGCCCTACATAGCGGCATTCCTCAGGAAGTCCCTGCTTTTATGGTCAACCGCCTTTGTGGGTCTGGTCTGCAATCTGTGGTTTCCGGCGCTCATCATATTTTAGTAGGCGACGCCAACATTGTGCTGGCAGGGGGAACAGAGAACATGTCCCAATCCCCGTATGCGAATTTTAAGCAACGATTTGGCGGGTCAAAAATGGGCAATCTTCAGTTCGAAGATATGCTACTAGAAACCTTGACCGACCAATACACAGGGAAAGGTATGGGTATGACGGCTGAAAAACTAGCAGAACAGTATTCCATTTCTCGTGAAGAACAAGACAAATTTGCGATTGAATCGAACCTAAGGGCATCTAGGGCAGCCGAGAACGGAACTTTTGCAGAAGAGATTGTCGCAGTCCAGGTGAAAACGAGAAAAGGTAGTATTTTAATAGATAAAGACGAACACATCAAGCCTAACGCGAATTTAGAGTCGATAAGCAAACTACGCCCTTCGTTTATAACTGACGGAACAGTTACTGCGGCGAATGCATCGGGCATTAATGATGGGGCCGCATCGGTGGTTGTTGCAGGTGAAAAAGCTGTGCGTGAAAATGGACTCAAACCGATTGCGAAAGTGGTTTCGTGGGGAGTAGCGGGGGTCGATCCAACCATCATGGGAATCGGACCGGTTCCTGCGATTCAAAAAGCCCTCGCACGAGCGGGACTCAGTTTAGCTGATATGGATTTGGTCGAAGTAAACGAAGCCTTTGCGGCCCAATACCTTTCAGTTGAAAAAGAACTCGGACTAGATCGAGAGAAAACGAACGTCAACGGTGGTGCCGTCGCACTTGGACACCCAGTCGGAGCAAGTGGCACACGAATCCTGCTTTCAGCAGCATACGAACTTAGACGTCGTGGCCAAAGATACGCAATAGTCAGCCTCTGCATCGGCGGCGGCCAAGGAATCGCCATGATCATTGAAAATACTAATTCCTAAAATAATCGAGGCCTTCAGATAAATTCTGAAGGCCATTTTAGGTGGGTCGGAAGGACAGGTCCCAGTGACAAACTAAGAAAAACCTACTCCGCAGCAACCCCGGTAAACAAATAATCATTCAATGCCAACTGCAGCGTTCCTTTTGAATCCGCGATATCCGCAATACTGACGTCCAACGCAATCATCTTTTTCACAATTTCGGCGCGGATACCGGTGAGGACCGTTTGGCACCCCATCATTTTAACGCCCTCAATCAGCTTCATAAAGCGAAAAATGACTTCATCCTCCATGAACGCGACCCCGGATAGGTCCATAATTAGCGTGCGAATATGCTCGTTTTCAATACTAGCTAAAATTTTATCCTCAATTGTCAAAATACGAATCCTATCAATTCCGCCAATTAGCGGAATGATATGAGTTTCTTGGTTAATAGGGATAATCGGCACAGACAGATTTTCAACAAGCTGTCTCTGCGACTCAAGTAGCTCATCCTTGAACCTTGAGTAGCTGATGAAAAAGTGTGTAAAGAAATAGTCCAATTGAATATTTATCCTTTTTTCAAGTGCAAAGAAGTCTTCACGGTTGGTTTCAATATTTGATAATAAATCATAATTGTACAGAAAGTCCCAAAGCGTGCGGCGAATGGCTTGGACCCACTCAAGCTTAAACGCGACTGTCAGCGAATTTTTTGCCCAAGCGACACCTTCTTGTTTTGCAAATGTAATCAATTCATGCTCGCGCTCTTCGACGATATAGAGTACGAGTTTGTGCGCGTTTTCGAGAAGATTGATGTTTCCGATTCTATGAATATCCTTAATCTTATCCTTCACGTTCGTGGCTTCTTCAAGCAGTTTTTCTTCAAAGTATACTTTGTTTGCTAGGAAAAACTCTTTAATTGAATCTTTGTATACAACGTCCAATTTTCGTACACCCCGATTTATCGTATTGTGATGCCTTGGTAGTCTGATTGTAAAAGTTGTTCCGACATTTATTTCGCTTTGGACCGAAATATCACCGCCATGCTGATATACCACGGAGAACACCTGAGCAAGCCCCATCCCGGTTCCAGCATCCTTCGTTGAAAAAAATGGCGTTCCGAGCAGATTCATTTTTTCCTTCGGGATACCGACACCCGAATCTTGAATGACCACAATAACGTCTTTTTCGTCAGCACGGTGAGTAATCAAAATGTTTCCCGAACCCTCAATGGATTCGATTGCATTTTTTATCAGGTTAAAAAAGGCCTTCTTAAACTGATTTTTCTTGCCGACAATCGTTGCATCTGTACTTTGGAAGTCCGTCACAATCTCAATTTCATATAATTTATCTAAAAATAGGTTTAAAATGGATTCCAACTCTGTAGCAAGATGGACCGATTGCGCGTCCTCTTCCTCCAAATCAGGCTTGGACACCTGAAGCAAATTGTTCAAGGTAACAAGCGCATTTTCGAGTTCACTCTGCGCAATATCGAGATAAGCATGCTCCTCTTCTTTCTGAAGAAGTTGCAAAAACCCTTTCACGGCTGTCAATGGGTTTCGCACCTCATGGGCAATCCCCGCCGCAATTTGACCAACCGAAGCCAACTGGCTTAAATGAGAATCCCTCCTTTGCTCCTCATTTTTTACGTCATCTGAAACCATAAAAAGAGTGCCCCCCAAAATAAAAATCTTTAACTTTATTAAAATTTTGACATAATTTCATAAAAAATTTTACTCATAAAACATTCGCTACCGCAATGAAAAAGAATGGAAACAGTACCATTTCAAATAAAATACTACAAAAGTAGTACAAAAAGTAAGGCAGGTTGCTCGAACTCTGTCGAAATTAGGGGGGACAGTTGTAATGGGACGGGCCCCTGTGACACTTCACTCAAATAGTCCTTTCGTAGGAAGGAAATCCAGCCCGAAAGGAGAACTACTAGGTTAATTAATGCTTATTGACGAAAAGAGGTTCGACACATGTCTTTAATAGATGCCGAAAGAAACATAATTGAAAAATTTCCTCGTATATTTGAAGGGAAGCCAGAAAAAATCAAACAAGCTCAACTCGTTACGGATGCACTAAAGGAGTTAATCGAACTATGTGGGGACGACTCGACACGTGACGGGCTCATCGAAACGCCGCAGCGGGTAGTTAAAGCATTTCTTGAATACACCGAAGGCTATCAAGAAGATCCGAAAGACCATCTGAAAAAGGTATTTGACGTTGCACACCGCGAGCTCGTGCTTGTAAAAAATATCGAGTTCCACTCCATGTGTGAGCATCATTTTGCACCGTTTTTTGGTGTCGCACATGTCGGCTACATACCGGATAAAAAGGTAACCGGGCTTTCCAAGATTGGGAGAATGGTAGAAGGCTATGCGAAACGGTTTCAAGTACAAGAAACACTGACAAACCAAATCGCTGACGCCATCGAAGAAATTCTCGAGCCACAAGGTGCAATGGTGGTTATCGAAGCGAAGCACATGTGCATGTGTGGGCGTGGAATCAGAAAAACAAACTCCGAAACCACAACAACAGCCGTCAGAGGTCTATTCGAGGAGCGCTCCGATTCACGCGTCGAATTCCTAACACTATTAAATCGATAAGCGTCAAGTGCCGGGTGGGTTAGGTTCACGGGAAAGGTCCCTCGTCCCACAGGCGGATTTCTGTCCCATGGAAAGATTTCTATCCCAGAAAGGCAGGTGAGATTGGTGAGACATGCAGTTATTACAGCAGGAACGAAGGGTTTAGGTCGAAAAGTAACGGAGGAATTTTTAAAAATGGGTTGCTCTGTGACGGTGAACTATAGGAGTGACCAGGCTCGCGTCGAAGAGCTTAAAAAAGAATGGAAGCCATACTTAGAATGCATTCAATTCGTTCAGGGTGATGTCACGAAAAAAGAGGATATCACAAACATCTTCAACAAAGCAATGAACCGCTTTGGCCGAATTGATTACCTCATTAACAACGCTGGCCCGTATATTTTTGAGCGGAAGAGGCTAGTAGATTACGAGGATCATGAGTGGAAAGAGATGATTGACGGCAATCTGAGTTCTGTGTTTCATTTTCTTAAACTGACAATTCCTGTGATGAGAAATCAGCGATTCGGCAGAATTATCACCTATGGCTTTCAGGAAGCTGAGAGCTCGCCTGGCTGGAAGTATCGAGCTGCCTTCAGTGCGTCGAAGGTTGGGCTTGTTTCGCTCACTAAGTCCATCGCACTTGAGGAGGCCGAGCACGGTATTACCGCAAACATGGTGTGCCCGGGCGATATCACAGGCGATATGAAGGAAGCCTCCATCACCACTGCTCGTACACAAAAAGACCCCCAAACCCCAATCGGCCGCCCAGGCACCGGCGAAGATATTGCCAGAATCATAGCCTTTCTCTGCGAGGAAAATTCAGACTTTATCACTGGTAGCGTCATCTCGGCATCGGGCGGGATAAATGTTGTAAATAAAAATGGGGCACGGGGGCAGGTCCCTTGACCCAGCTTGGACGAGAGACCTGTCCCTCCGTCCCACAAAAATGTCTATCTTTCGAGTAGTAATTTGCTCATGAAAGATAGGCTGTTTTTATGTACATGAACATTATTCATAGGTAAGCATTCATTAAATCTGCTTATAATCAATGGTAAAATAGGAAAATATACCTAGTACCGCTCGCTAGAACCTATGTAGGAGTCACGACAACCCTCCTCTTGACCTCTCTCTCTCAGCTCTTAAAGACACCTTAAAGACAATTTATCGACTTATTATGGACTGTCCCCGTTAGAAGGTGAACTATATAATTAGTTCAAGACTCGGAATTTTCACCAGGGAGAACACCAACAATTCTATTCTTAAGGAGGTATGAAAAGCAATCACGAAATGTATGCGCTATCAAAATTAATTCTTTTAAATTGAAGGGAGATTTCATATGGGGAAAAAACGTTATCGTAAGCTGTTTTCGAGTTTCTTAATTGTCGTGCTAATTACTAGTTTCTTTCAATTCAGTGTAAGTGCTGAAGCAAATCAAAACGAGACGGTGGTTGCAAAATTGAATGGTCGTGGTTTTAAAGAGGTGCAGAATCTGGGGGCGCCTGCTACAGGTGCGGTTGTGACGGATGCTGTATTTGGTAAAGAAAATGGGAAAGATGTTGTTTACACAACGGCAAATGGAGGGTTATTTAATGTCATTGATGTGAAAAACAATACGCTTCTTTTTAATGAGCAATTAGGTAAGGTTGGCCAGGTTTGGACGCATATTATTGCTCCAGATGGAACGGTTTATATTGCTGGATTAGCAGAAAAGAACGCGGGAGAACTTTGGAGCTATTCACCAGCTACAAAATCCGTTAAGAACCTTGGGATTCCCGATGCAAGCCATCAATTCTGGAGCAGCACAACAGATGATGATGGAAATGTCTATATCGGAACATACAAAGAGAAGGAAGGGAAGATCTTCAAATACGACGTCAGTCAGCAAAAATTTATTGATCTCGGTAAGGTAGATACTGAGGGTGACGCTAGTTATGTGCGCTCGTTGACTTACCACGACGGTTACCTCTATGCAGGCTTGGGGGTTACTGGAAGTGTATACCGAATCAACACGGAAACTCTTGAAAAAGAAAATATCACGAAAAATGCAACTGATATCATGGGGAAAACACTTGAAGAAATGCAATTTGCCTATGATATGGAGGTTGCTGGAAACTACTTATTTGTACGTTTTAGTGGTGTAAGTGCGATTTTGGTATATGATTTAACGACACAAGAGTGGGTTGATCGAGTAATAGGTGGTATAAAAGGCGATGGCTCTGAGGACGACTTTGGAGCTTTTGGATATTCTCAATTAGCTGTAAATGACGGCAAAACATATGTCATTAACGAACGTCAAATTTTAGAGGTTGATGTAAACACATTGGAAACAAGGGAAACAGGCATACGTTATCCTGCAGGATGGCGAGGAAGTGCGTTCGTTGATTTTGGAGAGAATAATTCAGATTTACGACTTGTTACGGTAAAAAGATCCGGTGAAATTATGACAGTGGATCTGGATGCCCCAAAAATCATCGATTTACCTTTAGCGATGAATGGGAACTTACCATTAAATTTACATAGTCTTGGACTTGGTCCTGATGGGAACCTGTACATGACGACCTACCCAGGTGGACCAAAAGGGGCAAGGTATAACACAAAAACAGGAGAAGTGACGCAGTATTCACAAGGCCAAGCAGAAGGCATGGTTGCTGGGAATGGCTCTGATATGTACTTCGGAATTTACTCTGGGGCATCGATTCAGAAGATGAATACAGATACGTTAAAAGTTGAAACACTTTTCAATTTATATGATGAGTATGAACAAGACCGTCCATATATTATGAAATTCGAAAATGAAAAATTGTTAATTGGTACAATTCCATACTATCAAAAACTAGGTGGAACGTTTACAATCTATGACCCTATTACAGGTGAACGAGAGACACACAGAAATGTAGTCCAAGATCAAAGTATTGTGGGGCTTGCTTATAAAGATGGAAAAATCTATGGGTCTACTACAATCCGTGGCGGATTAGATATCGAGCCGACTGCGAAAAAGGCAAAAATGTTTGTGTGGGATGTCGCAGGTAAGAAAAAAATTGCTGAATTTGAATTAGATTTACCAGAATTGGATGCACCACCAATGATCAGCGGGTTAACGTTTGATGAGGAAGGGTTGTTATGGGGAGCAGTCGATGGAATCTTATTTGCGATGGACCCAGATACGTACGAAATTGTAAAATCGAAAAACCTATATCCGAATATCAAAAATCGAGGAATGTGGAGACCGGTTCATATCCTGTTTGGTGAAGATGGTTTATTGTATACGGATATTGGTGGAAAATTAGCCGTTGTGGATCCGAAATCAGACGATCTCAAGCATGTGAGCTTAATCGAATCTGGACCTGAAGTATCGTTTATCGAACTTGCCTATGATAACGAAGGCAATCAGAATATCTATTTTATCGACGGTGATCAGCATTATTTAAAAATGATTCCTGTCATTGATGGCGGTAAACTACCTGTTGAACCGATTTACGAGACCGTTCCTGTTTCATTTGAAAATGCAGGATTTGAAGGAACAGTAGGAGAAAACAATTCGATACCGGGTTGGTCGTCTTTATTTACCGTTACTAGAAATGTTTCGTACGGTATAACCAGTGAAAAGGCTAAAACGGGAACCAATTCCTTAAAAATTACAGATCGCGCTCAAAATGAAACCGTGTTTGTCGTATCAGATCCGATTCCGGTTTCAGCTGGTGTTGAATATACGGGTACAGTTGAAATGTATTTAGAGGATGGCAGTGCAAGCTTCTTTATCCGTTATTTTGATGCAGCGGGTAAGCAAGTTGGTAAGGATGTGGATGGTGTCAACATCATTCATGTTAGGGGTGGACATAAACAATGGCAAACGGTACGTGCAACGGTCACAGCTCCTGAAAACGCCGTTTCTGCTAGATTATTTGGAGGGGCTTCTAACTTCTTTACAACGTCAGGCGCCTATTATGATGACTTCAAACTAACGTATGAAAGAGAAGTTGTACTAGATGAAGTGGTACTCTCTGGAGAAAATACGCTACTTCAAGGTGAGGAAATGAAAACCGAACTTTCTGTCCTCCTTACAAATGGAGAACAAGTCGATTTAGATGGTGTGGATGCTGTAAAGTGGGTAAGTAGCTCACCTCAGGTTGCAACGATAGAAACCGGAAAAATCACAGGTGAAAATGCTGGAACAACTGAAATTCAAGCAATCATCACTTATCAAGGTGAAGAATATACATCAAATGCAATTACCGTGACGGTTACTGTCACCACAGCTACATTAGCCAATCAGATTTCAGGGCTTTCGGAATCAAAACAAATCGACCAATCACTAATGAAACAACTAACAAACCGTTTAAACCAAGCACAGCATCATTACGATAAAGGCGATGCGCAACAAGCCAAAAAACACCTAGAAGACTTCATTAAGCACCTAGATAATGGTAATGCAGACAATGAAATTAAAACGATGCTCACCAACAATGTAAAAGCGATATGGGAATAAAGTAAGACAGAGGTATAGTAAAAAGTACCCTCATTTGGTTTCCACCAAATGGGGGTTTGTTATGCCCAAAGATTACTCTAATATAGTAAAAACATTTTTTAAAACTATCTGTACTAATCATAAATTATTAATTCAAACAAACGTTTGAATAGCAGCTTAATCAAGTGTTGGCCTGAAACTTGAATTTCAAACAAACATTTGATTAGTAGGATATCAAGTCCCTTGAATTAGACTGTTTCAGCTATTATCATAAAAATTCTATTTAAGAATATTGCGCTTCGATAAGCGCCATCTTATTTAAATGGTACCTTTTACAGCTTGCCACCAACAAATCTACTTCTTCGAATAATCTTGCAAGTTATAGACTCTTTTGAAGCTTTCAGTTTGATTGCGTAGTTCATCTGTAAATTTTTGGGCGATTAGGGAGATTGGATGGTTCTTTTTCGTTACAATGCCATGATATGAATAGGAATCGATTTCCTCTTCGATATAAATTGGTAGAATTTGATTACTTAATACATATGGATCGGATTGTACAGACACGTCACCGTAAAAGCCGACCGCAAAGCTCTCGGAGATCACCTTTTTCATTGATTCTGAATTTCCGGAAGTAAACACAATATTGGGCTTACCAAAATTCCCTAGCTTTTCCCCCATAAAATAATTGGTTGCATACCCTTCATCAAAAAGAACAATGGGATACTGGATAATCTCTTTTAACGAAACTGTTCTCTTTTTCGCCAATGGAGAGTATTGTCCAACATATGCAATCATCTTACTTGTTAATAATGGTTTAAAAGATAACCTTGGATCGATTTCAGCATCATATCTTAATGATGTTAACCCTAAATCTATTTTCTCCTCTAGTACAAGCTGGTTAGTAAAGATCGAACCACCTTCAAATAATTTAATATGTACGTCAGGATATTGAATTTTAAAGAGGTTAAGTGACTTCGGTAAAATATTTAAGCTAAAACTAGGTATTGCACTAATGGACAAGGATCCAGATAGTTGGGAACTTTGGACACTTATCATTTCTTCTAATTCATTCACTTTACTTAATATGACTCTAGCTTGCTGGATGATAATTTTTCCTGCTTCAGTGGGTTGGGTTCCTAATCGGGAACGAGTGAAAATTTTTAATTTCAAATCCTTCTCTAAACCCGCGATGGATTGACTAATCGTCGGTTGGGTAATTTGAAGACTTTCTGCTGCATGGGAGATTGATCCCGTATCAGCTATTTCGACAATATACTTTAATTGTTCAAGTTTCATAGGAGCCTCCTCATTAAAATCCGAAAGGATATTATTAAAATAATAGTATTTTGATATAACAATAGACGAATAATTAAAAACTTTCAGAAATGTTATTGACAATAATAACATTATCCTGTAAATTTGAAAACTATGTACTATAAAAAGTAAATAGTTGAAAATCTCTTATCAAGAGTAGCGGAGGGACTGGCCCGATGAAGCTCAGCAACCACTCATGTTCTGACATGAAAAGGTGCTAATTCCAGCAAAACATTTAAGTTTTGAAAGATAAGAGGGGTCCGCACATCTCAATATGCTCATATGCCTCTCTTTCCTTGAAAGAGGGGTTTTTGTTTTTCTAGTTAATTTTCAAGAAAATAGAATACTTAAGTAGTGCACATGTATATAGGAATTGCCTATGGAAGTATAAAAAAATTTAAGTATACAGAATTTTCAATCATGTGTTTTAATCATACTAAACCCTTGCCCTATATATAGGAATGAATTAGGAATTTATTGGAAGGAGAGAGTAGATTGAAAGTAACCCAAATATATAAAAACTTCAAAGTAAACCTGATTAATGATAACAAAATCTTAATTGTCACCTTTGATAGACCACCTGTAAATGCTTTAACTCAAGAAAGCTATGAAGAGCTTAGCGTAATCGTTGAGTACGTGAATGCTCACAATGAAATTTGTACAGTAGTCTTAAGAGCTGAAGGAAAGGTCTTTTGCGCAGGTGCGGATGTCAAAGTATTAGCAACATATACACCCGCAGATGATGTCATTCGTCGACCAAAGCTTCGAAAGGTTTGGGAGGATTTGTATCATTGTTCTGTCCCTGTGATATGTGAGTTAAATGGAGCTGCAGTTGGAATGGGTGCAGTATTAGTAGGGTGTTCGGATGTTATTATTTCATCTGAAAAGGCATATTTCGCAATACCAGAAATTAATATTGGGCTGGTTGGAGGAGCGAAGGGATTATCAAGGATTTTACCCTATCAAAAAATACGGACAATGGCTCTGACTGGTATGAAGTGCACTGCCCAAGAGGCATACCAATTAGGGGCTATCGAAAAGATCGTTGATGAGAATGAACTGAGCAGTACGGTCATGGAGTATGCTGAAACCATTGCAAATAAAGGGTATAAGGTAGTAAGAAAGTGGAAAGAAGCATTATTACTTACAGAGCAGGTTGGAATAAAAGAGGGAATCATGCTTGAGCAAACGCTAAATCTAGACTTGGCAAAAGTGAAGTAGCATTGAATTTTATTAAAAATGACGTATTGGAAGGTGTGTAAATCTGTGAGACCGTTAAGTGGAATAAGGGTGTTAGATTTTACCCACTACATTGCAGGACCTTATTGTTGTCAAACGCTAGCCGATCACGGTGCGGAAGTTATAAAAATAGAACCTATTAATGGGGAGCCTTCAAGAGTAGCTGAGCCTATCTATAACGATATTAGTATATATTTTGAAACGATGAATCGGAATAAAAAAGCATTATCTCTCGATTTAAAATCGAAGGAAGGGCAAGAAATAATTAAAAAATTAATTGAAAGCGCTGATATTTTAGTAACGAATTATTCAGTAGGTGTTCCTGAAAAACTAGGAATTGATTATGAAACGATTTCTAGCATTAACCCCAAAATTATCATGGTTCATATTACGGGATTTGGGTTAACGGGGGCAAACAAAAACAAACGTGCTTTTGACGGAATGATTCAAGGGTTAAGTGGAGCCGCTCATTTAACAGGAGAACCAGACGGGCCTCCAATAAAATCTGGATTATTTATTGCAGACCATATTACTGGATTGCAAGGTGCTAACGGCGCACTGCTTGCGCTTCAAGCTAGGGAACGTACCGGTAAAGGGCAATTGGTAGATGTGGCAATGCTTGATTCCATGGTATCCATGTTATTTGAAAATTTATCACTCGTTAGTGTGCTTAAGGAAAATCCGATGCGAATTGGAAATCGTAGCAGAAATGTATTCGCAACTACATTTCCGGCAGTAGATGGATATGTATATATTGCAGCCCTTGCCCCGAAAATGTGGAGTGAATTTTGCAAAGTAATCGGCCGTCCCGATTGGGGGAGTGAGACCTCGCCATACTACACCGTTAATGGGAGACTTGATAACTATGATGAACTTGAGCAACGAATATCGGAATGGACATCAAATAGGACAGTAGACGAAATTGTTGACTTACTAGAAAATGCATCAGTCCCATGTGGAAAAATCAATACAATTGAGGATGTTCTAAAAGATGAACATTTACGAGAGCGAGATATGTTAATTGATATAGAAATTAATGACACAAAAGTAACAGTTCCAGGTGTAGTCGTCAAACTATCCGATGAGCAAAGTGTATTAAAAAAACCATCTCCTAAAATTGGTGAGCACACAAAGGAGATTTTACAAGAAATAGGTTATTCTTCTTCAGCTATTGATGCTCTCCATAAACAGGGGGTAATTTCCCGAATTAAAGATCCTACAAAAACAATTTAAAAATATCAAAGAAGCTACAAGGTTTTACCTATTATAAGTGGTGTCAAAAAACTGATGTAAATAAGAAGAGGGGGAAACAAGATGAAAAAAAGATGGTTCATGATTGTAGTAGCTTTGATTTTTGTAATGCTAGTAGGCTGTTCAAAGTCAGAGGAAACAAAAACTTCGGATGAAGGCAAAAAAGAAGATGATAGTTTTCCAGAAAAGCCAATAACATTAATTGTTCCTTATGATACTGGTGGAAGTACAGATACTTCTGCACGCGTATTGGCTGAAGCTGCGTCTAAGCACCTCCCAAATCAAGTATCAATCGTAGTCGAAAACAAACCAGGTGGTTCGTCTACAGTGGGCTTAACACAATTATTTAATGCCGAACCAGACGGTTACACAGTAGCTGTAACAATGGAAACAGGAGTTGCAATCAAAACACATACAGATGAATTGCAATACGAATGGGATAGCTTTGAAGAAGTACTTCGACTTGTATCAGCTCCTCAATTATTGATTATTCGTGAAGATGCTCCGTGGCAGGACTTTGGAGAATGGTTAGAATATGTAAAAGCCAATCCTGGAAAATTTAAATATGCACATTCAGGAGTAGGATCGATTGGACACCTAGCAATGGAAGAGCTTGCTTCGAAAACAGGTATTGAAATAGTTGGCATCCCGTATAGTGGCGGTGGACCTTCTATGCAGGCACTTCTATCAGGGGAAGTGGATGGTGCCATAGGAAATCCATACCAAGTAGATGACACGATAAACCGAATTCTTATCGATACAGGTGCTGAAAAAAGTGAGTTATTCGATGCTCAAATATTAAAGGATTATGGAATTGATAGTGGAAATACTCCTTGGATTGGATTACTTGCGACACCGGGTGTACCTGAGTCAAGATTGGAGATTATTCATCAAGCATTTAAAAAGGCTCTCGAAGATCCAGAAGTGAAAGCTAAGCTAACAGATTTAGGGCTTGCACCTTATTATGCGGATGGCGATGAGTTTAGAGAAGTAATAAAAGATCGATATGATAAAAACAAAGTAATTCTTGAAGCGATAGGTGCGATAAAGTAAAAGAAATTTAGCTCATACAAAGGGGCTGTTCTACAGAAGAAGTGCATGTACTATTACTCTATATCTAGGAATGTATAAAACATCTACCAAGGGATATCGAGCATTGGGTGGAACGCTGAAACTGTAGAACAGCGTTTTTAATGAACAGATGGAGGTGCACTATGACGATAAAACAATCTTCTTATCTAGTTTTACTGCTACTAATAGTAGTTGGAGTTGTGTATATCAAAACGGCGATTGACCAAAATGGCGGAAGCATTTCCGATATAGGTGCAGGTTTTTTTCCTATCATACTCGGAAGTTTATTAATTATTTTATGTGTAGTTAGTTTCATTCAAAATGCATTAAAAACGAATGATAAAAAATTGGATTTGCCAAACCTTCCCTTAATATTAATTACTATCGGAATATCGGCATTATTTATTATAAGTTGGAACTGGTTTGGCTATTTTTATATAAGCCTCGTTGTATACCTCTTAGCATTAATGACCGTTTTTTATAAGGAAGAGCTGAGAAATAAAAGCAGACTCTTGAAAAATATCTTACTATCATTATTCATTACGGGGTTAATCTACTTTGTCTTTGATTACTTGTTAGGATTGAGGCTTACTTAGGAAAGGTGAACTTATAAAATAATCTAGATTCAAGGAGTTGAAGCTATGGAGTTTCTTAATTTTGACTTTTCTTCATTATTTTCTCTTTCAACCCTATTCGCAATTATATTAGGAACATTTGTAGGAGTATTAATAGGTGCTTTGCCAGGGTTGGGTGCAGTGCTAGCACTTGTACTAATGCTCCCGTTGTCATACTCAATGGATCCCATGGCAGCTATCCTCCTGTTATTAGCCACCTACCAGGGTGCTGAATACGGTGGTTCGATATCCGCTGTTATATTAGGTATTCCTGGTACGCCGGCGGCTCTAGTAACTGTATTTGATGGTAATGCCATGTCAAAACAAGGTAAACCCGGAAAAGCCATTGCCTATTCATTAACATCCTCCGTAATTGGTGGTTTAGCTGGTGGGTTAGCACTGATTTTCTTATCTGGTCCACTAGTGAAATTTGCTTTATCCATTGGTGAACCAGAGTTCTTTTTAATCGGTTTGCTTGGATTATTTGCAGTAGGAATGCTAAGTTCAGAGGATAAAGTGAAAAGTCTCATTGCAGCTGTACTTGGTTTAATGGTGGGAACAATCGGGATGGATGCTTTCACTGGTGCGCCTCGCTTTACATTTGGGGAAATTGAATTAATGGAAGGCGTAGACTTAGTTGCATTATTAGTCGGTATGTTCGCAATTTCAGAATTACTAATTATGGTTAGTAAGGATTTAAAGGTTAAATATCAAACAGACCAAAAAGGTCTTTCCCGATTTATGACAAGATTAGGTTTTAAAGATTTTAAAAAGATATTTAAAGCATCAACACTTGGTTCCCTTGTCGGCATTATTATCGGAATCATTCCTGGTATGGGTGCCGGTCCAGCTTCATGGTTTTCCTACTCGATTGCCAAAAAGACATCCAAGAGCCCAGAAACATTTGGAAAAGGAAATCCTGAAGGGATTGCAGGTCCTGAAGCGGCAAATAATGCAACAGTAGGCGGTGCTCTATTACCATTATTAACACTTGGTATTCCTGGGTCACCCTCTATAGCTATTATTATGGGTGCATTTATTATCCATGGCATACAACCTGGGCCAAAGTTGTTTTCTGGTGAATCAGATTTAGTATACGGAATTTTATATGGTTTTCTATTAACAACAATTGCCTTATATATCATTGGAAAGTTTGTTACGGCTGGCTTCGTAAAAATGTTAACGATTCCAAATCCAGTATTGATTCCAGTTATTTTGGGAATTTCTTTTATTGGTGCATTTGCTGCACGTAATTCCTTTTTTGATGTATGGCTAGCACTTATTGTTGGAGTAATAAGTCTTATCTTAATCAAACTGGACTTCTCTCTAGCATCCTTTGTTCTTGCCCTTATTTTATGTCCAATTATTGAAGAGAGTTTCAGACGTAGCCTACTGCTTTCAGATGGAAGCTTTAGTATCTTTTTTACACGCCCAATCTCCCTTATCTTAATTGCAGTAATTTTACTCATTATCGTATTTAGCGTGATTGGTTCCTTTAAGCGAAAAAAATCAGAACAACTTACTTTTTAGTGGGACAGGGAGGCAGGTCCCTCGTCCCAACCCCAAAAACCATGGGAATAGGGACCTGTCCCTGCGTCCCATTTTAGAAAGGAATGAGGTTATTGCAGATTACGGTTGTTGGTGCAGGTGTAATGGGCAGAGGGATTGCCTATAATTTTGCGATTTCTGGTTATCAAGTGTATCTAAATGATATCAATGATCGTGCACTAAAGAATGCAAAAATTGAGATTGAAAGTTTATTAGAGAAAAGCGTAGACAAAGGGTATATCTCCCCTGAAACATATAGTCATGCAAAAAGGAATATTTTTTATGACACAAATATAGCCACTGCCTCCCAAGATTCTCGTTTAGTAATTGAGGCAGTTCTTGAGAACATAGATCTTAAAATATCTATTTTTCAGCAACTAGATAAATTATGCAGTCCTGAAACAATACTTGCCACAAATACTTCAACAATGAGTCCTACAGAAATTGGTGCTCAAACATCACGTCCGGACAAAGTAATCGCGATGCACTTCTTTAATCCTGTGCAAAAAATGAAGTTAATTGAAGTCGTTAGAGGCTTGGATACATCGGATGAAACGGTTCAATTCATTAAGGATATATCCACTTCATTAAAGAAAGAGGTTGTAACTGTCAATGAATTCCCTGGATTTGTTACCTCAAGAATGAACTGTTTAATAGGGAACGAAGCAATGAATATGCTGATGGAGGGCGTAGCAACTGCTGAGGATATTGACAAAGCAATGAAGCTAGGATTAAACCATCCAATGGGACCACTCGAATTAGCTGACTTAGTTGGACTTGATACGAGACTGCGTAATATGCAATATTTGCATGAAACCCTGGGTGAAAAATACCGCCCTTGCCCCTTACTTACCAAATACGTAAAGGCAGGAAGACTAGGGAGAAAGAGTGGAGCGGGATTTTATGAATACAAGCAATAAGGAGGGATTGTTATCAATTTCTCTAGTAGAATACTAGAATATCAAGAAAAGGTAAGAAGGTTTATAGAATCTGAGGTTGAACCACTCGCCACATCCATTGAAGAGAATGACATGATACCTGAAAAGCTTGTGGGGATGTCAATGGAATTAGGGCTGTTTGGGTTAAGCGTACCCGATGAGTACGGTGGATTAGGACTTAGCATGATGGAAAAATGTGCTATTTATGAAGAACTCGGAAAAACCCATAATGGCTTTACCACCTTAATCGGTGCTCATACAGGAATTGGGTCAATGGGGATTGTTCAACTGGGAACAGATAATCAAAAAAAGAAGTACTTACCTAGGATGGCAAGTGGAGAATGGATTGCAGCATTTGCCTTAACGGAGCAATCTGCAGGTTCAAACGCATCGAACATAAAAACAAAAGCAGAACGTAAAGGCGATAAATATATCATTAATGGTTCAAAGTATTATATTACGAATGCAGTTGTTGGGCATGTTTTTACGGTTTTGGCGGTTACTGACCAGGAAAAAGGAGCAAATGGCATAACCGCATTTATAGTGGAAAAAAGCTTTCCAGGCTTTAAAGTAGGGAGAATTGACCAAAAAATGGGGCTGCGTGGCTCGCATTCTGCTGAATTAATTTTTGAAGATATGGAAGTACCGGTTGAAAATGTTTTAGGAGAAGTAGGACAAGGCTATGTAAGTGCTTTGAAAGTACTGACAAATAGTCGAGTAGGGTTGGCTGCAAGAAACCTTGGATCTGCTGAAAAATTATTAACATATACATTACAGCATGCTCATGAAAGAGAACAATTTGGTGTTCCTTTAATGGAACTCCAAGCGATTCAACACATGATTGCTGACATGAGTATGCAAATTGAAACATTGCGAGCCATTACGTACCGTGTCGCTGGTTTAACCGATCAGAATAAAAGAGTCGTAAAGGAAGCAGCTATAGCAAAGCTATACGCATCAGAGGTTTACAATAAAGTAGCTGACCTTGCCCTCCAAATACATGGTGGGAAGGGCTATATGAAGGACTATCCAATTGAACGTTTTTACCGAGATGCTCGAATCACAAAAATATATGAAGGCACCTCTGAGATTCAACGAAATATCATCGCAAATGAGCTTTCTCGTAGCGTTAAAAAGGAGCGGAGGAACAACGATGCAAAATAGTTATATCGTAGAAGCAGTTCGAACACCAATCGGAAAAATCGGTGGAACAATGAAGGATATCACAGTAGACCGACTTGGGGAAGCCGTAATTAGGGAAGTTATCTCTCGGACAGGTCTTGAAATTTCAATCGACGAGATTATTTTAGGCTCTGCCAAGCAAAGTGCCGATACATCGAATCTTGCAAGGGTGGCATCATTAAAAGCTGGTGTTCCAGAAGAAGTACCTGCATATACTGTACACCGTCAGTGTGGATCTGGAATCCAAGCTATTCATAATGCAGACCAACAAATACGCCTTGGATTAAGCGATGTTGTGATTGCTGGTGGTGCGGAAAGTATGAGTACAGCACCTTATTATATCCGCAACGCACGCTTTGGTATCAAGTCCGGTAATGCTCTTATCCTAGACCCCAATACAGAAAGTCAGCCCGGCTCTCAACCAATCGAAAAATATGGTCCGCTAGTGATGGGAAGCACGGCTGAAACATTAGCGAGTCAATATCACATTTCAAGAGAGGAACAGGATGAGTTTGCATTAAGGAGTCAGAAACTAGCCAGTAATGCGATAAACAAAGGGTACTTTAAGGACGAAATTGTACCAATTGAGATTAAGGACAGACGGAATCATTTTTATTTTGATACAGATGAACATCCACGAGAAACAACATTAGAAAAATTAGCAAAACTCCCTCCAGCATTTATGGAAGGTGGTTCCGTAACAGCAGGAAATTCGAGTGGAAGAAATGATGGTGCTTCAGTTGTTCTCATGATGTCAGAGGAAAAAGTAAAGGAATATGGTTTGAGTTCAAAAGCCAGAATCATTGCCCAGGCATCTAAAGGAGTGTCTCCCACCGTGATGGGAATTGGTCCAGTAGCTTCAACCCAATTGGCATTAAAACAATGTGGCCTGACAATTGATGATATCGGTCTAATCGAATTGAATGAAGCATTTTCTGCACAGGCTCTAGCTGTAATAAAGAGTTTGGAACTAGATTTGAATAAGGTAAATGTGAATGGTGGAGCCATTGCCCTAGGTCATCCAATTGGCGCTACAGGAGCAATCTTAATGACTAAACTTCTCTACGAAATGAAGCGTAGAAATGTAAAATATGGCTTAGTTACACTTTGTATTGCAGGTGGTATGGGCATCACATCGATTATTGAAAACCTGCAAGTGAAGTAATGGCTCAAGGGGACAGGTCCCTCAGTCCCACACAAAAGCCTATCTTTCGATTGAAAGATAGGCTTTTTATTACGCTGTTCTATTTCTTCTCATGTACATGAAAAATAGAGCTGAACCAATTAAAAGAGTTGTGATTCCAATAGCAAGCATATTAAATAGTGGGCTTGCAGTGTTAGGTAGCTTTGGACCTGATTTTGTTTCGGTCTTTTCAGGCGTTACCTTTTGCTCATCCTTAACAGGTTCTTCTATTTTAGGATCATCTTTAGGGTCTTCCGCTGGTGGCTCCTCGTTCACAGGCGGTTCCTCAGCCGGCGGCTCCTCGACTGGAGGTTCTTCCACAGGTGGCTCTTCTACCGGGGGTTCCTCAACCGGCGGAACAATATTCTTCACCTCAATTGAAGCAACTCCCTTCTCACCAGTTCCACTCAATACATAAACGGTGTAGAAACCATTTTCGGTTACTTCAAACCCTGGATTGTCCAACGGAATGTCATTACCTTCTGTTTCAAAATCCTCCACTGCTAATTCGCCAGGAAGCCACTTCATTTCTAAGACTTCTTCAAGGTTTGTAGCAACACTAATGGTTACTGGACCTTCAGTAGAATCTGTCGGTGCAGCAGATAATAAGATCTCTAGTTCAGGAAGTTCTGGCGGTAACAATGAAATCAAGACTTGGTCCGCTAGAGAGGCCAAAGCCTTCTGTCCCTCAATAGTGGGATGTACGTCAGGGAATGTGCGAACATAAGTAGCTTGTTTCCCATTATAAGCCGAATAGGCATCTACTAAAAACGTTCCAGGAACACTTGCTGAAATTGGTGCGATTACCTTTTGATTCACATTTGTGATAATTAGCTCGCCCATCGTATGTAAATTAGGCACGATTTGTTCAATATGTGCACCAAATGGGTTATAGGCGTTATAGAAGAGAATTGGAGCCTCTTGATTCACCCCACGGATGGCACCCATAATTTGTGTGAGATTACTAGCCAATTGAAGAGAAGCAGCTTCAATCTTTTGTGTAATTTCTGCTATCTTTTCCGGTGTTAGTGGTGTTCCTTCAGAAATGAGCTTCCCAACTTCTGCAGCCTGAAGCAAGTCATTGTTTCCGATATTTAGCGTAATGACATCAGCTTGAGCGATTGCGGGTAGATACGCTGGGTTATTTTTGATCGCATCAAGCAATTGACCCGAGGTCCAACCAGGAAAACTCAAGTTCGTGACATCAAAACCACCATTTAGTATATAATTCGGAAATGCATGGGCAGATGGCTTTGATTTATCTGGATTCTCCCCCTCATAGAGATTCCAACCAAAGGTGATGGAATCACCAAGTGCGACTAGAGATGGCTTGTCTACTGGAGCATCCTCAGCTAAAGCAGTAGGAGCCACTACAGTCTGAAACAATAAAACTAGTAAAAATAAAATACTAAGCTTTTTCTTTTTGAAAAAATGCATCTAACGTCCTCCTTCTTTTGTAATAGATGAATAGTCTTTTATAGTTTATTTGTAATTTTCAGAACCATCAATGTAAACCGTTCGCTAAATTCCAACAAAATAATACAAAACGGGTCACTGGGACAGGTCACTTGACCACCAAACGTCACTCTATCAAATGAGGTAGACGAAAAGGCGAAAAAACTGTTAACACGCAATTATTCCCGGTGGAGGCGCAATTCCCCACCACCATCTGTTGTGTGGACAGGTCCATTGACCAGCCTTGTGACAATGTTTCTGTCCCAGTGACCCGCAAGACCAAGATCTCTTTCCCACTTCCTTTAAATCTAGTATTTTCACTATTCGAAATATCCCAAATATAGTAAAATATTGATATTATTTTCCTATTCTGTGATATATAATATGCTGGATGGTTTCTATTATTATTGTAAATCCGGTAGGAGGAAGAAAGAATGCGTAATCGAAAATGGCTAAATGTGAGTATGGTCCTAGTAATACTACTTTCGTTCATGAGTCCATTGACCATCAGCAAGACTCATGCGCAAAACAAGCTAAGCCAAGTAAGTCTGACAGAAACAGAGAAGGGTATTACGTTATCGTGGGAAGCGTCACTCCAGCAAGATGAAGAAATCACAAGCTATCAACTTAAAAAAAATGGACAAACGGCTGAAAAATCCAACCGACAGTTCAAACTGAAGAAGGAAGCGTTAAACGGTATTCATATGAAGATGCAGAAATCGAACCAAACACCACGTATACATATGAAATTACTGCGGTGACGTCATCTGGAAATCTACTAATCAGTGAAAAAGTAGAGTTCAATTCTGGTGAAGTTGTTGTGGAAGAGGGGGAAAACCCGGAAGAAGTCGGAGTCCCTACTGAAACACCTGAGGAAACTCCAGAATCAACGGAAACACCAGACTCAGAGGAATCTGATGATCCAACAGACATCCCTGTATTCCCAACTGAAGCAGTAGAAGAATTAGTGACGACAAATATCAAAGTCTCCACAACAAATGGCAACATCCCATGGGAGTATGGTTTTACAATCAGAGGGGTTAGCGACAATGTATCTGACGTGGAGCTTTACGGCTATTTAGATGAAGAGGGCTATTTTGTTGACTACAATACAGATAATAAGAATCTGGAACTGAAAACAGGAACTTATAATCTCATCACATACAACGATGAGGAAATCACAGCGGAGTTTATGATAGAAAGCGAGCGCGACTACTTAACAAATCCAATTGAGATTCTTTTAGACGATGAAAAATTAATCATTAAAAAAGAATTGTATGTGGAGGGAGTAACCGAGCAGTCTATCTCAATCTATTGGGAAGAGCCTTGGGAGCCGACCGACGTAAAAAAATACCAAGTATACCTGGATGGGACATTGGTTGAGGAGATTACCGATCCGTATATAACATCATATACGTACACTGACCTTTTACAAGAAACAACCTACCAGTTAAAGGTGGATATTAACTATCAAGATGACACGGTCGAGACAATCGAAGCTGAAGCTACTACGATTGCACCACCTGTTGGAGAAAAGGTCCAATTTAGAGATGAAAATCTAAAAACAGCAGTCGCTGAGGCGTTAAAAATCTATCACCGCGATGTCTATGTGGACGATATGGAAAGATTGTCACACTTAGATGCTAGCTATGTAGAGATACAAGACCTAACTGGCCTTGAGCATGCAACAAATCTTGAGGACCTGTGGCTAAGTGGCAATGAAATCACAGATTTAACACCAATCAAAGACTTAACGAACCTATTCTATTTGGATTTAGTTAGTAACCAGATTTCTACTATTGAAGATTTAGCACACCTAGAGAACCTCAGTATATTATCTTTATCGTATAACGAATTAGAAGAAATCGATACGTTACTTGAGTTGCCAAGCCTAACATATGTATCCCTGTATGGCAACTATGGACTTGATTTTTCAAAAGGATCCGCGACCATCGAAGTTATCAAAGAATTGCATAACAAAGGCGTCACTATTGAGTGGAGCGACTTTGGTCACGAAATTTTCGTAACGGATTTGACCGAATCCACAGTTGAATTTGAGATTAACTTTTTTGAGATAGTGGATAACATCTCTAAGTACATCATTTATGTAAATGGTGAGGAAGTTGCGGAAACACCTGCCTCTGAACCATTTTATAAGCTAACAGGTCTTGCCCCTTTAACTGATCTTGACATCACAGTTTACGGTGTGGACGAGGACGGCTTTATATGGGGAAGTGCAAATACGTATGTAGTAACACCACCGACTCCATCAGGCGATCCCGTACAATTTGCGGACCCAGCTTTAGAAGAAGCGGTGAGAGATGCATTACGTATTACATCACGTGAACTCGTGGAAAGTGATCTAACTATTCTAACCAGTTTTGACGCAACAGACAGAGGCATTACTGATATAACAGGATTGGAATATGCAATAAATCTTGAGGACTTAAACTTAGATTCAAATTCAATTACAAACCTTGAGCCGCTTAAAAGTCTAACGAACCTATCCTATTTATCATTAATCAACAATGAAATCTCAGACATTTCGGCCTTGAAAAATTTAACGAACCTGCAGTTCTTGGCGCTAGATTGGAATCATATTGAGGACATTGAGGCCCTATCAGGACTAACAAACTTATCTATGTTATCTTTACAGAACAATAGGATAAAAGATATTTCTGCATTAGAAAACCTAAATATCGATTTCCTGAACCTGGCTTACAATGAAATCACAGATATTTCAAGTTTACTAGCATTACCATATTTAGAGTTTGTACTAATTATGAACAATGCACTTGATTTAACCGAGGGGTCAGAAGCTCTAACGATTATTAGAGAGTTAGAGTATAAAGGGGTAGTTGTACTCTATGAATACCTCGATATATCAGCAGATCATGTTACAGATACCGAGATTGAATTTAGTTGGAAACCTGTAACGACGGATGGATTTGAAGATTTCACCTATTATGTATTTCTAGATCGGGAAGTAGTAGCAGAAGAAACAAAGGATACAAGCTACTTACTCACGGATCTAGAACCTGATACATCGTACAACATCGAAATCATTGGTTTTGACGAAAATGACGAAGAGCGTGTCATCTTGGGATCAACTATAATCACGACTGCAGCTTCTGTGGAAGATCCTGGTGATGAACCGGGCGAAGAAACAGACCATGAAGATGGCAAAACACCTGAAGAGCAACCATCCGATGACAAAGATGAAGTAACACCTCCGGCTAAGGAGGCTGAAAAAGGCATCGATAAAGATAATAGGCCAAAAGAAACAAATGATAAATATCAAGACAAGAAAAACGATGACAAAAAGCTTCCTACAACAGCCACAAATAGCTACAACATATTGCTATTTGGCCAACTATTCCTAGGAGCCGGCATCATCGCAATAATGGCAACACGCAAAAAACAAGCATAAAGATACGGGGATTGTTCCCTTGTCCCACGCCCAAACATAACCGTCCGAATTTAGACTCGGGCGGTGATTTTATTTCTCTCGCTTACGAGGACAGCAACGGAAAAGTAGAGTACGTAGGAATCAACATTGCGGGTTGGTGAATAGAAACAACTAATTAAAATAATGCTAGTCACCAGACGAAAGACATTCGGGAGGTGACTGGCATATTTTTTGGGGGCAGGACGTGTCCGTGTGAACCTCACCGCTCAATCAAGCTTTGCAAAGGATTTAGTGGCCTTCATGAGGACCTTTACTCTAAGAATCAAGCAACGTTCATTACATCATCGGTTCCATGAAGACCATTTCGCTAAGAATCAAGCAACGTTATGTACTTCATCGCCTTCATAACACCCGACCTCTTAGAAATTTGGATATGCCCAAACGTACTCATTGACAACCTGTATCCACAGCACTTCATTCCTTTACCCTACTCCAGGTTCAAGGCACACGCCTCTATATACCACTATTATCCTATTCCTTCATCCTCCAATTGTCCCGAAACGACAGGTTTCAACAATGCGAACACTCATTTTTAGCCTAATTTTACTATGACTTTTAGCGCTAGTTCCAGAAATAGTAATTTAGTATAGTATGAATATCCTGAAAATTTTGTAATGTTTTGGGACCGAAATATTCGTGAGGGGGGACTATTTCTCGAATTACTAGTTTTTAGTTTGTATGAGAAAAGGGAGGATGAAAATGGCTAAGAGAATTACTGCATTATTACTAGTATTACTTCTTGCATTTAGCGGCAGTGCGTTTGCATTTACTGGCTTTACACCAAAGCAGCTAGATGCACAGAAACCGTCGAGTGAAATCGAAAACAGAGAAGCAACCGACGTTCCGAATATTGACCCTGATCAAGAGGTTCGTGTTGTTGTCGAAATGAGCGGGGATGCTCCGATTGAGGTAGCAACGAAACAGGGTAAAAAGTACGATAAGCTATCAAAAGGGGAAAGAAAACAACTAGAAAAAGCTGCAAAGAATAAACAAAAAGTAGCAAAAGAAAAGATCAAAGGGAAAAACATTAACATTAAATATGAGCAAGAATTCGAAGCCGTTGTAAATGGATTCAGCGGAAAAGTAAAATACGGTGATATTGCAAAAATTAAAGAAGTACCTGAAGTAAAAGATGTATACATCGCAACTGAGTATACGATTCCAGATGAAGAAGCAGACATGCAATACAGTAAAGAACTAGTGGAAGCGCAGCAAGTATGGCGTGACTTCGGCTTTAAAGGGGAAGGGATAACTGTTGGAATCATTGATTCTGGTATCGACCCGAACCACAAGGACTTTGACTTGACTGATAGTTCCTCTGCTGAATTATCAGAGGCAGACGTTAACAACGTTATTTCTGAGTTTGGTCTTCCAGGTAAGTTCTGGACTGAAAAAGTTCCTTACGGTTGGAACTACATGGACAACAACGACAATATCGTTGACACAAATGCGGATACAAATATGCACGGGATGCACGTAGCGGGAACAGTTGCGGCAAACGGTGACGAAGAAAATGGTGGAATTCAAGGTGTTGCCCCAGAAGCCCAATTACTTGCATTACGTGTATTTGGTCAAGATGTAGCAACTACTTACGGAGATATTTACATTAAAGCGATTGACGATGCCATTAAGCTAGGTGCAGACGTTCTTAACATGAGTCTTGGTTCTACAGCCGGATTCGTTGATTCTGAATCAGCTGAGCAACAAGCTGTAACACGTGCCGTCGAAAATGGCGTAATGATGTCCATTTCAGCGGGTAACTCGAATTATTTAGGAAGTGGCTCTTCTTTCCCATATCCATACGCATCTAACCCTGACTACGGTGTGGTAGGCTCACCAGGTGTTTCCTATGATTCACTTCAGGTTGCATCTTATGAAAACACAAATATGACAGTTGATGCAGTAAGCGTTGTAGTGGGCGATGAAGAACCAACTCAAGTGATGTACTTATCTGCAGGCCAGACGAGCCCAGCGGGTGGCACAAGCTATGAATTAGTTGAGGCTGGTCTAGGAACGCCTGAAGATTTTGCAGGTAAAAATCTAGAAGGAAAATATGCATTAGTTCAACGTGGTTCAATTGGATTCGTTGATAAGGCAATAAATGCACAGAATGCAGGTGCTGAAGGTGTGTTCATCTATAACAACACAGATGGAACTGTAAGCATGGCATCTGATACAGCGATCATTATCCCACAATTATTCATGCTAAAAGCAGACGGTGATCGTTTCGCAGCAGCACTTAAGGCAGGACAAACAGTTTCCGTTTCATTTGACGGAAATCAAATGTCTATTCCAAACACAAATGCTGGAAAAATGAGTGACTTCACTTCTTGGGGAATTACACCAAACCTTGATTTCAAACCAGAAATCACAGCTCCAGGAGGACAAATTTACTCAACAATCAATGACGACAAATACGGAATTAAGAGTGGTACATCAATGTCGGCTCCACATGTATCTGGCGGTTCGGCATTAGTACTTGAACGTGTTGACCAAGAATTTGGACTTGAAGGTGCGGAGAGATCCAAGCTTGCGAAAAAATTCTTGATGAACACTTCTAAACCAGTTGAACTTAATAAAGTACCTGTATCACCACGCCGTCAAGGTGCAGGTATCATGCAGCTTCACGCAGCATTCACAACACCAGTGACAGTGACAGATCCGAACACTGGTGAGGCAAAAGTAGCACTTAAAGAGGTAAAAGACAATGTGGTTACTTTCTCTTTAACAGCTGAAAACTTATCAGATCAAGCTGTATCATATGAAGTAAATGCAAGTGCTCAAACGGATACTCCTGTAAATGCAGGAATCTTTGTATCGGCACCAAACCTATATGGCTCAATAGATCTAGGTGCAGTTGCAACGGTTAACGGACAAGCAACTAGCACAATCGAAGTGCCTGCAAATGGAAAAACAACATTTGAAGTAAGAGTTGATGTAAGTGAGTGGGACGAAGATTTAAAATCAATTTTCACAAATGGGTATTGGTTAGAAGGCTTTGTAAAATTAACGGACCCAACAGATACAAACCCAGATTTAGTCGTACCTTATGTAGGCTTCAAAGGTGACTGGAATGCAGCGCCAATCTTTGACGCTCCAATCTGGGATGAGGCTACTTACTATGGAACAACAGGTGTGTTGTCTCATGTTGGTGGTACTAGCTACGAATACTTAGGAGTTAATCAAGCAACAGGTGATATTGATACAAACCTAATTGCAATCTCACCAAATGGAGACGGAGTGAATGACAGTGCAACTTATCTGTTATCATTACTCCGAAATGCAAAAGAATTAAACTTATCTGTGATCAACGAAGATGGCAAAGTTGTAAAAGAAATCAAAACAGAAGAATTTGTCCGCAAAAACTACTATGATGGTGGACAAGGTCCAATGTATTACCTATACTCTGACTGGACATGGGATGGCACTATGCATAATGGCAAGAGAGCACCTGAAGGACAATATTACCTACAGGCAACAGCAACTCTTGACTATGAAGGTGCTGAGGCTCAAACCTTAACATTCCCAGTGAAACTAGACGTAACAAATCCTAAGGTAAAAACGACATTAGGTTCAGATGGAAAAACAGTTACAGTGGACGTTTCAGATAAGACAAGTGGTGTAGCATCTTGGACAGTATTAGTAGATGGTCAATCTGTACTTGACGCACCATATGTGAACGGTGAAACTGAACATGTCTTTGCCAACGAATTAAGTAAAGACCAAACTGTAACAATCGTCGCAGTTGACAATGCAGGTAATGTAACCGAGAACGTAGTAAAAGTAGGAAGCAAAGGTAACAACGGAAATACTGGAAACAAGAAAAACTAAAAAATACGGGGTCCTTTGTTCCACGAAAACTAGCAATCAAGTATTGGTTGCTAGTTTTTTTATATGAAGCTCTGAAAATAATGCTGGTGCCCAGGCGAAAAAATGCTATAACGCAATTATGCCTACCTACCACGCATTTGTTCAAAATAAAACGTAATTCCATTTCGTCATCGTGCAATTACTCAAATTAAAGTACATTTCCGCACCACAAAAACGCAATTCCCCATTTCTTCCTCAATGAACCACTCAGTCTTTCTCAAAAAACGACCTAAATCGACAAAATTCTACTACAAAAGTACTATTTATATCGAAAATAGGTCAAAAGCCCCTTTTAATAGATTCACACCCTGTCCTATAGTAATAATGAATCATACATAAATCGTACGAAATGGCAAAATCATTGAAAGGTGATGACGCAAAACTAGAGGGGCTACGGTCTTATGGACTACGCCAGCCAGTTCCCGAACACGAGGCTCCGTCGATTTATGTTTACCAAAAATCGAAAGGAGAATTATGCATGAAAAAAGCAGTTTACAAAGCAAAGTACTATTGGCACAGCATGCAATTTAACAAACATCGAACACTACTAGAGGATTGTCGCTCTTCACAATTAAAACAAACCATAGAATCAAAAATGCAATACCACGAGCGTGCGGCAATCAACACCATTGCAAAATTTTAATACTCCTAACCTTTCAAAAACCCAGGCGACAACAACGTCCTGGGTTTTTGGGCTTGCGGGGACAGGTCCCACTTAGTGAACTCTCTATCTCAAAACTTTAGGATAGCAAACCAATCCGGGGTAGAGGTGGTTTGCTGCAAATTTGACATAGGGGTGATTTTGATTTTGACCTGTACTGTGCATCTGATCGAGATTTTCTGGAGATACATATAAAGTAAGGTGTGTTTGATTTATGTCAAATTGTACTTCTTCAGCCTCGATGCCCCAATCGTTCAAGAGGCGTCCTTCCACATTTTGCGGAAATTCACGAAATCTTTCTCGTTGCTTTTCTAATTGTTGTCTAACTTCCTTTACGGTTTGCACAAATGGCTCAAAATAGGAATCTTCTACAAGGTGAAATTCGTCACTTGTTAACCCAAGTGTCCTCGCCGCTGATTCTGAAACTGCTAAGGGCTTCCAATAATAGGCATCCCTTGGATTTTCAACATATTTACTTTTTTTGTGTTGTAAAATCGCAATCGGATCTTTTAGCCCCTCAAATAATAGAAGATAGGCATAAGCGTATTGGATTTTCTTGCTAACAACTCCTTCGACCTTCTCTACATTCATATGAAAGACTTTTTTCTTTGCCCGTTTATATTCATCAAGATTGTGAAAGAGAGCTTGAAATAGCTGTTCATCTACGAATGGATTAGGCTGCATATGAGGAATATTCCGCTTCGTTTCATCAATAGATAATAGCTGATGATTAGGCTGATACATCTCCTTGCTTAAGAGCTGCCAAAACAAAGGGTCTGCTTGTACTCTTTGAGTAGTTTGATAGGTTCTATATTTTACCCCATCCTTGACAGAACGTTTCCCAATATCCTGTACTTCCATATCAAGCACATGACCATAGCCTTCAAGGATGCGAATCAGCTTCATTACATATTTTTCAGTTAATCCCATCATTTTTGCGATTTCTGAAGGTTCTTTAATTCCACTGTAGATTATCTCTAATATCGTATGTTCAATGGTGTCGAATTCTTCACTACTTGCTTCTCTGACATTAAGCTCAAGGTTTGCTAAAGGATAATACAAACATGAACAAAATGTTAGTTTTCCTGCTTTATGGAAAACAGGATAAGATTCATAGAAAAGATCGATCGCCGTTTGGATATGGGAAAAAGGATTTCGTGTTGGGATGGATTTCTTTGTTGTCATCGAACTTTCTCCTCCTCGGTATGACGAATGAAACGTTCAGCTGAAAGCAATTCCGCTTTCCCGTCAGCTGCGTAGGTTGTCATAAGTTGAATAAACCTTGAAAATTCCTTTTCACTTGTGCCATGAATAGGCTTGCCGTTTCGGTCTACTAATGGCTGATTAAACATATTCGTTTCAAAATACTCACAGCTTGTTAAGAATGGTAAGTCTCCTATAAACACCAGCTGCTCCTGGCAACGTGACAAGGCAACATTCAATCGTCTCAATTCCCTTTGAAAACCCACTCTTTCTTTCTCAGGGGAAATGGTATTGCTTTTTGTACAGCTATACATAATAACTGGACGCTCCTGACCTTGGAAACTATCGAGTGTCGCTACTAAGTCAGAAACCTCTTGCTTCGTGTACTGCGGGAATTCCTGTAATACCCGATTACGAATATAATTTACCTGTAATTTATAGGGGGCAATGACCCCAATCTCCTCTATTGCATATGGTTTCGTTTCGTTACTACCTTCAAGCATTTTGCGTAAAAGTGAGATGATGATTTCTGCTTCGAGTTTATTAAAGCTTCCTTCTTTCGGTTTTTTCGTCTCCCTGCGCGAGCGCATTTTTGATGTATCAATTATGACAAAAGGCTTTTTAAACAAATGAGGAAATGCTGATTTCATTTCCTTCTTCTTCGAAAATGAATGATATTCCCCATTATAAAACCACTCGGAAAGCAGGTCCGCAATCTCTGCAGGCATTCTATACTGGGTATCCAATAGAATCTTATTCGAATCATCAAACCGCTCATATAAATACTCGAAAAAGCTTTTCGTCAACAGATCGGTTTTCACGCCTGATTCCTTACAGCGGTCAATCACTAGTTGATCAGCCATCGGAGGAATTTGAAGGTGGTCCCCAAGCATAATGACTTTTTTTGAACGACTCATCGGTACGATGGCATTGTGAATTTGAATCTGGCCTGCCTCGTCAATAATGGTCACATCAAAGTCTAAATCCTGAAACCGTTGCTGACTGTTAATTCCCACACAGGTTGCCCCAACTAAATCAACAGACTCTAAGAGAACCTTCGATAAGGCATAATTCTTTTTTTGTTGTAAAAAGCTTCTCCAACGATCTAAGGCCTGAACGGTTATGTTCAGTTTTGATAAGATATTTTGACACTCCTTATGCTGGTTCTCGAGCTGTAGTAATGCTTCTTCTGCAAAAATGCCTTCCAATGTGAAGGAATAAACCTCGTTATTCCATGAGAGGGAAAGCGGGTGAATAGCAACTTGTTTTACTGTCCATTCCTTATCCATCTCCGCCAAAGAATCCTTCAATGGATGAAGGGTTTCATTCAGAAAGCGACCACGCCTTTTGGTAAGGTCGTCAATTTCATTTAAGATGTCCACTAAGACTTCTTTTTGCTTAGAAACTTGCTTTACATGAAGTTGATGAGAAGCCTTTGACCATAAAAGCTTTGGTAACAGCAATGTCTTTTTTAACCCAGATTGTTGTTCATAGTCTGTAAGACTTTCTTGTACCTTTTCTTGTTTCGCTAGTTTTTCATCGAGAATTCGTTGTTGGTGTTCTTTGTTCCTCTGTAATTTATCCAAAGGTGTGTCAAAGCTGGAAGTTAACACTTGTTCTTTTTTTGAGACGTCATCAAACAATCTTTTCATCTCACGAGCCCTTGGCAAGAGGGAGGATACGGCCTCTGAATATTGAAGAACATCGTCTATTATCGTTTTAGCTCGTTCCGTATAGGTGTCATTCGCCTCCATGATGGTGTTCTGAAGATCTTTGGCTCTCTCCTCATACATGAGATGCTGTACATTTGATTGAACTTTTTCCTCGCTTCCCACACGGATGGTGTCGATTTCTTTTTCCTCTGCAAGGCGTTCAAGTACGTTATCGACGGCTTTATTATTTTGTGAGGAAATAAGGACACGTTTTTTCTCTTGTAAAACAAAATACTTAACCCATTCTAAAATGACAGTAGTTTTACCTGTCCCAGGCGGCCCTAACACAAGCAAGGCGTCATTCGTTTCAATTCCTTTTCGAATCGCTTCTAGCTGACTCTCGTTTGGTGGTCGGTTTGAGGACTTCAGTTGATTGAGTAAGGCTTCCACTGGTTTCTTCGTAAACCCACTAAACTTATTTAGACCAACTACTTCATCAAAATAAGTAGCCTCACTTTGACCAATGCGGATATCCTGAATGACATTTTCTCTTACCAAGCGCTGTACAGCATTGTATTCCAAAGTAATGAGTCCCATTGGTAACAAATCATTAATATCAAATTGTTCATCGAACAAAATCGTCATCCTATATGGCTTTTCATCGGCTTCTAAAGAGACAATAACTCCAGCGACTTCTTGTTCATGATCCAAATGAACAATTACACGGGTTCCACGTTTATAGGTGTTTTTATCTAAATCAGTGAAGAGAAAATGATAGGAAAGCTTCTCCAAACGTTCATACCCACTGGCACTTTCAAATTCATAATAACTAATTTGTGGACCAGATTGTGCAGCTGCCTTTTGAATTTCATCCTCAGCGATTACATATTGCTCGGCCCGTTCAAGCAGGTCTTCAAGGTGATCACTTAGTTGAAAGTCTTCATCCGTGTCTTCATCGTCATGATCGCTTTGCTGTTGAGTAGCAAAAGCACTTATTTTTTTAGAGAAAGAGGGATAGACCCCTTGAAAATGCCCCATGGCCATATCCCGGCTTGAATATAGACCCCATTCGTCGCTATTATGCCAAAAACATGCCCCTTCTGTTGTTCTTACCTTTAGTGAATATTTCAAAAATTGATTTTGGCTAGATACTGTTTTTGCATTTAAATGCTTGATGACAAAATGTCCATTCGGGTCATAGGCACAGTTCATAATACAGCTATCCGTTAGAACCTGGTATACCTTATCACTACTAGTAGCGGACTCTTTTTCGATCATTAAAAATACTTTTTGGTTCGCCAGTTGTGATAAAAATGCATCTCTATCTATTCCTAATTTAATGCAGCTTGTTACAAAACTATTGGTACATGCAAATGGAAGCTGGCCAACAAATTCAAAGGTCTCACTATCATCATATAAATAAATCTGATTGCTCATTATAAAATCCCCTTTATCCCACATTAACAGGCAGTAAAATCCGAACCCAAAACCAAGAAGGTTAGGGGAGGATACCTACCCAAATCCCCGAACAAGTGTACATAGACTTAGTCCAACACATCCTGTGTCAACGTCTTTGTGAACCATCCTGTGTCCTCATCGAATCTGCCTTTTTGCTTGAAGCAGGGCACGCTTCAGTTCATTTGCGTTTGCATATCGTTTGGCTGAATCAATATCCATACATCGTTCTATGATCTGGCAAATAGCTATATGTAGTTGCGGTGCGTATTCAGTTGGAGGCGTAAACTTTCTCCAAATCTTTTTCTTTCGTTCAGGGACATAGTCAATCCCACTAACAGGTCGATGTCCCGTACACAATTCATACAAAATGACCCCTAATGAAAAAATGTCCGCGCGGTCTTGTCCAACACCAGCTACATACTTGTCCTGCTCAGGTGCCCGATAGTCTTCTGTTCCTTCTCCTTTAAATGGAATTTGGGTCGTTAAATTAAAATCAATGACATAGACATTTCGGTTTTGGATCATGATATTGGCGGGCTTTAAATCACGATGCTGATAATTGGCACGATGAATCGGCTCTAGCACCTCGCATAGATCGATCATGAGCTGTAGCCCTTGCGTCAGATTGACACGACTTTCAAGCATATCCTTAAGGGTGACACCACCTTCAATTAACTGCATGATGATGTAAAAGCGCTCATCCTTCTTGTCATAGTGCGTATCATAAAGGGCTGGAATATTTGTAGAAAACCTTGAAAACAAATGGATGACATGGGCTTCCTGTTCCGCGAATGGCAAATCTCTTGGCGCAACAGAGAGGGATTTAACCCCAACCTTCCGTTTATTACGCTCATCAAAAGCCTCGTAAAAAGCAGAGGGCTCTTCCTTTGAACCATATAAGGTTTTTAAAAACCGAAAGCGTTGGTCTACCTGATAGGTTAGATTAAACAAACTGTTTCACCTCGCGATTAATCACATCTGTAACTTCAGTGATAGTTGGACGGAACTCATAAGATTGATTTGTCATTTGAGCAACAAGGTCAATAAAATCGTCGGAAAATCCTACCTGACTAAGTTCCTCGACTTGGAATATTGCCTCGTAACCTTGAAATCCGAAAAAATATAAAATGAGCATGCCAAGAGAATAAATATCGGCCTTACTCCAATCATCAAGGTCCATCTTTTTATCAAGCTCAGGTGCGCGGAAAGGATCTTTGTTTCGATTGATCACCTTTGACTTCATCGTAACCGCAGTCCCGTCTGGCAGTTTTGTATATTCAAAGTTTCCAATTTTTACATCAAAAAGCTCTCCATCTTCATATTGAACATAAATACTAGAAGGGGTAAGTGCACGATGATACATCGGAGTCTTACCTCCGTGTAACTCACGAATTCCTTTGGCTGTTCCTTCGATTAATGTGAGCCGGTCCTGAAGGGAAAGGGTGCCAATATTAATCTCTGTGAGGTTTTTGTCCACATCACTCAACTCATAACAAGTAAAAAATAGCTTATTATTTAGTTCAAGTTCAATCTTTTGATGGCGAACGATATGCTGTGGAATATGTCTGCGATCCTGCCAACGTTGTTCAAGGGCAAGTAAATCTCTTGTCAAAAACTCCTGTGCACTGGCCTCCTGCTGATTGTCCCTCATAAACTCACGAATTACATGATAGGTGACCATCTGGGTATTAGGATCTACTTGTTTGCAATAATACTTTTTTGTACAGCCTTCTTCATACTCATTAATATCAATGAGTCGAATCGGTTGGAAATCGTTAATCATAACTAAATCTTCATTTAATTCAAAGCTCTGTTTAATGATTCTTCGATAGCGTAAATACCCAATGACGAGGCTATGAAATTGCTTCATATATTTCAGGACATCATGTATTCTAGCAGGCTCCGCAACCTTATCGAGGTCAGGGGTATGAGCATACGGGTTTGTGTATCTTCGAATTTGATGAAGTGTAGATGATTGGTGTCGTAAAAGTTTATTCGCTTCAAATCCTCTTTGGATCATCTTTTCAGGGGTTAGAGGACGACCAGTCTCATCTGTATAAGATAACTTGTTATATTGCAAAAACCATTTCAAAAAATACTCCAGGGAGCGGCGCATCTGGAACGCGGCCGTCGTCGGATTCGTTTTCGCATTCTTCTCCATCAACACACACGTTTGATAAAACTCTTCGTGAAGAGACCGAATAATTTCAAAATGCTTCGACATCATATCACTCCTCTTAAACTAAGACTTATAACCTATAATACGGTAAAATCCAACAATTTTCTACCATATCTTGGGTAGAAGTAGTGGTGAACTTGCGATTCGAATTTAGGTATTTATACCCAAAAAGTACCTTAAAATCCATTACTATTGGTATATAATTTTCGAGTTGGTATGAAATAGCCAATATTTTAATAATTAATGAGGAAAGAACAAATGGAAGCTGAAAAGGCTCAATAAATCATTACTTCACCTCAAAAATCGCACAACACTTTCTAAAAAAAGGAATGACCCTAACGTACAGGTCATTCCTTTTCCTTCATATTATATTAATACCTTCTTCTTCTACCTCTGAACAGCCAATACAATCCGCTAGAAACGAGTACAAGTATCAATAAACCAAATAAGCTCATGCCGACAATAAAAGTCGTAGACGTGCTGTTATCAGACTCTACCTTTGTGGTCTTAATTAAAGTATCCGTTTCGACAACTTCTTCCTCGGATTCTTCCATCACTTCGGGCTCTTCTTCTACCTCTACATCCTCATCTTCAATGGATTCAACCTCTTCTAACTCTTCTTGATCAACCGCAGGAGTTTGGTCTTCTTGATTCGGAGCAGGCTTATAGGTAGGCTTGGCTGGTTGTTTTATTATTTCCTTAGGCTTCTCTTTAATAGGAGTTGCAGGTTTTGGATTCTCATTGTTGTCTTCGGATGGCTGAGAAGGTTTAGGATCTTTTGGTTTCGTTTGTTCTTCTTCAGGATTCGGTTTTGTTGGCTCTTGTTGCTCAGGCTGAGGGGTGGGCTTTGGTGAAACCTCGGGTTCTTTCTCTGGTTCAGGTTCCGGAGCGGGTTCAGGCTCAGGATTAGGTTTAGGGCTTGGCTCCGGATTTGGCTCAGGCACAGGTGCTGGATTAGGATTTGGATTCGTAATGGCCTTTTCCTCAGAATCAATCGGCTTCAAAGCCCCATAAGCAATACCTGGAGAGCTATATGTAATCCCCAAACTTATAATAAGAAATAAATAGAATAGGTTTCTTCTCTGCAAATCAATTACCCCCACTGATGTAAAAACTATACCTATTCTACCATAAATATCCACTCCGTTTATTAAGAGAAAGTAAAAAAATCGACAAAAGTCACTTGTCGAATTTCTTCTATTATAATCTCATTCAAACTTCTGAAAAAATCCGCAGCCACTGCAGGCTCTGCCAATCTGCTTCCTCGTAACTGGATCTATATAATAGATTTCAGAATATCCACAGACGGAACATTCCATATCATGAAACACTTCACGGGGACCAAACACTACATCTAGAATCAATTCGAATGCCATATATACAACCCCTTCACAAAAAAAGTTTTCTTAAAAATAGCATAAGTTCCCTTAGAAATTTGCTATTTCTTGTCTAGCGTGAAGGAGAAACTATCGACAGATTCTAATAAATAGTAAGTTTGAAGATTTCACCAACCAGTTCAAGCTCCGACAAGACACCTGTCTCTTTGTCCCGAAAGGTAAGCTATTGCAAAAAGAAAGATATACTTTATTGGGAGAATAGGTACAAAGTGCCATAAAAATTTACACGAATACTGTAGATATTTGTAAATTCGTTGTTTATAATTACCTTTAGACTTAACTAACCGACAAACGAAACAGGAGGACAAAATGGAAGAAACAATAAGCTTAAAAGAAATATTCCAAACGATTCGAAAGCGTCTTTGGTTAATTATAATGATTGCGGCTGTGGCAGTGGCGACAGTTGGAGTTATGAGTTATTTCTTTCTAACACCAATCTATCAATCTTCTACTCAAATTCTAGTGAACCAAAAAACCTCGGATCAACCATACTTAAACCAATCCGATATCAGAACGAACATAGACTTAATTAATACGTATAACGAAATTATTAAGACGCCTGCAATTTTAGATCTTGTGAAAGAAGAGTTAAATCTAACTGAATCATTAAGTGAGATCATTACAGTTGGAAGTTCAAATAACTCACAAGTAATGAAAATTACAGTGCAACACACAAATCCAAAAACAGCAGTTGATATCGCGAATACAACAGCAAATGTATTTAAAGAAGAAATCGTCAAAATTATGAATGTTGACAATGTAAGCATTCTTTCTCCGGCAGTGTTAGCAGAGAATCCAGTTCCGGTAAAACCTAACCCAATGCTAAACATGGCGATTGCCTTAGTAGTTGGACTAATGGCAGGTGTAGGGCTTTCATTCCTTCTTGAATACCTAGATAACACAATCAAGACAGAACAAGATATTGAAAAACTACTAGAACTTCCAGTATTAGGTGCGATTGCTCAAATTGACCTTGAGGAAGAAGCGGCTAAAGCCCAAGAAACAAGTCAACGTAAAAGAGGAAGAGGTGATTCTGTTGGCGCGTAAAAAATCAAACCGAAAACAATTTCAATTGCAAAATCGTAGTTTAGTGACAATGCTAAATCCGAAATCCCCTATTTCGGAACAATATCGTACCATTCGAACAAACATTGAATTTTCTACAGTAGATGAAGACATGCGATTAATTATGGTGACATCTTCTGGACCAGGTGAAGGTAAATCAACGACAACGAATAATATTGCAGTTGTCTTTGCACAGCAAGGTAAAAAAGTATTATTAGTCGACTCGGATTTACGTAAACCAACAGCTCATTATTCTTTCCGTGTAGATAACCATACTGGATTAACGAATGTGTTAACAAAACAAGAAAAGCTTGAGCATGCCATAAGAGAAACAGACCAAGAAAATCTTTATTTGTTACCAAGCGGCCCAATACCACCAAATCCTGCCGAAATGCTCGGCTCTAAAGCGATGGACCAATTTCTTAACGACGTGAAAGATTCTTTTGATGTGGTTGTATTTGACACACCACCTGTCCTCGCGGTAACGGATGGCCAAGTATTAGCAAATAAAGTAGATGGTGTAGTCTTGGTTGTAAGTAGTGGTAAAACAGAAACAGAAGCGGCGCTAAAAGCAAAAGAGACTTTGATGAATTCAAAAGCAAAATTACTAGGTGTTGTCCTAAATAATATAAAGAGAACAGAAAGCCAATATTACTATTATTATGCTCAAAAATAATATTCTTACTTAAAATGAGTGGGGAAATCGACAAAGAAGGAAATGTTTATCTCGTGTAAATATTTCCTTTTCACTCATTCGCCATGATTCGACAAATTTCCCCCGTTTCCTTCTATATAGTACTGTGGTACTATAACGATTGTAAGCATTTTTCCAGTATAATTTGTCGAAAAAAAGAAAATGATAGAGGATGCGATTTATATGATTGATATTCATTGTCATATACTACCATGTCTTGATGATGGGGCAAAAGACCTAGATGAAACGATTGCGATGGCAAAAAAAGCAGTAGATGAAGGGATTACAAAAATAATCGCAACTCCTCACTATAAAAAGAGAGAATATGAAAATTCAAAAGAGAAAATCCTACAGACTGTTGAGATGGTAAATGAAGAGATCTCGCAGGCAAATATCCCCTTAACCATCTTGCCCGGTCAAGAATCGCGTATTGATGGAGAGCTACTACAGGACTATAACAAAGGAGAAATACTCTCACTCAACAACGGAGGAAAGTACCTGTTTATCGAGTTCCCGAGTGGCCATGTACCACGATATGCCGAGCAGTTGTTATTTGATATTCAATTGAACGGCCTCACACCAGTTATTGTCCACCCAGAACGAAATAGTGAAATACTAGAAAATCCTGATCTTTTATACCGATTTGTGAAAAGTGGGGCGTGTACGCAAATCACAGCATCCAGTGTAACCGGTCATTTCGGGAAAAAGATTAAGCAGTTTTCAATGCAATTAGTTGAATATAAACTGACTCATTTTCTAGCATCTGATGCTCATAATTTATCAAATCGACCTTTCCGATTGAAGGAAGCTTATGCCGAGCTTGTGAAAGAGTACGGAACCGCAGCGGAATATTACTTTAAAGAAAATGCAGAACTGTTAGTAGAAGGTAAGACGATTATTAAGGATACACCAGAGCGCATAAAGAAAAAGAAACTGTTCGGTATCTTCTAATATAAAAAAGGGGTTTTACGTTTCTAATATTTAAAACATAGAAACGATATGAAAAAAGGGGGTATGGTCTTGTCTTACCGAAAGAGATTGGGTTCATTAATTGTCATTGATTCCATCATCGTATTAACTGCAATTTATATTAGTTATTTTATTTTAAATCCTTATTTGAAAATTTTTACTCTTCCGGTCCTATCAATAAGCTCTATTACTCTATTAGTGAGTCACCATGCGTTTGCTTATATATACCGTTTATATAAAAGAGCATGGGAGTATGCGAGTATTGGAGAATTAATTAGCATTGCAAAGGCCGTTACGTTCTCCATTATTACATTAGGGGTCGTACAATTCTTCACGATTGGAAATGTATATGTAAGAGTTCTTATGCTCACATGGATGATGCATATCCTCTTTATCGGAGGATCACGCTTCTCATGGCGATTATTCCGTGATGCATTCTACCGTGAGTCTAAGGACAAGAAGAGAACCTTAATCGTCGGCGCAGGCGCAGCCGGTACAATGTTGGTAAGACAGCTCCAGCAGAACCACGATCTTGACCTAAAACCTGTCGCGTTTGTAGATGATGACATGAAAAAGCAAAATCTTCAAATCTACAATCTACCTGTTTTAGGTGGAATTAATAAGATAGAAGAAATCGTGAAATCCAAAAAAATCGAAAATATCATCATCGCAATTCCTTCTTTAAGTAAGAAGGCGCTAAATAATATCTTCCAGGAATGTAGTAAGACAAAAGCAAAGACACAAATTATGCCACTCATAGAAGATGTCATGCTTGGAAAAGTAACAGTAAACAGCTTCCGTGATGTTCAAGTAGAAGACCTCCTCGGAAGGGAACCTGTAAAACTAGATACTGAGAGTATCTCAGATTATTTGACAAATAAAACAATCCTTGTAACTGGCGCCGGTGGTTCAATAGGTTCTGAGATTTGTCGTCAGGTAAGTACGTTTACCCCGAAAAAGCTTGTATTAGTGGGCCACGGGGAAAACAGCATCTACCAAATCGACATGGAACTAAGAAATAAATACAAAACACAATTTGAAATTATCCCAGTCATAGGTGATGTACAGGATCGTAACCGGATGTTTGAAGTCATTGAAACACATGCCCCTGATGTTGTGTATCATGCGGCAGCTCATAAACATGTTCCTTTAATGGAGTACAACCCTAAAGAGGCAGTGAAGAACAATGTGTTTGGGACACGAAATGTGGCTGAGGCTTGTAATGCGTTTGGTGTGAAGAACTTCGTTCTTGTATCGACGGATAAGGCGGTAAATCCAACAAATGTAATGGGTGCGACGAAACGGATGGCGGAGTTGGTTATTCAGAATCTTGCTCTTTCGAGCAATACGAAATTTGCAGCTGTTCGATTTGGGAATGTACTTGGAAGTCGTGGTTCTGTGATTCCGTTGTTTAAGAAACAAATTCAGGCGGGAGGACCGGTGACGGTTACACATCCTGATATGACAAGGTATTTTATGACGATTCCGGAAGCTTCTAGACTTGTGCTTCAAGCGGGTGCTTTGGCACGAGGTGGAGAGATTTTTGTGCTGGATATGGGTGAGCCGGTTAAGATTGTGGATTTGGCGAAGAACCTTATCACTCTTTCAGGTTATACGCTTGATGAGATTGAGATTCGGTTTTCAGGACTTCGTCCTGGGGAGAAGATGTTTGAAGAGTTGTTGAATGAGGATGAGATTCATCTGGATAAGGGTCAGATCTATCCTAAGATTTATATTGGGAAGACGTATAACCTTTATACGGAAGAGGTTAAGGAGATTCTTGAGCGTGGATTGGAGCTTGAGACGGGAGAGTTAAATAAGAAACTTATAGATTTAGCAAATAATAGAGTTAAACCGAAAGAAGAACAGTTGGTTTCGGTGTGAGTAGAACCTTTTGGAGAATTTAGCGGCTCTCGCAAGCCTTGGTTATAGAGGGATTTTGTTTAGATGATTGGTGGAGTGAAAGCTTTTCCGAGCTTTTTCTTTTGGGGAAGACAATTGATTAAAACCTTAGCTGTTCGAGTTGAGTAAAGTAAATGAAAAGTGATAAAGGGAGTCGTTAAAATGAAAGTTAGAAAGGCGATTATACCGGCTGCTGGTCTTGGAACTAGATTCTTACCTGCGACTAAGGCTATGCCTAAGGAAATGCTGCCGATTGTTGATAAGCCGACAATTCAGTATATCGTGGAGGAAGCGGTAGAGTCTGGGATTGAGGATATTATTATTGTAACAGGTAAAACTAAGCGAGCAATTGAGGATCACTTTGATAACTCTTTCGAGTTAGAGCAGAATCTATTGGAAAAGGGAAAGTTAGAGTTATTGGAAGAGGTTCAAAAATCTTCTAGAGTAGATATCCATTATATTCGTCAAAAAGAGCCAAAAGGTTTGGGACATGCAGTTTGGAGCGCAAGAAAATTTATTGGGGACGAGCCATTTGCTGTTTTACTAGGTGATGATATTGTACAGGCTGAGAAGCCGTGTTTACGACAGTTAATGGATGAATATGAGAAGACGTATTCTTCTGTGATTGGTGTTCAGACAGTTCCTAATGAGGAGACACATCGTTATGGAATTGTGGATCCAGCAATTCAGGTTGGTAGAAGGTATCAGGTTACGAATTTTGTGGAGAAGCCTGCTCCTGGTACAGCACCTTCTAATCTCGCGATTATGGGAAGATATATTCTCACTCCAGAAATTTTTATGTTTTTAGATAAGCAGGAAACTGGTGCTGGTGGAGAGATTCAGTTAACAGATGCAATTCAGCAGTTGAATGAGATGCAACGAGTGTATGCGTATGATTTTGAGGGAACAAGATATGACGTTGGGGAGAAGAGTGGGTTTATTAAGACACAGGTGGAGTTTGCGTTGAAGAATGAGACGCTTCGTCTGGATTTGTTGGAGTATTTAGAGATGGTTGTGGAGAGTAGTAGAGTTGGAGTTAAGGCGTAGAAATATAAAGTTGGTAATTATTTGGTAGTTTAAAATCATTGTCTTTATATTATAGTTTTTATTGGGATTCTTTTGTAGAGTACTTAAGCTGTTGTTTGATTAGTGGCTCCTCCTTCGAGGAGTTTAGTATTCTTTTTTTGGTGATGTCTTCTTACCTTTATCAATGAAGGCACTCGGCTATGCTGTGGGTTGTTAACCTTAGACACTGAGTTGTCGATAGTGTGGTGTGAGGTGGGGTTTGATGCCCTGATATTATTTAATGATTTAGATAAAAACGTGCACCTTTGAGTTGACAGACTGTTTGTAAGTTTCGATATATATGTTTTTGTACAAAACTTAGGGGTGCATAGAATATGAATGATATAAGTAAATCTTTTGTTAGTAGATTAGGGTCCAGCGGTATGACGTTGATTGAGGTCCTTGCTGTTGTTGTTATTTTAGGAATTCTGACGGCAATCGCGGTGCTAAGTGTGATGAAGGTTATTGAGGGTACTAAAGAGGATGTATGTGATAGTAATAGAGTTGAGTTGGAAAGAGCTTTTGAAGCAGAGTTGAGTTTGAAAGACATTGAAGCTACAGATGTGTTGTTTGAACAATTGTTGCTTGAGTATGGTGATGATAATTGTCCAGATGATGGTGACTTTCTATATGTTAATGGGGAAGTTGAGTGTAGTGTGCATGGTGAAGGGAATAGTGATGATGTGGAGGAAGGGGAAGATGAGGTTCCTTATTTGTGAGTATTGTTCAGCTCTTCGAGCTGGTTTACTCTGGGGAATGATTTTTCGGTTAATGTAGATATAATTTAGAATGATGTCGGTTTATTAGGCCTTGGGGCTTGAGAGATGGATTAGGATTGAATTGCGGTTTGGAACTGACTATCTAGGTTAGATTGAGGGCTAGAAACCTTACGGGATAAGGGTTTGAGGCGTTTTTAGTGAGATTTATAGATTGATTGAATGGTTTATATAATAGGAAGAAACTCGGTTTAGGGTGGTAAATGCGAGAATATCTATTTCGTATTTGCTTGGTAGATTGAATAGATATTACGAGGTGAGTATCGGAAATCGATAACAAAACACAATATGTAGTATTAAAATTAGATTTTTAACAACAAAAACATACTATATATTGATATTTTTATCTATTTCTCATATTGCATATTTAATGCGAGGTGAGTATCAGATATAGATAAACACAATATGTAGTATTTAATTTTGAAAAAAACATAAATTAGACACAATATATTGATTTCATCCATTTGGTATAACCATGTGAACCCCAATATGAAATAGATGAAAACTAAAATGCATGTGAAAAACGTTGATTTGACAAGGTTTTTTGGGGGGGTGCATTTTGCGTAAAAGTATATATGGTATACGAGGTGGCTATAAGTAGTAGATAACAATTTTAGTGGTTTAGTAGTTAGTTGGAATAAGTGACTTCCAATTAAGTCCTAATCTACTAAAGAACAAATTTTAAGGAGTGTAGATGGATGTATATGAAGGTTAAAAGATTGGTAGATATCATTCTTTCTTTAATTGGACTTATAGTATTATCACCGTTTTTTTTAATTTTAATTATTGCTATTAAGATTGATTCAAAAGGGCCAGTTCTGTTTAAACAAAAACGTGTAGGAATTAACAAGACACATTTCAACATTTTGAAATTCCGTACCATGCGAATCGATACGCCGAAGGATACTCCAACTCACTTATTAGGTAATCCAGAACAGTATATAACAAAGATGGGCAAGTTTCTGAGAAAGACTTCACTTGATGAGCTACCTCAGATTTTGAATATCTTTGTCGGCCAAATGAGTATTATAGGGCCTAGACCAGCGTTGTGGAATCAGTATGATTTGATCGCTGAACGAGATAAATATGGAGCTAATGATGTGCCGCCTGGGCTAACCGGTTGGGCGCAGATTAATGGTAGGGATGAGCTACCAATTGAAGTTAAGGCAAAGTTGGATGGGGAGTACGTTGAAAGAATTAGTCTCTGGATGGATGTAAAGTGCTTCTTTGGTACCATCGTTAGTGTTGTAAAAAGTGATGGTGTTGTTGAAGGTGGAACTGGAGTTAAGAAGGAAGTTGCGAGTACTAAGGAGAGTATTTCTAAATGAAAAAAATACTTATTACAGGAAAAAATAGCTATGTAGGCAAAAGCTTAGAGAAGTGGCTTGGGGATTATCCTAATAAATATATTGTCGATTTAGTTAGTTTGAGAAACAATTCATGGAAGGAAAAAGATTTCTCAGAATATGATGTTGTGTTTCATGTGGCTGGGATAGCACATGTCTCGTCTGATCCAAAGATGGAAGATATGTATTATAAAGTGAATCGTGATCTCACAATAGAAGCTGCTGAAAAAGCTAAAACTGAAGGTGTCAAGCAGTTTATTTTTATGAGCAGTATTATTGTTTACGGTGATAGTAGTAGTGATAAAAGAGTTATTGATAAAAACACAGTACCTCAGCCGAGCAATTTTTATGGCAATAGTAAACTGCAGGCAGAGGAAGGTATAAAACCTTTAGAAAATGATAATTTCAAAGTTATTATCATTAGACCACCGATGATTTATGGAAAAGGTTCTAAAGGCAATTATCCTAAGTTGGCAAAAGCTGCTCAAAAGCTACCTGTTTTTCCTGACATCGATAATCAGCGAAGTATGCTTCATATTGATAATTTGTGTGAGTTTATCAGATTGATGATTGATAATGAAGAAAGTGGTTCGTTCTTCCCGCAAAATAGAGAGTATGTTAAAACAAGTGAGATGGTAAAGGTGATTGCTGATATACATGAGAAGAAGATAGTGCTCACGAAGTTGTTCAACCCCATATTAAAAGTTATAGGTTTGAAGTTAGGAATTATTAATAAGATATTCGGCAATTTGGTTTATGCAAAAAGTATTAGTACCTATAAAGATGATTACCAAATAAGGGATTTACAAAAAACCATAGAGTTAACGGAAAAATAGAAATGAAGGGAGCGCGAGGTATTGAAAAAACATATTCTAGTTATATCGCAATACTTCTACCCTGAGCAATTCCGCATTAATGATATTTGTACTGAATGGGTTGAAAGGGGATATAAAGTAACAGTTATAACTGGAATTCCAAATTACCCACAGGGTAAATATTACAATGGGTATGGGCTGTTTAAGAAAAGGAAAGAAATGTACAACGGTATAGAGATTATTAGAATTCCTCTTATTCCAAGAGGAAATAATTCAATAATGCTTGCTTTAAATTATTTATCTTTTGTAGTTTCCGGTTTCCTTTGGAAAATGTTTACGAAAATAAAAGCTGATTATGTATTTATATTTGAGGTATCGCCAATGACACAAGCCTTACCTGGTGTCTGGTATGCAAAAAAGAGACAGATACCATGCTACTTATATGTGCAAGATCTTTGGCCAGAAAATGTTGAAATTATTACTGGACTAACCAATAAATATATTATCGGTGCTATCGGCAAAATGGTTGATTATATCTATGCACGGTGCACTAGAATTTTTACAACTTCAAATAGTTTTGCAGATTCAATTGAAAAACGTAATGTGCCGAGAGAAGTAATAGAGTATTGGCCACAATATGCTGAAGACTTTTATAGACCATTAGAGAAAAAACGTATCGTAGAAATTCCAAATGATGATGCTTTTAATATAATATTTGCTGGCAATATTGGAAATGCACAGGGATTAGATATTTTGCCTAAAGTAGCTGTATTGATAAAAGAGAATCGACTAAATAAAAAAATTCGCTTCAACATCGTTGGGGACGGCAGGTATAAAGAAACTTTAGTTAATTTGGTTCATTCAAATAATGTAGCTGATATGTTTAATTTCATTCCAAAACAACCTGCAAACAGGATTCCGGAGTTTATGGCAGCTAGTGACACAGCTTTTTTGTGTTTAACAGACAGTCCGTTGTTCGCAATGACCATTCCTGCAAAACTGCAATCTTATATGGCTTGCGGAATTCCTATTATTGCTTCTGCTGAAGGTGAAACAAATCAAATTATTAGAGAGTCAAAGGCAGGATTATCAAGTCCTGCTGGTGATGTTCAAAAGCTTACCGAGATAATTATTGAATTATCGTTCAAAACAAGCAAGGAATTAAAACAATTAGGTTTTAATGCTAGAAACTATTATGAAAAAAATTTTAATAAAAGAGATCTTCTGAACAGAATGGATAGAAACTTTAAAAATAACCTGACATTGGAGGAAAAACAAAATGTTTAAAGATAAAACTTTATTGATTATTGGTGGAACAGGCTCTTTCGGTAATGCTGTTATGGAAAGATTCTTAGATAGTGATATAAAAGAAATTCGTATTTTTTCACGAGATGAAAAAAAGCAAGATGATATGCGTAAATTATATAGGAATGAAAAGTTAAAGTTTTATATTGGTGACGTAAGAGATTTAGCAAGTGTAAAAAATGCAATGCATGGAGTAGATTATATTTTTCATGCCGCTGCACTAAAGCAAGTACCATCTTGTGAATTCTTTCCTTTAGAAGCAGTGAAAACAAATATATTGGGCACTGATCATGTGTTAACAGCAGCTATTGAGTATGGAGTAAAAAAGGTAATTTGCCTTTCAACTGATAAAGCGGCCTACCCAATTAATGCAATGGGAATTTCAAAAGCGATGATGGAAAAGGTCTTTGTCGCAAAATCAAAAACGGTATCCCCAGATAGAACTCTTATCTGTGGTACGAGATATGGTAACGTAATGGCCTCACGTGGATCGGTTATTCCATTATTTATTGAACAGATTAAAAGTGGGCAGCCTTTAACAGTAACAGATCCTAATATGACAAGATTTCTTATGAGTTTAGAAGAAGCAGTCGAACTGGTCGTATTTGCTTTCCAAAATGCTGAGGCAGGAGATATTATGGTTCAAAAATCTCCGGCTAGTACAATTGGTGATCTTGCTCAAGCTGTAAAGGAATTGTTTAATGCGGATAATGAAATTAAAATAATTGGTACTCGCCATGGGGAAAAGAAATATGAAACACTTCTTACTAAAGAGGAGTATGTAGTAGCAGAGGACTTAGGTGGTTTCTTTAGAGTACCTGCTGATCAAAGGGATCTTAACTATGATAAGTATTTCGCAGAGGGAGATCAAAAGCTGACAACTGTAGAAGAATATAATTCGGATAATACAGAAATCCTAACGATTGAACAAATTAAAGAGAAATTACTTGAGTTAGATTATGTTCGAAATGAGCTTAAGGAATGGAATAAAAAGATTCACGTAATGAACTAAAGGGTGGGATTAACGATGAATATTCTTGTTACAGGGGCAAAAGGTTTTTTAGGAAAAAATCTTATCGCTGAGCTTAGAAATAAAGGATATAACGATATATTTGAATTTACTAGGGAAAGTGATCCTTCATTGCTTGAAACATATACAAAAGAGTGCAATTTTGTCTTTCATTTAGCTGGAGTAAACAGACCACAAGATGAAAATGAGTTTATGGAAGGTAATTTTGGTTTTACATCTCAATTACTAGAGCTTTTAAAGAAAAATGACAATAAAGCCCCTGTTCTTATTACTTCCTCTATTCAAGCAGAAAAGGATAATCCTTATGGGAAAAGTAAAAAGGCAGGAGAAGATTTATTATTCAACTATTATAAAGAAAATGATGTAAAAGTATATGTGTATAGATTACCAAACTTATTTGGTAAGTGGAGCAAACCTAACTATAATACCGTGGTAGCTACTTATTGCCATAATATAGCGAGAGGCTTAGATATCCAGATAAACAATCTAGATGCAGAACTTAATCTTTGCTATATAGATGATGTATTAGAAGAGTTTTTAAGAGCGCTAGAAGGAAATCCGACTCTTCAAGATAATTACTGTGTTGTGCCCGTAACACATTCGATTAAACTCGGAGAATTAGCTGACCTTATAAAAAGCTTCAAAGACAGCAGAATAAATTTAAGTATTCCTAATATGGAGGAAGCTCTAACGAAAAAGCTTTATAGTACTTATTTAAGCTTTTTACCTGAAGATCAGTTTTCTTATGATCTTAAAATGCATTGTGATTATAGAGGTTCTTTTACAGAGTTTATGAGAACACCTGAAAGAGGACAAGTTTCTGTGAACGTATCAAAACCAGGGATCACCAAAGGGAATCACTGGCATCATACTAAAAATGAAAAATTCATAGTCGTTAGTGGAGAAGGTTTAATTCGATTTAGAAAGATTAATTCGGAAGAAATCATTGAATATAGAGTAAGTGGAGAAAAGCTACAAGTTGTAGATATTCCTACAGGATATACACACTCCATTGTTAATGTAGGAGAAAGTGATCTTGTAACAGTTATGTGGGCAAATGAATGCTTTGATCCAGAAAAACCGGACACTTATTTCTTGGAGGTATAATGAATGAAGAAATTAAAAGTCATGACAGTTGTTGGTACGAGACCAGAGATTATAAGATTGTCAGCTGTTATTAATAAATTAGAAGAATCAAATGCTATTGAGCATTCTCTTGTTCACACAGGACAAAATTATGACTATGAATTAAATGAAGTGTTTTTCAAAGATTTTAATTTAAAAAAACCAGACTACTTTCTTAATGCAGCTACGGGAACAGCAGTAGAAACCATTGGGAATATCTTAGTCAAAATAGATCCTATTATGGAAGAAGTAAAACCGGATGCATTTTTGGTATTGGGTGATACAAACAGTTGTTTATGTGCGATTGCAGCGAAGAGAAGACATATTCCTATTTTCCATATGGAAGCAGGGAATAGATGTTTTGATGCAAGAGTACCTGAAGAAACGAATAGAAAAATTGTCGATCATACAGCCGATATTAATTTAACTTATAGTGATATTGCTAGAGAGTATCTTCTTAAAGAAGGATTTCCATCGGATAGAATTATTAAGACTGGAAGCCCTATGTTTGAAGTTCTCAATTCACGAAAAGATGACATTGAGAAATCAGATGTATTAGAGAGATTGGAACTTGAAGAAGGGCAGTATTTTGTGGTGTCAGCTCATAGAGAAGAAAATATCAATTCGGATACCAATTTTCTAGATTTAGTTGATAGTTTAAATGAGATTGCAGGGAAATATAATATGCCAGTGATTGTAAGTACGCATCCTAGGACTAGAAATATGATTAATGCTAAAGGGATAGAGTTTAATCCATTGGTAAAAACAATGAAGCCTTTGGGATTTAATGATTATGTGAAACTTCAAATTAAATCAAAAGCTGTACTAAGTGATAGTGGAACAATCAGTGAAGAATCTTCTATTCTTGGGTTTAAAGCACTTAATATTAGACAAGCTCATGAAAGACCAGAGGCGATGGAAGAAGCATCTGTGATGATGGTAGGTCTTAAGAAAGAGAGAATCTTACAGGGGCTAGAGGTAATAGAATCACAAGAAAAAAATACATTAAGGCTTGTTGGAGATTATAGTATGCCTAATGTATCAGATAAGGTACTTAGAATAATCATGTCATATACAGATTATGTGAATAGGGTTGTATGGGAAAAAAATGAGAATAGTTATTAATAATATTGCAGCAAGTTCCGGTGGTGCATTATCAATTTTAAAAAGTTTTTATAATTATCTTGTAAACTCAGAGATAGCTAAGGAAAATGAATGGATTTTTTTATTGAGTGATAACTATATTGAAGAAACTGACAATATTAAAGTTATTGTTCTTGATAAAATTAAGAAAAAGTGGGTAAGTCGATTAAAATTCGATTTATATAGTGGTAAAAGGTTTATTTCCGAATTAAAACCTGATGTTGTATTTTCATTACAAAATACAATTACTTTTGGGCTTAAATGCCCAAAAGTTTTATATATGCACCAATCAATACCATTTCAAAAGCAAAAGAGATTTTCGTTTTTTAAACCTGAAGAAAGAATATTAGCCATCTATCAATATATTATTGGGAAGCTAATAAAAGAGTCCATAAAAAAAGCTGATATAACAGTAGTTCAAACAAAATGGATAAAGGATGCAGTTATTGAGTCTACTAATGTATCATCCAATAAAATAATAGAGATTTTTCCTCCTCAAGAAAGTTTTTTAACTAATAAAGCTAAGGGCAACAAGCAATTTAAAAATAGTGAATTTTTTTATCCTGCAGCTAAAAATTTTTACAAAAATCATCAATGCATATACGATGCATGTACTGTTTTGAGTAAAAAGGGATTTAAAGATTATCATATTTCGTTGACGATAGAAAATGAAAAAAATGGAAATAATGAAAATAATATATCTTACTTAGGAAAGATGCCTCATGAACAAGTCATAGAAAAATATAGTACATCTACACTGATTTTTCCTTCATATATCGAAACTGTAGGATTACCTCTTCTTGAGGCACGACAAATGGGTACGGTAATTTTAGCCTCAGATTGTCCGTTTTCCAGAGAGGTATTAGATGGGTATGAAAATGCATATTACTTTGATCCTTTTAATCCGCAACAGTTGGCAGAATTGATGGGGAAAGTACTTTCAGGCCAAATAAGGAAAGAAGCTACGGATAAAACTATTAATAAATTAAATAGTGGGTGGCAACCGGTTATTGATATTTTACTTGGTACAGGGGTGAATAGGGAATGAAGATATTATGGCTTACAAATATTCCATCTCCATACAGAGTCAATTTCTTTAATGAATTAGGTAAGTATTGTGATTTGACTGTATTATTTGAAAAAGGTGAATCTAGCGAAAGAGATAAAAGTTGGAGAAACTACAAATTTACTTTTTTTAAAGGGGTTTTTTTAAAAGGGATAGGTGTTGGAGTAGATAAAGCGGTAAGTTTAGAAGTAATTAAGTATTTGAAGAAGGGTAAATATGATCACATTGTTGTATCAAATTTTTCAACTCCTACTGGTATTATTGCCATAGAGTATATGCGTTTAAACAAAATGGTTTATTCCCTTGAGAGTGATGGTGGTTTTCTAAAAAATAACAATCGGGTAAAGGAGCAATTAAAAAAACATATAATAAAGGGAGCAGAATTATATTTTAGTACAGCAAAAATGCATGATGAATACTATATAAAATATGGAGCAGAGCCAGATAAAATTCTAAGATATCCATTTACCTCACTTTATAAAAGTGATATTTTAATGAAACCTTTAGAAAAATCAGAAAAGAATCATTTGAGGAATAAGCTTGGAATAAAAGAAGATAAAGTAGTTTTATCTGTAGGTCAATTTATTCATAGAAAAGGGTTTGACATATTAGTAAAGGCCAGTAAAGATTTAAATGATAATGTTGGAATATATATAGTTGGTGGAGATCCAACGGAAGAGTATATTCAACTAAGGAGAAGACTAAAATTAAATAATGTGCATTTTATTGGTTTTAAGAATGGAGCAGAGCTACGGGAATTCTATAAAGCGGCTGATTTGTTTGTATTACCTACTAGAGAAGATATATGGGGGCTGGTAATAAATGAAGCGATGGCTTATGGATTACCCGTTATCACCACGGATAAGTGTATTGCTGGATTGGAACTTGTTAATGATAGTGAAAATGGTTTTATAGTGCCAATTAATAACAGTAGTAGCCTTGCAACACAAATAATCGAAGTGTTAAAAGATCAGAAGGTTGTAGATGAAATGTCAAAAAGCAGTTTAGAAAAAATACAAAAATACACCATTGAAAATATGGCTACTGTCCATATTAATATTTTAAATTCTATCTTAAATAAGGACAGAGAAAAATGTTAACTAATAATTCTTTTTTTCTAGCAAACCATCAAGAGCTTAAAATAAAAAAATCGACACTTGAGTGGATAAGTTTAATTCTTTTAATTATATTTAGTTTTTTTAATACAATAACATTATTGTTATCTTTATTATTATTGTTATTTCTGTTAACGCAGAAGCAAGTCGGGGCAATCAAAATAATTAATATTATTACTTTAAGAACAGTTATTAATCCAGGAATTGGGGTTGGTATTGGAAGCTGGCAAAACCTAAAATGGCTTATTTTATTTGGGTGTGCTCTTTATTTAATATTGTCTTATTTTAAGCTAGATAAAAATGAATTAAAAAAGATTAATCAAATTATTTTATTAGTTGCAATTTTCACTATTTATAATGTCATTATTGCATTTATTTTTAGTTCTTTACCTGTTATAGCGATATTTAAATTATTTAGTTATGTAATAATTTTTATAGGTACACTGATTGGAGTTGGATATACTCATAAGAAAATAAATTGGCTTAAATGGATGCTTAAACTACTTTCATTGGTCATTCTTCCTTCTTTCATCTTTATTCCAATGCCGTTTAGCTATTTAATAAATGGCTCTTTCCAAGGAATAACCAATCAACCTAATATGTTTGGAATATTGTCAGTTTTATTTCTAGCGTTGGTTCTTGGCGATGCTCAGACGAATAAAAGTATTAATAAATCATATTTAATAATACTTTCTACCTTAACTTTTTATATGGTTATATTAAGTGATTCGAGGACTGCCTTGATTTCGTGTCTAGTATTAATAGTGTTGTATATACTATTATTAAATATCACAATGGTTAAAAAAATTATAATTATAACTTTTTCAACTATAGGAACAATTCTCCTTATTCTAGGTAGTAGTATTAATGAATTTTTTATTACTTATTTGTATAAGGGACAGGAACAAATATTAAATTCTCGTTTAGGACAAATAGAAGGTTTAAAATCAAATTTTTTAAGTAGCCCATGGTTTGGAAACGGATTTATGGTTCCTGTTTTACCATTTAAGTCTTTTGAATTTAGTTCAGAGTTTGTTGTAGAACCTGGAAATTTAATTTTATCTGTTCTTTCATATTGTGGTATTTTTGGTTTTATCATTTTTTTAGCATATATTATGAAGATTTTTTTGATAAACAAAAAGAGCTTTAAATATATTGTTTTTTTACCAATTGCTTCAATACTAATTAGCATGGGGGAAATGGTATTTTTTAGTAGTAATAACATCGGGATATGGTGCTATATGTTTTTGAGTATTTATGTAGTATTTGATAAACGAACGGTGAAATTAATATAGAAATATGTATAGGTGAAAAAAATATACAAATTAGGTGTTGTAAATTGAAAATTGTAATCTTTTCAAATTGTGTAAAAAATCTGGATGTTTCATTGGCCACAACGTCAAGTCAGATATTTGAAATAGAATTTGCTATATCTTTAGCTAATTATGCTGATGTGAGCATTATATCTTTACAAGCAAATCAAAGAGAAGTAAATAATAGAATTTCTTTATATCCTATAGATAATTCTAAAAAAATAAAATATGCTATTAAAGATCTTATAAACAAAAACTGTATTTTTGCTGACAGTTTAAAGGTAATGATTTTTTTTGGATATGACTACTTAACCTTAAATCAGCTAAATTGGGTTTGTAAAGAGTTTGAAGCTCGGTTAATTTCTTATACCTTTGATCACCATAAGGCTGCGATTGAACATAGAAAAGGATTGCGCAGGGTTTTGATAGATTATTATTTTAAATTAGGTATTAAGAAACTAAATAGCATTGATGGTATTATTTTATTTAATGAAGAGGCATATAAACAGTTTAATTTAAGTATACCTTATTTGATCAGCAAGGTAGGAATTAATGATACTGAGATATCTTCTAAAGTTTATAAAAGAAATGATGATAAGTGTTTTGATATTGTATATGCGGGTTCGTTAGAAAAGTATAATGGTATAGAGTCAATGATTAATGCGATGAAGTTTTTACCTTTTGAAAATGTTTCATTAAACATATATGGAGATGGTACTTTAAAAAACGATGTAGTCCATAAATCAACTAGGGATCGGAGAATTAAATATAGAGGGTTAATACCAAGAGGAGAACTCGATATTATAATTCAAAGGGCTGATTTATTGTTAAACTTAAGAGATACTAATCATTATGTATCTAAATTTGCCTTTCCATCAAAATTAATACAATATTTATCTAGCGGAATTCCTGTATTATCTACGAGAGTTATAGAGACAGAAACATTTAATAATGTGGCATTTATTGCGGAAGATCTTTCTCCCAAAAAGATTAGTGAAATTATTTCTTATATTATTAATAATCCCGGTGAGCAGCAGGAACGTGCAGTACTTGCAAAAAACTATATTAGAAAAAATTATCTTTGGGATAATGTAATTAAAGACGTTTATATTTTCTTATTAAAGGTCACGGCTTTATAAGTAAATGTCAAGTACTGCCTACTAACTATAGATACATGGGTTGTGGATATCATCTTCCTCCATATAATTGATAAACAAGATGACTATAATATTCGGAAAGTGAATATCTATTGTCTTTTATATAGTCTATACAGATAGAATGAAATTACAATTATCAATGAGGATGTGCTTTAAATGAATATATTATGGATTACAAATATCCCATTACCAGAAGCCAGTTTATTAATTAATGAAGAATCTTTACCATTTGGAGGTTGGCTAGTTACGGCTTCAAATCTTTTATCAGAACAGGGCAATATTGAACAACTATCAATTGCATTTCCTAAAAATGATACGCCCGATATTCAGGTAATGCAAGGGGCAAACATAAGATATTATTCTTTCCCTATAGTTAAAACTAGAAGTCTAGAATCGGATGAACATAATAAATATTTAATAAAATTAATTAACGAGGTAAAGCCAGATATTGTGCATATATTTGGAACAGAGGATGCACATGCGCTTGCTGTAGTGAATATTTGTAAAAGCAAAAACATTAAAACTGTAATATCAATACAAGGGTTGATTTCAATTTTAGCTAAACACTATATGTCTGGCATACCTTGGAGAATACTAAGTCGTTATACATTTAGAGATTTTATTAAACAGGACAATATAATACAACAGAAAAACAAAATTGCTCAACGAGGAAAGTTTGAAATAGAAGCATTACAAAAAGTTAATCATGTAATAGGAAGAACAACATGGGATCGAGCATGTACTTCACAGATTAATCCAGATGTGCAGTATCACCATTGTAACGAAACTCTAAGAAGTGAGTTCTATCAACACCAGTGGGATATAAATCAATGTGAAAAACATTCTATCTTTTTAAGCCAAGGATCATACCCTATTAAAGGCTTGCATTTTATGATAGAGGCTATGCCATATATACTTAAGCGTTATCCAAATACAAAGCTTTATATAGGTGGAAAAGATATTACTAAATCTAAGACTTTCAAAGAGAGATTGAAACTATCATCTTACGGTAAATATATTATAGAATTAATTAACAAATATCATTTACAAAGAAACGTTATATTTACAGGAATCTTAAACGAAAAACAAATGTGTGAACGTTATTTAAAATCAAACGTTTTTGTTTGTTCCTCTTCAATCGAGAATAGTCCTAATTCGTTGGGAGAAGCAATGATATTAGGATTACCATGTATTGCATCCGATGTTGGTGGAGTATCTGATATGTTAAAGCATAAAGAAGATGGCTTTGTGTATCAAACAGACGCTCCTTATATGTTGGCCCATTATGTTTGTGAAGTATTTGCAAATGAGAATCTTGCAAAGAAACTATCAGTTAATGCAAAAAAACATGCTCGAAAAACACATAATCAAAATGAAAATTTAAATCAGTTATTAAAAATATATGAGGAAATAATACATGATGAAATTTGATTTTAGGGGTTTAGCATCAATAATTTCTAATATCAAGTAATTATATTCTCCATATAAGTTGAAAGACTTAATTCTACCTGAATAAAGAGCTGTATATTACATTCCTCAAGAGTCTCATCATGACGACTTTATCTTTATGATCAAGTTCAAGTGCTTTTTCATCAAATGTTAATAGAATAACGTCGTCCTACCGTTATTTTTACACAAGACATCACAAGTTTTATACTGGATCCCTCCTAATAGGTTGGCTCCTTGATGGTAATTATAGGTTGGGATAAACTGGTGTTTCTTTATAAGAAACTAAGTTTGATGGATGGCTTGAGAGTCTCAGATTATGGACTCATCTTCAGTTGAGAAATCCTTTATGTTAATTTATTCTAAATAAACTGTAATTAAGTCTATAAAGAATAGGAGATAGTAAATCAATGGACAAAAAAAAGATATTAATAAAGTCATATAATAAATTAGTAAATACGCGTGAGAACATTCGATATCACTTAAATAAAAATAATATGAAATTTTATACAAAGAAAAACTTGGAACTGAAAAATAAACATAAGGGTGAGAGATGTTTTATTCTGGGGAACGGACCTTCACTGAAAGGAATGGACTTAACAAAAATACAAAACGAAAAAATTTTCGCTGTAAATTTTTTTGCTAAAAGTTATTTGTTTCCACAAATACAGCCAACTTATTACTGTATGCTTGATGGTGCATTTGGTCAGGCTAAACACATTGATGATGCGATTCATATATTAAATGCAGTTAATGCGAATTTTCTCTTAGGCGAATGGGCAATTAAGGCATTTGAGCATTTTGATACCAGTCAGAAAAAGATATACTATTCTTTTTCTAGCCTTATACAATATGGTGATAGTACATGTTATGATTTTGCAAAAATAACTACTGGGTCACCAAATGTTATTAACCATTGTATAAAATGGGCGTTATTTATGGGATTTGACGAAATATATTTATTAGGCTGCGATTTCAATCAGTTTGCACGACCAAAACAAGGACATTTTTATGGGAGTAAACCTGCTCATGAAAGTAATAGTTATAGACGTGGAATGGATTTGATGTATTCCTCTCAAGCGTTATTTGATCATTATGCCTTGGAAAAAGAGTCTAGAAAAATTAATTCAAAAATATTTAATGCTACTCCAAACAGCTTAATTGATGCATACGAAACCGTTGATTATAATTCAATTTTCGAGCACCATGGAGTGAATGGAAAGATATTAGGTGAGGTCTAAGTAATCTAAATATAGAAAATGTATAAGATTGTAACAGGGTTTAACTCAATAGCTTGGATACAAATAAGTTTGCTGAACAAAGAAATAATCTAATTGAAAAACTTGCTTTTAAAAATAGAAGGAAATGTATCTTAGTTGTTCTATATCGGTCTCTACTCTCGGTCTGGATTAACTAAATAGTTCAAGAAACAGTCGGTTTTTCAGATTGCTTGTTGATTCTGTTTTTTTTTCAAGGACTGATATTAAGTGCTTTTGGACCAACACATCACACATGTCCTGAATGGGGAAAACTTCCTTTGATTTTAAATCAAGTTTGTTAAATCGGTAACGAAGTTGGAAATCTAAAGTACGTATGCATATTGAATATAGTGACTATCTCATAGGAAAGACGCCTCATATGGATGGTTTTATAGGTTAGTTGTATTCAAGTATCATCGTTATGAATATTTCACTCGAATAGAGCCATCTTCACGGATAAATTGAACCAGCGTCATGGAAAAAGAAGCACTAGCATGAATATTGAATCATATAAAAGTTTGTCCACCACCATTGACTTTACATTTTGTCCGTGTAGTGGTACTAATGCAGATAAGCTTAAATAAAGCCTATTAGCTCACCTGCAATAAATAGTAACACGGATAAACCGATTCTAAATATTCGCTGGCGTGGCCCCGTCCACTACTAAGAATCGGGCGTTAAAGTCAATGGCAAGCAATTTCGCTATGGCTATTTCTAACACCGATATAGTCTGCTTTTCCGTGACAAGTGCTCATTTTGTCCAAGAAAGTGGTTCTTTTCAAACGAAATATTCATTGTTAAGACTGGAGTTTGTAATAGTATGTATAAAATTAGAAATTTTTTCAAGACTTCATTATTTAAATCATCTTTCATTTATACCCTAACTAACGTTATTAATGCTGCTATTCCATTTCTAATGATGCCGGTACTTACTAGATATCTTAATCCAAGTGACTATGGCATTTTAGCTATGTTTGGGATTTTATTAAGTTTGGTTACACCGTTTACAGGTTTAAGTACGACAGGAGCAATTGCAAGGCAGTATTATGATAAGGATAGAATAGACATACCAATATATGTTACTAATTCTTTATTTATACTAATTAGTAGCTCAACAATAGTAGGAATAATATTTTACTTTCTTGCTGAACCTATCAGCAATATATCATCATTTCCAGTACAGTGGATGTGGGCAATTATTATTGTTTCAGCAACAGGGTTTGTTCATCAAATAATTCTAACATTATGGCAAATTAGTGTAAAACCTGTTTCCTATAGCATATTTCAGGTTTCTCGAACAGTTGTAAATGTGGGGCTAAGTATTTGGTTTGTGGTTGGATTAGGGCTAGCTTGGCAAGGGCAAATTCAGGCTCAAATTATTGTATCAATATTATTTTCTTTAATTAGCGTTCTGATTTTATTAAAAAATAGATGGTTGAAGTTTAAATTTAATAAGTCCTATATAAAGAGTGCTCTTAGCTTTGGCGTTCCCCTTCTACCACATTCATTAAGTGGTACTATGAAGACAATAGTCGATAGATTTTTCATTACTAATTTGGTTGGTTTGACAGATACTGGGATTTATTCGGTTGGCTTTCAGATAGGCAGTATAATTAGTATTCTAGGGGGATCTTTTAATCAAGCATTTGTACCTTGGTTATATGAAAGATTAGAGAGGGATAGCTATAATGATAAGGTGAAAATAGTAAAATTCACTTATATTTATTTTATTGCGATTATTACTATGGCATTAGGGGTAGGTATTATTGCATCTTGGTTTTTTCCAGTTTTTTTGGGACCAAAATTTATAGGTGCTTCTACTTATGTTATTTGGATTTCTTTAGGTTTCGCTTTTGCGGGTATGTACATGATGGTAGTCAATTACATTTTCTTCGTTAAGAAAACTTATATATTGGCATGGGTTACCTTTTCGGTTGCTTTGGTTAGTATAATAGTAAATTACTTTTTAATAAAAAGTATAGGGACTATAGGGGCAGCATACACTTTCGCAGGTATGAATATAGTTCAATTTTTATTAGTATGGTTATTGTCTAATCGAGTGTATCCAATGCCTTGGAATGTATTCAATAAAAAAACAACGTAATATATTAGTTGTTCATAAATTACTTATAAATTATAAAAGGAGTATGACTCTATATGAAACGAGTACTTATTACAGGGGCCGATGGTTTCATCGGTAGCCATTTAACCGAAGAATTAGTGAAGAAAGGCCACAGTGTTAAAGCATTTGCATATTATAACTCATTTAATTCTTGGGGTTGGTTAGATACAATCTCTAAAGAGATTATGAATGAGGTTGAAGTGTTTACTGGGGATATAAGAGACCCTAATGGTGTAAGAGAGGCGATGAAGGGAGTGGAAGAAGTATATCATCTAGCAGCTCTTATCGCTATTCCATTTAGCTACCATTCTCCAGATACTTATGTGGATACCAACATTAAGGGTACACTAAATGTTTTGCAGGGAGCGAGAGAATTAGAAATTTCTAGATTACTTATTACATCAACATCAGAAGTATATGGAACTGCGCAATATGTCCCAATTGATGAAAATCATCCATATCAAGGACAATCACCATATTCTGCTACAAAAATAGGTGCAGATCGATTAGCAGAATCTTTTTATAGAAGCTTTAACATGCCGATTACAATAGTAAGACCATTTAATACTTATGGACCACGTCAATCTGCACGAGCCGTGATACCAACTATTATTACCCAATTACTTGCAGGAAATAAAGAAATTGAACTTGGCTCATTAACTCCAACTAGAGATTTTAACTTTGTAAAAGATACGGCTAATGGCTTTATTGAAATTGCAAAATCAGAAAAAACAATTGGTGAAGAAATTAATATAGCTACACAACAGGAGATATCAATAGGTCAACTTGCAGAAGAACTAATTAGACAAATTAATCCTAATGCAAAAATTGTATGTGATGAACAACGCTTACGGCCAGAAAATAGTGAGGTAAACAGATTGTTAGGATCTAACGAGAAAATCAAACGCCTGACAAATTGGACACCACAATATACTTTTGAACAAGGTCTTGCCAAAACGATTGAATTTTTTAAACATAATCTAGATAAATACAAAACAGATATTTATAACATATAGGAGCGGGAACATATGAGCCAAAAATTTATCCCTCTATCTGTACCAAATCTAAAGGGAAAAGAATTAGAGTATGTAACTCACGCTGTGGAGACAGAATGGGTATCAACAGGTGGACCCTATGTAAATGAATTTGAAGAGAAAACTGCTAAATATGTGAAAGCTAATGGTGCTGTATCTGTTCAAAACGGTACTTCTGGCTTGCATATAGCACTAAAGGTTTGTGGTGTAACTAGGAATGACGAGGTGATTGTGCCAACTTTAACATTTATAGCGGCAGTGAATCCAGTCAAATATATTGGTGCAGAACCTATATTTATGGATTGTGATGACTCTCTTTGCATGGATGCAGACAAACTTATAGAATTTTGTCAGGAACAATGCAGTTTTATTGATGGAAAGCTTATCAATAATATGACGAAAAAACATATTAAAGCAGTTATTGTAGTTCACGTATTTGGTAATATGGCTGATATGGAAAAAATAATGAAAACTGCAACTATATTTAATCTTAAAGTTATTGAAGATGCTACAGAGGCCATTGGAACATATTACACTGAAGGACAATATCAGAATAAATTTGCTGGGACGATAGGTACAGTGGGTGTTTATTCCTTCAATGGAAATAAGATCATGACCACCGGAGGCGGTGGGATGATTGTTTCTAATGATGAAGAGTTATTAAGAAGTGCAAAGCATCTTACAACCCAGGCTAAAAGCGATGAGCTGTATTATACACATGATGAAATTGGTTATAACTATCGTATGACAAATCTTCAGGCTGCACTTGGATTAGCACAGTTAGAGCAACTGGAGAAGTTCATTCAAACAAAGGCAGATAATTATAAACAATACAAAGAAATGATAAAAGTAGTACCAGGACTTTCGATTCTGGATTTCAATAAAGATATAAGAAGTAATCATTGGTTCTACGCTTTATATGTTGACGAAAATTATCTGTTGAATAAAGACGAGATTATTACCTATTTAGCGACAAAGAAGGTTCAAGTAAGACCAATTTGGGGCTTAATTAGTGAACAGAAACCTTATTTAGGCAGTCAGACATACAAAATAGAAAAAGCTAAGACCTACTTAAAACATGTTGTGAATATTCCATGCAGTTCTAATTTAAGCATTGATGAGGTTCGATATGTTGTAGATTGCTTAAAGAATCCAGAAATTAAACATTAATAGTTTTGTTAAGAGGTGGATAGGTTGGATGTTAAGGACTTTTTAATTGAGGAAGAAGCCACAATGTTAGAAGCAATGGAATTGCTAGATAGAGTAGCCAAGAAAGTTCTGTTTGTTGTGAGACAAGGACAATTTGTTGCAGCAATTACTGATGGAGATATAAGAAGATGGATCCTAAAAAAGGGTAATCTCGATGCAAAAGTAAAAGAAATTGCCAACTACAATCCTAAATTTATTAATGAAAAAGATAAGATGTCTGCAAAAGAAATAATGCGTGAGCTTTCTATTGAGGCTTTACCTGTTCTTAACGAGGACAAAGATATTGTATCTGTAGTGTTTTGGAATGACGACGAAATTCAACAGTCCAAAGACCTTTATATTCCTGTTGTGATTATGGCGGGCGGATTAGGGACAAGATTATATCCTTACACAAAAATTCTCCCAAAACCGTTGATACCTATTGGGGAGTTACCAATTGTAGAACATATTATTAATCGGTTTAACGAATATGGAGCAGATCAATTCTTTCTAATTGTAAATCATAAAAAGAATATGATTAAAGCATATTTCAACGAGATTGAGAAAAATTATGAGGTGAATTATGCTGATGAAGATCTGCCGTTAGGTACGGGTGGGGGGTTAAGCTTACTGAAAGGAAAGATTAATTCCACATTTATCTTAACAAATTGCGATATTCTTATTGAAGAAGATTATGAAAAGATTTATGACTACCATAAAAAAGAAAACAATCTAGTAACGATGGTATGTTCGCTTAAAAATGTAAGAATACCGTATGGTGTTATTGAAATAAGTGAAAATGGTGAAATAGAGTCAATGAAAGAAAAACCCGAGTTGTCTTTCTTTACTAATACTGGAATGTATATCGTTGAGTCAAGAGTGATTGAAGAGCTTGAGGAAAATAAGTCTGTAGGGTTCCCAGATATAATTGAGAAATATAAGCAAGTTGGTGAAAGAATAGGCGTCTATCCAATTAGTGAAAATTCATGGCATGATATGGGGCAGTTGGATGAAATGGAAAAAATGAGAAGAAAGATAGAAAAAGATCAATAAAAAATCATCTCATGAATTAAAGGGGATAGAATCGAAATGAAAAAAAAAGTATTAGTATATCCATGTGGAACAGAGATTGGATTGGAAATATATAGAGCTGTCAAGAACTCTATTCACTATGAATTAATTGGGGGTTCTTGTTCTTATGATCATGGTAGATTTGTGTACGAAAAACATATTGATAATTTACCATTTATAACAGATAGCAGTGGTATAGAAGAGATAAAAGAGTTCAATAAAATGATAAAAGCTCATAATATTGATTACATTTTTCCGGCAATGGATGGAGTATTATTTAAGTTTGCTGAGTTAAGGGAATATTTTGATTGTAATATAATTGCTCCTTCGTTAGAAACTACTAAAATTACACGATCTAAAAAGCTGACTTACAACTTGTTTCAAGGAGTACTCACAGTACCCAAAATGTATGATATGTATGATTCAAGTCTTGAATTTCCATTATTTATTAAACCAGATGTAGGGCAAGGATCTAGGGGAGCAGTTAAGATAAATTCTAGAGAAGAATTGGACTACCATTTAGAAAAAGGTAAGAGTAAAGATCATCTTTTATTAGAGTATTTACCTGGAGAAGAATATACAATTGATTGCTTTACAAATAGCAATGGGGATTTAGTTTATGTTGGTGGAAGAGGAAGAAATCGCGTTAAGAATGGAATTAGTGTCAACGCAGTGAGAGAAGACGATCTAGAGTTTCAAAGGATAGCTGAAATTATAAACTCAAGATTAAATCAAAGAGGTGGATGGTTTTTCCAACTTAAAAAGAACTCAAATGGAGAGTATTCTTTGCTAGAAGTTGCATCAAGAATTGCAGGTACATCAGCTTATACTAGAAACTTAGGAGTAAATTTACCTTTACTAACCCTTCATTTATATAATGGAAATAAAATTGACTCTATAATTATTAACGACTACAGCCTAGAGCTAGATCGAGCCTTATATAACAAATTCACGAGCAATATAACATATAATCGTGTTTATTTAGATTACGACGATACATTAATTGTGAATGGTAAAGTTAATACACAATTAATTGCCTTTCTATATCAATGCATTAATGAAGGAGTACCTATTACCTTACTTACGAGACATAAGGGAAGTTTAACTGAACACCTAAATGACAACCGATTGCTTAACATTTTTGATGAAATTGTTCACTTAGAACCAGAAGAAGCAAAATCAAGTTATGTTAGAGAAAGAAGATCGATTTTTATAGACGATTCTTATGGTGAGAGGGCAGAGGTAAAAGAAAAGCTCGGTATTCATGTATTCGACACGCACATGATAGAGTGTTTGTTAAAAGAAGTAGGATAAGGAGTTAAGAAAATATGAAAAAACGAGTATTTATTATAGCTGAAGCAGGAGTTAATCATAATGGGAGCATGGATAATGCTAGAAAATTAATTATTGAAGCTAAAAAGGCTGGGGCGGATGCAGTAAAGTTCCAAACGTTTAAGTCAAATAAGGTTATATCCAAATTTGCTCAAAAGGCTGATTATCAAAAAGAAACAACAGGTAATAATGAAAGTCAGTTAGACATGGTGCGAAAGTTTGAACTTTCATATGAGGATTTTATTGAACTTAAAAAGTACTGCGAAGAATTAGGTATTATGTTTCTATCTACTCCGTTTGATTTAGAGAGCATTGATTTCCTGAATAGTCTAGATATGCCACTATTTAAAATTCCATCAGGAGAAATCACAAATCTACCTTATTTGATAAAAATTGCTAAACTTAAAAAGAAAGTAATTATGTCTACAGGAATGAGTACTACAAATGAGATAGAATTTGCAGTTGTAGTTTTAAGAAAACATGGGGTGGAAGACATTACAATTCTTCACTGTAACACAGAGTATCCAACACCTTATGAAGATGTGAACCTTAAAGCAATGAACACACTAAAGGAAAAATTTAATGTAACAATTGGATATTCAGACCATACTTTAGGGATTGAAGTGCCCATTGCTGCGACAGCCATGGGGGCAGAAGTAATTGAAAAACATTTTACATTAGATATCAATATGGAAGGGCCGGACCATAAAGCAAGTTTAGAGCCTAATCAATTAAAGCAGATGGTCGATTCTATAAGAAATATAGAAGCTGCTTTAGGTGATGGGCAGAAACAGCCGTCTAAATCTGAAATGAAAAATATGGAAATTGCTCGCAAAAGTATAGTAGCTGCAACTGATATAAAAAAAGGTGAAATTTTTACTGAAGATAACCTCACTGTAAAAAGACCTGGAAATGGTGTTAGTCCAACAAAGTGGTTTGAAGTTATTGGTAAAACAGCTAACCGAGACTTTATAGAGGATGAACTGATAGAAATATGAAAAGGATAAGTATATTGACTGCTACTAGGGCTGAATATGGTCTATTAAAACCAATAATAGAAAAATTAAATATTGTACCGGAATTCGATATACGCATAGTTGTTACAGGTGCACACTTATCACCAGAATTTGGTTTAACTTATAAAGAAATTGAGCAGGATGGTCTTGAGATTGATAAAAAGGTTGAAATGCTACTAAGTGCTGATACACCTGGAGCAATTTCTAAATCAATGGGTTTAGCAATGATCAGTTTTGCAGATTATTTTGAAGAATTGAAACCAGATTTGCTAATGGTACTTGGAGATAGATATGAGACTTTAGCTGTCTGCACAGTTGCAATGAATCTGAGAATTCCGATTGCTCATTTGTATGGTGGTGAAACCACAGAAGGTGCAGTTGATGAATCTATTCGTCATGCCATTACAAAACTAAGTTATCTACACTTTACAAGTACAGAAGAATATCGGAAGCGTGTTATTCAATTGGGAGAACAACCAGATAGGGTATTGTGTGTTGGGGCTGTGGGTATAGAGAATATTCTTAATCAGGATTTAATGAGTAAGAGTGAGTTGGGGGAATCGATTGATTTCAACTTAAATCGGCCTTACGCCATTGTGACTTTTCATCCAGTAACATTAGAAGATAATAGTTCAGCAGTTCAGTTCCAATCTTTACTAGAGGTATGTAAAAAATATCAAGATATAAATTTTATTTTTACAAAAGCAAATGCCGATGCAAATGGTCGAATAATTAATAAAATGATTGATGATTATGTATCGGAAAATGATAATGCTATAGCATTTACTTCTTTAGGCATGAAAAGATACTTAAGTGGACTAAAGCATTGTGCGATGGTTATTGGAAATTCATCAAGCGGCTTAGTAGAAGCGCCTAGTTTTGGTATTCCTACAATTAACATAGGAGATCGTCAAAAAGGCAGACTTCAAGCAGATAGTGTGATTAATTGTGAGCCTTCATTTCAAGATATTGCAAGAGCAATGGTACTTGCTTTATCGGATGAGTTTAAAAATAAAGCTAAGAATACAATAAATCCGTATGGTGATGGGAACACATCAGAGAAAATAGTAGCAGCAGTCATGGATTACCTATTAGTCGACAAAATTGAATTGAAGAAAAAATTCTACGATTTAGAGGTGAGGTAAGTGCGTAATATAGCCATTATCCCAGCAAGAAGTGGATCTAAGGGTTTGAAGGATAAAAATATAAAACCTTTGAATGGGAAACCACTTATCGCCTATACAATCGAAGCTGCAAGAAACTCAAATTTATTTGATGAAATATTTGTATCAACTGATTATAGTGAGTATGCGAGGATTGCAAGAGAATTTGGGGCTAGCGTTCCGTTTTTAAGGAGTGGAGAATTATCCACTGATACAGCATCATCTTGGGATGTTGTTAGAGATGCGTTATTAAATTTCAAGAAAATAGGAAAAGAATTTGACACAGTAGCTTTACTACAGCCTACTTCCCCACTTCGGAAATCACAGGATATTATTAATGGGTATGATATGATGCAAAAGAAAAATGCAAAGGCTATTGTTTCTGTTTGTGAAGTTGACCATTCACCCTTGTGGTGTAATACATTACCTGAAGATAATTCACTCGGAAACTTCCTAAACCAGGACTTGATAAATGTCCCTCGTCAAAGTTTACCCACGTATTATCGTATAAATGGTGCACTGTATATAGTAAATAGAGAATACTTAATGTCTACAGATAATATATATAATGAAAGTTGCTATGCTGTTGTTATGCCTAAAGAGAATTCTATTGATATTGATGATATAATAGACTTTAAAATATCAGAAGTATTAATTATGAATAGAGATAGTAAATAAATTTAAACATATCATTTTAATCAGTGGCTATGTGAAGCGAGGTGATAAATCCTATGAACATACTAGTTACAGGCGGTGCAGGATATATTGGCTCACACACCTGTGTTGCCCTTCTGGAAGCAGGCCATTCAGTCATTATTGCTGATAATCTTTCTAACAGTAAGAGTGACACTGTTATGAAAATCATGGATATAGTTGATAAAGAGGTTAATTTTTACGAGATTGATGTAACAGAAGCAGAAGCTGTTGATATTATTTTCAGGAATTATAAAATTGATGGAGTTATTCATTTTGCCGGTCTTAAAGCGGTTGGCGAATCAGTAGAAAAACCACTAGAGTATTATTACAATAACGTCGTAAGTACAATGGTTCTAACCAAAGCTTGTCAGAAATATGGTGTCAATCGATTTGTCTTTAGCTCATCGGCAACAGTGTATGGAGATAATAAAGTTCCTTTCGTAGAGACAATGGATCTCCTACCAACGACTAATCCCTATGGTGAAACAAAAGCTATGAGTGAGCGAATTTTAACTGATATATCAAATGCAAATAATGCTTTCTCAGTGTCACTCTTAAGATATTTTAATCCGGTAGGAGCTCACGAGAGTGGATTAATTGGTGAAGCTCCTAATGGAATTCCTAATAATCTAATGCCATATGTCACACAAGTAGCTAAAGGTAAACTTGAGAAATTACGTGTATTCGGAAATGACTACTCAACAGTGGATGGCACGGGGGTACGAGATTATATTCATGTAGTGGATCTTGCTGAGGGCCATGTTGCTGCACTGGAAAATCTAACTGAAGGTGTACATGTTTATAACTTGGGAACCGGAAAAGGTACTAGTGTACTAGAATTAGTAAAAGCTTTTGAAGAAGCTAATGATATTGAAGTTCCTTATGAAATCGTGGAACGGAGACCCGGGGATATTGCTGAGTGCTATGCAGATGCTTCAAAAGCAAAGAAGGAACTAGGCTGGACTGCTAAACGAGATCTCGTAGCAATGTGCCGGGATTCATGGCGGTTCGAGAAAAATTATAAGGAATAGATCTATTAAAAAGATTTTCCCCCACTGACTTAAATTTGGTTCAGTGGGAGGGTTTTTTCTTTTAAACAGAATGTATATTCTTATTTCTTAAGCCATTTTTCAAACTCAGTAACATCAAGCTCTCCAGTTCTTGCTTGTTCCAATTTATCCTTCGCTTCTAAATACCATTTGTTAAAACCTTCCTTGGACATTTTGCCGTTTCGAACCCTAGCGTAATGTGTTTTATATGCACGATTATATATTTTTAGGGGATAATCTTCTTCTAACTTTTTTTGAAAAGCTCGTTTTGGGCCAATTTCAGAACAAGGCTTTTCCTCGCCCTCAATTACCCTATCACAGTATTCCACATTTAAATTGTGAACCACAAAATACAATCCACATTGCCTACACTTTTTCACGGCAGTATTGCTCAAAATCATATGATAGACTTCAAGGAAAAGGACCTCAAATAAATCATTCACTTTTTATTCCTCATAAATTCCTTCTGTGTACCCCTTCTCAGCATAGTCGATAAGACTATCTAATTTCCGTAATGCCTCAGGATGAACATTTTTCTGGTTTTCATGAAAATCCTTTAAATCCCCGTAAAGCGTAAAGTGATGATCAATGCCATCAAAATATTCCAACCATCGATAATTTGAAGCAAATCCATTTCTATGTGGATCTTTAAACGATATTTGTTTTGTAACAACCATATGCGGAAGGTCTGCCATTGGACTGTGAACATTTCCGTAAACCCATGTTCGTTGAGGAATAGTGAGTTTATTTAATCGAGGAGTTGAAGCATCTAATATCCAAAAAAATATGCTTTTTAACTCATTCTGCAGGCCAATAAGGTGTTGAAAACCTTCAGGTGGCAATAATGGTAGATATTCCTCTTGCTTAACAATATTAAAGTATTTTTCATAAAATTTTTCAGCTAATCCCTCTTCATTGAAGGTAATATCCGGAAATAAGGAATTAAAGCATTCGACATACCATTCTTTATCATATGTGGGTGAAAATGAATAGTATTCTTCATTATAGCTGGAATGGATTAACAAACCATTGAAGTAATCTCCAACCGCATAGTCAAAAACTTCACTGGATGTAAACTCAAAATAAGGATGAACTTCATCTAATATAAAAATTACTTCACGTTGGTCGTCGTAAGTTGGTTTGTAATTTTTTGATTTGAAAGTTGTTGTGTCGATAATTTTTGAAAAATAACGTTCTAATTGATCAGGTAATTTAGATAAATCTGCTGCTAAAAATTTGAAAAGTCCCTCGTGTTCATTCGTTTCTTCATAGAAAATAGACCCATCCACGTCAGTATATTGATAGCCTTCGCTTGTAAATTTCAATAGCAAAACATAACACCTTCTTTATAGTTTTCTCAAAAAAAAATAGAAAGTTCATTTAGATAAGATATATATTACAAAATAAAGCAGGACAGACCTTTTATAGCTACCAAATGGAAACTAAAGATCTGTCCACTGAATTATCTCCAGTTAAATTGTGAACGCCCTTGATTGTAATCCATCTGAAGTTCATCTAGAAGGGCATCTTCGTATTGATAGCATCTTTTCGTTGAGGAATCTCCTGAGACTTTATTTTTAATCGTGATGGTTTTATGAGAGAGCATGTCTTGGTCTTCTGGAGAGAATACCTCATTGTTTGAGGTTCGGAAGCTGTATTGAACCTTGTGTGGTATACGAATTTCATATTCTCCAATTTCATAGATATCTGCATTTCTTGACTCTTTTACATAATTCATCTCAGCCATTCAAGAACAATCCCTTCATTAGTTGATTTTAAAATATGTTTTTCCTTTTGCGTGAGGGTAATCTCCGAAGCACGATTTCTCTGGATGATCAATCATCACCTGATAAAGAATTTGACCATAGAATTTAGCCGCGACTTCATCATTCTTTCTACATGCAATCCAAATAGGTTCATACAATGTACCTCTCCAGTCACTCCCTGGAATCCAGCTTGAGGTATGTACATCTCCACTATTAATAACTCGATTCAACTCATCTACAATTGCTTGATAGTCCTCATTTGAAAGGTTTTTCATTCTTTGATGAAATTCTCGCTTGTGTGCAACTTCCGTTATTGGATTACGTTCAACAGAAAATAACATCCTGATTCCCCCTAAAAGAACGATTAGAATTCTAGAATTAATAGCTTTTATTGTTTTGATAATTTGAGAATTTCTGCTGCTGCCTTAATTTGTATTTCTGGGTCACTTGAATTAAGGGCGTCCTCCAATACTGCTCTTGCCTGTTGAATCGTGTCCTCACTAAATAAGGAGTCATTTCTACTGTTTTGGTTTGGACCTTCAACCAAGGCAAATGGACTTCTTTCATTATCATCATCTACCGTTAGAAAAGGCTCTAATTCCGTTTCATTGAATGTTCCATGAAATTTGGTAATAATCCCACGATTTCGTACAAATTCAAGCATCTTATGATTTAAACTTGATTTGGCAATGGTTGCAGTCCAACGTACATTCCTCCGATGGCACATGCCTTCCTCATTATCATAGGCAGGGTCATAATAGTAGGGGCCAACAATCCCAACATGTACAATAACTCCATCTGGAACCAAGACAACATCCTCATCCTCAATTGCATTAACGAAGGTGTTAATAGCCCCAGTATAAGCTCCTAATTGCTGACCTGTATAACCATACTTTTCTTCCAATCTTAGACGGATCTCATCACGGTCTGAATTAGACAAGTCGCCAATACCTGGCCAACCAATACAAACAAACCCCTCGTCGAGAAATAATTTTCCGCGGTTAATTCCATGGGGGCGATTTTTTAATTGAAATACCTGGTTCAACGAAAACACTCTCCAGTCTATTGGGTCTCTATGGGTTGTGATAATTATAATATAACAGGTATTGTAAGACTCTTCAAGTCTTTGGGTCTGAAAGTTTTGGGTAGTGTTTCGTTCGTAGTTATTTGATGAAGTAACTATGGGATCTGACAGAGCGACCTAGTTGTGGGGGTGATTCCTGTATTTAAGGGTAGATAGCTAGAAAAAGGACTGGTCACAGGTTTAACACCATTCTAATAGTAGTGTAAAGCATTAATGAAATAAATTAATCTTCAAAAAAGTTCTAAAATGGTATAATCATATATTATTAGTACTTTTTTACTAGTGGGGCAGAGGCATAGGTCCTTGTTCTAATTTTAAAACAACCATTTCAAATTTTTCTAAAACAGCAATTTGTGTGAGTTAATGAATATGGAGGGTTGAAATGAGTCTTGAGGAATTGAGAAGGAGAAGAAGTGAACTAAGCGCACGGTCTGAGAAAACGCTTAGTAATATGAATATCATTACAGAAGAATCAAGAAGAGTGGCTGATGTTGCACATAATTCTCAGAAAATCCTAGATAACCTAGATAAAGAGTTTGAGGTACAGACGGGGCTAAATGGTACTGATATAAGTTTTCTGTTTTTTGCAACGGCCTTACAGTGTTTGAGACAGTATCTATTAACAAGTTTTGAGGAAAGGCTACCTGACCAAAAGGCAGCTAGTAAGGTGAAAGGTAACGGAATTAAAGAAGCTAGTAATCGAGCACATAAATGGTACTGGCCCTCTTTAGAAGAAATTAGCACGAATCCAGTCCCTTACGATGCTCTGTTTGGAAGTCCAGACTTTGGACTTAATCTTAATGGCAAATCTCACAGATTTAAAACACTGGGACATGATCCTCTTCTAGGGTGGCTATTTGGTACATCCAATATTGTAACAAGTACCTTAACCACGTGGGATTTGCATTCTTATCATATTAAGACGGGTCAAACATTAAGGGGAGATTCCCGTGATAAAATCACCAATAGGGCGGACACGTTCAAAGTGTTTCATTATACAAAAGAGCGAATGCTTAATGGTGGAATAGATGGGAAAATAGCGGTTGGAAGAGCGTTATTAAAACAAGCTGAACATCTTAAATCAGATGAGTATTCAAAGGCTGGGCTGCCACTTCCAATTATTAGTGCAGTATCACCTTCAGATGCACAGAAGTTAGCTGAATATGGAATCGATATTGGCAATATCAAGACGGTTGGAAAGCAGGCCTCTATGTCCATTTTAATCAATACAATGATTGCTATGATTCATGGCTTATTTTACAATCCGGAAAAGTATCATTCATGGTCCATGTATGAGGTGAAGACTCGAAAAATTTTAAGCTATTCCAATGCACTCGCCTCCGCAAGTAATGTGATTTATGTAGCCTTAAGCTCTTATGCAGGGAATGCAGATGCAGTAAGAAAGTTAGATGTCGGTGGATTAATGGTGACAATCTATAGATTAATCTCAGACAGTCAATTTATTAACCAAGTCAAGGAAGAGTTTGTCTTTGGTGGCTTTAACAAATTAATTCAAGGTGAAGAATATCAATTTTAAGGGGGATCACACAAATGGGTTTTGGTCGATTTTTAAAAAAGGCGGTAATCCCAGGTTATAACGCTTTTGATATGGCGAAAAAGGTGAAGGATAATGGGCTTGTTGGGGGAATCAAAGAAAGAATAAGAGAAGATGTGGAAGATACCCCCGGTGTAAGCCAAATCTATCAAGCTGGCAAGCATGAAGGAAAGAAAGAAGGCTACGCAGAAGCCTCTTATGAATATGAGCAAAAGCTTTTGCGACAGGCCGAAGCATTACTAACACAGAAAAATCATTTCGAATTCCAAAAGCAAGAATACGAGAACCTCATTGACGATTACGAAAAATACATAGACGAAATGACCCAAAAAGAAAACCTAAACGCCGAACAAAACAACTACCTTCAACAGATTATGGTTATGGAGCGGAAGTTGAAGAAGGCAATGTAGGGGGGATGGAAGGGACGGAGGGACAGGGGGACAGACGGAATGTCACAGTGACGCCCCGCAGTTTGTCGAAAGCGGGTCTGTTCGTCCAACTCCAAAGGTTTCAAAGGATAAACTGAATATTAGGGTACTATTAATTTACTTTTAGCTGTACTAATCGCGAAATTTTATTTCAAACAAACGTTTGATTGGTGGTTTAACTCTTTAGTAACTAGGTTTTTGAATTTCAAACGCTTGATTGGATGACTTTTTGTGTGAGTAAGAACTGCTGTTATAGTGGTGGAATCGGCTGAATAACTATTCTAGAATAACTGGGACAGAAGGGGCAGTATAGTGTGCCGACCTAGATTTACCGCTGTCTTCCTTGGCTTTCTTCAGGCGTTCCTCGAACAGTCTTTTTTTCTCTTCGAAGCTAGTGATTTGCATGGGGACCTGTGGAAAAGAGGTTGCCTCTTCTCTAAGCTTTTTCAATTGTTCCTCAATCGCCTTTTTTTCTTCTTCAAAGTTAGGGTTATGTTCAGGTTCATAGCCTTGATTGTGATTATGAAGCCAATCTGGAATGTATTCCTGTCTAGTTGGCTTTTTCCTAGATTGATGATTCGTTTGATGTTTATAGGCAAGACGTGCAGCATTAACATCATCCAGAGTTTGATAGCCTTTATCTACCCAGTCTCTTAGGACAGCTTCTACATAGTTCCAACGCTTTGATGAATTTTCTACGGCTAGTTTCATTGCTTCGATCAAAAGCTCGTCTGATAGGTCAGTGCACCACGCCTTGATTTTATCAGCTAGGAAGCTTCCGATTGTTCCAAATCCATTTTGCTCGAAGAATCGGTACGGGTCTTCTTTTTCTTTGTTTTGTTGTAAGTCTGTTGAAGAAGAAGAAGTCTTTGATGTAATCTCTGTAGTAATCTTTGTAGTAATCTCTGGTATTGGTGTGTTCAGATTGAACTCCTCTACGTGCCAAGTTGAGCCGCTCGACTGCTCAATTTGAACACATGGGCTGTCCAGGTTGAGCACACCGTCTGCTCCATCTGAACATACCACTTGTTCAGGTTGGTCTGAAGGGATAAGTTCTTCCTCCATGAAAGTAAAGTCCTCGCAAATACCCTCATCCTTTAGTTCGTTCAAATTCTCATAATTTATCGTGTACCATTTCGTTTTGTCTAGTTTTAGTTTATTGAAGTTTTGTGAGGTTAGATAGCCTTTGTTTTCAAGTTTAACAATTGTTCTTCGAATTGTGCTTTTAGAGATGAAAGGAATTTGTTCAACTAATTGATCATAGGTGAGATACACCCATTTTTGATCTAGTTTAATATGTTTGCTACGTTGGAGCCAGTAGTGAATCTGTTGAAGAATAATACTTTCATTTGTACCGAGCAATACGGCAAGAGTTGGTACAACAATTATTGGTCTATCATTCAGTAGTATATTTCCAGTCATGTTTGTTTTCATCCTTTTTGTTTTAATTTGGGGGAGCGGGAAAGTGATTTCGCATCCCACGTGCTTTGTTGGTCGGAGGGACAGGTCCCGCGCCGATTACATTCATAATAATGTATACGTTTGCATTTTATCTTGTGTTGCATATTGTAAGATGCACATTCCGGTACGTGTGTATTGCTTTTCTAGTAGATAATGAGATTCGTTCATGTGCAGTTCTTGTTGATTTTTAAATTGAATAATTGATTGGATTGTGCTGCTTTGTTGGGATGGTACGATTGCTTTTATATGGTGGTAGAAGATCCAATTGCACTCAAACGCGGTAGGAGAGTGAGTAGGAAACGCGAAGATATTTCTTCGAGGGTTGATTGGAATAGGTACCTTTTGAATCGCTCTGGTCAAGTGGGTGACAGCCTTGCGCCTGCCATCATATGTTGAGCCGCCTTCGAGGCAAGCTGCTCTAATGATTTGGAGTGGTGTTTGTCTTATGTAGAGGGTTTGATGTTCCTCGGTGACAATCGAAGAATACTCGATTTCCCTTGCGGGAAGGATTGCCTGTGTTTGAGGGTTCACTTCGTAAGTGAGTTGAATGTTTTTCATGTGGTTTGCTCCTTTTTTGTGGTGGTGGTACGGGGGATTTTAATCAAGAGAAATACGTTATTGGTCGGTTGAGAGGTGGATCAACAATATTGAAGAAAAGTCTGATAAGATTTCTAATTACTATTTCATCTTAGGATCAGAAATAATAAATTTTGCCATTTTTTTATTCATGGTTACTATATCTTCGTGGTATTTCTTTGGGATGTCTTGATATATCTCATCTAGTTTAAGCATTAGTTCAGGTTGATTGATTTGGCTCATTAGCTCATAATCTCCAAATAATTCTCCAGGATGTACATCAAGTTCAACCGCGATTCTCAATAACAAATCTACTGAAGGTGTTCCAACGCCACGTTCTATATCGCTTAAGTATTTATCGGTTATTTCTAGTGTTTTTGCTAGCTCTACTTGACTTAGCTTTTTCTTTTTACGAGACCTTTGAATACTTTGACCAATAACTGCAACATCTATCATAAAGATCACCTCTAGGACTAGTAAATCCTAGAAAAAACAAAATAGAAACACGCTGATTACTGGAGTAACTCAATAATCAAGCTGGCAGTTTGATTTTTGGAAAATTTCTTTTCTGTTTGGGCGGGCAGATCCCTGCCAAGATAAAGTTTTATAGTGTTAAAGTACTAATTACTTGAGTTGGATAATGAATAGATTATCTTTTAAGCTACGCTTGTGGGCTTTTTCAAAAAGGGTGTAGGAAGGCCAGCTATTCTAGTTTTAGTTCTCTATTGTAAAATATTTACTATTTGTATAAAGGAATTTTTAGGAAAGTGTTGAATAAGATTTAGTAATGCTAGTTCCTCTAGCTCTGACTATATTAAAATTCTAGTAATTTACCGGTTAAGGTGCTAGGGCATATGACTTTGAGTTTTTGAGGAAGAGATAGTCGCAGTAAATGATATGGACAAGCCCATGGAAAGATAGAAAATTACAAGAAGGACTACTATGGATAAGGCAGGACTTTGTTTGTAATTTTTATAAACGTTATCTATGAGAGGAGAATGATCTATGAGTGGATTAGGTGGACTAAATAAATCACCTGATGGAGTCGTACTTGGATTGGTACAATTACAGCTACCGAATGTAGTAACTAAGGAAGATTTGGCAAAACAAACGGAAAGGGTATGCGATTTGGTTGCAAAGGCACGTCGGAACATGGCGACTATGGATCTCGTGGTTTTCCCTGAATATTGTCTGCATGGTCTATCGATGGATATGAATCCTGAAATCATGTGTTCTATTGATGGCCCTGAAGTGAAGGCATTCCAAAAGGCCTGCAAAGACAATAAGATTTGGGGCTGTTTTTCAATCATGGAGTATAATCCTGAAGGGAATCCTTATAATACAGGCCTTATTATTGATGATACAGGTGAAATCAAACTGAACTATCGAAAGCTTCATCCTTGGGTCCCAGTAGAACCATGGGAGCCGGGAGACTATGGTATTCCAGTATGCGATGGCCCGAATGGCAGTAAATTGGCCTTAATTATTTGTCATGATGGGATGTTCCCGGAGATGGCTCGTGAATGTGCATACAAAGGTGCCGACATTCTGATTCGTACTGCCGGTTATACAGCTCCAATTCGTCACTCTTGGCAGATCACCAATCAAGCAAATGCCTTTTGTAACTTAATCTATACAGCCTCTGTTTGTATGAGTGGCAGCGATGGTACGTTCGATTCCATGGGTGAAGGAATGATCGTGAACTTTGATGGAGTCCCACTCGTTACTGGAGGAGGCAGACCTGATGAGATTATTACGGGTGAAGTACGTCCACAACTCGTACGTGAAGCACGACGTCTATGGGGTGTAGAGAATAATATGTACCAATTTGGCCATCGTGGGTATGTCGCTGTAAAGGGGGGCGCCAATGACTGCCCTTATACCTATATGCATGATATGGTAAACGGGGAATACCGATTACCTTGGGAAGACGAGGTTGTGCATAAAGATGGAACCTCGTGCGGGTTTGCGGGGCCGACGAGGGGATATAAAAGTACTAAGTAGTAAGGTATAAGATGTTACACAATAAAGAACAACTCAAGGGGCTGGTGACATATGCCCCTTCAAACGAAAAAGAAGATGAATCTCTACGAAATGTAGGGTTCATCTTCTTTTATTTTCTATATTCTGCTTATGAAGAGTCTTTCAATCTTCGAAATCTATGAGAATACTGGAATTTTAAGTGCAATTGATTCTGTTAAGCGAGTTGCTACTTTTGGAACAGCCCATTTAATAATGGGGTTTAGCACCGCACCAGATAATCCGCCTGCATGGACTTCCACGGTACAAGTCATTGTTGTTTTCCCATTACCCTCTTTTGCAGTAAAGTGGCCGCTTCCTGTAAAGTTATCTGATAACCCTTTTAGTTCAAACTTAATATTGGAAGGCTCATTCCATTCGGTAATATCTACCTGAGCTCGTACTGTTTTTTTAATCCCTTTCACACTACCCTCAAATGTCCAAATCGATTGTTTGTCATTTATAATTTCATGTTCTTTATAAGCTGGTACTGTCGTTGCCCACTTTTCAAGATCACGACATAATCCCAAACTGCTTGTACATCTACTGGAATTTCTACTGTATGAGTTCCCGTCGCCATTCTGATTCCTACTTTCACTACTGATATGTAATTTTAGATTTCTACCAAAATATTATCACATAAAACACATATACTTACATCACTAATCTGGGACAGAGGGACAGGTCCACTAGCTTTGCATAAGTTCCAAAAAAAGTAAAATATTAATATGAGATTATGTAGACAAACACAAAAAAAGCTCCTATTGTAGAAATGTTAGATGTTTGTTCCCATAAACAAACTTTCTACAAAAGGAGCTCAAAACAAGTAAGACTATGATAACTAATAATACTGTAATTCGTCAATGTTTATCTTTATTACCTACAGAAAATCTAGCTTGTCCATTATTAAACTATGATACGAAAAAACTTTCAATTGAAGGACTTGTTAAAATTTTCGTAGCTGCACAATTAGGAAATTGGGAATCCTACCCTGAATTTGATATCAAGATGCGCGCACATAAAGACTTAATGGAATGTATCGGTGTAGATAGCATTAGTGCCTCCCAGTTAAGTCGAAGGATCAATGAGTTAGATACCGAAATTGTTCAGAATCTTTTCTTTAAAGTTGTAAAAGAACTTAAAAAGTATACGAAAGGGACCGTTGGTATACCTCGAGGTATAGGGAAACTTCGCATCGTAGATGCGACTCACATTAAACTTCCAGCTATTCTATCAGAATGGGCCCATGTTACTAAAGGCTGGACAGTTGTAAAGATGCATACACGTTTGATTGTTGCCTCCCCAGATGTACACTATCCTGATAAAATTGTTCCTTCTAATGGTAAGGTACAGGATCACGAAGGTGGAGATTTACTAATTGAAGAATCCGATGCAACATATGTGATGGACCGAGGCTATATGAACCTCTATCGTATGAATGAATGGATAAAGAAAGATATAAACTTTGTCGTTCGGTTAAGAGGGAAACTCGTTGAAAGAGTTGTAGAGGAATACGAAGTACCCGAAGGGTCAAATATCCAAAGAGATGTTAAGGTGATTTTGGGAGAAACAGGTAAGATGAGACCACTTAGACTTGTCGAGTTTCTCGATGAAGATGGTAAAGTATATAGACTAGCTACTACAAGATGGGATTTAGATCCAACTGTGATAGCAGAAATATATAAGAACCGTTGGATCATCGAGCTATTCTTTAAATGGATCAAGCAGTCTCTTCGATTCGTTAAGGTCTGGAGTACAAAGCCACAAGGAATATGGAACCAGATGTTTATAGCGGTTATTGCCTATATTTTAACACTTATTGTTAAGCTAAAGACCCAATCAAATAAAAGTCAGAAGACAATTCTTACAAGTATCAGATCCTACTTCGATAAATCATGGGAAATGTTTATCTGTGAGTTAGAATATAAAACCAAAAAGACATCAAAAGGGAGACAAAAGGTCCCAGATAAACCGAAGAAAGAAATATTCTATGGTAGTGTTGCGCTAATTGGTGAGAAAAAGAAACGTACTAAGAGGAAAATTAAGTAAATAATTTACAGTAAATGGTAATAAACAACAATTCTTATTTAAGATTGTCGTTTTTGCTCCCATACGAAAAAACGTGCTGTAAATATATTACTTTTTATCAAAATAATAAATACAAGTTTGCAAAGCTAGTGGGACAGGTCCCTCGTCCCAGATCGAAAGGTCATGGGGACGTTCCGAAGTTTGTCAAAAATGGAACAGCTTGTAACATTTCTTATCCTGTTGCTATCCTAATTCCTTTTGGTAAACGATAAACTTGCATGGGACAGCCAGTATCTCCGCCAACCTTGGGAACGAAGCATCTATTGTTTCTGTATGAATTGGTTGATAGCCGATACGAAAATACCAGTCTCCCAAAATGTACTCTCGTTACGAGGCAACATTTGTATCTCGATTGACTGAATCATAAGGGATACCTCCTTGTCGCTGTACAACATTTGGAGTTGCAAGAAGCTTGACGTCATAAATCCCCTACTTCTTAACATGATCCATGGTTGTTTGTCTTATATTCCTATACTACGATTATTTCAAATTCTTATAACTTGTACAATGATTTACTCCACGGTTTTAAAGTGAAAGTAACTAGATCATAGTGACGCCTCGAAGTATGTCGAAGGTTTATACTGCATAACCATATCATATTCCCATAAAACCCCATCCTCCAAAAGTTATAACCCACATGAAACACTAGGTATTTCCTCATTTTTAAATGATAGGACCAACTATTCATTTTTAATGATTCCTTCGGATTTCGAAGTAATACGATAGAAATAGCCAAAACTAGCAAAGTTTCGACAGCAGAAATCTACAAATCTAAATCTATTAAAACCATACAATCAAGTTGTATTCATAGAAAAACTAGTAGAGAGTGGAGTGGTGGTAGTGAAGAAGAAAAAGGTTATTTCGACGTTAGGGGTTATTGCACTATCGGCAAGTTTGGTTACACCGGTTTTTGCGCAACAAGATACATCGCCAGGGACACCTGAGCAACAAGTTTTATCAGTAGAGGGGTTTACTAATCATGAGCAACTAGGGAAAAGACTACAGCAAATTGCAAAAAGCAGCCAAGGTAAGGTTCAGGTTGAGGTAGCGGGTTACTCAAACCGTGGTAGAGAAATCTACAAGGCGACTGTTGGCCAAGGAGATAAGGTCATTTTAATGGAAAGTGAAATTCACGGAAATGAACCGACTGGAACGGAGGCATTACTGAACATTTTACAATTCTTAGGTTCAAATTCTCCTGAAGCACAAAAGATTCGTGAGGAGGTTACGTTTGTAGCGTTACCTAAAATGAACCCAGACTCTTCTGAGTTAAATCGTCGTGGAAATGATTTAACTTGGGCAGAGGTAGTAGAGGATTTTCCGCAATTAGCAGACGCATCACCAACATGGAACTACTATACATATCAGAATCGCTATTTCGATTATTCATCACAGCCAGGTTTTGATGTAAACCGTGACTTTAATCCAAATCTTGATTATGTACCACAGCCTGAGGACTTCCCAGGGAATTCATCCCAACCAGGATGGTTTATTACACCTGAATCCCAGGTCGTTCGTGACGTGTATAAGGACCTTCAAGCTGAGTTTGGCAAGGTGGAAGTATTTGTAGACTTACACCATCAAGCACCATATTATGAAGTGGATGGCACAGATGATCTAGTAACATTCTCAATCAGCGGCCAATTCGTTCCACATCCAGCTACACCTGAAGGCCAAAAGTATGCGGAATATGCTGATACATATGACTATGACTTTGCACGCCAACTAAATGTTGCGGTATATGATGCATTACAAGAAAAAGGGAATTCAAACATTACCCTATATCCACAAGGCCTTAACTTACCTGGTACAGCGTTAGGAACATTTGCGTTAAATGGAAGTGGGTCCGTGTTGTTTGAAGTAAGAGGCCAAACACACAGCATGGGTCAAAAGAAAAAGGGTGAATTAGTTAAGGCAGTGGAAAGAGGTCTATACGGGATTATTAATGGCGTAGCTGATGGTACTGTGTACGATATTGATCCTGAAAAATATGAATCTATTCCGTTGACGGAGGGAAGACAATAGGCGGAGATTACAGTGACGCCCCGAAATTTGTCGAAGGGCCAGGTGCTTGAACACTGCAGATATAAAGTTTTGCAGTGTTAGAGTAAGAGATATTGATTTTCTGAGATGCTTGTAATTACAGGCATCTCTTATTATTTGTTAGATCGGAATTCTTTTTAAATACTACCGATACCTCATCACAATAACTCCATCCACGTTATTCCCAGAAATCTCATATTGAGAAAAGATGGGTTCTACGATTTCGAGTGTTTCCGAAACAGGGTGGTAGGAGATGAAGTAGTCTGTTTCGTCAACCGTCGCCTTCACGGTCTTTTCTTTTTTCAAATAGTCTATGTATTCCTCCAACACAAAGTTGTTTTCTCTCATAAGCGCACTATGTGGAAAACCCACATAGCGAAAGTGCCAAGGCTCATATTGAATTCCGGTAATATCCGTTTTGTCCTTTGGATACCGCAGAATAAACCCGTATTTCCAGGCGTTTTCTTCCATCCATTTTCCTTCAGGTGCACTCTCCATTTTCATCAGGGTGGAACCAACATCGATTGATAATCCTAGATTATGTTCACTATAGCCCGGTGGCAACGCGTAACTAGACCCCATCTCTTTATAGAGTTTTGCTTGTTCTTCAAAGTCACGAAACCCACTATTCACAGAAAAGTTAACCAGCCCGTCCTTTTTAGCAGCGTCTATCAACTTTGAGAATTCGAGTCCTGCCTCTTTTGATAGAGAAATAGAATCAACGCTTTTCCCAAATTGTTTCCCCAGTTCCGCTATTGACGATAAGGATACAATATCATCTTTTATACTCGTTTGTTGAGTCGGATAGGTATTGTTGGCTAACAGCAAGTCTCCTTGAAAAATCTGATTCTTGTTGATATTAATGGTTTTGATTTTCATCACTGGAGGCTCTCTTTTACTAAAATTGTAAACGATTATTGATTCAGACTTTGTTTCTTCATGTTGCAGAAGGGATGGAATCGAAATCACAAAAGCAGCAGTAATGATTATCATTAAGACCGTCAGCCATATCCACTTTTTCATCCGTCGCAATTTTTTTCGCCTCCTTTACTTGATCCAATTGTATTATTTTAAAACTAAAGATGTTACTAGTATATGAGTTGTTAAAAACGATAAATCACAATAAGAAAACGCTATCTGTAGTGGTGCAAAATAAAGTATAATCTAAAACAGATATCAGATATACTATTTTATAAAATGCACATAATTAGTAGATGAAGAAATTCCTAATAGGAAAGGTAACTCTAAGATGAGTATAATAAAGGATTTTTTGTTACAGGTAACACTCTTGGTTATACCAATATTTGTTTTCTTTACGTTTATAACGGAAAAGGTAAAGAGTGAGAAGAATCAACATTTGGTTATGTGTGTCTTATGGGGACTTTCTATTGTTCTATGTATGCTCTTTCCCATAGATATTGGGGAAACCGCTCGGATAGATTTCCGAATTATTCCTCTCCTACTTGGGAGCTTATTCGGTGGATTTTGGCCATCTGTCTTTTTGTCACTTTTGATTGTACTTGTCCGTTTTTATTTAGGTATTGATCTAGGATTTTATAATACGGTGCTTGTCTTATTGATATTCCTTCCTGTCCTATTCTTCGTTCAAAAAACATTTGCAAGTTCGAAGAAAGAAAAAAGAATTTTAATTGCAGTGATTCTCTCCGTTATCTATTGCGCATTCGGTACTATAATTTCTATGATATTACGGGGTTTTTCCTTAGATATTATCACCGTACAACTTATTTTTCTTATGTTTGTAGCAGTTGTTACATTTTCCCTTGTTACGTTATATGAAACAATCAGGGATATTCATCGATTGCGTTCCGAAATGCAAGAAACAGAAAGATTCCGGCTGATTGGTCAGCTATCAACGGTCTTTGCTCATGAAATCAGAAATCCTATGCAAGTTACCCGTGGCTTTTTGCAACTTCTGGATGAACCTGAATTACCCATTAATAAGAAGGAGTACATCCGAATATCGATTGAAGAGTTAGATCGTGCTAATCAAATCATACATGAGTTTTTATCGTTTGGTAATCCATCTACAAATATGGAAAAGGTTGATGTAGCGGATCAATTGGAACGTGTTGCAAATATCATTACAGGTTATTCATTTAATCAAAATGTTGACATTAAAACAAATCTACAAAAAAACTGTTGGATCTATGCGAATCCACAAAAACTAAACCAGTCCCTTATTAACATCTTAAAAAACGCAGTTGAATCAATGCCAAATGGTGGAAATGTATGGATGACATGTACCGCTACCGACGAAGGATTCATCGAAATCATCATTAAAGATGAAGGGGTTGGCATGACCCAAAAACAAATTAATCGGCTCGGTTCACCCTTCTACTCATTAAAAGAAAAAGGAACAGGACTTGGCATGATGGTCAGCATGCAAATTATCCACTCACTTCAAGGCAAAATAAAAGTTACCAGCCAAAAAAACATTGGCACCCAAATTTCCATCCTTATCCCAAAATGGGACAAGTTTCAGGGTAAGACCCAGCAGAGTTAAAGTTTTAATGATTTAAAATGATAATAATAGAAATTCGATTTTTTGGAGGGGTTTTTTACAGGCCTCTTCTTTTTTTGTTCAATAAATTTTTGTTCTAAAATTTGCTATCCTCAAATAGCTATTGATAATCCTTTTTTTGTTACGTACGTGTTTGTTGCAAGATATTTCAGACATTGCTAGCATCCTTACTACATCCTTGACACTATTAATATATTGGGACCTTGGGGTACTGGATTGTTTTTTTTATGTACGTATTAAATAGTGCAGGACTCTGTATTTTACTTGCAAAGCTCTAAACATTTATATTGCAATAAAAAAATGTTAATTAATGTAATTTATTTGTAGAATATTGTTGGAATTTGTTGAAAAAATAGTTCTTTTATCATATCCTAGATAAAGAAAAAGTATTAATTTGATTAGCTATATCGATAAAGGCAAACTTACTGAAAAGTAAGGACGCAAAGCTACGAACCTAAAGCGAAAGCGCTATGGTAGTCGAGCTACCGAAATTAGTGGAGCAAAGATGACTCCCGTTTGTTTCGGTGTAGTCATCTTTTTTCTGTATTTTAAGAAGGAGGTGATTACAAATGCTTAAAAATTTGATAGAAAAAGAACTTTTTTCACACAGTTTCCAACCGATTGTTGATATCCAGGCATGGACAAGGATAGGCGTTGAAGGACTTCTAAGAACCTCACATTTCGTAAATGCCGAAGAAACTTTTTACCATGCAAGAACAGAAAAACAGCTTTATGAATTAGATTCGCGGTCTATTCACAAAGCTGTTTATACCTACCATTCGGCAGGGCTTACGAAAAAGGACGGATATTTGTTTTTGAATGTATTTCCATCTACCCTTACAAATCCAAATTTTCTGCCCTTTATAAAGAAAATTATGACCGAAAACATCTATTTCCGTCAACAAGTCATCTTTGAAATTAGTGAAATGGAAACAATTACCGACTATCTAGGTTTGAAAGAGAATATTTCTAAGTTAAAATCAGAGGGAATTCTATTCGCAATTGATGATGTGGGAAAAGGGAACTCACATTTCAAATCAGTTATCGAGTTAGAGCCTGATTTTATTAAATTGGATAAATATTATTCTGTTAACTTGTGGAAGGATGCTAAAAAACAAGAAATGATTAAAGCGATTCTTCATTACACAGATCATTATGATATTAAGTTAGTTTTAGAAGGGATTCAAACCGATATGGACTTAGCTATTGCGAAAGCCATTGGTGTTAAATATGGTCAAGGCTATGTATTAGGAAAACCTAAAGCTCTATTAGTTGTTTAAATGAGGTGGAAATAGTTGAACTATATCGTTTTATCACAAACTATAATATTAGTTTTTTTGTTAATTCTGTTTATTCGAGATGAACGAAGATTAGTAAAGCAAAGCCAACTAATTGAGTCTTTAAACAAAAATAATAAAACATTAAAAAATCGATTAGTGACAGTTAATAAGATCAAACCAGTTGAAAAGAGAAATTCTTTTAGAATTGATCTCCCTGGGAATAGAAAGTACATTTACTTTGTTGGATTTTGGTAATAACTCTTTAGGAACTTTAAAAAACAGGTCTTTTCATGGAAGGATAAATGACATTAGTATTGGGGGATTGAAATTTCTTTCTTCTTATGAATTTCCCATTAAATTCAATATTATCATGAAAATGAATTTTACTTTCCATGGAGAAGAATTCGAATTAAAAGGTAAAATTATCAGAAGAGAAGATCATATTAAAGGTAAGTCTGTTGTATACGGCGTTCAGTTTGTAGACTTATCTATAAATGAAATCAAAAGACTCAACATAGCACTACACAATTATCAAGTAGCAAATCGAAACAAATTCTAGGTCATAGTGACGCCCAAAGTTTGTCGAAAAATAGGGGGGACACCCCGTTGGGATAAAAAAATTTTTCAGTGCTAAAGAAATAATAGGAATTATTTCTACGGAGATGTTTGTAAAATACAGACATCTCTTTTTTTCAGACATTTGAGGTAAGGTTACAGTGACGCCTCAAAATTCTTTCTCTAGCATCAGAGGCTGGGCAATTCGAATTAAATGTGATGGAACCTGTTCTAGTTTTTAATTTAATTGCAGTCTATTACAATTATGAACAATGGATTTAAAGTATTTACTGATTATTGTATTTCAGGAATAAAAGCAAATGAACAGATTTTAAAACAATATGTTGAACAAAGTGTAGGATTATTGACTGCAGTTAATCCGCACATAGGATATAATGTCGCTTCTAAAATTGCTAGGGAGTCTATTGTTGATTGAAAACCAATACGGGAAATCTGTCTAAAATATGATGTGCTAAGTGAGGAAGAATTAGACATTATACTGGATCCATACGAAATGACCAAACCAGAAAATGCAGGATTATCCATGTTTGAAAGGGCATGATGGGATAGAGGGATAGGACCTGTGTTCCAAATCATAGGGGTTAAGTGATTATATTATAATAGAATACCAATGGTCCGATTATACAGTAACCTGTACTAATCGTGCCATTTTTGAATTTGTCGATTTCAAACAAACGTTAGTTTAACGATCTAGCACAGCGATACCTTGAAACCTTCCATTTAATCAATCGTTTGTTTGAATTGAATTTATTGGGGATAGGTGATTACGAATGAAACTTTTATACTTTTAATTTAGTATTCTATTATATGTTCGGAAGGACAGGTCAGTTGTCCTAGGAGAAAAAAGGTGAGATGGTGGACCTTTCCCCCGGCCCAATTTCGTCAAATTTTTCCGGTAAAAGTTGAAACTTTCTGATATAATTTGTAGTATATTGTTGAAATATGTACATGCTCTGCTTTTAAGTAGTAGGAAAGTATAACATATGTATGAAATCTTAATTCTAATAAAATGGTGGGTTAAAAAAGATGGTTTTTGATGGTATTCTCATTGCGATTATTGTGGGTTTTTTTCGAAAAGGTAGTTTGCGAGGATTAGCTGATTTACAATTGAAATACGGATGGATTTTTCCTATTCTTGTTCTTCTTCAGCTTTCGGTCTATTTTCTGCAGAATAAGTATGAAATGCTAGGGTTTCTTAGTGGCTATATTTTTATGTTTGTCTATGTGATTGGGATGGCGTTTCTTTGGGTGAACCGACATAATTCTGGTTTTACTCTTATTTTAATCGGGACATTCTTAAACTTCATTGTCATGGCATTGAATGGTGGTAGAATGCCAGTATTAGAGTCTGCTGCAACTATGCTAGATCCACATTACTTAGATACATTAAAAAATGAACTTTATGCGAAACATACACTCCTTACAGAGAGTAGTAGATTAGGATTTTTAGGTGATATAATACCTTTAACAGACCCGTATCCTCGTTCTCAAGTCATTAGTATTGGAGATGTTGTGATGAACATTGGTGTCTTCCAATTTATTCAATATTTAATGGTGCATAAAAATAAAAACACATCACTAGAAGATGAAACCTCTTCATTGAAGGAGGTGAAATCATGAAAACAAAAGTAACTCGTATTTTACTAAATGCAGTTATCCTTGGATCTGTAGTACTTGCCTTTACTTCTGGTTGGAAACTAGTATAATCGACTAATCTAGGAGGAGGATGTTGAATATCCAACGTATTCCTCCTCTACCTTTTAACCTGAGGGATGATAAAATATGAAAACAAATTTTAAACCATTACATGTATACACGGGCATTACCGTTCTAGTAGGGGTCTTTTCATTCCTCTATTTTTATGATTATAAAAATATTACTCTATCAGATTGGGTAATCATATTTGTATTAATCGGCTCTATTACTCTATTAAATTATCACGTTATCCATATCCCACCAAAGGATAATTCACTTTCACTAGATTCTTCTATTTATCTCGCTAGTTTGTTTATGTATGGTCTAGACATAACCCTTTTTGTACTGGCTTTATCAAGTATTATCTATGTTTTTGTTCAACGAAAAATTGCTTGGTGGAAGCAATTATTTAATTTTTCGATGTACACGATTATGATTATTGCCTCCTATTTTTCACTTATTTTTGTTGGAGGATCATTTGGAGAAATAGATACACACAATTTACTACCATATATTTTATCTCTATGTACCTATTTTATTTGCAATATGCTCTTTATTATTTCTTATTTTTTCCTTTATGGTAGCGGTAGTATTGAGAACGTCATTAAAGGGGTAACCTCTGATAAAACATTTGTGATTAGTTATTTTACGACGCTGTTACTACCCTTGATTCTCGGAATTTTGCTGAAAGCAGAGGGTATATTTGGGCTCTTTTTATTCGTATGTATTGCTTTACTGTTATCAGGTGCATTTGACCAGCACTTTAAGCTATATCAAGAGATTTCAGATAAGGCGAATAAGGATTTCCTAACAGGTTTAAATAATCATGGCTATTTTAAAGAATTATTTGATGCTGAAATATCAAGTGCTAGGGAAAATGGAACGCCTGTAAGCTTAGCGCTTTTAGATATAGATGATTTTAAAAAATATAATGATTTGTATGGTCACATTCAGGGCGACCATTTACTAACATTCTTCGGTTCAATCTTAGAAAATGAAGCAAATTCACATGACTATATCGTTGGGCGATACGGTGGAGAAGAATTTTCAATTGTCATGCCGAACACAACGGTGGACGAAGGGTTGGCTTTCATTAATTCTTTGCGAAAGAAAGTCAATAACAGTTACTTCAAAGGTGTAGAAGCACTTCCATATAGCTGCCTATCATTTTCGGCAGGCGTTGTCGAATGGGAAAAAGGGATGTATGACGCATCCGAATTATTGAATAAAGCCGATCAAGCCATGTATTATGCAAAAGCACAAGGAAAAAACATTGTCCAGGTATTCGATGAGAACTCTGAATACTTTGCTAAAAATGCCATTAATCTTGATCAAGAGTTAAACGAAGCTGAACAACAGCTGAAAATCTTCTTATCGAAAGATGTGTATACCTATAGACATAGTAAACGCGTTTTCCAATATGCGGTTGATTTCAGTAGTAGGCTAGATTTAAGTGAATCTGAAAAGAAGACGTTAATATTAGGTGCCCTTATTCATGACATTGGTAAACTTGAAATTCCTCGTGATATTATCAATAAAAAAGGTAAACTCGAACCTCATGAATGGGAAATGATGAAGAAACACGTAACTTGGGGGAAAGAAATTATCTCTACCAATAAAAAACTTGAGCCTTTGATTCCACTAGTCGAGCTGCATCATGAACGTTTCGATGGAAAAGGATATCCGCATGGTTTACAAGGTGAAAAAATTCCGAAACTGGCTCGCATACTATGTGTCTGCGATTCCTTTGACGCGATGACAACAGAACGCCCATACCAAAAGACAAAAACTTTCACCGAAGCCATCGAAGAACTAAGGAAATGCTCTGGAACTCAATTTGACCCAACACTCGTCGAGCCCTTTATCGTCATGATCGAAGAGAAATACGCAAACCAAATAAAAGAAGAACTCGTGTTGGGTTCATGAAAACCAGTGGTCGGATGCCGCTGGTTTTCTTTTTGGGGCAGAGGGACGCTGGTTAAGCGGGATTACACTCCGTATGGTCATATCACCACTTTTTGCCTGAGCTATAATTACGGTCATGCCAGTGAGAGAACTATTCTATTAGACGCAATGCCAGTTGCAGCAAACAAAACCATGTTAGCTGTGCAATTTGACTGCAAATCAGATGCGTTTTTTGAAACTGATTAATTTGGCAAATTATGAAACCTTATGCAGGAAATTAGCCTTTTTTCTAGAATATTCTAATTTATCACACAACCATTTAGTTGGAAATGTTATAAGTCTAAAAGACTAAAATTGATTTATAATATTCGAAAAAAGGATAGGGAAGAGAAATGGAAAAAATACTAACTTTGAGTGTCGATAATAAGTCAGACTTATTAAATCTAGTAAATGAAAAATTGGAAATAAAAAATAGACTATTAAAGTTAATCCTGATGAACCCGGATAAAAATATGAATGTTTTGGAAAGGCGGAAAAAGCAGTCTCGATTTGAGGAACAAATTTATCTACTAGAAGATTTAAAAGGTATGATTATCTCCAGTACAAGTAATGAAGACATTCAAAGGATTAACAATTTGATTGGTTACTATAAATCAATAGATTGAGTAAATGGAACACGGGGACAGGTCCCTCATCCTTTGGGGCAAGATTAAGGCCATACTAAAAAATCCAGTTTATTTACTGGATTCAGGGTTCGTTAATTCCGAGTTGTTTTTTTTCAATGTATTTCTGAAAAGCATAATTCAATAGAGATAGTGAGTAGGAAATAAAAAAGATTGTTTTAGAATTAAACTTTTTTAGTTTATAATGACCGATTTTTTAAAAGAGTGCACTTAAGGGGAAGGCAAAAATGAAATCCATGATTAAATTGCATAATGCATATAATGAGAACTTACCATAAGTAAATCCAAATTTAGTTACTAAATGACATAAGGACCTATATTTAAACAAACAATTGTTTTAAGAATACTTTTGGAAATGTTACTATTAATGAAACTGAATGAAAGGTTGGTATGTAATGCGATTAAGAGGAAAAAAAATTATCGGTCTTGTTCACCACGACTTTGAAGATCTAGAACTATGGTACCCCGTTTTGAGACTTAGAGAAGAAGGGGCGATTGTTGATTTTGTTGGTGAAGAAGCAAATCAGAAATACATAGGAAAGTACGGTGTGCCTGCCGTTTCCGATTTTGCGTATGGTGATATCAAAGCAGAAGATTACGATGCTATTTTAGTGCCGGGAGGATGGGCACCAGATAAAATCCGTAGGTTTCCTGAAGTTTTATCTATGCTTCAGCAAATGAACGATGCCGAAAAGCCAATTGGGCAGATTTGTCATGCAGGTTGGGTATTAATCTCAGCTAAGATTTTGGAAGGGAAAAAAGTTACAAGTACTCCAGGAATTAAGGACGATATGGAAAATGCAGGTGCAATTTGGTATGACGAACCTGTTGTGACCGATGGACATCTTGTTTCAAGCCGCCGTCCACCAGACCTGCCAGACTATATGAGAGAATTTATTAAAGTCTTGGAACAAAAATAATGAGAAATAGGTCCCTCGTCTCAGAACATAGGGGTTAAATGACATATTATAATAGTATATCAATGGCCCGATTAGTAGGAATCTGTACTAATCGGTCATTTTTTGAATTTTCCGTTTTCAAACAAACGTTTGTTTAATGATTTAAATTAGCTGTGGCGTGAAACTATTAATTCAATCAATCGTTTGTTTGAATTGATTTAGATGGTCAAGGGGTTTTGCAAGTTGACCTGTTATACTATGAAATTAGTATCCTAGAATAGGGCTGGAGGGACAGGTCCCCTTGACCCGAAGAACCTTGACCCACTATTTCACCAAACCAGATACCTCAGCATAAGAAAGAACATTGTCTGTCATGTTGTTAAATGTGTGTTGGTTAACGATTTCGTCGCCTATTTGTTTCAGGAGGGATACACTGGCGCGGAATGGACTTGAGCCAGTACTTACTCTTTCAATTCCTATTTCCGATAACTCTTCTATGGATGGGAGTCCAGGGACTGCTAGTAAATTGATTGGACAATTGACTGCGTTACGAAGTTTTTGAATTTCCTCCTTATCTTTCAGAGCGGGGACGAAGACACAATCTGCACCAGCTTTTTCATATTGTTTTACGCGATGAATAGCTTCGTCAATGCGAGATTCTGGTTCGCCTAAATTGAGCCAAAAAATATCCGTGCGTGCATTGATAAACAACGGAAACCCAATTGAATTACAGTACTCTCTAATGGCTGAAATCTTTTCCTGCTGCAGTAAAGGATCATAAATTGGGGAGTTTATATCACCAGTCCCATCCTCAAGATTAATACCAACTACCCCTGCAGATATAACTTGATCTATTGTATGTAAAATTTCTTCCGTCGTTTTTCCATAACCTGATTCAATGTCAGCACTCACAGGTACGTCAACCGCATTAACCATATTTTTGATCACACTTAACATCGTCTCAAATGGCAACGTTTGTCCATCAGGAAACCCCAGTGACATCGCAATTCCTGCGCTCGTTGTGCCAATTGCTTTACATCCACATTCCTCGAACATTTTTGCGCTAATTACATCCCATGCATTCGGCAAAATCATGGTATTTGGCCTCTTATGAAGAGCGCGAAAACGCTCTGCGTTAACTATAAACTGTTCACTTATCATTGATAATCCCCTTTCTACTTTGGTACCAATTCATATATTTAATTTTAACTTATTTATGGGGTGGAGAGACAGGCCTAAAAGGGAAAAATTGGTGGGACAAGGGACTTGTACCTGCGACCCAATCAGTTGCAAACAAAGAACAGATTATAATTGTCTAAAATAAAAGAAATTATTGACTATTTCAAATAATAATGATAAATTGGTTTTGGATACAAAATCAGGTTTATTATAATAAACCAACAAGAGGGGGGACTAGATTGGAAAAGAAATATTGGGTTCCGGCTATAGAGCGAGCAGATAAAGTTCTCGACCTGATTGCGTATCGTCCAAACAAGTATAGATTAATAGATTTGTCCAAGGAATTGGATATGAACAAGAGCTCACTTTTTTCTATGTTGAACACCTTGGAGACCCTGGGGTGGGTCAAAAAGGATAGGGATGATACCTATTCGTTGGGAATGAGATTCGGCTTATTTAGTACGTTGTATGTAAGCCAGTTTGATTTTGTTGATACATTTTTAATTGAGTCAGAGATTACAGTATCAAACCTAGGTGAAACTGTGCAGCTTTCAGTTCTTGACGGAACAGATATTCTCTACGTGGCCAAAAAAGAAGGGTCCTCACCAATTCGAGTTGTATCAGGTCCGGGTATGAGATATCCTGCCCATGCAACCGCAATGGGAAAGGTACTGCTTTCCAAGTATGAGTATCATGAACTTGAGGAGTTATATGCTGGGAAGAAGATGGAAGCTAAGACTCCATATACAATCCAGACCTTGGATGAGCTTTGGAAACAAATCCAATCCCTCAAGGAAAACGGATATATTAGGGAATATCAAGAGGCTGTTGAAGGTTTCACTTGTATCAGCGTTCCAATCAGAAACGATAAGGGAGAAATAATTGCAGCTATTAGCGTCACGATGCTGCCGGTGAACTGGGAACGGAAGCAAAAGCAGGTGGAGAAGGAAATTCTGGATCTAGCCCGCAGGATTTCACTAAAGGCAGGATACAGTATAACTCAAAATACTTAAAAAAGGAGTGGTTAGATGAGACTTCAAGGAAAAGTAGCGCTGATTACTGGAGCAGGTTCAGGTATTGGAAGAGAAACTGCTCAACTTTTCGCAAAGGAAGGTGCTTTGGTAGTTGTTAATGATTATTCCGAAGAAGGCGGATTGGAAACACTAGAACTTATTAAGAATAATGGTGGGGAAGCCATCTTCATTCAAGCTGATGTGACAAAAGCTGATGAGGTTCAGCGAATGGTTGAGGAAATTATCAGCCGAACAGGGAAGATTGATGTTCTCTTCAATAACGCTGGAATCTCAGGAGTTGGCATGTTACATGAAACGAGTGAAGAACTCTGGGACAAAGTTGTAAACGTTAACATTAAGGGAGTCTACATGACGAGCAAGTATGTCATTCCGCACATGATCGAGAGAAATGAAGGTGCAATCATTAACATGTCTTCTTGTATCGCGGAAATTGGATTGAAGCTCAGAGCTGTTTATGCAACAACTAAAGGAGCTGTCTTGTCCTTGACCAAATCTATGCAGGTCGACTACGCTCCTTACAATATTAGAGTAAACGCTCTACTTCCAGGTACTATCCTAACACCTTTTGTGGAGAACTACCTTAAAAACTCCTACGATGATCCAGAAGAGGCGATTGAAGGGATTAAAAAGAGGCAGCTAAGTGGTAATCTAGGGCGTCCAGATGATGTTGCAAAAGCAGCACTGTTTCTAGCTTCCGATGAATCCTCGTTTATGATGGGCTCACCGCTATACATCGATGGTGGAGTCGTATTTGGAAAAAATGCTTAACTGGAGGGCTTAAAATGAAATTAGGAACGTATTTATACAACGAGCAAGAACGACTGGCAGTTAAATTTAATAAATCTTTAATTGATGTGGAAAAGACAGCTGAACAGAATAACTGGAATGAAGTACCTGATGATGTTATGAGTGTTATTAACATGCAATCGGACGAGCTCAAACAATTCGAAGAACAGATTAAACAAGCTGTACATACTGGGCAGGCCACTGTGGTCAACGAAGATGAAGTAACCTGGGGCCCATGTGTCACTCGACCACACAAAATTATCTGTGTTGGTTTGAATTACAAGAAACATGCTGATGAGACAAATGCCCCATACCCTGAAGTTCCAATTCTATTTAACAAATTCGACAACACACTGACCGGTCATAATGCCGAAATCGAAATACCGGGTGTTACCAATGAATTAGATTATGAAGTTGAACTTGGTATTGTCATTGGCAAGGAAACGAAAAACGTGTCAGAGGAAGAAGCTCTTTCACATGTATTCGGATATTGCGCGGTCAATGACTTATCCGCTCGCGACTTACAAATGAGAACGCCGCAATGGCTACTCGGGAAATCTTGTGATGGCTTTAGCCCAGTGGGTCCCTACCTAGTCACATCGGATGAAGTTGGAAATCCAAACGATCTTTCACTTAAAACTTATGTGAATGGTGAACTTAGACAAAATTCAAACACATCGGATATGATTTTCTCATGTGCAGAAATTGTGAGCTACATCTCTAAACATATGACTCTAGTGCCAGGGGATTTGATTTTAACAGGAACACCAGAAGGCGTCGTTCTCGGACTTCCGCAAGACGAGAGAGTATACATCCAACCTGGTGACGTAGTCACAGTTGAAATCGAGAAGCTTGGAACACTAACCAATAAGTTTGTCGAAGAAAAAGTTCTTGTTTAATTGAAAACCCTTACTTAAAAATGTAATCAGTAAGAGTAGTTTAGTATGTTTATTGAAATGAGAATACGAACCACAGGAAAAGCAAAGTTTGAAAAGACCAACTAGAGTGAAACAGCTAAGAAGGCTTACGAGCCTATCGTGTAAAGTATGTGTCCGAAACAAAAAAATATTATTCGCTGTTTTAAAGGAGGTCAATATATGAAAATTAAAAAAACGATTGATAGAATTCCTGGTGGCTTGATGGTAGTTCCGCTCTTTATAGGAGCATTGCTGAATACGTTCTTCCCTAACTTAAGTAAATCTTTGGGATCCTTTACGTTTGGTCTTACATCTGGAACGGTTCCAATCTTAGCTGTCTGGTTCGTCTGTCTAGGAGCATCAATTCGCCTAAAGTCTACTGGCGTTGTCCTCAGAAAATCCGGGGTACTCTTGGTGACAAAATTAGGAGTTGCATGGGTTGTCGGCTTTGTAGCTTCTCATTATCTCGGTAACGGGATGATTGAATCAGGATTCTTCGCGGGTGTTTCGGCTCTAGCCCTAGTGGCAGCGATGGACATGACGAATACAGGTCTTTACGCTTCTTTAATGGATCAATATGGAACAAAAGAAGAAGCTGGCGCATTCGTCCTCATGAACCTTGAATCTGGTCCACTGATGACTATGATCATTCTTGGTACTGCAGGAGTTGCAACATTCGAACCTCAAGTGCTTGTTGGTTTGATCTTACCGTTCATCGTCGGTTATATCCTTGGGAATCTCGATGAGGACATACGTGATTTCCTCAGTCGTGCAATTCCAGTTCTGATACCTTTTTTCGCATTCTCGCTCGGTAACGGTATTAAATTGACGGTGCTCGCGGAAACAGGATTGTTTGGAATTATTCTCGGACTTTTGGTGATTGTTGTAACAGGTATACCTCTGATCTTAGCAGATATCTTCGTTGGCAAGGGTAATGGTACTGCAGGGATTGCGGCTTCAAGTACAGCAGGTGCAGCAGTCGCAACACCACTATTGGTAGCTGAAATGGTTCCAGAAATGGCACCAGTAGCGCCTGCGGCGACAGCATTGGTTGCAACTTCGCTGATTGTAACATCAATTGTAGTTCCAATCGTGACGGGTGTGTATCACAAGATTGCTAACAAGAATCCAATTCTTAACAAACGAATGGATGATATTTCAAAAAAGGCAGTGTGAAGAAATTGAATAATTGTTTTTTAATATACACAAAAAAAGGCATCAACAGAGGTCAGTAATCGTTTTGTAGGGCAAAGCGATTAATTGAATGACATCTATTGATACCAATACACACACATCTATTATACTATCACACAGCTAAAAATAAACAAAAGTAACTTGAAGAGGTTAATTGAGATGGATTTGATTCCTCATTTCAATCGGCCCCTTATTTTATAAAAATAGAAAAAATTTTTTTCTGATAAAAAACATTCCGATAGGGGTATTGTTGATGAAAATTATTCGTTACCGAAAAGAAGAAGAGCAGATTCTTGCGGCGGTCACATCAGACGGTGTGATTTATCCGCTTCCTTATGAAGGTTTTATCGACATCACTCGTGATGCAAAAGCTCGCCAAACATCTATCCTAGCTTTTGTGGAGGAAAAAGTGTCAACTCTTCGACCAGTAGACTATGCAATGGAAGAAGTTGAACTGCTAGTGCCAATCGAAGCTCCTGAAGTATGGGCAGCAGGGGTGACATACGAAAAGAGTAAAGAAGCGAGAAACTATGAAGCAACGAACGGAAAGCTGGATGCGCAAACATTTTACGATAAAGTGTACGATGCGCAACGTCCGGAAATCTTTTTGAAGTCAACCATTAATCGTACGGTAGGTCCAAATCAAGATGTATATATTAGAAGTGATTCGAACTGGCAAATACCAGAGCCTGAACTCGGATTAGTAGTCAATGGAGATGGAGAAATCCTCGCTTACACCATCGGAAATGATATGAGTTGCCGTGACATTGAGGGCGAAAATCCGCTGTATCTACCACAAGCAAAGATTTGGAAGCAATCCTGCTCAATTGGACCAGCCTTGCTATTAGCGGAATCCGTTGAGGATGCCTACCAATTGGATATTATTTGCAGAATCTATAGAGATAATCAGTTAGTTTTTGAAGGCACTGCTAATACCCGCCAGTTAAAGCGTAAGTATGATGAGTTGGTTTCTTATCTAACTAGGGAAAATATCATTTTTGATGGAACAGTTCTGTTGACTGGCACATGTATCGTTCCGCCGAATGAGTTTACCTTACAGGACGGAGACAAAGTTGAAATTGAGATTCCTGAAATCGGAATCCTAAGAAACCCAGTGAAAAAGCAGCAACCGAGCAAAGTTCTCGTGGCTGAATAAATAAAAACACGAATTGATCAGGAGGTAATGAAAGTGAAAGTGGAAACAGAAACAATTACGTACAGCAATTTCATTAACAATGAATGGGTCAAATCGGATTCAAATGAATTGATCAAAAGTATTAATCCAGCAAACAAGTACGAAACTGTAGGGAATGTTCAAAAGTCTACGGTTGAGGATCTTGAAAAAGCGGTGCAAGCAGCTCACGAAGCTAAGAAAGCATGGCGCCGGATTGGCCAGGCAGCACGAGGTCAATTCCTCTATACAGTTGCAAATATTCTCGAAGAAAACATCGAAGAAATTGCCGAAATGATGACTCGGGAAATGGGTAAAACACTTCCGGAAGCAAAGGGTGAAACAGCGCGTGGAGTCGCTATTCTTCGCTATTATGCGGGTGAAGGTATGCGAAAAGAAGGAGATGTCATTCCTTCCTCCGATAGTGAAGCACTTATGTTCACGAAGAGAACACCACTTGGTGTCGTAGGAGTTATTACTCCTTGGAACTTTCCGGTTGCCATTCCAATTTGGAAGATTGCTCCTGCCCTAGTTTATGGCAATACAATTGTATTTAAGCCGGCATCAGAAGCTGCAGTGACGGCTGCTAAAGTGGTGGAGTGCTTTGAAAAAGCTGGACTTCCTGCAGGTGTTCTGAACTTTATTACAGGTTCCGGTTCGGTTGTAGGGCAGGCCCTCATTGATCATCCTTTGCTGAACGGAATTACGTTTACTGGCTCCGAAGCCATTGGCAGAGGTGTAGCTAAGTCGGCATCTGCAAGAGGCATCAAGTTTCAGACTGAGATGGGCGGTAAGAACCCAGTTATCGTGACGAAGGACGCAAACCTCGACCAAGCGGTGGAAGCCGTGATCAGTGGTGGATTCCGTTCCTCCGGCCAAAAATGTACAGCATCCAGCCGAGTGATCGTGGAAGCACCGGTATATGAGGCATTCAAAGCAAAACTCATTCAGGAGACTGAGAAAATTAAAGTGGGCAACGGCTTACAGGAAGGCATTTGGATGGGTCCATCTGCTAGCGAAAGCCAATTAAATACCGTAAAAAGTTATATCGAAAAAGGCCAAGAGGAAGGTGCGTCTCTCATATTTGGAGGCAATGTTCCTGAAGGTGAAGAGTTCGAAAATGGATTCTACATTACTCCTGCAATCTTCGACGAAGTGACTCCGGAAATGGCAATTGCGCAAGATGAAATCTTTGGACCTGTTATTGCCTTAATCAAAGTTGAGGATATAGAGGAAGCGATTGATGTTGCGAACAACACGAAGTACGGCTTGAGTGCATCAATCTTTACGTCGAATATTAGTAATATCCTAGAATTTGTTGAAGAAATCGAAGCTGGTCTTGTCAGAATCAATGCTGAGAGTGCTGGTGTTGAGCTACAAGCACCATTCGGTGGAATGAAATCGTCTAGTTCCGGTTCCCGTGAGCAGGGAGAAGCTGCAAAAGAATTCTACACAGCAATCAAAACAGTCTTCGTCAAAGGTTGCTAAGGACAATCTATTAGATACAGAGTGGAGGTCCCTCGTTTCAAAACATGGGTTTGAACAATATACTATAGTAGAATATCAATGGCCCGATTATGGAGTTATCTCTAGGTATCGGGCCTTTTTTTAATATGTAGGTCACGGGACCTGTCCCCAAGACCCATCTTGACTCATTATGATAGAATGAGATATTAGCATGTATATGGAAGGAAATCTCAAATGGAGTTATTATTAATTGTCTTACCTGCATTCCTAATATTCACTACCGGATTTATTGGGCAAAAGGCCCTCAAATTTGATATTAAATCGATTTCAAAGTTATCTTTATATTTGTTATTACCTTTTTTAACATTTGATACATTTTATACGAATCAACTAAACATGGATTATTTTTATATGTTTGTTTTTACAGTAATACTTACTATTATGTTAGTAGGTTTTACCTTCTTGACTGGAAAGTTACTAAAGGTAGATCGACCACATATGTCTGCCTTGCAACTTGGTAGTATTTTTCCGAATAGCGGGAATTACGGAGCGCCGGTTGCCTTATTTGCATTTGGTAGTATGGCCTTTGATTATGCCATCATAATTATGGTGATTCATGCATTTTTAATCAATTCAATTGGTATCTTTCTTGCATCCCTTGGTGGGGCAACCTCAACTGGAATGAAAGGGGCACTAATTCGGTTGATTCGTATGCCTGTCATGTACGGGGCCATATTAGGGACAATCTTTCAGATTGCTAATATACCATTACCTTCCACGATTAAAGACGGAATAAGTATGGTAGGGAGTGCATCTATTCCAGTTGTAATGTTAATTTTGGGAATGCAATTGGCTGAAATCAAACCGCAAAAATTCAATATAAAATATGTGAGTAGCATCACATTATTACGTATGGCCGTATCGCCGCTTCTCGCTCTAGCTTTAGTTCAGATCATGCCAGTGAGCGAGCTAATTAAGCAAGTTTTTATTCTCTTAGCTGCAATGCCAGTCGCAGCGAACACAACCATGCTAGCCGTCCAATTCGACTGTAAGCCAGACCTGATATCATTTGCAACGCTAGTTACAACTCTACTTAGCTTGATTTCAATTCCATTTGTACTCTTCATACTCGGGTGATGTGGGACAATCCGTCCCACACCATAAGAACAGCAAAAAGACCAGATAATCCTGGTCTTATTTTTGGGTTGCTTTTAATTGATTCGGTTCGTTTTTTTCTGGAAGTGGAATAAAGTCTGAAGTTAATGTGTCTCCAAGGTTAATTTCTTGTTCCGAATATCCCCTAAAGTTTATTTCATAGAAACTCGGATTCTTTTCCCAGGCGTCCTTTGGTAATGTTATGACAAAGGTACCGTCTCGTTGTGGAACTGTAATGGAATAGTTTACGTTATCGGGAGCGTTCAAACCAATTAATACGCCTTTATAGAGAGCTCCCTTTGCATCTGTCGCAACAAGAGTAGGCATTTCATCCTTAATAATGGTCCCTTCTTCAGGGAGTACTATATCAAGCTTTATTCCAAAATCGTCAGGAAAAAGAAATGCTTTTCCCTCAGGTAAGGTGTATGTAATATTCTTACTAGGCACATACACGTTTAAATAATGGTTTTCATCGTCTTCAGGTATGTAGTACATGGCGTATTCTCCATTATCGTTACTAGGGTCAGACATTGAAAATCCTTCCACCCCGTCACGACGGATGTTAACCGTGGCTCCCTCAACAGGTTTTCCGTTTGCATCTTTAATGGTTCCAATAATCGGGAATTTCTCTACTCCGAACTTTGGAAACTCTTCACTTTCATTTAAAACCGCACGAGCAAATACATCTACTAAACTATTATCCTCTTTATTTTCCTCCACTTTATCGATTTCAATTGGAAAATAAACCATTAATTCCTGTTCTAATGCTAATAAGTCCTTTTTCAGTTCTTCAGATAGAGCTTTACCATCAACAGTTGCCTCATCAAGTGAAGAAACATGAACGATATCTCTTTCAATAATGTTAGTGTCTAATAGAATCGAGAACTCGCCATTGGCATCTGTAGTCGTTTTTCTTTTATTTGACACTTGGATGATAGCACCCACTACAGGTTTGTCATTTACTGAAAGTTTCCCCTTTGTAAGCTTTTGATGAGAACTATCCATTTTCCAACTTTCATATGGGAACATGTTTTTTTCCAATTCTAAAGAGACTTTGGGAGTTTGGGAATGTCCCTTTTTTGAACCTGGATCATGACCACCCGTTTTTTCACCACTATTCATACAAGCCGAAAGAACTAAAGTTAAAATGATTACAAAAAGTAAATGCAGGTATTTAGATCCTCTTTTCATGTTAATTCCTCCTAATTACATAGTCTGAAGGTAAAACGTTATGCCAAAAGAACTATTTCATCCTATGAAACGCCTATATCCCTACATCTATACACATTTAATAAAGAAAAAGAACTATTTTGAAAAAACTAAATATTGAATAATTTAAAACGATACCTAATATACATATTTTTGAAATGTAATTGTTAGAAAATTTTAATAATAGGAGGGATTTAGAATGGGAAAAAAGTTAAGGTTTAGTACTGCTATTATAGCCTCTGCCATGTTGATGTTAGCTGCATGTCAGTCACAGCCTGAAGTAAAAGAGCCTGAAGAAAAGGAGCCTCCGAAAAAAATAGAAGAAAAAGTTGAGGAAAAAGAAGTGAATGGGGACTTTCCTTCATTTGGTTACGACTTAGGACTAACTCGACATGTTCCATTTGATGAAATTACGAAAGAAAACGTGAAGGAACTAGGTCTTATTTGGAGTAAAAAATTTAAAGAAATCAATCCAGATATTCCGAATGGTAACCAAAATTACCCGGTTGTCGTTGATGGGGTTGCTTACGTGACAACAAGCATGAACTTTGTGTATGCCTTTGATGCATTAACTGGTGATGTCATTTGGGAATGGGTTCCTCCTAAAGAAATCATCGAAAATGCGGAACGCACAGGTATGCCGAACTCTAACCGTGGTGTTGCTGTAGCAGAAGGTAAAGTTTTTATGATTACAAATAATGTTGGGGTAGTATCCATTGATCAAAAAACAGGCGAAACCATTAATTATGTGAAAATTAGTGAATTCTACCCTGATGTCACACCTGAAAATGGGTATTATGAAACAACAGCACCAACTTACTTTGACGGGAAAATTTTTGTGGGTTCATCAGGTGGTGATAACGGTGTTCGTGGTTTTGAAATGGCATTTAATGCGAGTGATTTAACACCAGCATGGGATGAACCATTCTGGACTGTGCCGCCTAAAGGTGAAGATTGGTTAGCAGACGGGTTATTTGGTGGTGGTGGTGCTGTTTGGATGGCACCAAGTGTTGACGAAGAAACAGGAACACTTTATTTCTCTGCGGGAAATCCAGCACCTGACTTTTATGGTGAAAAACGACCTGGCGCAAACCCGCATACAAACTCCGTACTGGCCGTCGACGTGGATACAGGAAAATTAAAATGGGCGCAGCAACAAATATCTCATGATCTTTGGGACTATGATACAGCCGATAGCCCAACTGTTTATACTGCAACCATAAATGGTGAAAAACGCCGTGTTGTTGCTGTTGGTACAAAAGGTGGAGAATGGTTCGTCTATGATGCCAAATCAGGAGATCCAATTTACAAAAATGTCCCATTTGCTAAAATTGACCACCCCGAACCTACACCAGAGGGTACATTGGTTTACCCAGGAATTTTAGGTGGCCAAAACTATGCACCGAATACGTATGATCCGGTATTAAATTTAGATTTAATTCCTTCTATTGAACAAGGTGCCATTCTTAAAGTTGCTAAAAATGAAGAAGAAGCATCCGAAGTTGGAAAAGGCGGAGCTCAAGCCATGGGTACATCTTACGCACCTCCTGCCGATGAAGACGCATATGGTACGATTACTGCTTTTGACTTGAACACAGGGAAACAAGTATGGCAAATCGAAACGCCGGATGCGCAGCGTGGAGGTTTAACAAGTACAGCTACTGGCCTTACTTTCTATGGAGAATTAGATGGTAAAGTAAATGCCTTAGATACGGCAACAGGTGAGATTCTGTGGACATATCAAACAACAGGCCAAACGATTTCCGCTGCACCAACTATTTTCGTCGTAGATGGTAAACAATACATCATGATTACGTCAGCGGGTAGCGATCCTCAAGTGTTTGTATTTGCTTTAGGAGGAGAGCCATCACAAGCTGAAGCAGGGGAAACTGAAGAAACTGGTGACCCACATGCTGCTCATGAATCAGAGGAAAAAGAAGAACCTAAAACATTAGAACCTGCTACGACTGAAGCAAATGGTAATGTCATCGAAATCAATCTAACTGCAAAAAACTTCGAATTTGATCCTCAAGAAGTTCAAGCAAAAGTAGGAGATACCATTCGCTTCACAATGAGCAATGATTCTGGACTACACGGTATCGCTCTTGATGAATTTGGCATGAACCTAAAAGAAGGCGAAACCTTTGAATTTGTAGTCACCAAAGCCGGAGAATTCCAATACTACTGTAGCATCCCATGTGGCCCAGGCCACGACAACATGACCGGAACCCTGATCGTAACTGAATAGGGAGGCTTGTCGTCCTAAGACAAGGGGATAGGATTGTGTCCCAGCTTAGGGCTAGGTAGGGAAAGAAAAAATTAGGTGGGACACTGACGTGTCCCACCTATTTATGCAAGAATATACGCTCTGTTGGCAGTTTGATTTCAACAAGTGTAGTTTCTTTTTTACTATCAAATGTTATTTGACCTTGGAATTCGCTTGTCACGATTCCTTGGATGATGGATAAGCCTAATGAACTTGACTTGGACATGTCAAAACTCTCTGGAAAACCACGGCCATTGTCTTCCACGGATAAATAGATTGTATTTTCAAGCCTCTTGCATTTTATCACAATCATTCCGATATCATCGTCAGCAAAAGCATGTTTAAAGCAGTTAATGACTAATTCGTTAATGATTAGTGCAATAGATGTAGCTTTATTATAAGGAATGAAAATATCATCAAGGTCTAGTTCAATTGTTACTTTCGGATTGTTATTGATAATGCTAATGATTGACTCGATAATTAGTTTCACGTTAATGATACTTCTGCCTAGTTTATCCTTTGAAAGGAGGTTATGAACAGAAGCAATACTTTTGATCCGTAAAATAATGCTATCTAATATTTCATCAACGGATTGCTCTGGGTTATTTTGCACAAACATTTTCTGCAATGAAATAAGCCCAACGATGGATTGAAGATTGTTTTTAATTCGATGGTGGCTTTCTTGGAGGAGAGCCGATCTTCCCATTAATCTTGTATCTTCAATTGCAATTGCTGCATGTCGAGCTAACGCTGATAAAAATTTCGTCTCCTCTTTTGAATGAACATACAGATTCTCATAAGAAACCTGAATAATCCCTGTTACTTGTGAACGAATTAGTACGGGGATACAGATAATCGTTTTCACATTCTCAATTTTTTCAAACAAAGAGGGAAAAACGGTATCATTTTTATTGGCGTAATAGACATCATTTCCCTTCGCGATTCTTAAAATGGCCTCATTCGTTAATTGAGCGCTTACTGTTTGTTTGTTTTTATATTCAAAATCATCAATAATACTCCACGTGAACTCATCGATTAATTTAATCGAACTACTGTCAGCGTTCATCACTCTTGTAACTTCTTTCGCTAAAAGTAACAAAACATCTTTCAACTCATATTCAGACGTCAAAAATTCTGCTGCCTTAAAGACAGCGTCAAGAACTGTTTGCGTTTCTTCGTCTTTATACTCATCATTATCGTTAAAATTGTAATTCTCAATTTTCTTTAGTAATTTTTGAGGGTCAGCTTTTGCTTCATCAGCTGCCATTTCAGCAGTAAGATTCCCATTGGAAATGATTGTGATTCGATCCGCAAGTTTTAAAGCATCCTCCCATTGTTTGGTTATATAGAGAATGCTTCCGCCAGTATCTTTAAATTGTTTCATGATGTTATATAACTTTGAAGCATTTATATCAGAAAGTCCTTCCATTGGTTCTTGAAGTATGATGATTTCAGGGCTTTGCATAAAGCCTCTTGCAATATAAACGATTCTTCTTTCTTCATCAGTGAGGTTTTTTACCTTCCTTTTATAATCAAATTGAAAATCAAGCTGAGTTAAAACTTTTTCTGCATTTTTATTCACTTTTTTCCAATCCACAAAAGGTGAAAATCTACGTGTTGGTATGGATAGCAAATTGAGATTTTCAGCGATAGAAAAGTTTTTTATTAACAAAGGTTTTTGTTGTAAAATTTCAATTCTATTTTTTACATGCTTATGGCTCTTTAACATTTTGTCTTTGAATCTAACTTCACCACTCAAACCATGGTTTTCAAATAAATTTTTTAATGCCTGTATGAATACCTTTTGTTCAGAACTATTCTTTATAATAAAAGCATGTATTTCAGAATATTTCAGATTAAAGTTAAGATTATTGATATCTCCATCTGGACTTGAAAAAGTTATATTATTACACTCCAATATAAACTCACTCAAGCGAATACCCCCGTTCGAAAGAAAACTTGTGATTTTTATATAAACGAAATAATTCTATTTCAAAATAATTCAATTGCCTTTCTATGATGATAAATCATTTTCAAGATAACGACAAATCAAACTATCTACTTCAACTAGTAATCTTATGAATTTTTATAATAGCAGACAAATTTCGACTGTTTTCGCTTTCATTTTCAGATAAACTTATATATAATTTGGGTAGAAGAAATGGACCTCTTCTTTGAAGATGTAACAATAAATAGGGTGGTGATAACCATGTCTCAGTCCTTACGAATTTTAATTGCCGAGGATGAATTTCTAGTATTAATGGCTACAAAATCCTATGTAGAAAGGCTAGGTCATGAAGTGGTTGGCGTTGCTACAGATGGTGAAAATGCAGTTGAACTTGCATTGGAAAAAAAGCCTGATCTCGTCATTATGGACATTAACATGCCTAACCTGGATGGAATTGACGCCATTAGGAAGATTAATGAAACCCTTTTTATTCCGAGTATAATTGTAAGCGGTTATCATGATGAACAATTAATTAATAGAGCAACTGAAGAAGGTGTACTCTATTATTTACTAAAACCTATTGATATAGAAGAACTAAAAATTGCGATCAATATTAGCCAGGCCAAATTTGAGGAGTTTAAGAAATTACAGGATGAGTTACAAAGTACGAAGAATGCATTAGAAGCACGAAAGCATATTGAAAAAGCAAAAGGGATTATCATGGATCGGATGAATTTGAAGGAACCAGAAGCGATGAAGCGATTACAGAAAATGAGTCGTGATAAAAATAAGAAGTTAGTTGTAATCGCGAAAGAGCTCATTGAAGCAGATTCTTTATTTCGTTCAAATGGGTAAAATTGTTAGTTTAAAATAGTACTTGACTATTAGAAAACGTCACAATATACTATAAATATAGTTACAAAGACATTACAAATGTATAAATTAGTTGATAACTATACTCATGTGTGGTATAGCGAATTACAACCGTTTTCAATGAACTTAATATAATGTAAATTTTATACTTATGGCTGGTGTAAAATTTATGATGGCTATGGGTGCCTTATATACGTAATCTTTTATTCTCTCTTTTTGTAGAGTGTAAAAAGTATTACGTGTTTAAGGCACCCTTTTGTTTTTTGTTAGTAATGAAAGCGATTTTATCGGATGACCATTGAAAGGGGTGATGTGGCAAGAAATAGTAGTTACAACAACTGGTTGTGATGGGGATGAAATATGAAGGTAATCGTTTATCTGATCTGACATCAGTGAACATGTAACCGCTTTATATTCATTCTGTTTACAATATTCTATTAACAAATTTTATTTCTAATAAAAAACAGGGGGTATACACCAATGAAAAGTTTGAAAAAGTTAGTTGTACTTGCACTAGCATTACTTTTATTCGTTGCAGCAGGTTGTTCTAACCAAAGCAATGCAAGTGGTGGCGAAGGTGACGGAGAAGCGAAGAAAGAAAAGATTAAAATCGGTATGTCTTTCCAAGAGATGAACAATCCTTACTTCATTTCAATGAAAGAAGCATTTGAAGAGGCAGCTGCGCAAATTGGTGCTGAAACTGTTATTGCAGACGCTCAACATGACGTATCAAAACAAATTAACGATATTTCTGACATGCTTCAGAAAGATATTGATATTCTATTAATCAACCCTACTGACAGTGAAGGTGTTGAAGGTGCAGTAGAAGCTGCGAAAGAAGCAGGCGTGATCGTTGTAGCTATTGATGCTCAAGCTAAAGGTCCTATCGATTCTTTCGTAGGTTCAAGAAACTATGATGCTGGTTATTTAGCTGGTAAACAAATGGTTGAAGATTTAGGTGGACAAGGTAAAGTTGCAATCCTTGACGGTATTCCAGTTGTACCGATCCTAGAGCGTGTACGTGGTTTTGAAGATGCTGTTAAAGAGGCTCCAGGAATCGAAATTGTTGACAAACAAAATGGTAAACAAGATAGAGCTGAAGCAATGAAGGTTACAGAAAACATGTTACAAGCAAATCCAGATTTAAAAGCAATTTTTAGTGTTAACGATGAAGGTGCACTAGGTACTCTAGGTGCAATTGAAGCATCTGGTAAAGATGTATCAATCTACAGTGTTGACGGACACCCAGAAGCGATCGAAGCAATCACAAAAGGCGGACCGTTTAAAGCAACTACTGCTCAATTCCCAAGAGACCAAGTAAGAATCGGACTTGGTATGGCATTGGCTAAGCTTTGGGGTGCAGAGGTAGTTCCTACTGAAGTTCCAATCGATGTAGAACTACAAACGAAAGAAAACGCTGCAGACTTTAGCTGGTAATTTTTAAAAATGGGCGCTTTTGCAAAATTGCATGGCGCCTCTCCTAAATATGTGTAAGAAGGAAGGTGATTGCTGTGGATAACATACTAGAGATTGAGAATATTACCAAGGAATTTCCTGGGGTAAAAGCGTTAAAAGGAGTTAGTTTTAATATTAGACGCGGTGAGGTTCATGCATTAGTTGGAGAAAATGGCGCTGGAAAATCGACACTGATGAAAATCCTTTCTGGTGTGTATACTCCTACTGCAGGAAAAATTCGTTTAGATGGAAATGAAGTAACATTCAAAGATCCTAAGCAAGCACAGCAATTAGGGGTTAGTATTATTCACCAGGAGTTCAGTTTAATTCCTTATTTAAGCGGTGTAGATAATATTTTCTTAGGTCGTGAGAAAAAGCAAGCGAATGGATTATTAAACAGAAAAAAGATGCGTAAGGAAGCAGAAGAAGTATTACAAAGATTAAATGCAGATATTGACTTAAACAAGCCTGTCGCACATTTAAGTGTGGCCAACCAACAATTTATAGAAATTGCAAAAGCAATTGCAATCGATACGAAAGTATTAATTTTTGACGAACCAACAGCTAGTTTAACTGGTAAAGAAATCGACAAGTTATTTGAATTAATTAATAAATTGAAAGCTGATGGTGTAACCATTATATATATATCGCACCACTTAGAGGAAATTCTAGCAATGTGCGACCGCTTCACCTGTTTACGTGATGGTGAGTTTGTTGGAACAAGAGATGTAAAGGATTCTACCAAACAAGATATTGTAAAAATGATGGTAGGCCGTGAAATAGTCAATGCGTTTCCTGAAAAACCAGCAAAGACTGGGAATGAAGAAGTATTATTAGAAGTTAAGAAAATGGCTAATAAACAAATTCATGATATTCAATTTAAGCTGAAAAAGGGAGAAATCATTGGAATTGCTGGCCTAGTAGGTTCCGGACGAACAGAGGTTGTAAGGGCATTAATAGGGGCTGATGATTCACAAGTAAAAGATGTTCACATCAGTGGGCAAAAGGTATCTATTAAGAACCCAACTGATGCACTTGCACATGGCATCGCACTAATTCCGGAGAGTCGAAAAACACAAGGTCTCGTACTCAGTCAATCCATAAAAAATAATATTAGTATTCCAATTTTGAAAGATTTGTCAAACTTCTTAAGAATTATTAATAAGAAAAAAGAAAACGAAATTGTTGAGAAATCCATTCAAGACCTCTTAATCAAAACACCAAGCAGCACACAGTTGGTAAAAAATCTGAGTGGGGGAAATCAACAAAAGGTTGTTCTAGCCAAATGGTTAAATACAGATTGTAAAATATTAATCTTTGATGAACCTACCCGTGGAATTGATATCGGGGCTAAGGAAGAAATTTATAAACTAATGAGAAGATTAGCAGATGAAGGACTTTCTATCATCATGATTTCCTCAGAATTACCTGAAATTTTAGGGATGAGTGACCGAGTGCTTGTTATGCACAAAGGAAGAATAAAGGGAGAACTTCCAGGAAATGAAGCAACTTCAGAAAAAGTAATGTATTTTGCAACGGGTGGTGCGGATGAATGAGTGAACTAGATTATAAGAGAAGAGGATCTAGCGTTAAGGACTTGTTAAAGTATCCAGAAATGTTAACGCTGATTGGATTTTTAGTATTATGTATATTCTTTTCCATTACAGCAGAAAGCTTTTTAACGGCAGATAATATCTCAAATATTATCAGACAAGTTTCGATAAACGGGATATTAGCAGTTGGGATGACTTTTGTTATCTTAACAGGTGGTATTGATTTATCAGTTGGTTCAGTAATGGCACTTACGGGAACTATTATAGCGGGTATGATGATTAATACTGGATTACCTCCAGTTGTAGCCGTATTAATTGGTATCGTTTTAGGTGCAGTTCTTGGATATATCAACGGTTTATTTACAGCTTATGCAAAAATACCGGCGATTATTGTTACATTAGCCATGATGGAGGCTGCACGTGGTTTAGCGCTTCTATATACAGGTGGTTATCCACTTTCAGGACTACCAAGTTCATATAATTTTATCGGTAGAGGATATTTATTTGGGGTTATTCCAATGCCTGCCGTTATTATGATTCTGGTCTTTATCGCAGCTTATATCATTTTAAACCATTTACCAATCGGCCGTTATATTTACGCGCTTGGCGGTAATGAGGAAGCAGTTAGATTATCTGGTGTCAAGGTAAAACGTATCAAAACTTTTGTATATATAGTTAGTGGTGTTACAGCTGCTATTAGTGGAATGATCATGACTTCAAGACTTTCTTCAGGGCAACCAATGGCAGGGGAAGGTTATGAGTTAGATGCCATCGCTGCAGTTGTATTAGGTGGAACAAGCATCGCGGGTGGCCGTGGACATATTTTTGGAACATTACTAGGTGCTCTATTATTAGGTGTTTTAAGTAATGGATTAAACCTAATGGGTGTATCTCCATATGTACAACGTGTACTTAAAGGTGTGATTATCGTTGGTGCTATCTACTATAGTAGTACTCGTCAAAAAGACTAATATACTAGAATAACATGCATGCGTTAACAATATGTAAGTTTTTATATTCTATTAAAATTCTAAACATACAGGGAGATGTAGAACAATGTCAGTATTACCAGAAACAATGAAAGCTGTAGTAGCACATGGTCCAGAGGATTACCGAGTTGAGGAAGTTGCAGTTCCAAAGGCTGGACCAGGGGAAGTTATCATCAAAGTCGAAGCTTGTGGTATTTGTGGTAGTGATTTAAAGGCATATCATGGTTCTGCAATGTATTGGGGTGGAGAAGACCCTTGGATGAAAGCACCAGTTATTCCAGGACATGAATTCTATGGAATTGTGGCTGAATTAGGAGTAGGTGCTGCAGAAAAACACGGATTGGCGGTTGGTGATCGCGTAACAACTGACCAAATTAATCCATGTGGAAAATGTAAGTTCTGTAAAACAGGTAAGTACTGGATGTGTGATGTTCACAACATTTATGGTTTCCAAAAAGACATTGCCGAAGGAGCTTGGGCTGAATATATGAAATTCAGCGACACAGCAACTATTTATAAAATTACGGATGGAGTTACTCCTGAAGAGGCTGCATTAGTTGAGCCAATGGCTTGTGCCGTTCATACCATCCAAAGAGCAACAATCGAGTTTGAAGATGTAGTTGTACTAGCAGGTGCTGGGACACTTGGTTTATGTATGCTTCAACTCATTAAATTAAAAACACCTAAGAAATTAATCGTACTCGATGGTAATGAAAACCGCCTAGCTGTTGCGAAAAAATTAGGTGCTGACCTTGTCATCAACCCATTAAAAGAGGACGCAATCAAAATCGTTAAAGATTTAACAGACGGTTACGGTTGTGATGTATATATTGAAGCAACTGGTCATCCAAGCGGTGTTACACAAGGCCTAGAAATGGTTAGAAGACTTGGAAGATTTATCGAATTTAGCGTATTTGGTTCAGAAGTAACGACTGACTGGAGCGTTATCGGGGACAGAAAAGAATTGGATATTAGAGGATCTCACTTAGGACCTTACACATATCCAATTGCAATCGACCTATTTGAACGTGGCTTATTAACAGCTGAAGGAATTGTTACACATAGCTACAAAGTAGAAGACTTTGTAGAAGCTATGGATATGGCACATAATCCAGAAGCGATTAAAGTATTATTAAAACCTTAATTAGGGTGTAAAGAAGATCAGATTAATGAAGAGATTTTTGATGTGAGCAAGGGGCGGTGACTTCAGCGGAATAAAACGTGTCAGAGTAGGCTATACAAAGCTAAACAACACGCAAGATTCGCAAAAAGGAGTCCGCCCTTTTTTTAAGGGGAAATCAGAAATAATAAGGCTCGGCTTTTGCCGAGTTTTCTTTATAGAACGGAGTGAAAATTATGTTAGAAGAATTAAAACAGAAAGTATTAGAAGCGAATCTAGAGCTACCAAAAAGGAACTTAGTCATATTCACTTGGGGGAATGTAAGTGGCATTGACCGCGAAAAGGGCCTTGTTGTTATTAAACCAAGTGGAGTTGCATATGAGGATTTGAAAGCTGAAGATTTACCGGTACTCGACTTAGAAGGAAACATCATTGAAGGTAAACTAAATCCTTCGTCAGACACAGCAACACACTTAGTCTTATATAAGGCATTTCCAGAAATAGGAGGGGTGGTACATACCCACTCACCATGGTGTACAAAATGGGCGCAATCAGGAAGAGCGATTCCTGCATATGGAACAACACATGCTGATTATTTTTATGGAGACATTCCTTGTACTCGGCACATGACTCCGTTTGAAATTGACAATGATTATGAGCACAATACTGGTGAAGTAATTGTAGAGACATTTAAAAATATCGACCCATCTTCTATTCCAGGTGTCATTGTGAATAACCACGGTCCTTTTAACTGGGGCAAAGATCCAATGAAAGCTGTAGAAAATGCGGTTGTCATGGAAGAAGTTGCGAAATTTGCTTACTATACTCAAAGTCTATCACCTGAGATTGATGCAATTGACCAACATTTACTAGATAAACACTTTTTACGTAAGCATGGGAAAGATGCATATTACGGTCAACAAAAGAAGGTAAATAGCTAAATGGGACAGAGGGACAGGTCACTTGTCCCAGGAAAAATACGGTGGGACAGGGGACCTGTCCCCTTGTCCCGCGCCAATTACTAGAGGGGGTCGTAACGTGAAGGCGAATATAGAAGATATTAAGAAGGCAATTATAAATGGAGAAACTTCACTTGGGATTGAGTTGGGATCGACACGAATCAAAGCAGTTCTAATTGATAGACAATTTGAAACAATTGCATCCGGAGGTTATGATTGGGAAAACCGTCTAGAAAACGGTTTTTGGACATACGACCTAGAGGATATAAAGACTGGTCTACAAGCAGCTTACCGTGAAATGAAAAGTGAAGTAGAACGTAAATTTGGAATAACGATTCAAACAATTGGATCTATTGGATTTTCTGCCATGATGCACGGATATATGGCGTTTGACAAGACGGGTGAGCTACTCGTTCCTTTTCGGACGTGGCGGAATACAAATGCTGGTCGAGCAGCAAAAGAATTAACAAATCTTTTTCAATATAATATCCCCGAAAGATGGAGTATCGCTCATCTATACCAAGCGATTTTAAATGAAGAGGAACATGTTCCGAAACTTGATTACATTACAACATTATCTGGTTACATTCATTGGTTACTAACTGGCAACAAAGCCATTGGAATTGGTGATGCTTCTGGTATGTTCCCGATTAATGATGCAACAAAGAATTATAATGAAGCAATGGTCGAGCAATTTGATGAACTTGTTGCCGCGAAAAATTATCCTTGGAAGCTTAGAGACATTTTTCCACCAGTTTATATCTCTGGTGAATATGCAGGGAAATTAACGGATGTAGGGGCCGACATTTTAGATCCCTCACAAAAATTACAACCTGGTATTCCGATTTGTCCACCAGAAGGTGATGCTGGAACAGGAATGGTTGCGACAAATAGCGTAAGAAAACGTACAGGAAACGTCTCTGTCGGAACTTCTGTTTTTGCCATGATTGTATTAGAAAAAGAACTTTCAAAAGTATACCCGGAAATTGACATGGTTACGACGCCGAACGGAAGTCCTGTTGCAATGGTTCATGCGAATAACTGCTCAAGTGATATTAACGCCTGGATTGGATTGTTCCGTGAATTCTCGGAAGCGATGGGGTATAAAGTGGATACCAATCAGTTATTCAGTGTCATGTTCAACAAAGCGTTGGAAGCGGACCCAGATGGTGGCGGATTGCTAAGCTATGGTTATTTTTCAGGTGAATTTATCACTGGATTAGAACACGGCAGACCATTGTTTGTTCGTTCACCAGAGAGCAACTTCAATCTAGCAAACTTTATGCGCACACATCTATTTTCAGCATTTGGTGCATTAAAAATTGGAATGGATATTTTGACTAAGCAAGAAGATGTTGCAATAGATAGCATTCTAGCCCATGGTGGATTATTTAAAACACCGGTAGTGGGACAAAGAATGATGGCAGCTGCAATGAATACACCGGTTTCTGTCATGGCAACAGCGGGAGAAGGCGGAGCGTGGGGAATGGCTATTCTTGCTTCATATATGATGAATGAAAACAAGAATGAAAGTTTAGGAGACTTCCTCGACAGAACAGTCTTCAACGATGTTGTTGGGGAGGAAATCGATCCTGATCCTGAAGACGTAAAAGGGTTTGAAGTATTTATTGAACGCTATAAAAAAGGCATAGAAATTGAGAAGGCTGCGGTTGACAATTTGCTTCTAACAAAAGAAGAGAAAACTGTAAAATTGTAGGGACAGAGGGACAGCGTATAATGGGAAATAGGTCAAGTGGGAAATTTCATTAAAAAAGAGTAACCTTAAGTAAACCTACCGTTTTCCATTTTTTTGAAGGTTCAACTATCACAGAATATTATGATAGGCCTCCTCTAGAACGTGAAAGGATCTTGCGTTTTCATCCATCAGTGATACCGCCTAGCGAATATAAACTTAGATTTTCACGTATTATTCGTATTTGAAGGACAAGATCCATAACGCTGTCCCACGAGGTCTAAAGCCTCAGGTACCGAAAACAATGTGATCTAACGTCCTAGAGGAGGTCCATTTTTTTCAATATACTTTGTTAATCCCTATAAACTTAATCTATAAACTGTTCCTTTAAGCTGTTTTTTGGAGTTCAGGTAAGACATGTTTTTCATAAAAGCGTTTGACATAAGCAGATCGAAGCTTGCTGGTTAGCACATTCTTAAGTACATAGTTTTCGTGGTCTGTCCGATATAGTGTATGGTTGCGAATCATTGAAAAGGCTAGACGAATCATTCGATTTCCTATAGCTATATAGGCCTGATTGGCTGTCTTTCCGCGTTCCTTTAGGGCATTGTATCTTTGTTTCATTTCGGGGTTATTCGCGGCTAAGGATCTTTCTACATGAAAGACCACATTCCGGAAGGATTTCCTACCTTGTTTGGAAATTCCGTAATAGGTAGGTCTTCTTCCACGATTGTTTTACAATCGGATTCGTCCCCGCCATTTTAATCAATTGCCCCGCATGATCGAAATCAGAGATATCCCCCATTTCTGCGTATAATTCAGCTCCTGTTATGACGCCAATCCCAGGAAGACTTAGAATTACTGCCCCATCCATTTCAACGAATAAATCCTCAATTTTATGTTCTAAAGATCGGATTTGTTGATTAAAGATTTCGATTCTATCAAGTTTTTGTGCCAAAAGAAAGAGATCTGCTTCCAAACATTCTTTTGGTTGTGATATGGAGTGTTTGGCGAAGTCCAACATGATTTGAATTGAATCATCTCACAACTTTAAATTCTCACGGATCGATAGATCCCTTAATCCCTTTTCTCCCAAGACCAAGATATCACTAGGATGTGGATATTGCCTCATTAAATAAAGAGAAGATTTCCCAAAGAGATCACTGAAGGGCTTTACGGTTTCACGCCTTCCATTCACCCATACACTCTTACCTTGGAACTCACGAAAGATATGATCCATATGCATACGAATGTGATTTTGTGTTTGTGTTCGTTCATTAACCAATTCTCGACGAGCCCTGGTAAGCTTCCTCAGCGTTAAGATATCCCCCGAAGGCAATTCATTAGAAGTTCCACGACCATGAATGATTGACTGAAGGATAGCCATAAGGTCTAAATTATCCGTTTTAGACGAGTTCAAAAGAGTTTCCCTTTGCCGAGCTGTCGTAGCTGCATTGATTGTTCGAACAACGTAGCCAACTGAATGACTTTGTAACACAAGACTTTCATAATAGTGACCAGTGGTTTCAACCCCAAACACAATTTCCTTATAATCATATTGTTGTTTAACCATATTCAAGGGAAAAAAGGAAGTCGGTGTGCAGTTCCATTTTACAATGAAAACGGTGGCCTTTTGTATTTCTTTAACCTATTTCCTATACTAGGTCCCTCGTCCCAAAAGGAAATTATGGTGGGACACGGGACCTGTGTCCTACCTTTTATTTCGGATTAATCGGTGTTTCGATTTGTGCGTTTGCTTCAATTACTTCCGCAGCATCAAATAGGGTATCTTCTCGGAAACGTCTTCCGAGGAGTTGAACCCCTACTGGGAGACCATCGGCAACAGAAGTTGGAACAGAAATTGCCGGGAATCCGAGCACTGGAATTGCCATCATGGACCATTGTGCATCCATAACACGCCTCATGCTTTCTACCCTTTTGATATCCTAATCTTGTTCAAATGCCTGTTCAGCGGGGACTGGCATGAGTAATAGAGGATACTTTTGTAAAAATTCCTGAAGTTGAACAATTAGCGTTCCACGACGTGCTTAGCCCTTAATATAATCGGTTAGTCCAGGGTTTTCTCCCCACCACTCTTTAAACTTTTCCAGGTGTTAAGGCACTAGACATGGATGAAGTTTCGAAAATGAACCTGTTTGCAAGTGGACTAAATGACCTCGCATCAGAACTACCACAACGTATTTTAGATAAACACTATCTTCGAAAGCACAGGAAAAACGCATATTACGGCCAAAAGTGATTGAAAGGGGATTAGGATGGAGAAAAAGGAATTCTGGTTTATCGTAGGCTCACAACATCTATATGGGGAAGAAGCGTTAGCAGAAGTAAAAGCGCATGCTCAAGAGATGACGGATGCCTTAAATGAAAGTGGTGTACTACCTTATCCACTCATTTTACAAGAATTAGAAGTTAGTGCAGATAAAATTACAAAGCTTATGAAAGAAGTAAACTACCGGGATGAAGTTGCCCGTGTGATCACATGGATGCATACATTTTCACCTGCAAAGATGTGGATTCGAGGAACAAAATTATTGCAAAAGCCACTCCTACATTTGCCAACCCAATTTAATGAAAGTATTCCTTGGGCATCTATCGATATGGATTTTATGAATTTAAATCAATCGGCTCACGGTGACCGGGATCTCCCTTGGTAACTCCCACATTTCGCATGTTGTCACCAAATCGAGCAACTTTTATGTTGAAACTTTCATTATATGCAACCGCTACATCCATCCAATCTGCAATCTGCTTTTGCACTTCGGGGCGTTTCCAGTAACCGACTCCCACCTTATCTTGCTTTTTCAAGCGAGCATTGATAATACCATATTAGCTTTATGAAAGTGATTATGGAAGTTACGAGAGAGAGGTCTGGGAAGCAAAGTGTAAAAGTGCAAGCAAGCTATGAAATCGCGATTAAGCGTTTCCTTGATGACGGTGGCTACAATGCTTTTACCACGAACTTTGAAGATTTATATGGCATGAAACAATTACCTGGTCTTGCAGTTCACGATTAATGGCACAAGGATATGGGTTTGCGGGTGAAGGAGATTGGAAGACGGCGGCACTTGATCGCTTACTCAAGGTAATGAGCCATAATCAATCAACTGGGTTTATGGAGGATTACACATATGAATTGGCTGCTGGTCGTGAAGCAGTCCTTCAGTCACATATGCTTGAGGTAGACCCAACGTTGGCAAGCAATAGACCGAAAATTGTTGTATCTTTATTAGGTATCGGTGGTCGAGAAGATCCTGCACGCCTAGTATTTGACGGGAAGGCAGGAGACGGTGTCGTCGTCTCAATGGCCGACTTTGGTTCCAATTACAAACTATTAATCAATGAGGTTGTCGCATTTGAACCAACCGTCTCAGCCCCAAATCTTCCTGTCGCACGTGTCCTTTGGGAGGTAAAGCCAAACTTCCAAGATGGCGTCAAAGCGTGGATTGAAAACGGCGGCGGTCACCATACTGTTGTTTCATTGAATATAACAACAGACCAAATCATAACTTACGCCAAACTAGTCGACGTCGAATACGTAATAATTAAATAGGAGAAGATCGCGGCCAAGTTTGTTATAGAAGTGTTCAGGCACTTCTCCTTTTGTTCCTTTCTGATTATACTTGAATTTGGATTATTACTTAGACTTCCACCCATATTTTTTCGGAAATTAATAGAGTGAGGATGGTTACTATGAAAATCAACCGTATTCATCATATTGCAATTATCTGTTCGGACTACAAGAAGTCAAAAGACTTTTATGTAAATAAACTAGGTTTTACGATAGTAAATGAAACGTTTCGTGCTGAACGTGATTCGTATAAACTAGATTTAGCTGTCGGGGATACCTATCAAATTGAGTTGTTCTCATTTCCGGACTCTCCCAAAAGAGCAAGTTATCCGGAGGCAGCAGGACTACGTCATGTAGCCTTTGAGGTAGACGATATAGAAGAAGCGGTGAAGGAGCTAACAGCAAAAAAGATCAAAGTAGAAGAAATACGAATTGACGAAATATCCGGTAAAAGATTTACCTTCTTCAAGGATCCTGATGACCTACCATTAGAAATTTATGAAGTATAGTGGTGGGTCACGGGATCTGTCCCTGTTATACACCAGGACAACGAACCCATGAGCCACCACTTGCGACCACCTACAACAATGCCATCGCAATCACAATACCGACAGTGCTCATGAGAATGGAGAAGAGAAAGTTCTTTTTGGTTATGTGATAGGGATTGATACCAAGCTGTTGGGAGGTTAGTGTCGCGTTTATTCCGTATGGGGCGGATGCGGATGAGGCTAACCCAGACACAATAAGAACAATTCCTATACTTAGTGGATTCAAAATTCCAAATAATGGCCTTAGAATTTCAATCAGAATCGCTAATGTTGCAATCGGATGAACGCCAACCATGGCGAATGTGAAATAGACGACTGTTATAAAAATGAAGATAAGAATGGAATAGCCTGAGATTTGGTTGAGTACCGATTGTAAGACATTAGGGAGATTTGTTTGATTAAACCCATTTGAAAAAAAAGCGAGAGAAAGAAATAGTACAACCAGATTTTGCATTCGATTGTTATAGAATTGCCAGCTTTGCCAACCGCCCTTTAAGAACATAGCTGTGCTCCGCATAAACATTGACCAAATGAAGGCGAATGGAAAAATAATGAGTGAAACTGTTAAAATAAAATTCAATTGATACAACTCATTGATGATAACGATAGTTGATAAGAATAAAAAGAGGACAATAAATAACCTCGACAACGCAATCCATAGTGTCTTTTTATCAATGTGTAGCTCTTTGGTATCGACCTGGATTCCTGTAAATTGTTTTTTGCTGATGAGTACATCGATCATGGCGATTAGAAATGAACAAAGAATAAGCCAGGGCAAATAAGTTAGGAAGCTAATATTCGTTGCATCAACTGTCATCCCAACAACAATCTCCATTGGACTCCAAATCACAGCTAGTGAAAAGGCACGTAACGTTGTTTGAATAATAAAATCATTACGTTTTCCAATTTCCACATTTTTAAGTTTCTCCATTAAGATTTGCTGTGCCACGTAAATGGCAGAAATATTAATGAAGATTAATAGACTATAGGTCGTATATAACCCCTTGCCATACAAATCGGATAACTGATTCGTCTTTGATTGGATGATGCTGCCAAGTTTTTGGTCATACTCTCCAACACTAAATGCAGCCGACATCCAGGGTAGGACACTCAGAAATACCAACATAGGAAGTGTTGAAGAGGTTTGCCCCGGAATTTCATACCATGGCGTTTTTGACCAAAGACTCATGAATGCCCCGGTCACAATAAAAAAAGTACTGATTCCTTTAAATAGGTTACTCGCCCAAAACCATGAGAGTAATAATATCAAGACGGCACACCAACTAATCAGTTGATGCAGAATAAAGGAATCAATAAAAACATTACTAATAAATAATAGAAATAATAGACCGTAAACGATAAAAAAGTGGCTGCTTATGAAATGAAGCTGTTTAATTTTGTTCAACTTTCGATTGTTCCTTTCTGTCATATAAGAAACAAGAGGCTAAGTAACGTGACTTAACCTCTTAAAATCTATTACTGTGCTTGTTTTAATGTATTGATAAATAAATCTAAGAATCTCTCAGCATCTACATCTAAGCAAATATTTACATTCGGTTCCTTTTTCCAAAGGTTTCTGAAGTCACAGATGGTTTGTCCGTATCCTAATGGACTTACTGTTTCAACATCTACATAGTATTTTTCAGTCTTTAGAAGAGAAGGATCTAACACATAACCCACGGTTAATGGATCATGTAGTGCACATCCATTTATCCCCATACGTTTTTGACTGAACCCTCTAAATACTTCCGTGCTTTTTAACACAAACTCATAGTATTTTGTCCCTTTTAATGCTTCGATGTGTTCCATTGTCATAAATGTTTGATGTGTCACATCTAAACTTACTAACGTAATGTCAGAACCAGAGTGGAATACGATGGAAGCAGCTTCCGCATCTGCAAAAATATTGAATTCTGAGTTTGGTAGTTTATTTCCTTTTCCAGCATTGGATACAAGTCCACCCATGATAACAACTTTGTCTAGCCATTTAGCTAAGCGTGGTTCTTTTCGTAGTGCCAATGCAAAGTTTGTTACAGGGCCAACCAAGATGAGGGTGATTTCACCCTTGTGTTTTTTTGCTTGCTCAATAATAAAATCTGGTGCAAACATTTCTTCGTTTACTTCCGGAACCTCGTAGTGATCCAGGGCATTCCCAATTCCGTCGGTACCATGAACAACATATTCATGCTCAGGTTCACGAAGGATTGGGCGGTCAGCACCTGCATAAACCTTTATATCTTCACGACCGAGTAGACGAAGTACTTTTTTTGTATTTTTCGTAACCATGTGAAGCGGAACATTCCCACTTACAGCTGTAATACCTAAAAGATCTAATTGTTTACTTTCAATTCCATAAATAATCGCTAACGCATCATCAATACCCGTATCCACATCAAGAATAACCTTTTTCATTTAAATCACCCTTTTATTAATATTTTTGGAGACAATCGTTTCTTGTACCACGATTAATTTTTATGTTAGAAGAAGAACATCCCAACAATTGCACCGTTTAATAGATTCGCAAGTGTTGCAGCAATCAATGATTTAATCGCCATTCCTTGAATTTCATGTTTTCTTTTCGGAGCAATCCCAATCATGATTCCTAAAATAATCCCGATTGACCCAATGTTCGCAAAACCTGCTAATGCAAATGATAGAATCGCTACTGACTTATCGGAAAACTGACCGATCATTTCTGAGAAAGAAGCAAATGCAACAAACTCATTTAGGATTAATTTTTCACCTAATAAGGTTCCAGCCATAATAGCTTCATTCCATGGAATACCGATAATGAAAGCGACTGGAGCAAATAAGTAACCGAAAATTAATTTAAGTGACAAAGCATCAAACCCAACTAGTGAACCGACACTTCCTAAAATAATATCGACAAGTGCAACTAAACCAATAATGGAAATTAACACCATTGCGGCATTTACCGTTAAATTAACTCCATCACGTGAACCTTCGATAATCGCATCCATAAACGTTGATTTTTCACCTTCTACTGTAGGGGTGAAAGTATCGATGTCTTTCCATTCACTATCTTTCAGTTCATCTGTTTCTGGAATCATTAATTTTGCCATCATCAGTCCAGCAGGTGCAGACATGATTGCAGCAGATAGAAGATACTCAACTGGAATCCCCATCGCAACTAATCCAAAAAGAACTGCTCCGGATACAGAGGCTAGTCCACCAACCATAATCGCGAAGATTTGTGAACGTGAAATTTGATTAATATACGGTTTTACGGAGATCGCTGACTGTGTCATCCCTAAAAACATATTTGTAACAGCATTTGTTGATTCTACATAACCAGTCTTCATGAACTTTGTAATAAATCCACCAACAACTCGTACAAATAATTGCATAATGCCAAAATGATATAAGATTGCGATTAACGCGGTTAAGAAGACCATAATCGTTAAAACGTTAATCACGAATACAGATCCAACAGGACCGCTAGAATTCGCAAGTTCACCAAATACAAATTTTAAACCTTCCTTACCTGCTGCCATTACAGCGTTTACACCATTAGAAATGGTTTCAATGAATGCGATTCCAATACTCCATTTAAAAACAATAAATCCTAAAACAACTTGAAGACCAAAACCAATTCCGGCAGTTTGAAGATTTATTGCCTTTTTATTTTCAGATAATAAATAGGTAATGCCGACTAGAACGGCACAACCAAGAAGCCCCCATAAAATAGCTAGCATACTTGTTCCCCCTTAAAACATGTTTTATATTGAAAGTACTTTTTCTACTTCAGCTTTTGTCGGCATCCCGTCTTGAGCGCCCACTTTTTGTACAGCAAGTGATGCAGCCGCATTGGCGAATGTGCATGCATCGATTAATGATTTGTTGGTTGCTAGTGAATAAGCTAAAGCGCCGTTAAAGCAGTCTCCAGCACCGGTTGTGTCAAATGGTGTTGCTTTAAATCCACTCACTCGTTGAATGGTTTGATCTTTGAAAAAGTAAGATCCATTTTCGCCATCTGTCACGATTAGTTTGTGTTGATAATCTTTCAACAACTGCGGATGGTGTTGTGCCAGTTGCTCTAATTCAATCTGATTTGGCGTTAAATACATACTGTTTTCAATAATTTGATCTGTAAGTTTTTGAGATGGTGCAGGATTTAAAATGAACTTTTTATCAAGTTGTTTACATAGTTTACTAAGTTCATTGATTGTCTCCAGTGGTATTTCTAGTTGTGCTATTACAACATTACTTTTTCGTAAAATGTCAATATGTTGGTGGAGATATTCTGGTGTGACATGTGCATTTGCTCCCGGAACAATAATAATATTATTATCACCTTCACTAAGGGTGATAGAAGCAATTCCTGTCGTTGTATGTGGAACCGGTTCCATATTACTCAAAATAATACCTTCTTTTTCAAGAGAGGACACGATGTCCTTACCAAAAATATCGTCTCCAACTAATCCAATCATATAAACTTCTGCACCAAGTCTAGCTGCTGCTACAGCTTGGTTTGCCCCTTTTCCACCAGGTTTGGTAAAAAACGTATCACCGATTATAGTTTCACCAACGGATGGACGTCGGGAGGTTTTTACGACTAAATCCATATTCATACTCCCGACCACTGTTATAACTGGTTGTTTTTTCATTTTGTTAATCTCTCCTATAACCTTGTTGAGCCCCGAGGTACAATTTGAGTAGACAGTTTATGAAACTGTTTCTCGATTACTTCATTATTGATTAATTTAATAATTAATTCTCCTGAAATTCTGCCTAAATCATAAATGGGCTGCTCAACAGTTGAAAGCTCAGGATAAATCATTTTTCCTAATGTGATTCCGTCATATCCCATGATTTGTAGATTCTCAGGCACTTTAATTCCTAATTTTAATGCTACTTTTAAAAATCCAATCGCAATGATATCATTGCTACAAAAAATACCGTCGACATTTGGGTTCTCTTTATAAAACTTACTAGCCAGTTGCTCTGCATTTTCTAAATTGTAGTCTGATTGTTCAATGACAAAGGGGGAACCAATTTCCTCCATTTGGTCGAGGAATCCGCGGTATCTTTCTTCAGCAGGTACAATATCCCTAGGTCCACGAATATGCGCAAATCGCTTTACGCCTTTTTCGTGCAAAAATTTCACAGCCTTTCTTGCTCCGTGGTAATTATCCACGATAACAGAAGGCATGGCATGTTCTTTTACACGGTCAATGGCAACGATCGGTATAGAAAGATTGAGCCATTGATTCAAATTAGATGGTTGAGAAGCAAGGATGACACCATCCACATAATTTTGCTTCATTACATTCAGGTATTTACCTTCTCGCTCTGGATCCAAATCCGAATTGCATAGCATAACTGTATATCCATAACTCGATGCTACATCTTCAATGGCACGAGTCATCTCAGGAAAGAAGGGGTTGTTAATATCCGGAACCACCAAACCAATGACATTGGACTTTTTGTAGTTCAATGCTCTAGCGATCATACTTGGTTTGTATGATAACTTTCGCATCGCTTCCTCAACCTTTTTTCGACTTTCTTCACCAACATACCCACTGTTATTCAAAACCCTTGAAACAGTACCGACTGATACCCCAGCCTCTTTTGCCACCTCCCTTATCGTAGCCATACACTCACCCCTTATATTATGTTACCGGTTACACACAATAATAAACACAAATGTATCCGCTGTCAACAAAAAAATGGGGTGGAGGGACAGGTCCCCTTGTATCGGAATAATACTGCTGGAACCCCAGAAGAGACGAGACAAAGAAAAGGGAGGGACCACAATCTCTATTCCAATCCACAAAGAAGGGCGTCATCTGAGTCCACATATTCGTAGGCCATGCAGGCTCCTTTTTGACCTTTACAGGAACAAGGAATGATGATACGACCTTATGAAAAAGGATCGAGAATTGAGGTTGCATTTTTAAAATTGTGTTAAAAGATTGTTACAACATGTACGAAATTTATAGAATAACATATTTTATTAAAAAGGAGAGGTAAGCATGTACGAAATTACAAGAGATTATATTCGTATGGGGAATTCTCGTTCAGGGCAAAAGATTTCAAGAGTACTTTTCATTGTCTCACATGACACCGGTAATCCTGGTTCAACTGCTTATCAAAATCAAAAATATTTTAACAACAGTCAACCAAGTGCAAGCGCACACACATTTATAGATGATAAGGTCATTCTCGAAATTATTCCAACCACTGAAAAAGCATGGCATGTACAATACAACAAACCAACGGATAATCGTATGTTTGGTGACGATGCAAATGATGCTGCTATTGGTGTAGAGTTGTGTTGGGGTGGTAATATTAATTTTCAAGAAGCCTATAAGCGTTATGTTTGGTACCACGCTTATCTTTGTAAGACATATAATTTACAACCTAGAAAGCATATTGTCTCACATAAAACACTGGATCCACAAAGACGGAGTGATCCAGACAATGCACTCAATCGTTATGGTATTACATGGAATCAATTTATTGATGATGTAGCAAAGGCATACGATGAAAAACCAAAACAACAGGTTGGTGAACTGTATCTCTTATATGTGGATGGACTGCTTATTGGTCGTTATACTACTTTTAATGCCCTGAAATTTGCCAGGGATCATCTAGATAAAGGTGCAAAGGAAATAACAATGTTGCGTAATGATGTAGCAAAGGCATACAGTGAAAAACTAAAGGAACAATCGAGCGAGCAGCCTAAACCACAGGTTGATGAGCTGTACCTCTTATATGTAGATGGAATACTCATTGGTCGATACACTGCTTATAATGCTCTAAAATTTGCAGGAGATCATCTAGATAAAGGTGCAAAGGAAATAACAATGTTGCGTAATGATGTAGCGCAGGCAAACGGTGAAAAACCAAAGGAACAACCGCAGCCTAACCCACAGGTAGGTGAGTTGTACCTCTTATACGTAGATGGATTACTAATTGGTCGCTACACTGCCTATAATGCCTTGAAATTTGCTGAAGATCATTTAGATAAAGGTGCAAAGGAAATTAGAATGGTACGTGTTTAATATTAATCTGTTAAGATGATTGTTCTAGGGGATAAAGGTGTTTTTTCTTTGGTATCTATTTTTGGATGGATAGTGCTATTATGTAATGGATAAATTAATATTAAACCAAGATTTTTTGTTAGTAGTAGGCTCTATCTTTTTAAAGGTAGGGCGCCCATTTTTTTCAATTAGATGTTGGAACTATTACATGCAGAAAAAACTTTGGGGAGGGGCCAGCAAATGGTTCCCTCCCATTTTATGTTTTAATTACAAATAATTATTTGTTCTTACATAGCAATGGGCTAGCCCAAATTCCCTTTATTTAATCTTCTTTGCAGTTCTTTTATGACGAGAGAAGGTTTGCTTATGACACCATCAACGGGTGTTCCGAGTCGTTTTTGTAAGGCTGAAATTGTAATTGGCAACAAGTAACCATCCTGCTTGACACCTAGCCATTTTTGCAATGCTTTTATTACCAGTGATGGTTTGCTAATGTAACCATCTACAGGTGTCTCAAAGTATCTTTGGAGGGCACTGATTGTTTTTGGACCGAGATAACCGTCAACTGCGAGATTTTCTTTCGGTGGTTGGACCGGTTTTGGTTCGGGTTTAGGCGTTAGTTTTAGTCCAGGTCCAGCATAATTAACACCTTCCTCGCGACAAATAGCGCGGACCACACATTCATACATCCCTTCACGATATGATTTATCCTTGATTTTTTCTGATTGTGGGCCATCCACAAATTCGTATTCTAGTATAGTAGTACGACAATTTCCTGTAAGTCTATGCATATAGTAATAATCTCCGCCCGAAGAATTCTTGCGGGTGTATACAGGTCTCGGTCTAACTGGGTATCCAGCTTTTTTAAATTCTTCAATTAGGATTTGCTCAAACGAACCGTTGGAATAAATCGAGTGGATTGTTTCAACTCCACTTCCTCCCCCAGCATTAAAATGATGGGAAATACACTTTCTGTATTTCTTTACCTTTGAGGTCCTTGGCTCGGGATTTATTGTAACATCACTAGAACGAGTCAAATCACTTGCAATCGCCAATTCAGCCAACCTTTTGTCCACATAAAGCGCAGCTTCTAACGTATATATCTTCTCTGTATTCCCATCCGCCACCGCACCTGGGTCACTACCTCCATGCCCGGCATCTTGAATCCAACTCATAAAAATCACTCCTTTTCTATTAAAATATGTAATAAATATTTATTGGTACAGGCACAAACCTTGTTTGGTGAAATAGGGGCTCTAGATGGGACAAAGGTCTAAGTTCTAAATGGTCTTCAGACACACCCTCGCCTTTTCGTTGTTTCCTTGTCCGTAGTCGACACGGCTTTAGAAAGGTTCAGTTTTCACTGTCCGAACTACTAATAGGGTGTGCCGAGGCACCTGTCCCAGCGTCCCAACCTGGAAACGGATTAAACACATAGAGGTTGCCCCCTTGAGCCCCATTTTTGTCCGCAGTTTCATAGACTTTTAACATCCCAAGACGTATACACTTCCAAACCATTCGTTTAAATGTCGAGCGGGAAATGGCGAGTTCTCCCAAACCCATGTCCTGGCAACATATGATTGTTCTCATGGCTTCGAAGCAAACCCCAGGGACTTTTGAAGATAGGTGTGTCAATTGATTTAACCCGTATAATTCTCCTCGTGTGAAATTCTGTTGATGCTCGATAAGCCAAATCTCTGTATTGGTTTTAAATTCCTCAAAATCGTAAAACTGTGAATAATCCTGAATATCGTTGCTAGACGCTACTCTTACTTTCAGCATCTCCTGAACCCCCTTTTACCACTGTTATAGACGGCAATAAGGTAAAAAGGGGCATCAATTTTAGAAATTATAGGACAGAGGCTTGGAACGGGGGGGACAGGTCCCATTTCCACGAAAAAATATGGTGAGACTGTAAATACCAAAACTCCTTTTAATTTTTTATACGAGTTATACTTTTAATCGCATAACTAATGGAGAAACTAATTAAGAAGGAAATTTCTGAGAGTTTCACAAAAAATTAGTTATATAAACAAGGGTTACCTCTTTAACTCCACAATCAGATAAGGAGACTAGCCGTTGGACATAATGTTAAAAACCTTAAATTATTGACCCACTTTCTTAAGTGTGGGATTATATTATTTGATTACTAAAATGTATTTTTGATGAATTTGTTTCGTTTACTTATTGAAAGTTATATATAAGGAGAGAACTCAAAAGATGAAAATTACTATCGCTGGTACGGGTTATGTTGGTTTATCCAATGCGATTTTGCTAGCGCAGCATAATGAGGTTATAGCCCTAGATATTATTCAGGAAAAGGTAGATTTAATAAATAATAAAAAATCTCCGATTGCTGATCATGAAATTGAAGAATATTTAGCAAGAAAAGAATTAAACTTAACGGCAACTTCTGATAATGTTAAGGCCTTTAAAGATGCGGAATATGTTATCATTTCAACTCCAACCAATTATGATTCGGAAAAGAATTATTTTGATACTAGAACAGTTGAAGCTGTTATTTCCAATGTTATATCTATTAACCCAGATGCAATTATGGTAATAAAATCAACTGTACCCGTGGGATATACTGAGAAGATTAAGGAGGAATTTGAAACAAACAATATTATCTTCTCGCCAGAGTTCTTAAGGGAAGGTAAAGCTTTGTATGATAATTTATATCCTTCACGAATTATTGTTGGTGAACAATCCGAGCGAGCAAAAGTGTTTGCAGACTTATTAGTACAGGGAGCTCTTAAAGAAGATATACCTGTATTGTTCACAAATTCAACAGAAGCAGAAGCCATAAAATTATTTGCCAATACTTACCTTGCAATGAGAGTTGCATTCTTTAATGAACTTGATTCCTATGCAGAGGTAAGAGGGCTAAATACGAAGCAAATTATCGAAGGTGTCGGGCTTGATCCGCGTATTGGTAACCACTACAATAATCCTTCATTTGGTTATGGGGGATACTGTCTTCCTAAAGACACTAAGCAATTATTAGCGAACTACGCTGATGTACCGAACAATATCATGACAGCTATTGTTGATGCAAATAGAACAAGAAAAGACCATGTAGCTGAGATGATTCTAAAGAGAAATCCAAAGGTAGTCGGAATCTATCGACTAACCATGAAGATGGATTCTGATAACTTTAGACAGTCCGCTATTCAGGGTGTTATGAAGCGTATTAAAGCACAAGGTATCGAAGTAGTGATATATGAGCCAGCTATGCAAGAAGAGACATTCTATAATTCAAGAGTTATTGGAGACTTCGATGAGTTTAAAAAAATCAGTGATGTCATCGTAGCAAACAGACTCACAGAAGATTTGCAAGATGTTGCAGACAAAGTCTATACAAGAGACATCTTTAGTAGGGACTAAGGGATAGGTCCCTTTTCCCAGTAATATGAATAATAAAAAATAAAAGCAGCGAGTGAAAAAAACATTGTTTTTTCGCTCGCTGCTTTATTTTTTCGAGATCTTTCAGACAGCCCTCCTATAAGAAAGGCAGGTGGAATAGTGTACTTTTCCATTTGCCCGACATTTCTGCCCTTCTAATTTTTATTGAATTTTTCTAAAATTCGACAATTTCATCGTGTGGAAAATGATATGATAGTCCTGTTTGGAAGGAGGTGGGTGTTATAGTAAAAGTTTACATTTTTGTAGGTCGTTAGTTTTGGTTGGAATTAGTCGTTGGTCATTTAAAAAATAATGTACAAATGTGGGGAGTAGGTTATGAAAAGGGGAATGAAGAAGCTGTTTTATTCCTTGCTAGCATTCTTATTGCTAATCTCAACTATGCCTTTTCAAACTGTAAATGCGATTACAAATCCTAGTGTGGATGTGGAATCAATTGCGGATCAGATTGCAGAAATTGAGCTAAATGAAGTTCCAGGTGTAGAAGTTGAGGCAACCACGGAACCGAATGCAGAAGAGGAAGAAAATACAAATCCGAGTGCAGATGATGAAACTCTTTCAGAAGAAAGTGAAAAGGAAGATGATTCTGCAAAGCAAAATACTAAGGAAGTAGCAGATGAAAATGCAGTTGAAGTGGACAAAGAGGTCCTAGAAGAAAAATCAATTGTTTTAGATCCAAATGCAGATTCGAAGACGTATCAAAAGCAAAAGAAGGCAAAGATACAATCAGCTTCACCAAGAATGAGTGCTCTTGAATCCGGTCAAGCATACATAGCTAATGAATTTTTATCTATAGCTAATGATGATACTGGTAGATTTACAATTGGGGTCACAGGTGGTAACCCATCCATTGATACAGATGATGATCAGATTTTACTTTATGGCCATCCTTATCCAGGTACATCCTTTACAACAGTAAAAATCAATGGGGAAGATTATATTTTTACTGCTGAAAAAGTTACGGTAGATGAAAGTAAGAATGAGATCATTTCTACTCAAACGATTCAAAATGTAACCGTAAAGCAAATTTTAACATTTAGTGTAAACTCAACAACAAACCGTGCTGATATTGTGAACATGCGTTACGAGATTGTGAATAATGGCGCAGAAGAGATTATGGCTGGTACTCGTATTATGCTTGATACAATGTTGGGACAAAACGATGGTGCACCATTTAGAGTACCGGGTATTGGTGAGGTTCTTTATGAACAAGAATTATCAGGAGCTCAGGTTCCGCAGTATTGGCAAGCCTTTGATAACCTAGAAAACCCTAGCGTTATCGCAAACGGTACTTTTTATCGTTCGTTATATGAGCGTCCTGATAAAGTGCAGTTTGCTTATTGGGGTGATATTTACGATTCAGCGTGGGACTACGGGGTAAGTGCAGACAAGCCTGTAACTCGGGATAGTGCAGTTGCTATCTATCATAATCCACAAACGATTGCTCCCGGTGCTACGAGAGTAATAGATTCCTATTACGGAATTGGTGATTTTGCGATTTCTGATACAGAGCCACCACTTTCGTTTCGAATCACGGCACCTCAAGAGCTTCAGGAAGATGCTGAGAATGGAAACTATTTTTCAAATCCATTTACCATTACAGGTTATGTTCGAAATATAGGAGAAGAAACAACCAAAAATACAACAGTTTCGCTTGAGTTACCAGAGGACAGTGGTTTATCCATTTTAACCCCTCAAGAACCAAGTATTTCACTTGGTGATTTAGCAGTTGGCGAAGAAAAAATAGTCACTTGGACAGTGCTGGCATCTTCACAATCAAGTGATAAAACAATTGACTATTCGATAAAAGTTAATGCTACCGATGTAGATGAAAAAGTAGTTCCTATCTCTCTTTTCCTACCTCAGGTGACTACTGAATCAAACGGGACGATTTCTTTAAATAAGGAAGAACTTCATCTGAATGTTGGTGAATCGGAAACGCTTCGTGCAACATTAAGCGGAATCAGAGGAAATGTGACATGGTTAAGTGATAATCCGAATATTGCATCGGTGAATTCAAGTGGAAAAGTGACTGCAAAATCTGGTGGGGTCGCTACTATTATTGCTGCAGCAGGCGGTAAAATAGCCGAAGCTAAAGTGATTGTTAATGGTGATCCGATTCCAGTAGATTCTATTTCTTTTTCAACTGACAAGCTTGAGCTAAATGTCAATCAATCTAAAAGGGTAAATGTACAATTCACACCCGAAAATGCGACAAATAAGCGTATTGCTTATTGGTTCTCAATTAATCCATTCGTAGCTAGAGTTAGCAACGGGACCGTTACGGGAGTATCAGCAGGGATAGCTAGAATTTATGCAATCTCCGAGGATGGACGTAAGACAGCATCTATTCTTGTTGAAGTAAAAGAAGCTCAACCGACATTAGACCTTGGAGATGGAATTGATTTTTCAGAGACGGTTGAAGGACCGGAAATTTCATTTGGTGGGCATAGTTTTTCATTATTTTCACTGCCGCTGGAAATGGAATTGCATATTTCCGATCGTGTAAAACTTGTTTATGATACAACAGAGGACAAGTTTACCGGATTTTTTGGGGATTTAAGTGTAACTGGAACGAATGACCAAAATCCTGATGGAACATTAACAGAAGATGCAAAACGATTAAGAAAAGAGACATACCAGAATATTAAGTCTCTCATGAGCAAACTAGGGAGAAGCACAAATCGAGATTTTTATAATTCCTACCGTAGCCTTATTAAAAAGAACAGTGGATTTGTAATAAAAGGGGACCAAACCATTTTCGGTTATGTAGATGTGGTTAATACTCGAGATGGATACAGGTTAGCGGAAGGCCAGGTTGTTGTCTTACAAACTGCTGGTTTCGATATGAGATATCGTTTTCCTCCTGCACCTGTAGCTTATATGAAATTCGGTGTAACAGGTTCTCTTCAAACTGGTCTAAAATTAAAGCTAAAGGAAGCTGGCAGCCTAACTGACGGTATTGATGTATATGGGTCCTTCAAAGGGGAATTAACGCCAGCATTAGGTGTAGGTGCAGGACACGATGCGGTGGTGAGAGTTGAAGCGGGGCTAGAAGGAAAACTAGGGGCTTCTCTAGATATTCCGTTTACTCGAGCTTTTAACGCAAGAGATCATCTTGGACTGGATTTTACCGCGAACGTCTATCTAGAATATCAGGCATTACTGTTTATTAATGGTAGAAATACATGGAAAATCCATGAAACGCAGTTGTATCCAAGACCAAGTTCACGTGCGCTAAGTACATTACACATCGATAACAATGCTGAGTCATTTAAATTAATGCCAAGGGATTATGCAAATGCCTCTTCATCATTCGTAGCGAATAATGTCAAGCGGTCATTCAGCATGTCACAAGCAAATGCGAGTGGAAATGCCTTGAAAGTCATTAAAGAAAACGTATATCCATATGGGTCACCTGTATTAACTACCTTAAGCAACGGAAATCAACTGTTAGTATGGGTGGATGATGACAGAGACAGAACATCTTCTAACCGAACGGCGCTTTATTACTCCATTTTTAATGGAAGCAATTGGTCAACACCTCAACAAGTTGAAAATGACGGAACTGCAGACTTTGCACCAAGTGTTGTTGCTTGTAACAATGAAGTGTATATCGTTTGGCAAAATTCAAGCAAAATCTTTGATGATTCAAGTGTAACACTTGATGACATGGCACAAGATGTTGGTATTCGTGTTTCAAAATACGATGGTGAAAAGTTTGTTGATTTTACCAATATTTCAAATGGAAGCAATGTACCAACAAGTGTTCCAAAGATTGCATCCAACGGTACAAATCTGTCAGTTATTTGGACAGAAAATGATAAGAACGATGTTCTAGATATGTCAGCTGAAAATCGTATCATGGAATCAACATATTCAAGTGGTTCAGGATGGACATCACCAGCTGTTGTGGTTGATGGATTAGCAAGCGTCGCTAGCCTTGATGTTTCCTATCTAAATGGTGATAGAGTGCTAGCTTATGCAGTCCAAGACAATGTGTATATGGTAAAAGGTAGCGGGTCACCTATTCAATTAACAAACAGTGGCTCAAATCGCTCTCCAATTTTTAGTTTTACAGCAAGCGGAACAGACCTTTACTGGTATGCCGATGGTGGAATTAACTATATTGAAGATTTAAATGTAAGTAATGTAAAAACCGCCGTTGAAAATTGGGCAGGCATTGGCAACTTCAAAGTGATGACCAACAATGATACGCGTTTGGTTTATTGGGAACAAGATAATGGGTTTAAAACGGAAGTATACGGAGTCAATTTTAATGAACAATGGGGAAGCCCGGTTCAGCTTATTAACGATGATAGTCGTCTCCGTAGTGTGAATGGCGTTATGAATGAAAATGGTAGCGCGACATTCACTTTTAATTCTGTGGAAGTAGATGAAAGTAAGTTTGACACTGAAGAAGGGCCATTTGGCAAGGTTGACCTAAAAACAACAACCATTATGCCATCTACAGATCTGGCAATCTTAAGCAACATCAACTTTGATAGCAATCGTGTGAAGCCTGGTGAAGCATTACAATTAAGCTTTGATGTTGGAAATGTTGGCCAGAAAACGGTTGAAGGTGTAAAAGTTGAACTTTCTCATAATGGAGAAGTCGTTCACACTGAGAATATTGAAGGTACACTCCTATCTGGTGAAGAAAAGTACGTAGAAGTGAATTATACTTTACCAGCCAATCTAAATGACTATTCTGTAAAAGTGAAAGTGAGTCCATTAAGTGATGCGGATTCAAATGTAGCTGACAATGAATCAGAAGTATTGATTGGAAAAAGTAATATCGAAGTAACAAAGCCAATTATTACTGGTAACGGAGCTACTCGCACGCTGAAATCAGAAGTGAAGAATATTGGTTATAAGACCGCTACAAACGTCGAGGTGAAACTTGTTTCTGACAGAGCAGATGGAGATGTTATTGCTACTAAGGTAGTTGATAGCATTGCACCAGGTGAGTCTAGTTTCGTAGAATTTGAGATTGCAATTGAGGACATGAACTTCAATCCTGAAAGCAATGATGTCGTGCTTTATGTGGTTGCTGAAGGAAATGAAGAATTTAAAAACGGGTTGCATACCAATTTTACAAAACTAACGAATCCGTATGACGAAAACCTTTTACAGATTTCAGAGGTTGGAATTGCGGGTAATAACTTAATTTTTACCATCTATAACAATGTTCCAGAAGATGTTGAAGGGACAATTCTGGTTCAAACCATTAATGATGGAGTTCAGGATACCATTGGCCAAGCAGCTACATTCCAAGCTCTATACGGACAATCGCTTCAATTTGATATTAGTAAGCTTTTGACGAATATGGATGAATCAAGCACAATTCGACTTTTTGTCGTCGATGAAAATGATGTGACAATCTCGAATGTGATTGATATAGGTGGAAAAGTGGATGCCCCTGTTTCAAATCCTGAACCAGGTACGTATAAAGAGCCTCAATCAGTTGTTCTGTATACATCCACAACAGATGCTGATATTTATTATACAACCGATGGAACAGAACCAACGGAAGAAAGCACTAAATATACGCTGCCAATCAATGTGGCTGAAACAACTACGATAAAAGCAATTGCTGTAAAACCAGGTCAAGACAATAGTGATATTGTTGAGTTAACATTTGTGATCGAACCTGATGGGGAAGATCCGGGTAAAGAAGATCCAGATAAAGAGGACCCAGATAAAAATCCAGGGGATGGACCAGGAAACGGCGGTAGCGACAAACCAGGTGATGATGATGATAAGCCAGGTAGTCCTGATAACAATGAAAAACCTACAGCTCCGGTTGGCGGTAATCCGAGTGATGACAAGGATTCTGGAGATAAGGATAACAAAAATAATGACAATAACAAACTACCTACGACAGCGACGTCCTTCTATAATATTTTACTGATAGGTGCAGTCATGTTAGGGGTTGGATTTGTCGTAATCCGAAGAGTACGACGAAGAATGATTTAATAAGAAACTTTCAGTTTGAATATGCTTCCCTAAGTAGTGGGTTTTGGTCTACTCATAGGGGGGCATATCATTATTAGGGTTGTTTTCACTGTATGTTGATGATTCAATAAAATTATAAAAGAGAGGTGTTTTGATGGAGAAATTAAGAAAAGTATTATTATTCACCGGAATAGGGCTTTGCACTTTATCAGTATTATTGCTGTTAGCTATACTTCTTTTTCCAAATACATATTTTATCATTGCTCTAGCCAATGCGTTTACGATGCCTTTTGTGATGGGATTATTTTTCATAATCCTTTCCTTCTTACTTGCCGATGGGGGAAAGAAAAAAGGCATGATTTTCAAGAAAGCAATTTATCTTATCGTACTAATCGCACTTATTAACTTTTTTATTCAAAATCCAATTACAAATTCAATCCGTGATATACAGACAGTCGTAACTAATGATTTATACGTGACAGAAGGAAAAGTTACTGAAAGCTATATCGAACGTCGCTCTAACACATCCATCAATGGAAGAGGCTTCAGCGACAAATACTATCAAACCATTAAACTAAATAACGAAAACCAAGACGAATTCGTCATCATGGTTGAAAACCAAGAAGACTACATCTTCAAGCAAGGCCAAACCTACCAAATCACTGCTCTCCCTCATTCTCGAATCATCCTGGAATGGGAATAACTGGGACAGGTTCCGTGTCACATTAAAAATAGTGGAACAATCTGCACACGCAACCCTATTAGGTTTGGAGATCAGGTTACTTATATCATTCTCTGGTGCTTATGACATGCAGGTTTTGTCGAGTAAATCATATTATATGTAACCAAACCTTTACACCCACTTAATAATCTCTTTCTATAATTGAGGATAAACTAGTTAGTGGGACGAGGGACCTGTCCTTGTGACCCACAAAAGGGGAGATTATGATTTATGGCGATTCCGAGAGGTGTTTTGAGCAAGCCAGTTTTTGTGAAGCTATGGGAGAATTATCCGCTTTTTTCAAAGGCGGTCATCAATGTTGGTATTTTTCTAAAGTATAAGACGTTAAAATTGGCTAACATTCCACATAAAATTACGCTTCCTTCTAGAAATATTATCTATATCAATAATGCTGAAAATCGAGGGAGGGCGCTTTTGATCAGTGATGGGATTACGCAATCGCGAGTGTCTGAGTTCTGGGGGGAAGCCGTGGAATCGTACAAGCCGTCACTCGTTTTGGATATTGGTGTAAATTATGGGGAGTGCATTTTCTCTACTCAGTATGGACAGGACACGACAATTGTTGGAATTGAAGCGAATAAATATTTGATGGAGTACATCGAGCGCTCGCGCCAACAACACGTCAATCGGGACCAAATTAAAATCATTCATGCCTTTGCGGGAGAAAATGAAAACCAGGACCAAGCTTTCTTTATTGATACCCATTGGTCTGGTACTTCATCAGGCGTGCAAATCTCAGATAAAAATACCATTGAAAAAACGGAAGTACCTGCAATTACAGTTGATTCCCTCTTTAATCAGGAAACGTTAGAAAATCAACGACTCTTATTTAAAATTGACGTCGAAGGGTACGAGTACAGCGTCCTAAAAGGAATGATAAATCTCCTAAAAAACTGCCGCGAAACCCAAGGAATTGTTGAATTTGACAGTCGCTACCTAGAAAAGGCCGGGGTAAACCTAGATTCTTATCTAACCTTTTTAGCAAATCACTTCGAAATTAGATTTTATAATGAAGATAACAAGCTAAAAAGGTTATCCGCTCCTTCAATATCTGCAATGCAGAAGGAGCTTGGATCCGAACATATCCACACGGATCTCATCCTCCGGGGCAGAGGTTCAGTGTCCCACAAATTGTCTATTAACCAGCCGTATTGATAAGTATGAAACAACTTGTAAATGCAGTTAATATAAGGTGTTTATCTATAAGGCACATGAGCGAAAGCAAAGAGCTTAAGTGACTTTTACATTCTCCCATAATTTTTCCTCGAATAGGGCACAATGAGTGTAATAAAAAAGCTCGTTGTGCCTTTTTGGCATGTAATTGCGGAACTCGTGATGAGGGACCTGTACCCGCGACCCACAACCCCATTCCACAAAAAGTGAGGGAATTTTGATGCAGTATACTACTTATCAGAAAGATATGTTTCAGGATGCTATTTTTCAGAGGGATTTGACGTCAAATGCTTTGAAGTACATAGCACTTATTGCGATGTTTTTTGATCATCTTTTTGCAGGTTTTATCCCTCAGGAAACGATAGCTGGTTTTGTTTTACGGATTCCTGGAAGGGTTGTGGCTCCGATATTTTGTTATTTTATCGCGATGGGATATTTTTACACATCCAATATTAGAAAGTATATCGAAAGACTGGTTATTTTTGCAGCTATCTCTCACTTTCCGTATGTACTATACTTTAATTTGCCATGGTGGAAAACGACGAGTGTCATGTGGGGGCTTGCGTTGGGGTTAATCGCGTTGACGATTGTTAAAAGTGAAAAGATCCCCATGTATGCGAAGCTTGCCCTTGTGTTTTTATGTTGTATGCTCGCGTATCCAGCAGATTGGAACTTCGTGGCTGTATTGTGGATTGTCTTTTTCGGTATCTATCAAGGACAATTGAAAAAACAAATTATTAGCTTTGTGATCATTGGAATTTTTGCGCACATCATACCGCAAATCATCAATATGGGCTGGCACCATGCGTATCAAATTGGGATTTTCTTGGCAATTCCGTTGTTACTGATGTACAAAGGTAGACGTGGTCGAAAATCAAACCTTTTAAAATGGGGCTTTTATGTCTTTTATCCATTACATTTAATCGTTTTATATATTATAAAATATGTGGTTTGCGCTTAGGGGGAGGGAATATATGTTCAAATTTAAGATACTTGCATTTATGTCATTTTTACTGGTTCTTGCAGCTTGCTCAAATGTTACAGAAGAAGCGACCGTTGAAGAGTCAGTAGAGGCTGTGGCGAACGTTCAAGAGACCGTTCCGCTGGAAGAGTTAGAGCCAATCCCAACTCCTGAAAAATATGAGGGTGATTTAGAGTTGCCGATTAATGGGGCGACAGGATACGCTTCTGTTGATTTAAACTTAAAAACTGCTCCAAATGTAGACTCTGAAACTATTGAAACATTAAATGCTGGAACAGCTTTTACGATTATAAAAGAAGAAGGAAACTGGTGGTTCGTAAAGGATGCCACTTCAGAAGGATGGATTGATAGTACGTATTGTTTTATTAACCTTCCCGACGTGATTCCTTCCATTGTTTATGATAGCAGCAACACTTATTCTTCTAAGTTCGTGTCGTCCGGAAATGAAATCCCAGGAATAACTGGACAAGCCTTGTATGAGGGGAACATTTTTAATGAGAGGCTTGGAAAAGAAGAATTTATTGTGCCAGTTTTGTATTCTATGTCAAAAAAGATTCATCTCGCACAACAAGAAGCAATTGCTAATGGCGATACGCTCGTCATCTATGAAGGATATCGACCGTATTCCGTTCAAAAAGCAGTAGTAGATGCATTGACTTCTGTCGCATATGAGGATATGGCTGTGATGGCTGGCATAAATACAGCACCGTGGAGCACAGGTTGGTTTATCGCTAGAAACATTTCGAACCATCAAATGGGCTATGCGATTGATGTAACGTTAGCCAAAGTCGAGTCAAAAGAAGAAGTTGCAATTGGTGAATATTTAGTTACCGACATCACGGATTACACAGAGTATACGATGCCAACTCCTATTCACGAATTAAGCTTGGCATCCATTACATTTACCAAGCCCGTCCCATCATCGTCACCAACAGCATGGAAAAATGCAGTCTTAGCAGACACAATGAATGAGTCTGCAAAAACACTTCAATCCTATTTAACAAACGCTGGACTCACACCATTGGCATCAGAATGGTGGCACTTCAACGATCTAGATGCCATGAACCAAACGAAACAAAACCCAAGTGACGGGGGCTACCTACTAACTGACATTTTAAGCGTGAGCCCATAGTTGGGCAAAGGCGATCAGAGGGACAGGTCCCTCGACCCTATTCTACTATAGTGAAATTTCACTTTAATAAAATCTGTACTAATCAGGAATTTTAATTTCAAACAAACGTTTGTTTAGTAGTCTACCTCAATAGCAGCGTGAAAATTGAATTTCAATTAAGCGTTTGTTTGGACGTAATTTCGAGGTGTGAAAATAGGCTGTTATAGTGGAAAAAATCGACTTGAAATTATATGAAAAAAAGCTAAGGCGCAATGAATGGCTAAAACTACTCATTGTGCCTATTTTGTGTTTTATTGGGAGTGGGGACAAGGGACATGTCCCAGCGACCCAACTCATGTCCTACTACTTTATTCCTATTTGTTTGGAAATTCAAGTTTCTCGTTGACCTCTTATATATACTTCTGTATGTTAAAATAAGGAGGATTATTCCTAAATTTTTATACTTTTAGGAGGTTATTACCTTCACTGAACTTATCCCATATCTACGGAGGTGGAAAATCTATTTTGCTTGACCAGTTTCTAACACAAAATTAGGGGAGTGAAAGTTGTGAAAATCAGAAAGTTTTTTGGGATTTTTCTATCATTGCTACTATTGATTTCGCTATTTCCGGTTTCTTCATTTGCAGAAACAAATAATGAAGATTTGATTGAAGTTGAGGCAGCTCCATTAGACGCGTCTATCGATCCAATGGGGCCGAAGCATAAAATCAGTTATATTGATGAAAGTGTTGAGGGAAAAGCAGATTTTATCATGCTTTATACATCTGAGTATGCAAAAGAGATTTTAGTTAAAAAGTTCTGGGTAGCCGTACAAGTAGATGCAAACAACACGGTTACAGACGTAGTCAGTCAATCCGTAAATGGTGCGCCACCTGTATGGGAGGACGAACAATATTTAGCAATTCCAGAAGGCGGATATGTGCTTCTAGCTCACGACGATTCATGGGCAACGAAAGACTTCCGCAAATTCTTAGCTACAAAATTTAAAATAGGCGATACCATTAAGTTGTGGAAAAACGGTAATGTTGTTCCTATTACAGAATTTATGACTGGTGATGGACTAAAGGCAAGCATTAACTTACAAAATGAGTTAATGTATACGCTTACTAAATCGCAAGCCGATATCTCTGGATCCATTCAAAACATCGAAAGTGATCAAAGCTATCAATTACTCGTAAACGGGCAAGAGGTAGAGCTTCAGGAAGATGGTTCCTTCCAATATGTGTATGAACTAACTAAAGGAACAAATTATATCGATGTAGAAATTTACAAGAATGATATTTTACATGACTTAAAATCTTTAATTGTTTACTATCAGGACAACCCATCTATGGAGGAGAAGGAAGTATTTCTCTGGGTTGAGCAAGGACCGAACGCAAGAAGATTCCAGTCCAGCGAGGATGTCTATAACATGATCCATGAAGCGAAAGATGCTGGCGTAACCGCTGTTGTTCTAGATGTAAAAGGTGTTGAAGGTTTCGCTTCCTATCAAAAGAACGATTTAACAAATCGTCCATATGTAAGTGAAATGACAGCAGAAGGCAGAAGTGGTTCAAATCCAGATCTTGATTTATTAGAAGAATTTATCAAACATGGTCATGAGTTGGGATTAGAGGTTCATGCTTCTTTTAACGTGTTTGCGGAAGGCTCTATTGCTCATAATGAATTTGCTGTTTTAAATGACCATCCAGAGTGGGAAGAGGAAGTCTATCGTTCTGAAGATAACGGAGAAATTCTACCTTTAAGAGAAAGTACGTATGGTAAAAGTGGTGCATTAGTTACATTTGTGAACCCATCTAACCCTGAGGTTCGTGAATATCAATTAAAAACATTGGAAGAAGTAATGAAAAACTATGATGTAGATGGTGTTTTATTAGATCGTGGCAGATATGACAATTATTTTGCTGATTTTAGCGATCTTACTAGGGCTCAATTTGAAGAGTTCCTTGCTAAAAAAGGAAAAACATTAACAAATTGGCCGGAAGATATCTTTTATTATGAAGGAAGTAACCGTGTAGATGGTCCACTTATTAATGAGTGGTATACGTTTAGATCAAGTGTCATTAATAGTTACGTAGAAGAAACAAGGGAATTAGTTGACCGCTATAATAGTAGTGAAGATCGTGATATTCAATTATCTGCGTATGTGGGTTCTTGGTATGAATCGTATTATCTAAACGGTGTAAACTGGTCGAGCCCGACTTTTTCATATGATTCTCGATTGCAATTTCCACAAGAGAGTTTATATGATGAAGAGTATAGAAAAACAGCATATACAGATAAATTAGATTTTCTAATGATTGGTACGTACCAAACGACAGCACAGGAAATCAATAAATATATTACATTAGGAAATATATTAACTGATGGAAAAGTACCTCTTTACTCAGGGATGGCATTGGTGAATGTGCAAGACCCAGCCCTACAAAGAGAAGTCTTCCAAGCTGGTCTTCAAAATACAAGCGGACTAATGCTGTTTGACTATTCACAAGCGAATTTCCCTGTCATCAAAGCTTCTATTGCAGACGAGGAATACGTGAAAGATTACGTTTTAGGAATCAGTAATCCAACCCAACCAGAAAATCCATTCGTTGGCGATTACTTAAATGTCAATCGTAATGATGATAATCTAAATGTTTACTCTGACTCGTTTGGACTTTCGACGGGAACCAATAAATGGGGAGTAGAAGCAGTAGTTGATGCAAATGGTAAAGTCGTTAAGATGGTCAATAAAAAACAAGCCATGAGCTGGAACTGGTCTGCTGTAGAAGATAACAATAGCCTCATTCCTGAGGGTGGATTTGTCGTTTCAGCACTTGATCGTTCCGGTGCACGTGAAAAAAGAGTCCTTGTTGGTACTAATTTTGATATTGGGGATGAAGTCCGTTCCGCGTTATTAAAAGGGTTCTTAGACTATGAAGGCAAAACCTTCTCAACTGTTGGTTTTGAATATCAAGGAAAGGTACAAGTGGTCGGACCTGGAGAAGCAGAGATACATGTGAATGGTTCACCAGTAACACTACAATCAAATGGTGAATTCACTGCACAGATTGCGCTTCAGCCTGGTGAAAACCAAATTGAAATTGTCGTGACTGTCGATGGTTTTAAGACGCTCGAACAAACTGTAACCGTTATTGGTGAAGAACTTACATTTGATCAAGTGATCGAGTTTGTTGAAAATGCAGCTTTCACGAATAAAGGTATCCAACAAGCGGTACTGTCTCAATTAGCAAGTGCACAAAAGGATTTTGCTTCAGCAGAAGAGCTTACAGAGGCCGGCTCAGTTGAGGAAGCTGAGGAAGTAAAAGCCAATGGTAATCAAAAACTAGATGAACTTCAGTTATTTGTACAAAAACATACAGGCAAACATATTCCAGCTGAATTGGCTGAACAATTAGTTTCATATATTAAAAATTTAATAGAATCCTAAGTGGGATGGAGGAACCTGTCCCGTGACCCACAAAAAGGCTGCCATGTTGATCATGGCAGCCTTACTTTCTTTTATTTTTCCGGAACAAAGTAAATTACAGATGGACCTGATGCGCCACCTGGGAGACTTGTTACAAAGTCATATTGATTCCCGTTAGCTCCAATGTTTTCGGATGCAAATTTCCATGCATTTACATAGCTTAGGAATCCGGTTGTGTTAAGGTGACCATTCCATTGCATCACAAAATGGCCGAATCCACCTGCTGGGTTATCATAGATGGAAAGTTGCAGTGGTTGATGTAAACTATTATTCACTCTAACGTCTAAATCATATAAAACCCCATAGTTTCCATTGTTAATCACTGGTTTATTTCCATCGACTACACTAACACCTTCTTCATACTCTCCCGGTAATTTATCACTCCATTGACCATACGCAGCAGAAGAAAGGCGAATATAAGCATTTCCTAATGCCGTATCATACGTAAGAGTACCTTCACGATCAAAATGTGGAAAGCTTCCGCGAACATGTGAGTCAGGAGGTAAGATGTTAACAGAAAGCGGGTCAGCTGGACGTTCTACATAGTTAAGAGTCGTTGCAGTGACCGTGGCTGGTTGATGACCGTGTTTCGTATAAACATCATACTGGGCAATCCCACTTACCGTTTCTCCATTGGGTGCATTTGTTTCCAAGTAATAGCTCTCACCAGGCTGTAGGGTTTGAATGTATTTTTTCTCAGCCTTTTCTTCTAGGAATTGTACTAATGCTTCTTTTCCAGCTACGTCAGGATAAATACTGACTGAAGCTCCAACGCCTTTAGAAAACAACATTACTGGTTCCTCTGACGTATTTGTTAGGGCTAGGCTGACGTTTCGAGTCTCTCCACTCGTATTTTGATGATGCCAAAATACACGGAATTCTCCTGTAGCGGAGTCCCGATAAAACGCACCACTGTCGGAATATGTTTCTGGAGAATCACTCAGAATCAGCTTTCCTCCTGTTTGTTTTAATTCTGGCTTTTCTAGATGAACCGCGGGCTTAAGTGTTTCGATGGGTACATAATTTTCATTGGCAAATGTCTGGGATGGCAGAAGAAATGCCAATAGAACAGTACCTAAGGCTAAAGCAGACTTCATTTTCATTTTCTTTTCCTCCTCTATTATTTTATTGAAAACCCAATAATGGCTGCCAAATCATCTAAGGAGGTTGATAGGGTATTCAATGATTAAGTAGATTCGAGAATAGATGGATTTATCCTTCTTATTTTAATAAAATGGGGAAAAAGTCCCCCCCTTTTTTTTCGAATAATAAGTGATGTTAAGGCAACTTGTACATGTAAATAAATGGTGGGACAAGGGACCTGTCCCCTTGACCCAGCGGGGAGAATTTTGTATTCTTGAGTTGGAGGATATATTCTCTTTTATTTGAAATGGAGGAATATTTCTTCAAACTATTTTAGCAGTAAAAAAGGAGATTTTTATAATGCCAAAGACAGAGAACGTAAACCCTCTTTTAATTATTACATCTGTATATAACTCGCTTACGAAAACAGAACAAAAGGTAGCGGATTATATTATGGAAAACCACAAGGAAGCTGTCTATTCTTCTGTTACCGATTTAGCGGAAGTGGTAGGGGTTGGAGAAACGACTGTTTTGCGCTTTTGTAGAAAACTAGGATACCGTGGATTTCAAGAATTTAAATTGTCTGTCGCTCAAAACCTGATGGAAGTTGATGAACAAGTATATGGAAAGATTGAGGAAAATGATCCCTTTGATGTAATCGCCAAAAAGATAGCAAATCAAAATGTAAGTGCTTTAAATGATACTGTTGCACTTCTACAAGATCAGACAATCCAGACGGCAATTGAAAAGATTAATAGTGCCAAAAAGATCTATTTCTTCGGGGTGGGTTCTTCTGGTTTCACAGCCTTAGATGGCAAACATCGATTTATGAGGCTGGGCTATGATACAGAACATGTTTCCGATTCACACATCATGTCAATGACTGCTTCGTTATTAGGAGAAGAGGATTTAATTATTGCTTTATCTTCATCAGGAAGCACAAAGGACGTCGTCGATGCGATAGAAATTGCAAAGAAGAATCATGCCTTTATCATCTGTATTACAAACCAGGCGAGATCACCGATTACAAAATATGCGGATTTAATTCTACTAGCTGCAAGCAAGGAATCCCCATTTGAGGGTGGAATTTTCTCTTCCAAGATTGCTCAGCTTTTACTATTAGATGTTCTCGCGACTAATGCAGCTATTAAGAATAAAGAACAGGCATTTAGAGCGATAAAGAGTACAGCGGAATCGGTCCTTGATAAATTGTACTAACTCAACGAATAGAAAAAGGTGAAAATCATGGTTTCTTCAAATAACAAGCTATTTGAGGTTCTCGAATATATAGTGGATTTGGTTCTATTAAACTTTCTATTTATTATATGTTCACTTCCTCTCGTAACTGTATACCCTGCCTTTGTTGCATTGGTGGGGGCGATTAAATCTACATCAGAAGAGGAGCCGCTACCTGCATGGAAAATGTTTTTTAAGCTATTTATTCAGTATTTAAAAAAAGGGATGAAAATCTGGTTCGTTCTTCTTATTGTTTCAATCGTCATCATAGGAGACATTTTTGCCTCCTTTTATTTACCAAATGAGTTACAGAATTTTCTGCTTCCGTTTAATATCATTATGATTCTTTTATTTTTCGGGGTATTAAGCTATCTTACAAAACTGTTTATCTTGGGTGAATATCGTTTTAAACCATTAGTGATTCAGAGTTTTGTACTATTCTTTAGGAAACCATTTAAGCCTTTACTCATCGTCATGATCAATACAATGATTGTGATTCTATCAGTCTACTTGAGATTTGTTCCTTTTTTAATTTCCTTCAGCCTTCTTGCGTTTACGTACTATTTTGTCATGATGGCAAGAGATTATGACGCGGAGAATAGTTAGATTAAAATAAAAAATGGAGATTTTTTTATTTTTTAATAAAAAAGGTGGATTTAATCTCCAAAAGGTGTTACATTTCTAATAGAGAGAAAATTCTCTATTGAAAGCGTTTAATCAAAAAAGGGTTTTGAAGTCTAGTAGGGGGTACACAAAGAGAATTACTATTAGAGATCAAAATTCAAAAAAATCCAAATGAGGTGGGGAAAAAATGAGTAGATTCAAAAAAGTACTATCCGTAGCAATGGTGTTTTTACTTGTTTTAGGTGTCTTAGCTGCATGTAGTTCTGAAGATTCAGGCACAAAGGATTCAGGCTCAGATAAAGCAAAAGGCGGGGACGAAGAGACAACAGTTGAATTTTGGACAATTTCGCTTCAACCAACATTTAATGATTATTTCAATGATCTTATTGCGAAATATGAAGAAGAAAATCCAAATGTAAAAATCGATTGGAAGGACTTCCCTTATGATGCAGTACAGAACAAATTATTAACTAGTATTGCAAGTAAGAAAGCTCCTGACGTAGTTAACTTAAATACAGTTATGGCTCACCAAATGGCGTCAAAAGGTGCCTTAGTAGATTTCAATCAGACGTTAACCGATGAGCAAAAGGGTATTTACTTTGAAGGAATCTATGATTCTACTGTCCAAGGTGATGGTGCATATGCACTTCCATGGTATACAGGTATTCCGGTTCTTTATATCAATAAGTCATTAGCGGAAAAAGCAGGTTTGGATCTAAATAATCCACCACAAACAAAAGAAGAGCTAGCAGCATGGGGTAAGCAAGTTGCAGACAAAACAGATTCTTTTGGATACGTATTCACAATGGAAACTCGCTCAATCCTTGAAGAAGGTTTCAAAATTGTAGAAGGCGATAAAGCAATCTTCAATAACGATGAAGTAAAAGATTATATCCAAGGCAATATCGATTTAATCGAAGCTGGGGTTATTCCAAAGGATATTCCGAACTTTAGTAAGCAGGTTGAGCTTTTTGGTAGTGAACAAGTAGGGATGATTATCTCAAGTTCTTCATTTATTAACCAATTAAAAACAGCTTCACCAGATGTATATGAAAATACAATCGCGGTTCCAGCACCAGTAGGAAAAGCGGGCATTCGTTTTACAAACACGATGAATCTAGTTGTTCCTAAAGAATCTAAGAATGTAGATGCTGCAGCAGCATTTGCACATTATGTAACAAATGATGCGAATCAATTAGCATTCTCTAAAGTAGCAAACACACTTCCATCTACTAAAGAAGCTGCGAAGGATGAACACTTCTATAAAAATGATGGAACATTAGAAGGACAAGCGTTAACTGCATCTGTTGAAAGCTTAGACAAAGCAACAGATTTCTACCTTGGTGTTGAAAACGCAGGCGATGTAGACAGCGCAATCAATAAACATCTACAAAATATCTACATCAATGATCAAGACCTTGATGCAGAGCTTGAAGCAGCTGAGAAAGAAGTTAATGATATTTTAGCTCGTTAATATATGAAAATTGAATGGGCAGATGAACTTCTGCCCATTTCCTTTTATCCAGCGGAAACGGAATAAAAGGAAATCCTTTGGCGGTGCCACAGATTTTATAAGGAAATTTTTTAGAAAGTAGTTCCAAAGACGAAGGCTAAATGCTCCACTTCCTGTGGAAACGTCTTGTGACTCACATCATGTGGACTTACTAATCTGAGCAATACGCCAAGGTTTTAGAAGATTAGGAGGGAATAACCTATGGGAAAGAAAAGAGCCCACAGTTATAGCAGATTCAACGAGGTACAAACTGCATGGCTTTTTATGGCGCCAGGGTTGATATTACTTGCTCTATTCACCTTTTGGCCGATTATTTTCAGTCTTCCTTTGGCATTTACGAACTATTCGGTTATAGGAGAAACATCGTTCGTAGGACTGGACAACTTTAAACGTGCATTTTCTGACGTTGATTTTATTGCTTCGCTTAAAAACTCTCTACTTTATATGATTATTGTGCCTTTTATCCAAATTATCTCCATCTTAATGGCTATTCTAGTAAATCGAAAAATGGTAGGAATTAAGTTTTTCAGAACAGCTTATTATATTCCAGTTGTTACATCAATGGTTGCTGTTGCCATTATCTGGGGTTGGTTGATGAGTTCAAACGGAGTTCTCAACTATCTCTTAATGTCAATTGGAATATTAGATGAAAAAGTGAATTGGTTATCGGATAAAGATACCGCTCTATGGGCCCTTATGTTTATCACCTTATGGAAGGGCTTAGGTTATTATATGATGATTTATCTTGCTGGCCTACAAGCAGTCCCAACCGATTGTATTGAGGCAGCAAGAATCGATGGCGCTAGTAACTGGCAAATCATTAGTAAGATTACTATTCCGTTATTAAAGCCATATGTATTTTTATGTACGTTAGTTTCCTTAATGGCAGCGATTCGAGTGTTTGATGAGGTATTCGTATTAACGTCTGGTGGACCAGGTAATGCAACTTTAACAAGTAGTGTCTATATCTACCAGCAGGGATTCGAACAATTTGAGTTTGGCTATTCATCTGCACTAGGATTAGTGGTAAGTTTCATTATCATGTTCTTCAGTATTTTCGTCTTCCTGTTTAACAAGAAGGGTGGTGTAAATCCATATTAATATGGATGAACCTATGAAAAATACGAATCTATTTAAAAAAATTGTCAGTAAAACAATCGTTTATGTGTTGTTAATCTTATTTGCCATCTTCATGATGGGGCCATTTCTTTGGCTAATCAGTGTGTCACTCATGCCTGGTAAAAATATTTTTGCTTTTCCACCTGCAATACTGCCAACTTTTATTGACTTTAAAAACTATATAGAAGTTTGGGAGTATATGGATTTTCTTAAATATATTTGGAACACCGTGATCATCACCTTCTTAGGTGTCACATTAAGTATTATATTTAGTGCTTTAACAGCATATCCGTTAGCTATTTTCAATTTTAAAGGAAGAAATTTCATTTTCATGTTACTCGTATCGACAATGATTATTCCTGCAGCTGCAGCACTTGTTGTTAACTATTTAACAATTAATAATCTGGGGTTAATTAATACGTTTACCGGGGTCGTCCTTCCAACGTTGGTCTCTGTATTTAACGTCTTCCTCTTTAGACAAGCATTCATGGGGATTCCAGGCGATATCAGGGATTCTGGAAAAATGGACGGCGCTTCCGAATTCCGGATTTGGGTTCAATTAATGATGCCAATGATCAAACCAGCAGTAGCAGTTGTGGGCTTGTTTGAATTTATGGCGAACTGGAATAGTTTCCTGTGGCCAATCATTGTACTGGATACAGAAAAATACCCATTAGCTTCAGCATTAAGCTTTTTAAATGGTCAGTTCTCCTATAACTTTGGGTGGATTGCTGCAGGTACAGTAATCTCAGTAATACCAATCATATTCGTGTTCTTATTCACTCAGAAATATTATATGGAAGGACTTGCAGGAGCGGTTAAAGGATAAACCACCTGAAATAAAAAGTGCTAAGAAAAAGGGAGATTTCAAATGTATAAAATTGCTTACATCCCACTAGACGAACGTCCATGTAACTATGACTTCCCAAGCCTCCTAACAGGGTGGGACAAGGGGACAGGTCCCTCGTCCCACGGTGAAGTGAATCTCGTACGACCAGATTTGAGTCTGATGGGGGATAAAAAAACACCTGGAAATACGGAAAAGATTTGGGAATGGCTGTACCAGGAAGCAGTGAATGCAGACGGTCTCATTCTATCAATCGATACATTGTTATATGGCGGAATCATTCCGTCTAGACTGCACGATTTAACATTGGATGATTGCAGAGATGTGTTAGCGAGGCTTTCACGAATTAAAGAAGTTAATCCAGATGTAAAAATATACGCATTCAACTTAATCATGAGATGTCCGAAATATTCAAGCAGTGATGAAGAACCGGACTATTACGAGGATTGGGGAAGTGAAATCTTCCAATATGGCAGATTGCATCACTTACTTTCTGCCAATCTTGCATCTGAAGAAGAACAAAAACAGTACGAAGAAATTAAACAACAGCTTCCAATAGAGGTTGTAGATGACTATCTATCTCGCAGAAAAGTCAATGTTGAAGTAAACAAGCTTGCACTAGAATTTGTAAGTACTGGAACGATTGATTTTATGATCATTCCACAAGATGATTCTGCACCTTACGGGTGGACGGCGATCGACCAGCAGGAGGTAAGGGGTGCGATTGCTTCTCGTAATCTTGAGTTAGATGTATACATGTATCCAGGAGCTGACGAGGTAGGGTGTACGATGCTAGCAAGAATGGTCAATAGCTTTAAAGGGAAAAGACCATTGGTCTATCCAGTTTTCTCAAGTACACAAGGCCCTTCTGTCACACCTTTATATGAAGATCGCCCTTTAATGGAGACTCTGAAATATCAAATTTTAGCTGCAGGTGGACTGATTGCTTCAAGTCTTGCTGAAGCTGATTTTGCTTTATTTTTGAATTCACCTGTAGAGACAATGATGGAGGCTGCCTATCAGGATAACTTAAGTACAAAATATCAGGTGAATCGTAACTTAATTGATTTTGTTGAGCAGCTCGAATTTACAGTGAATGAAAGAAACATTCCATGTGTGGTGGCCGATATCGCATTTGCAAACGGGTCAGATTTAGGCCTACTCAAGCTATTAAAAAGGAAAAACCTTCTATTTAAAATAGCGGGGTACGCTGGTTGGAATACGAGCTCGAATACACTTGGAACATGCATTGCACAAGGGATGTTCTATCATGTTTATGGAAGTACACAAACTCATATGGATTTTCTAGCACTACGCTATGTCGAAGATGCGGGATATTGTAGCTCAGTCAGAAAAAATGTCACAAATAACATCCTGCCAGAGCTAGGCTATGACTATTTCCTTGTTGACGGAAAACGCGGAAAGGTTTCTGAAATTGTGCAGGAACAATTAACGGAGTTTATAAAAGAAAACCTTAGCGATGAAGAAAACGAACTACGAATTACAGATTGCTACATGCCGTGGAGCCGAATGTTTGAAGTCGGCTTAAATGTTGAACATATCCGGGTCGGAGGGACAGGTTCCTCGTCCCTGTAAAAAAATGGTGGGACAAGGGACCTGTCCCTGTGTCCCAAAAAGGAGTTGCTGCTAGTGATGGAGCGCAGAATTTCAGATGTTGTTGTGATTGGTGGAGGTTTAGGAGGGTGTATGGCTTCCTTGGCTGTTGCCAAAATGGGGTTAAAGGTCATTATGACGGAAGAAACGGATTGGCTAGGTGGACAGCTTACGAGTCAGGCAGTACCTCCGGATGAACATAAATGGATTGAGAGATATGGTTGTACCGCCACTTACCGTGAATTTAGGGATCGCGTGCGCCAATATTATCGTGATAACTATCCGCTTTCGAAGGAAGCCTTGGAAAATGACATATTAAATCCTGGAAATGGTTGGGTAAGTCGGTTAGCACATGAACCAAAAGTTTCATTAAAAGTAATTGAGGATATGCTTGCCCCATATATTAATAGCGGGAAAATAACAATCCTTTACAACTATAAGCCTTTAGAAGCAAAGACAGAAGAGGACTTAGTAAAATCTGTCACTGTTACTCACATCAGTGAGCCTAAAAAGATCGAGTTGATTGGTCAATATTTCTTAGATGCTACCGAAAGTGGAGATGTTTTACCCATTGCCGGTGTTGAATATGTAACGGGAGCAGAATCGATTAAGGAAACTGGTGAACCGCATGCTTTAGAAGAAGCGGATCCACTCGATATGCAATCCTTTACCTATGTGTTCGCAGTGGACTATGTAGAGGGCGGAAATTTTATAATCGATAAGCCTGAACAGTATGACTTTTGGCGTGAATATATGCCGAGTTTCTCTCATTTGCCTCTCTTTAGCTGGTATGCAACAGATGCGGATGATACATCAAAGCTCAAGCAGTTTACACTTTTCCCTAATGATGAAGGTATTCCTTCTTTATTTACGTATCGAAGAATACTAGATACAGAGAATATGGAGGGGAATTTATATGAAGGTGATATTTCCCTTATCAATTGGGCGCAAAATGACTATTTTCTAGGCCCAATCTATGAAGTGCCTGAAGAAGAAATCGAAAAAAACCTATTGAATGCAAAACAACAAAGCTTGTCACTTTTATATTGGTTGCAAACAGAAGCACCAAGACTGGATGGTGGGAAGGGATTCCCTGGTTTACGACTTCGCAAGGATGTATTAGACACGGAGGATGGCCTGGCGAAATATCCATACATTCGTGAATCTAGAAGAATTAAAGCTGTTTATACCATTACAGAGCAGGATGTTAGCAAGGAAATAAGAGGGGACCAAGGGATTTGTGAGTATTACGATAGCGTGGGTGTTGGAAGCTATCATTTAGATTTGCATCACACAACAGTTTCAAATCGTAGCTTTTATATCCCGAATTATCCATATGAAATACCACTTGGCGCCCTATTGCCAGTACGTGTAAAGAATTTGATTCCTGCTTGTAAAAACATTGGGACCACCCAAATTACGAATGGTTGCTACAGGCTTCATCCAACAGAATGGAATATTGGAGAATCAGCGGGTTATTTAGTGGCGTATTCACTATTAAACAATGTGACTCCACATCAGGTAAGAGAACAGCAGGAGAACTTAGAGGAATATCAAAATCTATTAGTAAATCATGGCGTTCAGCTTCACTGGCCAGATGATATTGACCTATAAGGAGGGGAAGACCAAATGGAACAACCAAACATATTATGGGTTGACTTTTTAGCCAATGGTTCTCGATTATTAGACCCAGAAAAAATGAAAGAGTTAATCAAACATGCCGTTAGATGCGAGATTACACATCTTGTAGTTGATGCAAAAATTCCATATGGATTTACAACGTACCCAAGTGAGTTTGCCTATCATGTAAGTGAATTGAAGGATGAGCAATATCACGATTGGAAAGGTCGAGACTTCCTTCAAGAAATGATTCATCATGCAAAAGGGTCCGGGATAAAAGTGATCGCCAATGTCGATGTATTTGCAGAAGGAAATGGAATCGGTAAAGAAGGAATGGTCTATGCCAAGCCTGAGTGGCAAGTAGTTCACTATGACCAGGCCCTTTCAAATATGCCGACAGCTGCGGAAAATCACAATGATCCAACGGTATTTGTGAATCCGATTCATCCAGAAGTAGAGGCTTATGAACTAAACATCGTTCAAGAAATTGTAAGTAACTATGAAATAGATGGTGTTGTTTTAGACAGATGCCGTTATCCGAACATTTATGGAGATTTTAGTAGTTTGAGTCGTTTGAAATTTGAAGCTTATATCGGTCAAAAAGTGGAAAACTGGCCGCAGGACATTATGACTGTTGAGGATAAGAAACCTGTATTTGGTCGCCTTTTTCCGAAATGGGCGGAGTTCCGTGCGAAAAATATTAAAAATTTTGTTCAAAAAGCGAAAAATGTGGTTAAAACAAGGAATTCAGATTTGATTTTCACGATCTATGTGGGTTCGTGGTATCCATTGTATTATAACGAAGGCGTCAACTGGGGAAGTGAGACCTATCACCCTTCATTCGAGTGGACATCTGATACGCACAATACGTCTGGATATGCCGAGGAATTTGATTTTATCATGACAGGCTGCTATTACCCAGAGGTAACGATTGAGGAAGCGTTAGTCAACGAAAGACCAGCAACTTGGTATAGTGTTGAGGGCGCGATTAAGATGAGTAAGGAAGCAATCAACGGACAAATTCCTGTGATTGCTAGCTTATATTTAAAAGATTATACCGATAATGTTGAACAATTTAAGAAGGCTGTGCAGCTATGTAAGGAAAAATCAAATGGAGTTATGCTGTTTGACACAGTGTATTTAGAGGATTATCAGTGGTGGGATGAGCTAGAAAAATCCATTAGTAAGTAATTGGAGTGGATGACATGGAAAACAAACAAGGGTTTTTTGACAAAATATATAGAAAGTTAGTTGTGTCTTGCCAAGCTTTACCTGATGAGCCTCTTCATAGCTCCTATATTATGAGTAAAATGGCGGTGGCTGCAACTCAAGCAGGCGCAAGTGGAATCAGGGCTAACAGTGTTGAGGATATCCATGAGATAAAGAAGGTAACAGATCTACCAATCATCGGAATTATTAAACAGGATTACGATAACTCGGAGGTTTTTATCACACCAACATTGAAGGAAATTGAGCTTCTTGTAAATGAAGGTGTCGATATGATTGCGCTAGATGCGACAAGCCGGGTACGACCAGATGGCCATACAATTACTGAGATTTTTCCAGAAATCAGACGAAAATATCCCAATCAACTCTTTATGGCGGACTGCTCAACGTTAGAAGAGGGCATTCAAGCAGAAAAATTAGGATTTGATGCGGTAGGAACCACATTGTCGGGCTATACCGCATACACGAAGGGTGTAAAACTACCCAATATTGACTTGATAAAACAATTTGTGGAACATCTGAGTGTACCAATCATTGCTGAAGGTGGAATCTCATCGCCCGAGGAATTAAAGGAAGTCATGGCAACAGGAGTTCATTCAGCCGTAGTTGGATCCGCAATCACACGTCCACAAGAAATCACAAAACGATTCCTAAACGCTTTACAGGATTAGGGACAGAGGTAGGGACAAGGGGACAGGTCCCTTGTCTCTGAAAAAATATGGTGGGACGAGGGAACTGTCCCTGTGACCCATGAGGTGAGAGAGAAATGAAAATATTTGCTGCGGATATTGGTGGGACATCGATCAAAATCTGTGTGACTGATGAGAGCGGTACGGCACAGATTTTCGATGAGGTTGAAACGGAAAGTAAAAAAGGTGGCCTGCATATTATTCAAAAATTGGGAGATATCATCGCCACTTACCCAGATATAGATGCAATCAGCATTAGTACAGCTGGCCAGGTAAATAGTGAAGAAGGGTATATTATCTTTGCAAATGAAAATCTACCAAACTATACCGGTACCCGGATAAAGGATTTACTAGAATCAAGGTTTAACGTACCTGTGAAAGTAGAAAACGATGTGAATGCAGCAGCTCTTGGTGAAAAATATAATGGGGTTGGCAAGGAATATCGTGATTTTCTGTTTTTAACTTTCGGAACAGGCATCGGTGGAGCGATTGTAATTGATTCTAAGTTGTATCGCGGTTTTACGGGCAGCGCTGGAGAATTTGGCCATATGAATCTATATCCAAATGGGATCCAGTGCGGTTGTGGTAAGTTGGGGTGTTATGAACAATATGGCTCTACAACAGCCCTTATCAGGGAAGCGAAAAAGGTTAATCCCGACTGCGCGAACGGTAGACAGCTGTTTGAAATGATTCAGCATGGTGATGAACAGTTATATGAAGTTTTTGATAATTGGACGAACGAAGTGGCCCTGGGTCTTGCTAGTTTAATTCATATCTTCAACCCTCCTTGTGTCATTTTGGGTGGAGGAATCATGGAACAGGACTTAGCTGTTAAACTCGTATCTGAAAAGGTTCAAAAACATATTATGGACAGTTATTCAGGTGTTGAAATTTTGAGAACCCAAAATGGCAATAAATCTGGGCTTTACGGAGCGATTTCGCTTCACAAAATTTAGCTATAAGGGGCTAAATACAATGAATAAATACAATCGAACATTTTATAGTTCTCATTTAAATAAAACACTAGATTACATGGTACTAACGTTAAGCGAAAATATCGAGGATGCTTATCTGTTATATGTCCAGGATGGCCGTGACTATTTAGAACTAGGTGGAATGGAAAAGGCGATTCAAGACTTAGTAAGTGTAAATCCTGAGTTGGCAAATCATCTTGTTCTCGTGCTGATTCATCCTGGGGATTCGGTTGAAAGATGGGAATCGTTCAGTAGATCAGGATCTTCCTTTCATCAATACCTGCGTTTTATGAACGATGAATTCATTCCTGAGTTTGAGAGAAACCTAGGCACTAATATTTCTAAAAGAGGTCTTCTTGGAGACTCATTAGCGGGGAATATAAGTTTAAATATCGCATTAGAGAAGCCGGAACGCTGGACGCACTTATTGCTACAGTCTCCGGCTATTTCTGATGGGGATATTCAACAGGTGAAAGAGGTGGACGTTTCTGAATGGAATGTGCTTCAAACTGTTGGGACTTATGAAGATGAATTTGTATCATCGATTTCAAATGAAAAATTGTATATCTTAACTAGAAATCGAGAGTTATATAGAAGCTTTTCATCAAAAAATATAAACGTGCAATACTTCGAAACAGATGACGAGCATCTGTGGAAAGTGTGGGAGCGGGACTTACCTTCCGTTCTTGAATTTTTCTGTTGGGACAGAGGGACCTGTCCCAGTGAAGGAGGTTTGAGATGAGGATTCATTTTACAGGTGATTTAGCCGAGGTGCTGGATGGGGTTGGAATTCTTTGTGATGATTTGGGATTAGAAGTGGCGGAGGACGGATACCCGATTGAAGTGGTAAATCGTCAAGGTCCCTTGGTCGTGACGAACAAACAGATCATTTTTGATAAGAGGATACATTTTTTCAGAGGGTTAGGGCTATGGCTTCAACATATGGAAAAGAACAATGAGTTCCATCTAACTGAAGAGCCTCAATTTGAAACGAGTGGAGCGATGATTGATGTATCTAGAAACGCGGTTCTAACAGTAGACGGCATTAAAATTTTGCTACGTAAAATGGCCGTAATGGGCCTTAACATGGCAATGGTTTATACAGAAGATACGTATGAGGTTCCAGAAGTGCCTTATTTCGGATATATGCGTGGAAGATATACGGAAAAGGAAATTCGTGAGTGTGATGAGTATGCATTTCAATTAGGGATTGAAATGATACCGTGTATCCAAACATTGGCGCATTTAAAGGAAGCCCTAAAGTGGGGCTATGCGAATGAAATTAAGGATACAGATGATATACTGCTCGTCGGTGAACCGAAAACCTACGAGTTTTTAAAACATTTGATTGAGGCAGCTGTTAGACCGTATCGGACAAAAAGGATTCATATCGGAATGGATGAAGCCCTGCAGTTAGGTCGCGGTAAGTATATGGAGAAAAATGGGTCTCATGACCGTTTTGAAATTATGAACAAGCACCTTCAGGAAGTTGTATCAATTACCGAGGAATTCGGCTTGGAACCAATGATTTGGAGTGACATGTATTTTCGTTTAGCTTCTAAAAACGGGAATTATTATGACTTTGATGAGACGTTATTGGAACAAGTTAAACAATCTATACCAAATGTCCAAATGGTGTACTGGGATTACTATCATGCCGAAGAGGAATTTTATGAGGGAATGTTAAATACCCATAAACAAATCGTATCGGATCCACTTTTTGCGGGCGGTATATGGACCTGGAATGGAATCTCCCCGAACTATGCGAGGGCCTTTCGAAATTCGGAGGCCGCATTAAATGCCTGTAGAAAAACAGGAATTAAAGAAGTATTTACAACAATGTGGGGTGACAATGGAGCTGAAACCCCAATCCAAACTGCGCTTCCAGGACTGCAATTGTTTGCTGAGCACACATATCATCAAGAGGTGAGCCGAGAACATTTGGAAGAACGTTTTTACTACTGCACAGGTTATCAGTTAAATGATTTCTTTTTGTTAAACCAAATGGATGAGATCCCAGGAGTCATGGAGGATAACTTATATTCCTCAAATCCGTCTAAGTTCTTGCTTTGGCAGGATGTGTTAATGGGACTGTTTGATGAAAATATAAAAGGATTGCCGATTGCTGACCATTACAAAGGTTTAGTGGAAAAGCTAAAGGAAGCTAAGGAACGCAATCTAGGTGCTGAAAAGTTGTTTCACTTTTATGAGCAACTAGCAAAAGTCTTAAGTGAAAAGGCTGAGTTGGGAATTGAGCTAAAGCTTGCCTATGATAACGGGGATAAAACCGGAGTAAAGGTGTGTCTTAAAAAGGTAGAGCTTCTTAGAGTAGAAATTGATGCTTTACGAAAGGCGCACAGAGATGTATGGTTTACCGTCAATAAACCGTTTGGATGGGAAGTTCTAGACATGCGATACGGCGGCTTGCTAACACGGATCGAAACAGCAGAATATCGATTAAATCAATGGCTGAGCGGTAACATTTCAACACTGGCAGAACTAGAAGAAATGCGACTTCGTTACGACGGTCCAGAACAATTCCCTGAAAATGTAACTCTAGGTAGAGGCGAAACCTACAACCGAATCGCCACAGCAAGCGCGACATAAATCTGGGACAGAGGGACAGGGCCCTTGTCCCTGTGAAAAAATGGTGGGACGAGGGACCTGTCCCCTTGACCTAAATGGGGGGATGAAAGGTGCAAGAGCAGTTGCAGTGGTACAGTCCAAAAGAAAAGCCTTTTCGTTTAAGTGGGTTTGCGTGGTTTAATGAGAAAGAACGATATCGGCGACTTCCTGTAAATCCGGAATATAATATTCCGCCACGTGTGGATGAATTAGCGGATCATACTTCCGGTGGACAAATTAGTTTTCGGACAAATGCTACAAAGCTTGAAATAAAAGTAAAGCTAACGGATGCGGCTTACATGGGGCATATGACGGCCTCTGGTCAATGTGGTTTTGATGTATACGTGGGGGAACCTGGGCAACAACAGTATTATACAACTGCGATTCCATCACTACTCGATCAATCTTATGAGAAAACGGTATGGGATTTTACCAATAGTAATCAGCACTCGAGTGAGCATTTCAGGGAGGTAACGTTGTATTTTCCTTTGTATCAGGGGGTAGAAGAAGTTTTAATCGGAATTAATCCAAGCGCAGTAATTAAACCGCCTACTCCGTATTCTTCAGATAAACGAGTGATTTTCTACGGTACATCCATTACGCAGGGGGCTTGTGCGAGTAGGCCTGGTATGTCGTACACAAATATCCTTAACCGAAGATTCAATTTTGAATTTATTAATCTAGGATTCTCCGGAAGTGGGAGAGGTGAGCAAGGAGTGGCCTTAACCATCAGAGAAATCGAACGGCCAGCCAGCTTTGTTCTTGATTATGAGGCAAATGTTTCATACAAGGAATATAAAGGGACACTACATCCTTTTATCGAAACCTATCGGGAAGTTCATCCGGAAGTTCCTATTGTCATAGTGTCAAGAATTCCATTTGTACAGGATAAAGAAATTGGAGAGTACGAGGATTATCAAAACCGTAGAGAGTACTCGAAATCAACTGTGGAAAAATTAAAGCAACAAGGCGATAAAAATATTTCATTTATAGATGGATCTACATTGTTAGGGGAATACTGGCATGAATGCACAGTCGATGGAATCCATCCGAATGACCTAGGATTCATGGAAATGGCAAATCGTATGGAGAGTGCGTTTGCTTTTTTAAAGACCCATAAAGGTGATTAGTAATTCCTAGTCACTGCTCAAGAAACTATTAAAAGTATTTGGGAGGGTTATTTTGTTATATTTCGAACAACAAATCAAAGAATATGAAACATATAAACCACCTTTAACAAAGACGGAGGACTTCCATACATTCTGGGAAGATACGTTAAAAGAGTCTGAGCAACTCCCTTTACAAAGCACTCTAGTAAGAGAAGAATATCCGATTAAGCAGATCGACGCTTATAAGGTTACCTACCAAGGGTTTGGTGGAACACCAATAAGAGGGCATTATATTTTACCGAAAGAAGCTAAGGAAAACATGCCTTGTATCATTTTGTACCATGGCTATGGCATGGATAAGGGGTCCATCTCAAATTATATGAAATGGGTCATACAGGGATATGCTGTTCTAGCGATTGATAATCGTGGGCATGGTGAGAGTAGCGACAACTCTGGCTATATGACTGGTACAAATGGAACGTGGGTGTTACATGGTATTTTAGACAAATCCGAATATTATTATCTCAAAGTATACATCGATAATAAACGCGCAATCGATTTTCTGTTTACAAGACCTGAAATCGATAAAAGTCGGATTTGTATTTATGGTGGAAGCATGGGTGGAGGAATCGCCCTAGCCGTGGCAGCCTTAGATAATCGGCCAAAATTAGTAATAGCTGATGTGCCGAATATGTGTAATATTGAACTAGCTATTCAGCTGAAGCTAGAAGGATCTCTCGTAAGACTTGAAGGCTACTTTGCAAGATATCCTGAAAAGACACATCAAATTTTCAATAACCTAACTTACTTTGATAATCTGAATTTTGCCTCCATGATAAAAAGTAAGACGAGAGTAACAATTGCGTTGAAAGATCCGGTTTGTCCAGCCCAATCAATTTTTGGCGTATATAATCACATCCAAGCAGAGAAGAGTTATGTCGTTTATCCGTTTACTGGACATAACGTCGGGGGCATAAGCTCGCATCTAGACGATACGCTTAAGTATGTGAACGAGAATTTGTAAATATGAAGGCATGGAAGTCCGCGCAAAATGGTATAAAAATTTTAAAGGCACAATAAGTGGCTAAAACCACTCATTGTGCCTTATTTGTGTTTACAGGCAGTGGGACAGGGAACCTGTACCCGTGTCCCGCAAGAAGTGGTGGGTCAAAAGGAACAGGGTCCCTTGTCTCGGCAAAAATTTGGTGGACCGACGGACCTGTCCCTGTGTTCCACCAAATTTTTACATAGGGTTTACATAGTTAATAGTAGGTTAATAGTTTTTTGTTATGGTAGAGATGTGTTGCAAATTTTATCGAATTATAAGGATAGGGGGAGAAGTATGTCTAGTTTTTGGAAAAAAGGTCTGATTGGTTTATTTAGTATTTTCTTAGTTTTGCAGCCAGTCGTCCCATTGTACCCAGCTACTCACGAGGTAGTTGCCGCTGAAAATCAGTCATCAGCAGTAGGGACCATACTTAATGAACAGGAAATAACCATTACACCGGGTGTCACACAAACAAAGGTACACACCTCTACAAGTAGAGGGGATCAACGGATTTCCATGTTGGAAGTTGATCTTTCAAATGAATTTCTTTCTATTGAAACAGGGATTGCGAACAATAGCTATCCAGGGATGCAACCTTTAACGAAGCAGGCCCAGTTAGTTTCCAAGGAAGGCCATCAAGTTGTGGCTGGCGTGAATGGAGACTTTTTTAATACGAGTACTGGTGATGTTTCGGGTCTTTTCATTCACAAGGGTCAGCTATTACATTCAAGCACAAGACCTGCGTTTGGGGTTACTGCAGATGGACATCCGATTATTGGTACTCCAGATATCCATCACCTTGCAAAGGTCGCTGAGCAAACCTTCAATGTTACTGGAGTGAATACTAGCCGTGGTACTAACAATCTCATTATCTTTACTCCTTCCCATGGTGCTTCAACCTCTACAAATCCATACGGTGCTGAAGTGATATTAGAAAATGTCGAGGGTGATGTTACTAAGCCAGGAACAGTAAAAGCAACGGTAAAGGAACTTAGAAATGGAGTTGGAAATACTCCATTAGAAGAAGGAACTATTGTATTATCAGGACATGGAACAGCAAGAAGCTTTTTAGTAGACCATTTTTCAGAAGGAGCCCAAGTAGAAATTACTTTAGGCTTAAGTGAACCTTGGAATCAAGCGGTAGAAGCAATTGGTGGAAGTCCAATTCTCGTTGAATCTTCTAAACTAGCAAACCTTGAAAGTAACGCTTTTAACAATGCTACTGCACCAAGAACTGCTGTGGGGATAAAAGCAGATGGTAGTGTATTCTTTTTAGTTATTGATGGACGTCAGCCTGGATATAGCGAGGGTGTTACCATTCATGAATTAGCTCAAATCATGCTTGAACTAGGTGCGGTTGAAGCGGTGAACCTTGATGGTGGTGGTTCTTCAACCTTGGGAGCAAGACAACCTGGTGATAGTTCATTATCGGTTGTTAATACGCCTTCAGATGGTTCAGAACGAAATATTGCTAATTCAATTTTTATTGTAAGTTCTGCACCAAAAGGAACAATCTCGAGTTTATTTGTTCGTCCTACAAATCCATTGGTGTTAGCTAATAGTCAATTGTCTTTCGAGGCAAGTGGTCTAGATATGTCGTATCAACCAGTTGAAGTAGCAGAGCCAATTGCTTGGTCTGTGGAGGAAGGGCTAGGAATGATTTCGGAAAATGGCGTGTTTACTGCAGGTTCCGAGGCAAAATCAGGCACAGTAACAGCTACTGCTGGTTCGGTAACAGGAAATAGTACGATTAAAGTAGTAGATACAATAGATGAATTGCAGCTACCACAGTCAGAGGTAACGCTAGATCGTGGAGGAGAATTTGATTTAGCAGCTAAGGCAATTAAAGATGGAAAACAAGTCACAATCGACCAAGACCAGCTTCATTGGGAAGTAGAAAATGGAATTGGTTCAGTAGATGAAAATGGTTATTTTACCGCTACGGATAAAAGTGCAATCGGTACTGTAACGGTTTCGTATGGTGATGTAACAGATACAATCACAATTGAAGTTGGTAAAATGCCAATTATTGTAGAGGATTTTGAAAATGGGATTGATCACTGGACGAAGAGTGGAGCACGTTATAATACCGTAAATATCCGCCAAACAACGTATCCTGAACCTGCTCGTTTCGGAGACCATGCACTTCAACTTGACTATGATTTTATCGGAACTCAAGGAACTTCTGGTGCATATGCTTATCCGAAGACGGATATTGAGCTAGAGGGTTACCCTGAAACAATTGGTATGTGGGTATATGGAGATGGAAAACGTCACTGGTTACGTGCTCAATTAAAAGACGCTGATGGGAATGCATTCCCAGTAGACTTTGTGAATGAAGTAGATTGGGTAGGATGGAAATATGTTGATGCAAAGATTCCAACTGGAAAAACGACACCACTGAAACTCGATCTAGCAGTACGATATATGGAAACAAGTAATAATAAGAAAGATGCTGGAACCATTTACATTGATAATATCCGTGCTGTATATGGAGAAACCAATGATGACTTAACAAATCCTAGCTTATCGGATATTTCTCCAGTAGATGGTACAGAAGTAACAGATAATATGGTACAGATTTCTGCGATTGCAAAAGATGATGCAGAAGGTACTGGAATTAACGCCAATCGTATTCAAATGATGATTGATGGAATGGCGGTTACACCAACTTTTAACGAGTCAACTGGCGAAATAAGTTATGTTCCTGAACATCCATTCGCTGATGGCATTCACTATGTGAATCTTGTCGTACAGGATAACTTTGGGAACCCAATTGAACAAACATGGAGCTTTACAGTAAATACGGGTAGTGCATCATTGTACATGGAAACTCCTGAGAGGGTTTATGCTGGTAATGAATTTGAAGTAACCATTTCAGCAAAAGAATTACAAGATATGTATGGTGCAAAGCTGGCTTTTGATTATGATCCAAGTAAGATCGAAATTATGGACCAAGATGAAAATGCGGAAGGTATTCAAATTGGTGTTAGTAAAAAGGTTAATAAAGCAACGATTGTAACTAATCAAGTGAATGTTGAAGATGGAAAAATCTCGATTGAAGCCAGTGATCTTGATAAAATTGGCAACGTGGAGGAAGATGAAAAGCTATTTACAATTGTTGCAAAAGTAAAATCAGATGCCACAGAGGACGTGTCAATTGATTGGGCTAAAGGGAATATCCGCTTACTAGCTAACAAAGAATTGTCAAACTCAATTAATCTACCTGATTTTAAGAGAGAGATTAAGTATGGTCTAAATCTTGAAGTGGGTGTGATGGCAATCGGTATGACTACTGAAATCAAGGTTACGAATGAAAAGGGTGAGCCTGTATTAGGTGCTGGTATTTTCGTAAAGAGCTATATGGATCAATCAGCGTTAGTAAAGAGCGATACTGCCTTCATCTACAAGGAAAAGAATAACCAATCTGAAATCATAGCAACAGCTAAGGAATATGACAAATTCCTCGTCGTTGAAGTAGATTCCGATTGGGTGAAAGTGAAAACAAGAGATGGCGGAAATGGCTGGATTGAATTAAAGGATGTTACCATTTCTATGTGGGGGAATCCAATTGGAATAACGAATTCAAAAGGAGTCCTAACAACGAACGACGTAACACTAGCAGAAGGGAATTACCTTCTTCAAGCGAAAAAGGGAACGGATTATAGTGTCGTTACTTCCGGAACAGTAAAACCGCTTCTCGGAAAAATGACGCCTGAACAGATTGTGTTAACATGGGAGCAGAGCCCTAAGACAACGCAAAGCTTTACATGGAGAACCTCTCCAGAAATTACTGAATCAGTCGTTCAATTAGTAGAGCAAACTGCTTTTACAAGCTTTGAAGCTGAAAATGTACAAGAAATAAAAGGGACAAGCTTCTTACATGAGACAGATCTTGGTGTAAAACAAATGCATGAAGTCGATGCCGTTAATTTAAAGCCGAATACAACCTATGTGTATCGTGTGGGTGACGGAACGGAAGCTGGATGGAGTGAATCTGGTACATTTACAACTGAACCAGAAGAGGATGAAGCATTTACATTCTTATTCACTTCAGATACTCAATCTATTGCTAATGGTACGAATTTAAATGGGTATGGCATTTGGGGTGAAATTTTTGGAAAGTCATTGCAGGAATATCCACATGCGAAATTTATGCTGTTATCTGGTGACATTGTAGACTATGGGGACCAGCAGATTCACTGGGAATACTGGTTTGATGCAGCAAAACAATATCTACCAAATATCAATATGGTTCCTGTTCTAGGTAACCATGACGTCATTGGTGAAGGTACTGATAATTTTAAAGCGCAATTCCAGTTACCATTAAATGGTCCTGAAGGAGAAATCGAAGAAGCATATTCATTTGATTATGGAAACCTGCATTTAGCTGTGCTAAATACAGAAGGCGATTTGGAGAAACAAGCACAATGGCTAATCGAAGACATGAAAAACAGTGAAAAGGATTGGAAAATTGTGTCATTCCACCGATCTCCATACCATAGTCATGAAACAAGAGGTAGTGAGGATATCCGAAAAGCATGGACAGGAGCTTTTGATGAAGCGGAAATAGATCTTGTTTTATCTGGACATGATCATGCATACATGCGTAGTTGGCCATTATACGATGGTAAAATTGTAGAAGAAGGAGAAGGAACAACCTATATTATTGGTGGTTCAGCAGGCCCTAAGTTCTACGAGATGGGCGACCAAGAATGGATACGTGTAGCGTTTGATGAAAACATTCAAATCTATTCTGGGGTTACAATTGATGGTAATGAGTTAACGTTCAAAGTAACAACGAGAAATGGTGAGAACGTTGATGCCTTTACAATGGTTAAACCGGAAACACCTGTTGAAAATTCTGGTGACGATGATGACAACAATCAAGGTGAAGACCCGGGCACAGGAAATGATGATGACGACAACCAAGGTGAAGACCCAGGCACAGGAAATGATGATGACGACAACCAAGGTGAAGACCCAGGCACAGGAAATGATGATGACAACAATCAAGGTGAAGACCCGGGCACAGGAAATGATGATGACGACAACCAAGGTGAAAATCCGGGTACAGGAATTGATGATGATAATGAAGGTGAAGATCCAGGCACAGGAAATGATGATGATGAATCGGATGGTAAAAGGTCAATAGTATCTGCATATCCTAAAATGAACAAAGGGATTGTTACCATTTCAAATGGCTCAGTCGAACAAGTTGCAACATTCGGCACAGTAGCCATTCCATTAAAAAATGAAGAAAACATCAATTTATCATTAACTGAAGAACAAGTTAAGTTATTAAGACAAAAAAATGCATCAATAGAAGTGACACTTTCTGGAACTAAAGTGGCTATTCCAGCTATCAATTTTGTAAATCAAGATAAAGCAATAACCATTACATTTACGAAGCTTCCAGAAGTGAGTGGTGCTGTAAGTGCAGTCTATGATTTTACAATTATTCAAGGGAATAAAGAAATAACAGATTTCCAAGCTCCAGTAACGTTAAGCTTCTCAATTGATAAGGTAGAAGATCCAAATACAGCAAAAATCTATTATTATAATGAAACCAAGAAAAAATGGGAGTTAATAGGTGGAACATATGCAAATGGTTACGTAACTGCCACAACAAACCATTTCAGTGTGTATACTGTATTTGAATCTGACAAAGTGAATATAGATGGAGAAGCACCAACTCTAGAAGAAACATCCGATGAGATTGGAAAAGAATTACCTGAAACAGCAACAAATATGCCTACGATATTGGCAATAGGCATAGTGCTTCTCATTATGGGTGGAACATTTATCATAATTACCAGAAGACGCAAGGCGTAAACCATTGCGGGACATGAAGTTGCCTCCTTTCCCGTTTTTGGGTCAAGGGGACAGGTCCCTCGACCCTATTCTACTATAGCGAAATTTCAATTCAATAAAACCTGTACTAATCAGGAAGTTTTATTTCAAACAAACGTTTGATTAGCACTCTACCGTAATAGCAGCGGGAAGAATAAAATTCAATCAATCGTTTGATTGGACGGAATTTTGAGGTGTAAAAATAGGCTGTTATAGTGGAAAAAATCCACGCAAAATTATATAAAAAAAGATAAGGCGCAATGAATGTGGATAAATCCCACTCATTGTGCCTATTTGTGTTTAGTGAGAGTGGGAAAGGGGACCCTGTGTCCCAAAATATTTTTTGTTGAGATAGAGTCTCTGGTAATTTAAGATATTATTAACGAAGAGGTAAATACGTATGAAAGTTTTTATGGTGCATTTACCTTGAACAATGATACAACTAATGGAGGAATATAAATCTCTTACTAAAAGTGAAGCTACTACAGCCGCAACCTTTTTTGGTCGTTTATTTTTACTACTTCTGTTACAGCTACACTTCTTGTTATTTATTATCTAAAGGATTGGTCTTAATAGGTTAGTAGGTGAAATACATCATATTTTTTATAGAATAAGTTTTTAAGGAGAATTTAAAATGAGCACGATTTATACATCCTATCAACTTTCGGAAAGGTTTGAAGTGGCTTTTAATCAAATACATGACTCGTTAAAATCTATTGTTAAGATACCGGATGATAGATTCAAAGTACTATTAGATGTTGGTTCCAGGAAACACCAAATCATTAGGGAATTTTACGACGACTTAAAGCAATATGCAAAACTTCGGAACTCTCTTGTTCATGATAAAAAGCAGCTAGGGTTTTATATTGCCGAACCTCATATCGATGTTGTCAAACAGATTGAAAAAATTGCGGCAATCTTTAGTCGGCCTAATTTTGCACTAACGATTGCAACAAAAGAGGTAATAACTGTTGGCTACGAAGATGATCTCATCGATACGTTTCAAACAATTAAAAGGTATGGATTTTCCCAATATCCTGTTTATAAAGGGAAAGAATGTGTGGGGCTTCTTAATACTGGGGACATTGTAAGATGGGTGACTGAGAACGTAACAACTACAATAGTTGATTTGTCAGGTATTAAAGTAAAGGATGTCCTATCCAGCGTCCGTCAGCATCCAATCGATTTTGTTGCAAAATCGATTGATATCTTTTCAATTGAAGATATTTTTGAGGAAAAACATAAGAAAAAGGTAGATTTAGAAGCTGTTATTATCACGGAAAATGGAAAAAATGATGAGATTCCATTAGGTTTGGTTACTGCATGGGATTTGATTGAGATTGATTATACTAATTAATCTTATAAAAAAGGTCCAACGAGCTGTATTTGCTGGCTCGTTGGGCCTGTTTGTTTTTAGTTGGAGTGGGTCAAGGAATCTGTCCCCGTGTCCCCAGCTGCTGGGTCAAGGGACCTGTCCCTGCGTCCCACTATTTTTTCGAAGTGTACGAGTCTTGTTTCGAATAGTTTCAATGGGTCGTAGTAGACCTCTGGGTTTGATTTCATTTTTGCCAAGGTTTCTTTGTCTTGTTCGATACGGCCTTTTGTTTGGTCGATTGCTTGTGAAAGTCCATCTAAAGGTTCCTTGTAGAATAAGCTGACATCCTGTGGCAGTGATCGCTTGAAGAAGTCGAATTGCTGCCAAAACTTACGTTGGATGGATTCAACTACTTCTGCGTAAGACGCATTTTCTACATATTTTTTATACTGGTTGAGCATGTAAGATTGTTGCTTTTGCGGTAACAAGCCCAGTACTTTACCTACACCTTTCAGCAATACTTGTGCTGGATTATGGCGAAGCATGATGTTTTCCTTATCAATTTGGATTTGATAAGTCATGCGGCCAATGTCTCGGCGCCAGTCCTCAACAACTTTAAAGTCACATTCCAACTTGAGCTCTTTTTCAGGATAGACCTCAGACAGTGACTGTGTCATGTCATCTAAATATTCTTGAGTCGCAACCAACTTCGAATTCGAATTTTCAAGCCAATTTTGTAGTTTAGTAGAGAGCCCAGGTATAACCTCTTGATGGAATAAACGCTGAATCTCTTCGTTCATTTTTTCATTTAACTCAATATGCAATTGGTTGAGGTTGCTGACTTCTGTAATAATCTCCGAGCAGCCTGTAAGGATCTTTGGTATTTTTTCAGAAAGATCTCGTTTACCGTTCGCGATTACTTCGGAGAATGAATCTGTAATCTCTTTACTCTTCTCTGTTTCTTTATCATGAAGGCTATTTAAAAATCCAGCTAACCTTGTATTGTATTCCTCATTATGCGCGATTACATCAAGCAATTTGTTCTCTGCATCGGCACGTTTTTTTAACAGGCTGGAAATCACTTTTCTTAGTAAAAATAGTGTTTTTCCAACACGAGAGTTTGTTCCAAAGCTCGCTTTAATATCACGAAGGAAGTTCATGTTTCTGATTGAATGAATCGCAGCTTCAGGGAAATAATCATTTATCTTCACTGCGTCCAATGTATTACGCAATACAAAATGGACCGGTGTATCCTTTGCGCTATGTTTGATTTGCGCTAGATAGTCATAATCAGCCTCTGACAGGCTTTCTGCGTCGCTCACGAATAGTACGCCATCGACAACTGGTAAGAAGCCGAATGTTTTTCTCTTCTCCATAAAATACTCTTTATATCCAGTGGTATTCAATCGCAGTCTAGACGTTCGTAACTGGGCAGATGGCACTGTCACCTCTAAAATAGAGTCTGGAGTAATAGCTTCCTCCGGACTTGGTAGGGGGTGACGACCTGCGTCAGACACGTCGGCTATTTTTTTTTCTGCTCCATAATGAATGCTTGTAAAATTAGAAAGAGTTGGAGTCAGCATTTCCTCATCTAAAATGGAGTTTACAAACGAAAATTTTCCTTTTCCAAGGACAAGTAAATTCGTTGTTTTCGTATCAAAAAGTTGATCAAAGTTCCATATTAAACGGTCGCTCGTTTCGATATTATTTTTTTGAGCCCAATCAATGATTGTTTTCATGAAGTGTTGGCATTCATCCAGGGATAATGAACGGCTATGTGCATTTTCTAGGACAATTTCTGCCTCTTTTACGATGACCATTTTGATGGCAGAAGGGAAAATATCATCCCACGCAAGGATGGCTGCTGCTGCGGCTAACCCATTTGTTGCAGTTGTAGTGTTTAACCAATTGACCAGTAATTTTGGCATTAGCTGCCCGATTTCACGCAATAAATAATCACCAGTCGTTAATTCAAGATACGCTTCCTCAAATAAATGAGTAATGGAATGCCACTGCTCGTACGGATTGATCTCTAAATCCTTCATGATTTTCACGACCGCTTGAAGCCAGTTTAGATATTCGCTCGTATTTCGGTAGCTTTTCCAAACAGCAGCCATTAGCTGTTTAAATCTTGCTTGGTCCAGTTCGTATAACTTGCGCAACACCGAAACGAAGGTATCGGGTGCAAATGAACTGCTATGCCCTAATCCGCAGTAATCAATTAAAGCGTCAAACCACTCAATACTTTCAGTTCGCTTCGTTTCATTGATTGCAAGTTCGATCGCATTCTTCCAATCTTCTTGTTCCTCATAAAAATGCTTGGCAACCGTTGTAATGTTCGGATAATCCGGATAGCCTTCAACTGCTTCCTGTATAACACGGTAGGCTGCATCAATCTTGTTATCCTCAAGATAAAGTGAGAATAGGCTTAACGAAACCTCACTGGTCAAGGTTTTATTTGTCGAAATAATCGAGCCATACACTTCATCCGCATTTGAGAGCAAGCCAAGCTCATAATACGCATCCGCAATATTTTTCTTCGCCCACGGCTCTAAGTCGTTCGAGATGTTCTCCCACTTATAAATCGCAGCTTCAAAATCCTTGTAATGAAAATAAATTTCCCCTTGCGCAAAGCGTATATAGGACAGGTCATACAGCTCCTTCTCCTGCTCAGCCATATATGCCTCACCAAGAATCTCAACCGGATGCCTCTTGTCATTTTCAGAAATAAACGTTTGATAATACGTCTTCGTAATAAACTCATGCTCAGATGTCATATGTAAACCTCCAATGCTCAGACAGTGGTATCGAGTCGGTGGTGCCTCGCCCAATGTGCAAGCCCTATGCCAAGGTCTCACCTCACTCTGGGACAAGGGACCTGCTCCTTTGTCCCACTGTCTTTTGATGTTTAATTTGGTTCATTGTTTTAGGGTATTCGAATACCCAATCATATATTAATACGTTTTATAAGCTGATTTTATGTCGATTATTGGAGAAGTGAAACCTAGTATTCTCTTAAAAAAATCTCCCTTATGATAACTGTACTAAATAAGGATGCTATATTCAATCAAACGTCTTATTGGTGCTTTGGGTCGATGAGCAAATAGTCACTTTCTGACTGTAAAAAAAATGGTGGGACGAGGAACCTGTCCCTGTGTCCCTTTTTTATTCTTATATTATAGGAAAAGTCCTATATAATTAATGATATGTGTAAATTAGAAGTAAAGAAATCAGGGGGGGCAACCTATGTATTTTATGGATGAAGCGAGCTTGAAGGAAATCGATGAATTGATAGAGGAAGCAGATAGAATCCTTCGAACGGATCAAGTTTTATTATTGGGTGGCAGCACCACTTCATTAGCTGTTGGTCGAGCCATAGGTGGCAGCATTGGAGAGGACATTATGTACGGTGGTATGGGTGCCTTACACGATGACATTTTAAAGAGGCTCAAAGCCCTTGAATCGATAAGCATCGAGTCAGGAAGGCCATCTTTTTTTAAGTGGTTAAAACAAATCATTACGAAAATCATTTTTAAGAAAAAAAGAGAAAGAGAATTACTTCAGAAGAAAATAGCTAGGTTACAAAAGGTGGTTGCGAAACAAAATGAACTGTACGAAAGACAGAAAAGTGAAAAAGAAAAACTAACCAGGGAATTTGATCGAACGAAAGAAGAGAATCAAAGGTTAAAGGATAAATTGAAAGAATACGAGCTATTATTTGAAGCTCTATTGAAAAAACAAGAAGAGTTGATGAGTGACTTAAATCAAATATAGGGGCTAGAGCGAGATGGATAATGAAAAAGAACAACAATTATTGAATCTATTAAAATATAACCAGGACAAAATCGAAAACCTGATACAAGAATCAAAATCAAAAAATGATGAAGTGAAAAAACACAACAGAGACTTAGAAAGTCTAAATGCACAAGCGGACCTAAAGCTTGCCCATTTTAAGCAGCGCATGCAGGGGATAGGAATCGATTTATCAAAAGTTGATCAACAAATGGCTCAAGACAAAGAATCTAGGGCCACAGATGTGAAGGAAGAAACGTTTGATGAACATATTAAACCTAGTACATATGAAGACCTAGTCGAAACAGCAACTAAAAGTGGCTATCATGAAACAACCATCGAGGAGTTATTGACTCCAACTGAGATTGCTGAGGCAGATGCGAGAGTTGATGAGATAAATCAACTGTTTCAAAATAAAACGAAGCTGACAAAGGTGGATATAACCTTTCTTATCCTAGCTACGGCCATCCAATGTATTCGCCAGTATGTCTTTACATCATTTGAAAGTCGCTATGGACACAAAGAAGGAGAAAAGGCTGTTAAAGAAGAAAAAGTAAAATGGAAGCAAAAGTTTCCAGAAGGTTTGCACTATATTTTAACTGATGGAGTTCCTTATGATGTTACGAATGGAAGTAAGGAATTAGGATTAGGCGGTGATGGAAAGGGCTATGGTAGCGTAAGCCATAGGTATCGAACACTAGGACACGATCCTATCCTTGGATGGGTGTTTGGAACATTAAATATATTAACAAGCACTTTAACAGATTGGCGATTTTCCACATATAAAGTGATGAAGGTCCCGGATATTCTCGGTAGGATGTCAAAGAAGATTGTGGATGAACCTCATGTTACTACAGGAGAAATGATTGAAAATGGGATTCAAAAAGCAATGGATGAAAAGGTCTTACTCGCTGCGGCGGTTGTTACACAAGGTCTTCATCTTAAATCGGATGTTAACACAAAGGTTGGTCTTCCTATTCCTTTGGTAAGTTCAAGTCTATCCCCGGAAATTGCAGAAAAGTTAGCCGATGTGGGCATCGATTTTAAAAATCTCGCTACGGTTGGGAAACAGGCAGGAGCATCGATTTTAATCAACCAGATTATCTCAATGATTCATGCATTATTTTACGACGAAAAAAAGTACCCGAGTCGAGAAATCTATGAGGTCAAAACACGCAAGATCCTTTTGTATTCAAATGTATTAGCGTCATCTAGTAACCTCATTGTCACAGCACTTACAAAAGATGTGAAAAAATTGGATGTAGGAGGATTGTTGGTGACAATTGCAAGGTTATTTACTGATATCCGCTTTATCACAAGAGTAAAACAAGAATTTGTCTATATGGAATTGGACAAGGATCTTCAGAATGAGATTGATCGGTTAGACGGGTTATTAGAATAGTAATCATTGGGCTTGTCCAAGTTCATGGAAACAGGTCCTTGTCCCTGAGTCCAACTACAAAAAAGGGTCCAATAAGCGAATAGCTTTTTGGACCCTCTTAAAATTACAAATTATTTGCAAGTAAAGTCATAGCTGCACTAACTAAGATTGCTAGAATCGGAAGAGAAACATATAAAAGAGTTTTGTTTCTTTTTCTTTTTCTTTCCATTTCTTCTGGTGTAACCCATGTGCTCATATTCAGTTTTCCTCCCCGTTTTCGGTAGCTGGCTGGCCTAGTCAATTGGACGGTAGCCCCTATAGCTTTGCGTAGTCCACTTTTCAGTGGTTTTGCCATTATCGTACGAATATAACAAATCAATAATATTATCGTCGCATTTTGTCGAAAAGTTAATAGGTAAAATGTACTATTATATAGTTATTTACTGGGAATTTGATTATGAACACTAGTATAAATATAGGCCCAATTAGCAGATGCTAATCGGGCCTATACAATGTTCGGGACGAGGAAGCGCGTCCCAAGAAGACATCTTTTCCAATACCTATTTCTTAGTTACACTATTTGACATTTCTAGGTGTTGTTTTAATTTTGCTGTTAGTGCAGTGCGTTCTTCTTCAGGAACGATATAATAGTAGATTCCGTCAATTCTTGTACCACGTCCAGCAATTTGACTTTGTTCTAGAGTAGTAGAAGCTGCTTTATAGTTTTTCTGGATATCAAGCATTTGATCAAACGTAAGGTTTGTTTGGATGTTTTCTCCAAATATATTTAGAATATCGCCTGCTTTTGGAAGAGAAGTTAGTGATGCACCCTGTTTAATAACAGCTTGAATAATTTGACGCTGGCGGTCTTGTCGACCAAAATCCCCTCTTGGGTCCTCATATCTCATCCTTGAATAAGCTAAAGCTTCATCACCATTTAATGTAATGCTACCTTCATCAAAGGAATAACCACCAGATGAAAAAGCAAATGAATTATCTACAGTCACGCCACCCACAGCATTCACAATATCCTTAAAGCTTTCCATATTTACTTGGATATAATAGTCAATTGGAATATCAAGAAAGTTCTCAACTGTATCAATTGCCATTTCCGGTCCACCAAAAGCATAAGCGTGGTTAATTTTATCGTCGAATCCTTTACCGATAATCTCAGTTCTTGTGTCACGGGGGATACTTACCATTTGTGTTGACTTTTCATTTGGGTTTACTGTGAGAACAATTAACGTATCAGAACGGCCACTATCCCCTTTACGCTCGTCGACACCCATTAATAAAATAGAGATTGGGTCTCGTTCCTTAAACTCAACTGCCTCTGTCCGTTTCTCTGACTTTTCCCTATCAATTGGAATGTGCATCGACTCAACCGTATTTTCCACAGAACTATATAGATAAAAAGCATATCCTCCCAGACCGAGAATAAGGACGCCAATAATAGTTACTAAACTAACGATCCATTTTTTTGTTTTACTCATTTTCTTCTTTTTTGTTTTCTCCATACATATCTCCCTTTTGTATGAAACTGTAAATACCATAAGATTATAGACCTATTTGTAAAAATATACAATAAAAAATCGAAAAGTCTCTAAATATACTATAATATGTATAATATAGGAATAATACAAAAATATGGAAGGAGTAAATTCAGATGAAACGGTATTTATGGTTAACTGCATTTATTGCATTAAGTGTTTTATTGTTAACGGGTTGCAACCAAGATCCTCTTCCAGAAGACCGCTTTGACTCATTTATTCAAGATTGGGAGAAGCAGGATTTCAAAAAAGTATATGAGCAATTTTCCTCTGATGTTAAAGCTAACATCCCCAAAAATGAATTCGATGAACGTTTTACGAAAATCTACAATGATATTGACGTAAAAAAACTAAAAATCAGTTTTAAAGCACCAGAAGAGAAAATCGAATCCAACGAAAAAGGAGAGGTTATTTTTCCATACGCCATTTCAATGGAAACAGTTGCTGGTCCCATTGAATTTAAAGAACAAGCGACACTTGTTTTAGAGGAAAAAGATGACGAAAAAAAATGGACAATTAGGTGGAGACCAGCAATGTTTTTCCCAGACATGGAAGATGGCGATGAAATAGGTCTTGCGCTATCATCTCCGACACGTGGGGAAATTTTAGACAGAAACGGTGTGCCGTTAGCTGAAAATGGAATCGTATATGAAATTGGCTTAGTTCCTAAGGACCTTGGAGAATATAGAGCATCTACTATTGCAACAGTTGCAGAGAAGTTGAAATTATCTCCTGAGTCTATTGAAAAGAAATTAAATGCTTCATGGGTCCAACCTGATTATTTCGTACCAATCAAAAGGCTTTCGTTGGAAGAACAAAACCTTGCCACAGAAGTAACACAACTTAACGGCGTTTTATCCAAAAAGGTGGATTCACGGGTGTATCCATTTAAAGAAGCAACAGCCCACTTAATTGGGTATATTGGAAATGTGACAGCAGAAGATTTAAAAGAACTTAAGGAAAAAGGCTATTCTGCAAATGATGTTATTGGTAGAAAAGGTCTTGAAATGGTTATAGAAGAGCGTTTAAGAGGAGAAAAAGGAGCTAAAGTCTTCATTAAAAAGGCAAATGGTGAAGGTGAAGTCACCCTTGCTGAAAAGAAAGCAAAAGACGGAGAAACGATTACTCTAGCTATTGATATTGATGTTCAACTTACGACATATGATCAACTGGGTGGAAACACGGGGGCTGCTGCTGCAATCCATCCATTAACAGGAGAGACATTAGCTCTCGTAAGTAGTCCTTCCTTTGATCCAAATGCCTTTGTTCTTGGAATTTCGACAGAAGAATGGAATCGTTTGAATGAAGATCCGTTAAAGCCTTTAATTAATCGTTTTGGTGCTACGTATGCTCCTGGTTCAACGTTTAAACCAATCACAGCAGGAATTGCTCTTGAGACTCATGTGATTACACCTGAGACAACAATAGATATAAAAGGCAAAGAGTGGCAGAAAGATAGTTCGTGGGGAGGTTATTCAATTACGAGGGTAACAGACCCTGGTAAACCGGTGAATTTAAAAGATGCTTTTGTTTACTCAGATAATATATATTTTGCTCAGGCGGCACTAGGAATTGGCGGGGAGACATTTGAAGCTGAACTAAAGAAATATGGCTTTGGTGAACCATTCCCATTCGAGTATCCTTTATATGAATCAAAAGTTTCAAACGATGGTTTGAGTTCCGAAATTCTAATAGCGGATACGGGCTATGGCCAAGGTCAACTTGAAATGAGTCTAGTTCATTTAGCGATTTCCTATACACCGTTATTAAATTCTGGAAATTTAATCAAACCAAGTCTAGTATTAGATGGTTCAGAAACAGAGGTCTGGAAGGGAAATGTCATCTCTCCTGATACCGCCCAACTAATCCTTGGGGATTTAGTTCAAGTCATTGAGGACCCTCATGGCACTGCAAGTGATGCAAAAATTGAGGGTATTAAATTAGCTGGCAAAACCGGAACAGCAGAGCTCAAAACTAGTAAGGATGAGGACGGAAAAGAAAACGGTTGGTTTGTAGCCGTTAACACTGAAAATCCGAGGTTATTGGTAGCTATGCTGATTGAAAACGTCAAAAATGGAAGTCATGATGTCACTCCAAAGGTTAAAGCGGTATTTGAATCTGTATTAAAATAATAAAAAGGCTGACGAAATTGTCGAGGTTCGTCAGCCTTTTATATGCTAAATTTCCAATTTCCGAGGAAATATTACATAAATTACCCAAAAAACCTAAAAAACGTTTGTTAATATTGTATAATATAGTCAATTCGTAGTGTTTTGTTTGGGGGTTAGTATATGAAAAAGATACTTGTTTTTATTGTCATAGTTCTTTCCGTTGCAATTGTTGTGACCGGAAAATTGCATTGGAATGATAAAATTCAAGCTACTGCTAAGACTGCACAAGTCAAAAAGGTAGAGAAAGTAGATGTAAAAACTGCAGCTGAAGAAGGCCAGGAGAATAGAGGAAAAGAAATAGAAACCTATTCGAAAAATTTACCGAAAGAGATACAAACTAAACTTATTTCTGCTGTAGAAAATGGTAAGCCAGTGAATCTAGTCATCGTAGGTTCAAGTGCAACACCAGAAGATCCAATAGGGTGGCCAACCCTTCTAAAAGATGAGCTAGAACTAACGTATGGTGAAAGTGTATTTAATATTGCAATAAAAGAAATAGCTGATAAATCATCAACTGAGTTCGTCCAGGAAGAGTTATATCAGGAAATCATAAACCTTTCCCCAGATGTTTTGTTATTAGAACCATTTATTTTGCACGATAATGGGGAATTAATCAAAATTGCTGATAGACTAGCTAATCTTACAACCATCATTGAAGCTATCAAAAAGGAACTTCCAGAAGTTGTTGTACTATTACAACCTGCCAATCCAATACATAATGCAAAGCACTATCCAATAGAAGTTAATGAACTCAAAGCTTATGCAGAAGAGAATAATATTATATACCTTAACCATTGGGAAGCTTGGCCAGATTATCAAACCGATGAGATTACCGAATATTTAATTGATGGTGAAGCAAATGAAGATGGTCATAAACTTTGGGCAGAATATTTATCGAATTACTTTATATCTAAGGATGTTGAAGAATAATTAGGAATTATCCACACTATATGGATAGACTATAAATAACCCAAGTATTATTTCATAATTTGTTGGTTTGGCAGTAGAGCCTTTTTGTAATAAAATAAGAGAGGGCTATACAAAATTTGACGAATATCGTCAAAATCTTACTAAATTGTTGTTACGTTTAATTAAGGAGGAGCAACATGACTTTAAAATATGCATTAATCGGTTGTGGACGTATTTCACCAAACCATATCGCAGCTGCTCTAGAAAATGAATTAGAAATCGTTGCCTTATGTGATGTTAAACCAGAAAATATGGAGGATAAATTACAGAAATTTAATCTTCCTTCATCAACAGCACAATATGCCGATTATAAAGAAATGCTAGAAAAGGAAAAACCAGAACTAGTAGCTATCTGTACTGAAAGTGGCAAGCATGCCGCAATCGCGTTAGATTGTATCGAAGCGGGAGCAAACCTTATTATCGAAAAACCAATTGCTCTTTCACTAGAAGATGCAGATGAAATCATTCAAAAAGCGAAAGAGAAGAATGTAAAAGTTAGTGCATGTCACCAAAACCGCTTTAACAAATCCATTCAAAAAATCCGTGAAGCCGTTGAAGCAGAACGTTTCGGTCGTCTTTTACATGGGACAGCTCACATCCGCTGGAATCGAGGAGAAGACTATTATACACAAGCTCCTTGGCGTGGAACATGGGAACAAGATGGTGGTGCATTAATGAACCAATGTATTCACAATATTGACCTATTACGCTGGATGATGGGTGGCGAAATAAGTGAAGTTGTCGGAATGACTGACAACCTAAAGCATGGCTTTATTGAGGCAGAAGACCTTGGTTTGGCTTTAATTAAGTTCACAAATGGTAGCTATGGAATTGTAGAGGGAACGACAAACATTTTCCCAACGAATCTTGAAGAAACGCTTTACATATTCGGAGATAAGGGAACTGTAAAGGCTGGAGGAAAGTCAGTTAATATCATTGAAGAATGGCATTTTGCTGATAATACCGATAACCCCGAGGAGGTTAAAGCGAAATATCAGGAAAATCCACCAAGCGTATATGGATTCGGTCATAATCCACTTTATGGTGATGTAATTGATGCGATAAAAAATGACAGAGATCCATACGTAACAGCAAAAGACGGAAGAGATGCCTTAGAACTTGTGCTTGCGATTTACAAATCAGCAGCTGAAGGCAAGGGAGTTAAGCTTCCATTAGAAAAATGTAGTACTCTTGATTTTAAAGGTAGATTTGATAAATAATCATATATACAACTAACAAAAAGCCATTCCTAATAAATTGGAATGGCTTTTTTATAAAAAATTTACTTTGCGCTTGAAAAAATGGCTCTATAATATTTGTTGGGGTTGTCCTACAATTTGTATGTGAAAAAATACACGCATACATCCAATTCTTTTATACTTGAATTGTCGAGAAACAAGTAAAGAAATGGAGATGCGTGTATATGAATTTTAACATTTCTATTCCAGGATTAAAAGATGTGCTGGTAAAAAACGTAGAAGAGGTAGGAGAATATATTCATGTTTATGTAGAGATGGAGCGTAAACCGCACTGTTGTCCAAAGTGTGGCAGTCAAACCAATCGAATTCATGATTATCGCATTTCAAACATTTGAAGTTGTTTGAACGAAAAACGCTGTTTCGATCAAATAGCCAAAGAAGCAATTCATCCAGTCACAGAGCTGCCAAAAGTGATAGCTATTGATGAGTACAAAGGCGATACCAAGGAAGGGAAATATCAATTAATTATAGCTAATGGAATCAAAGAGAACCAATTGCCATTCTTCCAAATCGGTATAAAAAAACTATTAAACGGTACCTTCAAAAACATGGAGCGCAAGTACAAATCGTAATCATGGATATGAGTCCATCCTTTAAAGCAGCTGTACAAGAAGCTTTGGGTAAACCAGTTATTGTAGCGGACAGGTTTCATTTTTGTCGATATATTTATTGGGCATTAGATAAGGTTAGGCGACGTGTCCAACAAAACTTTCATGCGTATGATCGTAAGAAGTGTAAGAGAATGAAACATGTCTTTCATAAAGCAAAAGATAAGTTAAATAATGAAGAACGTTGGCTTCTAGAGAGATATCTATCTATGTCGGAAGAATTAAAGCAGGCCACCAAGCGTAAGCGCGGTAGCCTAGTATTTTACCCCAACAATTGACTTAGAACCGAAAAAATAATGTATACTTTACTTCTGTGTTAAGTCGTTTTGTCACTTTCATCATCTAAATTGAGTTCAATTATATAATCTTTTTTTTCTGAGTGTTCAGCCTCGGTTCCTAAATAAATTGGCCAAATTAGCTTGATTTCATCTATTTCTGATATATTGGGGTTTTTTAACCTCCAGTAAATATAACCTTCTTGAACTTCGTTTTGTCCCAGATTTTGATTAATAACATTCGATAGTGCGACAGTTGCTTGTACCTGTTCGCCAGTATTTGTGAGTAAGACTGCTTTATTCATTCCTGTTTCAAATAAGTTTGTTGATGTATTTGTTACCTCATATTTAATTCCCAATAAGGAATAGTCAGTGTCATTGTGGGATTCAACTTCTTCTTCATTTGTTATAATTACTTCTTGAATGGATGTATGATATCCATGAAAATCGTCTGTCCAATTTTCCTCTACCTTTAATGTGTAAGGTTCTACATTTTCATCAGACTCCAAAACTTCTCCTTTATCATTATTACATCCAGCTAAAATGAACAAAATAAGTATAAACAGAAAGATGTTTTTCATACTTGACTCCTTTTATTTCTATATTAGACCTTTTAAAGAATATTGTACTTTTTATTATGGAATGAGTAAAGTTTTGTCATAAAAAAATAAAGGCTACATCTAGTAGCCTTTATTTAAAAGATATTTACTTGCGTAGGTCAAGTACATGGTTCACTAAGTTTCTTGCGATATTCACTATCTTTAAGTGCCAAGCATCATCGGTTGCATATTGATGAGAATTATTATTGTTTCTCATAGAATGAACGGTATCTTGGTTTTTCGTTGTGTAGTTGTTATTAATCCAACGAGCTCCTTCCTTAATACCTTCTTCTTTTGTTGCAAACGAATATGCATTTCCATATGGGTCATGATCATAAGCAGCAATTCCAAAGTAATTGTATTTATCTTGTACAATCCCTGATCTTCCATATCCTGTTTCTAATGAAGCATGAGCAACTAGATAAAGAACATTAAGACCTGTTGAATTTGCAGCTTCTACAAAGGTATCTCCCATTCCTATCATCATATTATTAGTAGTGTCGTTCCATCTATTAATATATGCAATGAAGGAATTAATTTCAGTACCTGTTATATTAAATGACGAGTGAAGCGGCGTGTGAATATCTAAATAAGTGTTGTTGACATTCGAAAAATCATAAGGGTGGATAGTGAAGCCAACATCATACCTAGAGTCAAGACCTCCCCACATCCAACCAATGGTTCCGTTCGATAGCATGATCTTATACCAATCTTTGTATTGAGCATCTTCACCAATTGTATAATCTAAAACCTTAACCTTTGTATTGGCAGGAACTACCTGGCTTTGAACTGTACTATAAGCTGTAGATGGACCATAACGGATATTTTTGTCGACTCTAGTAATCCAATCTAAATCCATAATATCATCATACAAGTATTTACTAAATACCCAGCCAGTTTGTCCACTGCTTGTTACAATTTTAGAAGTGTATCCAGAGTTCTCCAGGATTGTCACTTTATCTCCAAAATGTAACGTACCAATAGTTCCACTTCTTTGATATTCAGCATTTACAGCACTGTTATAAGAATCATAGATTGATAGTCTTTCAGTAAGGACATATTTTCCATCTACAATATTGTTTTGATGGACATAACCAATTAAGTCACCAATTTTTATCTGATACCAATATCCAGTCTTTTTAATATAAGGATAACTTACACCCTTGTTAATTTTGACGAAGGACTTAAGAGGATTAGATGTCAGATCATCATAAATATTTGTATCATTTTTAAATTGGATATATCCCTGGAATCCTTCAGAGCCACTTGCCTTATTTGTAACGCTTTTACCTTCATCTGGTAATGTATTGTACTTTTGAACATAGGCAATACTGTCCCCAAATTGGATTTTATGAAGATTATCGTTTTCATCCCCAAGACGTTTTATTATACTTCCTTGTGGAATGGAGCCAACAACATTTGATAAATTTATATCTTGATAGATAGGAGTTTCTAATGTTGTTTTAATATAATCTTCGAATACAATGTTAACGTTGTTCTGATGAACGTAGCCGATAAGATTTCCAATTTGAAGTTTATACCAGTATCCATCCTTTTCAATAAATGAATAGGCTGTACCTTTTTTGAATGTAAAGAAAGGCTCAATTGGATTAGACGTAAGGTCTTCATAAACTAAAGTATCATTAGTAAATTGGATTGTTCCCTGATTTATTGGAGAGTTTCCAGTCTTGTTCGGAATTGAATTTCCATTATCGATTGATGTCAATTCTTTTTGAATATAAGCAAATCCATCTCCAAAATCAATTTGATGCCAATTTCCTAAGTCTGCTGATCTTTTTAGCATTTTCCCAGTATGGAGGGTTCCTACAATTGTTGAAGAGGTAGTATCCTTATAAACTGGAATATCACTTCCGGCTTTCACAAAGTCAGTGGTGATGACGTTGTTTTGATGAACGTACCCAATTAAGTCACCAACTTGTACTTTATACCAATATCCAACCTTTTCTACATAAGGAAAGGTTACCCCTTGTTTAAACGTAAAGAACGTTACTACTTGTGCAGCTTCTAAATCTTCATAGGCATTCGTATCAATTTTAAATTGAAGTGAACCTTGAGAAGTTGCTTGCCCAGGTGCTTTGTTAACTACGGATGTTCCGTCATCAGGAATTGTGTTTTCCATTTTGATGTAAGCAGTACCTTCCCCAAAGCTAATCTGATGCAATTCACCAGTTTCCCCAGTGCGTTTCATGACTTTGCCCGCTTGAAGAATTCCCACAACAGATGTTGCATTCGTATCCTTGTATACAGGCGTATCAGAAGTTGCTTTCACAAAGTCGGAAAAATTAGTTGTTACGGTAACATTATTTTGGTGAACATACCCAATTAAGTCACCGACTTTTACCTGATACCAGTATCCAACCTTCTTAATATAGGAGTAGTTTACCCCTTTTTTGAATGTGAAAAATGTAACGACAGGGGATACGTCAAGATCCTCATAAGCATTTGTATCAATTTTAAATTGGATTGTTCCTTGAGGCGTTTCAGTTCCTGTCGCTTTATTCGGAATTAAGTTTCCACTATCCGGAATTGTAGAGCCCTTCTGGATATATGCTGTACCATTCCCAAAGTTAATCTTATGCCAATCCCCAGTTTCCCCAGTGCGTTTCACGACTTTCCCAGCTTGAAGAATCCCAACAACAGTAGTTGTATTAGCATCCTTGTAAACGGGAACGTCTGAAGTTGCTTTTACATAGTCCGTAAATTCAGTAGGAACAACGGTAACATTATTTTGGTGAACATACCCAATTAAGCCACCGACCTGAACTTGATACCAATAGCCTACCTTTTGAATATAGGAATAGGTAACTCCCTGTTTAAACGTAAAGAAAGTAACAACAGGAGATACATTCAGATCTTCATAAGCATTTGTATCAATTTTGAATCTAATTGAACCTTGTGATGTTGCAGGAGAAGTAACTTTGTTTGGAATCGATAATCCATTGTCAGGAGTTGTGTACTGTTTTTGAATATAAGCAGTACCTTCCCCAAAGCTAATCTTATGCCAATCACCCGTTTCACCATTACGTTTTACAACTTTACCAGCCTGAAGGATCCCAACAACAGTGGTTGTGTTAGCATCCTTGTAAACAGGAACATCAGAAGTTGCTTTTACGTAATCTCCAAAAGAAGGTGCAACAGTAACATTGTTTTGATGGACGAATCCGGTTAAGTCACCGATTTGTACTTGGTACCAATAGCCGACTTTTTGAATGTATGAAATCGTAACTCCTTGTTTAAACTTAAAAAAGGTAACAATAGGAGAAACTGAAAGGTCCTCATATACATTTGTATCAATTTTAAACTTTAAAGATCCTTTTGATATTAAAGAACCTGACGCTTTATTTGGAACAAGTGAACCACTATCGGCAGTAGTATCTTGTTTTTTAACAAAAGCTTGGCCTTCTCCAAAGTTGATTTTGTACCAATCCCCAGCATCTTCAGCAATTTTCAATACTTTTCCGGCAGGAAGAGTACCCAAAATCGTACCACTAGACGTATCTTTGTAGACCGAAATATCTTTTGAAGCTTTAAAGAAACTAGCAGCTGTTACAGCCTGAGTTGTGGCCATTTTTAACGTAGCCGTGCTTTGCGGCTCCACGTTTTCTTCAACGACCTCATCTGATGTTTCCAAGTTAGATTTCTCAGTCCCACTTACTGTAGCAGATTCGCTAGCGTCTGTTGCCTCACTTGTTGTTTCAATGCCACTTGTAGGCGTCACTTGAATCGGATACTTTTGATCCCCAAAAATAAAAAATACTGTTTCATTTTCAATAACAGTTGATAGTTTAAGAGGGTTTAAGACTTCAATTGAAGTGACCCCACTTTGGGCTTCGTAAGTTCCAGGCTCAATTACTTGAAAGTCAGAAATATTTATAGATTCATTCTTGTAATCTATAAGTTCTAGATTTTGTAAAGATATTGAATAAGATGAACTATCGATTGAAATCTCAAAGTTTCCATCTTCTACTATCTTTCCTTCAATCTTTGTACCTTTACTTAACAAAGCTACAACGTTTTGCTCGTTGTCCAGTAATTCTGTTTCATCCTGGGTAGTTTCAGCCCAAGCCATACTATCATCGCTATTGTTGGTTATTTCACTCGCATAAACTGGAATAGCTTGTACAAGTAATAACACACAAATGAAAAGGGACAAAATGGATTTCCATCTATTTAGTTTTTTCATGTAGTTAAACAATCACTCCTTATAAAAAATTACTTTCCCATTTATTATAAATGATTAAGTAGAAATGTGAAGATAATTGTTGAAAAAGGTATATTTTTCGTACTTAGGTAATAAGAAACTCTAATCTTGTCAAAAAAAGAAAGAAGTGGTAATGACCACTTCTTTTGGTTAATCTTTTATAAAATTATACATCTCACCTGAAAGGTTTGTATCATTATAAAGAATTAGTACTATATCGGTGCCATTAGAGGATACATATTTTGAAATATCACCTGTGTAATGGCGTATGTCCAATACGAATGTCTCGGAAAAATGACTTGCAATAAGTGGAATAATAGGGTTAGCATAAGAGTCTTTTAAAATTAAAAGACGATTGTTATTTGTATTTTCAAACGAAAACTTAATTTCTGGATAATCATACGAAAAAAGGTCAGTATAGCTAACTTCTTTGTTATTTACTCCACTACCAAATACTATATTGAAGTTGGTAAGAGTTTTCCCATTTCTATCGGTTGCACTAAATTCGGATAGACCAATATTATTTGGCAGATAACGACATACTTCTTCGCCACTAGCATCAATTAGTTCGTATAATTGAATATTTCTTGAGCCGACAAAAACTGCCTCATTGTTACATTCTATAAAAACCTCTTCTGCATTCTTTGCTTGATCACGGAAGTAAATTGATGCTTTTCCTATTTGATTCATAATTTCTTGATATCCGATAAATGCACCTTTCATATTCCAATGGTGATCAGTTCTATAGTAGAAACTTTCTAGTTCCGCATTGGAATAATGATTCGCGAAGTAGTCAGGTAGATCAATCAAATGCATATTTGTTGGAAACTCCGAAAGGAAATAAGACCTATTTTCAATACCTTTGTTTTCCTTTAGATAATCAGGGTATTTATTAGAAAACAAGTTCATTGAATTTGGAGCAAGTGCAAAATAAGCTTCAACTTGATTTTTCTCAAGGAAGTTCGAGAATTTCTGAAGGTTATCTAACCCTAAATCTATCTCATTTTTATTTTCTTCAATCGGTTCTCCTAACAACCAATTATCCTCTGTAATGACAATGTTATTGATCATTGTTTTATTTAATATTAATTGGCCTTTTGTATAAACCTTAATTAAAAAATCTCTAGAAAAAAACTGATCATTAAAATAATCTTGGAAATTTGTTAAAAATTCTCCATTAAGTATATTATCTTTCGTTACATTTGGAAGTTGTGCTAGTTCTCTTTTTTCAACAGCAGAAATTTTTTTATCTGGTGTTATAAATGTAAGTATTCCAAGCGAAAAAATGATAAGGAGAAAGCTTGCTATGAAAATTTTATTTTTCATGATACACCTCGCAGTTACTAAAAAGTACAATGAGTATTAGAACCTAAAATAAATAAAAGGATTATAGGTTGAATTAACAAGATAAATAATTGTAAGTATTAAAAGTACAATATATAAAATTCGAATTAATAAATGAATGATTCTATTAGTGCTTTTTTCCATAGCCAAAATTAACTTATTTATTATAGGGGTAGAGCATAAAATTGCAATGGAATAAAGTAAACCATAATCGTGAATATAGTAAAGAGCTTGTCTATCAACAAGTCCTTGTCCATGAATACCAAATAGGGTTTTTATATAATTGAGCGAGTATGAAAAATTATCCGCTCTAAAGAAAACCCAACCAATCATAACAATTACCAATACATATAAATGCTGGATAGGTGCCCATGTTCTCTTTAGTAATTTCCCAAGTCCTAGTTTTTCAATAGTAAGAAGAATTCCGTAATATAATCCCCACGCCACAAAAGTCCAACTCGCTCCGTGCCATAAACCGGTTAAAGCCCATACTAAGAAAATATTACGGTAATGTTTTAATGTAGTGACTCGGTTACCACCCAATGGGATATAGACATAATCCCTAAACCATGTACTTAGAGAAATGTGCCATCTACGCCAAAATTCAGTAATCGATCTTGAGATATATGGATAATTAAAGTTTTCAAGGAATTCAAAGCCGAACATCTTGCCTAAGCCTATTGCCATATCTGAATACCCCGAGAAATCAAAATAAATTTGTAATGTATATGATATAATTCCTATCCATGCCAAAGATGTGCTTATTTCTTCGGGATTCATGCTAAAGATTTGGTCTGCGATAAATCCGGTCTGATTCGCTATTAATACCTTCTTTGCTAATCCAATAATAAATCTCCGTATACCTTCTGAGAATTTTTGAGAATTAATAATCCTATCTTTTATTTGGTTCGCAATATCGTTGTAACGAACAATAGGACCTGCTACAAGTTGTGGAAATAATGAGATATAAAGTGCTAAATCAAATGGATTTTTTTGAACATGTGAATCCTTCCTGTACACATCAATAACGTAAGAAAGTGCTTGGAATGTAAAAAAGGAAATCCCAATTGGAAGGGGAACCTCCTCGATATGGATGGAAAGTCCTAAAAGTTGGTTAATGTTATCGACAATAAAATTAATATATTTGTAATAACCTATAATTAACAGGTTCCCAATTATCGCTAATACAAGTACAGCCTTTTTTAATGCACTTTTACTTTCAAGCTTATCAACGATTAAGCCGAATATATAGTTCATAATGATAGAAAAAATCATTAATAAAACGTATTTGGGTTCGCCCCATGCGTAAAAGAACAAACTAAAAAGTAGTAGTAAGATATTTCTAAATCTTTTACCTACTATAAAATACGTAAATATGACGATTGGTAAAAAAACAAATAAAAAAATCAAGCTACTAAAAACCACAACATCAATCTCCTTACTAAAAAATGCACATAAAAAGTGCACTCTTTTTAGTGTGCACTTTTTATTTTCTTCCTACTAATTCACTAGGAAACTCAATCGACTTCATTTTGAAAAGTTGGTCAACCTTGTCCCACCTTGTAACAAACAAAACATCGTTATCAGAGCCTACTCTATAAACGGTATTACCCACTCTAAAAAGTTTTGAATTATCGTATTCAGCTGCGATTTCTTTGGATTTATGAAAGTCCTCTTCAGAAATAATATCTGGTTCAACAGTCAACTCCTGGAATGTTTCCCAATTCATCTTATCGAGGTTAAACCAAATATATTGTTCTGCTTCTAACACACTTCTACTTTTCAATGGTTGAGATCCACAAGCAACCAGAGTGGAACAGACTATTAATAGAAGGATTATTTTTTTCAAGTTGATCAAAACCTTTGTCAGAATAATGTTGATATATGTAAAACAAATTTTATTATACCTTAAAGTTCTCTCAATATTAAAGAGGATATACAAAAAAAGCGAAAATAATTAAACAAATAATGCTAATAATAAAATTAAAGCTGTCTCGAAACTGTAATAAAGAAATAGTTTCTATTTTATTGGTTGTGATATAATATGAAAATTGGAAAGGTAAAGCGATTTTTGAAGGTTTTTGTCGATAGTAAACATGATACCTTTAGAAAACCGTAAATCATCTGCAGTTTTAGTAATCTATAATCGGGTCTTCTCTTTATACATAGCCTATTTGAATATAGGAAGAATATCCCGTATATAAATTGGAGGAATAGAATAATGAGTGTTTCTAATACTTATTCAGATTTAATTGCAAAGATTTCTAATAAGGAAGCAACTATTGGTGTTGTGGGCCTTGGATATGTAGGTCTGCCATTAGCAGTAGAAAAGGCTAAAGCAGGATATAATGTTGTGGGTTTTGATGTTCAAGAACAGAAAGTAGATATGGTAAATCGTGGCGTTAACTATATTGGTGATGTTGTTGAGGAAGATTTAAAGGAAATCGTTAATCAAGGTAAGCTTACTGCAACAATCGACTATTCAAACATCGGAAATGTAGATGCCGTTGCAATTTGTGTTCCTACTCCACTTGATATTTATCAACAGCCAGATACTTCTTATGTAGAAAGTTCAGCAAAAGAAATTGCGAAGTATTTGAAAAAAGGAATGTTGGTGGTTCTAGAAAGTACTACATATCCTGGTACTACTGAAGAAGTTTTGAAGCCTATATTAGAAAATAGTGGGTTAAAATGTGGTGAAGATTTCTTTTTAGCCTATTCACCAGAAAGAGTAGACCCAGGTAACAAATTTTATAATACTAAAAATACGCCTAAAGTAGTCGGTGGTATCACGGAAGAATGTACAAATGTTGCAGCAGCTTTATACTCAAGTGTATTAGAAGGTGAAATCCATAAGGTTTCAAGTCCTGCTGTAGCTGAGCTTGAAAAGATACTTGAAAATACTTTTAGACATATCAACATCGCTCTTGCAAATGAAATGGCTATTTTATGTAATCGAATGGGGATCGATGTTTGGGAGGTAATTGATGCAGCTGCAACAAAACCTTATGGCTTTATGCCGTTTTACCCTGGTCCGGGATTAGGTGGCCATTGTATCCCGATTGATCCATTTTACTTAACCTGGAAAGCAAGAGAGTATAATTACCATACTCGTTTAATCGAGCTTGCGGGAGAAATCAACAATTATATGCCTGAATTTGTAATCGAACGAATTAGTTATTTATTAAATGAAATTGGAAAGCCATTAAATGGCTCTGATATAGTGGTATTAGGGATTGCATATAAGAAAGACATCGACGATTACCGAGAATCTCCGATTTTAAAAATTATTGAAATGCTAGAAAAAAGGGGAGCAAATGTATCGTTTCATGATCCTAATATCCCGTCTTATAAATATAAGGGACAAACTAAGGAAGGCGTTCCATTTTCAACTGAGTTACTTGAAAATGCAGATATAGTCGTAATTGCTACAGACCATAGCGACTTTGATTATAAGACAATTGGTGAAAAGAGTAACATTATCTTCGATACAAAGAATGCAATGAAGGGTTATGAAGTGAAAAATAGATACGATAGAATATAACATCTCCTTGAATGATGAGCAAAGAAGCTAATCCCTTCTTTGCTTTTCCGTCTTTTAAAAAAATTAGGAGGTATATGTAGATGCAGAATGAGAGAAAAAGTAATTTATTTTTAATAACAAATCGGTTTCCATATTATCCTGGGGAAGAGTTTCTTGAAAATGAAATCCAATACTTAGCTTCTGTTTTTAACACTGTCCATATTATTCCTTTAAATTCTGTTAAGTCACAAAAAGACAAGATGAGACAAATTCCTAGCAATGTTGTCGTACATAATAGCTATAGAGCAGGAAATAATGTTCAAAGGATTCTAAAATTAGCTGACCCTCAAGCAATAAAATGGCTTATGAAGGAAATGGGGAGCGCTGGTAAATATCGGTCAAAGCTGTCTTCAAAGATTACAAAACATATTATTTCTGCTACTGAAGTTAGAAACTATTTACAAAAGATAATAAATAAAAATGAAGATAATGTTTTATATTCGTATTGGCTAAATACTGGCGGGACTGCTATTGCTATGTATAGAGAATTAAACCCTGATGTATTTGGCTGTTCAAGGACTCATAGGGTTGATTTATATGCATATGCCAATAATCCGCCGTATATTCCTTTTCAAAGTCAGGCCATTATGGGCTTGAGTAAGTTATTTGTGATCTCAACTGATGGTTACAACTATTTATTAAATAAGAATAAAGCTTATGAACCCAAATTAGAGGTTAGTCGATTAGGTGTTAATAAAGCAAACAATCTTACTAAGGGTTCTGATGATCATATGTTTAGAATTGTAACATGCTCGTATATGTCTCCGGTAAAAAGAATACATCTAATCATAGAAGCTCTCTCAAAGTGCAAGGAACCGATTCAATGGACACACATTGGAGAAGGGGATTTGCGTCCAGTTTTAGAAGAAATGGCGAGTAATTTGCCAGAGAATATTAACTGGGTATTTAAAGGGCATCTTACAAATAAAGAAGTCAATCAATATTACGAACAAAATATCATTGATTTGTTTATTAATGTAAGTGAATCAGAAGGTGTACCAGTTTCTATAATGGAAGCGTTAAGTTATGGGATTCCGGTAATGGCTACAAACGTTGGGGGAACATCTGAATTAGTAAATAACGAAAATGGTATGTTATTAGATGCAAATATAACCTCAGAAGAGTTGTTTTCTAAAATATCAAAGTATGTACAGATGCCATATTCTGAAAAAGAGAAAAAACGAAAGCTATCATACGAAACTTGGGATCAATTAGCGAACGCAGAAAAGAATTATACGGAATATGCACATAAACTAAAAGAACTTCTTTGATATATTGAAAGGATAATTATATGGCTAAGGCAAGTTTTGCAAAAAACACATTTTATACATTGGTTAGAATGATTGTTGGTATTGTTATCTCTTTAGTAACTACTATTTTAATTGCCAGACTTTTGGGGCCAGAAGGACAGGGATTATACTCATTAATTATTCTCTTGCCTTCTATGCTTTTAACCTTTATGAACCTTGGAATCGGTGTATCCACAGCCTACTATGTAGGAAAGGATGAAGTTGACCTTCACACCGTTTACAAAACGAATATATTATCAAACATTATTTTAACTATACTATCCATTATCATTGGTGTGATTTTTGTCCTCTTTTTTAGAGAGCAATTCCTTGGTGGGGCACCTGTTCTGCTATTGTTACTAGCTTTATCAAATGTCCCATTTTTACTTCTAAATCAGTCATTACAAGGTATATTCCAAGGAAAACAAGATTTTGAATCGTTTAATGTTACGCTTATTATCGGTCACATCATAAAATTAATAGCTGTTATATTTTTGTTAGTAGTTTTTAACCTTGGCCTAAATGGTGCTATATATAGTTATGTTATTAGTAATATAATTGTTTACGTATTAACCATTTATCTATTGAACAAGAAGCACGGTGCACGCTATAAACTAGGTACTTTTTCTACTGAATTGTTTAAAAAGACAATTGTTTATGGATTGAAAAGTCATTTAAGTAATATAGCGACATTTCTAAACTATAGAGCTGCTCTTTTACTTTTAGCCTTTTTCATTAATCCGATAGCGGTTGGTATCTATGTTGCTGCAGTTAATGTAGCCGAGCGCCTATGGGTTGTTTCACAAGCAATTTCGTCTGTTCTATTTCCAAAAATCACATCACTAACTGAAGATGATAGCAGAAATAAAATCACATCAATCTTAAGTAGAAATATTTTATTCCTATCCATTATTTTTGGTTTGGCACTATTCGTATTGTCAGACCCTGTGATTACCATTCTCTATGGTCAAAAATATGAAGAAGCTGGGCTTGTATTAATGCTTTTAATTCCAGGTATTATTTTAGGTTCAAACTCTAAAGTCCTCTCTAATGATATTGCAGGAAGAGGTATGCCGGAAATTAATATGTACATTTCTATCTTAAATTTAGTAATCAATGTCGTTTTAAATATTATACTTATTCCTAAATATGGCCTATCCGGGTCAGCTATCGCTACAACAATTGCATACGGGTTTGATTTCTTTGCAAAGATATTTATGTTTAAAAGGATTACCCATTTATCTTATAGAGAATTTCTATTCATTACAAAAGAAGATCTACAGTTATATATGAAATATTTAATGAAAATGACAAAGAAGATAAACGTAAAGACAAATTAGTATTATTTTCTCCTCTATTTAGGAAGTGGTAAGGGAGTTTTAGCATGAATCATAAGACAATCGTAGTAGGACTTGAACATTTTATAGACAAAATAGGATATCAGGCGATGGAATATAGAAGGATAGGTATTCCAGTAAAGTATCTGGTGATGGATAAGAGCGGCCTATCTAAAACAAAGGCTGAGAAATATAAGGCTGATGTTGAGGTTGTTCCAAAAAATATTAAGAATCGAATTCTCGAAACGATTCAAGTTTATAATTCGTATAAACCAAAGTGGACTGAGATTTATGATATCGGGAAACTGACATTCATTTATGGGCTTATTGCAAAGCTTTTTGGGACAAAATTAATTTTTATTCTACGTGGTGGAGAATTAGCTATACGCGATACGAAATTTGATATTAGGCGTTGGGGGCTTCTTCTTACTCTAAAAATGAGCAATCACATTATTGCAAAAGAAATTAATATTATGAATGATTTAGATGCCCTAAATATCCCTAAAAACAAGATAACTCATTTGCCAAACTGCGTTCCAGTTCCAGAAATAGAAAAACAAGAACAAGAGAAGGATATTGATATTCTGTTTCTCAACTCAGTACGGAAAATGAGAAATGTGGATATTTTGGTAGAAGCGCTACATAAGCTCTTGAGCAAGAAGCCTGACTTAAACATAGTGATTACAGGTTTTACGACGTTGGACGATAATGAATATAAAATGGATCCAACATTTGAGCAGGTTGTTTTAGCTAGACTAAAGGAGTTAAATTATTCACAAATTCATTATCAAGGTTTTGAAAAGAATCCGGAAAGTCTCTATAAAAGAGCAAAAATATTTGTGTTACCTGCAGATGTTATCTATTTAAATTACAGTTTACTCGAATCAATGTCCTATGGGGTCGCTCCAGTTGTAGGAGATGGTGAAGGTGCGGAATTAATTATTGATGATCACGAAAATGGTCGGATTTCTAAGAGAGATGCTGATGCTTTATGTCAGGTTTTATACGAAACAATAGATGAACAAGCCTATGAAAAGTTCGGAGAGAACGCAAGAAATACAATTATTAATAAATTTAGTATTGAAAAATGGGGAGAACGTATGTTAGAAGTAAGAAAAGGAATAAAGGGGTGAGAAATATGTCTAAAGCTGATATATGTATCCTGGCCCCAGTTCATCAATATTCCGATATTCGAGTTTTCCAAAAAGAAGCCAAAACTTTGGTTGAAAGTGGATATGATGTGACATTAATCGCGAGGATTGATGAAAATAGAGTAATTAACGGAATTAATATCGTTAAGGTACCAACCTTTGCAAGTAGACTGAAAAGATTTCTTTATCAGCCAAGACTAATAAAAGAGGTATTACGAACAAAGGCAAACATTGTTCATTTGCACAATCCAGATACAATCCCAATTGGATTCATACTAAAGCTGTTTGGGAAAAAGGTTATTTATGATACTCATGAGGACTTTTCCAAACGAATTTTAATGAGAGATTGGATTCCAAAGCCTTTACGTAAAACAATTGCATCTATTATAGTGTCACTTGAAAAATTAGCAGGAATCCTCTTTGATAAAGTCATTGTCACACAAGAAGAAGTAGCCAATCGAATTGGCTCGAATTCATTGTTACTTGAAAATGCCCCTATTTCACAAGGGGAATTGATTGAAAGTGCAAAGGAAATTTCAAAGACGATTATAAGAGACCCTTCTATTTTTCGGTTTGTATATGTAGGAGGCGTATCAAACACTCGTGGATTAAAACAAATGGTAGAAGCATTATCAATACTTAATCAATCTATCGAGGCTAGACTTTGGTTAATTGGTCCGGAAATTGAGAAGGGATCAATTGAAGCCGCTGAAAAAATAGAAGGTTGGGAGTATGTAGACTATTTAGGTCCGAAACCTCAGGATGAGGCGTTTGCATATATTATTCATTCAGATGTTGGGCTCATTACTATTCTAGATATTGGAGACCATCGTCAAACAAGTCCTAACAAGATATTTGAATATCAAACCTTTGGTATCCCATATATCAGTTCAAATTTTCCTAAATGGAGAAGCATGCTTGAAAGTGTTGGTTCAGGAATTTTTGTAAATCCCGAAAACCCACAGGAGATAGCTGATGCTGCTCTACATCTGGCTCGAAATAAAGAACTCAGAAAAGAAATAGGTTTTAAAGGCCAGACGTATATTCATGAACACTATAATTGGGAAAAGGAATCCAAAAAACTCCTTAACCTCTATCAAGCTTTAGATAAAATAGAACTAAAACAAACTAATAATTAAAGAATCACTAAATGGAGGTATTAAAATGAGAGTACCGATGTTAGACCTAACTGAACAGTATCAGGAATTAAGAACGGAGATATTAAGTCAATTAGAGGATGTAATGTCCAAAGCCTCTTTTATACTTGGAAATAATGTAAAAAAACTTGAAGCAGACATTGCAAGCTATAGCAATGTAAAGCATGGAGTAGGTGTTGCTAATGGTAGTGACGCTCTACATATTTCATTATTGGCGTGTGGAATTAAAGAAGGTGATGAGGTCATTACAACGGCATTTACCTTCTTCGCTACAGCTGGAGCAGTAGCTCGTATAGGTGCGAAGCCCGTTTTTGTTGATATTGACCCACAAACATTTAATATTGACCCTACTAAGATTGAGGATGCTGTTACTGAGAAAACCAAAGCAATTATTCCGGTTCATCTATACGGTCAAACGGCTGATATGGACGCAATCAATGAAATTGCAAAAAAACATAATTTGTTTGTGATAGAGGATGCAGCACAAGCGATAGGAGCGAAATATAAAGGTAAAAAGGTTGGAGAACTTGGAACCACTGCTTGTTATAGCTTTTTTCCTACAAAGAATTTAGGGGCATATGGCGACGGCGGAATGGTAGTCACAAATGATGATGAAATAAGTGAAAAAATGAGAGTTCTACGTGTACATGGTAGCAAACCGAAATACCATCATCATGTATTAGGTTATAACAGTAGATTGGACGAGCTGCAAGCTGCGATACTAAATGTTAAGTTCTCACGTTTAGACCAATGGTGTGAATTAAGAAGAGAAAAAGCGCTCGTATATTCTGAGTTGTTAAATGAGACTGTTGGCCAACATGTAACAACTCCTTATATGGCAGAAGATAACTATCATATTTTTCACCAATATACACTAAGAGTGGATAGACGTGATGAGTTACAACAGTATTTAAAAGAGAATGGAATTGATACCATGATTTATTACCCAATTCCATTACATCTACAACCGGTATTCTCTGAATTAGGTTATAAAGAGGGAGACCTTCCAGAAACCGAGAAAGCATGTAAGGAAGCATTGTCTTTACCTATGTACCCTGAACTACCGTTGGAAATGCAGAAATATGTTGTTGAAAAGATAGGGGAATTCTACACTAAATAATCTTAGTTAGGGTGAGAAATGTGAACAAACCAAAAAGTATTGGACAAAATGTTGTAATAGACGAAACGGTACATCTTGGGGAGAATGTGACAATTGGCAATAATGTTATCTTATACGCGGGTGTTAGTATCGGTAATGATGTTGTTATCCAAGATAATGTCGTTATTGGGAAACAACCTGCTAGAGCTAAAAATTCTATTCTTCCGGAAACGGGTACATTACCCCCAACTGTAATTGGATCAGGTTGCACGATTGGGACATCAGCGGTTATTTATGCGAATGCACAAATTTGCGACAATGTTTTTATTGCGGATATGGCTACAATCAGGGAGCGAGTATCGATCGGGGATGGCACAATTGTAGGAAGAGGAGTAGCCGTAGAGAATGATTGCAAGGTCGGTATACGTTGCAAACTTGAAACAAATTGTTATATAACGGCTTATTCAGAATTGGGGAATTTTGTATTTATCGCACCATGTGTTGTAACTACAAATGATAATTATATGGCGAGATCAAAGGAAAGGTACTCTAAATTTAAAGGAGTAACCATAAAAGACGGTGGTAGAGTAGGTGCAAATACTACAATCATGCCAGGAATCGTTATAGAAGAGGATGGAACAGTTGGAGCTGGAAGTGTAGTAACAAAAAATGTGGAAAGTGGAAAATTATATATCGGGGTACCGGCAAAAGTATATAAAGATGTTCCAGAGGATCAACTGTTAAAAAACCAGTAAATTTCGGTAGTTGAAAGGTTTTTTTCGACAAAATATTATGGTATTCTAAAACAGTATGTATTTTAACATACTGTTTTTTTAATGAATTGAACTGGTTTTGTTCAAACTATAAAGAGAAACTAAAAGAAATAAACGGTGGGGGAAAAATTGAAGAAACATCAATACATAAACTTAATTGCGGATAATAAACAACTTAATACAATAACGAATTATATAATCTTGGCCTTTTTTCTCTTTGCTCCATTTTCTGTGTCGGGTGTTTTTAAGGCCATCACTTCTCCAATTCCTACTAGCGTAGCGATAACTATGTTGGCAGCTGGATTTGTCTCAATCTATTTATTGAGTGACATATTGCTAAATAGAAAAATTCACCTTAGAAAAATGGATTATATTATCCTAATTGGATTTTTCCTACCAGCGTTCTTATCATTGTTTGGTTTAGTGTCAAATATAATGACGTTACTTTCCCATGAGTATATGCTTTATGTTAAAAGTGAATTTGTATCAAGGTTTATCAATATAATTGTTTTTCTCTTCTTGTTTATAGGAATAAAGAACTATTTATCAAAAAAATCAGATATGGAACTTTTTAAATATATTAAAGCCTATTCAATTGGAATTTCGATATTAGTACTCGTAGGAATTTGGCAATTTTTGCATTTCACATTAGGACTACCATTTCCTGATCTCGGAACAAGAAGTTTTATTCATGGGATATCAGACGATACCCACTTATTATTTAGGCGTAGGTTAACATCGTTTGCAAATGAGCCAAGCTTCTTAGCTCCATTTTTGATTGATGGGATGATTATTGGTTTTATGGTGTTTCATCAGAATATCAAAAAGTATTTTCTCTATATCTTTTTACCTGTAGCATTTGTACTGTTTTTCTCCTTTTCTTCAGGTGGATACTTTAACTTCCTACTACTCGCAGGTATCTTAGTGGTTGTATTAATGTTTAGTAAAGTGAATGTTTTACGAATATTTAAGTCTAAAGGCTTTTTAATTGCTTCGGTTCTTTTTGTATTATTAATTGTAATTGGTTGGGACTATGTTCAAATTCTTACAAAACCTGTTTTTGGAAGGTTCGAGACGTTTTTTGATATAAATAGTCATGCAAGACTTTATATGGTTATAATGCCGTTTGTTTGGATTTTTGATCACTCTCCATTAAGCGTTATTTTTGGAAACGGTCCAGCGTCTTATTCGTTTTTACAAACATCGAAATTTCTTCCAACAGGATATCGAGTTCATATTACATCGAATAATTACTTCGTAGATATACTATTTGAATATGGCTTCTTAGGATTAATTTTAGCATTATGGATGTTTGCCTATATTGCGTTCAAATTTTTAAGAAAAATCAATGAACATAAATTTTACATTGTGGGGCTTTTATTAATCATACACCTAGGAATATCCTCAATGTATCGTGCTGATTTTACTTCACCACGATTTTGGTCGGTGCTTATTATCGTAACAATCATTTTCCAATTAGCAAATAGATATTCAAAGAAACCAGAATAAATAAAGGGGGTAGAACCATTATTAGTGGTACTACCCCTTTTTCTTTTTGTTATGCATTTACAAGCTCTTTTAACCATTTTTTTAATGGTTCTCCAATATCATCTCTCATTAAAGCAAATTCTACTGTAGCCTTAACAAATCCATATTTATCTCCAATGTCATATCTTTTTCCATCAAACATATACGCATGTGCCATTTGATTTTGGGCTTGCACACGTAAAGCATCAGTCAGTTGGATTTCATCACCTTTGCCTGCTTCCGTTCTTTCAAGAATATCTAGTATATCTGGAGTTAAGATGTATCTTCCCATTATCGCTAGATTTGATGGGGCATCCTCAGGATGAGGCTTTTCTACAAAATCCTTTACTTTTATGATTTTATTATTATATTGGTTGTCTCCTTCATAATCGACAATACCATACTTTGAGACGTCTTCATTTGGAACCTCTTGTACGCCGATTACAGAGGTTTCGACTTCTTCAAAGACATCAATAAGTTGCTGGAGACAAGGCTTTTCAGAGACGACAATATCATCCCCTAAAAGGACGGCAAAAGGATCATTCCCGATAAATTTTCTTGCAGTCCAGATTGCATGTCCTAGTCCTTTAGGCTCTTTTTGTCGAATGTAGTGGATGTCAGCCATTTCACTAATACGGTTTATTTGTGACAATTCTTTGAACTTTCCTTTAGATTCTAAGATACTTTCGAGTTCTTGGGATTTGTCAAAGTGATCTTCAATTGCCCTTTTTCCTCTTCCTGTTACAACAATAATATCCTCGATACCAGAATTAACAGCCTCTTCAATGATATATTGAATAGTAGGGGTATCTACAATTGGTAACATTTCTTTAGGTTGTGCTTTTGTTGCTGGTAAAAACCTAGTTCCCAACCCAGCGGCAGGGATAACGGCTTTTTTTACCTTCATAATAATCCTCCTATTGCTCGTCTTATATATTGCATTATAACATACCTAATACGTTTAAAATAAATAGGCAGATGTTTGTACATAAATTATCATTATTCATCGAATTATGTCAAAAGAAAGGATATACTAAAAGTAAGATTTAGTAGTGCACCTTTGTTTTATGAAAATTATTATTACCAATTATTAATTGTTATAATAATTAGGAATCGTATATAATAATAATTTGGCAATTAATGATGTAAATACAGCTTTGGGGGTATAATGTATGGATTTAGCAAATAATCAAAATACGCCATTAGTATCTGTTATAACTCCCTCTTATAATTCAGCATTATTTATCGAGGATACAATTAAGTCTGTTCAAGACCAAACCTATACAAATTGGGAAATGATCATCGTGGATGATGTTTCAACTGATAACACTGTTGAGATTATTAAAGAGAAAATGAAAACAGATTCTAGAATCAAATTAATACCATTGGATCAAAATGGTGGGGCAGCTGTAGCTAGAAATACAGCTATTGAAAATGCAAACGGAAAATATATAGCTTTTTTAGATAGTGATGATTTGTGGGTTCCCACTAAGTTAGAAAAGCAAATTACATTTATGGAGAGAAATGGTTATAACTTCACATTTACTGGTTATGAAATCATGACTGAGGAAGGTGAACCTATCGGTAAAACCATCAATATTCCTCCTAAAATTAATTATAATACTTTATTAAAGAATACGATTATCGGATGCTTAACAGTTGTGTTAAATATTGAACAACTAGGAAAGGTCCAAATGCCTGAAATCCGTACGAGACAGGATTTAGCTACATGGTTGTCTGTTCTAAAAAAAGAAGACTATGCGTACGGTATTCAGGAACCACTAGCAAGGTATCGTAAAGTGAGTGGTTCAATCTCAAGTAATAAAATAAAAGCAGCCAAACAGAATTGGAAAGTGTACAGAGAGATTGAAAATCTTGGCTTAATTAAAGCTACCTGGGTTTTTGTTAATTACGCATTCAATTCGTTAAGGAAGTAGTTTGGAGGATATCTAGATGAAAAAAGTGTTAGTTACCGGCGGTCTGGGTTTTATCGGAACAAATTTAATACGAGAGTATAAAAATCAGGGGTATGAGGTAATAGCAGTTGATAATTTATCAACTGGGAAACCTGAAAATCGTATAGAAGATGTTACATATCACGAGTTAGATATAACAAGTGAAGAATTTGTAGATCTAGTTATAAGTGAGGCGCCTGACTTAATTAATCACCATGCGGCTCAAATAGATGTTCAGACTTCTTTAAAGAATCCCTTCTTTGATGCAAAAGTGAATATCCTAGGTACTATTAATGTCTTAGAGGCAATCCGAGGGTTTGAAAAGCGCCCTGAGATTATATACGCTTCGTCTGCTGCTGTTTATGGCGTTCCTGAGTATTTAGGAGTAGATGAAAAGCATAAAGTACATCCGTTGTCGTTCTACGGAATCTCGAAACATACTCCAGAACATTATATCGAGGCATTCGCGGATCTTTATGATATTGACTTTACCATTCTAAGGTATTCGAATGTGTATGGAATTGGACAAGACCCAAAAGGTGAAGGTGGGGTTGTTTCTATTTTAGTTGACAAATTCATTCATCAACAGGTTTTCACTGTCTATGGAGACGGAAATCAAACACGAGATTTTATATGTGTTGATGATATTGTGGGTGCTAATATGCGTGCATCGGAAATTCCGAGCAATTGTATCATCAACATTGGTACGGGCGTACAGACATCTTTAAACGACTTAATAAGTGTGTTTAAAGAAGTATCTGGTAAGGAAATCGAGATTAGATACAGTGAGGCTCGAAAAGGAGATATCAAACACAGTTATTTCAATAAAAGAAAGGCATTTGATGTATTAGGTTGGAAGCCGAGGGTAAGTTTATATGAAGGTATACAAAAAACCTTTAATTATTATAAATTAAATAAGTAACCCGGTCATGAAAATCCCAATTAAGCTGAATTTTTTTATCAAGCAATTGGGATTTTTTTATTCGTGAAAGACATTACAATTTAGTGACAAAATAGATGAACCATTATAATTGAAAGGAAATGTTCGAATATTATTAGTACATGCAATATATAAACATTGTTAGCTTGAAACTTATGTTTACCTAGTTTCGTCTAATTATTCGATGACAAAATTAAAAATTCTATTGACAGTTAACCAAGTTCATAGGAAAATAGTGTTTGTTACGTGTAAATACGACAATATTTTTTCTATACTAGGATGTTTAATATAGAATTAAATCATTCCGAGGTGAATAGCCAAATGTCTGTACAACGAGTTGAATCAAATTATTATGAATTTAAGACATCTAAAGAACAACATATAATAATGGAACAAAAAAGCATGTATATGTTTACAAGAAGATTTATGGATTTATTTTTATCGATAATAGGGTTAATTATTACTCTACCAATTATGTTGTTTACTATGCTTGTGATAGTCTTAGAATCTCCTGGACTACCAATTTTTACTCAGGAACGTGTAGGTTTAAATGGGAAAACATTTAAAATATATAAATTACGTTCCATGCGAAATGACGCTGAAAAAAATGGTCCACAATGGGCAAGTAAAAATGATGCTCGTGTAACGAAGGTTGGTCAGTTTATAAGAAAAACACGAATTGACGAGCTTCCACAACTATTTAATGTGATTAAAGGTGATATGAGTATAATTGGTCCACGTCCTGAGAGACCTGTTTTCGTGAAACAATTTAATGAAGAGATTCCAGGCTTCAATAAGAGACTTTTAATTAAGCCAGGTCTAACAGGTTGGGCGCAAGTAAATGGGGGATACGAATGTTCTCCAGAAGAAAAACTTAATTATGATATTTATTACATTAAAAATATGAGCTATCTATTAGATGTAAAGATTGTTTTCCGAACTGTTAAAGTAATATTTACTGGTGAGGGAGCCAGATAATAATAAAGACTGCTGAATAGTGTTCAGCAGTCTTTTTATCACATTATTTATTATTTAACACAAAAAGGGCACCACGTTTGGTGCCCTTTTGATTGTAATTAAGCCCGCATATTAATCCTGGTAGTGTTTATACCTTCTAAATGATTTTAACTTGCTGATGATACTTAGAATAAAGGTACGTTTTCCTATGAGTCCTAAAAGCTCTGCTCCAATTTGAATAATGAATATAAATACAAAAAGAATCGCTAATCCGAGCCATGCTGTAGACCTTGATACTGTTATTGCAATTAAACCGAAGATAATACTTATAACGTAAATAATATATACTGCAGAGGGATGGCTTAAACCTAATTGCATTAATCTGTGATGTAGGTGTGATTTGTCAGGAGCTGTAATATTCTGCTTATTGTAGATTCTCCTCATTATTGCAAATAGTGTATCTAGGATTGGTACGCCTAAAATAATGATTGGAGCCAAAAGGCTAAAAATTGTAACACTTTTATAAAGTCCAACTACAGCTATGACGGCTAACATAAAGCCCAAAAATTGAGATCCACTGTCGCCCATAAAAATTTTTGAAGGATAAAAGTTGTGAATCAAGAATCCCACAGTACTGCCTATTAAGATTAATGAAAGCGAAATGACTAATAAATTTCCTTGTGTTGCTGCCATGTATACCATCGAACATAATGCAATAACAGAAATTCCCCCAGCTAAACCATCTAGTCCATCTATTAAATTTATGGCATTTGTAATCGCGATAATCCAAATAATTGTAATAATGTAACTAAATATCCCGAAGTCGAGATGTATGTCAAAAGGCAAATGTATATATTCGATCTTAATATCCGCAATGAACACAACAATTAGACTTGCAAGAGTTTGACCAAACAGTTTATAAATTGGTGTCAGAGTAAAAATGTCATCAAGTATTCCAAAAATGACTATGATGGATGAAGCTATCAGTACTGCCATTATTGACTTCGAGAACAACTCTAAATAACAGACACCTAAAACGGTACCAAAATAAATCGCTAATCCGCCTAGTCTCGGTTTTACATTTTGATGGACTTTTCGATAATTTGGTTTATCAACTGCACCAACTAAAAAAGAGAGCCTGACCATGATGGGGGTAAAAAGAGCAGAGAAAAAAAAGCATAATAATATTGCTACTATTTGATTCGACATTGTTTTTTACACCTCATAGAGCATTTTTGAACTACATCTTTAGGTTATGCCTATAGAAAGTTAATATATACCCAATATCTAGAAATGTTTTTAATTTGAAATGAATTTGTTGTATATAAAAAGACTTACTTTTTTTAAGTAAAAGTAAGTCTTGGATGGGCTACTCATTATTTGTCTGGTAATTATCGGTTTTATGTTCTAAATGTGCCTGAAGGCTTTGCTTAAGCTCGTCTAAATTTTCGTCGTCTGGGTGAAAATAATAAACATTATCCATATATTCATCATAACCTTGAATTGACAATTTATCAATATTTGATGAAGAGAAATTTTGATAAGCTTTCTGTAGTGAAAGCCCTTGAGATACCGTTAAGTTTGTTTCAACATTTTTTCCAACAGCTTTCGCAACATCATCAAGTTTTAAAAGCATATTTGGTGATGTAATTCTATCTACAACAGCACCGATAATTTGTTTTTGTCTATCGTTACGTCCGAAATCTCCCCTAGGGTCTCGTTTTCTCATTCTTGCGTATGCTAATGCTTCTTCCCCGTTAAGTTTCATTTTTCCCTCTTCAAAATAAAGTCTTCTTTGACCTGGTTCATCACTTTTCTCCCAAAAATCGAATGGAACATCAACTGTAACACCACCAATTTCATCAATAATCGTCTTGAAGCCATTAAAATTAATTGTTGCGTAGTAGTCAATTGGGATATCTAAAAATTCTTCTACTGTTTCAATGGTGGATTCTTCTTCACCAGAACCATAGGCATGATTGATTTTATCTTTATAGCCTTTATTCGGTATATAAACAAGTGTATCACGTGGAATACTCAATAACTTCATTGAATGATTTTTAGGGTTTAGAGTCGCTACTAAAAGTGTATCCGTTCTACCGCCGTTTCCACCACTAGAATAGTCTTCAACACCCATTAGTAATATAGATACAGGATCTTTCGCAATTTCGACTTCCTTTTCCCTAAGCTTTGATTTGCTGCCACGGTCAAGCTCTTGATATGATTCATTTGCAGCGTTTAAAGCTGTGGTTGCTAGATAAACTCCATAACCAATTGGTATTAAAAGTAAAATCAGGAGAACAAAAAGTACTCTCTTTAATCTTAACTTTTTTCTTCTTTTTTTCTTCTTATATTGTGATCTAGTATTATGGCTCACTTTTTCTCTCCCTTTACACATTTGTGTTTATACGATTTCCTCCAGATACTCCACATTACCTGACGAAACTTGCGCCTGTCCATTGGTAAGCTCTGTCATCCATTCGATGAATTGTGGTGTTTGGCTTTCTTCTACATAGGTTTCGATTTCGACTGCGTCAATATACTTAATTTCTTTGATTTGGTAAATGGATGACCGCAATTCGTTTTCGACTTTGCCTAGCCAAGTATAGTCGATTTTTGTATGCATGACTCTCATAAGTTTGCGTTCGACGATTCCGGTTGCTTGGAGGCCTTCTGAGGTTGATTTTCCGTATGCGCGGATAAGCCCCCCTGCACCTAATTTTATTCCTCCAAAATACCTAGTTATGACAACAACTGTATCTTTTAGATGTTTTTTCTTTAATACCTCGAGTATTGGCACGCCAGCTGTTCCGCTTGGTTCGCCATCATCGTTTGCTTTTTGAATTTGATCGTTTTCCCCAATGAGATATGCGGAACAATTATGGGTAGCATCCCAGTTTTGTTTTTTAATTTTTTGAATGAATTCCTGCGCTTCTTCTTCAGATGTAGCGCGGTCAATATATGCAATAAAGCGTGATTTTTGAATATTTATTTCATGCTCGCCATACCCTTTTACTGTATAATAGGAATGAAGCATTATGAAATACCTCCTATCCTGGGCTTCATTGCGAAAAATAGGCTTGGTAAAGGTAGTGCGACAGAATTCGGCACTAATCTAGTTTTTCTGTAATTTTTGCCCATTCTTCTATTATAAAACGACATAATTTTTACATCAATGGTTTGTTTTTGGCATAGGCTGAATGTAATACAAATGTAACTGTTATGAAACGCTGTAAAAAACAAATCGGTATATAATTTAGATGGAGGTGGGGAGATGGCCACCAAGGGACTTGATATTAAAGTTCTGGATTCAATTTTGGAAAAAATGGTGCAAACCGTTGATCATAGTAAAGAAGAGGTTTTTAGGATTGGCGAACAATCACGCCAAGAATTTGTGAGTTTAACAGACGAGTTAAAGGAAATTAAGGAACGTGTTGGGACGATTATTGATGAAGTGGATAAACTAGAAGTTCATACTCGTTTTGCGAGGAAGCGTTTGTCTGAAGTGAGCAGTCATTTTAAAAAGTATTCCGAAGAGGAAATTCGTAGTGCATATGAGAAGGCTCATGACCTGCAGATGCAATTGACTGTAGTAAGGCAGGAAGAAAAGCAGCTTCGTGAACGTCGCGATGAGCTTGAAAGACGATTGATTGGTTTAAATGAAACAATTGAACGTGCGGATCATCTTGTCGGCCAAATTTCCGTTGTACTCAATTACTTAAATAGTGATTTTAAAATGGTTGGCGAAATTCTTGAGGACGCCAAGCAAAAGCAGGCATTCGGACTAAAGATTATTGAGGCTCAAGAAGAAGAACGTCGTAAGCTTTCTCGTGAGATTCATGATGGACCAGCCCAGATGCTCGCGAATGTCATGCTGCGCTCACAAATTATTGATAAAGTATACCGCGAGAGTCCGGATCAAGGCGTGAAGGAAATTCATGATTTGCGTAAAATGGTTCGCTCGGCGTTGTATGAAGTTCGTCGGATTATATATGACCTACGTCCGATGGCATTGGATGATCTTGGATTGGTTCCGACCCTCAAAAAGTACCTATCCACGATCGAAGAATATAATGGAGACACTTCGATTTCATTTACATTTATTGGTTCAGAGCAAAGAATACCTTCTAAATTTGAGGTAGCATTATTCCGGATGGTACAAGAAGCTGTCCAAAATGCGCTAAAACATGCGGAAGCTCGTGAAATCGTGGTTAAGCTTGAAATAAGTAGACATCATGTAACGGTTGTCGTAAAAGATAATGGAAAAGGCTTTGATATCCGCGAAAAGAAAAAAGACTCGTTCGGCTTAATCGGGATGAGAGAACGAGTAGATTTACTTGATGGAAATCTTACCATTGATTCGAGTGTTGGTGCCGGTACGATTGTAATGCTACAGGTACCGATTGAAGTTTGATTTTCCCTTTTCAATCCGTGAGAAAATTTCGGTAATTCATGATACGTTACAAGAAATGGTCCAACTACTATACGCTACTTATTTATATTGAGTATATAAGAATAATCCTACTAATATGGTCTGTTAATACTGCTTTAGGAGTATTGACCGAAATTGCCTCGATTGTAAAATGAAAGGGGGAGGCGTTATTTATGAAAACAAGCATAGTTATTATTGATGATCACCAATTATTTCGCGAAGGTGTAAAACGAATACTAGATTTTGAAACAACCTTTCAAGTCGTAGCAGAAGGTGACGATGGGGAACAGGCGCTAGCACTCATTGAGCAACATAAGCCAGATGTTGTCATCATGGATATCAACATGCCTAACTTGAACGGGATTGAAGCAACGAAACAATTAATTGACACTTACCCTGATACGAAGGTCATTATTTTATCCATCCACGATGATGAAAGCTATGTGACGCATGCCCTTAAAACTGGAGCAACTGGTTATTTATTAAAAGAAATGGATGCGGATTCTCTAGTGGAAGCGGTTAAAGTCGTAGCAGAGGGTGGATCTTACTTGCATCCAAGAGTAACACATAATTTAGTAAAAGAATTCCGTCGACTTGCTGTTGCAAGTGGCCAATCCGTTTCAACGCATTCACATGCAACGGTTGAAGTTCGCCGCCCATTGCATCTATTAACGAGAAGAGAATGCGAGGTTCTTCAGCTATTAACGGATGGACGCAGCAACCGCGGTATTGGTGACGACCTATATATCAGTGAAAAAACGGTTAAAAACCACGTAAGTAACATCCTACAAAAAATGAACGTAAACGACCGAACTCAAGCAGTTGTAGTTGCGATTAAAAATGGCTGGGTCGAGGTTAAATAATAGAATAGATTGCTAGAAGGCTGAGCTCTTAGATGGGGCTTGGCTTTTTTGTTTTAATGGGTATGGAATTAAGCGCTTCTTCTAAAGACGTATAGTTAAAAAGACCTATCTTAAAGACAAAATTATGACAAAACATAAAGATTCTATTTTTGTCATATTTTGCATAAAAGTATCTAATGTGTAGAAATAACAAAGATTTTTTCCGCTAAATATTTATCCTTTTTATGTATTTTTATTACAAATTTCTGCTAAAATATTATAAAATGTCGATTTTTTTCGAATTTTAAGTATTTATAGACCGATGAGACTATAGTAACATTTTAGATGTTCCAAAAGAATAAAAAATAGGAAAAAAGGGGAGAGGCAACAGAAGACAGAGATAATAAGAAAAGTGTCTACAGAGATATGAGAAATGAAAGAGGGGAATAGGTATTGTCGAAAAGTAGTAAGTTCTACAAATTATTTAATAGTTTACTAATCTTAAGCCTAGTATTCTCGTTTTTTGCTCCTGGATTGGTATCCGCAGAATCAACTTCTACGAAAAATATAAACTTAGACGAACGAAAAGCTGTAATGAAGCAAGTAATTGAAGAACAAGAAGCTCTTGTTTCAGAAAAACCAACGATTCACCCTTCCTTGGTAAATTTAAATGGAAATAAAAAAGTTCCTGTTATTATACAACTTTCAGAGAATCCAGTTGCTCTTGAAAAAGGGAAAAAGGAACTGATGGGTCAATCATTTTCAGCATCGCAGGAAGCAGCTGCTGAAAAGAAAATTGTTGACCAACAGGCTTCATTTGATCAGAAACTAAAGGAAGCAAAGATTGATGGGAAGAAAGGATACTCCTATCAAAAAGTATTTAATGGTGTGTCTTTAACATTAGCTGCAAATGACATCCAAAAGCTTGTAAATATTAAAGGCGTTGTAAGAGTTGAGCCGGATAGTGAACGTTATGCGTTACAAGAAATTACGCCTGTTGATGGGGAAGTTTCTGCGGCGATGAACATTAGTAATTCTTACTTAGATATTCCTGCCATCTGGGATATGGGTTATGAAGGTGAAAATGTAAAGGTAGCAGTACTAGATACTGGAATTGACTACAATCACCCTGAATTTGAAGGCGTTTATAAAGGTGGATACAACTTTGTACTACATGGTAGCGATTATGCTCGTGAACGTGCTGATAATGATCCATATGAGACAACGCCGGAGGATCGACCAGAACATAAGCCTGAAGTTAATACAACTGGTCATACGTTCTATACAGACCATGGAACACACGTTGCAGGAACAATTGCTGCAATTGGTGCCAATCAATATGGCATTAAAGGAATTGCACCAAAGGTTGACCTTTACGCATACCGTGTACTAGGTGCTTATGGTAGTGGAGCAACTTCTGGAATTATTGCTGGTATTGAGAAGGCTGTAGAAGAAGGTATGGATATTATCAACCTTTCATTAGGTGGCGGAAGTAATAGCGAAACTGCTCCGGATTCTATCGCGATTAACAATGCTGTTCTTAAAGGTGTAACAGCAGTAGTTGCAACAGGCAATAGTGGACCAGGACGATCGTCTATCGGAAATCCATCTACTGCTTCTCTAGCTATTTCAGTTGGAAACTCTACATTACCTTCTGAAACAATACAATCTACTATCGCTGTTAAAGCTGGAGAATTCGAGGATGAGTATAATGTAGGCTTAATGGGCTGGACATTTGCAGCAGATCCAGAACAAACTTTATCAGGAACATTTGATGTAGTTGCAGTACCAGGACTAGGTGCACCTACAGACTATAACGGTCTAGATGTCAAAGGAAAGGTAGCGCTTGTATCACGTGGTGAAATTGCGTTTGTTGATAAGATTGCTGCTGCAAAAGCGGCTGGTGCATTAGGTATCATTATACATAATAATGTTCCAGATGCAGGTCCGGCAGGATTCTTATTAGGGGATTCATTCAAATTTATCCCTACATATGATATTCCAACCGCAAAAGGAAAGGAATTCAGAGATGCAATTGCTGCGACCGATGACAAGCTAGGTCAAGTAACTTTCAGCAATTATGTAAAAGGAACAATAGCTGGAGACGATATTAATGATTCAAGTTCACGTGGTCCATCTACGCCGAACTTTGATATTAAGCCAGATGTATCGGCCCCAGGTACAAATATTATGTCATCCGTACCAGCATATGGGAAGGATTATCCTGATGCAGATTATTCGGAAAGCTATGACCGTTTTACTGGTACAAGTATGGCAACACCGCATGTAGCGGGAATTGCGGCATTACTATTATCAAAGAATCCAGATTGGAATCCATTTGATATCAAAGTAGCTTTATCGAACACAGCAAAGCAACTAGACACTGGATTATATGACGTGTTTGCTCAAGGTGCTGGACGTGTTCAGCCACTAAAGGCTATTAATGCGGAAGCTCTAGCATATGCATTGGATACAACAGAGTTTGAAGGAAAAACAGTCAACTATGAAAAAGGAACCGTTACTTTTGGCAAAGTAACTCCTAATCCTGATGCAGAAACTACTATCACAAAGCAAATTGAGGTTAGAGACTTAGTAAATAAATCTACTAGCTTTGATGTAAGTGTTGAAGTAACGAAAGCTGCAACTGGCGCATTAGCTGACGCTAAGGTAACAGTTGATCAATCAACATTTACACTTAACGGCACAGAAACACTTAATGTAACATTAACTGTTCCGGCTGGTGAAGATTCTCCAGGAAACGAATTACTTGGATATATCCACATCGTAAGTGAAGGAACGAAACTAGCATTACCATTTGCTGTGGCATTTTCTGATGAAGGTCCTTCAGGGCTGGAGTATTATTACCTAAATGAGTATGGTATTTCACCTAATGGTGATGGAAAATCTGATGAAACAAGTCTAGAAATAGGATTGTTGGGTGATGAAGATTTAATTACAATTGAATTATGGGATGCAGTTAATCCAGATGGTGGGGAATTTGGTGATGGCTATTTAGGATTCATGATTGCACAGGCTCTTCCGGCTGGATACTATACATTGAACGGCATTGACGGCACCTATATCGATTGGGGTACGGGACAAGCTGCTGTTGCACCGGAGGGTGTTTATACAGTAGATATGATTTCGTGGAATGCAGCAACATTTGTACCAGAAACATTGCTGGGAGATGATGGACCATTATTTATTAAAACATCTTCACCAGAAATTTCATTCGACACAGTTGAAGGAGAAATTGAGGGATCTGAATTTACTGTGAAGGGTTCAGTCACAGATAAATTTATTGACTTCAAATCAACTGTTGAAGGTATGTTTGGTATTCCTTACGACGTAAATGAACAATTAGATGTTTCGTATGTACTAACAAATAAAGATGGAAGCACAATTGGTGGAGGTTCAATTACCATTGCACAAGATGGTACATTTGGAATCCCATTAACAGTTCTTCAGGCTGGTGAAAATACACTAACTCTTACTGTTGAGGATAGCGTTGCAAACTCTGTAACTCAAGAAGTTAAACTTCAAGTTAAAGAAGCTGAAGAGCCAAAAGATATTGTCATTTCATTAACACCTTCTACAACTGAAGAAACAGAAGGGCCAGTTACTGTAACAGTTGCTACTGACAGTGAAGAGGAACTTGTTGCTCTTAAATGGTTGAAAGGTGAAAAAACAGCTGCAGATTTTGTTGCGGGTGGAATCGATATTAGCCTTGAAGAAATGACATTTGACGTAGTTGAAAACGGTACTTACACAGTTTATGCAAAAAATAGTGTGGGTGTAGAAGCGGTACAAACTATTACTGTTGGGAATATCGTTGTGCCACCAGCGCCGATCTCGATAGAATTAACACCATCAACTACAGAACCGACTGAAGGTCCAATCACTGTCACCGTTACAACAAACAGTGAAGAAGAACTTGAAGCGGTAAAATGGTTAGAAGGACAGAAAGAGGTTTCTGATTTTGCAGAGGCTGGAAATGAAGTAAATCTTGAAGCGCTGGCATTTGAGGTATCTGCTAACGGTACGTATACTGTATATGCGAAAAATACTGCAGGTGTAGAAGCGGTGCAAACAATTGTTGTGGACAATATTGTTGAACCAGTAAAACCAATTTCAATCGAACTAACTCCATCAACAACAGAACCTACAGAAGGTCCTGTATCGATTACAGTTGCAACAGATAGCGAAAGTGATCTAGTCGCAATGAAATGGTTACAAGGTGAAAAAACAGCTGAAGACTTTGCGAATGCTGGGGCAGACATTGATCCAGAAACAAAAACGTTTGATGTTGTTGTAAATGACACGTATACAGTTTATGTAAAAAACCTTGATGGTGCAGAAACACTAAAAACCATTAAAGTGGCAAATATTGTTGAGCCGACTGAACCAGTTACATTTGAACTAACTCCATCCACTACAGAGCCAACAGAAGGTCCAGTTATTATTAATGTTGATGTAGATGATGATGTTCAAGAGTTGAAGTGGTTAGAAGGCGAAAAGACAGTCGCTGATTTCCAAGATGCTGGAATGGATATTGACCTTGAGGAGAAATCTTTTACAGTCATTAAAAATGGTTCGTACACAGTCTACGTGAAAAACAGTGATGGAACTGAGGCTGTTCAGGTAATCAAAGTGAACAATATCAAGCCAAAAGAAGATCCTGAGAACCCAAGACCAGGAACTCCGCATCCACAACCAAATCCAGATCCAAAGGATCCTAAACCAGAAGATCCAAAACCACAGGATCCGAAACCGGACAATTCAGGAAAACAACCGGGTGGATCGAACGATAATGGGGATAACGATGACAATGGAGGCAAGCTTCCAACAACGGCAACTTCCATATTTAATTACCTATTATTAGGGGGAGCTTTATTACTTGCTGGAGTGATTGCACTGTTTATCCTAAATGGAAGAAACAAAAACGTGTCACTTTAATCCATGATAAAAACCTACCTTTACTGCAAAATTTCATAGTAAAGGTAGGATTTTTTTATAGCAGCATACATAAATTACAAGGAGATGAATATGAAGAGAATCCTACTTTACCTTATTGGCGGGATTATAGTCGTTTGTTTCATCATTTTTTATATACAAGAGAATTCCGTTGATTTTATGGAAGAGGAGAAGGGTACAATTAAAACGGAGGGTGAGGCAGAAATGAGGGATAATCATAAAAAGTTAGGAAAGATTACTAGTTCAAAGAAAAAAATCATGTTATTGAATCATATAGAAACCTCTATTTCAAAAAAGGAAACGAACAATGGAATTTCAATAATTTACGAAATTTATAATGCGGGAGAACAGGATATTCGTTTACAATTCCCATCCGCTCAAGAGTATGATTATGAAATATATAATGAAACTGGAGATTTAATGTACCGTTACTCAGATGAACATGTTTTTGCACAAGTTATTAGGGATGTTTTATTTGCTAAAGGCAAGTCTTTAGCCTTTGTGGCTGGACTCCCCAAATTAGAAAAAGGTGAATATAGAATTTCCATTTGGGCAGCAGCTAGAGGAATGGATAGTTTGAAAGAAGAATTAACTTTTCGGGTTGAATGAATCTTATTAGGTTTTCAGGGTAGCCATTAACAGTCGACTGAGCATATCTCCCCCAGTCCTACATACATATAAACAAGTGACATCCCCGTCAATTTCATTTAAAATGGAAATTATAAAGAAACAGGACAGGAAGGTAAAAAACATGAAAACGGCGATTGTAACTGATAGTACAGCTTACATACCACTGGAACTCCGTGAAAAACTTAATATACATATGATTCCGTTAAGTGTCGTATTTGGTAATGAAAGCTACCGTGAGGAAGTCGATATTACAGCGGAGGCGTTTTACGATGAACTGAAGGCACGTAAGGAATTGCCAACAACTTCACAGCCACCAATTGGTGAATTCGTAGAGCTTTTTGAAAAGCTTGGAAAAGAAAATGATGCGATCATCAGCATTCATCTTTCAAGTGGAATTAGCGGGACTTACCATGGTTCCGTGACAGCAGGTGAAATGGTAGAGGGTGTGCAGGTTTACTCATTTGATTCGGAAATCAGCTGTATTGTGCAAGGTTTTTATGCGCTTGAAGCGGCTGAGTTGGCGAATGAAGGCAAGTCCGCAGACGAAATAGTAGCCCGACTCGAAGAAATGAAGCAAACGATGAGGGCTTACTTTATGGTAGATGACCTCACTAATCTACAGCGTGGTGGCCGTTTGAGCGGTGCAGCTGCTTTTGTTGGAAGCTTGCTTCAGGTGAAGCCAATCCTTAACTTCGAGGATAAAGTGATTGTTCCATTTGAAAAAATTCGCACACGTAAAAAAGCATTAAATCGGGTATTCGAATTATTTGATGAAGATGCGAGTAAAGGTGTGCCAATGCGTGCAGCACTGATTCACGCAAACATCGAGGAAGAAGCGAAGCAATTAAAGGCTGAGCTTGAAAAGAAATACCCACATGTTGAGTTTTTACTAAGTTATTTCGGCCCTGTAATTGGAACCCATCTTGGTGAAGGTGCAATTGGGTTAGGTTGGTATCAGAAATAAGTTTGGTTTGGCGCCGTACTTGGGTGCGGCGCTGTTTTTTGAAAAATAAAATGGAGGTTACCCATGAGATTTTTACTAGAAAACAAAATATTAATCCCCGAACCATTATCGAGCAAGCCAGGAGTCAAACGAATTTCTGACCATGAATCTGGCTACTCTCAACCACTAAATCCTTCTTATGACTACTCTTCAGAACTCCAACACCTACTCTACGGCAAGCAACTCTTACTCGAAGAAATTCCATTTACCCTTGAAGACATACAACAACATTATTTGAATGGTTTTGTTCACTATCGAAAATGCATCATGAAAACAAAAGATGGGTATTCATGTGTTCGCTGTGGCAATTCAGATCAAAAGTTGTTTGCGTCTTTTGGATGTGCAAGATGTCGGCAGGAATGTACGTATTGTCGGAAGTGCATTAATATGGGACGAATGAGTGAGTGTACGATTATGGTGAGATGGGAAGGGCCAAGTCCGACGGTAGAAATCCCTGATAAACCACTTGTATGGGAAGGAACACTTTCAGCGGGACAACAAAAAGCTTCCACTGAACTTATTCAAGCTGTTCGGTCCAATGACCAGCTCTTGATTTGGGCCGTGTGTGGAGCGGGAAAAACGGAAATCCTTTTTGAAGGAATTGAATCGGCACTTCAAGCGGATAAAAAGGTTTGTATCGCCACACCACGAACCGATGTTGTCATCGAACTTGCCCCTCGAATAAAAGCCGCATTTCCACAGGTTGATGTCATCGCCTTGTATGGAGGAAGCGAGGACCGCAACAAGACAGCCCCCATCACACTCTCTACAACCCACCATTTGCTTCGCTTTTACAAAGCCTTTGACATGGTCATCATCGATGAAGTGGACGCTTTCCCGTATTCCGTGGAACCGATGCTTCAATACGCCGTTGACCAAGCGAAAAAGGACATCGCCTCGACCATCTACCTTACCGCAACACCAAACAAAACATGGAAAAAAGAAATTTCAGCTGGTAAAAGAAAAGCTGTTACGATTCCGGCGAGGTATCATCGCCATCCATTGCCAGTGCCTGAATATGTATGGTGTGGGAACTGGGAAAAGAGATTAAAAAAGAAGAGGTTGCCAGGGAATGTGATGACATGGATTAAGGAACATCTGGATATCGGAAAACAAGGCTTCTTGTTTGTCCCGAGGATTACCTATCTAGAAAGCATCGTTCAAATTTTACAAACCCTCGACCCACGAATACAAGGTGTCCATGCCGAAGACACGGAGCGCAAAGAAAAGGTAGCGCGCTTCCGCACTGGCGAAATCCCAATTCTAGTCACAACGACCATTTTAGAACGAGGCGTAACCGTTCCGAATATTGATGTGGCTGTCCTGGGTGCGGAGGATCGAATTTTTACGGAGAGTGCCTTGGTGCAAATTTCAGGCAGGGTTGGACGCAGTGCCCAATTTCCGACTGGTGAGATTTTACTTTTTCATTTCGGAAAAACAAAAGAAATGTTAAAGGCGAAACAACATATTGAAAAAATGAACAAAGAGGCCCTCCAAAACGGCTTCATAGATTGATTTTGTAGCCCATTTTGATTATGATTAAAGATAACGGACAAAGAACGAAAATGGTGGTGATTTCCAGTGAAAAAGGTTGTTTATACGTTTGCGCTTTTGTTAATCATCGGTGGAGTATCATTGACAGGTTACTCAATTTTTCAAATTTGGGATTCAAATCAGGCACAAAAAGAAGCGTTGGTTCAGGCAGAGGAACTCATTTCAGCACCTCCTGTAGAGGAAGTGGCAGAGAAGGAAATTGTGATTCCAACCTTTGAAAAAGGTGAGACAATGGGAGTTTTAGAAGTTCCAAAGCTTGGTGAGAAAATGCCAATCATCGAGGGAACGGATGAGGACGAGCTCGCAAAGGGTGTGGGGCATTATCTTGGCACTGCGCTTCCGACGCAAAAAGATCAAATCGTTCTATCAGGTCACCGCGATACCACTTTTAGACGTTTTGATGAACTTGCAATCGGTGACACATTTGTTGTGAAAATGCCATACGGTTACTTTACTTATGAAATTGTTGACACAAAAATCGTTGATGCGGATGACCGGACCATTATTAAATCAACGGCGCCAAACGAGGAGCTTGTTGTGACAACCTGTTATCCATTCGGATACATTGGAGATGCGCCACATCGCTTTATTTTTTATGGAAAAATGGTGAATTGAAAATATGACCTCTAAGTTGGAATAAATTATCCGACTTAGAGGTTTTTTAATTATTTTGCATGGTGAAAAAAGGGAAATTTACATTTTTGTCTAATTTATAAGGTGAAAGGTTAGTATAATTTGAAAACCTCCTAATTGTGTTTATTGTATAATAGTAAAGGAAGACAGTGGGAATGGAGAGGTTCATGTGAAGGTTTTTAATGCAATGGAACCATTGGTAACTGAAGCAATAAATGAAAATTGGTCTGAATACAATTTACCTTGTAAATGTGAGCAATGTAAAAATGATGTATTTGCCCTCACTTTAAATAATTTAAAGCCGCGCTATGTCTCGAAAGATAGCGGTATGGCATACGTAAAAGCACAATACTTTGATAAACAAATGATGGCGAATATCTATGTGAAAATCGCAGAAGCTGTTAACATTGTAGCGGAAAATCCTCAATGCGAATATTTGAGAAGGAGTTGAACGATGGCTACATGTATTCTTTGTCACAATTATTTTGAAGAAGTGGATTCATGGGCTACCCTGTTTTCTTTAGTAGAACCTGATCCACTTTGTTCTACTTGTAGTGATAAATTCGAAAAAATAGAAGGTGAACTTTGTGAAAAGTGTGGTCGACCTTTTTCGGGTGTGGCCGAAGAGCATCGTGAAGGAAACCTCTGCTATGACTGTGTTCGCTGGGAAAAGGATCCTCACTTTCAAAGTGTCCTCACAAAGAACCGGTCGATATACCTCTATAATGACTTTGCAAAAGAAGTTATCTCCCTCTATAAATTCCGCGGTGATTTTGTAATTTCTTCTATATTTAAAACCCCTCTTAAAAAAGCTTTTAATACTCATTTTAATTCTTCCTATTTAGTAGTTCCGATTCCTTTAAGTAACGAGCGTTTGTATGAACGTGGATTTAACCAGGCTAAGGCGCTGGCGGGATTGTTGGGTGTGCCGGTACACGAAGTGCTGGCGCGGACTCATTTGGAGAAGCAATCGAAAAAAGGTCGTTCAGAGCGGATTGCTGGTGAAAATGTGTTTCGGCTTACTGATGAAGTTCACGGTAAGGATATTTTGTTAGTGGATGATATTTATACGACGGGCTCGACACTGAGGCATGTGGGGAAGGTGCTTTTAGAGGCGGGGGCGAAATCGGTTTCGTCGTTGACGTTGATGAGGGGGTAAGAATAGTTATATAATAAATTAAAGGAGTGATTGGCTAATGAAACCACTTAAAATTGTAGATCATGAATTAAAAAATGCTATAACCTCAGGGGATTACTACTTGGAAGTTGGGAAACGAAAATTTATGTTATTTGAAGTAGATGAAATTAATGAATCGAATGTTTATCATGTAATCGATAAAAGTGAAGAAAGTGAGATTTTAGATGCATTAAATGAGGAAAACAATCCAATATTGTCTGAAGAGGAAATTAGCAGAATGCTGAAGGGGAAGTGATGAGAGTTTACGGAGCGATTCAATCGATAACCGAGTTGGATAAATGAAGAATAGCAATGGACTTACCTACTATAGGAAGGTCCTACAGCTAAACATAGAGAGTTACATCAAACATCAGGATTTTTCAATTCATATACCCGGAAAAACAGTGTATATAAAAGGTTTACCCATTGATCTAAGAAAGGTCCTGCTATCAGTAGGAAAATCAGAGCCTTACAAAATTTATTATCGACTTACCACGGGAAATGTGGTGATATTCCTTGTTAAACATCCACGTCAAAAACCCCTAACATAAATCTACATAAGGCCCCATACAAAAAATTTATCTATAGTTGTTATCCTCAATTGCTAAAGTACAATTCCATTTCAAAAAAACTGTCACTATAAATTCCTCTAAATCCACCGATATATTTAATAGAAATAATGTATTCGAGGAGAGAATTAACATGACTGAACTAATGAATTGCCCGAATTGCGATAGTCTTTTTGTAAAAACAAATCTGCGTGATGTATGTGAAAAATGCTATAAGGAAGAGCAAATTGCATTTGAAACGGTTTATACATTTATTCGAAAAAAGGAAAATCGAACTGCAACTATTTTTGAGACCTCAGAGGGAACGGGTGTGGATGAAGAATTAATCATCAAATTTATTAGGACTGGACGTTTGAGGCTAGCTCAATTTCCAAACCTCGGATATCCTTGCCAAAAATGTCGCACCATAATACGCGAAGGGAGTTTATGTGACGATTGTACAAAGGAACTTCGTGACGAATTATCATCTTTTGAAAAAGAGCAAGAACGAATGCGTGAACTCCAAATTCGTGAAAAAAGAACGTATTATGTTGAGAAATAATCTAAACTTTTTCATGTCGCTGCCGATATAATAAAAAAGGAATAAAGTTCGGATAGAAAGCGAGGTTTTACAATGAAAATTAACCAGTTCGGACCAGTTGGAATGAATCCCTATAAAAAGCAAATGAACAAGGTTGCTGCTACCGAAAAGTCAACTCAAACGGATAAAGTTGAAATTTCTTCGGCTGCAAAACAGTTGCAGGAAACATCACCGATTACCGCTGAGCGCCAACAAAGGGTTGAAGCATTAAAGCAACAGGTTCAGAGCGGTACATATAAAGTTAAAGCAGAGGACATTGCGAAAAGCGTTTACGATTTTTATTTTAAAAAGTAATGTGAAAAAGGAGGGTTATTATGTCAGCTGAAAACTTAGTAGAAATGCTCAAAAAGATACTTATTTTACATCAAAACTTACTTAAGCTTTCTGAGCGAAAAACAAACATCCTGAAAAAAGGCGACATCGATGCCCTCAACGAACAAATGAAAGAAGAACAAAAATACATTTTAGCGATCAAGCAAATGGAAAATGAACGGATTTCCATTGTTGATAAATTGCTTGGACCACGTGTTCAAGAGAAGACATTATCGAAATGTATTGAAGCTACTACTGAGCCAATTGGTTCGGAGTTGGCAGAATTACATGAGGACCTGCTTAAAGTGACTCGAGAATTAAAAACAGTTAATGAGTTAAATCAGCAGCTTACACACCAGTCACTGCAGTACGTGAACATGTCGTTGGACATGCTTCTGCCACAAGAGCAAAACGCTACCTATGGAAACCCAGCGGGAACAAAAGAGAAAAAGCAGACACGTTCGATGTTCGACTCAAAAGCTTAAACGGAGGATGGAAAAATGGTATCAACTTTTCATGGATTAGAAACTGCACGCCGCGGCATGATGACCCAGCAAAGTGCACTATACACAACTGGACATAATATTGCGAATGCGAACACACCTGGTTACACAAGGCAGCGTGTCAATTTTACACAGACAACTCCATATCCATCTCCTGGTCTAAATGCACCAAAATTTCCTGGTCAGCTTGGAACGGGTGTTGAGGCTGGAACGATCCAACGTGTGCGTGAAAGCTTTATAGACGTACAATTCCGGGGCGAGCAAACTAAAGCAAGCTATTGGGATGCACGAGCAAATGCTTTGGGTAAAATGGAAGAAATCATGAATGAGCCATCTGAAACAGGCCTTGCAAACACTATGAACCAATTCTGGCAGTCCTTGCAGGACTTAGCTGTGAATCCAGAAGACCAAGGGGCTCGTTCGGTTGTGCGCCAACGTGGTGAAATGGTAGCAAATACGTTCAACTATCTATCAAACTCATTAACTGCTATAAAAGATGACTTTGGTAAACAAATCAGTGTAACTGTGAAAACAGTAAACTCGCTTTCTGACCAAATAAGTAAATTAAACAAGCAAATTTCCGAAATTGAACCTGTCGGTTATTTACCAAATGATTTATACGACGAACGTGATCGGTTAATTGATGAGCTTTCGAAATTTGTAGAAATTAAGGTTCACCCTCCGAGAAGCAGTGGTGGCGATTCCCTACCGGTTGCAGAAGGTATTTTAGATATTTCAATCGTTGGTGAGAATGGGACAGAGACCAAGTTGATTGAAGGAAGTAATTTTAAAAAGCTTTCAGTCGTACCTGCAATTGATTCCGATGGAGACTTAGTAAATGATCAACCAACAGGACCAGTTACAGGATTCCAATTAGATGGACAAGCGGTTCCTTTTGTACGTAGTGGTGAAATGAAAGCATTAGTTGAAGCATACGGATATGTGGAAAATGGTGAAGAAAAAGGCATTTACAACAAAATGCTAGATGACTTAGATAAAATGGCATATTCATTCGCAACACAGTTCAATGCTGTGCATAGTCAAGGGTATACGTTGAAAACTTCAACAGAAGCGAGTGAACAAGGAGGCGACTTCTTCGAGCCATTTACAAATGGTTATCAAAATGCAGCATCAACGATTAGTGTTTCTTCAAACATTGATAACCTCAGCCGTATTGCTGTTTCAACGATTCAAGGTCAATCAGGAAATGGCTATAATGCTACAAATCTAGCAAATGTGAAAAATGCTGATTTCGGTAAATTAGCTGGTTATCCAATTACATCTGGAAGTATCCAGTCCTTCTATGAATCTCTCATCGGTTCTATGGGGGTAGATTCGCAGGAAGCCAATCGTCTGTCAAAAAACTCTGCTGTGTTACGAGACTCTGTTGAAAATAGACGTCAATCGATTAGTGCGGTTTCATTAGACGAAGAGATGACAAATATGATTAAATTCCAACATGCATACAACGGGTCAGCAAGAATGATTACAGTACTCGATGAAATGCTTGATAAAATCATTAACGGAATGGGCGTTGTAGGAAGGTAGGTTAGAGGTAATGCGGGTAACACAATCCATGCTAACAAATAATATGTTGCGAAATCTAAGTAGCAGCTACGAAAAATTAGGGAAGTATCAAGATCAACTTAATACGGGAAAGAAGATTACGAAACCATCAGATGACCCAGTTATTGCGATTAAAGGTATGAGATATCGAACGGACTTAACAGAGGTTGAGCAATATAAACGTAATCTATCTGAAGCATATACATGGATGGAGTCTGCAGACGATGCAATGGATAAAATGACCCAGGCTCTGCAACGCGTCCGAGAACTGACTGTACAAGCGAGTACCGGTACGAACGGTCCCGATGAAAAAAAGAGTATTGCTATAGAAATTGAACAGTTAAAGGAACATATTGCAACCATTGCCAATACAAAGGTAGGAAATAGGTATATTTTTAATGGTACGAATACAACCGAAGCCCCAGTCGATCTATCTGCAAATGCAATTCCAACGGCAAGTAATGATGTTTTACTAGAGGTTTCTAAAGGGGTACACATGAATGTGAATGTGAAATCGACTGATCTTCTAAAAGGTAGCAACCCAAATGATATTTTTACAGAGCTTGATAATCTTATAACAGATCTAAACGCTGATGGTGATGTTGGAAAATATCTTGGTTCCTTAGAAGGACATCTAACAAATGTTGTTGGAACACGTGCCGACCTTGGGGCGCGCTATAATCGAGTAGAATTAATTAATGAACGCTTAGGCTCTCAAGAGGTAATCGCAAATAAAATTATCTCTGAAAACGAGGACGCAGATATGGAAAAAGTCATCATTAATCTAACAACCTCAGAAGCACTTCATCGAGCTGCATTAAGTGCGGGTTCAAGAATTATTCAACCAACACTTTTAGACTTTTTACGTTAAGCTATCTTGTTATGAGATAGCTTTTTTCATAGGAGTGATCACATGCAACTAGCTCAAATCAGATTAGAGTCTCAATACGCAAAAATTGGTTTAAAAACGACACCACCTGTTCAAGAAATTCAACAACCTAAGGCTGATTTATCGATTGAACAGCCTAAAGCAGAGTTAACGATTAGAACCACACCCGGAAAGTTAACAATTGACCAAACGAAAGCAAGGGAAGATGTTGACTTAAAAAGCATTTCAAAAAGAATAGCAGAGTTTGCGGACAAAGGGTATCAGGATTCTCTTGAAGGAATCGCAAGGCGAGCACAAGAAGGATATGCCCTGATGAGGATAGAGGATGGAGGGAATCCAATTGCCAAAATCTCAAAAACGAATAGTGAAGGACCTGAACTTCGATTTAATATTGGATGGATACCGTCACACTTTAGTGTCAAAACTAATTACACACCGGCAGAAGTGGATATCGATGTGAAGGTAAATAAACCGATAATCAATAGTCAAACCAATAAGCCCATCCACAACTATACACCTGGAAAAGTAAACATTGACTTGGAACAAAAACAATCATTAAAAATAGATTTTGTAAATTTAAAATATGTTGGAATCAATTATGAGCAAGAGATCTAACTATAAGGTTGTGAAAAAATGAAAATTGAAACGAAATACCATGGTGAAGTACATATTGATGAAAATGAGATCCTCACGTTTTCAAATGGAATACCTGGATTTCTAGAAGAAAAGAAATTTGTGATTCTTCCGTTTGGTGAGAATACTGGCATCTCTGTTATGCAGTCATTTGGCAATGCACAGGTAGCCTTTGTCGTAACAAATCCGTTTTTCTTTTTAAAGGATTATGATTTCACAATAGACGACCAGGCTGTCGAACAGCTCAAGTTAGAGAATGAAAAAGATGTATCCGTATTTGCCATCTTAACTGTGCAGGATCCGTTTGAAAAAACAACGGCTAATCTACAAGCACCTGTTGTCATAAATAATAAAAGAAAACTTGGTAAACAGGTTATATTGATGAATACAAATTATCAAACGAAACACTCTATCTTTGATAAAGTGCCTACGAAATAGGGGGTGGGAGAAATGCTTGTTCTTACAAGAAAAATAAATGAAGCAATAAAGATAGGTGATGATATAGAACTAACGATATTGTCTATTAGTGGGGATCAAATAAAAATAGGGATCGATGCACCGAGACATGTCGAAATTCATCGAAAAGAAATTTACCTAGATATTCAAAATGAAAATAACAATGCCTCCCAAACCTCAATTGATTTACTGAAAAAATTAAATATAAACTTTAAAAACACCCCGTAAAGCATTTGTTTACGGGGTTTAGTATAATTTCAAAAATTTTGAAGAAAAATATCCGTAAATCTATTAAACAATTAAAAATAATGTCGATACTAAGTATGTAAAGCAAACAAGTACCAAAGGCGGCCGACTTTCGTACCGTTTGTTAAAATTTTACTTCCACAAGGACGTGGGAGACCAAACATTCAAGGAGGAAATAAGAAATGAGAATTAATCACAATATTGCTGCGTTAAATACTCACCGTCAATTAGGTGCAGCTTCTAACGCACAATCAAAATCAATGGAAAAATTAGCTTCAGGTCTTCGTATCAACCGTGCAGGAGATGACGCTGCTGGATTAGCAATCTCTGAAAAAATGCGTGGACAAATTCGTGGATTAGATATGGCAGCTAAAAATGCCCAAGACGGTAGACTTGAAATGCCGCTCTAAGCAGTAATGCTTAGTTGAAAACTTCGTGAATTCGGTGGAACCCCAAACCAGCAAATAGTGGATGGTGGGCAATACCGAGCCAAGCCTAATGAATCGATAGAAAAGTAGTTAGGAAGGTGTGACGGTCAGGTGGTGAGGAATCGTACCAATAATCCACCCAAGAGCGCGGGGCACCCTAATAGGGTGAAGATATGACCTGAACTTTATGGAAACATAAAGAAGCAGAGGATAAAAAGCCACTGCGATAACAAAATTGATTTCTCTAATCCAAACAGCTGAAGGTGCTTTAAACGAAACACATTCAATTCTTCAACGTATGCGTGAATTGGCTGTTCAATCTTCTAATGATACTAATACAACAACGGACCGTTCTGAGATACAAAAAGAAATTAATCAGTTAGTTGAAGAAATTGATCGAATTGGTAACACAACTGAATTTAACACAAAAAAATTAATTAATGGTGGAGCAAATGTTTCGGGGACAGTTGGATCAAATCTAACTGGTATTGAAGTAGTTGGTGGTACTGGTGATACTACTGTAGGTGCATCTATTACTCTTACTGCTGTAACTGATGCAACAAAAGCGGCAGAAACTAAGTCAGGTGCATTCACGACTGGAGCTGTAGCAGGTTCTGCACTATCCTTTACTGTAAATGGAACAAGTTTTTCATTTGCTGTAGGTACTACTAATGAAAAGGTTGCTGAAACAATAAATGATGCTGGACTGGGTGTTACAGCATCATTTACTGCAGCAGATTTAACGATTACATCAAACACTGCGGGAAGTGCCTCTAAATTAAGTACTACTTTATCTGGTTCATTAGTAACAACTGCTGGTACGGATGCAACAGTTACATTATCAGGTGGAGAACAGTATTCTGCTCAAGGCAATAATGTAACTATTGAAAGCGGGAATGCTAAAGGTTTAGAGTTTACTGTTAGCCAAGATTTATCCAGTCTATCTGCAAACAATACAATTACAGTAGCGAGTAACGGAACTCTTAACTTCCAGATTGGTGCTAACGAAAATCAAGAAATGAATATATCTATTAAAGATATGAGATCAGGAGCTCTTGGTGTAAGTGGTATTGATGTGACTTCACAAACTAGTGCTTCTACTGCAATTACAACTATTAATAAAGCAATTGAAACTGTATCAGGTGAACGTTCAAAACTAGGTGCTTACCAAAACCGTTTAGATCACACTATCAATAACTTAGGTACATCTTCTGAAAACCTAACTGCTGCGGAATCTCGTATCCGTGACGTAGACATGGCGAAAGAAATGATGGAACAAACTAAGAACTCTATCCTTTCTCAAGCAGCTCAAGCTATGTTAGCTCAAGCTAACCAACAACCACAAGGAGTTTTACAACTTCTTCGTTAATTTTAATTATTAAAGAGGCTCTAGTTCTTGCTAGGGTCTCTTTTCTTTCAATCTTGAATTGACTAATGAACTACGGATTGCAATTACTTTTCCAAATCTTGTACTTCATGTATAAGTTTGTTAAATTGCTTATTCGACCGGGGGATTTCTAGTGTAGTGTAGTACGTTCAGGATTGAGAAGTTTTGAGCGATTTCCTTCATTTCGAGGTAGATGATGTGTTTGCGGCTAACGTATTAATTCTAATGGCACTAAGTATGGCTAGTCAGCAACAAACTAATTCTTATTACTAAAAAGACAAATCTCCCAAATTATAGCTATAATAGAAAAAAATACATAGGATTAAAGTAGGGGGTCGCTATGAGCCTGATAAGAGGTATAGGCAAAGGTCTAGGTAAGGGGGCCGGTTTTCTTTTAGGAAAACCGATTGAATTTGTAGGTGAGGTAACAGGTTCCAATTTGATAGGTGACATTGGAAAAGGTGTGCAAAAGGCTTCTGAGTTTGCGGGAGATACAGCCGGACAAGTAGTGGGTGGGGCAGTTGATACCGTTTCAGGCATTATCAGTGAAGACCAAACCAAAAGAGATAAAGGTCTTGGGGAAATGGGAAATGCTGTTTCACGAACTGCAAAGGGTGTTGCTGTAACAGCGAAGAATGCGATCCATGATGGTGGCGATGTGATTGGCGGTTTCTTGGACGGTGATCACAACCGAATGAAAAAAGGTGCTTCCTCTCTTGTCAAAACTGTTGCAGTCGGAACAATAGCTGTAGGTGTAGTTGATGTAATAGATGGTGGGGGAGTAGCACAAGCTGAATCGGTAGATACTCCTAACACTCCTACACCAACTAGCGAAGCAGCACCTGCTATTGATGGAGTAGGAGAAGGTCCAGTAACCATTGAGACGACGAATGACCATTTAGCAGGAACTGTTCATCCTGAAACCAACGTTCCTTTTGAAACAAATACAGTTCAGCTTCCTAGTGGACAAGAAGTAACTGGGGTTTTTCCAATATTTGATGTAGAGCATGAGGTTCATATGGATAAGAGCTTGTATCTTCAGTCAGATTATGTGCATTTTTCTTATGCTAACGCCGAATTATATGATGATATACAAGTTAATCCTCAGCTTGCAGATGATTTAGGATTAAGTGAACAGGACATTCAAGCTTTAACCAATGGCGATACTCCACAAGGTTTTACTTGGCATCACCACGAAGAACCAGGTGTCCTACAATTAGTTGATGAAGAGATTCACGCGAATACAGGGCATGATGGTGGTAGAGTACTATGGGGTGGTGGAGAAGAATTTCGCCACTAATATAGGTAATGAAATCTATATAACAGTAGAGGACAAGATGGTAATCACTACTCTTGTCCTTTGATTTTATTCCTTAGGGATATGTTTTAACAGATTGTTAACCTGTTTTATCCCACTTTTTAATTTATCATTCTTTAGACTTTCTGAGTTTACTAAATTTGAAATGAGTTCTTGCGCAATAGGTATGTAATTTTGATACTTAGTAGCATGGGACTGATTGTGGGAATGATTACTTAACATTTCGAGTGATTGGTTAACAAAGTTTTCATAATCCTCTGTATTTTTCTTGAATGCAACCATTGTATCAAGTTCATTTTTAGTATGCTTTCCTTTTTTCGCTTTATCTTGAATTGATTTTGCAAGTAAAGGTCTACCTATAATTGGGATAGAAGCGCCACCTAGGAGGGACCACTCGACCTCAGAATGAATACTTTTAATTTGTTGATCAAGTTTATCTATGATTTCCTTTTGTTGGTCCAGTGAATCATCTAGAGATTTTTTTGAAAGAGTTAACCAATCTTCTGAATCAATAGTTCCACCTAGTAATGCCCAACTTAGCCCAACATAACTTTGAATGTAACCTAGGATAAATAGATCTTTATAATCCTTAGTTGATTTTGCTTCATACATACCAAGACTTGATATGAAGTGTTGTTTTGCTTGCTGGATTAATTCATAACGTTCTTTATCGGTCCGGTGTTCCTTTTTTGCATCTTGAAGAAAAGTCATGCCTGAATAGAATGGACCAATCTGTAAAGTTTCTATACTTTGATGGATCGACGCTAATTTGTCTGCTTGTCGTTTCTCTACTACAAGTAATTCGTTTAGTAAATGCTGGTTAATCTGATTTTGAGATAATTTTACAGCTAGGCTTATAGCTGTTAGTAATTCGCTATACATGAATGTCCTCTTTTCATTTAAGCTACCCTTATTTTAACACCAATCACATAATATCCTTTTTAGAAATTTTAATTTAATAAATACGAACAAGGGCATATTTCTGATCTGGAAACTTATCAAACAATTTTATTTTTAATTCAGTTTCAACAGGCTAAATTTTATCCTTTAATTAACACCCACCATAGAACCACAAACCTTTGCATATGCTTTTTCAAGATTCCCCAATAAATCCTTCCGAAATATATCACCACATATAAAATCATTCGTAATTTCCCTTTTTACTGATGAATAGGCAAATTCTACACTTTTACTAAAAGACAGATTCTGTGATTGTTCAATAGACATTTGGTTAACTATTTCTTTTTCGAAATATTCAACAGTTCCAAATAGCACGGTCACGATAAACAGCCCCTTTTTATATAGAATTGTGGCTACCACACTAATTTATAATTACAGATTGTTGATAGCTTTTTATAAAAATAATAAAAAAATCCACCAAAAAGATGGTGGATAAATTAAAAAAATGGTTATTTTTAACCAATATATTTATTCACAAACTTTTTGGCAACTCGGCGATCATAGTTATCAGAACTTTAGACCCGTAGCTTTGCGTCCTTACCTTTCGATAAGTTTGCCTTTTTCAATTTTTGTCAATAGTTTTAAAATACTAATTTAATAATAAAATGAAAGTAGTGGTTTTTCAACAAATTTCAACAAAATACGATTTCATACCCTAAAAATAGATAATTATACCTATAACAAGGGTTGGATACCTTGGTGAACCTACCAAGTTAAAATAATCGTTTCAATGGATTAACATGTACAAGGGATCGAAATTTTAAGTCTAACAAAAATTAAAATGGCCACTATAAAAGTAGCCATCTTTCCATGGATATTGATATGACACAAACTAAGCCAACTTACACTTCAAACCCTTCTACTAATTTATTACTTAAAGGGATTCCGTTCTACACTTTTCTTTTCTTGTTGGTGAGATTCACCATTTAGAACTCCATGATATCAAATACACCTAATGTTTAAAATGCTCAGCCATTGTACTATTTATACCTGTGAAATAAACAATAGACCCCATATGGTTTGCCGTGAAAACTATGTTTGTAATGTCGTTTAATCCATCTCTATCAAATGCTTCTAATTTACTAAAATCAAATAAATCCATAATTTTTCACAGTGCCACGTAACGAATTTTTTAAATCAACTTAAAAAATATCAATTTCCTCCGATATAACTTATAAAGGCTCGTCGTTTAGGAGGAACTGATATGTCCATTGATAAAATCTCTTCTAGTACAACGATGAATTTCAACATAGATTACTTTCAACAAAAAAATTCCCATGAAACTGATAAAAAAGGGGATATCGTGAGGGACAACAAACATGTCCCTTTGTCCCAGAACCTGAATGAAAAGCAAAACTCAAAAGAGAATGTTAAACAGGTGATTGATAGTCTGAACAAATTTTTAGAGCCGAATCATACATCTTTAAAGTTTGAGCTGCATGAAGAGCTTAATGAATATTACGTTACGATCGTCAATAATGAGACTAGAGAAGTTATTAGAGAGATTCCTTCTAGGAAAATTCTAGATATCTATGCTGCTATGACAGAGTTTCTAGGATTTGTTGTAGATAAAAAGATCTAAGGTGGTGAACACCAATGAATATGAGGATTGGTGGATTAGCAAGTGGAATGGATATTGATTCAATTGTTACTGATTTAATGAAGGCGGAGCGGATTCCTTTAAACAAACTGAATCAACAAAAGCAAACCTATGAATGGCAACGTGATCAATATCGTGAGATGAATAAACTTTTAGCAGATTTAGATACAATGGCATTTGATATGACACTACAACGAACGTATCAAACGAAGACGGCAACGAGTTCTAACCCAGGGGCTGTTACAGCGACAGCAAATACAACTGCGTCAAATGGGAATTATAAAATTAAAGTTGATCAACTTGCAACAGCCGCTACACGAGTTAGTGCAACTGGCATATCCGCAGGAGGTACAAAGATTGACCCAAATAAGGCATTAAGTACACAATCTTTTGCAGGTGGAAATGATTTTAGTGATTTTACAATCGTCACCTATAATGAGGATGGAACAAGAAAAGCACCTGTAACGTTTCAAATTGACCCTACTACAGATACACTAAATTCAGTTCTAAAAAAGATAACAGACTCCGATTTAGGAGTACGTGCTTTTTATGATAGTACCTCCGATAAAGTCGTACTAGAACGTACAGTTACTGGGGATTTCAATAAGACAGGAGATTCTACTGAGTTTTTGGGAGCCGAAATAGGGTACAACGGTACTACTGCTAGTTTCCTTGCAAATACCCTACAAATTAAGGCAGGTACTCAACAACCCGATGGGTCTTGGGCCACGAATGAAACCGGCGGGACCAATGCGAAGTTCACATATAACGGAGTTTTAACGGTTGAGCCAACTAAAAATGAATATACAATAAATGATATTACATTGAAATTCAATGCGGTTACTTCTGGTGAAGAGACTATTTCAGTTTCTCAAAATACGGAAGATGCCTTCGATAAAATTGTAAAATTCATTGATAAATATAATGAAATGATTGAAAAAATAAATGGTAAGCTCACGGAAGAGCGCTATCGTGATTATCATCCATTGTCTGATGAAGAACGTGAAGCAATGTCAGATAAACAGGCTGAAAAATGGGATAAGATGGCTCAAAGTGGCATATTACGAAATGATTCTATTTTATCAAGTGGTCTCAATCAAATGCGGATGGATTTTTATTCACCACTTTCTGGTGCAGAAAGAGGTTTTAGTCAACTGGCTGAAATAGGTATAAAAACATCATCCAATTATATGGATAGAGGAAAGTTGCTCATTTCCGATCCCGATAAATTGAAACAAAAGCTCCAAGAAGATCCAAATGCGGTGTATCAATTATTTGCTGCTGATGGTGCTTCTTATGAAACAACTGGGATTGCGAGACGATTAAGAGATTCTATTAAAGGGACGATTACGAATATCGAGTCTAAGGCTGGTAAATCAACGTGGACCACTCAGAAGTACACGATTGGTAAGAACCTCGATCAGTTGGAAGATAGTATCGGCCGATTTGAAGACCGCCTTATCCAAATTGAAGACCGTTATTGGCGTCAATTCACTGCAATGGAAAAAGCCATTCAGCGAGCCAACCAACAATCTGCGTATTTAATGCAACAATTCAGTTATTAAGAAGGAGTGAAGTATATGGCAATCACTAACCCATATCAAGCATATCAATCGAACTCAGTGTCAACAGCAACACCGGGTGAGCTTACGTTAATGCTCTATAATGGTTGCTTGAAATTTATAAAACTCTCACGTAAGGCGATTGAAGAAAATAATATTGAGGCAAAAAATACAAACCTTCAAAAGGCGCAAAACATCATTCGTGAGTTTATGGTTACGTTAAATATGGATGTGGAAATGTCCAAGAACATGATGGTGATGTACGATTATATCAATCGTCAGCTATTGGAAGTAAACTTAAAAAACGACCTCGATATTTTAACAGAGGTTGAGGGACTTGTAACTGATTTCCGTGATACGTGGAAAGAAGTTGTTCAAATGGGACGTCAACGTCAGCATTCGCAGGGTGGACAAGCATAGTGAATTCAGTTATTACACTCTTTCGCATCACAAAGGAATTACACAGCATGATAACAGAGTCTATTCAACAGGACAAACGTGATGAGGCAATCGAAAAAATTGCTGGACTGCTTGACGAAAGGGAACGACTCATTAAAGAAGTCCAACCTCCCTATACAGAGGAGGAACGGAAGCTTGGAGCAGAAATCATCCAGATGAACGTCTATATTGAAGAAAAACTAGAAGCTCTAAAAAGTGAGATTAAACTAGACCTCACAAATCTTAAAAAACGAAAACACTCCACAACCAAATACGTTAATCCTTACAATTCAGGACCTTCTGATGGGATGTTTTTTGATAAGAAGAAATAGAAGGAAATTTATAACGCTTAGTATAATCGGGTTATTCTATTTGAATGGAATAACCCATACTTTATACCAGATAATAGTATAATGTACCTATTTTCTAAAATAGTATAAAGGTAATATAATAGTAAAGAATTAACAAAAAACCAAAGTGAAAAAGGCAAATTATAGGAAACTATAAGACGCAAAGCCATGGGCCTGACCCACATGATCGTATGATTCATGCGGATGGTAGCCGGTTGCCACAAGGAAACATAGTCTTTTAACCTATGAACCTTGTTAGAGGTTCTTTTTCTTTTGGCTTTTTTAAGAAAGGTAGGACTATTGGATGAAAAAAAGGATGAGAAGGAATGTAGCACTACTTGCATTATTGCTTATGGTTACTCAAGTATTTTTTCCGTTTACCAAAGCTCTAGCAAACAGTAACATGCTTCCTCCTAGTAATCTTGCATCTCAACACGCAACGCCTGATGATGTGAAATTGACTTGGAGTGCAGTTTATGGAGCAACCGGGTACAATGTGTACGAAATAACTGAGGGTCAACTTATACTAAGGGATAAGGTTACATCTACTAGTTATAATTTGAACAACCTAGCAGAAGGATCTTACAGATATGTTGTATCTACCTTAAGTGGGGAAGGAGAATCTGGTCCAAGTGCTCCAGTAGAGTTTGATATTGTCTATCCGACCATGGCCCCACCAGTGACTTTGACACACACAATCAGAAATGGGAATGATATTGTCCTTAGTTGGAGCGAATCTGATTATGCAGAACAATATCATCTTTATGAGATTAAAGAGGATGGTCAAAGAACTTTGCTTACTTCAACAGCTGAAAGATCCTATACGATAAGTAATGCTGCTGAAGGTAACTATGAATACGCCGTTTTAGCTGAGAATTCCTTATATGGGGAATCGCCATTATCAACTTCAGTCCAAGTTGATGTTGTTCATCCTGTAATGAAGACTCCAAGTAACTTTACGTATTCAGTAACGAATGGGAATGATGTCACGTTAAAATGGGATTCAGTTCCTTATGCAACAAACTATAAGCTTTATCAGATTAATGCTGAAGGAAAAACCATAATAAGTACATTAACGACTACAACAACAAAATTCACAAATGTAGCCGCAGGCACCTATAAATACGAAATCCATTCTTTCAGTGATCGATATGGAGAATCTGCTGGTGAAGACGGTCAACTCAATGTCGTAGTTGATGAAGTGACAATGGCCGCACCAAGTAATTTTTCATATAAGCTTCAAAACATCAATGATGTCATTTTGACATGGGGAAGTGTACCCTATGCAACTAGTTATAAAATCTACCAACTAAAAGATGGAGAGAAAACATTAACAAGTACAGTAACTGGTACTAGCGTTACATATGCGAAGGTTCCAGCAGGAGATCATGTGTATGAGATTTACTCATATAGTGACCGTTTTGGTGAATCTGCAGTAGGGAGTCAAGTTTCGTTTAACGTTGATGAGGTGAAGCTTGCTGCACCAAGTAATTTTACACATAAAATCCAAAACGGTAACGATATCATTTTGAACTGGGACAGTACAGCAAATACGACAAGCTATAAAGTGTATCAAGTTATCAATGGTGAAAAGATTTTAAAAAGTGCAATTGCTGGTACAACGATTACCTATTCAAATATGCCAGCTGGTGATTATATTTTTGAAGTTCATTCGTTTAGTGATCGATTTGGAGAATCGGTAGAAGCAAGTAGACTTATTTTTACTCTAGAAGAAATCATCATGGAAAAACCGGCCAATTTCTCATATAAGATTTTAAACGGGAATGATCTCGTCTTTAGCTGGGAAACGGTGCCTTATGCCAACAATTATAAAATCTATCAAATTGTTGATGGGAAAAAGGTATTAAAAAGCACAGTGACTGGCACAACGATTTCGTATGTAAATATGCCAGCGGGCGAGTATACCTATGAGATTTACGCTTATTCTACAAGATTTGGAGAATCGATAGAAGGAAGTAAAGTATCTATTTCACTCGTACATCCAGCGATGAAGCCGCCTGCGAATGTCATTGAAACCATCAAAAATGATACTGATTTTTCATTGAGTTGGGATGCTTCTGAGTATGCAAATAGTTATAGAGTGTACCAAATTGTTGATGGGAAAAAGGTCTTAAAAAGCAATACCCCAGCTACAAGTGTAACCTATACAAACATGCCGTCCGGGGATTATACGTATGAGGTATATTCTTACTCTTCTCGATTTGGTGAGTCTGCTGAGGGAACTCAAGTTGCATTTACGTTAAAAGGGAAGACGATGCAGGCGCCTACTGAGCCGACTTATAGCATCGTAAATGGTAATGATATCAAGCTAAGCTGGAACGCATCAGAATATGCGACTGGCTACAAAATCTATCAAATCGTTGATGGAGCAAAGGTTCTAAAGAATACAACGACCGGTACAGCAATCACGTATACGAATCTACCAGAGGGAGAATATCAATATGTCATTCATTCATATTCCTCTTTATTTGGAGAATCGGCAGATAGTGCTAACCTTACCATTCAGCTCGTACATCCAACCATAAAAGGACCTAGCAATCTAGCATACAAAGTCCAAAATGGGAATGATGTTGTGCTTAATTGGGAAGCAGTGGAGTATGTTGACTCTTATAAGATATATGAGATGGTTGATGGGGAAAAGATATTGAAAACTACCGTATCTTCTTTGTCTACGGTTCTCTATAGGGTGCCAGCAGGAGACCATACGTATATCGTCCACTCAGTGAGTAACCGTTTTGGTGAGTCTTTAGAAGGAAGTAGCCTGACTATTAAGATGGATGAGCATATCATGGATGCTCCTGAAAATCTGACTCATACGATTAGTAACATTAATACAGTTACCTTAAAATGGGATCCTGTCACCTATGCAACTCGATACAAGGTATATCAAATTGTTGATGGTGAGAGAGTCTTAAAAAGTACATTGACTGGAACAACGGCAAGCTTTAGCAATCTAGCTGAGGGTGAACACAAATACGAGGTCTATTCTTTTAGTGACCGTTTCGGTGATTCACCAGAAGGTAGTCAAGTATCCGTTGAGATCGTTTATCCAACCATGCTGGCACCAACTAATTTGACATACAAAGTCCTAAACGGCAACGACTTAGTTTTTAGTTGGGAAGCAGCTGAGAATGCGAATCAATATAAAATATATGAACTAATTGAAGGCGAAAAAGTACTAAAGGCTACAGTGCCATCATTATCTGGGACGCTTGTGAATGTCTCAGAAGGTGACCATACGTATTTAATTCATACAGTAAGCTCACGCTTTGGTGAGTCTAAAGAAGGAAAAGAGATAAAGGTACCACTAACTCATCCAACTATGCAGGCACCGGGAGAACTCCAGCATAGTATTGCGAGCGGGAATGATCTGACACTCACATGGCAACCTTCTACTTATGCGACTAGCTATAAGGTATATCAGGTGATTGATGGAGAGAAGGTCTTACGGAATACTGTTTCAGGAACGTCTATACGATATACTAATCAACCAGAGGGTGATTATCAATTTGAGGTTCATTCGTATAGTACTCGCTTTGGCGAATCACCAGAAGGCCAAAAATTGTCGTTTCCATTGGTTTGGCCAATCATGCAAGCACCTGAAAATGCGACCTATACAATTACGAACGGAAATGACCTTACATTAAAATGGGATAGCTCAACGTATGCAACAGGATACAGAGTATATCAAATCATTGATGGGAAAAAGGTGTTAAAAAGTACGTTAACAGGTACTTCGGTAAAATATATCAATCAACCCGAGGGTGACTATCAATTCGAAGTTCATTCGTATAGTACTCGTTTTGGCGAATCACCAGAAGGACAAAAATTATCATTTCCTTTGATTTGGCCGATCATGCAAGCACCAGAGACGGTGACTTATACAATAACGAATGGGAATGACCTCTCATTAAAATGGGATAGCTCAACGTATGCAACAGGCTACAGAGTGTATCAAGTCATTGATGGAGAAAAGGTGCTAAAAAGTACGTTAACAGGTACTTCGGTTACGTATATCAATCAACCCGAGGGTGACTATCAATACGAAGTTCATTCGTATAGTTCACGATTCGGTGAATCACCAGAGGGGCAAACGTCATCGTTTCCATTGGTTTGGCCGATTATGCAAGCACCAAACAATCTGACACATAGTGTTACAAATGGAAATGACCTTACCCTAAGATGGAGTGGCTCAACATATGCGACAGCATACAATGTTTATCGTATTGTGGAGGGCAAACAAGAATTGATTAAAACAATAACAGGGACGACAATAACTTTAATCAATATGCCTGAGGAAGATTACAAATATGTCGTCCATTCATACAGCAATCGCTTTAATGAATCACCGGAAGGAAACGAAGTAGATTTCACGTTAACTTGGCCAGTTGTTCAAGCACCTCAAGTAAATGAGAAGGTATTTAATATCAACAATATTACCTTGTCTTGGACAGCCGCTGCTTGGGCAAATGAATACAGAGTATATCAAACAACTGATGGTCATAAACAATTGATTTATAAAGGAACTGCACGTACTTTTACAGCTCACAATTTAACAGAAAATATCCATACATTTGAAGTGACAGCATTTAATACACGCTTTGGTGAATCTAAACCTTCTAATCTTATAACTGAAAAGATTGTGTATCCAGTTATGGAATCTCCAATTGCAACATTAAAGCTATTAAGTGATACAAGTGCAAGAATTTATTGGGATTTTATCACCTATGCAAATGGATACAATATCTATGAAATCATTGATGGCGAGAAAGTGTTAATTGCGGAGAAGGTTAACAACCTATCCTATACAATTTATAATCTTTCATATGCTAACCATGAATACATTGTGATGTCCTATAGCAATTCATTTGGAGAGTCAGCTCCTTCAAATGTGGTGTTAGCGAAACTAATATTAGACGAAGAAGCACCTGTCACAACAATTAACGCACCCACTGATTGGGTAAATGAGAGTGTGAATGTTAGTCTAGCAGCTACTGACAATGAGGTAGGAGTTGCGAAGACATTCTATTCTCTAAACAATGATCTTTTTGTTGAAGGAACTGATTTCACTATCGAAGAAGAAGGGATTCACAAAGTTTCTTATTATTCTAGTGATAAAGTCGGTAATACAGAAAAAGTAAATACAGCTGAAGTAAAAATTGACAAGTCAAAACCAACTACATCATTAAATACAGAAGATCTATGGTCAAACAAAGACGTGCAAGTTGAACTAACGGCAACTGACAACCTAAGCGGAATAGCCCAAACATTCTATTCAGTAAACGGATCTGAATTTATAGAAGGCACAAGCTTAACAGTAGGTGAAGAAGGAATCACTGAAGTATCATTTTACAGTGTTGACGTTGCAGGGAACAAAGAAGAAGTCCAAACAGTCCAAGTGAAAGTCGATAAAACAGCACCAACTATTTCTCTAGATGTAGCTGAGGAATATGCTTTAGGAACTGATTTACAATTAGTTTATTCTGCATCAGACAATCTATCAGGAATCGCACATGAACAAATGACTGTTAATGGTAAAAAAGTTCGAAACGGTGAAAAAGTTTCGTTCGATCAACCAGGTCAATATGTAATTGAAGTTGAAGCAATAGATCATGCCGGATGGACAACAAAGATTACAAAAACAATCCTTGTTTTTATTCCAGCAACTGTTGAAGTATTACCTAAGGTTATGAACGGAAACAAAGGTGTTTTCACAGTTCAAGTATCTTTACCAATGGGGTATAACCCTAAAGACTTTGATTTAGATAAAGCGACTCTTGATGGGGTTTCAGCTTTAACATCAAACAAAGGCTATTACCAACAAGCGAAAAAAGGCCAGTTCAAGTTTGAAAGACAAGACTTCTATTGGGTTCGTGGCCAAATGACAATGAACTTCGAAGGTAAACTGGGAGACTTTGTTGTAAAAGGCCAGGCAGATGTGAAGGTAATCAAATAATTTCTAATGGGCATCCAGTTTTTTAACTTGGATGTCTTTTTTTATAATTATTCGAAGGCCTACCCGGAAAGAAATAAAAAATAGCAGAACGTATGTTTCGTTTGTGTTAAAATATATCTATAGGATTTGTAATGATAACTTAACCTCCAGAAAATAAACCTTCCAACATTACCTCTAGATAAACACATTTTCTGTATATGAATACCCATACAAATTAATGAAAAATTTTATTTAATAAGAGGAAAGGAGAGAGTTTTGAATTAAATGGAGAAGCGAATATAGATGATTATCGCTTTACCTTAAATATCTATCGAGTCTATTAAGCTAAAAAAAATTATGATATATTAAAAAGTAGGAGGAATTATTATGAATGAAATGGTGGACTTGTTAAGATCAGTCTTAAAAGAAGAATTAAATCCGATTCATAAGCGTTTAGACGGAATGGACAAGCGTTTTGATGGGATAGACAAGCGTTTAGACGGAATGGACAAGCGTTTTGATGGAATAGACAAACGTTTAGACGGGATTGACCAACGATTGGAACGACTAGAGATAAACCAAAATGAGCTTAAAATTGGACAAGAAAAACTTCAAAAGAATCTTATCGAAAGTCTTGGCAATTATACCGAAAAAATTACAGAACATGTAGATAATCAAACCTCCGCATTAAATAAACGAATTTTTAAAGTTGAGACAGAAATTGAACGGTTAACAAGACAATAAATGTATTTGAATTCGATATGAGTTCACATTTTTTTTCGTTGATTTATACTTGCAATAATATGAAAACATAAATATTAAAGGAAAAATCACTCACCATCTGCTGCTATCGTTTGAGGGATTTTTTTTGTTTACCCAGGGAAACAGCAATTTCCCCTGACGGCCCACCACTCAAACTTCAACTACACAACCCACCTTAATCCCAAACTCCCGAATCGACCCAACTGGCATTTCAATCGTTTTATACGCATTTTTCACAGGGAAAATAACGGTCCACGGTTTAACATTTTCCTTCGCTTTCACAACTCGATTTTCTTTATCAAGAAAAACAACATCAATTGGAAAAAACATGAAGAACATATGAATGGAATTACAAGGCTCTAAAATAATGGCTTCGTTTTTGATTGGTTTTCGTTGAAACATTAAGCCTTTTAACCGTTTTGAGAAAGTGTTATAGGCCTTTAGTTTGAGAGGTAGGGTGAGGATATTTTCGTTTTTGCTCATATATCTTTCCTGCCTTTCCATTATCTACTGATTGTTTGATACATTAGTCGCATGATATATTCTTACTCGTAAGGCAAACAACAATGACAAATTCGATAAGGGCAAACCTGGGGAAACCTAGCGACGCAAAGCTATAGGGGCTTCATTGATTATTCAATATGCTCGCCAGCTACCGAAAAATAAATCGAACCCATGAGGGGCGATATTATTCTTTCGGATAATATTGCCCCTTTTTTGTTCCGAATCGATTGTCAAAAAAATAGACAAAACAAATTATAGGGGGAACAATATATCATGCAAAAAATCAAACAATTTTTCACAGAAGAAAAAGGTCAAGGAATGACTGAGTACGGTTTAATTCTTGGACTAATCGCTCTTGCAGCTGTTGCAGTAATGACACTATTCGGAAAAGAAATTGCGAATAAATTCCAAGCTGTTGTTGATCAACTTAAAGGTACAACGTCAACTGACACTACAACAACTACTCCATAAAAATATGTAATAATTAACCAACGTCCCCTACTATCCTAAAAAATGCGAGAGTAGGGGATTTTTAAATGAACTTTAAAAATGGGGTGAATAAATGCTTAATGTATTTCTATTCTTTGCACTAGTGATTTCTTTTATTACGGATATAAAAGAAAGAAAAATATATAACATTGTTACCTTTCCAACTATGGTTATCGGTCTAACATATCATACAGTGACAAATGGATGGGATGGCCTACAGTGTAGCTTTTTAGGCATTCTAACAGGATTTGGTCTCCTATTAATTCCTTACATACTTGGAGGAATGGGAGCGGGTGATGTAAAGCTACTTGGTGCGATTGGCGCTTTAAAGGGTAGCTATTTTGTTTTTCAATCATTCTTCGTGATTGCGATTATCGGTGGGATCATTGCATTTGTTATTTTAATGTCTAAAAAAGAGGTAGGTTTCTTTCTCAAAAAAATCTTTTTTGCGATGCGTTTCCGTACCCTTGATGGTCTCGATAAAGAGGATATGCATCATGCTTTTCCTTATGGAGTTGCGATTGTGATTGGGACACTGCTTTATAGTGGAGTTGAGTTTGTGTGATAAAAAAGCAGAATGGGCAAGGAATTGTAGAGATGGCACTGTCCATCACATTTCTCTTGTTTTTAGTATTCGGCATTATTGACTTTGGACGGATTTTTTCAGCTTATTTAACACTCAATCATGCAAGTAGAGAAGCCGCTAGAGTTGCTAGCGTAGGTGGGAGTAATGAGGATATCCTACGGACAGCTATTGGGGCAACCGATTTAATGTCGAGCGAATTGGTTAAAGTGAACATTTCACCCGAAATGGGTCGCACAAGGGGTGAATTTGTAACCATTGCGATTTCTTATCCAGTTACGCTGACAACCCCTCTTCTAGATCGTATTGTACCGAATCCTTTTCAACTTGAAAATGAAACAACAATGAGGATTGAATGATGAAACTTTTTAAAAAAGAAGATGGGGCAACTATTGTTCTAGTAGCAATCATGATGAGTGTGTTTTTAGGATTACTTGCATTGGTCGTTGATGTAGGAAATCTGTATTTAGAAAAAGCCAAAATTCAAAAGGTAGCGGATGCGGCTGCTTTGGCGGGTGCTGGGGAGCTTCCACTTAATCAAAATCAGGCTCAGTCCATGGCAACAAAAACGGTAGAACTGAATAAAGAGAATCCAAGTGATTTTTCGATCTTTATCCAAAATAACGCAACTACGATTGAGGTTATAGCAAATAAGGAAGTTAAGCTATTCTTCGCTAATACACTTGGTTTTGAGAATCCGGTAATCCGAGCTAGTGCCTCTGTGGACTTAATGCCGATTACATCAGGAATTGGGGCTGTGCCGCTAGGAGTTGAATACTCTACTTCTTTAGTTTTTGGAACTGTAGTGAAGTTAAAGGTTGCAGATGCTACCTATGGAAACTTTGGGGCACTTGCATTAACTGGCCCTGGTGCCAAAAACTATGAAACAGATTTATTAAATGGATATAACTTTGAAATAAAGGTTGGCGATATCTTAAACACTGAAACAGGTGCAATGGCTGGAAAGACCTATACTGCTGTGTCAAATCGGATCCAAGCATGTCCAAGCCAAACCTATTTAAATTACAGTGACGATTGTAAACGACTTATACTAGTACCGGTTTTTAAGCCAATTATAATTGACAGTGCGAAGCAGGTTAAGCAGGTTGAAGTTGTGGGATTTGCTACTTTCTTTATTGAAAATGTTACTTCAACTAGTAGCAATTCTGAAGTAATCGGTAGGTTTATCCAAACAACGTACCCAGGAAGTATGTCTTCAACACAAACAAACTATGGCACATATGGTTATAAATTAACAAAATAGGTGGGGTAATATGAACGGAAAAAAGCTCTGGATGTTTGCAATCTCCTTTGGATTGCTTTCAGCGACTTTATTATATTTTATTACGGAATCGAAGAATACAGAGTCCGTACAAGCTGCCGATACGCAAAGCATTGCTTCAAGTGAACAAGAAGAAGCAAGCAATCCTAAACAAGTAAAACAGCTGTTGGCGATAGATGATGGGAAGAGAGCCATCACAATTTCAGTCAATGAGCTTCAAGGTGTTTCGGGATTTATTGTGCCAGGCTCTTATGTAGATGTGATTGCGACTTCTGCGGAGAATAACAGTCAACTTTTGGTAGAAAATAGTAAGGTCCTAGCGGTTGGGAGATCGAAGACTGTAGCCGAGGATCCAAGTACAAATAATTATCAAACGATCACATTAGAGGTAGCACCTGAAGATGGGATTGCCATTACCAATGCGACAAGCAAAGGTGTCATAAATCTGATGTTAAAAGGGAGTCCTGATACGCAATAATCCTCGTAGGATCATTAGTAGAAAAGGTGATTTATGGTGATTCACTATTATATTTTGATGGATAAACATGTTCATATCGAAAGAATGAAGGGCTTTATTGGAAAAAACAATGTAGTTTCAAGTTACCAGACAGTAACGGAACTTCAGTCGGCATTAAAAAGTGCTGAAGGGGAGACGATTGTTTTACTTGGTGAAGTCGCGGTAAATGATACGTATACAGTTTGTCAGGAAATTACGTATCATTACCCTCAAGTCGCTGTTGTCTTAATGGTACCGGATGAAAGTATCGATTTGAAGAAAGCCATGTATTCCGGTGCCGTTGATGCAGTTAGTATATACAGTGACCAGGAATGTATAAAAGCCATTGAGAAGGCTAAAGAAGTCGCCCACTTGAAGAGTCAGCGCCTACCCCAAGAGGAAACAATAGAAGGTAAGGTTATTACCGTTTGTAGTACAAAGGGTGGGGTTGGAAAGACAACGATCAGTGTAAACCTAGCTGTGGCTTGTATGAAGAATAACTTGAAGGTAGCGGTGATTGACTTAGATTTGCAATTTGGAGATGTCTCGCTTTTATTTGATCAAAAGCCAAAAAAGACTATTTATGAGTGGATGAAAGAGGGATATGAAGAAGGGGCAACTTCCCTTGAAGGCTATCTTACAAAGGACGAGACTGGAATTGAAATACTAGCTTCTCCACATTTACCGGAGTATTCGGAACTTGTTACAGGTGAACACATCTATACCATTATTCAAGAACTGAAAAAGACGTTTGACGTCATTATTATCGATACTCCACCAGCTTTTGTCGAAACTAGCTTAGTCGCTTTGGAAAATTCGGATGAAATCTTGTTAATCACTAGTCTTGATTTACCGTCTTTAAAAAATGGAAAATTAGCTCTTGATACACTTGGTATTCTAGGGTTGAAAGACAGAATCAAAGTGATTTTAAATCGTGACACGGAGTCTGCCGAGTTAACGACCGAAATGATTGAAAAAGTGTTAGGATTGCCGATTAAACATCGGATCCCTAGTGATTACAAACTAGTCATTTCTTCTATTAATAAGGGTGACCCTTTCGTATCCATGTCACACCGTTCTCCGGTAGCAAAGTCTGTTCTTACATTAGCAGATGAACTCATTGAAAAACCAAAACAAAAGAATGAAACAACGAAAAAACAGTCCTTTTGGAAATCAATTTCACGTAAAAAATAAGGGGGTTCAGATTTGTCACTATTAAAAAGACTTAATGAAAAAACAAATACTGTGAGCAGCACAAGCCCTCAAGAGGTAAAACGAAAAGAAACTAGAAAGCCAAAGGAATCTGAGCTAAAGACTCAATTACACCAGCATATTATTTCGGAACTAAAGAAACATCCATCGATTACTGAGGATGAACAAGTTAAATTGATTGAAAAAGAATCGATGGAGTTTTTAAATGACCATGCTGACCGCTTTTTAACGCATGAAGCTAAAAAAGAACTAATTGATACGATTACAAATGAATTGATTGGATTTGGTCCGATTACACCGCTTTTAAATGATCCAGATGTGTCAGAAATTATGGTGAACGGACCCTACCAAATTTATTTAGAGAAAAAAGGAAAGCTAGTCGAAAGTGATAGTTATTTTCGAGATGAAGCCCATGTCATGCAAGTGATTGAGAAGATTGTTTCTCCGCTAGGTAGAAGAATTGATGAGTCAAGTCCAATGGTTGATGCAAGATTACCGGATGGATCTCGTGTGAATGCGATCATTCCACCTCTTTCTCTTATTGGCCCTGTTATCACGATTCGTAAATTCCCTAGTAAACGCTTGGAGATAACGGATTTAATTCAATTTGGAACATTAAGTGAGGAAATGGCCAAGTTCCTAGATGGTTGCGTAAAAGCTAGACTTAATATTTTTATTAGTGGTGGAACGGGCTCTGGTAAAACTACATTACTGAATGTTTTATCGTCGTTTATTCCAAATGACGACCGGATTGTGACGATTGAGGATGCTGCTGAGCTTCAGTTAATGCAGGATCACGTAATTTCACTCGAAACGAGACCTCCTAATATAGAAGGAAAAGGCGCGATTACGATTCGTGATTTAGTGCGAAATTCCCTGCGGATGCGACCAGACCGTGTCGTAATTGGTGAGGTTCGTAGTGCAGAAGCACTTGATATGCTTCAAGCGATGAATACAGGTCATGATGGATCTCTTGCTACAGGTCACGCAAATACCCCAAGGGATATGCTATCTCGTTTAGAAACGATGGTTTTGATGGCGGGTATGGATTTACCGGTACGTGCCATTCGGGAACAAATTTCGAGTGCTGTCGATATTATTATCCAGCAATCTAGACTTAAGGATGGAAGTCGTAAAATCACACATATTACCGAAGTCATTGGTATGGAGGGCGACACGATCATCTTACAGGACCTTTTTACTTTTAAACAAACAGGTACAACAAGTGAAGGAAAAATAGAAGGCAGACATTCCTCATCAGGAATTCGCCCTTACGTATCTGAAAAACTAGAAAACTACGGAATTCACTTACCAAGCGATTGGTTTATTGAGGTGTAATGAAATGTTTTTAGTCTATTTTCTTGTTTTTACTCTTTTATTTTTGGGGATGGGTTCCTATTTTTATCGTAAAAAAAATGTAGTGAAACGAAGAATCGAAACGTTCATCCCAAATGACATTCGAAGCGCAATGGTTGTTGAAGAGCAAGAGACCAATAAAAAAGAGAGCGTAAAAATGAAAGATGTCTTTCTCAAGCTCTCGACAGTTATTCGTCCAAGAAAAAATAAAGGTGAGAGATTACAACAAGAGTTAGATACAGCAGGAATTCCATTAAAGCCAGAGGAGTTTATCTTAATTAGAGTTGTGATTGTAGGTTTTGTTGTAATCTTGACCCTAATGCTCCATCTACATGCTTTGGTTATTCTCTTGTCGAGTGCCTTTGCATGGATGATTCCTGGCTTCTATTTAAAACATAAAAAGGAAAAGCGGCTGTTAAAATGTGCTTCACAGCTTCCTCAAGCTCTCGAAACCATGTCAACCGCGATGAAGTCAGGTTTTAGTTTTATGCAAGCAATGCAGATCATTGCAAAAGAAGTACCTGATCCAATTGGAACGGAATTTTCTCGTGCCATCCAGGACATCAATTTAGGAATTTCAATGGAAACGGCATTTGAAACGATGTTGAAGCGTCTCCCAAATAAAGATTTAGATATTGTCGTGACCGCTTTACTGATTCAAAGAACAACGGGTGGTAATTTAACACAGATTTTAGAAACAATTAAAGAAACTATTACAGAGCGTGTTCGAATGAAGGAAGAATTAAATGCATTAACGGCACAAGGAAAGATGTCTGCATGGGTAATATCTTTACTTCCAGTTATCTTAGGACTGCTCCTTAATGTTATGAATCCAGCGTATTTTAGTCCATTACTGTCACATCCACTAGGTTGGACATTGCTTGGTTTTGGATCCATATCAGGAATGATTGGTTGGCTACTCATTCAAAAAATCATCAAAATTGAGGTGTAGTATGAATCTACTGTTTTGGCTTACATCTTTTGTTTTTTTTACTACGCTTTTTCTTTTAGTCATCTATCAAACCAATAAAACAAAATGGAAAATGGAGCAAAGGATTTCCCCTTTTGTGAATGGTAGAAAATTATACGAAGAGGATTTACAGGATGTAGAGCAAAAGGAATTGGGATTTAAAGATCGAGTAATAAGACCGGTTTTGGCCTATGTTCGTAAGTTAACCTTTGGTAAAATGTCAAAATCCAAAATGGATCATTTGGAGAAGAAATTACAGGCAGCGGGTCTTCCATTTGGACTTACAGCCGTAGACTTTAAGCTCATCCAAATCTCATTATCAGTGGTTGTCTTTATCCTTTCCTTTTTCCTGTTTGGTTCAAAATCAGGTGAAACTTTTAAAGTAATCATGATGTCATCGATATTTGCTATTTTCGTCTACGCTTATTTTAACTTTTACTTAAATGCGAAGAAGAAAGCCAGAATCAAAGAAATTGAAAAGTCGATGTCTGACTTTTTTGATATGATTACTGTTTCAATTGAAGCAGGGATGGGACTTGACGGGGCCTTGAAAAAGGTTTGCAAACAAATGCATTCACCACTTTCAACCGAGTTTATGTATGCGTTAGAGGATATGAAGTTAGGAAAAGCGAGACGGCAGGCTTTCATTGAATTAAGAGAACGGGTCCCGTCTGAGTTTTTTAGAAGCATCATGAACTCAATTATTCAAGCTGACCAACTTGGAATCGGGATGACAAAGGTTTTACAAGCCCAAACCCAGCGGATCCGCGAGAACCAACGCCAGGTAGCAAAAGAACAAGCAATGAAAGCACCCGTAAAAATGTTAATTCCTATGGTTGTTTTCATCTTTCCAACCTTGTTTATTGTCCTCTTAGGCCCAGTAGTCGTGAACCTCGTTACGAAATGGTTATAAGAGATGGTTGAAGTAAATCTAAATTCAAGAAAAGCGAAAAAATGATGTGACCACCTGTTTTTGAGTTTATAAAATGGGTGGTTTATTCTATTTAATTTATAAAGGTAATAGAGTTTTTACTTATTTTTCCGATTCTTCAATATTACTCCCACAATTTGGACATCCTACTACTGAAGAATTCTTCAAGCAATCTCATCTAAGAAACCACACAAAGTTCCATTCATAACTCACCTTAGACATGCATATATTTTTACACCTACACATAATGTTTACAAATTTACATTTATAGCACGAAAAGCGGATAGTTGGGACGACTTTATCCATTTTTTGTTGGGACAAGGGACCTGTCCCTGTGACCCATCAATACCCCGCACCTTTGTAAATGTTGTTTACAAATTCACAATTTCTTCATATTTACTTAAAGAAAAAGCAGGAATTGGGGAGGGGTGTGTAGAAATAGTGTATATAACCTTAATTTAAAAAGGGTTATATTGTTACACAGGTTGGTTACCCTAAAAAGGGTCTTGGCTGTGTCCAATGCATTAGAGTTAAAAGGAGGAGTTCATGTATGAATTACAACGTTCGTGGTGAAAACATTGAGGTAACTCCAGCATTGCGAGAGTATGTTGAGAAAAAGGTAGGAAAGCTTGAACGCTATTTCGATGGCACTCCAGATGCAAAAGTAAATGTTAACTTAAAAGTAAATAATGCAAAGGATCATAGAATAGAGGTTACGATTCCGATGACACAGCTTGTGCTTCGTGCAGAGGAGTCTAATGAGGATATGTACGCAGCAATTGACCTTGTGACTGATAAGCTTGAGCGTCAAATCCGCAAGCATAAAACAAAAGTCAACCGTAAGCTTCGTGAGAAAGGCTCTACGCGCACTTTGATTGAGAATGGTGGGGCGGCTACGGCTACTGCTGTTCAAGATATCGAGGATGAAGATTACGAATTAGTTCGAACAAAGCGTTTTGATTTGAAGCCGATGGATAGTGAAGAAGCGATTCTACAAATGAATATGCTTGGCCACAATTTCTTCGTTTTCACAAACGCGGAAACCAATACAACCAATGTCGTGTATCGTCGTAAAGATGGTAAATACGGCATCATTGAACCTAACTAATAGAACTAGCTTACGAGTGCACAGTCTGATTTTCAGGCTGTGCCTCTTTTATGAAAAGGACAAAGCTACTATACGAAAAATAGGGGAAATCCCCCATAGCCAAAAACTCCCACATCATAGATAATACAATTGAGGGACAATCTTCACTAAATGACCATTTAATAAAGCAGGGATCTAGATGACAACTATCTTACAACCTACCCTTTCAAATATTGCCATTATCTTGTTCTTGTATATGTGTATCAGTCTATTAGTATCCAACCGGAAATCCATTCACAAGTATCTGTTTTCAGCGAGTATTCTCATTCTTACTGCGGCTTGTGTGATATCTCTTTTCTATTTGCCAATCCGTTTTGAAGGTTATAAGTTCGACCTCCGCCTTGTGCCATTGGTGATTTTCTCACTCTTGTTGGGTTGGAAACATGCGATTCCTATCCTGATCATAACGGTTAGCTGGAGGCTTGGCATGGGTGGCGTGGGAGCTGTGCCAGGCGTGTTATTCGGAATGACCCTACCTGTATTATTGGCTCTTCTTTTTCATAAAAAGGATCGAGTCATGCCTAAACCACTTACTTTATTCAGTATCGTGATGGCTAGCTGGCTCATATCGGATGTACCGATTATTTTTCTTGTGCCAAATGGTTGGGAATTATTTGATGAAATCCATCTCGTTCGAATGTTGGCGCTTCAGGTATCCGCGTTTATTCTGTATTTTTTCATTAACCTGCTGAGCCGAGAAATAGAGTTGAAACGAAAGCTCCGGTTTTATGCAGAACGTGACCCTCTTACAGGTCTGTACAATATGCGCTACTTCGAAAGTCGCGTTAAAAAAGTTACAAGCCAACGTAATATTTACATTGTGATGATAGATATCGACCATTTTAAAAAGGTGAATGACACTTTCGGCCACTTAAATGGCGATTCGATTTTAAAAAATGTCGCACAAACCTTATATAAAATTGTCCAACCCCATAAATCGTTACTTGGAAGATATGGCGGAGAGGAATTTATTTTATGCTTAGAGACAGAATCGAAGGAAAGATTAATGAATATCGTTTCTGACATTCGTAGCGGGATTGAGTCAACGCCGTTTTATGCGGATAACCAGAAGCTTACTGTTACTGTATCGATCGGTGTTTCAGAACTGAAAGATCCAGATCATCTTTATCAAGCGATTGAAAAAGCGGACAACTCCTTATACGCTTCCAAGCAAAATGGGCGGAATCAAATCAGTTATGCGATTTAAGTATCTCGTGAAGTGCGAGATACTGTTTTTGTCTTGTCGAAATGGCTCTAATCAAGAAACTCGATAATATTTTACCCTTGTCCTAATTAGTGTTAAAATGGTAAATATACATAATCCCGTAATGAATGAATTTTACGATAGAGGAGCGTACATGATGCTTGGAATTTTAAACAAAGTTTTTGATCCAAACAAACGCACAATCAAGCGCTTGGAAACACTTGCTGATAAAATTGAGGCCCTTCATCCTGAGATGGAGAAGCTTTCTGATGAAGCCCTTCGCAACAAAACCGAAGAGTTCAAGGAACGATACCAAAAAGGTGAAAAACTTGATGATTTACTAGTTGAAGCTTTCGCTGTTGTTCGTGAAGGTGCTAAGCGTGTGTTGGGTCTCCACCCATACCGCGTCCAATTGATGGGGGGGATTTCCCTTCATGAAGGAAATATTTCTGAGATGAAAACAGGGGAAGGTAAAACATTAACTTCCACTATGCCTGTTTACTTGAATGCAATCACTGGAAAAGGCGTTCACGTTGTTACTGTCAACGAATACCTTGCAAGCCGTGATGCGCACGAGATGGGCCAGCTTTATGAGTTTTTAGGTCTATCTGTTGGGTTGAACCTGAACTCCATGTCTCGTGATGAAAAAATTGAAGCATACCGCGCGGATATTACATATGGTACGAACAATGAATTTGGTTTCGACTATTTGCGTGATAACATGGTCCTTTATAAGGAACAAATGGTGCAACGTCCGCTTTACTTTGCAGTAATTGACGAGGTTGACTCAATCTTAATCGATGAGGCGCGTACACCGTTGATTATTTCCGGTTCTGCTCAAAAATCAACATCACTCTACGTTCAAGCGAACGGATTTGTAACAACTCTTAAAAAAGAAGAAGACTATACCTATGATGTAAAAACCAAAAATGTTCAGCTAACGGAAGAAGGGATTTCCAAGGCTGAGCGTGTGTTCGGTATTGAAAACCTATTTGATATTGGAAATGTAGCTTTAATTCACCACATCAACCAAGCGTTAAAAGCGAATGCAAGTATGCATCGTGATATTGACTATGTGGTTGATGATGGACAAATCGTTATTGTAGACCAATTCACAGGTCGTCTCATGAAAGGACGTCGTTATAGTGAAGGTCTTCACCAAGCGATTGAAGCGAAGGAAGGCGTCGAAATTCAAAACGAAAGCATGACGCTTGCAACGATTACGTTCCAGAACTACTTCCGTATGTATGAGAAGCTTTCAGGTATGACAGGTACAGCGAAGACTGAGGAAGAGGAATTCCGCAACATTTACAATATGAACGTTGTTGTCATTCCAACGAACCGGCCGATAGCTCGTGATGACCGTCCTGATTTAATTTATAAATCCATCGAGGGTAAGTTCCGCGCGGTTGCTGAGGATATTGCTGAGCGTCATGCGAAGGGACAACCTGTCTTAGTTGGTACGGTTGCGATTGAAACATCTGAAATTATTTCGAAGTACTTATTGAAAAAAGGCGTTAAGCATAATGTCTTGAACGCGAAAAACCACGCTCGTGAGGCAGAAATCATTGAGAATGCTGGACAAAAAGGCGCGGTAACAATCGCGACAAACATGGCCGGTCGTGGTACGGACATCAAGCTTGGCGAAGGTGTTAAGGATCTTGGTGGACTTGCGGTAATTGGTACAGAGCGACACGAGAGCCGTCGTATTGATAACCAGCTTCGTGGACGTTCAGGTCGTCAAGGGGACCCAGGGGTAACACAGTTCTATCTTTCCATGGAAGATGAACTCATGCGCCGTTTCGGTTCTGACAATATGAAAAATATGATGGAGCGCCTTGGTATGGATGATTCCCAGCCAATTCAAAGTAAAATGGTCTCCAGAGCGGTTGAATCTGCGCAAAAACGTGTTGAGGGTAACAACTTTGATGCGCGTAAACAACTTTTACAATATGACGATGTCCTTCGTCAGCAACGTGAGGTTATTTATAAACAACGTTATGAAGTTCTTGATTCTGAGAATCTTCGTGATGTTGTCGAGAATATGATTAAGTCTTCACTCGATCGTGTGATTCACGCTCATACACCAAAGGATGAGGTAGAGGAAGACTGGAACTACAAAGGAATCGTTGATCATGTGAATGCGAATCTTCTAAATGAAGGTGACATATCCATTGACGAACTTCGAGGTAAAGAGCCTGAAGAAATGTCTGAGCTCATTTTTGAAAAGGTTAAAGTGCGCTATGATGAAAAAGAAGCGCAAATTGAGCCTGAGCAAATGCGTGAATTCGAGCGCGTTGTTGTACTTCGTGCGGTTGACAGTAAGTGGATGGATCACATTGACCAAATGGACCAGCTTCGCCAAGGCATCCATTTACGTGCATATGGTCAAAACGATCCACTTCGCGAATACAACTTCGAAGGTTTTGCGATGTTTGAAAACATGATCGCTTCCATTGAAGACGATGTAGCGAAGTTTGTGATGAAGGCGCAAATCCGCAGCAATCTTCAGCGTGAAGAAGTGGCGAAAGGCCATGCCGTTCAACCAAAAGAAGGCGGCGAAGAGAAGCCAAAAAAACGCCCAGTCCAAAAATCCGTTGACATCGGCCGTAACGACCCATGCTACTGCGGAAGCGGTAAAAAATTCAAAAACTGCCACGGTCAATAATGGGACAGAGGGTCAGGTCCCTTGTCCCAGTTATCAATATAGAAAAAGGTGAGAGCCAACTCTCACCTTTTGTTTCGAAAAAAATCAGAGACTAATCCTATAAAAATGAGTAAGATAATGAAGTAGGAAACATGATATAAATTAGAGATTACATCTTGGAGGAAAAATAATGGAATTAGTAGAAATTAAGCATGAACTTGATAAAATGGCTAAGAAATTAGCGGGCTTTAGGGGGTCTCTTTGACTTAGAGGCCAAGCAAGCGCGCATCACCGAGCTTGACGAAATCATGTCAATGCCCGACTTCTGGAATGACCAGAACGCGGCTCAAACTGTCATCAACGAAGCAAATGCATTAAAGGACCAAGTCAATGAATTTGTAAATTTAAACGATTCTTATGAGAATCTTGAGCTCACCTATCAGCTTGTGAAGGAAGAGCCAGATGCAGATTTGCAAGCTGAGTTAGACGAGGAAATTCAACAGTTGTCTAAGAGCTTAAGTGATTTCGAATTGCAGCTCCTTTTGAGTGAGCCTTATGATAAAAATAATGCGATTCTAGAGCTTCACCCAGGTGCGGGCGGTACGGAATCACAGGACTGGGGCTCCTTGCTTCTACGCATGTACACACGTTGGGCGGAGAAAAAAGGATTCAAAGTTGAAACCTTGGACTATCTTCCTGGAGACGAAGCTGGGATTAAGAGTGTGACTCTATTAATCAAAGGACACAATGCCTACGGCTATTTGAAGGCTGAAAAAGGAGTACACCGTCTTGTTCGTATTTCACCGTTTGACTCTTCAGGCCGTCGTCACACATCTTTCGTGTCATGTGAGATAATGCCAGAGTTTAATGATGATATCGAAATTGATATTCGTAGTGAAGATTTAAAAATCGATACGTACCGTGCAAGTGGAGCGGGTGGTCAGCACATCAACACCACCGACTCAGCCGTTCGTATCACACACTTACCAACGAATACAGTTGTAACGTGTCAAACCGAGCGTTCACAAATCAAAAACCGCGAACAAGCAATGAAAATGTTAAAGTCTAAATTGTATCAGCTTGAAATTGAAAAACAACAAGCCGAACTAGACGAAATTCGCGGCGAACAAAAAGAAATCGGATGGGGTAGCCAAATCCGCTCTTACGTCTTCCACCCATATTCCATGGTTAAGGACCACCGTACGAATGTAGAGGTTGGTAACACCGGAAGCGTCATGGACGGCGAGATTGACATGTTTATTGATGCATATTTAAGATCGAAGTTGAATTAATAAATGGAGAGGGGCAGCCGCGGGGTTGTCTCTTTTTTTGAGCGGAAATGTGCTATCGGCCGAAAAAGTGAAATAACAGCTATAAATGAAAATTATTAGCCATATGGCTTGAGCTAACAGCCATAAATAAAATTTATCAGCCATAAAGCCAGTTTGGTCCACCCTTGAGCATGGAAAAGATAAGGTCATTCGCGGTCGTATACTAATTTATATTCATTTTCAAGTTCACTCAAACTCAATTCATAAAGATGTTTTTCATCTTTTTTGTAGATTCCTTGTTTAATTAGCTTGTTAATCAATTCTTTCTTTTTTGACTGAACAGCGTATCGTAATAGATTTCCCATTTTATCACCTCTATCTATTAAAAAACTATGTATTTAACACTGGCTATTGTGCTTATTTTCTTTGACTTTGGAGATTTTATGACTTAACTGACTAAATGATAGATTCAACAGAAAAATTAAAATAAGCGAACCCAATAAATATATGCTTATAAAGTTAACGATATTCATAAAAATTTACCTCCATTTTTCCTTTTCTAATTACAAAGGCGCTAAACAAATTTTGACTCCTAACCCTCTAACTCTTGTCATTATATATAAGCATACCTTTAAATTTTGTCGATTTATCTGGAATTTACAACTCTTAAATGAATTGTTAACCTTCGTTAATAAACGAAAAACTTGTAATGATTTGTAACCTTTGTAATTTTGCGAAATAGGAAATCACTGTTATTTGTCCGAACAAACATAAACCCAAAACCTCTCAATCTTAATTTAAGTGACAGTTAAAAATGACCTATGATAAAATAACCATAAGAGAATTTGTAAAAAGTAGTAGAAATGACACAGAATATGACGAAAGTACTTCATATTAATATGCCATATATCGTTTGGCTACACCCCAGTTAGGTGTAGCCTTTCATTTTGCATATTTAAAAAAATAGTAATCTATCATATTAAGTCAAAAAAGGGGTTGAATCCAATGAGGAAAAAGGATGAAACAATAGCACAGTTGGAAGCTATTATAAAGGAACTTAAAACAGCAAATGATGAAAGTGCGGCGACTGCTGTTGTCGGCCAGAGAAGAGGAAATAGCAACACATCTGGAACGCTAACTAAGTTGCTATTTCGAGTTCTAGGAGCAAGGATTCTTCTAGTTGCTGTCCTTCTCATTGTGGTTTCAGTAGGGAGCGTTTGGTTCCTATCTGGAAGTACATTTAAGAAAGAAACTACGGTTTTTGTTGAGGATATCAAAGAGCTGGCTACACTCGCAACAGCTGAAGCCTCTGTGAAAGTGGTTATGGAGCAAGAGGATAATAAATTGTTTGGAAATGATATACGGTTAAATCTCCCTGGTACAAAGAGAGAAACCTTATTAATTGTTCCAGCCACTGTTATTGCTGGTGTTGATTTAAAAGCAATCACCGAGGATGATTTAAAAGTAAATGAGAAAGAAAAAGTGCTAGATATTGTTCTCCCGCATGCTGAGCTAATCCAAGATCCAGCGATACAGATGGATAAGCTAATCACATTTTCAGACGAAGGAATATTCCGTGGTGAGATGAAATGGGTTGAAGGCTTTGATTTAGTGGCTGAGGCCCAGGATAATATTCAGGAAGAAGCAATCGAGCTAGGTCTATTAGAAACCGCCGAAAAAAATGCTGAAAAAGTTTTAGTAGGCTTTTTTAACAATCTAGGCTATACAGTGAACCTAACCTTTAAATAACAATTCACTCCAAACAATCGCTTGTTTGAATTTCAAAACCCTTGCGCCAGTGAGCCTAATCCATTAAACAAACGTTTGTTTGAATCCCAAATTCCCATAATTACTATATTCAATCCTCCTAAAAAACGGTAAAATAGAGGGAGATATTAAAAATGGGGGACAACCTTATGAACGAAACGGTTTTATCTATTGAGGAGTTAAAACGAGAGGATCTAATCCGAAAAAACAAATTGGTCGGCATTGTTTCACTTATTTCTATCATTCTAGCAATAATCGTAGAGGTTTCGATCCAGCAGCCACTTCAGATGATTCTTACGATTGGAATCGGTGGGGCGATTTTTCTTGCCATATTATTTTTACTAATTTACAAGAATCTACTATTAACACAAACACCTTATATTTCAGTCGTAGGGATTGCGGTAGTAATTTTTGTGATTATGTCTAGCTCACAGTCGGCGCCAATCGTCCTTTTACCTTTATACCTCTTGACAACGGTTGCAATCTATAATAAGCGAAAAACGCTAATCTTTGGCGTGGCTTGTGCCATTGCCTTAACGGTTTTATTTTTTATAACAAGTGGACATGAATTCAGCTATACTTCAAAGGAAATCGTGATCTACTATTTGATCTTTGCGGTGATTATTGCGACCCTGTTTTTCCAGAGTATTGTTACTGGAAGGTTGACTCAGGATATTCAAGCAACGCATAAGCACACTGAGCACCTCCTTGAGATGAGAAAGCATCATGCGGCTCAGCTTGAGGAAAACTCACAAGTGATCAGTGAGAACATCACAAATATCCGTCGCCAAGGTGAGGAGCAAATGCATTCCTTTAACGAGATGACAATCGCCGTTACGGAAATCTCATCCGGAATGAACACGCAAAATGAGGCGGCTACAACCATTACTGAATCTATCGAAGATCTTAATCGAATTGTCCAGGAATTTGTAAAAGGCTCGAACCACCTTAGTAATCAGACCGAGAACACGAATCTAGCAGCTGACAATGGCAATGAATCCATCGACCTTTTACTCTCAAAAATTACGGACTTTCAAGCATCCGTACATTCGATGTCTGAAACAATGAATCTCTTAGTCGAAAAGATCAATGAGACAAATGGGTTTACGGACCGAATTCAGGAAATTGCCTCACAAACGAATTTACTAGCACTGAACGCTTCGATTGAAGCGGCCCGTGCAGGTGATAGTGGTAGAGGTTTTGCGGTAGTTGCATCTGAAATTCGTAAACTTTCAGAGGTGACATCTAATACGGCGAACCTCATTTCTGAGAACTTAATGGAAGTAAATGAAAGCACAACATTAACGCAGAAACAAATGGCTGAAAATGCAATAAAAATGGACGAAAGTGTCCAACTTACAAAGGATACAAAAGGCATTTTCACTGTTATCGATGACACAGTGTCCGAACTAAACGAAGCCGTTAAGCATTTCGAGAAAATTTCAAACCAAATCAGTCATTCATCGGTTTCCATTGAAACATCAGTCAGTGAATTCGCTGCAATCATTGAAGAAACAACAGCATCCCTAGAGGAAATTACAGCATCCATCGAAAACCAGAACGGCCAAATGCAACACCTCGTCTCCTACGTCCAAAACACAGACGACGCAACAGCCGAACTGATGGAAATTTTTAAAGAAAAATAAGAGCATAAATTGCTGAAAAAGTAGTTATACTAGTACAGCGCATAATAAAAGGGGAGAAACCTGTGGTGATTAGGTTACTCCTCTTTTATTTTGAACCAGAGGGACGGTTCCTCTGGTTCCCACCTTGGATGGGACCACGAGAATCGTCCCTCTGGATACCTGGACGAATGAAGGTAACCCCAAATATTTTACTTAGTGATTCCGGATAAAATCTACAAAATGTTGCAATCCTATTTTTGGAAAACGATGTGGTTTTTGAACCATCCAGAGTGAACGTGTGAGTGAAAAATTGGTCACGTTAATCTGACATAATGTTCCTAGTTCTAATTCTTTTAAAACAGTAATCCTTGGGAGTATGCTGATGCCGAGGCCTGCTTCAACGGCACTTTTAATAGATTGAATACTCCCGAGTTCCATTTCACTCTCAATGTCGTCAAGGATTCCATGTTCACGAAGGTAGTTTTCAACAATCAGACGAGAACCGGATTCAGGCTCCCGCCAAATCATTTTTTCTTCTACCAATTCATTTATCGTAATTGTTTTTCGATGCTTCCAATGGTGGTCATTCGAAGTGACTAAAATAAGCTCATCTTCCGCAAATTTTTCAATTCTTAATATTGGATTTTCTACATGACTTTCTACAAGAGCAATATCAATTTCATTGTTTTCAAGCATTGCTATCATATTAGGGGTATTTCCTATTGTAAGACTGAACGTTATATGTGGATAACCTTTTTTTATCATTCCAAGAATTTGAGGTAATAGATATTCACCGATCGTTAAACTTGCGCCTATATGTAAGTTGACTTCCTCATTGCCAGTCATTTTTTGAACTGCATCGAATGATCTTTTGATATTTTCAATAACGTCTTTTGCATACGGATAAAGGACTTCCCCGGCCTTTGTTAGTTCAAGTCTCCCACCGTTTCTCTCAAAAAGCAGGGTGCCATATTCATTCTCAAGCTGGCTTATCTTTTTCGTGACAGCTGGTTGAGAGATATAACTTATCCGTGCAGCGTTTGTAATACTTCCCTCTTCTACCACGAGGCAAAAGAGTTTAAGATTCTCAATGTTCATGGTATCCCCCCTTTCAAACGTAATTTCTATAGCCTTTACAATCATTATATAAGATTGAGTTCGTATTATTCTATATCACAAGCAGTATTACGTTTTGTTATGACCTATTATACATTGTTATTTTACTACTACTTGAAGATTTGATAGGTTAATAGAGAGTCATACATAGGGGGAACGTAATCATGGATATAGTAACAGGGGTTTTACTTGTTGCAATCGGGATATTTGCTGGCGGGTATGGGGCAATTGTTGGGGCTGGTGGAGGTTTTCTATTTGTACCGGCACTCTTGCTTCTTTTTCATGTTGATCCCGTTCTTGCTGCAGGAACAGGGCTAGTCATTGTACTAATTAACTCATTGTCTGGTGTATTTGGATTTGCAAAGCAAAAACGGATTGATTACCGAACCGGAATCATGTTAGGAATGGGTGCGTTCCCGGGAACTTTTATCGGTGTGCAACTTCTTCAAACCTATTCCTCTACGTATTTTTACTTTTTCTTTGCAAGTGTACTTGTCTTTTTGGGCTGCTTTTTAGTGGTGAAAAATACGAATCTGCTAAAAAAGAAGAATATGACGAAGGAAGCGAAAACTGAAGCCGCGGCAACGGTAGAATCATCAAATAACGTCACCTCTAATCTTCAAGCAAATACAAGATTACAGGGTAAATGGCTCATTCCACTTGGTTTTTTCATGGGAATTCTCTCAAGCTATCTTGGGATTGGGGGAGGCTGGCTGCTTGTTCCGATATTGGTATACATCTTTCGTGTTCCAACCCATATCGCAACCGCAACCTCAATCTTTTCCTTATGCTTATATTCTTCTGTAGGTGTTTTTCTTCAGGTCTGGCATGGGAATATCGATTGGATGATTGTTGCATTTGGTGGAACCGGGATTATCATTGGTTCACAGCTAGGCGTCTTCCTCTCACAAAAGATCCCAAGTCGAGTCATTATGCAAATGTTATCTTTTCTATTAATCATCATAGGGTTTCGAATGTATTTTCATTAAGAACTGAAGGGCTGATATCTTGATCCCTTTGGTTCTTTTTTTTGAGTGGGACCAGGAGAACCGTCCCTGTGGCACCCCTGGCACCCCTGGCACCCCTGGCACCCCTGGCACCCCTGGCACCCCCTGGTAGAGTGCTTTAAATTTTAATATAATTCTGATATAATTTTTCGAAGGAGATCCTTTTTATTATTTCGCTTCTATGAGGAGTTTTTTATATGTACAAAGTAATAGTTGTCGATGATGAAAAAAATATTCGTGAGAGATTAACTCATTTTTTCCCATGGACGGAATTGGGGTTTGAAGTTGTTGGTACTGCGGAAAATGGCTATGATGGATTGGAACTTGTAAAAAAACTTAATCCAGATGTAGTCTTAACGGATGTACGTATGCCAATAATGACGGGTTTGGAGCTTGCTAAAGAAATCCAAGCATCTTTCCCTGAAATAAAAGTTATTATTCTAAGTGCTTATGATGATTTTGAATATGCTCAAGGAGCCATTCGATATGGTGTAAGGGATTATTTACTAAAGCCTGTCATGAGAGAGGAATTCTACAAAACCTTTAGAAAAATAATTGAAGAGTTACAAGTTGAGAAAAAAAGGAAGACGTTCTCCAATCTCAATAAACAACTAAATAGAGAAGAATCCATGCTATTGAAGTTAATTAAAGGAGAAAAAATTGAATCAATTGAGAAACAAGTTCAAGAACAGACCGATTATTTCCGAGTAGCGATTATTTCATTTGGAAAATTAATAAAAGAGAACTCCACTTTTTCATTTCGTCAAAAAATTACAGAAATTTCGGCAAACTATTGGAAAATGCACCAGGTGAAAATATTATTTTATGACAACAATTTAATTCTCTTACTCACTGAACGTACTATTGCTTCAAAGCAAATAATAAAGAAAAATATTCATTTGTTTATCGAAGTTTTACAAGATAAAATAAATGAACTAACTTTTGATGAGAAATGCTTTTTTATTGGGGTAGGTAACACTTATTATCATATTGAAGAAATTAGCCATTCTTATAATGAAGCTATTTTTGCTTATAATTATAAATACTTTAATGAAGATGAAACCATATTTTTCTATGAAGATTTACCTATCCGAAATGAATCTATCCAAAGCTCTTTAAATATTGATTTACAAGACTATGTAAACAGAATTGTGGAAGCGTTAATGAGGTCTTTACAGATAGGGGATAATTCCGAATTGATTGAACTAGTGTCAAACCTTTTTAATTCAACACAAAGGTTCTACGGGGCAAATATTGCGGGCATTCGGACTTTTCTTATAGAACTGGTTATTATTCTTTTTTATAGAATCAATGAAAAAGGTGTAGACACCTCATCGATTAATCATAAAGAAATGTTACAAAATATAAACGAATTAAATTCGTTAGCAGAACTAAAACGATACTTGGTAAGAATTTTTGAAATTTTTACGAAAGATATGAGTTCAAAGTATGAAAAAAGTGTGGATCGCTATGTTTTGTTAGCTCAAGAATATGTATCAAAAAATTACAGGAATAAGATTACTTTGGAAGATGTTTCAAGTTATCTTTTTCTTAATCCAGCCTATTTTAGTGCATTTTTTAAAAAAGAAACAGGAGAAAATTTTATTGATTATGTAAATAAAGTTCGGGTTGATAAAGCTAAGGGATTATTAAGTAAGGCTCACCTTCAAATTAAAGTTATATCCGATCGAGTAGGTTTCCAAAATCATTCGTATTTTATCAAAGTGTTTAAAAAGGAGACAGGACTTACACCTCATAATTTTCGCAAACAACAGAGTAAAATGAGTAGGAAAAATTCATGAGAAATAAACCAGTTCCATTTTATAAATATTTATTAAGATTTTCCTTAGCTACATTATTTTGTTTTCTTATATTGTTAAGTTTTCTTTATTATTTTAAAATTCATACCTTTACACAAGACATCAAAGAGTCAACAATTCAGCTACGAATGAATCAAATTTCTAATGAATTAGAATCTGAATTTAATGATGTTTATCATACATTTTATAACCTGAAAAACAATGAGATGGTGTTAAGCTATATTGATGAATTGGAAGGTGCTGAGCTAAGTCCTTCAGCGAAATATCGACAACTATCCAATTTAGAGAACTACTTGGACACCTTTCGACATAGTAGTAAATTAATCGATAATATCTTAATCATTACTCCAACAACTCAATATAGTTCAGATCATAAATACGTAGATTTCTTGTTTAATGGAATGCAACTAAAGCCTGAAGTTGAATCAAGTTTTTATTTTATCAATAAGGGCGAAGCGAATAATAAAATTTGGCTTCCTTCAAGCGACGTGAAAGATGACAAAGATCGATACAATTCTTCAAATTTGAATAATGAAATTTTCTTTGGTGGAAACTTAACTTCTCATGATGGTACACATAAAGGTGTAATTTTGGTTTTTCTTAATCCGGCAGTTCTTGGTGAATTGGTTTTTTACGCGGATCAAATTCATTTATTAGATAAAAATGGCGCTATCATTTATCGTGGTGAAAATGTTGATGGTTTGTCTAAGTTACAACATGGAGAAATCAAATTAAATAACCTAAGAGAAAATGGAATGATTGTAAGGAATGACGATATTGGAGTTTTTTATTCAACGGTACCTCATTATCAATTCCAATTAATATATGAGGAATCATTACTATTTTATAAAAGGCAAATTTGGTTAATGATCCGAAATATTGTTATCACATCCATTGTTGCAGGCTTACTTACCTATATTTTATCTAGAATTGTTGGTCGTAGGATATTAAAACCCCTTCACCAATTAATTAGTTCCATTAAAAGATACGAGTCAAACCAGGATTACAAAAGCCTATTACAAGGAAAAATAAATAGAAACATCTCTATCAGTTTACGAGACCGCTTCTTTTTTTATTTGATAATAACTGTTATGGTTCCATTAGTTATATATTTTTTAATGCTTTACGGACAAACGTCCAAACTTATTTCCGAAGATTTAAGACAAAGTAACTTTTCTGTCCATGAAAAAACGGCTCGGTTAGTCAGTAATGAAATTACGGACCGGGAGACAACAATTGCTCGGATTTCCCTTAATAATGAGATTAAGCGTTACCTATTGGAAAATGATTTTGATAAATTAAGACAAGAACTTATTAATAATGAACAGTATTATAAATTAAGGAATTACAATGTAAGAATCTATAATGAACAAGGTGTATTAATTTTTGGTCAAGAGGAGAATTCTTCACCATCGTTCTTAAAGGAAATCGAAGAATCCAAGCATAAAATTACTTATACCATTGTAACGGACTATTTTGATCAAAAAAATATCATACTGGGAATGCCAATTCTCTCGTCTAATGATTATAAAGATGTGATTGGCTTTATTACGGTTGATATTGTAAGCAATGAACTTGCCGATATTTTTTCAGAATCGGAAAGAACAGACCTTAATTTTATGCTTATTAATAAAAGCAATGTCATTCTTTCACATCCAACACCTGATGAGATAGGAAATATTGTTCAAAAAGAAAGTTTACTTAATCAAAATAGCAGAGATCAATTTGTAAAGCTTACAGCCTTGCCTAATTTAGATTGGGAATTTCTATCAATCTCCAATTATCAGGATATTCAAAAAGAAGTTTATCAATTATTCATTAGCGATTTGTATATATTTTTAATGATCCTACTATTTCTGTTGTTCCTCGCTTACTGGTTTTCTAAGCGAATTTCACGGTCTTTTGATTACTTAAATCAATTGATGGAAACATTTGATTTGAAAGGTATCCATGACCATTTATTAGGTAAGAAATTATCTGGATTTGAAGAGGTTGATTTTCTCAGTAATAACTTTAATCAAATGATAGTGCGGTTGGAAGGATTAATGAATGAATCGATAGAGTCTAACCAGGAACGGATTAAACTGGAATATGAAAAACGGGATTTACAGTTAAATGCTCTTCAGTCGCAGGTCAATCCTCACTTTTTATATAATACATTAGACAATTTAATTTATCTCGTGGAAGCAAGATCTACGGATAAAGCGGTAGATATGATTGCATCTTTGAGTAATTTCTTCCGTTTTATCACCAATCGGGAGAGAAATTTGATTTCGCTAAGGGATGAAATTACGTATGCAAAAACCTATGTCAAGATAATGACATACCGCTTTGAGAACTTTGAATGTATTTGGGACATTGATGAAGATATTCTTGACTGTAAAACAATTAAATTAATCATCCAACCATTGATTGAAAACGCAATAAACCATGGCGTTAGAAAAACACGGAAAACAGTCGTTATCACTGTTTCTTGTAAACGGTATAATGATGAAATTTGGATTCGTGTGAGTGATAATGCTAATGGTATTAGGCGAGAGGAGCTCCTCTTAATCAAAGATCAAATTGAAAAAACTTCTTTAACAAAATCAGGGATTTACAATGTGAACGCTAGGATCCGATTGCATTATGGGGATGCATACGGTTTAAGTATCGAAAGTGAACCTGAAATCGGAACAAATGCCATCATCAAATTTCCGATACAAAAATCGAACAATAATTGAAGTAAGGGCATCCAAAATGTAAAATCATTCATTTTGGGTGTCCCTTTTTTTATTTCAAGAATCATTCATTTTTAGTACCTCTTTTTGCTCCTTAAAACCAACATCCATAATTCGTTCAATTTTCGCCTAAAAATAATGAAACTCTAATTCGACAAAATGTACTATTCTAAGTTTAGGGAAACGGTTACATTCAAAGTTTTCACTTAACATAAGAGAGGAGGAAGTTATTATGCAACAGGTTGTATCTGTAAAAAATCCAGAGACAAAAGTGAAGACAAAAAAGTCAGAATCTACATGGGCTCAAGTCAAAAAAATGAAAGCGTTATATTTCATGCTTTTGATTCCAGCAGGTTTATTATTTGTATTCCATTATATACCGATTTATGGAATTACCATTGCTTTTAAGGATTTTTCCCCTGGATTAGGTATTCTTAATAGTCCGTGGAATAACTTTGAACACTTTAAACGATTGTTTGATGATTTCTTATTTATACGAGCATTAAAGAACACTTTTATCATTAGTATATTAAAAATTTTGATTGGGTTCCCGGCACCCATTATTTTCGCCCTATTACTGAATGAAATCAAAAATCGAACCTTCAAAAAGGTCACTCAATCTATTTCATATTTACCTCACTTTATGTCATGGATTGTATTGTCAGCGATAGTTATGGAGGTTATGTCACCTCAAAGAGGAATCATTAACTATATCATTGTCTTATTTGGTGGTGATCCGATCCATTTCATGGCGGATCAAAGTTCCTTTGTTCCACTTTTGATTTTAACTGATATTTGGAAGGAAATGGGTTGGGGTGCCATTATTTATTTGGCAGCGATTTCTTCAATTGATCCTCAATTGTACGAAGCAGCAGAAATGGATGGGGCAGGACGATTTAAAAAGATGATTCATGTAACCCTTCCATCTATTATGCCAATAATCGCAATCATGTTCATTTTACGTCTAGGAAGTGTCTTGCAAGCAGGGTTTGACCAAATTCTTGCTATGTATAACCCGGCAGTATATGAAGTTGCCGATATTATTGATACGTATGTATATCGGAGTGGTCTTGTCGGTTTCCAATACGACTACGCAACGGCTGTAGGAGTATTCCAAAATCTTGTTGGGTTAGTATTGGTCCTAAGTGCCAATTGGATTATCACAAAAAGAAATGGAAACGGTATTTTCTAGAAAGGAGGTTACAACATGGCTTCAACAACACTCAAGAATAGAAAAAAGATTTCAGTATTTGACATCTTGAACTATACCGGAATGGTACTCTTATCTATTTTGGTACTTTATCCTTTTTGGCAACAAATTGTTTTATCCTTTTCGGATGCGGAATCCGCATCAAGTTTAGGTATGAATCTTTGGCCGAGTAGTTGGGCTACAGATGCGTACGAGTTTGTATTCTCCTATGAAAATATATTAGTTGCATACGGTAATACTATTTTTAGAACAGTAGTTGGAACAGTTGTTATTTTAATTTGTACGATTTTGGCAGCATATCCACTCTCAAAAAGAGATTTACCGTTTCGAAAAACCATATCTTCGTTTTTCATTGTTGCAATGTTTTTCTCAGGCGGAATGATCCCTACTTATCTTTTAGTTAAGCAGGTAGGTTTACTTGATTCATTAATGTCACTCATTTTACCTGTGGCTGTAAACGTCTTCAATATTATTATCATGAGAAACTATTTTGAATCAATTGATATTGGACTAGAAGAGTCAGCAAAAATGGATGGAGCAGGGTATTGGACAATTTTAACAAAAATTATTCTCCCAGTTTCTAAACCTGTTATTGCAACTATTGCTCTTTGGGCAGCTGTCTATCATTGGAATGAATGGTTCCATGCCTTAATTTATATTCAAGATGATATGAAAAATGTTTTACAGATTGTTGTTAGGGATATGATCTTAGCAATGGACATTACCCAAATGAATGCAGCAGGTGGTGGTGGAGGTTCATCGAACGCGGAATTATTACTCAGCAACGTTCGTGCGGCAACGGTGATTATATCCATTGGTCCAATTGTATTAATCTATCCGTTTGTTCAGAAATATTTTATTCAAGGAATTATGGTAGGGTCAGTTAAAGGATAATGAGGAGGAATATTGGTTATGAATAAATTTGGGAAAACTTTATTCGCGGTTGGTATGTCGGCTAGCTTACTATTAGCTGCTTGCTCTAGTGAATCAGGAAGTAAAAAAGCTCCAGAGAAGGTTGATGTTGCAAGTTTACCTGAACAAGGTGATTTTTCGAAGGAACTTGAATTAAATTTATCTGGTTCTGTTACAAGAGGGAAAGCAGAGGATGGTAACTGGGTTCAAAAGAAACTTGAGGAAAAATTTAATGTAAAAATTGAGAATACAAAAGTAGATACTTGGAACAAAGACCAAGTTTCAGTGATGGTTGCTTCAGGCGATCTACCAGATACATTTGCATTTACTGGTGAACCTGTTATGACCCCTAAAGAATTTTATGAGCAGGGATTAACACGAACAATTCCAAAAGAAATGATTGAAAAATACGCACCAAATTATGCAAAAATGCTTGATGAACATACTCCTGGTTGGCAAATGCACCGACTTCCAGGTACTGATGACGAATATTTAGGTTTAACAGGTCTACAAGGACACACAGAAGGAATTCTCTGGGCACCAACTTTCCGTTTGGACTGGCTTGAAAAACTAGGGATTGAACCGCCAGGTGAAATAAAACCTGTTGGAGAAGAAGGTGCACTGAGTCAGATTTATTTTACAAAAGAGGCTTACACATTAGAGGAAGTAGAGGAAATTTTAAAGGCCTTTACATTTAACGATCCAGATGGAAACGGAAAAGATGATACCTATGGGATTTCACCGCACAATACGAACATGGACTGGGCGGTCACATTGTTAGGATCGTTTGGTCTTGCAGATAAATATAACTTGATGGAAGATGGCAAACTTGTTATGCCACAAATTTCCAATCAGTATAAAGAATTTTTAAAGACAATGGCAAGATGGAATGACATGGGATTAGTTGACCCTGAATGGACTACTATTGATTTACAAAAGAGCTGGGAGAAATATAATCAAGGAAAAATTGGATATGTACCAGCACAACGTTCTTACTTAGCAATGGAAGATTGGACACTTGGAAGAGCACCACATAATCTTGCTTCAGGTAATGAAAATGTGAAGATTTTAGCAACTGCTCCAGAAATAGGTCCAAATGGCCTACAAGGTCAAAAAGCATTTACACCAGTTAATCTATTAAGTGATCAAGATGTATTCCATGTTTCGAAAGACGTTACTGACGAAGAATTAGCACGTATTCTTCAAATCTTTGATTTTATTAATTACGATAGTGAAGCCGTTTGGACTTTATTTGGAGAAATCGGAACACATTCTGAATGGACAGGTACACCTGGAGAATCAGCAATTAAAGTTAAAGAAGGTGTTACGAGAGAAGAAGGCGACACTGGATTCTGGGCATATAATTTCAGAACATATACACCAGAGCGGGTACAATGGATTACTTCTGAAACTACCTACAAATTAATGAGTGATTTCTTTGCAAACCCAGAATATTATAAGGACTTAGAAATCCGTCCATATCGCTTTGACTTATTCAATGAAACCGAATTCAAGGATATTGAGAAACGTCATGCAGCACAATTGGAAACAATTGTTGAAGAGTTCCGTATGAAAGCAATCACTGGTGAAATCGACATTGATAAAGAATGGGATAGCTATGTTGAAAACTGGCTAAATAATGGTGGAGCCGATATGCTTGCAGAACTTGAAAAGGCACCGTTAGTTACTGAATTACGTGGTGAATAATTTAAAAAAGTGTGGGTCTGTTTTGGGCCCACAACTTTTTAAGAAGGGGCTAATTTTTTAATGGAAACTATAGAAAAACAAGTAATCTATTATCCTAATATGGCGAATTCAAAAGCGTATCGTATTCCGACATTAATTACAACAACAAAAGGGACTCTAATCGCAGGAATTGATGCAAGGATCGTCGATCATCGGGATAACCCAAACAAAATTGATATTACCATTCGGCGGAGTGAAGATAACGGTGTAACTTGGGGGCCTGTTCAAAAATTAGTTTCCTACCCTGGTGAAGGATTAGATGGCGCAGCTACAATTGATACATGTCTTTTAGAGGATGAAGAAACCGGGACGATATTTGTGATTTTTTGCCATACACCTGGGGGAATTGGTTTGTGGAATAGCGAAAAAGGAATTGGTTTTGATCCAGCTGGTCGCAAGGAGTTATTCGACCAAGATGGAAATTGTTATTTTGTTGAACAGAATGGCCATGTTGTGAACGAAGATAATCAACCCACTACTTATTTTGTAGACGAAAACGGGTATGTTTTTAATAAAGACGAGCCAAGAGGTAATATCTTTTATAAAAAAGGGATCGATCCGAAAGAAAGTTTACTAGAGGCAAGAACATGCTTTTTACAGATCATTCATAGTACAGACGATGGCTTAACATGGTCTGAGCCAAGAGATCTTAATTCAATGGTAAAGGAAGAGTGGATGAAGTTTATCGGCTCTGGCCCAGGACGCGGCATCCAGTTAAAGCATGGGGAAAAGAAGGGGAGACTTGTGTTTCCAATTTATTTCTCTAATGAAGAAGGGTTGATGTCTTGTTCTTGTATCTATAGTGATGACCACGGGCTTACTTGGAAACGGGGAGAGTCACCTAATGATGGAAGAAATCTAGATGGAGAAATCCTAACGGCTAGGACTCTTTCTGAAGATAAACAATGCCTAACTGAATCTCAAGTAATCGAATTACCAACAGGTGAATTGCGCTATTATATGCGGAATCACTATGAGTTAAAAAGAACAGCGATTACACATAGTGAAGATGGTGGAGAAACTTGGGGATCCGTTGATTTTGATTCAACCCTTGTCGATCCAACTTGTCAATCAAGTGTAATCGTTTATCCAGATATGGGTGACGGAAAAGTACGCATTATATTTTCCAATCCTGCTGATGAAAAAGAAAGAATAAAAGGTACGATTCGACTAAGTGAAGATGGTGGGCAAACTTGGCCATACAGCAAGGTGATTCATGAAGGTGGTTATGGTTATTCATGTCTGACCGCATTAAAGACAGGTGAAATAGGTGTTCTTTATGAGTGTATGTATGATTCGAGTGACTGGAACAAAATGGATACACAGTTTATGAAGTTTTCATTAGACTGGTTGAAGTCTTAATTTAGTACAAATAAAAGAGGTGGGAATATGTTTCAGGCAGCGAACATGGAAAAGTTAAACAGCGTATTAGAATGGATTTCAAGATTATATATTTTGCAATTAGTATGGATATTGTTCTCTTTAGCAGGGTTACTGTTTGGAGGCGTATTTCCTGCCACTTTTACAATGTTTGCAATGTATAGAAAATGGTTGAGGAACCCCGATGAGCAATTTCCAATTATTAAAACATTTTTGACTATGTATCGGGAAAATTTTATCAAAACAAACCTTCTCGGTTGGGGCATGTTGATTACTGGTTTCAGTATATATTACTATTTTCAATTATTTAAGGGACCGGATGATATCATTCAGCTCCTTTTATTCGGAATCGTTATCCTGATTGGGATTTTATATGTACTCACAGTTTTATATATCATACCTATTTTTGTACATTATGATGTAAAGATCATGACAATGGTCCGTTACGCTATTGTCATTGCCGTTGCAAATCCATTGCACATTTTGAGTATGGGAGCATTGATCGTTGGAATGATACTGGCGATGAGTCTCTTTCCAGCTTTACTACCTTTTTTCAGTATTAGCCCATTAGCATGCGGCTTAATGTGGATAGCATTAAGTACCTTTAACAAGGTAGAGAATAAAGTCGTGAAGAAGGAATAATTAAAACCATTTTCAACATGTGAAACAACATTAGAGATAATCCATGAAGAAGGAGCTTGAAATATGAAAGCCTATGATTTAGATCGTTTTCGAGGAGTTTTTGTTGCATTTTATTCTGCCTATGATGAAGCAGAAGAGGTTTCAATTGAAAGAGTGAAGAAACTTGCGCGTTATTATGCAAACACTGGAATAAAAGGTTTATACGTTGGTGGCAGCTCTGGAGAAGGTCTGCTTCAAACTGCTGAAGAGAGAATGAAAGTTGTTGAGGCTGTAATGGAGGAAGTTGGCGAAGAGTTAACAATCATCGTCCATGTCGGTGCAAATTCCACAAAAGAAAGCATCCAATTAACTAAACATGCAGAAAAATACGGTGCTCACGCGGTTTCAGCCGTACCATCCATTTATTATCGCCTATCCGAAGCTGCTGTTGAAAAACATTGGAAGTCTATGATAGAAAGTACTTCTTTACCATTTATTATCTACAATATTCCACAATTAACTGGATTTAACTTAACACAGTCATTATTCAAAAAAATGTCTTCCCTCGATCAAGTAATCGGCTTAAAAATGTCTGCTGAAAGTGTATATGAATTACAGCAGTTTAAAGCAAACGCTGGAAAAGACTTTTTAATCTTTAATGGTCCAGACGAACAGTTTTTAGGTGGTCTCGTAATGGGAGCCGATGGAGGAATTGGTGGAACGTACGGTGTGATGCCTGAGCTATTTGTCGCTTTACACGACTATTATAGAAAAGGTGAAATAGAAAAAGCACAACAATTACAAGTTAAAATTAATGACGTTATCACAAAATTAATTAGTTATTCATCCCTTTACGGTGCATGTAAATATATTTTATCGTTACGTGGTATAGAAACAGGTGAACCAAGAGGTCCGCTATTACCCATCCCAGCTAAAGATTATGATTCGCTCGAACAGTTAAATAACCATATTCTTGAAACCATCGAAACGTATACAAAAGAAACAGTTTCTATTTAGTAATAAAGTTTGCTTATGAATAACGGGCAGGTTATAGAAATAAATCGTCAGGCCATAAAGCAACCTTGAATTGGATGAGATAGATAATAGTTATGACAAATTAAGGTACGGGGGCTCAATCAAATTGTTCTTTCGTACCTTATATTAATTATTAAACTATATGGACCTGAGAATAATTGTATTGTTGTATTTCCATAGCTTAATAGATTTTCCCGTTTACTAGTTTGAAAGAATATAAACAAAAAACGGAGGGATTGTAATGAGCAATCATACTTTTTTTGATACAACCTATAAAAACATCATTGTTTCCTGCCAGGCTCTTGAAGATGAGCCCCTTCATAGCTCCGAAATTATGGCTAAAATGGCACAAGCTGCCAAAGAGGGAGGAGCTTGTGCTATTCGTTGTAATTCTGCAACTGATACAGCAGCGATAAAAAAACAAACAGGTCTTCCTGTAGTTGCAATCGTAAAGCGGGATTACCCTGATAGTGAGGTGTTTATTACCCCAACTTTAAAAGAGGTAAAAGAACTGCTAGAAGTGGGAGTAGAGGTAATAGCACTTGATGCAACAACACGAAAACGTCCAAATGGGGAAAACCTAAAAGATTTAGTAGAGTATATCCACGAAAATAGTCATACTTTAGTCATGGCTGATGTCGCAACAATTCAGGATGCAGAATATGCAGTCGCTTGTGGTGTTGATATGGTATCAACGACCCTATCTGGTTATACAGAAGATAGTCCGAAGCAAGAAAGCCCAGATTTTTACTTAGTTGAAAAACTAACAAATCAATTACAAGTACCTGTTATTGCTGAAGGAAGAATTAATACACCTGAGGAAGGTAAGAAAATGTTGGAACTTGGCGCCCACGCCATTGTAGTTGGGAGTGCAATTACAAGACCCCAATTAATTACGAAAAAATTCGTAGAAGGAATTATCTAAAATGGAGAACTATCTGTCATTTGATATTGGCGGGACTAAAATAAAATATGGAATTGTGACTAGTACAGGTCAAATCATTTATCACTGGACAATAGACACCGAAGCACATCTTGGTGGGGTATCAATCATTAATAAAGTAATAGATATCAGCAAAATCATTGTTGAACAACATCCAGTTAATGGTATCGCGATCAGTACAGCTGGCCAAGTAAATCCACATACAGGAACAATCGTAGGAGCCGGAGACACAATTCCATCTTATGTTGGTGTCGAAGTGAAAAAAATGATCAGTGAGGCTCTTGGATTACCAGTAGAGGTTAGAAATGATGTGGATTGTGCAGCACTTGGGGAATTGTGGCTTGGTAATCACCATGTGAATAATATGATTGCCTTAACAGTAGGAACGGGTATCGGCGGAGCAATTGTAATCAATGGAAACCTGTATTCTGGACACTCATTTAGTGCTGGTGAGTGGGGCTATATGTTAATCGATGGTGAAAGTTTTGAAAAAAATGCTTCAATAACTGGACTAATTCGATTTGCTAATCAATATAAAGAAGAACGTAATTGGAATGGACAGCAGATTTTCGATTTATATGATCAGGGTGACAAAGAAATCCAAAGAGCTGTATCTAGTTTTTATCGCTATTTGGCAATTGGTATTTCTAACTTAATTTATATTTTTAATCCAGAAAAGGTCATCATTGGTGGTGGCTTAACAGCGAGGGGAGAACTGTTTTTAAATGAACTTAAAACAGAAATCCAAAAATATTTACAACCATCTTTTTATCAAAATACAGATATTGAACTTGCGAAACTATCAAATAACGCTGGAATGATTGGCGCAGTCAATCACTTTTTGAATAATAGAAATCTACTTTAGAAGTGGGACAAAGGGACAGGTTCGCTGTCCCATTCGACAATAAAACTGGGACGAGGGACCTGTCCCTCTGTCCCAACTTTTGGAGGTTAAAATGAAGCAACTACAAGATTATGAGAACCTATATGTACTTCAAAAGAATCGAATAAAAGATCGTTCTTATTTTATGTCTTATGAGAATGTTGAGGATGCGCTTAGTTTTGATCGAGGTCGTGCGCATGGGTTTTTTTTATTAAATGGCATGTGGAAATTTCATTATGCGGAAAGCCCAGAACATGCACCAGGCTCTTTTTATGAAGCTAATTATGACACTAGCAATTGGGATGACTTACAGGTTCCTTCAAGTTGGCAATTGCATGGGTATGGAAGTCCACATTATACAAATGTTCAATATCCATTTCCGGTCAATCCTCCCTTTATTCCAACAGAAAATCCAACTGGTTCCTATCGACGAGATTTTTATGTAACTCATGAAATGCTAGAAGAACTCGTTTTTCTGCGTTTTGAGGGAGTAGATAGTGCGTTTCATGTGTGGATTAATGGTCAGTTTGTTGGGTACAGTCAAGGTAGTCGTGTTGCATCTGAATTTGATGTAACAGACTTTATTCAGGAAGGGAATAACACGATTGCTGTACGGGTCTATCAATGGTCTGATGGAAGTTATATTGAAGATCAGGACATGTGGTGGTTAAGTGGTATTTTTAGAGATGTGTATTTACTTGCAAAACAGAAGGTATATACACAAGACTTTTTTGTGAAAACGACATTGGATGAAGCTTATAAAAATGCAGAGTTACAGCTTGAATCAGTGATCCACTCATCTATTGATTCTTCAAGAGAACACCAGTTAGATATTCAGCTTTTTGATGCAAACCTTCAGGAGCTTGAAGAAGCGAAACGGGAAGTGAAATTTCAATTGGGCGGGGCAACTGAAACAAAATTGGATACTAGTATACCAGTCAAGAATCCTTCTAAATGGACGGCAGAAACCCCGTATTTATATACCTTGGTAATGACATTAAGAGATGAAAAAGGTAATACCGTTGAGGTCATTCCATGGAAGGTTGGATTTAGACAGGTAGAATTAAAGGATGGTTTAATCCAGGTAAATGGCGTACCTGTTCTTTTTAAAGGGGTAAACCGTCACGACCACCACCCAGACTTAGGCCGTGCAGTTCCACTTGATTGGATGATAAAAGATATAGAATTGATGAAGCAGCACAACATTAATGCGGTACGTACAGCGCATTACCCGAACGATCCACGTTTTTACGATTTATGTGATGAATATGGGTTATATGTGATTGATGAAGCAGACCTAGAAAGTCACGGATTTGATTTAATTGGAAAACCCCATCAATTAGCCCAAGACCCAGCATGGAAGGATGCATTTGTTGATCGAATGAAGAGAATGGTCGAACGTGATAAGAACCATCCATCAATTATCATCTGGTCATTAGGGAATGAATCTGGATTTGGTGAGAACCATGTGGCGATGGCGGAGTGGACCAAGAAAAAGGATCCAACAAGACTTGTTCATTATGAAGGGGAAACTCGTTCGATTATGACTAAGGATAATAACAATCCTACCCGTTTACATGAAGCGGCTAATATGTTCTCGACGATGTATACCCCTCAAGGTGTTATGGAGCAATTAGGTCAACGAGATGATTTAGCTCAGCCTCATATTTTATGTGAATTTGCTCATGCGATGGGGAATGGCCCTGGTGGAATCAAAGAGTATTTTGATTTGTTTTATAAGTATGACCGCCTTCAAGGTGCATTCGTTTGGGAATGGCTCGACCATGGGATTCGTCAATACACAGAAGATGGCGAGGAGTATTTTGCATATGGTGGCGATTTTGGTGAAACACCTCATGATGGCAACTTCGTCATTGATGGGCTTGTCATGCCAGATCGTACACCATCTCCAGCCCTACTAGAATATAAAAAAGTAATCGAACCTGTTCGAGTTGAAGCGGTTGATCTGAACAAAGGCACAGTTCGCCTTCAAAATTTGTATGATTTTAGTACATTAGATTACCTAACCATCACTTGGTCACTTGTTGTAGATGAAAAAGTAATGGATGGTGGTATTGTAGAAATGCCTACAATCAATCCAGGTGAGTCAACTGAGATCTCGATTCCATATACATTACCGAAAATAATTAAAGCAAATACCGATTACTGGCTCAACCTCCAATTTAACCAGGCGATGGATACAAAATGGGCAAAAGCGGGACATGAAGTTGCATGGGCTCAATTTGAGTTGCCTGTTGGTAAGGTTTTAGAAGTGAAAGACAGTAGAACATATCGTCCTTTAGTTGTTGGGGCTACAGACCATGAGCTTGCGGTGAGTGGAGAGAACTTTGAGTATACCTTCGATAAAGTTTACGGAGTGCTTAAATCATGGAAGCACCAAGGAATCGAATTGGTGGAACAAGGACCGAAAATCAATTTCTGGAGAGCACCAACGGATAATGACAAACTAGGCTTAGAAGAATTTGGCGTGAAAAAGGAAGAGTCAGAGTGGAGACATTTTGGGTTGCATCACATGCAAAATCGTGTGACCGCAATTGAGCATGAGGTGTCACCAACTGGTGATCAAGTAAAAGTTTGCATAATATCACGTTTTGCTCCACCAGTACATGCATGGGGCTTTGATTTAACGATGGAGTATACCATTTCGAAAAATGGTTCCATGAAGATTGATATCGATGGGAAAAAACAAGGCGAATCTTCGAATACATTACCTAAGATTGGCTTACAGATGAAATTGAAGTCTGGGTTGAACCAAGTTGATTGGTATGGTAGAGGTCCAGGTGAGTCTTACGTTGACAGCAAGTTAGCCAATCGCTATGGCGTTTGGTCGAAGTCGGTCGATGAGCTACACACACCATATGTCGTTCCACAGGAAAATGGGAATCGACATGACGTGAAATGGGCTTCGTTAACAGACCTTTCGGGTGTTGGGTTACTAGTAGTTGGCCAACCAAACTTTGATTTTAGTGTGAGTTATTATTCGACTGAAAAGCTTGAAAAAGCAAAACATACTTATGATCTAGTCAAAGATGACTTTATCACATTGAATGTTGATCACAAACATCAAGGTCTAGGCTCAGCAAGCTGTGGGCCAGGAGTGCTAGAACATTATCAGTTAAAAAATGAAGACTTTTCGTTTGCAGTGAGTTTCCGTCCATATTCAAAGAGAGAACACTCACCAATCGAATTAAGCAAAATGAACTAAACCGTTGAGCCTGTCAAATGACAGGCTCTTCCTAAATGATTTGGGATCAACAGTTTCACTTAAAGAGGAGGAAGTTGACATGTTAAGCAAATGGACAGGAAAAAAGTGGCTAGCTATTGGTGATAGTATCACCGAACATAACTTTAGAACTAGTAAAAACTATCATAATTACATTGCCGAAAAAATCGGTTGCACTGTTATAAATGAAGGTCATAGTGGAACGGGATGGAGAACGCCTAATCGTGAAGGTTCACTTCCTATTTATAAGAGGATTAGTGGATATACTTTAGATTGTGACCTCATCACTGTATATGCAGGAACTAATGACTGGGGGCAATCAGGCATATCACTTGTAATGGGCACTTTTGGTGATACCGACCCAGCGGCAAGTTTTTATGGATCCGTTGATTATGTTATTAAACAGTTAGTAGCTAAATATCCAACAAAAACAATCGCTGTTTTTACACCGTTGCAGAGGTCAGATGGTTTTGTCGCGAATTCGGCAGGAGTAACATTAGAACAAATTGCAGATGCAATTATTAAAGTAAGCAATCATTATGGTATACCTGTTTTAGATTTATACAGATTAGCAAACCTAAATGTTTGGAACTCAGAGAGTAACAACTATTATTTCACTCCTTCTGGTAAAAATATCCCAGTTGATCTGGAATCGGCAGACGGATTGCATCCAAATGATAACGGACATAAAGTGTTAGCTGATAAAATTCTATCATTTTTAAATAGTTTGTGATGGACAGGATACCCACGCTCTTATATTTTTAGTAAAACTTTAACTAAAATTAATTGACCTTTTTTACTTGCGCATCTACAATTAAATTAGAAACCAAAGTATGGGGGGCATATTCAGCATGGAACTCAAGCATCTTTCAGATAAATTTATAGAATTATTTAACGAAACCGATTACAGACGCTTCTTCGCGCCTGGTCGTATTAATCTCATTGGCGAGCATACCGATTACAATGGCGGCCATGTTTTTCCGGCTTCGATTACAAAAGGTACCTATGCGCTCGCAAGAAAACGTAATGACGAAAAAATTAGAATGTACTCGATGAACTTTGAAGAGCTTGGGGTAATCGAATTCAATCTAAGAAACCTTGACTACAATAAAGAACATGATTGGGCGAATTATCCGAAGGGGATGCTGCGTTATTTACGTGAAAAGGGCTTTGACATTTCAACTGGGGTTGACGTGCTTTTTTACGGGAATATTCCAAATGGCGCTGGCCTTTCGTCATCCGCATCGATCGAGCTCGTGTCGGGTGTGATGTTCGAAAAAATATTTAACCTTGAAATTGACCGTGTCGAACTTGTAAAAATTGGTCAACTTGTAGAAAATAAATTCATTGGTGTGAACAGTGGTATCATGGATCAATTTGCAATCGGAATGGGTAAAAAGAATGCAGGAATTTTACTAGATTGTGATACATTAAAATATGAATATGCGCCAATCGAGTTGGACGAACATCTCATTTTAATCATGAACACGAACAAGCGCCGAGAGCTAGCTGAATCTAAATACAATGAACGTCGCAGTGAGTGCGAACAGGCACTTGTCAAACTTCAAAAGGAACTGGATGTTCAAGCGCTTGGTAATATCACCAGCGAGCAATTTGAACAACACAAGCATCTAATCGAAAACGAAACCTTGCAAAAGCGAGCAAAACATGCGGTTTACGAAAATGAAAGAACGTTAGATGCGCTAAAAGCCCTGAAAGCAGGGGACCTCCTCGAGTTCGGTCGTTTGCTAAATGCATCACACACATCATTGCGTGATGATTATGAAGTAACCGGCAAAGAACTTGATACTTTAGCAGAAGCAGCATGGGCGCAGGAGGGCGTACTTGGTGCACGAATGACAGGCGCTGGCTTTGGTGGCTGTGCAATTGCACTCGTCGAAAAAGAAAAAGTGCAAGCAATCACCGATGCAATCGGAAAAAACTACGAAGAAACCGTCGGCTACCCGGCTTCCTTCTATGAGGTAAGCATCGGCGACGGCGCAAAAGAACTATAACAAAGTGGAAGCAGGGCTGTCTCTCTGACCCACAAAAGGAGCGATTAAGATATGAGTATTTTAGTATTAGGTGGAGCGGGTTATATTGGCTCGCATGCGGTTTATCAGTTAATTGACGCGAACGAGGATGTTGTGGTTGTTGACAATCTTCAAACTGGTCACAAAGAGGCAGTTCACCCGAAAGCGAAGTTCTATCAAGGTGACATCCGTGACCGTGCGTTTTTACAATCTGTTTTTGAAAAAGAAAATATTAATGCGGTGATCCATTTTGCGGCAAATTCGCTTGTCGGCGAATCAATGGTTGACCCATTAAAATACTATGACAACAATGTGTTTGGAACTCAAATCGTACTTGAAACGATGAAAAACAATAACGTGAAATACATCGTTTTCTCATCAACGGCAGCAACTTACGGCGAGCCAAAGCAGGTGCCAATTACGGAGGACATGCCGACTGTTCCAACAAACACGTACGGTGAAACGAAGCTTGCGATGGAGAAAATGATGAAGTGGTCTGAGATTGCACATGACATTAAATTTGTGTCACTCCGCTATTTTAACGTAGCTGGGGCTCGTGCAACTGGTGAAATCGGGGAGGACCATGATCCAGAAACTCATCTGATCCCAGTTATTTTACAAGCAGCAATAGGAAAAAGAGATGCTATCACGATCTTCGGTGAGGACTACGATACTCCAGACGGCACATGTATTCGTGACTACATCCATGTCGAGGACTTAATTAATGCGCATATTTTAGCCCTAAAATATCTGCAAAACGGTGGCGATAGTAACTATTTTAACCTTGGAAGTAACAGTGGATTCTCTGTAAAAGAAATGGTTGAAGCAGCAAAAGAGGTTACTCAGCGCGATATTCCTGTCAATATTGGTGAGCGCCGCGCGGGTGACCCAAGCATTCTGATTGCATCATCAGGAAAAGCGAAGGAAGTCCTTGGCTGGGAGCCGAAGCGTACGTCAATCAACGAAATCATTAAGGATGCGTGGAACTGGCATGTAAACCACCCAAATGGGTATGAAAGCTGAGGGGAGCAACTTGACTATCTACGGAACTGTTCAGCAGTTAACAGAGCAGGCCATCAAGGTCGGACTTATTGAAAAAGAAGACGTGATCTACGTCCGCAATCAGGTCCTATCCTTACTTAATCTAGAGGACTTCTCGCCAACTGAGCAAGTCTCACTAGAAAAAGACATCCCAACTCTGGTTGAGGACCTAGTAGAATACGCGTGTGAACAAGGTGTTATCGAGGACTATTTTAATGCGAAAGAAATTCTTGCAAGTAAAATCATGAACGTGATGATCCCACTGCCGTCCGCGGTGACACGTCATTTTTATCAATTACACCAAAAAGACCCTGCAGCTGCAACAGACTATTTTTACGAGTTAAGTAAAAATAGCAACTACATTCAAATGAAGCGGATCGAAAAAAACATTGAATATAAAGTGGAAACTAAGTACGGTGAGCTTGATATCACCATCAACTTGTCTAAACCTGAAAAAGATCCAAAACAAATTGCGCTTGAAAAAGAGACAAAAACAGCTGGTTCGACGTATCCAAAATGTTTACTCTGTGTAGAAAATGAAGGGTATGCGGGCCGCATCGGTCATCCGGCTCGCTCGAATCACCGCATCATTCCGGTACCACTTGAGGGTGAAAACTGGTATTTGCAGTACTCACCATATGTGTACTACAACGAGCATAGCATCCTGCTTTGCGAAGAGCATCGTGATATGAAAATCAGCAGTGAGACATTTGGGCGATTACTTGGCTTTGTTGAAAAGTTTCCACACTATTTCATTGGTTCAAATGCAGATATCCCAATTGTGGGGGGCTCGATTTTAACCCATGATCACTATCAGGGTGGAAACTATGAATTTGCGATGGCAAAGGCAGAAGACGATATCAAATTCACGTGGGACCGTTATGACAACATCGAATTTTCAACGGTAAACTGGCCAATGTCTGTTCTTCGCCTAAGAAGCACTGATAAGGATGGCCTGGTTGAAGCGGGAGACCACATTTTACAAGCATGGCGCAATTACAGCGACCCGGAAGTCGACATCATTGCGTTTACCGGAGACATACCGCATAACACAATTACGCCGATCGCTCGGAAACGAGACGGCAAATACGAGCTGGACCTTGTTCTCCGTAACAACCGCACTAATGACGAGCATCCACTCGGCATTTTCCATCCGCATGCCGATGTGCACCATATTAAAAAGGAAAACATCGGTCTCATCGAGGTCATGGGATTAGCGGTGCTTCCAGCTCGACTCAAGACTGAGTTGCAAGAGGTTGAAAATTACCTAATCGGCGAAGCAGACTCAGTCAATCCAATTCACCAACAATGGGCCGATGAACTGAAAGCTTACAACCCAACAAAAGAAAATGTTCATGAGCTTGTAAAACAGGAAGTCGGCAAAAAGTTCATGCGTGTGCTAGAAGATGCCGGGGTATACAAGCGTGATGAAGATGGCCAAAATGCATTTAAGAGATTTATAGACGACTTTACGAATTAGGAGATTATCAAATGGAAGTTACTGTATATCCCTACGGAAAGCATGATAATAAAGAAGTCCAGGCTTTTACGTTAAAAAATGACCACGGGCTAAGCGTTACCTGCATTGACTATGGTTGCATTATCACTGAAATTCTCGCTCCAGATCGAAACGGTGCACAGGAGAATGTCGTGCTTGGATTCGAAAACCTTGATGGATATCTTTCAGATCAAACCTATCAAGGGGCGATTGTTGGTCGGATTGCAGGTCGCATAAGAGGTGGGGAATTTGAGCTGAACGGCAAAACCTATTCATTAGATAAAAATGAAAAAACCAACCATATCCATGGTGGAGTAAAAGGGTTCAGCAAAGTCGTGTGGGATTCTACTATTATAAAGGAAGAAAATCATGTCGGCGTTGAGTTTAAGTATGTCAGTAAAGACGGTGAAGGTGGCTATCCTGGAACTGTTGAAATGACTGTCACTTATTCACTCAATAATGAAAATGAATTTTTGATTTCTGTAAAAGGTGTTCCTGAAGCAGACACTATTTTAAATATGACAAACCATGCTTATTTTAACCTATCAGGCAACATGAAAAATGACGTGCTTGATCATGAACTTTCTATTAAAAGCAGTAAGTTTCTCGAACTAGACCAAGAATTTCTTCCTACCGGTGAACTCCTTGATGTCACTGGCACTGTTTTTGATTTTCGAAAGGGTCGAAAAATCGCTGACGGACCAAATTCAAAGGATGAGCAGATTGCCCTTGTTGGTCAAGGATACGATCATCCATTTTTGCTCGATGAAAAATTGGTTACACTTTATGATGAAGCATCTGGCCGCCTATTAAAGGTAGAAACAAACCAACCGGCTGTTGTCGTTTACACAAGCAACACAATGGAAGGCTTTGAAATGCGCGGTGGCAAGGCACGCCCGTATTTAGGCGTATGCCTTGAAACACAAGTACCACCTGATGCAATCCAGCACCCGAACTTCCCATCCACGATCGTCAAAAAGGGTGAGGAATACCACTGGGAAACGAAGTACACATTTTATAGGGACCAAGGGGACGGTTCTCCTGGTCCCGTATAGTGACCAGGAGGGGAACCAAGAGAACCGTCCCTCGGTTCCACAGAAAGGAGATGAATCATGGCGACGATTAAAGATATCGCGGAAAAAGCGGGCGTCTCCATTGCAACGGTGTCAAGGGTACTCAACTATGATTCCAGCTTATCCGTCAGTGACGAGACAAAAAAGAGAATTTTTGAGATTGCTGAGGCGCTTTCGTATAAAAAGCGTCCCTCTAAAAAGTCTTCTTCTGCTCGAATTGGGATTCTCCTTTGGTACACCGAAAAAGAAGAGCTCAATGATCTTTATTACATGTCGATTCGTCTTGGGATTGAGCAGCGCTGTGAGCAGCATGGCATCCAAGTGGCGAACTTTTACAATAGCATTGACAGCATGAAGCAAGAGGAGTTTCAGGGAATTATTGCGGTTGGTAAGTTCAGCGCGAATCAAGTTGATGCGCTATCCAATATGGCTGAGCACATTGTGTTTGTTGATTCAAACCCTGATGAGGATGTGTACGATTCGGTTGTTGTTGATTTTGAAAAAGCGACCCGAACCTTGTTGAAGCATTTTATAGAGAAAGGTCATACGAATATTGGTTATCTTGGTGGCCGTGAGGAATTCAAGGACCACTCTGCAAAAATTGAAGAAATACGTGAGAAAACGTTCAAAAGCTATCTTTCAGAAGCCAATCTACTAGATGAGAGTAATCTTTATATAGGAAGCTTTACGGTCGAGGACGGATACAAATTGATGAAACAGGCAATCGTGGAAAAAGGAGACGAACTGCCAACTGCCTTTTTTGCTGCCAATGACCTGATTGCAATCGGTGTATTACGTGCATTAAATGAAGAAAAACTCGCCGTTCCTGACCGTGTAAGCCTAATTGGAGTCAATGATATCAGCGTCTCCAAATACGTCTTCCCTCCACTGTCAACGGTCAAAGTCCATACAGAAGTTATGGGAGAAACCGCCGTAGACATCATTCTTGAACGGATCGCTGGAAGACAAATCGCAAAAAAAGTATACATTGCTACTAAATTAGTGATAAGAGAAACCTAGTCAACCACCTGACTAGGTTTTTTCGATTCCGTTTTAATAGGAAAGAAAGATTACAAAATCCCCTGCAACAACCACGAAATTCCTAGAGAATTTAGTCGATTCATCGTACCTTTTCCTTACCTATCCACCAGCATTTACCACTCCAAACAACCATTCTTCGAAAATAAAATCCTATTTTACAAAAACATTACTTCATTATAAGGGGAAGAGAATTTTTAACTTCGTATCAATGAAAGTGCTTACAATCAACCGAAGACCGCGGAGTCTCGTCAAGTTACATTTATGTTACAAGCATTAATGATAAAAGGACTAATTTCCTACTAATTGTAATAAAGGGAGTCAAGAGGCTTGAAATCAAGATATTATGTCGAGGGATATCAACGTTCTTCTGTTTTATTAATTTCTCAAAAGTACTAGACGGGTAGTACATCTTAGGTAGTAAGGGACTCCGATAGGAACGACAATTTGTAGAAAAATGTAGAATAAACAGGTCTTTCGTCTCGGTTACTAAGTTGGTTGAATATTCTGCAAAAATTGACCTAATCCAAAATATCGAGTAGTTTTTAGTATATATCTGGAAAAAATGTGACCGTATTATGTCAATTTTGCCCCATATAAGGGCATTGCACTATATAAAACTTATTTATGATAAGCAGGTGAATTTTATGGGAATTAGTGTTTCGGCCGCAATTTCACAGGCAAACCAACTTCGCAATTATGCCACACAGCTTCGCAATCTAAAAAGCTCTTTAAATGGGTTTCAAGGTAATATCAATTCAGCTTGGCAGGCAACCGAGGTTCAATATATCAACCAAGCGATCGCTGAGATTAACCGAGAATTAAATTCAATTGCCTCTAAACTAGACTCTGTTGCACCAGACATCATATCAGTTGCAAACCAAATCAAGCGAGAAGAAGAGGCAGCTGCTCGTGCAGCAGCGGAAGCGAGAAGAAAGGCTGAAGAAGAAGCACAAAAAAGAGCTGACACTAGAGCTCCTCATCTACGCTAAGACTGCTAGAATGAGATATTTTATAATCTTTGCTGACAACTATGAAAATAGACAACCGCAATTGTTAATACCTACGTTAGGAAAAAGACGTGATAGCCTTGCGCTTTTTTTATGAAGGAGAGATTTGCTTTGATATTAACTCTATTTGATCGGGAAAAGGCTTTTACATATGTGCTGCCAGAACGCATCACGGGCCGCTATATTTTAACCTCTGAAGATGCTCACGGGGAACCCAAAGACTTAATCGCCATCGAGGCAGAGGATGGCAAATGGTTCTTGAAGTCGAACAAGTCGGCATTCCTGGCAAATGACAAGCAAGAAATACTTGTTAAACAGGAAATTGAGCCATTTAAGACATACTCTATTTCTCGCAATAATGATGCATCTGCTCTCCTCTATGTGGAGCCACCGACAAACGATCGAAATGAGTTTACAAAGCATGAGGTGACAGGAAGTAGTATTCGGGTTGGTCGCGGTAATGATTGCCACATCCGATTCTCGAATAAGCTTGTCTCTAGCTCCCACTGCGTGATTCAGTATGATGCACAGGGTCATGCGATCATCCGTGACAACAATAGCTCGAACGGTACATATGTCAACGGAGAGCGTGTGACTGAAAAAGTTCTTTCAACCGGTGATGTCATCTACATCATGGGATTAAAAATCATCTACAATGGCAAGTTATTATCACTAAATAATCCGCATCAATTGGTATTTTTAGACCGCAATGCCTTTCGTCCGTTTGAGGTGCAAAAACCGATTATAGAAGAAGAGGAACCACTTGACGATTTCGATACCGAAGAATTAAATGATGACCTCTTTTATCGTTCTCCACGTTTTAAGCGAGACATTAAGCGGACTGAAATCAGAATCGACCCACCACCATCGAAGCCGAACATCGATGAAACTCCATTGATGTTTATCCTCGGACCTTCCATCACAATGGGGATGGCGTCCATGTCCATGGGGATATTTATGCTAAATAACGTATTGGCACGTGGCGAAAGTCTTACATACGCGATGCCGACATTAATCATGTCATTTAGCATGTTGGTCGGAACGGTGCTGTGGCCGATTTTAACGAAGAAATATGAGAAGAAGCAGCGGATTAAGCAGGAAGGCAAACGCCAGGAAAAATACTCAAAATACATCGAAGAAATGGCGCAGGTGATTGAGGAAGAATGTCAACGTCAAAGCGAAATTCTTCATGAAAACCATGTGGCCCTGCAGAATTTAATTTCACGAATTACGATGCGAAAAAGAAATCTGTGGGAGCGTGCTATTGGTCAAGATGATTTCCTTAAGGTTCGCCTCGGAATCGGCGATCTTCCATTAAATGCAGAACTGAAATACCCTGAGAAAAAATTCACCCTAGAGGACGACAATCTCCAGGATGATCTTTATAAATTGGTTGAAACACCTCACATTTTAAAACAGGTGCCCGTAACCTTAAGTTTTGTTGAGGAGTATGTCAGTGGTGTGATTGGGCGCCGCAGTCGCGTACAGGATTTTGTAAAGGGACTTATTTTTCAATTAACGGCCCTACATAGTTATGACGAGCTGAAGCTTGTGTTTCTTTACGATAAAAATGAGGAAGAGTATTGGAAGTTTGCGAGATGGCTACCGCATGTGTGGGATGAAGCGATGCAGATTCGCTTTATCGCAACAGATGCGACAGAGGTAAAGGAGCTGTCTTCCTATTTTGAAAAGGAAATCGCCTACCGCGCAAGCCTTGATGAGGAACAGATAAAGGATCTTGACCAGCATTATTTAATTTTCTCGATGAGTAAGTCACTCGCGTCAAGGGCTGAGATGATCAACCTCCTTTTAGAGGAAAATAAGGACATCGGCATTAGCCTCGTCACTTTATACGATGAGCTTAAGAATCTACCGAAGGAATGTACGATGGTTGTTGAGCTTGCGGATGACATGTCCAAAATTTATGACAAGGACGACATTTCCGGCTTGTACACAGCATTTGATGCGGAATTTTATGAGCGTGAGGATGCTGAAGAGGTTGCGATTCGCTTGGCCAATATTCAGCTTGCATCTTCTGTTGACGCATACACGTTACCAGACATGATCACGTTCTTAGAGATGTTTGGCGTAAGTAAAATCGAGCACTTGAACGCATTGACGCGCTGGAAGGAAAACAACCCAGTGCTCTCCATTGAAACGCCAATTGGGATTGACACAATGGGTGAGTCGTTCAAATTAGACCTTCATGAAAAATACCACGGTCCACATGGGCTGATTGCCGGTATGACGGGGTCTGGTAAGTCTGAGTTCATTATGACGTTCATTTTATCGCTTGCTGTGAACTATCACCCAGATGAGGTTGCCTTTATTTTAATCGACTACAAGGGTGGCGGAATGGCGAATGCCTTTTTAAATCTGCCGCATTTAGCTGGTACGATTACAAACCTCGATGGGGCAGCCGTAAAACGTTCCTTAATTTCGATTCAAAGTGAGCTAAAGCGTCGCCAGTCCATTTTCAGTGAGACGAGTCGACGTATGAATACAAGTAATATTGACATTTATAAATACCAAAAGCTGTATCGTGAAGGCTTAGTGAGTGAGCCACTTCAGCATTTATTCATGATTTCCGATGAGTTCGCCGAGTTGAAAACACAGCAACCTGAGTTCATGGAACAACTGGTGAGTGCGGCTCGTATCGGACGAAGCTTAGGAGTCCACTTGATTTTAGCCACACAGAAGCCTTCTGGTGTCGTGGACGATCAAATTTGGAGTAACTCGAAATTCAGAATCAGTCTGAAGGTACAGGAAAAAGCCGATAGTATGGAGGTCATCAAGCGACCAGATGCTGCCGAGCTATCAACGACCGGTCGTTTTTACCTACAGGTTGGGTATAACGAGTTGTTCGAGCTTGGTCAATCGGCATGGGCAGGGGCACCGTATTATCCATCCGATAAGATTGAAAAACGGGTAGATGAAAGCATCCGTGTCATTGACCACTTAGGTCGTGTCATCAAGAGTGCAAAAGTTGACCGAAGAACGATGGTGAAGAATCCACCGAAGCAAATTGATGAAGTCACAAAGTACTTAGAAACTCTAGCAAAACAGGAAAATATCAAGGTCAAGCAGCTATGGCTCGAGCCAATACCTGCAAGGATTTATTTAGATCAGTTAGTTGAAAAATACAGTGAAGAAACAACGAATCGCTTTGAACTGAACCCTGTAATTGGGGAATATGATGACCCGGCGAACCAACGCCAAAATGTTATGAGACTACCAATCACTCAGGATGGCAATACTATCATCTATGGAGTCGCCGGTAGCGGTAAGACAACGTTCATTGCTTCGTTGATGTACTCGCTAATGGAATCCCATACGCCTGATGAGCTACATGCCTATTTACTAGATTTTAGCTCAGAGACGTTGAGTTGGTTCCGTGAAGCACCACATATCGGGGACGTTCTTTTATCCCATAATAGTGAGAAGATTGATAATCTCTTTAAAATGCTAAACAGCGAGATTGAGAAACGTAAAAAGCAGTTGTCCAATTATGGCGGAGATTTGCAGACATACAACCGCCTGTCTGAGGATGTACTGCCATCGATTGTGATTGTGATTCACAACTATGCCGCTTTTTCTGAAATGTACGAGTCACACGAAGAGGCGATTTCGTACCTCACCCGTGAAGGCACGAAGTACGGCATTTATTTTATCGTGACAGCAGCTCATACGGGTGCGGTTCGCTACCGATTGATGCAAAACTTCAAGCAGCTTTATGTGTTGCAGCTTAATGACACATCTGAATATTCAGCGGTACTCGGAAATGTGGACGGCGTCTTCCCATCGAAGCACAAAGGTCGAGGCATTTTCAAAGCAGACAGTGTGTATGAATTCCAAGTGGCCCTCATTACCGAGGGTGTTGAGGACATGTACCAATATATCACGGACTACTGTCGTCGCCTGAGCGACAATTGGGGCAAAGGTGCTGCGAAACGAATTCCTGTCTTGCCTGAAAAAGTGGACATTGAGTATCTACATGATGAAATTCAGTACAACAAGTCAAGTAAACTACCAGTTGGTGTTGAAAAAGAGTCCCTTGCAATCACGTACTTTGATTTCGGTGATTCGCCTGTAAATCTAATCCTTGGCAGTAGCAGCGATGCCTGCTCAGGTGTGATGCAGGGAATTTCAGAAATTGTTACTAAGAATGAGAAAAATGAAGTGGTCGTAATTGACCCGAATGGGGAACTTATTGAAGTTGGCGGGAAGTATGTTTCTAGTCCAACGGAGATTGAGGAAACCATCGTAGAGTTGTTTAGCACATTGGTGTTCCGTAACAACACAACGAAGGATGCGATTGCGGAAGGTGCGACACCACCAATATTCGAACCGCTCTACTGCATCGTTCATTCCTTCAACGACATGCTACTGATGTTATCCGAGGATGGTCAGGATAAGCTGAAGGTATTCCTAGAACGAATCGACGGACTCAATGTCTTTATGATCATCTCAGACCGTGCCGATGCACTGAACTCTATTGCATTCGAGCCTTGGTTTAAAAAGCAAGTCTCGCTCAGCGACGGCATCTGGGTTGGAAACGGAATTACCGATCAATTTTTATTAAAAGTTTCAAAAGTCACAAACAGCATGTACCAAGAGATTCCAGAAGACTTCGGATATGTGCTCACTAAGGGAAAACCAAAGTTAGTCAAGTTACTGACGGGATCGGCAGTTCGTGAAGAGGAGGCAGTTTTCAATGGATAAAGTGTTGGTTGAAGTATTCATTCCAGCCGCCGGTGAATCCTACGATGTCTTCATCCCGGCCCAAAGCAAGCTCTATGAAGTAACCTTTTTACTCGCAAACACCATGACTGAGCTATCTAACGGCTACTTCGTCGCAACCGACACTACTGTGGTATGCGACCGCGAAACCGGTAAGATTTTTGACATTAACCAAACAGTGGAAGAATTAGGATTTATGAACGGGAAGAAATTGATGTTGGTTTAGGTTTGTCTAGGGCTAAATTTAGGCTTAGGGCACAATTAGTTGGAGTTAGGGCAGAATTCCCAGCGGGTAGGGCACAATTATTGAAAGTTAGGGCGCAATTCGATCGGCTTAGGACACAATCTGAGCCACCGGCCTGGCCGGAAATGACGGCTTTGTCCGATATATTCAAAACTATGTCCGATATATCAAAAAAAGCTGGCCTGGGCCACTACATAGTGGCAGAGACCAATTATTAAATCAACTAGACCAGCATACTAGGAATCAAAGTCATTTTTACGTAAGGAAGGTGCCAAATGAGGTTACAAAAGAGGGTAGTCTTATTCCTTCTTCTATTCATTCTCATAATAGGAGGAACAGGGTGTATGAGTTCAAGTAGTGCGAGTACCGAGGAAAAAGCAATCCAGTATTTAGAAGAGAAGTATGACAAAGAGTTTGAGGTCATGTATGCCAAAGAGGGAAGTAAGCTTTTTGAAGATTTGTATGGTGGCGACCTCATTACTGTTCACCCTAAAGGTGAACCGGAAATCGTGTTTACTATTCAGGAGGATGGGGATGGGTTTGTTGAAACATATCTTCCTGCAAAATGGGCTCAGGAATTACAGGAAAAGTTAACAACTGACATTTCAAAAGAGTTACCGCCTGGAACTGAATTTAAACTTGTCTTAAACAAAACAAGATTCAAGGAAGATATGAGTGTTGAAGAATTGTTAGAAAAAAACAAAGCCATGGGTGTTGATTTAATAGTTGGAATAAAGACATCGGGTGAACCAGAAATAAGTCAATATAGTCAAGGCATCTATAATCTATACAATCTTTTAAAAGATTTAGGATTAAAGAATTATTTACTCTCAGTTGGATTTGTTGATGAGTCTGAAGACATTTCTGAGTTTATTACGACTTCTTACGTTAATAATATATCGTGGTCTAATCTAGACGCTAATGTATACGGAGAATTGGGGATTGATGAAAGACATAATCCTAACAATCCTAGTTCCATTGTTGATTCTAGTTTGATTCTTCACGATGTTGATAATGTAAAAGAGCATTATATGCCTTTAGGAGAGTGATCACATGTCTCTCACTGAGCTTAATGATAAAGAAAAATATCTATTGTTAGAGCTTTCTTACCTTGATGTAAATAGCAAAAGGCCCATTAGTGAAAAGAATCCAATGACTATTTCGGAAATGCTGGACACCATCAACCCCGATAAATTAGGTGAAAAAGCACAAACGAAATATTATGAGATTTATGACTATATTCATTCTGAGGAAAATGATTTTTCACCTCTTAAAGAAATAAAGTTAGTTGGATACCAAAATCATAATCCTAATGGTGGTAATAACACGGAGGGAGAATCCTACTCAGGTTTCGTGGGCTATGCATTCACCGACAATGACGGGAACGGTACAGCTGTTTATCGTGGCAGTGAAGATTTAACAAATGTCGCTCACATCGCAACAGACTGGGTATCCAATGTTGAGGCTGGTATTGGAGTAACGATCCAGCAGCAAAGGGAAGCAAATGAATTTTATGAACGATACATTAAAGGTCTGAATGGGGAGCAGTATGTATTTGGCCACTCGAAAGGTGGAAATTTGGCGGAATACGTACTTGTCAATAATCTAGAGGATGAAAAACTAACATCTTACATTGTGAACGGAGCCCCTTTATATTATTGGACTCTAACACAGGAACAAAGAGATGCATTAAGGGATCGAAATACGTTTATTGTACACGAGGGTGACTTCGTTTCATCTCTTGGGTACGCACCTTATGTAGATAAAACAGTTAAATTAAATAGCAATGAAGAGGGCCTGATGTATGCACATGGCTTGGAAAGTGTTGATTTTACTCCAGGCGGGGACTTTAAAAATGCATCTGATGGAGCATCACTCGTACGAGATATTGGTAATCCAATTGCAGCAGCTATCGTTTTAGCAGCCTCACTTCATCCAAAAGTGTTGGCATATCGAGCAGCAGCAGCGATTCGCGATGCCACTTTATACATCCTAGAAGCTGCACAAAGAGGACTTGAAAAAGCAGTTAACTGGGTGAAAGAACAAGCAACAAAATTCATTGCAAAAGTAAAAGAACTAACACAACAGGTGAAGGACGAAATTAACCAATTCATCACGAATGTGGCAACGAAAGCGGCAATGCTTTTTGTAAAAGTAGTTGCAAAGCTCGGGGGCTATTTCCCGGTAGAGCCATACCTGAAAGTCAATGTAGCAAGGCTCTACTACTATGCACAACGACTGGAAAGTATCAAACGCCGAGTGAATGCACTTAATAATCAGATTGACTCTTTATACTGGGAGGTTGACCTTTTAGATATCCGTCATGTGTTGAGCGCCGATATTTTAACGTCATTCTCATACAGGCTCAATCAAAACATTAACTATCTAAATACGGCTGCCCGATTGCTAGATGCGAACGAAACAAAGCTAGTTGGAAAGGCTAAGATTATTCAATAGCTATGAAAATAGTGAAAATAACGATGCTACTATTTTTCTTTATAGGAATTGTTGGCTGCAGTAACTCTGAAGAAAAAGCACTTCAGTATTTGGAAGATAAATATGGTGAAGAATTTGAGGTTATGTGGTCAAAAGAGGGCAGTAAGCTTTTTCAAGATTTATATGGTGGGGATAAGGTTATCGTCCATCCTAAGGGAGAACCAAATATGGTTTTCATTGTGAAAGAGTATAACGATAAAGGTGAATGGGTTGATGATTATTTATCAGCAAAATGGGGATATGAATTACATCAAATACTAGAAGCGGATATCGCTAAGGAACTTCCAAGAGGAACCCAATTTAAGGTGAACTTATCAGTTGGTAGTAACGAGGTTGATGAAACAATGGCTACTATTTCAGTTAATGAGTACCTCAGTAAAAATAAAAATGTCAAAATTTCTCTTACCGCTGGGATAAAAACAGATGGTCCGCCAGATATAAACCAATATAGCAATGGAATCTACAATCTTTTCCAATTATTTAAAGGATTAGGTGTAAAAATTTATGCTATTTCTATTGGATTTATTGACCAGTCTGAAGACATTTCCGAATACATTCAAACGTCTTTCGTAAATAATCTTCAATGGTCAAATTTTAATGCGAAGGTTTACGGAGAAGTGGGTGTAGACGATAGACTTGACCCTGATGATCCGAGTGATATTGTCGATCCAAGCGTGATCCTTCATGGACCTGAAAACATTATTGATAATTACGAATCCTTCATGGAATGATTTTATTAGAAATACAAATCCAAAGGAGGTAACCCATGAAACCTCATGTTCGACGAAAGATTAATAGCATTATTTATGAGATTAATGCCATCTCCAGGGAACTCGATGAAATTTCAAATGGTCTTAACCGCGAATTCAAAGGGATTGGCTCTACCAAGAGTGCATCAAGCTTGCAAAGTGCAGCTGACAAATACCGTAGAGTCGGCAATGACCTGAGAAGGATTTGAGTTATATAGATTACTAGACCACTAGACGACTGTTAAATACAATTCAAAGTTCTCTCGGCCAAAACCGAGTTAACTCATACATATCGCATTTTAAGGAGGTGAAAAAACAATGGCACGTTCAATTACTGTTGATCCAGCGAAATTAGACACTGCGGCTACTAAAATTGACCAACAATCTGCTGACTATGAGAGACTTTACAAAGCTCTTTACACAGAGGTTGAAGGCATGGGTGCTGCGTGGCAAGGTACTGATAACCAGGCATATGTTTCTCAAATCAAGGGTTTCATGGATGACTTCCAAAAAATGACGAACTTGATGAGACAATACTCTGAGTTCTTAAAGCTTAGCGCAAAAACATACCGTGAAACACAAAGCGAGGTAGTGAACCAAGCTCGTCGCTTAACTAACTAATCTCCATACCTATAAAACTACCAAAAAAGGAGGTGGCACGATGTCAGTTGATGGAATCAAGATTTCCCTTGGCGAGGTTAGTAAAACCGCTGGGCAAATCCGTAACCTAAACCAACAGCTTGCAACTGCATTAGAAGACATTAAGAAGGAAATGAATGGCTTATCTGCTACATGGAACTCTGATGCTTCTAATACAATTCGCGGAAACTTCAATGCGTTGGCTCCACGTTTTGAGGAGTATCGCCAAGTTATTGATAGCTATGCGAAATTCCTAGATAACACAGTTACAAACTACAACGCTGCAGAAACTGCAATCAACAATAACGCTAGCGCATTTAAATAATCCATGAGGAGGGCAATTGGCCTCGCCGGTTGTCCTCACCAACTTTACTCAGTAATGGCGTGAAAAAATCTGAAGTACGCATTTGATAAACAATGGGAGTGCAAGAAAATGATTAAACATGTTGATTTACATATTGAAAATTACGGTGTTTCGAAGTTCATATTTTACAAGGTGCCACCTGCGATTCGTGTTGATTTTACAGAGGCGGATAAGCTGAAAAACAACAAGGTTCCCGGGCTTTTGCCATGTGTTGTGATTAACAAGGAAGATGAGGCGTATTTTCGCTATGACTTAGTATCTGAAGTGACTCTTAGCCAACAGACAACGATTTCACTTACAAAGGACCAGCTCCATAGCTATTTTTCAAACATCATCGAAACATTAATTGAATCCGAGCGACTTGGGTTAAATGTGAACAACTTTGTTTTTGATGAGAACTACATCTTTATTGATAATTTTTCAAACAGATTAATTCTACTGTACATGCCGATTAAAAATAATATTTTTGAAAAGGTATCAATCCGGGAATACTTCACCAGTTTCTTACACTCCCACTCCTATGATGAAAATGATGAACTTGCTTTTTTTGTGAAGCTACATAATTATTTCGCGACATCAGAGGAAATCAATTTATATGCGCTTCAACAAAAGCTGAATGAGTTGCTCTTGAATAAACCAACTTCACCTCAGAGTTTCAGAAAGCTGCCAATTCAGGACGAAGAACCCAAAACACCGAACTATTATAGTCCTAGCAGTGAAATCAAGGCATCCGAAGAAAACGGCGTGATTACTTCAGAATATAGCAGTAAAAAGGTAGATAAAAAGACAAAACAAAAGCTTGAAATCGAGGAAGAGGTTCAGTACAAGCGAATCACTCGCACCGAACTTGGCGAAGGAAATCCACTCCTATCAGGAGGAACTTCCATTAACATCAAGCCGAATGTGGGAAGTCCGATTTCGTTTGATACGGATGAGCCTGAGGAGGAAGAGGGTACAACTGTCCTCACCGCGTATAAAGAGCCGGAAGAGGAAGAAGGAACAACGGCGCTGGGTGTGGGCACAAGCTTCCAACAGCAGCAGCCATTCCTACTAACGTCTACTCAGGAAAAAATCGTCCTTTCCAAGCGAGTGTTCAAAATTGGCCGTGATCCAGGGGTTACTGATTATACATCCAACAATAAAGTCATTGGGCGTGTCCACGCTGAGTTGATTACCGAAAACGGGGAATATTTTATCGTCGATCAGGAATCGCGAAACGGCAGCTATGTAAATGGCGTCAAGCTCGTCCCTAGAAACAAGGTGAAAATCAAACACGAGGACAAAATCAAGCTAGCAAATGAAGAATTTGTATTTAGGCTTTTTTAGGATTCGAAGATAAAAAGGTTTTTAATGTCTAGCTTCAGGCGCCATCGGCTCGAGGTCACAAGCCAATCGCTTCGGAAGGCAAAAAGCGCCTTCTGTCAGCGCGTGTCTTGTGCTTGTCGCCGATAAGCGAGGCGCCTTACGCATTTCAAATTGAGGTGAAATAAGTGTCGTTCATACATGCTTACCACACTGATGTGGGAATTAAAAAGAAAACAAACCAGGATGCGTTGCTCGTCAAGACGGCAAAAACGCCGAATGGATATGTGGGGATGTTCGTTGTGTGTGACGGAATGGGCGGACTCGACCATGGGGAACTCGCTAGTGCAACAGTAGTTCGAGGGCTCTCCGACTGGTTCGAACAGGAGCTGCCAGAACTCCTTCATTCTGATCATCAGGATGAAGACATTCGCAAAGCTCTCGAAGCCTGTATTAAGGAGCAAAATGAAAAAATCTTAGAATATGGGGACGAAACAAACACCCAGGTCGGAACAACGGTGACAGCCCTCCTCATCATTCATTCGCGTTATTATATCGTACATCTCGGTGACAGCCGAGCGTATCAAATTCAGCAGCAGGTGACAAGGCTGACAAAGGACCAAACCTTGGTGGAACGTGAAGTGGAACGCGGAAACATTACACCTGAGCAAGCCTTGAAGGACCCGCGACGCAATGTCCTTTTACAATGTGTTGGTGCAACAAGGGAGCTAGATGTTGTGATTATGACTGGCGAGACAGAACCAGGAACCGTGTTCTTACTTTGTACAGATGGATTTTACCATAAAATCACGGATACGGAAATTCTTGAGGAACTCCGTCCGAACCAATTTTTAAATGAAAAACAATTAAAATACAAGGCGATTAAACTCGTCGATGCGGTGAAAGAACGAAAAGAGGTCGACAACATCTCAATCGTTCTTGCGCATGTAGTGTGAATGGTCGAGGCCATTCATAGGAGGAATTACGTTGATTAAAATCGGAAGTTTTATAGATGACAGATACGAAATATTGAAGGAAATCGGGCGCGGTGGAATGAGTATCGTCTATTTGGCGATGGATAACCGACTCAACAAGTCTTTGGTCGTCAAGGATATCCGTAAGCGCGACAACAGTAACAACGAGCTCCTCATTAATAGTCTAGTTGTCGAGGCGAACATGCTCAAAAAACTTGACCACGGTTCACTTCCAAAGATTTACGACATCATCGAATCTGAGGGTGACATTTATGTGGTCATGGACTATGTCGAGGGTGAGTCGCTCAAGCAAAAGCTGAAGCGGGAAAAAGTTATTTCGGCGAAACTTGTAATTAACTGGGCAAAGCAGCTTGCAGAGGTTCTCCATTATTTACATACGAGAAAGCCGCATCCGATTATTTATCGCGACATGAAGCCGGACAATATCATGCTTACGCCGGAAGGGAAAATCAAACTGATAGACTTCGGGATTGCGCGTGAGTTCAAGGATGAGAGCCTGACAGATACGACAAATCTCGGAACGAAGACCTATGCGGCACCTGAGCAGCTGTCCGGTAAGCGAACAGACGCCAGAACTGACATATACAGCTTGGGTCTAACCCTGTATCAGCTCATAACTGGTAAAAGTCTAGCAGACCCGCCGTATGAGGTAAGGCCGATTCGCCAGTGGGATCCAACCTTACCAGAGGGACTCGAGCATATCATTTTAAAATGTACCCAGGCAGAACCGGAAAATCGCTACCAAACCAGTGAGGAGCTTCTATACGATCTTGAAAACATCAACAAGCTCACGGCAGGCTACCGGAAAAAAATGATGAAGCGGCTCTATCTCTTTTTGGTTCCAGCCGTATTATGCCTTGGTTTTTCAACGACATCAGTACTCGGCTATCAAGGTATGCAAAATGAGCAGTTTCAGGATTACATGGGGCTAGTCAATGAATCTAGTATTTCGTTAATCGAGGGCAATGATACAGAGGCAATCAAGCTTCTTGAGCAAGCAATTAAAGTCGACAAGGGACGTGCAGCTGCTTATATCAATCTGCTTGATGTTTACATTAACCGAAATGAAGTGGACACGGGTCTTTCGAAAATTGAGGCCTATGTAAATGACGAATACGGCAATATCCATAAAAACAGTGAGGTTCTTTTTAAACTTGGGATGACGTATTTTGACCGGAAACGCGATTACCCTGTGGCACTGAAGTATTTTAAACAGGTGAATGAAAAAGACATTCCGGACGCGAGTTACTACATCACGCTTGCGACAACATTAGGCGGCATGAATATTGATTATGACCAGTTTTCTACGAATCTCTTAGAGTTTGAATCGTTCAATGACAATCTTCCGAACCACGCGAAAAAGGTAGATAACTATAATTCGCTTGCGAACATCTACATTTCCTATAAAGGTCAAATCGCGGATGCCAATACGAAGGCAATCACAGTTGTTCAGAAGGCGCAGAAGGTGCTCGAGTTAGCTCCAGATGAGCAACTACAGTTAAAATACGAGATTGAGTTCGAGCAAAAGCTCGCGCAAGCCTTTTACTCAAGAGGCGTGAACTCCGAAGATCAAGTAGCAGCACGAGACGATTTCGAACAGGCGACACAGCACTACAACAATCTTCTTGATTTGAACGTAGCGAATAAGGAAGAGGTAATGAACAATATCGGTGTGATTTATCAGGAGATGGGTGAGCATTCCCAAGCGGTTGAGCAATTTGAAAGAACGATTAAGGAATATCCGAAAAGCCTGAACGCGTACGTGAAGCTAGGCAATCTCTTGCTAGACATTGAGCAAGGAAAGCAAGAAGACCAGCGCAACTACAACAAGGCAAAAGAAGTCTTTGACAAAGCAGGAAAATTTGAAGGTGCTAAAGACAACGAAGCCTACAAAAAGCTATCCAGACGTATGAGTAATCTAAATATCAAATAGTGGGACAATGCACCTGTCCACATGTCTCAAACTTGCGCATTTCGAATGAAAGGGGGCTCTCAATTGGAATACCAAATCATGTTTTACGGGGGATTAGCGGGCGCAGTGGTAACGCTCATCATCTCGATCATCGTCTATATGAAACTACAAATCTCTCAAGTATTTGCGGACATTACGGGAAACCGATTTATGAAAAAGAAGACAAACAATCGAGTGTCCCTTGAGGCTCAGGAAACGAAGCGAACAACAAGTGAAATCAAGCTTCGGAAAAAAGAAGATCCAGTTGCAGCATCAGTTGAGGACACAGCCCTCATGAGCCAGGGACTCGAACCGACCTCTTTACTTGAGGAAAGTTCACACGCACCGACGGAATTGTTGGTAGAAAGAAAAGCTACCCGAGACACTTCATTACTGGAGGAGACCTCACTTTTATCAGAGGAAACGGCCCTATTACAAGATGACGATGAGACGACATTGCTGGTCGGGGGTGACGAAACAACGATTCTCCTTGAAGGCGATGGCGAAACCGCAATCCTCACTGAAAAAGAGGAAGAACCCGACTTTCAAATCGAAGTCGATGTCATGATAGTCCATACAAATAACGTGATTGAAAAAAGGAGCGTAGTAAAGTGATAGCAATGATTTCAAAAAGCTACCGAAAAAACAAATCGGTACTCTGGTTACCGATCGCATTTGTTTTGGTGCTGTCGGTGGTATTCTTTAGCCTGAACGTATCATCTCAGGTTGAAACAAAACAGTATATAAAATTTAACAATGAACAATGGGAAATCGGCCAGGGTTTTTCAAATGAATGGTACATAAATGGAGATACCCTTCAGTTCCAGGTTGATTTAAGTGAGGACTATGAGAATTATCTGAAGCCAAAAGAGACACCGGAGGAGCCGGAAAATCCTGAAGGATCTGAAACAGCGGGGGAAACGACCCCTGAAAATACAGCGACAACTCCAGTTGCAGGTGAGGAACCTGAAGGCGGGTTACCTTTTGACGTAACACTATCTAAGGGACCTGGAGAAGCAACTATAACTCCAATTACAGATGGCGGGTTCAAAGGTCTGTATAAAGTAACCATCTCTGGTGTTAATAAAGATGGTGTAATCCCGGTGACGATCAACTTTGAAAAAGACACATGGGTGAATGAACCACCAACTAGCCAAACAACATTTACCGTTCAAAAAGACACACAGGCTCCAGTCGTTAATCTGTCTGGTCCCAAGGATGGAGAATTTTATCGGAAAGATGTTGACCTAGGTATCGAAGTAGATGAAGAACACTTTTTACAAGACAAAGTGACTATTTCAATTAAAAAGGACGGTTCGGATTTCGATTTACAAAATCCTGTTCAATGGGATGGAAAAAGAACGTCCATTAGATTTGATCAAGTTGGCCATTATGAAGTAACGGTAACTGCTACTGATAAAGCAGGTAACGTGAGCGATGCAAAGTCCATTTCATTTGCCAACGTAAAAACAGATGCGATTTTGTACATTAAAGATAAAACAGAAAATAATTTTTATAAAGATAACGTAAATATCGTAGTTGAAAATCCACTTTCTATCCACTCTGCAAAGCTTACTTATGTCAAGGATGGCGGCGAGCCACAGACTGTGGATATGGAAATCAAAAATACTCTGTTTTCAAAGACAGCAACATACTCCCTATCAGAAGAAGGAACGTATGCATTTAGTGCAAAGATAACAGATTATTGGAGACCAACTGGGTTTGAACTTGGAACCTATGAAAATATCATTATCGACAAGACATCACCTGAACTAAAAATAACTGGAGTTACAAATGGTGGTCAATATACAGAATCTAAGGATTTAGTTGTTTCAGCAACAGACACATTTTTGGATGAAAACAAATCGGTGTTAAAGCTAACGAAAAACGGAAAAGCCGAAACCTTCACCGGAAAAGATGCTCTTGAAAAACGCAACTTAACAGATGGAGTATACGCTGTTGAACTAAGTGTGTTTGACAAAGCTGGGAATGAAACGAAAAACCCAGCAATCAACTTTACAATTGATACTCAGAAGCCAGAGTTAGAGATTTCTGGAGTTGAAAATGGGAAGTTTTATCCTGAAGATCAAACCGTTCATTTTTCAGTAAAAGACTTAACACTTGATTTGGCGAAAACAACTCTTGTCGTAAAGCACAACGATACCAACTACGCAGAAGAAATCAAATTCAAACAGAACGGTACAGTGGCAGAAGCAAGTCATACGTTTAAAACTGAAGGTAAATACACAATTGAGTTAAACGCGACTGACCAACTTGGAAATGCTGCAGACAAAATTACGAGAACATTCACACTCGACAAAACGAAGCCAACTGTTTCTCTTACTGGTGCTGAGAATAATAAGAAGTACAACCGCCAAGTAGACGTGGAAATTGTTGGAGAAGACACAAACAAAGATGATAGCAAGACCATTTTAACAGTAACAAAAGATGGGGAATCAGAAACGTTTGAAGGTAAAAACGCACATGAGAAACATAGCTTTACACAAGAAGGTGTCTATGAAATCAATGTAGACTACTTTGATAAAGCCAGAAACAAGGCTGATTTTTCAACGATTACATTTGTTATCGACAACTCTAAGCCAGAGGTTGATATCACAGGTGTAACTGAAAATGAATTTGCGAATACAGACAAAGAAGTCAAGTTTACGGTTGAGGATTCACATATCGACCTAGACAACATTGAACTGACGATTACGAAGGATGGCAAAGCTTATCCGACGGACGCCATCAAATTCAAGAAACAAAGGAACCGATATGCTGAGGCGGAGCATACTTTTACTGACGATGGTGTTTATGTTGTAAAACTAAAGTCGACTGACGAAGCAGGAAATATTTCAGCTGAAAAACAAATTCGTTTTACCATCGATAAAATCAAACCTGAGATCGTTGTGACAAACATCGGTGAAGATGGCAGATACAATGATGATCGTGAAGTAACGATCACGGTAACTGATCTAAATATGGGTGAGTCAAATGCAACAGTAAAGTACAATGGAGAGTCATTTGAGATTGACCCACTCGTGCTCGAAGGTAAAATGGCAACAACTAAACACACCTTCACTGAAGAAGGAGTTTACGAGCTGCAAGTCATTTCAACGGATAAAGCCGGAAACGATACTACTAAATACATTAAATTCACGGTCGATAAAACAGGACCTGCGATTAAGTATTCAATTAAAGATGGTACGTATTTTAATGATGAAAAAGTGAACCTAACTGTTACTGTCGATGACTACACACCGTTCGTTCCTGAAATCACACTAAAAAATGGGGAAAAAGTCATCAAGGTTCCAACAGACGGATGGATGAAAAAAATCGTCTGGTTAATCACTCAAGAACTAACTGTTGAACTTGAAGATGAAGGTGTTTATTCAGCTCAAGTAAAAGCGAAAGACTACTTTGGCGCTGAAAGCACAGAGGACCTTGGCTTTACGATTGACCGCACCTCACCTGAAATCCAAATCAGCGGGAACATCCCGAATGGTGGATTTGTCCAAGGTGACAACGAGTTAACCGTAGACATCAATGACCTACATTTTGACGAAAGTAAAAATGTAGTCCTAGTAAACGGTAAACCGGTTAAGGATGCCCAGTGGAAAGAAACAGCAACTGGTTATCAGTTCAAGCAAAGCTACCCAGAGGACGGAGAATATGAAGTAACCGTTCGTTCTGAAGACTTTGCAGGTAACAAAGCAACGGAGAAAAAACACAATTTCACAGTGGACAACGTAAAACCAGTTATCACAATTGAAAATGTAAAAGACGGAACATTTTACGATAAAAAGCAAACAGCTACGATCAAGGTAAACGAGCTGAACTTTGCAAACAATGAAGTAGAAGTCAAAGTCAACAATAAGCCGTACGAGTGGAAAAACCAAGGCGTTGAATCAAGTCTTGTGATTCCGTTTAAGGAAGATGGCGACTATGTGATTAAGGTGTCTTCGACGGATGCAGCTGGAAACATTGCTGACGCAAAAGAAGTGAAGTTCACGGTAGATGAGAGCTTCCCGACGCTGAAAATCACTGGTGTCGAGCATATGACAAACTACAATATTAGCAAGCCAGTTACTTTCGAAGTAACCGATGCGAACATCGATCAAACTTCATTACGTGTGACGAAGAACGGCAAGGCATATGAAGTTGGTCCGCTCAACCAAACGAGAACAAAAGAGAGCTTACAACACAATTTTGCAGAAGAAGGCAGCTATGTACTTTACTTCAATGCAACGGATAAATCAGGTAACAAAACAACGCATGAAGAGATTGCGTTTATCATCGACAAAACAAACCCAGTTGTAAAAATTGACGGTGTCGACCACCAGTCCTTCAATCCAACTGGCAAGCGCGTAACTGTTTCTGTTGATGAATTGAACTTCGGTACGAATTACGTTGTGCTTTCTGTAACAAAGGATGGCAAGGTATTTAATATTGGAACTTGGAAAAACAACAACAAGCTTTCAAGCTTAGGCTACAATTTTAATGATGATGGCTTGTACACCATTGCAATTAGCGCTGAAGATAAGGCGGGTAATGGTCCAATAACAGCGAACAAGACTTTCACAATTGATAAGACAAAGCCAGCAATCGAAATTACAGGTGTTGAAAATGCAGCACATTATAATGTTGATAAGCCAGTGAGTGTTGAAATTCGTGATGTGAACTTAGATGTGAACCGCATCACCGTGACACGTAATGGTAGAGGGTATAATGCTGGTGGATTTGGAGTAGCGAATCAAACTGCTCGACTTAGCCACAACTTTAGCCAAGAAGGTGACTATGCGATCAACGTAGAAGCGATTGACAAAGCGGGTAACCAATTCAGCAGACAGATTGCTTTTACAATTGATAAAACAGCTCCAGTCATTACACCGAAATTTAAAGGTCAAAGCCGTGTAATCAAGAATGGCGAATATATTAATGAAGTATTCACACCTGAATTTACGCTTGACCAAGGTGAGGACACTATTGTTTCAGTAACCATGAATGGTTCAAATGTAACAGGTCGAATTCCAACGGCTACATTGGAAATGAAGTACGATTTCAGTGTGCTTGCACGAGATAAAGCAGGAAACGAGTCAACAATTGATATTAATTTTATTCTTGATACGACAAAGCCGAACTTGAATATCACAGGTGTTATTGATGGATTCTTTAATAACAATCAAATGCCAACTGTGACTTATTCGGATCGTTACCTTGATTCAAGTCGTTCAAGTGTCACATTAAATGGCCGCCCGTTTGTAAATGGGGTGCAGCTAAGTGAAGAGGGAGATTACATTTTAAAAGCTGAAATCTATGATTTAGCCAACAATGTTTCATCCCGAACAATTGTGTTTACGATTGATAAAACTGCACCAGTTATTAAATTTAAAGAAGCTATTTCTGAAGGGTATTTCAAGGAAAGCTTACTTCCTGAATTGCTAATTGAGGATTTAAATGCTTATGACATCATCTCACAAACCTTGAACGGTCAGCCTTATAATTTTGGTGACCCAATTGAGGAAGAAGGAAAGCACGTGCTCTTCTTCGAGGTAAAGGACAAAGCAGGAAATATCCAACAGCTAAGTGTTGAATTTATTATTGATAAAACTCCTCCGAAAGTCGTTGTCGATGGAGTCAAGAAAAACGAAACATATCGTGACCCTGTCACACTCTCAATCAGCCTTGATAATCCTAGTGATACACTCAAGTCTGTCATGATTAATGGAGAGCTTTTCAATGGTGACGTAAAAGACGTAAACGGAACAAAAGTTATTTCCGTAACACTTTCTGATATCAACAAGTACAAGGTAGAAGTATTAGCCGAAGACGTAGCGGGTAATGAAATGAACGAAGTAGTTGAATTCGAAATCGTTGAAAAAAGCGTACTCGTAAAGTTCTATGAAAACAAACCATTATTTGCGGGCGCAATGGTAGGTCTTGTCGGTATTGCAGCAGCAGGTGCTGTCGCTCTACGCAGAACCATCATCCGCAGAAAAGACGCGAAAGATATGTAACAAAAATGTAGGCATTCGCTGTTTTGCGGATGCCTGTTTTTAAAAAAGTAGTTTGTTAGAATAAAAGGAGGCATCGTTTTGTCTAGAATCACGATCAAGCCGAATCAAGTTATCGGAATCAGTCCCATGGTAGGGTCTGTAGCCTCAAAACTTTCACAGGTTGAGGGAGGCGTGGCTTCTGTCAGAAATTCCATTGATTATCGAATCTTGGCTAGAACCTCCATCCGGCCGCAACTAACAGAGGTAACTTCTTCAATTGATCAATTGGAAGAAAAAGTAAGGAAACTACAGTCCTTTTTAAATTTAGCTGTTACTCGTTATTCGTCAACAGAGCGATATTTAAATAGTTCGTTCATGGCGATGGAGGCAGTTCGGGGTATGGCCCCGGCAAATCAGCCAGCAAATGGTAAAAATGTTGAATCCTCAAGCAAGGATACATCTTCACTAGCACATAAAATCCTTTCTTACTTTGACTCCGTTAATAAAGGGTTAAGTGCAGGGGACGTTGCATTAGTAGGGTCACAGTTATTGTCTGTGGCAACCTCTTCTTTTTTAATGCGCAATTTAAAAATAAACTATATTGGCGGAAAGCCAACTATAGGGCAAAGATTTCGCGGTCAATATAAATTCACTGTAACAGCAAAGCCTTCCTGGACTAGTCGAGGTGGATACAGCTCGAGAATAGCAAGACTTATCCATAATTTTTCAAGGTCCACGCCGACAAATGCAGTTACAAGAGCCATGCATTCATTTGTTAGCTCCTATAATGGGCCATCTGCCCTATTAAAGCATGCAGCAGGTTTTTCGAAAAATGTAAATGCAGCCATGCACGGAACAACACTAATGGGACGCTTCCATCAGAGGATTACAATTGGCTCAAAAGAAGTAGTACAAAACTTGGCGAAAGCAAGAGGATTTACCGCTGTCGCGAAACGAATCCCACTTCTATCAGGTTTTATCTCTGTAGGGGCTAACGCCACAGAGTTTGTAGACCCGAAAAATGCCAATTTATCAACAGGTGAAAAGATTGGTAGATTCAGTGCAGGTGTAGGTGCCGACATTGCGGCAATCGCTGGCGGTGCTAAGGTTGGTGCAATGATTGGTAGCTTCGGTGGCCCAGTAGGGGTCGTTGTCGGTGGAGCTGTTGGTGGACTTGTTGGAGGTGTTTTAAGTTCAAAATATGGAAATCAGATTAAAGATGTTGGTCAAAAAATTGGTGGCGCAATTGAAAACGCGGGAAAATCGGTCTTCAATTCAGTTAAAAGTTGGTTTAACTAAATCGAAATTGATAGGATGAAGAAAATGAATAATGCTGCAGGAATGATTGATACAATCACACTTGTACTCGGCGCTTGGTTAGCACTTCAGTTTACCATCAGCCTGGTTACAGTTTTACTAGGAAATGTTATGGTCGAATACGTAGAATTAGGGATTTTCAGAAATACAAACAACCCCTTTCTCAAATTCTTTACCTTCATTACTCTATTTGTATTCGGTCTAGGTCCTTTTATCTTTGAAAAACTAAGCAAGTTCTCCTGGCTTGTGAGGAGACTCCTCATGCTTGTCATCACACTCGTCATGGGAATTCTATTCATGATTATCTATTACATTATAAAAGTGTCATTGCAGGCGGTGTTTTTATAAAAAACAAAGGAGGTACAAGTCATGAACCATGCTTTAACATGCACAACGGAGGAATTGGCATTATTGGTAACAGAGTGTGGATATCCAGCTGTTGCGAAAGGTATCGCAGAGGCTTCGTACGGCGAAAAGTCTCCTGCAGAATGGGATGCCATCATGGAATCCACAATCCACCAGCTGGTAATCAAATCTCTGTGGGATCCTGATAAAAACGGTGAGGATGAGCATCCTCTTAGCGAAGAAATGCAGATTTTTATCAAGCAATATGTAGAATCCAAATGGATGATCCGTTGCTCGAATATGATGGGTCGAAACGTATTAATGATCCATCATTTTGAGGAAGACATTTGGCTTGCCCATGTCATCGCAGAAGACATCATGCATGAATTTGCATTATTATCAAATGATGAAATTCCAACAGTGATTAAAGACTTTTATTCTTTCGAAGGTACAAAAACAGAGGAAACTCAGGAGTTCTTCCTCACAGATAATCTGTTCGATTGGTTAAGTGACCAGTCAAAAACAGAGAAGGTCCGGAAGAAAGCAAAGTTTACACCAACAGAGGAGCAGAGCTTCAATCTATTCATCAAGGACCTAGAAGAGCACGAGTGGTCACTTTATAATATTTCAAATTTCGAAATCCCGAACATTGAAGGTGATTTTCTCCTTGCAAATATCGTCTTCTTTTTACCATCAACAAAAGGAATGTGGATTGTGGAATATAAAGAAGATGCTAAAAATCCAGTCCACATTAAACTAAATACGTACGAAGAATGGCACGAAATGCTCGATGCTGTAGGCACCGTGGCAGCCGCAATAGAAGTATAAAAGATGACTTTCATAAGTCGTCTTTTTTTATCTCCAGAACTAGTCCTTTTTGCTTATTTCACACTTGTTTGTACATCATTTTATAAGCAATTGGCAAACTAAGGTTGGAAAATAATTCTGGAGGGTATGCTGTATGATTTTTTGGCAACACGTGCTGAAAATAGCGGTTCTATTTATTCTACTTTTAACAACTACAGTAAGCCCAGACGTGGTAGTTGCACAACGGGACACAAAAGCGCCTGTCATCACACACAAACCTAAAACAACAAGTGAGCCACTATTACCCATCAAAATTAAGGCTGGAGCAACGGATGACACCGCCATACAACGAGTGACGCTTTTTTATAAAACGGGTGACTCAGACGAATTCAAAGCAATCCCGATGAAATTGTACGAGGAAACATACATTGCTGAAATCCCGGGCTTCCACGTATATGATGAAATCATTTATTATATCGAGGCGAGCGACGGGACCAATACGGAAAAAACGGAAGAGAACACAATCCAAGTTGTTCAAAAAGAGATTGATTTTACAAAAATGCCTCAGCTTCTTGTGACGGAGGTTCTTCCCGACTCAACGAATGTGGGCAGTGCTGATGGATTTGAGTTCGTAGAAATCTACAATAACAGCAACAAAGCAATCAACTTTAAGGATTATAAGCTTTACTATCGATACGGAAAGAATGGCCGAACAGATGTGATGTGGCCTTCTGTTAAAGAGAATGTGGTCATTCCTGCCCGCAAAACGCTTGTGCTATGGATTATAAATAGTGAAAATAGCGAGCAGACGGTGGAGGATTTTAATGCGCATTATGGAACTGATCTGAAAGAGTATCAAGATATAGTGCGGGTTCACAGTGGCGGTATGGCAAATAATAGCATGCGCGGTGTCGTGATTGGAACGAATACGCATCGCGAAATTTCCGTCGCCTACTATAACAAGACGGAAGTTGACAAGGCAATTATATACCGATATCCAACCAACAAATCCTCGGTCTCTAAAAGAATCGGCACAAAGGATGCGACTCCTGGTAAGGTGGAAAGTTACCAGGTACCGAAAAAGCCCGTTCAAATGGAGGAAGATTCTGTCCCACCGAGTATTGAGGACCTAACATTAAATTCTGAAGTCGATCAAAAAGACAATCTGGAACTCATCGTAAATGCAACAGACAACCATACCGTTAAATCTGTTAAGTTGCATTATAAAATCGACCAAGATGACGACTTCAATGAAGTCGTGTTACATGAGAGTTACGATGATTTACTTTATCATCACACCATTCAGTCACCAGCATTAATTGGACGCGAGTATATTGATTATTACTATGTCGTATCCGATGGAAGCAATGAGGTAAAAAGTAAGACTTATCGGATAAACATCAACAATGAACTCGACCACTCAAGTCTAAGACTTAATTTAAAAAATGAAGTAATGCTTCGTGGGGAAAAAATCATCAAGGCTACTTCAGAAGAAAACACGCCATTGAAGCTGATGATTGATGGAAATGAGGTTCAAGAGGGCATCTATCGTTCACTTGAACACACCGCCTATTTTGCGTTTGAGGCAAATGGTTTGAATACGTATTTTCAAAATGCTGTCACGATGGGCAAGGAAGTTTTACATGTAATGGACCAGGATTGGCTCACGGAATGGAAAACATTCACGATTCCGATTGAGTCGGAGCAACTTCCCGTTGGCAATACAACGATTACGATTCGTTCCGGAAACAAGGCTTCACCGTTTGAACTTTGGTCGAGGGAAAATCGCGATGACTTTCAATTGCGTAACGTGCGACTCATCCTTGGCGATGGAACGGTGATCAAGGATCCAAATTATAGCGACCCCGATCGCGTTCTGAACATGGGTGATCAACATAAGCATGCCGATTTTACCTTTACAATTACGGAAAAAGAGGCACGTTCACTCACGTATAAATGGAATACTACTGAGGTACTCGACAAAAAACATTTGGTCACAGTTCAGGCTGGTGATCAAAAGGTTACATCACGAGTTTTGGTGGATAATAGAGCTCCAACTATCAAAACAAACCTGAAAAAGAAACCATACAAGGGTGCCTTTACAATTGATGTGGACGTGAAGGATAAGCTTTCTGGTGTTGAAAAAAAGTCGGTAACCTTGGATGGAGAGGAAATTGAGGTTCCGTTTGAAACATCGTCCGCAAAGCTAAAACCAGGTAAACACAAACTCAAGGTACATGCGATTGACAAAGTAGGCAATGAAACAAAGGATGTCTTCTATTTTAAAGTTGTGAATGAAAAACCGAAAAAACCAGAGCGTATTTCACCGAAGGGTAAGATTGACGGCGATCCACTTTTACAAGTGAAGGTGAAGGATCCGACAAAGGATAAGCTCGATGTAACCTTTTATGAAGCCTACAAGCATGACGTGAATTCGAGTGTAAAAGGGTTTAAAAATGCTACTGATTTCGAACCGCCAAGTTTGATGGTTCCAGAAGGGGAGGAAGCTTTCACACCAGAGGATATCTCGCTTGTTTCAAAAGAGGATGGCCGCTATTTGGTCACGGATTCTGATGCGAAATTTCCGTATCACCGTTTTGATGTCACGGTTGATGAGTCTCTCGGTGACAATGACAGGGTTGAGCTTTTATGGAAAGGGAATTCACTTAAAGGTCGGAAGGTTTCAATGTATGCATGGAATCACAATGAGGACAAATGGGTTATGCTTGATTTTAAGGTAGCAGGCTCTAAGGATTTTTCGTTGACCTCGGATGTGCTGGTCCGAGATTATGTGCGGAATACGAAAATCAATGTCCTGATTCAAGACGAAATTGCAGAAGAATTTGATTACACCTTCGTCTGGATGTCCGACACCCAATTTTACTCTGAGAGCCATCCGGAGATTTTCAAGGAACAAACGGAATGGATTGCAAAAATGAAGAAAAAGCTTAACATCAAGTATGTGTTTCATACCGGTGATTTGGTCAATCAATCGAGGAAAAAGAAACAGTGGCAAAATGCAGATAAATATATGAAGGTATTGGATGACAATAACATTCCATACGGTGTGTTAGCTGGGAATCATGACGTTGACCAGGTGAATAATGATTATTCCGAGTTCTATCGGTATTTCGGAGAGGACCGTTTTAGAAATAAACCTTATTATGGCGGTTCGTACCGAAATAACCGTGGCCATTACGATTTAATTTCAGCGGGTGGCAATGATTTTATCATGGTATACCTAGGTTGGGGTATAACAGATGAAGGCATTCAATGGGTAAACGATGTACTAGCTGCCCACCCAGATCGCAAGGCGATTCTAAACTTCCATGAATATTTGCTTGCCACAGGGACAAGGCATCCGATAGGTGAGAGGCTTTTTAATGAAATTGTTGTGCCAAACAAAAATGTCATTATGGTGTTGTGTGGCCATTACCATGAGGCACAAACCTATATCGATGAAATTGACGACGATGGTGATGGTGATCCAGATCGTACCGTTACGCAAATGCTAGCTGATTATCAAGCTGGTCCAGAAGGTGGCCAAGGCTATATGAGGCTCCTGCATTTTGACCAAGTTAACAATCGAATTTTGGTTAAAACATACTCACCTTATATGGACGACTACAATTTTTACGACTTAGATATCTATCCGCAGAAAGACCAATTTGTCATTGAGATGGATTTAGCACCAGTGACCAAGCGGGTCGCAACCGATTACTTTACGGTCAATGTTTATACAGATCGGGTAATCGGTACTGATAAAGCCAAAAGCGGCAAAACCGCAAAGGCCTTGTGGACGGGGCTAGAAAGTGACCGATTATACTCGTGGTATGCTGTTGTTGAAGACAAGTACACAGGACGAATAGTCTCAGATATTTGGACATTTCGTAAAATTTCAAGCCACTAATTATTATTTTGTAATATTAATTTATTTATCATTACAAACTAATGATGTAGGTGTATTTTGTTACTTTACCACGTTATTTTGCTGGCGTTTACTTGCTTTTGAAGCCGTGTTATACTTCCAAAGGTTATTTGGGCGCAAATACGCAAGACAAGTAGCATCTGTCATTTGAACGGTGCTAGTTGCTAGGATTGTATACGGGGGTAGTTTCATGAATAGAAGAAGACGTCAGCACGAAGTTCATCCAACACTTCAAAAGGTAAAGGAATTCATATACATACTGCTGGGTTCGGCCACAGTGGCTCTATCGTTCAATTTGTTTCTACTGCCGAACAAGGTGGCATCTGGTGGTGTGAGTGGGATTAGTACCATCCTGAACTCCCTTTTCGGTTGGGAAGCAGCCTATGTTCAGTGGGCATTTAATATCCCATTATTCATTGCAGGAATCATTTTTCTCGGAAAGATGTATGGTGCCCGAACGTTAATTGGCACTCTTTTCTTACCATTTGTTGTTTATCTTTCTAGAAATATGGAACCCGCAACGTTGGATCCATTACTGGGTGCTTTATTCGGAGGAATTGGAGTCGGTTTGGGACTCGGTATTACTTTTCGAGGCAATGCGTCGACAGGTGGGACAGACCTCGCCGCTCAGATTGTTCACAAGTTTACAGGAATCTCCCTTGGGAAAAGTGTTGCTTTTATTGATGGCTTGATTGTTTTGACCGCGGCAATTGTGTTCGATATTGAGAGTGGGCTCTATGCGTTAATTGGACTTTTCGTTACAAGTAAAACGATTGATTTGGTACAGGTAGGTTTAGGTAATTCGAAAATGGCTCTCATTATTACGAATCGTCAGGACGAAGTGCGACAGGAGATTTTTGACAAACTGGACAGAGGGGTGACCAAACTCTCTGGATATGGGGGTTACACTGACGATGAGCGACCGATGCTCATGTGTGTAGTCGATCAAAAAGAGTTCACAAAATTGAAACAAGTGGTTCAAAGCATTGATACATCTGCATTTGTCGTCGTTATGGACGCAGCGGAGGTATTAGGAGAGGGTTTTAAAAGAGTCTAAAAGGGGTATAATAAAAATTGTATAATGGAAAAATTTATTACAGGGGGTAAATTCTGTGAAACGTAAGCTATTCAGTATTCTATTAGGAACATCACTTGTATTCGCGTTAGCTGCATGTGGCGGTGGGGACGACAATGCAGGAGACGCACCAGCAAGTGACAATGGCGGCGGCGGAGAAGCTACCGTTAACGCTGAAGAAATTGCTCAACAAAACTGTGCATCTTGTCACGGACAAGATTTTGGTGGTGGAGCAGGTCCTGACCTTACAAAGATCGGATCTAAATACAGCCAAGATGAAATTGCCGGAATCATCGAAAATGGTCAAGGCTCAATGCCTGGTGGCATCATCAAAGGTGAAGAAAAAGACGCAGTAGCTGCATGGCTAGCTGAGAAAAAATAATAAGTATGTCAGGCCTTCCGGGTGAACCGGAAGGCTTTTAATTTTGATTTTTGTTGTATTTTGGGATTGGGCACAATTATTAGGGGTTAGGGAACAATAAATCGGGCTTAGGGCACAATTATTGAAAGTTAGGGCACAATTATTCGAACTTAGGGCACAATTATTAAAACTTAGGGCATAATCACAAAATAACCATCAAATTTCAAAAACAATTTGTCCAAATAGAAGAAGGATTAACCGACTATTTTGTCGAATAACCCATAAAAAGGAAAGGAGTAGATGTATTTGATAAAAAAAGTACGTACAGTACCAATTGAAATTTTAATCCTTGAAGCACTTTTGCGGAGATTACGGCCAGACTATCCAAAAATAACACAAATTCAAGCAGAATTAGCGAAAAGAAAGAAGGGATACCGCGGAGAGCTTTCATTAAATTATTATTTCGACCTAATTGACACACCTGGATACCTCATCTTACACAATATCAGGATTTATGACGGTAAATCCTACTTCCAAATTGATACTCTTATCATAACCTCAAGTTTTTATCTAATCATAGAAATAAAAAATATTGGTGGAACTCTATACTTTGAAGATGAATCTAAACAAATGATTCGAACATATAATAATGAAGAAGAAGGAATGTCCAATCCTATATTACAAGCTGGTCGTCATTCGTACCAATTGAAAAAATGGTTAGCACTTCGGAAACTTCCAATCCTGCCAATCGAATACTTAGTTGTCTTTAGTGATCCAAAAACGATTATAAAAGCTTCAAAACCTAGTATTTTCACAAAGGTACTACAGAGTCAAAATCTCCCTTTCACATTCGAGAAAATTGAAAAAAGGCATCAGATGGAAACGTTGACGATGAAAGAAATAAGGAGAATCGCGGCAATCATTGAGAAGTACCATACACCTAACCGTCCTGAAATTCTTAGTAAATTTTCAATCATACAATCTGATATACAAAAAGGTGTTATATGCCCAAAGTGTTTTGCACTCCCGATGATTAGGGAAAAAGGTTTTTGGCATTGTGAGAAGTGTCATGCAAAGTCTGCAGATGCTCATATTGAGGCTCTTAGAGATTATGCAATGTTTATCAATTCTGCAGTAACTAACCAAGAGGTAAGGCAGTTTTTACAAATATCATCTAGTAAGGTAGCACGAAACATCCTAGAATCTATGAACCTTTCATCAACAGGCAACACCAAATCCAAAACCTACCATCTTTCCACTTAAGTCAATTCCAATATTTACACACCACCACCTGAATCCTATCCCCATCAAACATTAACTGCCATGAAATGAAAATGTAATAAAATTGAGTCGTATTTTGACGAAAAATGATGTTATAATGAAAAAAGTAATGAAATTATCCTCATTTTGGCTTATAATTTCAAGTTGCATAGTTCATTAGGAGCATAAGTATGTCTATAGGGACATAAGCGCTTACATTTAATATAAATAGATTACTAGTGATGAATAATATAATCCCCACTGAGAACGGTGGGGTTCTTACTTCCGGTTAACGAAGGATAAAAAAACGATGATAGGTGATTCGTAAATGATAGAAATGAAAGACGTTTTTAAAAAGTATCCAAATGGTGTTATGGCCGTTAATGGAATAAATGTAAAAATCGATCAAGGTGAGTTCGTGTATGTCGTTGGTCCGAGTGGTGCGGGGAAGTCGACGTTCATAAAGATGATGTATCGTGAAGAGAAGCCGACAAAAGGTTCAATCATCATAAACGGAATTGATCTTGCTAAATTAAAAGAGAAAAAGGTTCCCCTTTTACGTAGAAATATCGGCGTAGTGTTCCAGGATTTCAAGCTGTTACCACGCCTATCGGTTTATGAAAACGTGGCGTTCGCGCTTGAAGTTATTGAAGAAAATCCGAAAAATATCAAAAAACGTGTAATGGACGTGCTTGACCTTGTTCGTCTTAAACACAAAGCACGATTTTTGCCAGATGAGCTATCAGGTGGGGAGCAGCAGCGTGTGTCGATTGCGCGCTCAATCGTAAATTCTCCAGGTGCGCTTATTGCGGACGAGCCTACGGGTAACCTTGACCCTGAGACTTCTTGGGAAATTATGAACATTTTTGAAGAAATCAATTTCCGTGGGACGACCATTGTGATGGCGACTCATAACCGTGAAATTGTTAATACGATTAAAAAACGTGTAATTGCCATTGAAGGTGGAAAAATTGCGCGTGACGAGGTAAGGGGTGATTACGGTTATGAAGCTTAATACACTCCTCCGTCATTTACGTGAAAGTACAAAAAACTTAGGGAGAAACGGATGGATGACATTCGCATCTGTCAGCGCCGTTACTGTTACACTACTCCTAGTTGGTGTGTTTTTAGTCATCATGATGAACCTTAACAGCATGGCGACATCACTTGAAAAAGACGTTCGTATCAGTGTTCACACAGAATTAACGTCAACAAAAGAACAGCAGAAAGCCTTGAAAGCAGAAATTGTAAAAATTCCTGAGGTTGAATCTGTCACCTTCTCATCAAAGGACCAAGAGTTAGAAAAAATGATTGATAGCTTTGGAGAAGATGGAAAAGTTTTTGCTTTATACGAACAAAGTAACCCACTTCATGATGTGTTTGTCGTGGAAACGAAGAAACCACAAGCAATTATGGCGGTTGCTGAAAAAGTTGAAAAGATGGAGCATGTTTACAGTGTGAACTATGGAAAAGGAAAAGTTGAAAAGATTTTCAGTACAGTTGGTGTTTCACGAAACATTGGAATCGGGCTAATCATCGGTCTCCTTTTCACAGCAATGTTCTTAATTTCAAATACAATTAAAATCACAATTTTTGCGAGAAGAAGAGAAATTGAGATTATGAAGCTAGTAGGAGCAACAAACTGGTTTATTCGTTGGCCATTTTTCCTAGAAGGATTATTCCTTGGAATTCTTGGCTCTTTGATTCCAATTGGAATAATCCTAGGATTCTATAATTTCTTATATGATTTGATTCAACCACAATTAAACGGAACATTCCTTGAACTATTACCATTCAATCCATTTGCTTTCCAAGTAACGGCACTCTTGCTGGTAATTGGTGCATTCATTGGGGTTTGGGGAAGCTTAATGTCTGTTCGTAAGTTCCTAAAAGTATAAGAAAAAAGCGCATCTGCAAAGGTGCGCTTTTTCGTGCTTAGCTTTAATAATAGAATGGGAAAGGGTAGAAGAATGGAAATACGAAAACGTTGTATGGGAAACGACGTCTGCGGAAACGGCGAAAGCGTCTGCGTCCATAACCACCATAGCCACCATAACCACCGTATCCTCCGAAGCCTCCATAGCCACCAAATTGGCGATCCATTTCAGTATCCTCCACTTCTTCAGGTACCAGCATTGTTACACCGTCATCATCCACGTCCTCGATGATCCCTTCCATTTGAGAACCATCACTCATTTGTCCGATGACATAGTAATTTTGCAGTTTGTGGCATGTGCCTTTGATATCCTGCCCGTGTTGTGGCATTTGCATACCATATGGATTGTAGTGCATATGATCCCTCCTTTGCACCATTAGGATATTCACCCACTGATTGTCTCGTTACGAATTTTTTAGAGGAATGTTAGAAACCTGTCATATACAAAAGAAAAAAGCTCGACCATGAAATCGAGCTTAGCTTACATAACGGGTTTTGTTTTTCATCAATTTCATTCCACACGCGCAGCTTGTGCTGTGTTTGAGGATTTTGATTTCCGTTTTACATATTGGACAGATTGTTTTGGGCATTTTAAAAGTCACCTTCTTTGTTTTGACATGATTTACATAGTCCGTACACTTCCATCTGGTGTGAGTAATTTTTAATTTGGGGTTGATTGCGAGAATAGAATAGGTATCCACAGCAAGCGGATACCTATCGTATGTGAGAATAAAATGAAATGTTCTAAATGTCTAGCTTCAGCGCCTAGCCCCTCGAGGTCGCTTCACCCTTCCTGCGGCGGCAACAGCCTCCTCGTCAGGGTTCCAGCGCTTGTCGGACTTACACAGGATGTGCTGACATCGACGTTCGCCACAGGACGTGGCGGCAACTAGTCGATGTTCCATTTTCAGCGCTTACGCATTTCTTTTTACTTCGCTATTACTTCACCAGGAACCTCTAAGCCAAGTCCTTCTGCGATACGTGTTCCGTATTCAGGGTCTGCCTTGTAGAAGTGGCTAATTTGACGAAGTTTGATTTCTTCTAATTCAACTGGGTTCATTGCTGCCACAATTGTGTCAACAAGACGAGTGCGTTCTTCTTCACTCATTAAGCGGTAAAGGTCACCAGCTTGTGTGTAATGGTCGTTATGATCATAAGCTACACTGTCTGCAATTCCTTCAACAGCGAATGCATGTTGCTTCGCTTCTGGAGCTTCTTTCGGTCCGCTAAAGCTATTAGGCTCGTAATATACGGATCTACCACCATTGTTATCAAAACGCATTTGACCATCGCGTTGATAGTTATTCACTTCAACTCTTGCACGGTTGATTGGTAATGCTTGGTGGTTTGCTCCAACACGGTAACGATGTGCATCATGGTAGGCAAATAGACGACCTTGAAGCATTTTGTCAGGTGATACATCAACACCAGGTACTAGAGTTCCAGGTGAGAATGTTGCTTGTTCAACTTCTGCAAAATAGTTTTCAGGGTTGCGGTTTAGTACCATGCGGCCCACTTCGATTAATGGATAGTCTTTTTGTGACCATACTTTTGTGACATCGAATGGATCGAAGTGGTATGTATTCGCATCTTCCAATGGCATGATTTGTACATAAAGTTTCCAAGCAGGGAAGTCACCTTTTTCGATTGCATTGAACAGATCTTCCGTATGATAATCTGGATTTTCCCCAGCAAGCTTAGTAGCTACTTCATTTGTTAGACACTTAACGCCTTGCTCTGTACGGAAGTGGTACTTAATCCAAACGCCTTCACCTTCAGTGTTTGTCCATTTGAACGTATGGCTTCCATAACCATGCATATGACGCCATGTCGCAGGAATACCACGGTCACCCATTAACCAAGTAACTTGGTGAAGAGATTCAGGTGAATGAGACCAGAAATCCCATACAGCTGTAGGGTTCTTCAAGTGTGTTTGTGGATGACGCTTTTGTGTATGAATGAAATCAGGGAACTTAATTGCATCGCGGATAAAGAAAATCGGTGTGTTATTACCAACGATGTCGTAATTTCCTTCTTCTGTATAAAACTTAACCGCAAAACCACGTGGGTCACGAGCTGTGTCAGCAGATCCATTTTCCCCCGCAACCGTTGAAAAACGGATGAATAGAGGAGTTTGCTTGCCAACTCCGTTGAAAAGTTTAGCTTTCGTATATTTAGATACATCATTTGTTACTTCAAAATAACCGTGTGCACCGCTACCTTTCGCGTGAACAACACGTTCAGGAACACGTTCTCTATTAAAATGTGCTAATTTTTCAAGGAGGTGTACGTCCTGGATTAGGACCGGTCCTCTAGAACCAGCTGTGATTGAATTTTGGTTGTCCCCAACTGGAGCTCCCCAACTTGTAGTGAGTTTATTGTATGTCAACTTGATCACCTCGTATTAAATTTGAATACATTTATTATAATAACACCTATAAAATAAAAATCAATACCTTTTTATAATAATTATAATCTAGGGTAAAATAGTCTCTTAGATTTAGTATTCAATCATGGTGATATGAACGTTATAACACTCATAACTTACATGAAACTAAATATTATTTCCAATTATTATTAGGGCATCTTACTCTACTGATTTTCAATTAATGTCAATTTTTCGTGCATACTTGAGAATTAGAGTGAAACGGAGCACTTTTTAATACATAGAAAATGATGTAAGGGAAATAATGACAATGAATTTTCGTTTAAGAGAGGAAGTGCAACATGAACGATGAAAAGCAGCATGGAAGTGTGGAAGGAGTAGGCGGACCACAAGATAACCGCCTCGGAACTGGTGAGTCGGCTGATTCATTAACTAACAGGCAGGGACATCCAGTCACAGATAATCAAAATATCCGAACAGTCGGGAACCGAGGTCCTTCGACACTAGAGAATTACGATTTTATTGAAAAAATATCCCATTTTGACCGTGAACGCGTTCCAGAACGTGTGGTTCATGCCAGGGGTGCTGGTGCACATGGGTATTTTGAGGCATATGGAAAAGTTGGCGACGAACCGGTTTCTAAGTACACTCGCGCGAAATTGTTCCAAGAAGCAGGTAAAAGGACTCCAGTTTTTGTGCGTTTCTCAACGGTCGCAGGTGCAATGGAGTCTCCAGAAACAGCACGAGATCCTCGTGGTTTTGCGGTTAAATTTTATACGGAGGATGGAAACTGGGATTTAGTAGGAAACAATTTAAAAATCTTTTTTATCCGCGATGCGATGAAGTTTCCTGATATGATCCATGCTTTTAAGCCAGACCCAGTCTCAAATCTGTCAAACCCAGAAAGAATGTTTGACTTCTTATCGAAAACACCTGAAGCCACACATATGATAACCTTCTTGTTTTCACCATGGGGAATTCCGGCAAACTACCGCCAAATGCAAGGTTCTGGAGTGAATACATACAAATGGATAAATCAGGAGGGCGAGGCCGTACTAGTGAAGTATCACTGGGAGCCACTGAAGCAAGGAATTAAAAACTTAACTCAAAAAGAGGCAAATGAAATCCAAGCGACAAATGTAAGTCATGCTACTCAGGATTTATATGAAGCAATCGAGCGTGGAGATTACCCGGAGTGGGAGTTTTGTGTGCAGATCATGACTGATGATTACCATTCTGAGCTAGATTTTGATCCACTCGATGATACAAAGCTCTGGCCGACCGATAAATTCCCGTTTTTAAAGGTTGGAAAAATGGTGTTAAACAAGAATCCTGAGAATTATTTTAACGAGGTCGAGCAAGCTGCGTTTGGTACAGGGGTACTAGTGGATGGACTTGATTTTTCAGATGATAAAATGCTCCAAGGAAGAACGTTCTCTTACTCAGATACGCAGCGACATCGCGTTGGAACGAACTATCTGCAACTCCCAATTAATGCGCCAAAAAAGCGGGTTGCAACCAATCAGCGTGGTGGTCAAATGTCTTACCACGTAGACGTACCACCAAGCGGTAATCCGCACGTCAATTATGAACCGTCCACGATTGGCGGCCTGAAGGAAGCGAAGCAGGAGGGCAAGATTCATGAGCCTCATTATAATGACAAGCTGGTTCGTGAAAAAATTGACCGCCCGAATGATTTCGGACAAGCAGGTGAGACATATCGAGCCTTTTCGGACGAAGAGAGGGATGAACTCATCAGCAATTTAGTCGATAACTTAAAAGTTTGCCGACCAGAAATTCAAAACAAAATGCTGGAGTACTTCACCAATGCCGACGAGGACTACGGCAGACGTGTAAGAGAAGGCCTCGCAAAAGCAATGGATACAACCGATAATAGCTCAGCTGCTGCGAATGAGGCAGTAGAGAAATCTAAAAATATGGGACAAGAATCAGACGGGTATTAACATAAAAGCATCGGTCCTTTGAGGGATCGATGCTTTGTAGATTTACTGAGACCGCAACTTATGGCTAATAAAAATAAAATACGGCTGATAGCCCAAAAATACGGCTAATAAAATGAAAATACGGCCGATAAAAAAGTTTTATGGACGATAGCGAAAACGAACCAGTTTTCAACCGGAAAAACGCACACAAGATTCCTCTACAATTCCTTCACAAACGAAAAACTTTTCCGCTCATACCCCATTTTATCTTCATAAAAACGATGCGCATCCACACGCTGCAGTCCAGACGACAATGCAACCAGCCCGCAGCCCAATTCACGACCAAACTCATGAATATAAGAAAGTAGTGTTTCGCCGTAGCCTTTTGAACGCCCGGCCTCGTCTGTCACCAAATCATAGACATACATGTGATTTCCGTAATAAAGATTGAGCTGTTGCGCGACTCCTGTTACCGCAGCGACCTTTCCGTCATCAATTAAAGCAAACAATCTATATCCTTGAGGTTGCATGTCCGTCACCAATGCCACGAACTTCTCCAGGTCCAGATGTGTCCGTAATTGCTTCATAACAGGAAACGCTAATTTCCATTCGTCAGCCGTCTGTAATTCGCGAATTTCATATGCCACCACAACCACTCCTCAAAAAAACGATTTCTTTTATCTTACTGCACTAGCCCTTACCTGACTACATTTTTCTTTACTTCATTCTAATAAAACTTTTATAATGGTAAAGGAACAAAAATTTTTACCAAATACACGTTGAGGTGTGGCCTCATTTTTGTCATAAAGTGTACAAGCATTACATATTTTTATACAAAGGCATCGCACTAACGCAGGTGTGGTGCCTTTTCCTGCAACTCTAACCACATAGTCAAAAAGGGCCAGTCCCAAATGTCAAACAAGACTTTTCGACTATCATCATGAGTAAGGGATGAATAAGAACATAAAAGCTACAAAAATTAACGGTATGCATTTGTATTCGTAACGGAGGAGGAACAAATAGGTGAGTCGTAAAGTTGTCGCATTATACATGGTACTATCCTTACTATTAGGAGCGAGTGCTACGTTTTTAGTGGTTCAGTTATTTGATAACAACGAACAACCACTCGTTCAGCAACCAAGCCAAAATAATGATAATACGAAGGAAAACGAAAACGATCTATCTAAAATTGGTCAAGCATACAACATGATTTTATCTAATTATGTTGAAAAGGTAGATGAAAAACAATTAATTGAGGGTGCAATTCAGGGGATGGTAAGTACACTTGAGGACCCGTATTCTGCATATATGGATGAAGAAACAGCTGCCCAGTTCAATGAGTCGCTGGAATCATCGTTTGAAGGAATTGGCGCAGAGGTAAGTATGATGGAAGGCAAGGTTACAATTGTCGCTCCATTCAAGGATTCACCGGCTGAAAAATCGGGTCTTAAGCCAAATGACCAAATCATCAAAATAGACGGCGAAAGCATCGAAGGCCTTGATCTATATGAAGCCGTATTAAAAATTCGCGGTGAAAAAGGAACAGTTGTTACTCTTGAAGTCATGAGACCGGGTGTAACTGAGCTTATGAATGTAAAAGTAACACGCGATACCATTCCGATTGAAACAGTCTATACAGACTTGAAGGAATATGACAATAAAAAGCTTGGATATATTGAAATCACGTCATTTGCAAATGATACAGCAGAGGATTTCATTGTTGGACTTAATGAGCTAGAGGATAAGGGCATTGAGGGTCTGGTCATCGATGTTCGTGGCAATCCTGGTGGACTTTTAGAAAGTGTTGAAGAAATTTTAAAACAGCTTGTAACAAAGGATAAGCCATATGTGCAAATCGAGAACAGAGATGGCGAAAAGCAGCGCTTCTTCTCCACTCTTGAAAAACAAAAGGAATACCCAATTGTCGTGCTCACAAACCAAGGTAGTGCCTCCGCATCTGAGATCTTAGCAGGTGCCTTAAAAGAAGCAGGTGGCTATGACATTGTTGGTGAAAAAACATTTGGTAAAGGAACCGTTCAGCAGGCGCGCGACATGGGCGATGGCAGTAACCTGAAGCTAACAATGTTCAAATGGTTAACACCAGATGGCAACTGGATTCACAAAAAAGGAATTGAGCCAACAGTGGAGGCAAAACAACCAGATTACTTCTATGCGAACCCAATTCAGTTTGAAAAAGAGCTTACGCAAAACATGAACAATGAAAAAATCAAAAACGCTCAAATCATGCTAAAGGGATTAGGATTCGACCCAGGACGTGAGGACGGCTACTTCAGTGGAGAAACCGTCATTGCTGTAAAAGCCTTCCAACAAGCAAATGAATTAGAAGCAACCGGCACCATCAACGAAAAAACAGCCGGCGCAATCGAAGCTAAAGTCATCGAGTCCATCCGAGACGAAAAGAACGACCTACAACTCAAAAAAGCAATGGAAGTACTATTTAAATAAGAATTACAAACACCTCTCCCGGTCGGAGAGGTGTTTTTTATATTAGGAGAACCATGGGGACGGTTCTGGTGGTCCCAATGTTGAGCATGGTAATATTTCCGGATTCTAATTCAAGGCCCGGGATCGACCATATCGGACACAATTTTGATTTTATCAACAGAGTCAGCCGGATATCGGACAAAGTCGTGGATTTATCGGACACAACTTTCAGGATGTCGGACAAAAATCACCAAATATCGGACAAAGCCAATTTTAAGATCTCAACAAGTAATATGCCTAACCCTGGAGCAACCAGCCCTTTTTCCAAAAAAATCATCGTATTCTTTATCCCGCATTAACGGGCAGTAAGACCCCACCGTCTAGGTGTGGTCAACTGTCCGTAAAAGCCCGATTGGTTCAACTAACAATCAGTGAGGGAGGAAGAAAATCCCTCACTGATTGAGTTTCACTTTATGTCAAGTATTTGGTACAATAAAAGTTAGTAAATCGAACGAAAATTTTTACATATCAAGTCATATCCATAGGTGGTGAAAACATTGATTGAAGCATGGTTACTTGAATTTGCAAAGGGGATTGGACGCTTTTTCCTAAATCCAATGTTTTATTTTTTTGCAGGATATTGTGTACTTTTAGGTTATTTCCGCGTTAAACGTGAGCGACGCGCTTTCCACATACGAGTAGAAGATGGTTTTTATGACCTGAGATCACTACTTCCGGGCGGTTGGCTCGCGGGACTGCTTATATCAATTGTAACGATTGCAGCAGGTGTCGTCATTCCACTTGGTAGCATCGTGGTAATTGCAATTGTCACATTACTACTCAGCCTACCGATAAATACACGTCTACTATCTCCAGCCTACATTTTAGGGGTATCGTTTTTCGGAATTATTTTATTATCAAATCTATCAGTAGAGAATAAATTTATTGCGAGATTACTAGATGACATGGGCAACACAAGCCTTGCAGCAATCGCGATTTTACTAGGTGCCCTATTACTTGCAGAAGGATTATTGATACTGAAAAAAGGTCATATTGGCACATCACCCGATCTTTTAAAAAGTAAACGTGGACTTCCGGTCGGCGCCCATATTTCACAACGACTATGGCTCGCACCCGTATTCTTACTTATTCCAGGTGAGGCACTCACCACTCAATATGAATGGTGGCCAGTGTTCAATGTATCTGGACAAGCCTACTCGCTCATTTTAGTACCATTTGGAATTGGATTTTATCATAAAGTAAAAAGCATGCTGCCAACCCAGAGTATCCCCGTTGTCGGAAAACGCGTGGTCATTCTAGGGGCCGTAATCTCAGGGTTAGCGTTGGCGAGCATTTGGTACCCAGTTGCAGCCATTATTGCAGCCTGTTTCGCACTAGCCGGTCGGGAACTCATCTACCTGCAACACTATTTTAGCGATGAAGCGCGACAATCCATCTTTTCACAACGAAATCATGGCCTACTCGTATTGGGTATTATCCCACAATCGCCAGCTGACAAAATGCAGATTAAAATTGGTGAGACCATTTCAAAAGTAAACGGTATACAAGTAAAAACCGTTCAGGAATTTTACATGGCTCTTCAAAAAAATCGCGCCTTATGTAAGGTTGATGTGTTAGATATTCACGGTGAGGTCAGATTCGTCCAACGTGCTCTTTACGAAGGCGAGCATCATGAGTTAGGTATCCTTTTTGTTGAGGAAGGCAAAGGATGGAAGCATAAAGCGGTGTAAGTGTAATTTTTCATAATTAATCGGAATCTGTTCAAAGTTCTCCGGAATGGATTTCATAATTTACTGGAAAAGTGTGAAGTAAAAAAATATTGATTAAAAAGAGAAACGGCTTATGACGTTTCTCTTTTGCTAAGGAGAAAAATAATTATGATGAAATTATTGTGTGTACCTACTCCTAAAGTTGATGAAAATATTTTCAATTATATTAATAGATTATCTCAAGCCAATAAATATGATACTAATGCATGGATTCTAAACATGACTAATATTAAACATTATCATGGTCCTAGAAATTTACTTCCAATTAATTATAATTTTGATTCATTCAAATCACTAACAAAATGACGAAGTACCTGATTATGTTGTTGAAGAGTTTTCCTTCGATTTAAAGAAGGGAGAAGTGGTGGAGGTAGTCTGTCCATTTGTGAAGGCACCATGCGCCTAGCGAGATAAGTCCCAAGTGAATAATTTACACTTGGGACGTGATTAAGTCGCGTTAGCGATTTTGTTCTGAAATAAATTATACTTAAATTTACACTTAAATATGTAAACCACATGGTTTTTAATAACAGATTCAAGCATTGCACTTTCTTTGAACTGTGTCAAATACGCTCCACATACAAATAAAAGCAAGTAGACTTGCGCCAAAGAAAGGTAGAAAACCAGGTATAACCTGATAGATAAAATAAACAGCAAGTACACCGAAAATCGCTTTGATATTCGCGACTGGGTGTGCAAATATCATTACGAAGGCATTTCTTATTATTTGAAGGTTAGTGGCTTCGTAATGAACATAAAGTGGAAAAATGTAAATAGTCAATAATAAGTAAATGATAGATATTAAAAGGGTAGGCAGTAATAGAAAATGGGCCCAACTCATATTGATTGAAAGAATAAATCGAATATCAATATAAAGGATAAAACCTAAAAGAACCATACTATAACCAAGTAAATTTGTTCTGAGGAAATCATCTTTAAAAAACTTCCGATATGTTTGAAATATAGGAATATCCTCATTACCATTAAGCCATTGTCTAATAATCATAAACATCGAGGCAGTTGCTGGAAATATGCCAAGAAATAGACCTCCAAATAAGGAAAAGGCAAGCCATAATAGATTGACAAAAAAGAATTTAGATATCCAAAGTGTTGTGGTATTAAATCCATTCATAAACCTAGATTGATTCATTGATTAAGTCCTCCCTTCATTCTTCCCTAACATTATACAAAAATATAATTTTTAAAAAAGGAAAACCCAATAAATTTACAAAATCTATACAATCGTCTTTGGTTGAATCCCCTACTGTGTTTACCCCTCTTCGGACCATTATAAAATTTTGATGTGAAAATAGTATTATAGATTTCTTACATCCTGAATGATAATTTACACATGAAAATACATTTTAACCAGGAGGATGATACGTATGAAAATTTTTGGAATTGCCCACCGGGGGTACCCAGTAAAGGAACCGGAGAATACAATAGCTTCATTTGAGGAAGCTTGTAAGCTATCCTTTTCCCATTTAGAATTCGATGTTCATTTAAGTAAAGATGGCGTTCCTGTCATTATGCATGATTATTCTATTGAACGCATGACAGATGGAAAAGGACTAATTAAAGATTATACTGTTGAAGAATTAAAGCAATTTAAAATAGGCGGAACGGAATCGATTCCAACTTTAGAGGAAACGCTTGAAAGATTAAAAGGAAGGATTTCCTTTATTATCGAATTAAAGCAAGCTGGAGATTATTATCCGGGACTTGAGAAAGCAGTCCTAGAAGTTGTAGATAAAACAGGAACTGAAGAGCAATCGATGATTATTTCCATTGATCATTTTTCTTTAAAGAAGGTGAGAGAATTTAATGAGACCATTGCATTAGGTGCCCTTATTGGTGGAAATGCCCCTTATGTTATTCCATTTTTAAAAGAGATAAATGCTACCTTTTTAGGGTTACACTACCGATTTTTAACAGATGAATATGCAACAATGTTATCTGAAAATAATATAATTATTAATCCCGGTGTAGTGGACGCAGAGGAAGATATGAAGCTAATGGTTGAAAAGTATCCCGCTTCTTTAGTGACCACAAATGAGTTGGAACGTTGGGGTTCGATTTATAAAGTAAGTCAATAGAAGGAAAAGTACAGTGACCCTCCGCCTCTATTATGGTGGAGGGTCCTTTGTAAAGGTTTCTAAACAATTTTACAATTGAGTGTTCGTATATTAATACACAGTTTACAAAGTCAATTTATACTAATTAAAATAAAGAATGGGATATCACATATATGTAAGTAGTGAGGGGAAATATGAGAAAAATTTATCATTATGTTCATCAAAATTTTAAAGAAAAGAAGTTTCGTATAAAAATACTAATTTTTTCTCTAATGATCTCAATTATACCTATTATAGTTACTTCTATTATTACTTTTGTAAATGCTAATAATCTCTTTCGTGAGGATGCCGCATCAAAAAATATTGTTCTAACTAACCAGGTGAAGCGAACCTTGGAGGTATTAATTTATCAAGTAGAAGAAAGCGGAAAACAGCTACTCTCCAATCCTCCATTTCAAAACTTTCAGCAATTTAGTGATGGAAAATATTTCAAAGCACTATCAGGCCCTTTAGACCCTGAAGATGTTTACCTCAATTATGCATATATTAAGTATAAGCATGAATCCATAGACTTAATTAATCAATTTCGAGTTACAAATCCATTAATACAAACCGTGCATTTTTATGATAAAGACAAAGAACTTATCCTATCATTTCAAGATAACCAAATTTTTAAACAATATGACTTGAACACAATGTACCAAAGGGAGTTTTATCAGAAAATCTCAGAATATCGTGAATTAACATATCTTGTTCAGCACCAAGACCCATTTAATGTTCAAAAGGATAATAGAGTAACATCACTAGTGATTCGTTCAAACTCAGATAATTTTCTTGTAATCAAATTGAATAAACAAGTAATACAGAACCAAATTTTTTCTAAGTTGACGGATCAGAACAATTTAGTAGTTATATCAGACGATAAGGAGATATTCTATCAAAGTGAGAAAAACAATGTACCTAAGACTATAAAGGAGACTGTTTTGAGTATAACTGATGAAGATGAAACCGCTGTAAAGGACGGATATTTAATAACTAGTAACTATTCTCCAATATTAGGTATGAATTTCGTGAGTTATGAAAGTGTTGATAATCTTAATCAAGCATTGAATAGCCTAAAAAAACAAATGATACTGATATTATGTACTTTAATAGTTGCAGTGTTTATCATCGTTTTTCTCTATACAAAAAGATTGTATCTACCAATTGCGAAAGTAGTCAGCGCCATAAAAGGATACCGAAACGCAAATGAGACTGATACAAAAGATGAATTTCAATTTATTCAAAATTATCTTCAAATGACAAAGCATACAAAGGAGCAGTTAATTCGTGAATTAAAGGAAAGTTTGCCACATTATAAGGAAAACTTTATTCGATCTTTATTTAAACATAATCAATGGACATTAGAAGATATAAAAAGGAAGTTTACATATCTTAAAATTGATATGAATCAAGATCCCATCCTTTGCTTTGTATTATCTATAGATTATTATCGAAGGATGTTAATAGAACGGGATACAAACTATGTTGAGTTGTACCGAATGAAAATAATCCACTATCTTGACAATTATGATTATAGAGGAAGAAAGACGCTAGTTGTGAAGGTAGAAGATGATAAAATAGCCGTAGTTCTAACATTAAAAGAAATGAATAAAGAAATTGTAATGAATATGTTTCGGGAAATTGTAAATCATTTGCATGAATCTACAGGTGATTGTTTTACTGTAGGGGTTTCGAATATACACGATGATTTCACTTCTTTACCAGAAGCATTTCATGAAGCTAATGATGCATTGAATTATCGGATATTATATGGAAAGAACAAAGTCATCCAATGGAACAAAATCGATGTTTCCTCCGAAATAATAAAAGGTAATTTACCTTCCATTATTAACGAATTCCGGGCAAAGTTAAAACTTGGACTGGCAGAAAGCGCTTATGAGCAGCTCGAAACTTTGATAGAAGAATTAAAAGATAATCCTATTCGATCTGAGGAAATCCGCTTGTTTTTTATTCGTTTATTGGAAGGGGTTCAGCACGAAGTAATTCTCCAAGGTGCGGAAATGAAAGAACTAATAGGACTTGATCCTTATTATGAATTGTCTAATAAGCTGTATAGTGAAGAAATACTTGCTATGTTTCATACCATTGCTAAGAAAATAGCAGGAAAAGAAGATGAAATCAAAGACTCACCGCATATTAGAAAGATTATGGATATAATTGAGAACGACTTAAGTCAGGACTTATCATTAACTGCTGTGGCTGACCAGTTAGCCCTAAACCCATCCTATGTAAGCCGCATTTTTAAAGAATTTGTTGGAGAGAATTATGTAGATTTCATAACGAATCGGCGTATAGAAAAAGGAAAAGATTTATTGAAAACAACGAAACAAACAATAGGAGAAATCGCGAAGGATGTTGGATACCAAAATTCATATTATTTTATCAAGTTATTTAAAAAAGCAGAAGGAATGACTCCTGGACAATTTAGAAAAAAATATACCTAATAAAAATGATTCTTGTCGCTGGCAAGAATCTATTTTTTTATAGGACTTTGTTATTTACGTATTCTTTACAAAGAGTACAAACCCAAAAGGTAGTAGTATTTAACCGATATTATTCTTTTGACTTCTAAATATGATTATATAATTTTGCGTAATTCAAGTGATATAACTGAAATCGAGAAGCGGAAATGCTTCAATGTTAAAAACAGGGAGGAAACGAAAGTGAAGGCTAAGTGGATTGTGTTTGTAGGTATCATGTTTATGGCGTTAGTGCTTGTAGTAGGGTGTCAGGGAGCAAAAAGTTCTTCAAGTGAAGAAAAGACTGAGGGTAGCGATGATATTCCAGAGGTAACAATCTATAACAACTCAGCTGCTTTAAAATTAAAACCAGAAGGTAGTGAACCAGAAGCATTTAAAGAAGTACAAGAGTATATTCAAGAGGAAACGGGTGTAAAAGTGAATGCGATTGTACCCCCTCAAGGTTCTAAAACAGAAAAACTGAATGTACTGCTCGCTTCAGGTGAAGAAGTTGATATCTTTGAAGGGAATTGGGATCAATATAAAGATGCAGTTATTCCATTGAACGATCTCCTAGAAGAACATGGTCAAGCTATTTTAGAAGCCTGGGGAGAAGATGCATGGGAAATGATGAAGGATGCGGAAGGTAATATTATGGGTATTCCTCGTATTATTCCGACAGCACCATTTCCGACTTGGGTAAGAACGGATTGGTTAGAAAATTTAAATATGGAGATGCCAACTACAATTGAAGAATTTGAAGAAGTACTAAAAGCATTTAAAGAACAGGATCCAGACGGTAATGGAAAAGATGATTCGATTCCGCTTTTATTAGAAAAGAGATCACACTATGGGTTACTTGGTGGGTTTACAGAGTATGGGTACAGTAACTGGTTTGACTCAGAAGCTGGAGAATTGAAAATACCGGAAATGCAGCCAGGCTATGTTGATTATCTAAAAACGATGGCGGATTGGTATCAAAAGGGTTATATCTACAAAGAATCATTTGCGGACTATGATTTCTTAGAAATGATAAAAACAAATCAACTTGGTGCGGTTAATATTTGGTATTCAAACTTTACGATACACGTTCCAAAGGTTATGAAAAACGTTCCAGAAATGAATTATGAATTCGTAAAAGATATGAAAGGACCAAAAGGTCTTGTTCAAACAATATATCCAGGCACAAAAGGTGCTGTAATGATTACAAAAACAGCAAAAAATCCAGAAGCAGCTATCAAATTTTTGAATTGGCAATACGAAAATGTTGAAAATCATTTAGTAGCTAGGTATGGATTAAAAGATGTTTCTTGGCAATGGATAGATGAAGAAAACGGAATATTTGAGTTAATCCAAGATCCAAACCCGTATGCTGGCGAAGCATTAATGAGCCTAGGTCTTGCAACAGAGGTACATTACGCTACAAATGATCCTTTACTCACTATTCATCAAAATTATTTAAAAAATGAATTATCAGATTTCAGTGTAGCAAAAGAACCGGTTGATATGAATGTCGTCTATGATTCAAATGAATTAGCTGAACATGTTCCGAGTAATGCTGATTTACAAAGGTTACGTACAGAAGAAGTTGTTAAATTTATCATGGGTGTACGTCCTATCCAGGAATATGATGATTTCATTGAAGAATTATATAATGCTGGATTACAAGATTTAATTAATTTCCAAACAGAACAGTATAACTTACAGAAAAAATAAATGATTAACCTAAATAGAAAAATCCAGAGGAGAGAAATTCCATGCAGGCAGTTTATAAGAGAGTGAAGCCACAGCAGGAACTTCGTCAAAGGAAGAAGTCATCGTTAGGCTTATCCTGGAAACAGTATAAATTATATTACATTCTGATGTTACCAGGATTAGCCTACTTTTTAATCTTTCATTATCTACCAATGTTTGGTCTCTTCGTAGCATTCAAAGATGTATCACCATTTGGTGGACTTGCCGAGATGTGGAATAGTGAGTGGGTAGGATTCAAACATTTTGATAAGTTTTTTGATTCATACTATTTTTGGGATGTACTCGGTAATACCGTTATCATCAGTTTTTTGAAACTGATGTTCGGTTTTACCACCCCCATCATATTTGCGCTTTTGCTAAATGAAATTCGAATTAAGTGGTTTAAAAAAAGCATCCAAACCATTTCTTACTTACCCCATTTTATTTCTATGGTAGTCGTAACGGGAATGGTGAATAATTTATTGTCAACGCATGGAGGAATAGTGAATGCAATCATTCAATTTTTTGGTGGTGAGCCCATTGCATTCCTAGTTGATTCTAATTACTTTCGTAGTGTTTTAGTTATAACAGATATTTGGAAGGGTATTGGCTGGGAAAGTATTATTTATCTTGCTGCTATGGCAAGTATTGATCCACAATTGTATGAATCAGCAAAAGTTGATGGAGCAAATCGCTTTAAGCAAATGTGGCATATCACATTACCTGGTATTAGTTTTGTTATTTGTATTCTTCTAATTTTAAACATTGGAAATTTCTTAGAGGCAGGGTTTGAACAAATTCTCTTATTATATTCACCTTCCGTGTATGAAGTAGCCGATATCATCGATACATATGTGTATCGGCTCGGATTAGTGAATATGGAATATTCATTTGCAGCCGCTGTTGGTCTGTTTCAAAATGTGATCGGTGCAGTATTAATTTTAGCTGCAAATTATATTGTGAAAAAAATGGGCCATCAAGGTTTGTGGTGAGGAGGAAAAGTATGTCAAACAGCAAATCAATAGCTGCCCAATTAATCATTTACTTGATTATGATCCTACTAGCAGTCTGTTTTATATTACCTTTTTTAACTGTATTATTTACTTCCTTTATTAGTGAGGAAGAATGGCTAAAGGAAAGTGGATTTATTCTATTCCCAAAAGATATTAGTTTTCTAGCCTATGAGAATATTTTATTCAAAAGTACTCTAATATGGGATGCTTATAAAGTTACCATTTTTCGAGTAACTGTTGGGACTGCATTAAATCTTATAGTCACGGCAATGTTAGCCTATGGTCTTGCTCAGAAAAGGTTGCCTGGTAGGAATATATTTGTCACTTTTATTTTCATCACAATGGTATTTAGTGGGGGACTAATAACCAACTTCTTACTTATTAAGAATCTAGGATTACAAGATTCTGTCTGGTCACTTGTATTCCCTTCTTTAGTTAGTGCCTGGAATCTATTTATAATGCGTAATTTCTTTATGTCAATACCTGAGGAATTACAGGAATCTGCAATTATTGATGGGGCCACACCACTTCAAGTTTTGATCAAAATAATAGTTCCACTGTCTCTTCCAGCTTTTACGACAATAGGTTTGTTTTATGCGGTCTACCATTGGAACGAGTGGTTTTATGCTTCGATCTATATCAATGATTCATCAAAGTATCCGGTCCAGGTTTTTATGCGTAATATTCTTCTCAGTGGAACCATTCAAGATGGACAAATTGAGCTACAAAGTGAAGTTCCTCCAGCAGAAACTTTGAAATCTGCAGTTATTATTATCAGTACTTTGCCTATTCTTTTTGTTTATCCGTTTATTCAAAAGTATTTTGTGAAAGGTACAATGGTTGGCTCTATTAAGGGATAAGAAAAATACTTGTTTACAGGAATGGAGGTAATTTGTATGAAAATTAAAGGCATTGCTCACAGAGGGGATAATGTTAATTTTCCTGAAAATACAATCTCAGCATTTCAGGCAGCCGTTAACCAAAACTATACCCACTTAGAGTTGGATGTACATCTATCAAAAGAAGGCATTCCGGTCGTTATACATGATCGAACACTAGATAGAATGACAAATGGTAAGGGCTTTGTAAAGGATTATACGTTAAGCGAGTTAAAAAAACTAAAGGTAAAAGATACGGAGACCATCCCCACTCTAGAAGAAGTGTTGGAACAATTTAAAGGAAAAATTTCAATACTAATAGAATTAAAGCAAGAGGGTAATTTTTATCCAAATCTAGAGGGAAAGGTTGTAGAAGTGATAGAGCGCACAGCTACGCTAAATCAAGTTAGGATTATATCTTTTGACCACTTTTCAATTCAAAAAGTGAGGGGCCTTCATTCTTCTGTAAAACTAGGATTGTGCACCAGTGGTAGCATACCATGTATATTCTCTTTTATGAAAGAAATTAATTGTGATTATTTAGGACTAAATTTCCGGTTTATGACACCATTATATGGAAGAATGATGGAAGAAAATAATGTAATAGTGAATCTATGGATGATTGATAAGATAGAAGATATGAATATGGTTACAGAACAATACCCAACAGCAATTATTACGACGAACCAGCTTGGAAAATGGTCAAATTTTTATTTGAACCATCAAGAAATGCAGCATATATAATTCGAATGGCCAAGCATTTAAAAGGAGGAGATGAAACATATGTTTATTGCGGATTATCATATCCATACGAATAATTCTTTCGATTCAAAGTCAGAAATGAATCGAGTATGCAACCAGGCAATTAAAAATGGTGTAAAAGAGATTTGTATTACCGATCACTTTTCTATTAACCCCAAACTAAAAACGTACGGGCATATGCGTTTTGATAAATATTTTTCAGATATCAATTTTTGTAAAGAAAAGTATAAAAACCAGTTAAAAATAAGAGTAGGACTTGAATTATGCGAACCCCATTTAATGATGGAAGAATATAAGGCTGTTTTACAAGGATTAGATTTAGACTTTTTACTAGGGGCAGTTCACAATATTGATGGTAAAGACCTTAAGAGCTTCATAATAAATAAAACTAGTAACGAAGTATATTCAAAGTACTTTGAGGAAGTATATGGATTGGTGTGTAAAGCTGATATAGATGTTATTGCCCATTTAGATTTTATTAAACGATATGCAATTGAGCAGTTTGGTACATATCGATTTTATGATTATCAGGATATACTGGAAGCTATTTTGAATAAAGCAATCGATCGAGGGATTGGGATTGAATTAAATATGGCTGGATATAACAACACAAAGCTTAGTGAGGCCTATCCAAATATGGAAATATTAAAACTATATCGCTCACTTGGTGGAGAAATTATTACTATTGGCTCTGATGCCCATATAGAGAGTATGGTTGGTTATAAACTAGATGTAGCTTTTCAGTTAATAAAAGAAGTTGGTTTTAACTATTTATTTACTTACGAATCCCGCAAGCAAAAACCAGTAGAAATTAGTTCAGTCTCGAATAAGATACTTAGATAAGTAAAATGTTAGTAGGCATTAGATAGTTGAATGATATCATATAGAACATAGAGTGTTTTTTGTTTGTATTTCAAGAGCTAAAAGAATATGTTATTTATTACGTTCAAAAAGAATTACTGTATATTCCAAACGATATGGCCGTTCATTTATTAAAGATAAAAAACCTTCAATGTTCTGGGATTTACTACATGAGAAGTATGGAGAGAATGGAAGTTAAATTAGTAAATTCGAACAAAGTTTTTTCCGATTAATTATGAATAATCCTTTATTTGGATGAAGAAATTAGATTTCTATTCCGGATAATTATGAAAATAACTAATCGTATTATCCTTGATATAACAAAACTTCATTCCGAAAGATTATGAAAAATAATAGTAAGTGTAAAATTTATCAAAAAAAGGAATCCGATCTATTGGGATTCCTTTTTTGCAATTTCCTAATTGTTCTACAGCAATTAAAAATCAGGAAGATTGTCTAAGTTATTTTCTTTTACCCCATCTGGTTCACTACGTAGAATATCCCTGCCATATTTATGGAAGACATCTACATGTGCAAGCATGCCGGCTTTTGCCTCGTTTAGAGCTGTTATATAATCCAATTCCCTACCACTCTCTGTCTTAAAAGCAATCAGGTCACCATCATCGTTTTTACGAACTGCTATGATCTTTTCCTTTGTAGAATCGTTTTCTACAGCTTCTATACGGGCCTGTTCTTCACTTTGTTGCTTGTAGTCCTGATATATTTGATTAAAATCCTTTGTGTCCATTACAATCCCTCCAAACATATGTACGCTTAGTATGTTCAGAGGATGCGTTTCTATGTAACGAGCTACTTCTTTTTCATTTTTCGCCCATTCGACTTTCTATTTTTCATAATTTTGGTAGGAGGTTGCTTTCGTATCCACTTAATAAATCGTGAAAGCATTTCGTCTTCTCTTAATTCACGTAATGTAGTTAACCGTGTAGCAATCTCTTTATTTGTATATAATGCATGAATTTGTTTATGACATGGGATACACAGGTTTGCCGTATCACCAAAAGTACCACCAAACTCTTTAGGGAGTAGATGGTGAATCGTTGTTTCAACTTCACTTCGTCCACAGAACTCACATTTACTCACAAACACTCCTCCAGGTTTCGGACTTAACGTTTTTTAACTTTCTACTCATTACAAGGAATTATTCGATTTACCAGTACTCATTATGTTAATAAACAGCTTCTAACACCCACTAAACTTAGACAAAGCTAACGCCTGAGAAACAAACATAAATGACCATCTTTAAGTGAACGCTAATACTGGAATAAATGAAATGTAGGAGGTTCAAGAAATGAAGGTTGTTGGTATTTCAGGCTCACTGATTGGAGCAAAAACATCAAAGGCGGTCTATGAAGTGTTGGCTGCTATTAAGTCACTTGATCCCAACGTTCAAATTGAATTACTAGACCTGAAGGATTTTGAGATTGAATTTGTGAATGGAAGCCCATTAAGCTATTACAATGATGATACAATTAAAGTAGTCAATAAAATGTTAGAGGCAGATATGCTTGTCTTTGGTTCACCGATTTATCAGGCGTCCATTTCAGGAGTTCTAAAAAATCTGTTAGACTTTTTCCCAGTCGATTCCTTCAAGAATAAAGTGACGGGAATTATTACAACCGGTGGTACGGAAAAACATTTTCTCGTTTCGGAGTTCCATTTAAAGCCTATTCTTTCCTACTTGAAAGGTACAGTACCGGTTCATCAGGTCTTCATACATAATGACAATTTCGATGATGACAATGAAATTACCAATCAGGGACTTAAAAAACGTATCCACAAATTGGCTGAAGAAATGCTCGCTCTCCAAAAAAGTATGAAAAAATAGATGTATTTCTAGAAAAAAGTGAACCTTTCACTTCCCTCATTGGTATAAGAAGTAAGAACAAAAAGAGGGAGTGCTAAAAATGACATCAATCATAGGGTGGGTTGTGAGTTCCATTGTGGTTGCCGTTCTTGGATCAGTTTTTGCAATAGTGATTGGTTCTTTGAATAAAAAGGTGGTCCGTGATCATAAGGGTGATATTGATTTTACGAAATCAAACATCTATTTTTATTGGTCTAGGTGGGATACAATTATTACAATTGCGGCTGTGTATACCTTTTTATGTATTACCGGATTATTGGTGTTCCTTTTACGAGGAGATACCATCGATAGTCCGTTCATCCAGTTTTTCATTCATCAGACGTTTGTCTTCAGTTTGATTACATTTTTGTGGTTCATTACAAAGCTGGCATATATTTATAAAGGAATAAAAAAGCGGTGGTCTGATGAGTTACAGTAGCGTTGAGGAGGCAATTCTTCAATTTCAACGAGGGCATAAGGAAGCATTAGAGATCATTTACAAAATGTACAAAGCCCCTCTTTACCAGTTTATTTTTCGGTACACAAAAAATGAACAACTCAGCATCGACCTTGTTCAGGACACATTTGAAAAGCTACAGCGTAAATTTCATCAATTTGATCCGGAAAAAGGACAGTTCAAAACCTATCTCTATCAGATTGCTTATAACACGATGATGACGAGACTAAGAAGACAGAGTCTGTTTCGAACCTTGCTGCCGATTTTGGCAGAACGCCCTACACACCAAGAAAACACCGACGAAAAAATAACCGTACAAACGGCGATCCAATTGCTCCCTGAAGATTTACGTGCAATTGTGTTGCTGACCTACTACCATGATCTCACACAAAAAGAAATCTCCACGATCCTACACATCCCGGTCGGAACGGTAAAATCAAAGCTGCATCGTGCACTAATAAAACTAAAAATAGAATTAGAGGTGAATGAGGATTGAATAACGACCAATTTGACAAAGAATTAAAAGAGAAACTCGATCAATTCACGATTGAGGTACCCGACTTCCCAATGAAAAAATCAAGACTAAATCGAATCGCAAACTGGTTCTTTAATCCAGCCTCGATTCCGTTTCCAGAAGTAGGATACAAAAAAAGCGCCTTTCTCTCAATCTCATGGCTACCTGTATTAATATTACCCTTAACATTCGTCCTGTTTATGCTGTGAATGGGACACATGTTCCTCGCGTTGGGACACAGGGACAGGTCCCTCGTCCCAGTTCAATGGGTGGACAAGGGACCAAGCGCCCCACGCTCATCCTATTTTTTTTACACTTTCTTAAAAGTGTTGGATAAACAACATATCCAATTTACTGTTGGTGCCAAAATGTTTTACTCCTTGCTACACTAAATGTAGATACGAAATAACATTTTAATTAGGAGGAGAAAACATGATTAAAATTGGTATTCTTACAGGGAGCACAAGAGATTCAAGGGTTAATATTCAGGTCGCAGAATGGGTGAAATCAATCGCGGATAAAAGAACGGATGCAGAATTTGAATTGGTAGATATTAAAGATTATAACCTACCAAAATTTAATGAGCCTATTCCGGCGATTATGTCACAGGACTATCAAGCTCCAGAGGCACATGCATGGTCTGAAAAAATTAGTAGTCTTGATGGATTTATATTTGTCACTCCGGAATATAATAAGGCTATTACGTCTGGATTAAAGGACGCTATTGATTATTTATACGTTGAGTGGAATCATAAAGCAGCGGGAATTGTAAGTTATGGGTCAACCTTAGGTGTTACAGCGGCAAACGATTTGCGCCTTATTTTAACAGTGCCTAAGGTAGCAACTGTTGGACCTTCCGTTGCGATGAGTCTATTTACTGATTTTCAAGATATGAGTAAATTCAATCCAGCACCTTTCCACGAGGATTCCTTACATAAAACCATAGATGATGTTGTCGCGTGGTCTACAGCATTAAAAGGAATCAGGCAAAAGGATTCTGAATTACAAACTGTATAAAAAGGAGAGTCACTATGGCATACGTATTACAGGTAGATTTTAAAATGGATGGACCATTCGGAGATGAAATGGCTGTTGCGTTTTCTGACCTAGCAAAAAGCATTAATGAAGAACCAGGTTTTATCTGGAAAATTTGGACCGAGAATCCTGAAGAGAAAGAAGCGGGTGGAATCTATTTATTCGAGACACAAGAAACCGCTGAAAAATATCTCGACATGCATACGAAACGATTAGGTGGCTTTGGTATCAACGGTGTAAACGGGAAGATCTTTGCGATCAATTCAAAGCTTACCGAAATCACAAAAGGTCCAGTCAAGTAAAAAAAGAGAAGTAGATTCTAAACGTGAGTCTACTTCTCTTTTTTATGTCTAAGTTTTGCATGTTCAATCGAATTTGGAATCTCAAAACTATCAGCTGGAAAAATAAACGTCCACGGCATGCTGGTCTCTGGTGGTACCTGAACAGCTGGTAGGGTAAACTCGTGCTCAACTAGGAGTTTATCCCCGTCACAAAACTGTAGCGGTGTATTTTCAAATACAAGATATTGTGCCGTTCGATTATGTATAATTGCGGTTACTAACCGTTCGTTTTTGTGGTTTACTGTCATTCGGATAATAGTAAAACTAATTCCTTCTTCCGATGTCTCGTCACGAAAAAGCTTTTCGATTATCTCTCGGTCCTTCTGCGAAATCGTCCGATCCCAGGCAGCTTCAAATACTAGTTTTTGCATGTTTTCACCTCAATACCTTATATTATAACAAATAATAAAATGTACTTTTACTTCTACCTTTTCTTGAGGGTAATTGTTTTAAGACAATCTCGTGGTCGAATGGTACATTTTGGTATAAAATGAGGGTATATTAGAAAATTGGACATAGGGGAGTAGCTGATTGGATGGCCCTGTTCAGGAAAAAGTGTTTCCTATAAAATGGTGGGACGCGGGACCTGTCCCTGTGTCCCAGATAGATGGTGGTAGTGTGTTTAAGATTTTGTTGATTGAAGATGATGTGAGTTTGTTTAATGAGATTCGGGAGCGGTTGTTGCAGTGGTCGTATGATGTGGATGGGATTGGTGATTTCAGCAATGTGATGAAGGAGTTTACGACAATTCAGCCCGACCTGGTGATTATCGATATTCAGCTGCCGAAATTTGATGGCTTTCATTGGTGTCGGATGATTCGAACGCATTCGAAGGTCCCGATTATATTTCTGTCCTCGAGGGACCATCCGACGGATATGGTGATGTCGATGCAGTTGGGTGCGGACGATTTTGTTCAAAAGCCGTTTCACTTTGACGTGCTCATTGCGAAAATTCAGGCTGTCCTTAGACGAGTCTACAATTACAGCCTTGAACAGCAAATTCACTTGAAAATTTGGAATAGCGCATCTGTTGATTACGTAAAAAACACTGTGCAAAAGGACACTGGAACAATCGAACTAACAAAAAATGAAATGTTTATATTGAAAATTCTAATCGAAAATGTAAATCAAATCGTCAGCCGTGAAGAGCTTATCAAAAGTCTGTGGGATGACGAACGATTTGTAAGTGACAATACCCTGACAGTAAACGTCAATCGATTACGAAAGCGCCTTGATGAAATCGGCCTAGGGCAATTTATTGAGACAAAAGTCGGACAAGGATATATGGCTAGGGAAGAGGATGGCGTGGAATGATCAAGAAATTTCTCGTCGAAAGGCGCAGTTGGATACTATTATTCTGCTTTCTTCAAGTGTTAATCCTGTTAATTGGGTATCTAGATTCATCCCTGTCATTTCAATCGGTTCTCTATATTGTTTTTGTCTTTTTCGTCATATTTATTTTATTTCTCGTCATTCGTTACAATCGGGAAGCTTCTTTTTATAAAAATATAGCAGAATGGGATCCAGCTGTAGGTATCGAGAGCCTCCAAGAAAGTAATACACCTTTCGAAAAAACGGTAGAATCAGCTCTTAAACAGCATCATCATTTTTATAAAAACGAAATAAGTCGTTACGCAACAAGTGTTGAACAGGAAAAAGATGAATTATTATCCTGGATTCACGAAGTAAAAACGCCACTGACAACGATGAGATTAATGATTGAAAGAGTCGAGGATCACACGTTAAAGGAGCAGCTCATGTCAGAATGGCTTCGGGTTCACTTGCTTCTTGACCTTCAGTTGCACGGACGGCGAATCCCTTTCATGGAAAACGACTTGTATATCGAAAAAGTTGATTTGAAGGGGTTACTCATTCAAGAAATTCAATCATTAAAATCATGGTGTTTTCAAAAGGGGATTGGCTTTGATATGTCGCTAGAGGCTTCAGAGGTGGTGTCTGACGGAAAGTGGCTTCAATTTATATTGCGGCAACTCCTAACCAACGCGGTAAAATATAGTGAAAATGCCGATATCGAAATCCGAAGTTATCAAAAAAATGACCAAGTCGTCTTAGAAATCAAAGATTACGGACGCGGCATTAAGGAGAAAGACCTTCCACGCATTTTTGAAAAAGGCTTCACGTCTACAACTGACCATCGGGATCATGCGGCAACTGGAATGGGTCTTTACCTCACAAAGAATGCGGCAAAGCCGTTAAAAATTAGGATAGATGTCCACTCTATATATGGAGAGGGAACAATTTTTATACTAACCTTTCCGAGTAGAAACGATTTTCTTAAACTTACAAGCATGTGACAAGAATGTCACATGCTTTCATGTTTTGTTCGGTGATTCGAAGGAAAAAGAGTCGAATCCCGTCTATGCTATAGGTAAGGAGTTGATACAATTGAACATTTTAGAAGCTAATAAAATTGTAAAAACATACGGAAACAAGTGGAACCGCCAAGAGGTTCTAAAAGGAATCGACATTGAGGTTAAGAAGGGTGAGTTCGTTGGAATCATGGGCCCTTCAGGCTCTGGTAAAACAACATTACTAAATGTACTTTCATCCATTGATCGCGTGAGCTCAGGGTCGATCCGAGTGGAAGGCAAGGAATTCACAGGCATGAAGGACAAACAACTTGCTGAATTTCGAAAACAGCACCTCGGGTTTATTTTTCAGGAATATCATCTATTAGATACATTAACGGTCAAAGAAAATATTATGCTGCCACTAACGGTTAATAAAATTTCACCTAGAGCTGCACAAGTGATGTTTGAGGATGTGGCGAAAGAATTAGGAATCTTTGAAGTGAAAGATAAATATCCGAACGAGATTTCAGGAGGCCAGAAGCAGCGGGCTTCAGCGGCACGCGCATTCGTTCATGAACCGAGTATCATCTTTGCGGATGAACCAACAGGGGCGCTTGATTCGAAGTCGGCTTCTGATTTACTCAATAAACTGAGTGACTTAAATGAAAAGCGGGAAGCAACCATTGTGATGGTCACCCATGACCCACAAGCAGCAAGTTATTGCAGTCGGGTTATTTTTATCAGAGATGGACAAATTTTCACGAAATTAAATCGAGGCGAGGAGAACAGACAGGACTTCTTTAACGTTATCATTAAGACCCAGGCTGTGTTAGGTGGGGTGCAGCATGAGCTTTAAAAGTCTCATCTTTCGAAATCTAGTAAAAAACATTAAAAACTATTATTTATATGTGTTTGCACTCGTTTTTAGTGTTGCGCTGTATTTTGCCTTTGTGACGTTGCAGTATGACCCGGCGATGGATGAAGCAGCTGGGTCAATTAAGGGTGCTGCTGCGATGAAGGCTGCGTCCATCATGCTAATCGCCATCGTTATGGTTTTCCTTGTTTATGCTAATACCTTATTCATTAAGCGTCGTGGTAAGGAAATTGGGTTGTTCCAATTAGTCGGTATCTCAAAAGGAAAAACATTTTGGATCTTAAGTGTCGAAAACATGATTTTGTATTTCGGATCAATGATTATCGGAATCTTTCTCGGGTTTGTATCTTCAAAACTTGTAATGATGATTTTGTTAAAAATCATTGGGATCAATGAGGTTGCCGAGTTGCGTTTTTCACCTGAGGCTCTTGTCCAAACGGTGCTAGTGTTTGCTGCTATTTATGTGGTGATCATGGCGATAAATGCATTGTTTATTAAAAGACAGCAAATTTTATCACTATTTAATACAAGTTCAACAACAGAAGATAAAAGACGTAAGGTCTCAGTACTTGAAGTAGTGATTGGTATACTCGGACTTGGGCTCATCATCTTTGGCTATTATTTATCAACCAAGCTATTCGATGGACAGTTTACGACGATGGAAGAATTGTTTATGGCTATGATAGCCATCTTAGGCTCTGTGATTATTGGAACGTACTTTTTTTACAAAGGATCAATTCGGTTTGTTTTTAATCTAATACGGAAAAAGAATAACGGGTATCTGACGGTGAACAAAGTACTTTCATTATCGTCGATTATGTTTCGGATGAAGTCTAATTCGATTTTACTCACGGTTATTACAACGGTTTCAGCTCTATCTCTAGGGCTGCTGTCACTCACATATATATCGTATTATTCAGCAGAAAAATCAGCAGCAGAATCTGTCATTTATGATTTTTCGATCCCGAATGAAGAGCGTGCTAGTCAATTTATTGAGGCTTTGGATAAAAAACAAATTGAACACTCGAAAACAGAAGTGGAATTTTTACATGTGGCATCAGACCAGACTAATATACTCCAAATTAGCCTAGAGCAACCGTCAGGGGCGGATAGTATCAATCAAATGCCGTTGGTTATTGTTTCGGATGATTCAGTTGATGATCTTGATGTCGCTGAAAATGAATCGATATTTGTAAATAACAACTCTGCTATTGAGTCTTTTATGACTTTTAACAAAGGGGAATTTACTGTAAAAGGTAAAACAACATCGATTGATTTAGAGTTTATAGGATTCGAAGAAAAAAATGTACTTCCATTGCGCTTAACAAATGGTGGGTTGCCGGTCGCAGTTGTGGATGATACAGTTTATCAGCAATTAGCTTCCGATATAGACCCAGAAGTAACCAATGAATTTTCTAAATCAATTGGGATTGATATCGGAGAAAGAGATGAACTACAAGAGGCAAATGATATTTTTCATGAATTAGATATAGCAAAATGGGCGGCGCATGAATCACAATTAGATGCTTTTACCGACCAAAAAAGAAATATGGGCATGATGATGTTTATCGTCGGATTTCTTGGATTGGTATTCCTAGTTACCTCAGGTTGTATCCTCTATTTCAAACAGATGGATGAAGGCGAAGAGGAAAAAGGAAGCTACACGATTTTGCGTAAATTAGGTTTCACAAGAACGGACCTGATTAATGGAATCAAAATTAAACAGTTATTTAACTTCGGTATACCATTAGTGGTCGGGTTAAGTCATAGTTACTTTGCCGTGAAATCAGGATGGTTCTGGTTCGGAACGGAGCTCTGGACCCCGATGATCATCGTCATGGTCCTATACACCTTGTTGTATTCCATCTTCGGCATCCTATCTGTGATGTATTATAAAAAGATTATAAAAGAAGCACTTTAAGTGCGGGTCCATTGTTCCACCCGTTCCTGTGTTTCAAACGCAAAGAGTCGATTTCCCAATTGAGGGGAATTGGCTTTTTGGCATTAGTTGGATTTGGTTGTAGTATTGAGTTGTGTAAGCATGAAGACCACTACGGGCACAATACACGATTGAAAAGTACTTCATAAGCCCGATGAAGACCACTTCGAGTGAAAAACATAACAGAAAAGTCCTTCATAAGGCTGATGAAGACCACTCCGAGCAAAAAATACACTTGAAAAATCCTTCATAAGCTCAATGAAGACCTCTTCCAACAAAAATTTCAATCAAATAGTCCTTCATAAACAACCAAGCTCAAGTCCCCCACGTGCCTAAGACAGGAGCTTGACAATGCGTCCAGACCCCCAACTGGGACGAGGGACACTGTCCTTGTAACCCACCGTATCTTAGTTCGCTTTTTTCACGAAAAAGTAGGCCGTAATCAATGCTGTAATGGGAATTACAAGAGTTACACTAATTCCGGCAATAAGAATCGTCACCATTTCGGCGCTAAATATCTTTGAGTTTACGATTTCACCCAATGAATAATGTAAATCCTTAAACCAAATTAATAGGGCAAGATAGCCTCCAAAGAAGGCAAAGAATAATGTATTCGTACTTGTTCCAAGGATATCCCTTCCTATGCTTAATCCAGAAGTAAATAATTCTTTTCGGCTTAGATGGGGATTATGGTAATAAATTTCACGCATCGGTGATGAGATCGCAATTGCTGCATCTGTAATGGCGCCAATGGTACTTATTATGATGACGGAAGCCGCAATTTTTACAAAATCGACTCCAATATAAAGTGAGAACATACCAAGCTCTTCGATTTCTTCCTCGCCAAAACCTTGGATCATTGTTTTGTTGGTGATCAAGATAATAAACAACAGCAGTATGACCGTTGTGATTATCGTAGAAATAAAGGCTGTCTTTGTTTTACTATTTACTTCATTGATATAAAAAAGATTAATACCACATATCGCAACACATGCTATCAGGGTTAAATAAATCGGATTCAGATTCGGATCATTCATAAAAATGACCGTAATCATGAGCACCCCAAAGTTAAAGAACAACGCTAAAAATGAACGAACTCCTTTTTTTCCACCAATAAGGGCCATTAAGATAAATAAAATAGCTGCTAGAAAGACTAAAGCATTCATGACCTCGCCCTCTTTCTACTAATAAAAAATATCGTCGTATACAACCCAATTGGAATCGCTAGTACAATTCCAATACCACCGGCTAGTGCACGAGCCAGTTCCAGAGAAAGATTCATGTTCAAAGTAAAACCGAATGGAGATGCATTTTTAAAATATAAAATCAATAATGGGATTGAACCGCTTATGTATGCAAAAAACAATATATTCGTCATCGTTCCCATGATATCTCTACCAATTTCCAGCCCAGACTTTACAAGTGCTTTTACGGAAATGTTGTTATTCTTTTCATACAAACTAAAGATTGAAGAAGACATGGTAATGGCGACATCCATAACAGCCCCTAAGGAACCAATAAATAACCCTGCCAAAAACACCGTTTTATACGGACGCGTAATAAATTGCAGTTCTTCATATCGGAGACCTTCGCCATTAGTTACCAATATTACGAGATACGCAACGGCTAAAGAAACAAAAGTTCCAAGTAAGGTCGCGATAATGGCACTATATGTTTTTTCATTAAGACCATTAACAAGTAACAATGATATGACAGTAAAGAAGATAATCCCGATACTACATATCAATAATAGACTACGGTCGGGTTTGTCCAAATAAAGATCCAAGGCATACGATAAAATGAGAGTATTAATGATTAAACTGAATATAGAGAAAAGCCCTTGCTTTTTCCCTACCAACAGTAAAATAAAGATAAAAATCCAAGCAACGATCAGTAAATATTTATCACGTTTAACCTCGAGGATTGTACCTGTGAAATCAGTATTCTCATCGTTAACTCCATCAATTGTAACAAACAATTCATTCCCAACACGAAATTCATAATCATACGCTTTTGAGGAGGAGTATTCATTTTCTAGAAGAATCAGGCTTCCCTTTTCCTCACCATTTTTTATTTCAGCTATTATGTGTTGGGAGAACAAAGTATCTTTGTTTTCAAGTCCATCCACCATTTCTGTCTCATTCTCCAAACTTACTTCAATAACTTTAACGATCGGACGTTCATAAAATGCATAATTGTTATAGACAAACACGATGCTAGCTAGAAAACAAAGGAGAAGGATAATGTAAAACAACTTATGTTGTAACGTCATCTTTTTATATAAATGGATGATTGAATTCAAATAAGACCCTCCGGTACCATAATATGGAATATAGTATAACATAGGGGCCGTGTGACTGTCCCGGTGTGGACGCGGGCTAATACCAGCGACTGTAGAAGACCAATTCTTTTTCGACAACTCGTTATGATGTGTATAATAGATATAAAAAAATTTTGCAAATAGGGTGAACAACAAATGACAACGAAGGAATTGTGTAAAATTGTGATTGTTGATGATGAAGTCTTAATTAGACAGGGGATCAAACATTATGTGAATTGGGAGCAGGAAGGTTTTCAAATTGTAGGGGAAGCTTCGAATGGAAAGGAAGCGCTTGAAATCATTGAACAAACGCAGCCCAAAATCGTCATTACTGATATTGTCATGCCAATTATGGACGGAGAAGAACTAACAAGAATTGTAAAGTCAAAATATCCAGAGATTGAAATCATCGTATTAAGTAGTTTCGGAGAGTTTGATTATGTTCGGTCTAGTTTTCAAAGTGGAGTTGTTGATTATATATTAAAGCCCAAGCTAGATGTCAATTCACTATTAATTGTGCTAAATAAAGCAGTAAGCAGAATACCCTCTGCAAATTCAATTGAAACAAAACAACAGGATCACATTTCAATCAATCATGTCATTGATAAGATCATGTCAGGGTATGAAACAGACTACGATGCCGAACTGATATCTAGAGTGTTTCCCTATGATAGTTTCTATCTATTAGGGGTTGTTTTTAGTGGGAACCTTCCAAGAGTTGAACGTAGCCAAATTCAGGATCGTATCACCGGACAATACGAATCTTTTGTAGACCAAGGAATCTATCACACGATTCCCTTCGATAAAGATGAAACCGTCATTCTTCTAAATGTAAAAAAAGACCACACCCAAAGGGTCGTCGATTTTGCAAACATGATGGCGGAAAGTCAAAAGGATTCAGGCTTTGTTCTAAGTGAGCCGTTCGCTGACTTCTCACAGATTGGACTCATTTATCGGGATAAGGTTTCAAAACTAATGCAATATCGATTTTATTTTCCACACATCCCTCTTTTACAGGCACAAGATTTACAAAGAGACATCCCTATCATTGAACCTTTTAAGATAGAATGGTTTACAAACGAATGTAAGCAAGATCGCTTCCAAGAAGCTTTCAGTTATTTGCAGGATTATGTAACTTTATTTTCTAGATGCTATACAACTGACGTATTTGAGTTTAAATCATTCTTCGAACATATCATCTTTCACATGACCGTTCTTTTTGGTAATACGGAGTATGATTTCACGGAGATAGAGAATGCCAAGTATGACTATTTTAGGTCAATTAATGAAGCTCAATCATCTGCTGAAACAGTCGATATTTTAATGACTTTTATTGAACAAGTAAACAAATGCTTACAATCGGAGAAGAATCAACCAACTAATTTGAATATGAAAAAGCTCCTGCAATATATTGATGACCATTATGCGGAACCACTAAGCCTTGCTGGTGTAGCCGAGCATTTCCATTTTAATCCTTCGTATTTGTCTAGCTATTTTTCTACTCATAATAAAGAAGGGTTTATTGAGTATTTGAATAAGGTCCGAATTAAAAAAGCTTCACAGCTTCTACTAAAGGATTCGGCACCCATTTCAGAAATTAGTGGGATGGTTGGTTATTCGGATCATAGTTATTTCTGTAAAGTGTTTAAAAAGGTACACGGAATGTCACCTAGTAAATTTAGACGAAAAAAGAGATGAGATGTACATGAGAATATTACGTAATGGATTTAAACATAATAGCCTGTTTTATAAAATGTTTCTTCTTACCATCGTTATCATAGTTACGGTTTCCTCTTTGATATCATGGACCACTTTCCGCATGTCAGAGAGGTTTTTTGTCGAGCGGTTTAGTTTTAACAATAGCAAGGTGATGGATCAGATAAAGGAGAGTTTGGGTACTTTTCATTATTCGATTGTGATCGCTTCGAATAAACTTTTGCAAAACGGAACGGTTAAGAGTTTTCTCACAGGTAATCACTCAAATCGTATGTTGGGCAGCTATTATTATCAAGTAAATTCACAATTGGAAACGATAGAATCAAGTGTAGAAGCTTATAATGTAAGCATTTTGGTCCAAGGTATAAATGGTGTTAATTATGCAACGGATCGACCTACATGGGCCTTAGCGGATGAAGACTTGCAGAATCACTTCATCACTACTGCTACACTAAAACAACCTAAAAAACTGCTTTATCATCTTGAGCAACAAAAGGATGATCGATTCATTATTGCATCAAAGGCATTTATGGAACGGACGTCAAACTATATTTATGGATCCATGTACTTTACAATTCTAGAAGAAGATTTTCGAAAGTTTTATAGTAGCTACACCAGTTTAGGAAATGATGTGCTAGTGATGGATCAGGCGGGGACCATTTTATCTAGTAATCGGGAGGAGTTCATTGGAAAAAAAGAAGTAGAGCTCCTTGATTATGCCATCCAATTAGAGGATCAACAAAAGAATTACATGGATACAGATTTTAATGGAAAAGATCATATTATTATGTCTGAATTTAGCCCTACCCTGAATTTGTATTTGGTCAATTTAATTGATAAACAAACAGCATTTAAAGATATCATTGATAAAAAATCAATCGTCATGATCAGCGTACTATTTATGATCCTAGCGATTGTTATTGTGTTTTTTGCCTCGAGAAGGTTAACAAATTCGTTGACAAATCTCGTAAAGCAAATTGAAAACACCCCCAAAAATGACTTTGATCATTATATACCGGTAACGGGTACGTATGAAACACAACAAATTGGTCAAGCCTTCAATTTAATGCTTGATGAGCTTCATGAGTATGTAGACAAGCTTGTGCTGAGCCAAAAACAGAAACGGAATGCAGAATTAGCAGCACTCCAGCAACAAATCAATCCACATTTTTTATATAATACGTTAACTTCAATCAAGTTCATGGTACAGCAAGGTGGGAAAGAGGAGGCAACCGAAACAGTCAATGCGCTAATTTCTCTCCTCCAAAATACCATTGGCAATATTAGTGAAACGATCACTGTGGATCAAGAAATCGATAATTTAAAAAGCTATGTCTTCATTAATCAGAAGCGATATGGTGAGCGAATTCGAGTGAATTATTTTATCGGTCCGGAGTGTAACGATGTCCAAATTCCGAAACTCATTTTACAGCCATTTATTGAGAATTCCTTTTTCCATGGCTTCAATAAAAAGAGTAGTGGGACAATTAATGTTCTCGTTTGGAAAGAAGAAGATACCCTCATTTGTGAGATCCTTGATAATGGTGACGGAATGGAAGTAACTACCGATCATAAACTACCGGATACGAAGCGCAAACAGCAGATGTTCAGTGGGATTGGTGTTCGGAATGTCAACGAACGCATCCAGCTATTATATGGGGAAGACTATGGGGTGACGATCTCAAGTACTATCGGTGAAGGGACAAAGGTTCGTATCACACTTCCAATACAAGAAAGCTAAAAATTTTCACAAAACCTAAAGATAATACAAGTCAAGAAGTGGAAGCGTAACCAACATACAAAAATATCACAAATTTACAAAAATATCGTCCTAACTCATTCGCTCTACGTGATGATAACATTAAATTGTAAGGAGGATAACGCTTACATGAACAGACATTCTTAGGGGGAATAGACATGAAGAAAGTATTGGCACTATTGATGGTTAGCATGCTTTTGTTGGCTGCGTGTTCTTCGGGGTCTTCGAATAGTACTGAACCAGAGGGAAACTCAGATGCAAATGAGATTACTGTTTGGGCATGGGATCCAAACTTTAACATTAAAGCAATTGAATTAGCAAAAGAAGCGTATGCAGCTGAAAATCCTGACGTTAACGTCAAGATTATTGAAAATGCGCAGGATGACATTGTGCAAAAACTGAATACGAGCTTAAGTTCTGGTACAACGAAGGGATTACCAAATATCGTATTAATTGAGGATTATCGTGCACAAAGTTTTCTGCAAGCTTATCCAGACATGTTCCATCCACTTACTGGAACTTATAAAACAGAAGATTTTGTTCCATATAAGGTAGAAGCAACGAGTGTAAATGACGAAAACTACGGTCTTCCATTTGACTCTGGAGTAACTGGATTATACGTGAGAACAGATTACTTAGCAGAAGCCGGTTATACGGTTGAAGATTTACAAAACATCGATTGGAAAGAATACATTGAAATTGGGAAAAAAGTAAAAGAGGCAACGGGGAAGAGATTACTTACTCTTGACCCAAATGAGTTAGGAATTATTCATACAATGATTCAATCAGCAGGTGAGTGGTATGTAAAGGAAGATGGGACTACGCCATATATAGCTGATAATAAAGCTCTTAAAAAGTCTTTTGAGATTTATAAAGAACTTGTTGAGAACGACCTAATGAATTTTCACTCAGACTGGAATCAGTTCTTGGCTACATTTAACGGTGGAGAAGTTGCGACAGTAACGACTGGGAATTGGATTACTCCTTCCATCAAAGCGGAAAGCTCTCAATCTGGTAAGTGGGCAGTCGTGCCTCATCCAACTCTACCAGGCATTGAATCTGTAAATGCATCCAACCTAGGTGGTGCATCATGGTATGTTCTAAATGTTCCGGGTAAAGAGAACGCAGTTGATTTCCTTACAAAGACATTTGGTTCAAATGTAGATTTGTATCAAAAATTAGTAACTGAAATTGGTGTAATTGGTACTTATACCCCGGCTACAGAGGGTGAAGCTTATCAGATAACAGATGAATTCTTTGGTGGTCAATCAATAGTTTCAGATTTCTCGAAATGGGCTGAAGAAATTCCACAAGTAAATTATGGGATGCACACATATGCGATTGAAAGTATTTTAATTGTGGCAATGCAAAATTACCTGAATGGACAAGACTTAGACACAGTCTTAGAGGATGCACAACAACAAGCGGAAACACAGATTAAATAATCTACCGTAATTTCATAAGCCTCGGAACTCGCCAGCTTCACTAGTACGGAACATGCGTTAGGTGGGCTATTCCGAGGCTATTCTTATATAGGATTTTCAAAAAGTCCGGTGAATATGACGCATCGAATTTCTGTGTTGGCTTGCTTTTCCGTTCCTCACGTATTAACTGCATACGCTCCGGTACTCAAAGCTGCGCCGCCTTGAAATTCTTGGTCCTCTTCATCCTCCTTTTTGAAAGCCTAATTGAATAGATTAGTAGGGAGTTGAGAGAAGTGATACAAGCATCTACGAAACAGAATATAGAGACGAAACCAAGAAAGTATAACAACAAACTCCGGTTTAAAAATGGGCTTATAGGCTGGTCGTTTATTTCAATAGCAACGGTCATGATCTGTATATTTTATTTCTATCCAATGGTCCAAGCGCTCATTCTTTCTTTTCAATCAGGTGCTGGAACAAATCTACAGTTTGTAGGTTTCGATAATTACGCGCGGTTATTCACGGATCCGACGTTTATAACGGCTGTGAAAAATACAGTTATCTACCTGATCATCCAAGTACCTGCCATGATCATTCTGGCATTGTTTTTATCGGTTATGTTAAATAATAAAAATTTGAAGCTAAAAGGATTCTTTCGTACGGCCATCTTTTTACCGTGTATTACGTCACTTGTCGCGTATTCGGTCGTATTCAAATATTTATTTAGTACAGATGGCATCATTAACAAAATGCTAATCAATCTTTCGCTCATCGCAGAACCGATTCAATGGCTAACCGATCCTTTTTGGGCAAAGGTAACTATTATTATCGCAATCACATGGCGTTGGACAGGCTATAATATGATTTTTTATCTGTCTGCTCTCCAAAATGTGGATAACTCTATTTATGAAGCAGCAAAGATTGATGGTGCAAATGCTTTTCAACAATTCTTTAAAATTACAATTCCAATGCTAAAGCCGATTATTTTATTTACATCGATTACATCAACCATTGGTACGCTTCAATTATTTGATGAAGTGATGAACATAACAAAGGGTGGACCTGGTAATGCAACATTAACAATCTCTCAGTATATTTATAATCTCTCATTTAAATATACTCCTGATTTTGGCTATGCTGCGACTGTGTCATATGCAATCGTGATTATGATCATTTTCTTCTCGATCATTCAGTTCAAAGTAGCAGGTGATAAAAATGCATAAAATAAAACAGGCCTTCGTTTATATCATTCTATCGATTTTTACGATTATTTCTATTTTCCCATTTTTATGGATGATTGTTAGTGCGACAAATAAATCTGTTGATGTGACAAATGGAAGGTTATTGCCTGGAACACATTTGCTGGAAAACTTCCAGAACCTTTTAAATTCGGTCAACCTTGTTCCAGCCTTAATGAATTCAGCCATCATCTCGATTGCAACGACCATTTTATCCCTGATCATTGCATCGCTTGCAGGATATGGCTTTGAAATCTACCGGAGTAAGGCAAAGGATGTTGTTTTTAACATCTTGCTTCTATCGATGATGATTCCTTTTGCAGCACTGATGATTCCGTTGTTCCGCATGTTTGGGACCATATCTCAATATGCACCAGGGATTGGGATTGATACGTTAACGGCTGCTATGTTGCCAAGTATTACAACGGCATTTCTGATCTTTTTCTTCAGACAGAATACAAAGATGTTTCCAAAAGCGCTACTAGAAGCGGGAAGAATGGATGGTTTAACAGAGCTTGGTGTATTCTTCCGAATCTATGTACCTACGATGAAAACAACCTATGCAGCGGCAGCCATCATTACGTTTATGGCAAGCTGGAACAATTACCTGTGGCCACTCGTTGTGCTACAGTCACCTGAAAACCATACGATTCCATTGCTTATTTCGAATCTTGGTTCGAGTCATGCACCCGATTTCGGAATGATTATGACAACGATTGTGATTGCAACATTACCAACAGCACTCATCTTCTTCCTACTTCAAAAGCATTTCGTAGCAGGAATGATGGGGTCCGTAAAATAACTAACATCATTTGGTAGATGAATAGAAAGGAAGTATGATGATGTCGAATACTCAAATTCAAGAAACAAAACGAATCCAAACTCCAAGTATCGATTGGCTAACCGATGTAAATGTGTTTGCTGTGAATCGATTACCTGCTCATTCTGACCATGTATACTATGAAACATTAGAGGAAGCGAAGAAAGCCTCTGCAATGAAGATGCGTTACGACTTGAACGGAAGTTGGAAATTTCATTATTCAATCAACCCTGATTCAAGACCAGAGCGTTTTTACGAAACGAACTTTGAGTGCTCAGCTTGGGGAGATATTACCGTTCCGGGCCACATTCAATTACAAGGATATGGAACGCCACAATATGTGAATACAATTTATCCGTGGGATGGACATCAAGATTTACGCCCTCCAGAAATCCCAACGGATTTTAACCCAGTTGGTAGCTATGTGAAGTACTTTAATGTACCAGAGAATATGGAAAACAAACCTGTATATATTTCATTTCAAGGTGTAGAGTCCGCTTTCTACGTTTGGTTGAATGGGGAATTTGTTGGGTATAGCGAAGACAGTTTTACACCTGCTGAGTTTGACTTAACTCCTTTTATAAACAATGGTGAAAATAAACTGGCAGTCGAGGTGTTTCAACGTAGCACTGGGAGTTGGCTTGAGGATCAGGACTTTTGGAGATTCTCCGGTATTTTTAGAGATGTCTATCTCTATACCATTCCTGAAATTCATGCACAGGATATCCACATTCATACCGAACTTGATTCTTCTTTTAAAAAGGCAGAGTTAAAAGTAGATTTCAAGCTTATATCAAATATCCCTGTTGGCTCCGAAATTGTAGCTGAGCTTTGTGATATACAAGGAGATACTGTAGCAAAAACGAGTAGTGAGATTACTACTGAAAATGGTTCAGTATCGATGGAGGTAGAAACTCCAAAGCTATGGAGTGCTGAAAATCCGTATTTGTATAAACTATATCTCCAAATCTATGACGCTTCAGGTAAACTTGTTGAGGTTATTCCACAAAAGGTTGGATTCCGGAAGTTTGAGATTGTGGATAAAATCATGCGACTCAATGGCGAAAGAATTGTGTTCAAGGGCGTCAATCGTCATGAATTCAACCATCGGAGCGGCCGTGCGATTACAAAGGAAGATATGATTTGGGATATTAAAACAATGAAACAACACAATATCAATGCCGTTCGTACCTCCCATTATCCAAATCAAAGCTATTGGTATGAGTTATGTGATGAATACGGAATCTATGTGATTGATGAAATGAATTTGGAAACACATGGATCCTGGCAGAAAATGGGGCAGGTAGAACCGTCATGGAATATTCCTGGAAACAAACCAGAATGGAATGAGATTGTCTTAGATCGAGCCGTTTCAATGCTAGAGAGAGACAAAAATCATCCGTCCGTCTTGATTTGGTCATGTGGGAACGAGTCATATGCAGGTGAGGTTATTTTAAATGTTACTCGTTACTTCAAGTCTGTTGATCCAAGTCGACTTGTCCACTATGAGGGTGTGTTCCATAATCGTGACTACAACGACACAAGTGATATGGAAAGCCGGATGTACGCAAAGCCAGCAGATATTGAGGAATATTTAACTGACAATCCTGATAAGCCTTATATAAGCTGTGAGTATATACATGCGATGGGTAATTCCCTTGGAGGCATGGACAAATACACGGCTCTTGAAAGTAAATATGAGATGTACCAAGGTGGCTTTATTTGGGACTATATTGACCAATCCTTGGTGAAAAAAGACCGCTATGGTCAGGAGTTTCTTGCGACCGGAGGAGATTTTGGCGACCGCCCTACAGATTATGGATTCTGTACGAATGGCATCGTCTATGCTAATCGCGAGCTATCACCGAAGATGCAAGAAGTAAAATATCTCTATCAAAATATCAAACTTACTGTTGATAAAACCGGCGTAACGATTAAAAATGAAAATCTATTTGAAGATACATCGAATTATGATTTAGAATACGTTTTATTCCTAGATGGTAAGGAATTGTATCGTAATCAGAATCAAACAGTGGTGATTCCTGCACAAAGTGAAGGTCGAGCTGAATTTAATTGGCCAACTGACTTACTGGATGAAGCAGGTGAATATGTCATCCATGCATCTTTCAAACTGAAAGAAGAAGAGATTTGGGCAGATTCAGGCTATGAAATTGCTTTTGGACAATATGTATTTGAAGAGAAGAAGCGGATTGCTCAAGTTCCTAGCGGGAATTTACGAGTAGCATACGGAACACAAAATGTTGGTGTACATGGAACTAATTTTACAATCATGTTTTGTCGTAAGGCCGGGAGTCTGATTTCGATGAAATATGGAGGTAGAGAGATGGTTGAGGCCCCAATACTTCCGCTATTCTGGAGAGCTACAACCGACAATGACAGAGGATTTTCCCAAGGGTTTACATCAGGATGCTGGTATGCTGCTAGTCTAGCTCGTAAATCGATTGGCTGGGATGTAGAGGAAAAAGAGGACCGTGTAGAGGTTACTTTTGCCTATAAATTCTCGATTCACTCGGAAATCGAAGTGAAAAATACATTTACCGTATTTGCAGATGGAAGTGTTCGTGTAAAATCAAACTATCATGGCGCTGACAATCTTCCACAAATGCCAATCTTTGCTCTTTCATTTAAGGTTTCTGCGGATTATGACCAATTAGAGTGGTACGCGATGGGGCCGGAAGAAAATTATTCGGACCGTGCTGCTGGCGCAAGGCTCGGGGTATTTAAAAATACAGTTGCAGACAATTTGTCTGGATATGTAAAACCGCAAGAGTCTGGCAATCGCACAGGAGTACGTTGGGTAAACCTCACAAACCGTGACGGACAAGGAATTAAAATTGCATCCACATCTCGTCCAGTAGAATGCAATTTCTCACCTTACACGGCCTTTGAACTAGAAAATGCGGCACATCACTATGAGTTGCCAAATGTACACTACACAGTTGTAACAGTGGCAGGCAAACAAATGGGCGTTGGAGGAGACGACAGCTGGGGAGCACCTGTTCACCCAGAATACCTGCTAAATCCAAACGAAGACATGGAATTTGAATTTACGATTAGTCCAATCTAGGGTACCTGTTCTCGTGCCCATACTAACAAGAGTCGATTTCCCAAATGTGGGGAATCGGCTTTTTTGTTATTTATGAGTTTAGTTTTAGTTGTGTAAGCATGAAGCCCACTTCGGGTGAAAAACATGACTAAAGTGTACTTCATAAGCTCGATGAAGAACATTTTGAGTGAAAATCACAACTGAAAAGTCCTTCATAAGCCCGATGAAGACCATTTCGAGCAAAAAACTCGATCGAAAAGTCCTTCATAAGCTCGATGAAGAACACTTTGAGCAAAAATCCCATACGAAAAGTCCTTCATAAGCCTGATGAAGACCATTTGGAGCGGAAATCCCATATGAAAAGTCCCTCATAAGCTCAATGAAAATCACTCCAAGCAAAAAAAACAATTAAATTGTCCTTCATCAAACTCAAGCCAAAGTCCCTTACGACCTAGTTAAGTTTTCTTTATTTTACTAAAAAAATCTTTGTGAAGGTTTATGAAAAGGCGTTGACTATATTAACTTTACTTTTGAAAAGATCATAGAAATTAGAGATTTTATGTAAAAATGAGATAATAAAAAAAATAAATTTAGTAAAATAATTATTAAAAGCGTTTACATTTACTAAAATACTTTATATAATAAACCTGTAAAATTGAAAGGGATAATATAGGACTTAACAAAAAAGGGGTTATGAAAATGAAAAAGTATCTTTCATTCATCATGGTTTTATTGTTATTAGTAGTCTCGGCTTGTTCAAACAAGACGGATGAAAAAGGCACTACGGGGGACTTCGATAATCCTTCAGGAAAAATTACCGTTTGGGGTTGGGATGTAGCAGCTGAAACTATGAATCTAGCTGTGGAAGATTTCCAGAAAAAACATCCTGACATTGAAGTTGAAGTAGAAGATTTTAATAGTTCTGATTTGTATGAGAAGTTAACTGTCGGTCTAGCAGCAAGAGGCTCCGGCTTACCGGATGTAATTCTTATGGAAGATGAACGAATTCCTGGCTATATTAATCAGTTCCCACAGGGGTTCATGAAACTGAATGAACATGGTTATGACCAATATAAAGATTCATTCAACCCAGCTAAAATTGCATCCGTTCAGAATAAAGACGGCGACATGATAGCTGCACCTTGGGATATTGGACCAGCAGTTATGTTCTACCGTGTTGATCTTTTCGAACAAGCAAATGTGGATCCAGATTCAATTAAAACCTGGAATGATTACATTGAAGCAGGAAAGAAAATTAAAGAAACAACAGGTGCTCAATTATTACCAATTGATATTGCGAAGTACGACGGAGTATTTCACATGATGCTACAGCAACAAGGACTCTCTTATTTTGATACTGAAGGAAATATCAACCTAGAATCAGAAGAATCTGTCCAAGCAATGGAAGTAATTCAAAAATTACATGAAGAGGATTTAGTTTTTAATAATGATGGTTGGGATGGAATTGTAACAGCTACTGTGAATGGGGCAGTAGCAACGGTCCCTTATGGGATCTGGTACGCAGGAACAATTATGGATCAAGCTCCTGATCTTTCTGGAAAATGGGATGTTTTCTATCTTCCAAGTTTCACAAATGATGGTATTAGATATGCAAACGTTGGGGGATCATCCTTGTTAATTCCGTCGTCTAGTAGAAATCAATCCGCTGCTTATGCTTTTGTTGAGTATTTTACAACGAATGTAGAAGCACAACTTATCGGTTTTGAAAAGTTTGGTTTGTTCCCTTCTTTAAATAGCACATATGATTCACCAATATTTACAGCTGAAAGTGAATACTTTAATCAAAGTCCAATCTTTAAAAAGGTATCTGATATTGTAGACCAAGTTCCAGAGATCCCGTTAGATGAAAACTTTGCACGTGCAAGTAAAGTCATGAGTAATACACAAGCATCGGTTTTACTTGAGAATAAAGAGGTTAGTTCAGCATTACAAAACGCTAGTAAGCAATTAGAAAATGAGATTAAAAAATAGTATCAACTAATTTATCTGGGATGAGGGTGAGAAAAAAGAAGTAAAAAAGCCCTCATCTTTATTAATAGTTAGGGGTGTGTTTTAGTGGAACAGCCGGATAAGGTCGTTACAATCAATACAGATGTTAAGGGAAAAACCAAGAAGAGAGTCGGTTCACAAATCATTACTCCCAAAAATGCACCATACTTTTTTATGGGACCTGCTCTTCTTTTAATTATCGTTTTTACAATTTATCCAGTTATCTCTTCATTTTTATTAAGTTTCCAAGAGGTACGTGGGGTTGAAAAAACGTTTGTTGGATTATCAAATTACTCAAGGTTATTCCAAGATCCAATTTTTTATAAATCATTACTCAATACATTTCAAATTCTAATCGTTCAAGTGCCGTTGATGCTTTTTCTTGCTCTAATAATTGCGGTTGGGCTGCACTCGTCAATGGTTAAATTCAAAAGCCTTTTTAGAATTGCTTTTTTTATGCCTGCAATTACCGCACTTGTTGCAGCATCAATTGTTTTCATGATTTTGCTTGATGAGCAATTTGGTCTTGTAAACTATCTTCTATCATTAGCCGGCATTGAGCCGATTGCATGGCTTACTTCACCTTTTTGGGCGAAGGTCTCAGTGATTTTAGTTATGACGTGGAGATGGACGGGATATAACATGGTTATCTTTTTAGCTGGTTTGCAAAATATCCCTGATTCTTTATACGAAGCTGCAAGTATAGATGGAGCAAGTAAATTCAAACAGTTTTTTATGATTACAATTCCACAACTAAAACCGGTTTTCGTATTTACAGTCGTGATGTCTACAATTGGTACCCTTCAACTATTCGATGAACCTTTTATCTTAACTGAAGGTGGCCCCAATAGTGCAACAATGACAATAACGCTTTACCTATATGAGGTTGGCTTTAAATATTTTGAGTTTGGTTATGCATCTTCAATTGCATATGTACTTGTATTAATTATTGCTGTTATTTCTTGGATTCAAATGAAGTTGGTAGGTGACACAGACGAATGAAGACTTCCAATAAATTCTCAAAAGTACTTATTTATGGCTTACTACTAATTGGTGTGATTATATCAATTGGACCGTTCTATTGGATGATAGTAGGATCAACTCTACCAACAGGACAGATCTTTTCATTACCACCTAAATTGTCTCCAGGGGATTTTCTTGCAAAGAACTTTGCATCATTAAAAGACTCGCTGGGAATTGCACGTATATTTTGGAACTCTATCTTTATCGCAATAGTCTATACCGTTTTAAGTACGCTTATAGCTGCTATGGCGGGTTATGCGTTTGCTAAGTTTCGTTTTAAAGGGAAGAATGTAATTTTCTTCATTATATTATGTTCATTAATGATTCCATATCAGGTTACCCTAATTCCATTGTTTGAAATGATGGTGACCTTTGATTGGCTTAATACTTACCAGGCTATTATTCTACCAACTTTAGCATCGCCATTTGCTATTTATTTAATGAGGCAAAATATGTTATCTGTGCCTGATTCCATTATTGAAGCTTCACGTGTTGATGGTGCTGGAGAAATTAAGATTTTCTTTACTATTGTTTTGCCGGTTGTTCGGCCAGCATTGGCAGCCGTTTCAATTTTTCTATTTATGTCTCAGTGGAACAGTTTGATCTGGCCACTAATTACGTTAAATTCAAAAGAAATGTTTACGTTGCCTGTAGCATTATCAAGTTTAATTGGACTGGCACGTATTGATTATGGGCAATTAATGCTAGGCACAGCTTTATCGACTCTCCCGATAATGGTATTTTTCTTGCTTATGCAAAAGCATTTTATTTCGGGAATATTAGGTGGGTCAGTTAAAGAGTAATCATTTAATATAATGGGAAATAAAATGTGAATTGAGCAAATACAGGTTTCCGGAGGAAGATAATATGCGACGAGAGATGAAAAGATGGGAGAATATCCATCTGACTGGGATTAACAGACTCCCTGCACATACCGATTTTTATAGATACGAAACAAAAGAGAACGCAAAAACATTTAACAAAGAAAATAGTATCGGCTATACATTGCTTGATGGCGTGTGGAAGTTCTTATTTGTAGATGCACCAGAGCTTTCACCAAAGGGGTTTGAGGCGGAGGATTTCGCAATCGAAGGTTTAGACGATATCGAAGTGCCATCAAGCTGGCAAATCAAGGGTTACGGAAACATGCATTACACAGATGTTTTGTACCCATTTGCTATCAACCCACCATTTGTACCACAGGAAAATCCAACAGGGATTTATTTTAGAGAGTTAGAGGTTTATAATTTAGCAGATGACGAAGCTCTTATTTTAAAATTCAATGGGGTTGACTCTGCATTTGATTTATATGTGAACGGACAGCACGTCGGTTACAGCAAGGTTTCTAGAGTACCGTCTGAATTTGACATTACGGAGTACGTGAAACAAGGAAGCAACCGTCTAACGGTAAGGGTGTATCAGTTCTCTGACGGCACATATTTAGAAGACCAGGATATGTGGTGGCTGTCAGGAATTTTTAGAAGTGTTGAGCTTTTTAAAATCAACAAAAATACGTTACAGGATGTTTTTGTGGAAACACTGCCTGATGAAAACTATGAAAATTTCACCTTGAAAATCGGTGGAGAATTTTTAACAAGCGATGTAAAAGGTTTATTTGCAACTCTATATCACCAAGATGAGAAAGTAGATCAGTTTGACATCGAAGTGGCTGACGGAAAATTTAAGATTAGTAGATTAATAGAAAAGCCGCATTTATGGAATGCAGAGGAGCCAAACTTATATCATCTTGTATTTGAATATTGTTTACCAAACGGTGATAAGGAAATTGTACCGCTACGCGTTGGTTTCCGTTCAATTGAGGTCATCGACAATGAAATCCGCGTCAATGGAAAACGCATTTTCTTTAACGGAGTGAACCGTCATGATTCACATCCGAAGACAGGTAGAACGGTAAGTTATGAGGATATGCTTCAGGATATTAAAATGATGAAGCAGTATAATATTAACGCTGTTCGTTCAGCGCACTATCCAAATAATGATGTATTTTATGATTTATGTGATGAGTATGGATTATACGTAATAGATGAAGCGGACCTTGAGTGCCATGGCTTTGAAAACACGGGTAATTATAACTGGATTTCCGATAATGAATTATGGGAAAAACAATATGTAGACCGTGCAGTTCGTATGGTAAAAAGAGACCGCAATCACCCAAGTATTGTGATGTGGTCATTAGGAAATGAGTCAGGAGCTGGACGCAACTTCACAGTGATGTACAACGCGATCAAGGCAATCGACCCTACTAGACTTGTACATTATGAGGGTGACAGAGTTGCAGCTTACAGTGATGTTTACACAACCATGTATACTCGCTTAAAGCCACTTGAAGAAATCGGTAAAGATGCAGAAGGCAAAAAGCCTCATATTTTATGTGAGTATGGACATGCGATGGGGAATGGCCCTGGTGGCTTAACAGAGTACCAACAGTTAATGAGAAAGTATCCTCGATTACAAGGTGGCTTTATTTGGGAATGGTGTGACCATGGAATTGAAACGACGACTGAAAATGGTGAAACGTACTATCTTTATGGCGGCGATTATGGCGACTTCCCAACTAACGGAAATTTCTGTATTGACGGGCTTGTCTACCCAGATAGAACGCCATCACCAGGACTAATCGAATACAAAAAGGTTATCGAGCCGATTGTGACTGAGGGAGTAAACTTAGCAGAAGGAAAAATCCGTGTGAAGAACTTATATGATTTTAAAAACATCAGTGGCATCGTGCTTCATATTGAAGTGAAATCCTTCGGCACACTTATCGAGGAAAAAGAAATCAAGCTACCGAGTATCCAGGCTCATGAAGTTGCAGAAATCACGTTGCCAATCGATGTAGCAAAAGCTGCCCAGCATGACGATGTTCGTATCTACCTAAGCTATCGAGAGGCTGAAGATACTCTCTATGCGGAAAAAGGACACGAGATTACGAAGGAAAGCTTTTTACTAGAATCTACGAAACTTGAAAAAGGTGTAAAAACTGTCGTGTCAATCGGATCTAAATTCGTTATAGAAGACGAAGCAGCTCAGCTTACAATTGAAAATGATATGTTCAAGGCTGTTTTCTCAAATGTGTACGGAACACTTGAATCCTTCGAATCTGAAGGAGAAGAGATTATTAACAAAGGCCCTGAAGTTACACTTTGGAGAGCGATCATCGACAATGATATGTATAAAAAGGATGACTGGATTAACAAGTACTTCCTTAAAAATACAAAAGAACAGCTTGGCGAAGTCACTTATGAGGTGTCTGAAGACCATGTGGACGTGGTCATCACGAAGTTCTTATCAACTGTAAACCAAGCGTGGGGCTTCCATTTAACATACAATTACCGTATCACCAAAAATGGTGCGTTAAACATTGACTTAAAAGGTGAAAAAGTTCTACGCGGCATAGAAATTCCAGAAATGCTGCCACGTATTGGAGTAACAATGAACTTTAACCAAGATTACAACGATGTCACTTGGTATGGTCGTGGGGATTCTGAATCCTATCAGGATACGAAACGTAGCCAACCAATTGGACTTTACAACAAGACCGTTGAAGAAATGCACACTGATTATGTATATCCACAGGAAAATGGATCAAGATGTGATACTTCTTTCTTAGCATTAGCAAAAGGTGACCACAAGTACCTGATTAATTTTAAAGATGAGTATGACTTTACGATTCATGATTATGAAACAAGTGCACTTGAAGAGGCAAAACACCGCGGAGATATCAAGAAGTCACCATTCAATGTGTTGACCATTGATTATAAGCAAAGTGGTGTTGGAAGCAATAGCTGTGGTGAAGAACAGTTACCTCCATATCGAACGGTGATTGAGGATTTCAGCCTTCAATTTGAAATTCGGAGTATTAAAAAAGAAAATCTAGTTGAAGAAGCTAAATACTTTATTGTACGCTAAAATAAACATTAAGCAGGGAAAAAACTCTGCTTATTATTTAAGAAAGTGGGCTCGTCGATACCTCCTTCACGTGGACATCAAGCGTCTTTCTTCAATTAATGGGACACGGGGACAGGTCCCCTGTCCCACGAATCTAAAAACTGGGACGAGGGACCTGTCCCTTGAGTCTCAATAGGTGGAGGTTTACATGCGGAAATATTTTGGGGAAATAGGTCTTACAATAGTAGCCATCATTTGGGGAAGCGGGTTTGTGGCGAGCGCGGTGTCACTGGAACATTATACACCTTATCAAATTTTAGCAATCCGTTTCCTAATTGGTGTTCTTTTGTTAAGTCTTGTCTTTTTTAAGAAACTAAAACACATCAAAAAGAGTACGTTAATCAAAGGTTCGATCATTGGAATCTTTCTATATTTGGCATTTGCTCTACAAACAGTCGGGTTAGTCTATACCACACCATCGAAAAATGCCTTTTTGACGGCAGTAAATGTGGTCATTGTTCCGATTATTGCATTCTTTATCTTTAAACGAAAAATGGATAAGTTTGAGCTCTTGGGCGCAGTGCTTGCGATAACCGGAATAGGAGTGTTATCACTTCAGCTCTCAGGAGGCATCAACTTTGGAGACTTCTTGACCTTGTTATGTGCGGTAGCATTCGCATTTCATATTTTCTACACGGCACAGTTTGTGAAGGATGAAGATCCAGTATTATTAACGGTTATTCAAATGGCGGCTGCCACGGTTTTGGGTTTCATCGTCGTCCTTTTCAAAGGAGAAATGAATTTTACGGCTAGTTTTGAAGGAGTATCGGCGGTTCTGTACTTAGGGGTTTTCTCCACGACAATTGCGTTTTTACTGCAAACAGTCGCTCAGAAATTCACGACCGAAACGAATGCGGCCATCATATTATCAACAGAAGCATTCTGGGGAATGGTATTCTCCGTCATCATTTTAAGTGAAGTATTAACAACAAGAATGATCATCGGAGCCGTTATTATTCTTGTAGCCATCATCATTTCCGAAACAAAGCTGAAATTCATAAGAAAAAAAAGATACAAAGAAGCAGTGTAGTAAACGGATATATGTATTAAAATGGAAGTATAAAGAAAAAAGTGGGTATGATATATGGCGACAATTAAAGATATAGCAGATTTAGCGCAGGTTTCCATGGCAACGGTCTCTAGGGTGTTAAACTATGATGAAACGTTAAACGTTGCGCCGGAGACAAGAAAGCGAATTTTCGAAGCGGCAGAGGAACTAAATTATGTCGTTACCCCGAAAAAGAAAAAAACGAAAAAGAAGGGGATAGTGGGACTCTATTATTCTTATTCACTAGAAGAGGAATTGGTCGACACCTATTATCTTTCGATTCGGGTTGCACTAGAAAAGAAGCTAGAAAGCATGGGGATGGAATTACTAAAAATTACAAAAGACGATACAAAAAGAAGTCTATCAAAATTGGACGGAATCATCTGCCTTGGAACCTTTAAAAAAGCAGACATTGAATTGATTAAGAGCTTTGATAAGCCATCTGTGTTTGTGGACTCAAACCCAGATGAGGATCATTTTGATGCAGTTGTCATCGATTTTACCACTGCGACGAAAACAGCGCTCAACTTTTTGGTTGACCTCGGACACCAAAAGATAGGTTTTATCGGAGGCGTTGAAACAGATATGTATGGTAATCGGTTCAAGGACTTACGTCAGGATGTCTTTGAATGTTATTTAAAGGAAAAAGGAATTTTTAATGAGGAGTTCGTCAAAATTGGCGGTTATAATCCAAAGGATGGCTATCAAATCCTTAAGGAAATGCTCAGTCAGAACGAAAAACCGACTGCGGTGTTTGTTGCAAACGATTCAATTGCAGTCGGTTGCTACAAGGCAGCTTATGAATTAGGTGTTAAAATACCGGAGGACCTAAGCATCGTCGGCTTTAACGATGTGTCCTCTGCACAATACATGATGCCACCGCTTACAACCGTAAAATTGTACACGGAAATTATGGGAGAATCCGCGGTCGACTTACTGCTTGAGCGAATTGCAACTAAGCGTGAAATCTGTAAAAAAATAACCATTCACACAAAGCTCATTGTCAGAGGCAGTGCTACAAAGGCAAAAAAGAGCTAACTTATAATCCGCGAAACAGTCAAGTTTCGTGGATTTTCATTTGTAATCCGATCTATATTGAATGTATTTCCCCTATTAAACCATCCTAATAATAAGGTGACGGGATCGCCTCAAATCTTTTGAAAAGGTGTTTTATATATGTTGTTTTCCACTCAAGGTAGCTATGAGACAGAGTATCATTTATGGATGGTTATTCTTTCGATACTGATTGGTATTTTTACTTCATATGTTGCCCTTCATTTAATACAACGAAATATGAAAAGCGCAAAAAGCGATATGTTTTGGTTGCTTTCAGCCTCGCTTGTAATGGGCGGGGGTGTGTGGGCGGTGCATTTTATCGGGATGCTAGCAGTCCATATAAACGTATCGGTCACGTACAATACTTGGCTTGTCCTTGCCTCATTATTTCTAATTGTGTTTTTTTCGCTGCTTGCCTTTTCCCTTATCTCGAAAGGACAGCAAGCGAAAACAGTGGCGATTAGTAGTTTATTGCTCAGTCTTGGTATTTTTGGGATGCATTTTTTAAGCATGCGTTCGATGCAAATGGAGGCCAATTTATCCTATGCATCTCTACTTTTGTTGCTTTCTCTCTTAGCAGCGTTTATCGGATCATCGGTGACATTCTGGCTATTTTCAAAATATAGAAATGAAGCTTGGTTTGGATTTGCCGGGTCCATCACTTTAGGCACAGGAATCGCGGGCATGCATTACACTGGAATGAGTGCAACGACCTTTGAAAAAGTCGATTTTCATCACCAAGATGGCCATTTAGGATATGTTTTATCTGGATATACAATCGCAACGGCTATTACAATTTTTATTCTCATTCTGCTTGTATTGCTGCTTTTTCAAGCAAGCAGGGACGACAGACTGCGAACTCGTTTATTAGTGAGTGAAGAACATTATAAGCGATTAGTAGAATTGGCACCAGTTGGCATCACCATCCATAAGTTTGGCATTATTCATTATATCAATCCTACCGGTATCAAAATTTTAGGTGGCACGTCTGCAAAGCAAATCGTAGGAAAACATTTTCTCGACTTCATTCACCCTGATTATCATCAAATAATTAAAAATAGATGGAAGGCAATCCGAAATGATAAGCCGGTTGAAGCGATCGAAGAAAAAATGATTCGTGTGAATAAGCAGACCATTTATGCAGAAGTATCTGGTTTTCCATATGAAATGCAAGGGGAAACATTTGTCCAAGTGTTTTTTACAGACATTACTGCAAGAAAAGAAGTGGAGGAGATGATGCACCAGCTCGCCTTCCATGACCCTTTATCAGGCCTGTCTAATCGGAGGTACTTTTCTCAAAAACTAAACGAGGCAATAGAAATTGGACAACCTCTTTCATTATTATTTTTAGATCTCGATGGATTTAAAGCGATTAATGATACATATGGCCATGATGTGGGTGACACCTTCATTCAACAAATATCATTGCGATTAAAGGGACTTTTGCCAGAAAAGGGAATGCTGTCAAGGATGGCGGGGGATGAGTTTAATCTGTTTCTTACGAATACAAATGTTGAGGAGACAAAGCAATTTGCTGAAACAATCATCCAGTCCGTTCGGGAAGCCGTCATTATCGAAGACATTTCTGTTAGCGTGACCTCAAGCATAGGAATCGCCTTTTATCCAGAGGATGGCAATACAGCGCAGGTTCTCATGAAACATGCCGATATGGCCATGTTCGAAGCAAAACATAAAGGGAAAAATCAGTATTGTTTTTATTCAAGGTAAGGGGAATTGTAAAAAGCAGGCAGTAAGTGTGTATTTTCAGCTGGATATAGTTAAAAGGTCTTGTCTTTGGAATTTAAGTAGAGGGAATTATTACCTATTTTTTTGAATTCTGTTGTATGCCCAAAATTTGGATACTATAATTAGTTTTTGAGTGGGTTTATTAGGAGGAGAAAGATGAAGAAAAAATGGGGAAGTATACTTTTTACATTGTTGTTAGCAGTACTATTAACAGCTTGTGGTAGTTCGAATGAAGCATCGAAGAAAAGTGACGACCAGTCAGATACGGATGTAGCAGAAAAAGAAACAAATACTCAGGAAGAAGACACTGTAACAAAAGAAACAGAAGAAAATAGTGAAGAAACAAATAGCAAGGAAGCAGAAGTTTTTAGAGCCTCTGGTGAAGGTGAGAAAGAAGAAGCACAACCTGCTGAAAACTTATTTGATTCCGACAAGGTATTTTACTATGATAACGACTCCGTAGAGATTAAGCTTACGAATGCGTCTTTTGTAAAAGAATTTTCGGTTTCCAATCCGGATCCCGATGATATTTGGGCAACACGTAGTACGAATGCAGATTCTCAAATCTATCTTCATATAACTGGTACCATCAATAACGATACAACGGATATTTTTAACTATGGACACAAACTTGCGCCTGTTAAATTCTTTTTACAATACGATGGTAAGCATGAGTTTGAAAGTTTAGCTGCAACAGAGGAAGAGGAAGGTACAAAGTTTGGTGGTGCCAGTGTAGATCCGCTGACAAAAGGGAATGTTCATATCTATTTCCAAGTTCCAACACCTGTTTCAGAAACAGATAAACCTTTGGTCCTTAAAGTGCTATTAGATGACGAAACGTTTGAAGTGCCTATAAGATAAGAAAAACAAAAGGAAAAGCTGAGTATTGGTGTTTGCTCGGCTTTTTTTTGTATGTAAAATTGAAACTTTAGGAACTTTTGTGTAATTGATAATGCGAAAATGGTATATTTACTTTTAAAATTTTTCGAATTCTGGTAACATATTGGCAATACATCCATCGGGGGAAACGCTAATGAACAAAAAGACGGCGGGGCTTTCAATTGCAGCAGGTGCGGCTTTATGGGGCATTATCGGTTTATTTGTAAGCAATCTGTACGCAATTGGCTTTACGCCATTACAGGTTGTTGCTGTCAGAGCAGTCGCAGCCTCTTTTTTTCTAATTACATATACTTTATTGAGAAATCCGATTGCCTTCAAAATGAAGCTAACTGACAGCAAATATTTTATTGGTACAGGAATTATTAGTATTGTCTTTTTTAACTGGTGCATGTTTGTAGCGATTGAGGAAACTTCAATTTCTGTTGCTGCAATTCTCCTTTATACCGCGCCTGCATTTGTCACGATATTTGCTAGAATTTTATTTAAAGAGAAACTTACCACCCGAAAAGTCCTGGCTCTTGTGGTAACTATTGTGGGTTGTGCCTTTGTTGTAGGAGTCTTTCCAAACTTTTCAGGTACAATTTCTCTCTTCGGTCTTGTGGTGGGAATCGGCTCCGGTTTCTTTTACGCGCTCTATAGTATCTTTGGCAAGTTTGCGCTTAAAAAATATGATTCTCTTACTGTCACGGTGTATACGTTTATTTTTGCTGCAGTTGCAGTAACACCCTTTAGCGGAATATGGAAGGTAGCGAATCTGTTTACGGATATAAAAGCTTGGATTTACATCATTGGATTAGGATTTCTATCAACGATGATGGCATTTATCCTATATACAAAAGGCCTACAACATATTGAGTCAAGCCGGGCTTCAATTATTGCAACGATAGAACCGGTTGTTGCAGCAATTATTGGCTTTTTTATCTTTCAAGAAACCTTGCAAATGTGGCAATATGTTGGGATTATCATGGTGATTGCAGCTGTGATTATTGTTCAAGAAACAGGCGAAAAGCTCCCGAAAAAAGCTATGATTGAAAATGAGACATCATTATAATCGAGGTGAAACAGTAAAGTGAATACGGCGTTTACTATCATCATTATCCTTGGAATCGCAGCATTAATTGGAACCATCCTAATAGCAGGAAAAGGGGACGCAAACTACCGAGAAAAAACCAAGCGAAACAGCATCAACCTAACCCTCATCTATACAATCGTGATTCTGCTCTCATTGATTGCGGTTGGCGTTTATATTTGGAGATATGTATAAATCTTTTAAAGTGTCCTTGCGGGCGCTTTTTTTAGTACAAAGAATGCGTATAAAAAGACACGAATCTATCAAGACGAAAGACTCGTGTTTTTCTTTTTAACCGCCTCATTGATCTTGTTTTTATTCATCCATTGAGACAGGGGCTGTTGGAAATACTTCATGAACCAGCCTAAAATTTTGCCAATGAAGTATGCAGTAACCACGGTGCCAATCCCGACTGCACCTAATGATTGTATGGTCACTATTGTCATCATTCCGACCGATAACCCTGAAGCAAGCGCAAATGCATAAGCTAAAGAGGAAACTGGTGAAACACCAAGGTCCACCTGTATCGAAAAGCTGACACCAAGTGAAAGGAAAAACAAGCCAATAATATACAAACTGAGCCGTTTTATGTTCACGTTTTTAAGCTTCATATAATCCTCCTCTAAAAAATAGTCTAATTTTAATAGTAACATGGAAATGATATATTAATAATATTCACATTAGTTTTGGGTCTAGGACAAGGAACCTGTGACCCCAACAAAATTTAAGCAATGAAGGGTGTTCTTTGATGACTAATACTAGAATGAATCCTAAGGTTGATGAATTTATACATAAGGAAAAGAAGTGGAAGGAAGAGTTTGAAAAATTGAGAATGATCAATCTTGAATGTGATTTGACAGAAGAATTGAAGTGGAGATTGCCTTGTTATACGTTTCAGGATAGGAACATTGTGATCATACAAAACTTTAAGGAATACTGTGCACTGATGTTTTTTAAAGGTGCCTTGTTAAAGGATCCCAATAGTCTTCTAGTCAAACCTGGTGAGAATTCACAGGCGCAGCGCCAAATACGGTTTACTAATGTTGAGGAAATAGTTGAAATGGAAAGCATCTTGAAGGCCTATATTCAGGAAGCAATAAAGGTGGAGCAATCAGGTAAAGAAGTCGAGTTAAAAAAGACAAAAGATTTCCCGGTTCCAGAGGAACTACAAACGAAATTTGATGAGGTGTCTGGCTTAAAATCGGCTTTTGAAGCATTAACTCCGGGACGGCAAAGAGCATATCTCCTTTATTTTTCTAAAGCCAAACAATCTAAAACTCGAGAGTCAAGGATTGAAAAATATATTGAGCAAATTCTTAATGGAAAAGGGTTAAATGATTAACTCATCTTCTAAAGTCAAAGATTTAAAGCATTTCACTCAGTAGAAATGCTTTTTATTATGGCCCTAAGTGGAAAGAATAATTCTATAAACAACAAAAACGAAACTAAAATCAATAATATTTTATTGTAAAACGATAAAAAGTGTGGTAAATTAAATTGACAATAAATAAAAGAGGTGTAGGTTATGAAACTAAGTTCAACACGTTTTTTAAGGTTGGCCATTATTATAATAGGAATTCCTGTTTTAGCACTCTGTATATTTGGGCTTCCACAGGTTGTGAGTGTCGCATTTAAAGAAGCAGCAAATGGAGCAACATTGGGGTATATGGTACTTGGTATTTTAACAATAATGTATGTTTCGGCGATTCCGTTTTACGTTGCTTTGTACCAAGCGTTCAGGCTTTTAAATTATATTGACAAAAACATTGCTTTCTCGGATCTATCAGTAATAGCTCTTAAGAAAATCAGAACCTGTGCCATCACGATTTGTGGTTTATATGTATTAGCTTTACCATTCGTGTTTATCGTAGCAGAGTGGGATGATGCACCAGGCCTCGTATTACTCGGTTTAGTCATTGTTGGTGCTTCAATGGTGGTCGCAGTCTTTGCGGCTCTGCTCAAAAAACTTTTACAAGAAGCGATCAATATAAAAACAGAAAATGATTTAACGGTCTGAGGTGATAACAATGGCGATTATTATAAACATTGACGTAATGCTGGCTAAAAGAAAAATGAGCGTGACAGAACTTTCGGAACGAGTTGGTATAACAATGGCTAACCTATCCATTTTGAAAAATGGAAAGGCAAAAGCTGTTCGTTTTTCAACATTAGAAGCAATTTGCAAAGCCTTGGATTGTCAACCAGGAGATCTATTAGAATACCGAAGTGACGAATAAATAATGGGATGAGGGAACTGTCCCTATGACTCACTGGAAAACTAATTTTTAAGGAGTTAAAAATATGGCAATGAGAATTCCTTTTTTTAATCAGAAACAAGCGAAAGAATCATTCGATTATCGTGAAGGTCAAACTCCGGAACATATTGCGATTATTATGGATGGGAATGGCCGTTGGGCTCAGAAGCGAGGCTTACCTAGAGTTGCTGGCCATAAGGAAGGGATTTCTGCCGTCTTAAAAACCGTTAAGACAGCAGTAAAATTTGATGTGAAGGTTTTGACATTATATACGTTTTCTACGGAAAACTGGAAACGTCCAAAGCCTGAGGTTGAATTTATTTTGAGGCTACCCAAGGAGTTTCTTCATCTTTATCTACCAGAACTTATTTCCAACAATGTACAGATTGAGGCGATCGGTGATATGGAGAATCTTCCCTCTCATACACGTGAAGCGATTCAGTATGCAATTGAACGGACGAAAGACAATGATGGACTTTTGCTGAATTTTGCCCTCAACTATGGAAGCAGGCATGAGCTTCTCCATGCCATGAAAACAATGCTCACGGATATTAAAGATGAGAAGTTAAGCATAGATGAGCTAGATGAACAGCAGTTTAATCAATACCTATATACAGCAGATCTGCCCGAGCCGGACCTACTGATACGGACCGGCGGGGAAAAACGACTGAGTAATTTCCTCCTATGGCAGCTGGCCTATACCGAATTCTGGTTTACCGATGTACTGTGGCCCGATTTCGATGAGGAAGAATTCAAGCAGGCATTACAAGAATACCGACAACGCAAAAGAAGATATGGCGGAGTATAAAGTGGTACACGGGGACAGGTCCCTCGTCCCAGTTGGGAAGTGATCGCTTTTCTTTTTATGGTCGTTTCAGGATTTACTGCTATCGTTCCTTTCACACAACTTGTTAAATCGGAAGTGAAAACATTGCCGGCAGAGAGTCCGAATTTACCAATTGTGAGATTAGTAGATGTTGAGCAGAACCCTGCTTTAGCTCGTGGAGAATCTGAATATATGAGAGATAATGTAGACTGGTCGAATCGAATTTCATATAACTGGATTCCATTTGCGCCCATTCAATATGAAACAGACGAAAACGGAATTAAAAGCTAAAACATACAAATTGAATAGATTAAAAACTTCAAGAACGTATGTTTGTGTTTGTTGCTGTGAAATGTTAAAATTTAGACATACTACAAAACAATTATAGGAGTGATATTATGGCGTTGAATCCATACTTAGTGTTTGATGGTAATTCTCGTGAGGTCGTTGAATTTTATGCAAAAGTGTTTGGAACTGAAGAACCTAATTTTATGACTTTTGGCTCGGTGCACTCTGAAGAAGAATTGCCTCCAGGAGCAAAGGATTTAATCATGCACACTAACTTAGAAATAGCAGGAAGCAAATTAATGTTTTCTGATAATTTTCCAGGAATGGAATATCGAGAAGGCAACAATTTTTCCCTAGCATATATAAGTAGTGATGAGGGAGCAATGAAAGATGCATTCGAAAAGTTAAAAGAGGGCGGTACTGTTCAAATGGAATTGCAAGAAGTACCTTGGAGCAAATTATACGGAAGCCTGACTGACAAGTACAACATCCAATGGCAATTTAACTATGAAGCCTAACAAAATCATTTGCAATTTATACATACAAAGGAAAAAGCATTTCTCGTAATGAGGAATGCTTTTAGCATTTCCTGATACGCTGAGTTCCTGTATTCGAAGATATAGAAGTGGTAGAAGAAGTAGACTCTCAATTCGCACACTATTTTATTGTCAAAAAGCACATGCTATAATTAGAGGCTAAGTAGAACGGATGCTTAGAAGAGACTTGGCCTAGCGATCTAATATATGAGGTGTATAAGAATGAATAAACGATGGACAATCGGCAAAATTAAGGAATTTGTTGAGAAAAATTCGGATAGCAAGTTGCTCACGACAGAATATCACGGTTTTTCTCAAAAATTATTATTTAAATGTGAGTGTGGTAACAATTTTGAAAAGACATTTACAAAATTTAAAAATAATCACCAACGTAAATGTGACGTGTGCCAACCGCCAAAAGAATCACGCTAACGTAAATAAAAGTAGTGCCCAGCTTCTAATAAGATGAAGTGGGCACTATTTTTTGAATTTATATAACAGTGATTTATAAGGTATTTAACATTACAAGACACTTGTATATTTTCATAAGAGTGTGCAAATCCTAATTAGGAATATTTTCCTTGAGGTGATTTACGAATGTTTCAGGGTTTAGTAAGTGGTTTTGATTTTGAGATGCCGACCCTAGTGTCTTGGGATGGAGTGATGGCGATTGTCTTCTTCTTTACCATTTATTCATTTTTCGGTTGGCTTTTGGAAAATAGCTATAGCTATGCGAGAAAACGGGTGTTTTTTAAGGACAACTTTTTCTTCGGACCATTTAAGCCAATGTATGGGTTTGCACCCCTGTTGCTCATTCTATTAATAGGAAAAGATATGCATTGGACGGTAGTATTGGCTCTCTGTTTTCTAATCCCGACGTTAGTGGAGTATTCCAGCGGATTTCTTCTTGAGTGGTTTTTCGGTAGGAAGTGGTGGGACTACTCAGGTCATAAGTTCCAGCTGCAAGGCCATATTTGTTTCTCCTATTCGATTTGTTGGGTTGCATTGTCACTATTATGCCTAGCATATGTTCATCCAAGGCTTGTCACTTTTTATGGTACAGTCGGAGGTTTCTGGTCTTTAATCTGGCCTACAGTTGCCCTATATTTTCTAGGTGAACTTATATTTGCGATTAGAAGACATATTCCAGAAAAAATACGTGCAGGCAACCCGATAAGATAAATAGTATTTGGGATCAAATCAACTTCGATTTGATCTTTTTTATTTTATTAAAAAAGTACAGATTATTTAAAAGTCTTTTGGTTGACAAGAAATACGTTTTGATATAAAATTTATCTTGAAGTTAAGATAAATACTTCGAAGATAAATAAATTAAAGGTATTTTACAAAAATATCCTTTTATAAAAAGGAGAGTACATCATGGGTTTATTAGATAAACTTTTTGGTAATCAACAAAAGGAGGAAGAAAAAATGTCAAACGAAAAATTAAACATTGGTATTATTTTAGGTAGTACTCGTGAAGGACGCGTAAGTCCTCAAGTAGGAGCATGGGTAAAAGAAATCGCTGATAAGCGTGGAGATGCAAACTACGAAATCGTAGATATCGCTGACTTCAAATTACCATTCCTAGGTGAAGCTGATGCACCTGGAATCGCTGCTTGGAATGAAAAATTAGCTAATCTTGATGGATTCGTATTCATCGTTCAAGAATATAACCACTCTATCACTGGTGCATTGAAAAATGCATTAGACCTAGCTCGTGAAGCTTGGAACAACAAAGCTGCTGGTATCGTAAGTTACGGTTCAACTGGTGGTGCACGTGCTGCTGAACACCTACGTGGAATCATGGGTGAATTAATGATCGCGGACGTTCGTACACATCCAACACTTTCATTATTCACAGATTTCGAAAATGGTTCAGAGTTCAAACCACAAGATCTACACCTAGACAACGTAAACTTAATGTTAGACCAAGTTGTATCTTGGAGCGGAGCTTTAAAAACAGTTCGCTAATAACGAAAAAAAACAGGATGAGCCTTTAGATGGCCATCCTGTTTTTTGTGTGGGACAAATTGAAAAAAGGGGTCCAGTTGGACCCCTTTTCGAAAGTGAAATCCCATAATTATCCAAATTGAAAACCAGCAAACTGCTTTATCAGGTTCGCAATCACCCAGTAATATCCATTTCTGAACCAGGTAACTGGATTAACAGGTACGCAATCTCCCAGTAATATCCATTTCTGAACCAGGTAACTGGATTAACAGGTACGCAATCTCCTAGTAATATCCATTTCTGAACCAAGTAACTGGATTAACAGGTACGCAATCTCCTAGTAATATCCATTTCTGAACCAAGTAACTGGATTAACAGGTACGCAATCTCCCAGTAATATCCATTTCCGAACCGGGTAACTGGATTAACAGGTACGCAATCTCCTAGTAATATCCATTTCCGAACTAGGTAACTGGATTAACAGGTACGCAATCTCCTAGTAATATCCATTTCCGAACCAGGTAACTGGACTAACAGGTACGCAATCACCTAAAGATATCCATTCCCGAACCAGGTAACTGCATTAACAAGTACGCAATCACCCAGTAATATCCATTTCCGAACCAGGTAACTGGATTAACAGTACGCAATCTCCTAGTAATATCCATTTCCGAACTAGGTAACTGGATTAACAGGTACGCAATCACCTAAAGATATCCATTTCCGAACCGGGTAACTGCATTAACAAGTACGCAATCACCTAATAATATCCATGTACTAACCAGCAAACCACAATGAGAACTTCCACAGCCGCCTTGATTCACCCTACCTGGCCCCAGATAAAACCCCAGATAAAACCCCAGATAAAACCCCAGATAAAACCACAGTTACAACCTACACATGCGTCCGCCTTGCAAAATCGACAAACCTGAATTTGTCAGGGCGATGGCGGGATTCTGTGTATTGAAATAAGCTCGCATTATCCAGATAAACATAGTTTTTGATAACAACGACATTATGAAAACCATCTAGATCGAGTCGCTCTCGGTCTTCATCTGTTGGTTCCACGACCGTAATTTCCTTTTTCGCAAAACTAATGGTAATCTTCAGTTCATTTTCCAAATAGGCATAAATCGATTCCTCACAAATCTCCTTGGTAAGCTCCGGGACATATTTTCGCGAAATAAAATCCTTGTCCAAAATAATCTTTTCGCCGCCCATTTCCCTTGTACGGATGACCTTCCACACTTGATCCTTACTTGAGAGTTGGAGCTGTTGCTTAATGAACGTATCCGGCTTACCAACCGACAACTCGTGCACATTCGTTATCGGCTTTTCTCCCATCTTTTCGGCTAGCTCTTTGAAACTCACAAGCCCTGAGACCGGAAAATCAAACTTATTCACGTCAATCACGATAGAGCCTTTGCCCTTCATTTTTTGAATATACCCATTTTGTGAAAGCAGGTTCAATGCCTTTCGAATCGTTTCGCGAGAGGTATTGTATACTTCCTTTAATTCATTTTCAGAAGGTAAAAGACTATTCGCTTTGATGTTTCCATTTTTAATTTCTTCTACTAAATCGCTATAGATTGTTAGATACTTGTTATTCATAAAGAATCCCCAATCGATGTAAAAATTTGATTATTCTCATTTTACCGCGTTAATGCGAAAAAAGGGAGGGGGTAATTTCCCCTCCCATAGCTTTTATTTTTTACCAAATGAAATTTTACCAACGTTAGCTTTTGCGAAGATGACAGTTAAAATAAATGGCACGACAATCGCAACGAGCATTGCAATAGCAAACATTAACCAGTCAGCAGCCTGGATGGATAAAATCCCAGGTATTCCACCAACCCCGATTGAGTTCGCCATAACACCACTACCTACTGAGATGATGGCAGCTACCATTGAACCAATCATGGCAGCAAGGAATGGGAAGCCATATTTTAAGTTAATACCAAACATCGCAGGCTCTGTTACACCGAGGTAACAAGAAATACATGCCGGAATGGAAACTTGTTTTTCTTCTTCATTTTTACGATTAATATAAATCATTGCAAGAACGGCAGAACCTTGGGCAATATTGGATAAAGCAATCATTGGCCATAGGTTTGTTCCATCAAACTCACTCATCAATTGAAGGTCAATCGCATTTGTCATATGGTGTAAACCAGTGATAACAAGTGGTGCATAGGCAAATCCGAAGATTGCTGCGAATAACCAACCAAATGCTGAAGTTAAGCTTGTGTATACAACATCAGAAATCCAAGAACCAATTGTCCAACCGATTGGTCCAAGAACAGTATGAGCAATTAAGACAGTTGGAACTAGTGCAAAAAACGGAACAATAATCATCGAAATCGCATTTGGTGAAATCTTACGTAACCAACGCTCTAAGAAAACAAGTACAAATGCTGCTAAAATAGCTGGAATAACTTGTGCTTGATACCCAATCATTTCAATGGTTGTGAATCCAAAATCCCAAACTGGAATTTCTTCTGCATTTGCAACTCCGTATGCATTTAGCAATTGTGGAGATACAAGCGTAATCCCTAGCACAATCCCAAGGATTTGGGAGGTTCCCATTTTACGCGTAATCGACCAAGTGATTCCAACGGGTAGGAAATGAAAGATGGCTTCACCTATTAACCAAAGGAATGCGTGAACACCAGCCCAAAATTGAGAAGTTTCCACGATTGTTTTTGTACCGTTATCCACTAAATCAATTTCACCGATGACATTTCGGAAACCTAAAATCAGACCCCCAACGACAAGGGCTGGAATAAGCGGTGTAAAAATGTCCGCTAAATGTCCCATCATGCGTTGAAGCCAGTTCATATTTTGCTTTGCTGCAACCTTTGCTTCTTCCTTACTCGTTCCTTCAACACCAGCGTGTTTGACGAACTCATTATAAAAAGTAGCAACCTCATTTCCAATAATAACCTGGAATTGTCCTGCTTGTGTAAAAGTACCCTTTACTAGCCCGATACCTTCAATTTTTTCTATATCTGCATTTTTCGGATCGTTTAAAACGAAGCGCATTCTTGTTGCACAATGTGTAACAGCTGCAACGTTCTCTTTCCCACCAATATGGTCAAGCAGTTCCTTCGCAGGATCTGTGTACTTACTCATGTTTTTTCCCCCTTAAACTTAAGGATATTTTCAATAGACAGCCTGTATATACAAGCTGTGATTACGTTTTCATTTTAACCTGTATATACAAGTATGTCAATTATTTTATCTCGCCATTTTTTAGCTTTTACGAACGCAGGATTTTTATGCCAAAACGCTTATAGCATAACTTCCCTCAAGACGTAAAAAATAACCTGTAAACCGATCAAGAATGGAGTGTGAACATGAAGGCTGTTACGTATCAAAATCCATATAAAGTAAAAGTCAAGGAAGTAGAAGCTCCAAAAATTTTGAAAAGTGATGACGTGATTGTCCGCATTACTTCAACCGCCATTTGTGGCTCTGACCTCCATCTTTATCAAGGAAATTTTCCTTTGCCAGACGGCTATGTGATTGGACATGAGCCAATGGGAATTGTCGAAGAGGTAGGGCCTGACGTAACTCATGTAAAGAAAGGCGACCGCGTTGTTGTCCCTTTTACGGTTGCATGTGGGAAGTGTTATTACTGTGAACACGAATTAGAAAGTCAATGTGATAATGCGAATCCTCATTACGATTCAGGTGGCTATTTTGGCTACTCAGAAAAATTTGGCGACCACCCTGGTGGTCAAGCGGAATACTTAAGAGTTCCATTTGGCAATTTTACTCCTTTCAAAATTCCAGAAGACTGTGAATTAGAAGATGAGGCTTTACTCTTTTTAAGTGATGTTCTCCCGACCTCTTATTGGAGTGTTGTGAACGCAGGAGTGAAGGAGGGAGATACGGTTATCGTTCTGGGTTGCGGGCCGATTGGCTTAATGGCACAAAAGTTTGCCTGGATGAAGGGAGCAAAACGTGTTATTGCGGTTGACTATCTCGGATATCGAATGGAACATGCCAAAACCACGAATAAAGTTGAGATATTTGATTTTACGAAGCATGATGATATTGGAGAACATTTAAAGGAAATCACGAGTGGCGGGGCTGATGTCGTGATTGATTGTGTGGGAATGGACGGGAAAAAGTCACCTCTCGAATTTATCGAGCAAAAGCTAAAGCTGCAAGGTGGAACACTTGGCCCCATACAAATTTCAACAAAGGCTGTCCGAAAAGGTGGTACGGTGCAGCTGACTGGAGTATACGGTGCAAACTATAATATGTTCCCATTAGGTGCTTTTTTCTCACGTAACATCACTCTAAAAATGGGACAAGCTCCTGTCGTTCATTTCATGCCAGAGCTCTACAAAAAAATCGTCAACAAGGAATTCGATCCAACCGATATCATCACGCACAAGGTATCACTGGATGAAGCAAGCCATGCCTATAAAATTTTCAACGATAGGGAAGACAACTGTATCAAGGTTATCTTAAAACCATAAAGAATGTGATTGACAAGTGTCTTGCTTGTCGATTTTTTATTTATAGAATACCCAATTTCCAGTAGAATGGAATTAAGAGTATTCAACACGGATAGGCAGGGGGAGTACAAAGTTGATAGTTTCATTTAAATTTAAGGAGTAATCACACAGGGCTGTGATTAAGGGGAACAGTAGGGGGGAATATCAGTGGATAAGAAAAATCTAGAGTTGGCGATTCAGTTGCGTCATGAATTACATATGAATCCTGAATTGTCCTATCAAGAGGTTTGGACAAAACAGCATTTAATCGATTTCCTTCAAAAACATACAACTAACATCGAAGTTATCGACAAGGGTAACTATTTCTATGCAAAATATACAGTTGGTGAACATCAACCAACGATTGCATTTAGAGCGGATTTTGATGCGCTCCCTATTCCCGAAACAATTGAACTTCCGTGGAAATCTACTGTTCCGGGCGTATCACATAAATGTGGACATGACGGTCATTCCGCCACCCTCGCTGGATTTGCCCTTGAGGTAGATCAAAAAGGGGCGGATCAAAATATCATTTTCCTTTTTCAGCATGCAGAAGAAACAGGGCAAGGTGCCATTGAATGCGCTGAAATAATAATTGAAGAAAAAGTCGATGAAATTTACGGCTACCACAATATGTCGGGCATCGAATTCAATGTGGTGCATGTGATCGATGGGACAGCCCACTGTGCTTCAAAAGGAATGTCCATTGAAATGGTTGGTTCACCTGCCCACGCAAGCCAGCCTGAAGATGGAGTCAATCCTTCTTTTGCAATCGCTAAAATCATTGAGACTCTACCCGGGTTAACATCACCAGAAATATATGACGGGCTCGTTCTATGCACGATAATTCAAGTAGATATTGGCTCGGTGAATTACGGGATTGCAGCCCATAAGGGTGTTTTACGGTTAACCATTCGTGCAGAAAAAGAGGCGGAACTAAATGCCCTTCAGCAAAGTATCGAGAATCTTGCGACTCAACTTGGGAAAGAGCATGGCATTAACGTTAGCTTTAAGTATCGAGATGAATTTCCGGAAACCGTTAATCATGATGAATCGGTAAATAAAGTGCGCCAAGTTGCAGCAGTAAAAGGATATCCGCTACGTGAGCTAACCTCACCATACCGTGCATCAGAAGACTATGGCCATTATTTGAAACTTGTAAAAGGTGCTTATTTTTATATAGGAAATGGCGAGAATCATCCATCCATCCACACCTACGAATACGATTTCCGCGATGATATTATTGAAATCGGGGTAGAAATGTTTAAAGGACTAGTTGGAATGAAGGAGTAATTTTACGTTCTACTAGCAGCTCTTTTAATAATAGAATCCTAGAAGGGAAAAACTTCAACCTTGTAGAACTTCTAGGTAAAAGGGGTGCTTTTTTATGAGAAAAATACTACTTGCCATATATGATTCGTTTTCTGAATTTGAGATAACTGTGGCAACGGCAATGCTAAGAGGGATGCATCAAATTATAACTGTTGCTGAATCGCTTCAAACGATAACCGGGGAATCAGGATTGCAATTTGTGCCGCATGTAATGTACCAACAGGTGGACCCGAAGCATTACGACGGAATCATCATCCCTGGTGGAGACTTGATCAATGTTAAAGACGCGATGGAACTGTATGATATAACAAAAACACTACACGAGCAGAACAAACTAACTGCCGCCATTTGCAGTGGTACATATGTGTTAGCGAGAGCGGGAGTACTTGAAGGGAAACCATATACAGTCACTCTACAACAAGAGCAGCGCAATTTTCTTGGCTGTTTTGAAGAGGAGAATTTCCGCTACGAGCCAGTTGTGAAATCAGGTAATATCATAACTGCACAGGGCCATGCCTATGTTGATTTTGCACTTGCTATTGCAGAAAAACTGGGGGCTCTACATCATCCTGAGTTTACAAAAGAATTTTACAAGGGGCAACGGAATTGGCTGATGGAGGAAGGGGTAAAGTGACTATTCACTGAGAATATGATGCAACGATCAAAAATACACTTGTTCCTTTTTTTGTTCCCATTACTTTATCTTATTCACGACATCGAAGAAATTTTAACGGTAGAGAAATTTCTACTAAAGCATTCAGATCTATTCCCGTTTCGTATTACGGCGCTAGAGTTTGCAGTTGCTTTTTCATTGCTTTGGATTTTGGCTTCAGTCGGGTGTTATCAGACCTATCGAAATAAAAAATTTCTTGGTATGAAACCAGCTACCTACCTTGCATTTTTAGTCCCAGGAATCATACTGGCAAATGCGATTGGCCATGTTCTGCAATTCATTTTTTTCAAAGATTATGTACCAGGGATTATCACGTCAATCACAATTTTAATCCCATATTCATTTTTTACAGCACGGTTTTTAATTATTAGGGGAGAAATAACGGTAAAAAAACTAGTAACCTATTTTGTTATCGGTTTTCTGGCCCAAGGTCCCCTAGCATTACTTGCTCATATAGTTTCTTCAACTATAGTAAAATGGTAATAAGAAAGGGGGAATAGCCTTGACTATCGAAATTAAGAATTTTTCAATTGGGCTGCCTGAAAAAATGAAATACGGAGAAAACGAAGAAGTCATAACGGCAATCCGAAAAAAGAAAGTGGAAGAAGCATTTTTAACAAAAGACGGATTCAGTGGAGATGGAGTAGCCGATTTAAAGCATCATGGAGGTCCTGACCGTGCTGTATGTTTTTACCCGTATGAACATTACGCACTGTGGGGAAGTGAATTTTTAGTTCAGTTTCCACTTCCAACCTTCGGGGAGAATCTAACCCTTACCAATATGGAAGAAAAAGATGTATGTATCGGTGACATTTATCAAATTGGTGATGCTGTTATTCAAATCACCCAGGGGAGAATACCGTGTAGCACCATTACAAAAAGGACGAACAAACCTCATCTTCTAAAGATGATGGTCCAAACAGGCTTTACGGGTTACTTGGCGAGAGTATTAAAAGAAGGTACCGTACGAAAGGATTCTGCGATTTCGTTAGAAGAACGAAATCCAAATCAAGTCTCTATTCTTGAGGCAAATGAGATTTATTTTAAGAGGCCAAGGGATATAGAAGGGATCAACAAGGTTTTGGCGGTCGAAGAATTGGCGGATGAGTGGAAAGAGATGCTAGATGAGCGATTAACTAGACTAGGCCACCCACGATAAATAGAATGAAACATTTCTATGGTAATAGCCGTAAACAAAGTAACCTATTTATCGAGGGGATGATACGGTGAAAAACATTTATTGTGAAAAATGTGCGGCAGAAATCACAGATAAAAACATTCTTGTGATCGCAACGTATTTCTTCTATATCACGACTTACCATGATCAGTGTTATTCAAGAACATTAAAAGGCAGGAAAACACTATTTGTTGGAAATGAACCGATCAATGGGTTCTCTGGTAATCTTAAAGAGATACTAGCCTTTGTATTGGCTATGATTCTATTTTTAGATGGTGGAGCATTTCTGTTTGTCGGAATAGTTGCCCTTTTGGTTCCCATAGTTCGTTTGTATGCCTGGTTCACAATTGAACGACATTTAGAGTAGTTTCGGGTGTTAATCCATGCAGGATTAATGCCCTTTTTTGTGGAAGTATGTGTGGAGGTGAAAGTTTGATGAAGTACAAAAAGACGATGGTCTTTCTAGGAATCATTATGATTCTATTTCTTATATTTAAAAAGGACTTGAGGGAGAAGAATGAAGATTTACTTCAAGAAGAAATCGTATCCATCCCACATTCGGTTGAAACGATAAATTTAAAAGAGGTTACACCATTTCAATGGGACAAGGTCTATTCCTTCAGTCCATACACCCCAAAGGATACAATCTATGAAACAGTAGGCTACAAATGGGACCGCATCCAGGAAACTGTGAACGAGGGCATGAACCAAATCGTGTTTGTGAATGACGGAAAAGTGGTGTGCTATGTATATGGATATCCGTCTAATGCCGGTTATGGAATTTCTGTATTAGGAGAGACTCTTTCCGAGTATGCGACAGTCTTACATGTAGAGGATGACCTAACATTTAAAGTTGAACGAGACGAGGAAGTTGTTTATTTAATAAAAGAATTCTAGTTGTACTGTTGTGCTGCCACCTAAAATAATGCAGCTTTCTTAAAAAAGGATACTGGTAGTCATCAATACTCTAGAGTGCTATCGGTCTCCTAAAAAGAGGAAAATGATGATACTCCAGGTCATCTAGAGTGCTATCGGTCTCCTAAAAAGAGGAAACTGATGATACTCCAGGGCGTTTAGAATGGTATCAATCTCCTAAAAAAAGGAAAGAGGTGATACTTCAAAGCATCTAGAATGCTATCAATCTCCTAAAAAGAGGAAAGTAATGATACTCCAGAGCATCTAGAATGCTATCAATCTCCTAAAAAGAGGAAAGTAATGATACTCCAGAGCATCTAGAATGCTATCAACCTCCTAAAAAAAGGAAAGTGATGATACTCCAGGGTGTCTAGAGTGGTATCAATCTCCTGAAAAGAGGAAACTCATGGTCTTCATGAGCAACTAGACTTGGTCAAAAATCATCGAAAGCTCGATGAAGGCCTAAACCGAACTCGCAGCATGCAAAAGAGGTCTTCATAAGCTCGATGAAAGCCCGAACCGATCTCGCAGCACGCTGAAAAGTTCTTCATAAGCCAAATGAAGACCAAACGAGCTGTCCGATCCCGATAAAAGCCATTCATCCCATCAACTCTAAACGAAAAAGGTGCCAACATGCAAAAAATGCTAGAATCATTTTTATTTTTTCCTACATACCTAAATAAAGAGAAGCTCCAAGCCCACCTAACTGGAAAAACAATCGTCATCACTGGTGCGAGTTCAGGTATCGGCAAGGAGGTAGCCTACCAATTAGCGAACATCCAATGCCATCTAATCCTAGTCGCTAGAAGAGGTGAACTACTCAAAATCATCAAAAACGATATTGAAAAACAAAAAGTCAAAGTGAGCATTATTCAGGCTGACCTTAGAAATGAGGACGAGCTCGCCAGCTTCCTAACCTTTCTACACAATCAGCAAACCTTAGATATCATCGTCAACAACGCAGGTCTTTCCATCAGACGCTCCATCTATGAATCTCTTGATCGGTATCATGATATTACACGAACTATGGCGATTAACTACTTTGCGCCTGTTAAAACAGTACTATCAACAATTCCAATGCTCCAAAAAAGCAAGGGGCAGATTATTAATGTATCGACCATCAACGCCAAGTTATCACCCGTTCCGTATTTCGCAGCCTATCAGGCATCCAAATCAGCATTTGATATATGGCTTCGATCTGTTTTGCCAGAGTTGCATACAAACAAAATCGCAACTACTTCCATCTATTTACCGCTGGTTCGAACACCAATGATCGAGCCCACACCAGGTTATCGAAACGTGCCGGCAATGTCACAGCACCATGCAGCAAACATAATCTGTAAGTCGATGTATACTCGTCGAAAAAAGTACCAACCATGGTGGTTAGTTTTTGGACAACTAGTCTCTGTTTTTCTAACGAATCTAGGAGATTTTTCAAAGAAGAGGAAGCAAAAATGAAACTGATTAGACTTTTTTATGTTTTATATAAAATAAAGCTGCTTTCCCCAAAAGGACTGTATCATTTAATCGGTTCTATTTTTACTTGTGGAATCAATTTGATGACACTTTTGCAGTTTGCGGAAAAGAAATTTACCGACCAAATTGCGCTCGCAGACGACATTGAAACATTAACCTACAAACAACTTAAAGAACAATCAATCAAACTCGCCCAGTCTTTAGTCGAAAAAACTCAACTTCAACCCGGAATGAAAGTAGGGATATTATGTAGAAACCATGCTTCACTCGTAAAAACAATTTTTGCTGTATCACGAGTTGGAGCAGGCATCTATTTATTAAATACCGAAATCAGCAAGCAGCAGTTTGATGCTTTCGCCAAGCGACACAAATTTAATCTAGTTATCTATGATTATGAATTGAGAACAATCATTCAAAACTATTCTAACCAAAAGATCCTAAGCTTCCATTCTGACTTACCAGCGATTAGTAATTTCCTGAAATCGAAGGCAAATCAGGCAATCTTACCAAGAACCTCAAAGAGCAAACTTGTCCTACAAACGAGTGGCACGACCGGATTGTCAAAGGATGCAGCACATAAACCGTCCCTTTTTCATTATTTAAGTCCGTTTGTGGCTTTTATCAAGCGACTACGAATTTTAGATTATCGTAATGCGTACATTGCAACCCCAATCTATCACGGATATGGCATTGCCGTGTTGTTATTATTCATACCATTAGGGAAAAAAATAGTGATTACAAGAAGGTTTAACGCGAAACAAGCCTGTGAACTAATTCAACAACATCAAATCGAAGTCGTCACGGTTGTCCCATTAATGCTCCAAAAAATGCTACTAACAAACCCAGCACGATTAAAGTCTCTCAAATGTATTGCATCAGGTGGGGCAAAGCTTCCAACAAAGCTCGTAGAGGAAACGTTCCAAAGGCTAGGTCCTGTTCTATACAATCTATATGGAACCTCAGAAACCGGGCTGAACTTCATCGCCACCCCACAGGACTTAACGTATTCATCAACAACCATTGGCAAGAAGATAACGGGATTAAAAATAAGTATTCTAGATGAAAACAAAAAAGATGTCCCAACGGGCACATACGGTCAGCTTTGTATGAAGAGTGACTGGTCGATTCGCAAGAAAACGTGGATAGATACCGGTGATGCTGGCTACCGAGACGAAAACGGATATTACTTTTTATGTGGAAGGATAGACGATATGGTTGTTTCCGGTGGGGAAAATGTCTATCCAATTGAAATTGAGCAGGTACTTATCAAGCACCCGCAAATTCACGAAGTTGCTGTAATTGGAATATATGACGATCTTTTTGGCCAACGTTTAAAAGCATTTGTGGTACCAGAAAGGAACGAAGTCCTGACAGAGGAAGAACTACTGGAGTGGCTCCGCCCAAGAGTAGCCAGATTTCAACTTCCAAAAGAGGTTACCATTGTTGAACAATTGCCCTACACATCTCTTGGTAAACTCGATAAAAAACAGTTGAGTGAGAGTTGAACCCACAATAATTAAGCTAATACGGTGAAGAATCTTTAATAAAAGTAAAATATGTTAGAAATTCATTTTCACTAAGTGATATATGATTCGTTAAATCTTTCGTTCTCATAACAAACTCTTTGACTCCGATAAATTCTGATTCGGCAACGAGGTAAAACTGTGTTCCTTTTTTGTATCCTTTAAACTTCTTTTTTAATAGATATACTTTCATTGAATTACCCTACCTGATCTCTATTTCATTTAGATAAATTTCATTATAAACGATTATGTTGATATTCTGCTTTTAAACTGAATGATTTGGATAAAATGAATGAATTCTGAGTTTAATCAACATGGACCTATCGTGTATAGTAGGTTTATAATCTGATGAAAAAATAAAAAAAGAGGGGTAACTTATGTGTAGAAACATTAAAACTTTATTTAATTTCGAACCACCAGCTACCGATGAAGAGATTCACGCTGCATCTGTGCAGTACGTTAAAAAGATAACAGGATTTAACAAGCCATCAAAGATTAACGAAGAGGCATTTAATCAAGCCATCAATGAAATAGCGTTGATTACTAGTAATCTGTTGAACTCATTGGAGACCAGTGCGGAGCCTCGTAATCGTGAGGTAGAAGCTGAGCGTGCGCGCATTCGATCTGCTAAAAGATTTGGATAAAATTATAATATAAAACAAATAAACCCTCCTACTTTAAGGAGGAAAAATGTCAAAACATATCAGCTGCAATCAGAAGATGTTCCTTAATTAAATTTGAATAAGTGGTTGCAGCCTCGTCACCATACAATCGACGAATCATATTCCCCATGTTACTAGGATATTCATGCTGAATCAGGTGGGTGAATGTCCAATTTAAAATCAGATAGATTGTGATAGTAAAAAGGTAATTGCTTTGAATTTGGAGAATTAATATTAAAAGACATTCTAGGAGGGAAATCCGATATGAGACAGATTATTGCCATGGGCGGCGGGGGCTTTTCAATGGAGCCGGATAATCTTTTACTCGATCAATATATTTTGGCTCAAGTAAACAAAGATTTCCCCAAAGTGTGTTTTGTTCCAACTGCTAGTGGAGACCAAACAAACTATATCGAGCGATTCTACAAGGCGTTTAATACGCTTCCCTGTCAACCAACGCACTTATCTTTATTCGAACCAAATTTTAAGGATCTAGAAAAATATATTTTGGAGCAGGAAGTTATATATGTGGGTGGGGGAAATACCAGAAATATGCTTCTTTTATGGAAAGAATGGGGATTAGATAGGATCCTGAAGCAAGCATATGAGAATGGAATTCTTCTTGCAGGATTAAGTGCGGGTGCAATTTGTTGGTTCGAAGCAGGATTAACCGATCCGTTAAATGCGCCCTTATATAAACTGGATTGCTTAGGTTTGTTAAAAGGAAGTAATTGCCCTCATTATGATGGTGAGAATAAAAGAAGGCCATCTTATCACCAATTAATACTAGAAGGAAAAATAAAAGAAGGTTATGGTGTCGATGATGGTGTGGCCCTGCACTTTGTAAATGAAACACTCTCTAAATCGGTTAGTTCCCGACGAAAAGCAAAGTCATATTTTGTTAGAAGGACACATAATCAAATTGTAGAAGAAAAATTAAAGACCATATACTTAGGTTCATGATTATTGTAAGCACTTTAAGCGAGTTTAGAAACCGTAACTCGTTCAGGTCATCATGTAACGAAGTTTAGAACGATTATAACTAGGGTAAATTTAGTTTATTGAGGATAATTTAAAGGAGTGAAAAACGTATGTTTAGTCAATTGGGTCAGGTTATGTTGTATGTCAATAATCAGGCTGAGGCAGTGAATTTTTGGACAGAAAAACTAGGTTTTACAATTGTTGCTGAAGAAGATAATGGTCAAATGAGATGGATTGAAATTGCCCCAAAAAAAGGTGCAGAAACAAGCATTATTCTGCATGATAAAGAATTCGTTGCAAAAATGTCACCTGGTTTAAATCTTGGCACACCATCTTTAATGTTTTTCACGGAGAATCTCGATCAATTACATACCGATTTATCAAATAAAAATATAACCGTCGGGGAAATTGTCACGATGCCTTCGGGTAAAGTATTTAATTTTGCTGATAACGAAGAAAATTACTTTGCAGTAATGGAGAAAAAATAGTAATTCATCAATTCTCTGTCCTTTCAAACGACTATCTTTCATTCGATAGTCGTTTTTATCATGGAACTATCATTCCATAACATGTAAAATTCTTGTGAAAAAAATTCAGTTTAAGCACGAAATTCCCAAATTTTAGTGTAAAATGGTTTGATAAAGGAAAAAGAACTATCGTAGAGTGGAGAGGGATTTGTCTGATGTTTCGCAAAATTCAAATAATGAATATAACAAGTATAAAGTTTACTTTACTCGTAACGAGTATCCTCTGGTTAAAGACGGTGATTGTTTGTTTTGTCGGGTTTAATCTTAGCATCCAATCATATTATGATATTTTATTAGTACTTACAAGCTCCATTGGGTCCCTATTATTAGTGATGGGTTTAAGTTTTTATTTTCGTGAAAAGGTAAATAGATTCGTGCTGTTTGCACTATTAGTTGTGGGTACTGCCATCCTTTATGCTGATCTTCTTTATTATCGTTTTTATAATGATTTTGTGACGGTGCCAATCCTATTTCAGTTTGATAATGTTGGTGGATTGAGTGCAAGTACGGTTGAATTGATGAGTCCATGGGATCTCTTTTTGTTAGTTGATTTATTTATTGTAGGATGGCTGTTTTTTAAAACAGAGTCCGTCCTTACCGTTCAAAAACAAGATAAGAAGAAGTATATCGCAGTTGCTTCAGGGCTTATAGCCTTGACGATTTGTTTAGGTTTGGTAAAATCAGTTCATCTTTTTTCGGAGGTCTATGATAGGGAGCAAATGGTGAAATCTCTTGGCCTATTAAATTATCATTTATATGATATTGGCTTAGGTCTTGCTGCCCCTCTAGAACGTTTACTTGTTACAGAGGCAGATGCCGTTGCGTTAGAGGAGCATTTGCAGCATAAAGATTCCGAGCGAACGGACTTATTCGGAATAGCAAAAGGTAAAAATGTCGTCCTAATCACGTTGGAGTCAACACAGGATTTCGTAATAAACCAAAAAGTTAATGGAGAAGAAGTGACACCATTCCTAAATGAGTTGATTAAAGATAGTTTTTATTTTAATCAAATCTATGATCAAACAGCCCAGGGAAAAACATCGGATGCGGAATTTATGATCGATACAAGTCTATATCCATTATCAAGCGGATCTGTTTTTGTACGAAGACCAGAAAACACGTACTATAGTCTTCCGCATATTTTAAAAGAGAACAGTAATTACTATGTGGCAGCATTTCACGGGAATGTAAGTACGTTCTGGAATCGGGATGTCATGTACAAATCCCTAGGCTATGATCGATACTTCTCAATGGATGATTACTTGGTGACAGAGGAAAACTCAGTAAACTATGGATTGAAAGATATTCCTTTTTTTACACAATCAGTTGAGCATATGAAGAACTTACCTGAACCGTATTATGCAAAATTCCTTACCTTAACTAATCATTTTCCATATTTATTAGACGAGGAAGATCTGTTTATTGAACCAGCAAATACAGAGGAAGAAGTAGTGAATCGCTATGTGACAACTGTTCGTTACTTGGATAAATCAATTGAACTATTTTTCGAAGAGTTAAAAGCAGAAGGATTGTACGAAGATACAGTGTTTGTGCTTGTAGGCGACCACTATGGTATTTCTGAGAAATATGAGCAAGGCCTAAATGAGTTACTTGGTCAAGAGGATTCGATTGTCAATCAAGTAAAAAATAAACAAATCCCACTCATTATTCATGTACCTGGCCAAGAAGGGGAAACAATTACCACACAAGGTGGAGAAATAGACATACGCCCTACTTTACTCCATCTCCTCGGTATAAACATTGATAATCGGTATTCATTTGGACATAATCTTTTCACAAGGGATAGCGACCATCCTGTTATTTTTCGTGATGGTGGTTTTATAACCGAAAATTACTTATATAAGGATGGCGTTTGTTATAGCAATCAAGATGGACTATCTGTAGATAACCAGAAATGTGATTCTTATTTAGACGTGGTACGAGAGGAGCTAACATTATCGGATAGCATCATTTTCGGTGATGTATTACGATTTATGGTTGAAGAATAAAGGAAGGCAAATGAGGTGTCAAATGTGTTTGACACCTCGTTTGGCACGTAGATTAAAGTTTAATAAAGGAGACTAGTGATAGGGTAGTTTCTTTAAGCTTTTAGTAATGAATTCGCGTTTAAGAATTGGGGGGACGAAAATGAAAATGAATTATTCAATTGTTGATGTATTTTCAACAGGAAAATATACAGGGAATCCACTTGCGGTTTTTAAAAACGCTGGAAATCTTTCTGCTCGGAAAATGCAACAAATCGCAAAAGAAGTTAATTACTCTGAAACTACGTTTATCCTGTCTGATTTGATAAATGACGGTGGTTATGATGTTCGAATTTTTACACCGAATGAAGAGATTCCTTTTGCTGGACATCCAACTTTAGGTACTGCTTTTATCATTCAAAAGGAAATAGTAGAGGAACCGTTGGAAACACTGTTTCTAAATTATAAAGTTGGACAAATTCCAGTTTCATTTAATGACCAAGAAAAAGTTCTATGGATGAAACAAAATGAACCTACCTTTGGTCAGGTTTTAGATAGAAAAATAGTATCGGATGTTTTAAACATAGGTAGTGAATACATAGACGATCGGTTTCCAATCCAAGAGGTTTCGACGGGGCTGTCGGCTATCATTGTCCCCTTAAAGTCGTTAGAGGCAGTAAAGAAAGCAAATATAAATAGAGAAAAGTATTTTAAACTAATTGAACATTTGGAAGCAAAAGCAATTCTGGTTTTTTCACCTGAAGCCTATAACGCCGAAAATGATTTAAATGTTCGAGACTTTGCAGATTACTATGGCATTCCTGAGGATGCCGCTACTGGAAGTTCTAATGGATGTTTAGCTGCATATCTAGTGAAATATAAGTACTTGAATAAGAGTGAAATTAACATTCGTGTAGAACAGGGATACGAAATGGGAAGACCTTCTTTATTATTTCTTAAGGCAGTTGAGCGCAACGATAAAATTAACGTTTGCGTAGGAGGTAAAGTCGTAAAAATAGCTCAAGGTGAATGGTTCCTATAATGCTTATCAAAAATATGTGGAAATGTTTGTGTACGGAAGTTGCTTTAATAATTGTATAAGAATATTATAATTGGCCAAACGGGAATACTTAACTTAAGTTTTTAAAAGACTTAAGGAGTGGGTTTGAAGTGATGCAGACGGTAAAAGAGATTCTGTTAGTTTACGGAAGAATCATAACCATACTCCCACTATTATTGTTTGTGACTCTGTTTATGGGCAAAAGATCGATAGGGGAATTACCGGTTTTTGATTTTTTAGTCATCATCACTCTTGGATCTGTAGTCGGTGCAGATATTGCTGACCCGAAAGTTGAACATATACATACAGCTTTTGCTGTAGTTGGCGTAGCACTTTTACAAAGACTCATAACCAATCTCATTCTTAGAAACAAAAAGATTGGTAAAGCCTTAACCTTTGAGCCAACCATTGTCATTTTGGATGGAATTTTCAAAGTGGAGAATTTGCGTAAAATCCATTATTCCTTAGATAATGTATTACAGATGCTTCGAGAAAAAGAAGTTTTCAATGTATCGGATGTTCAGGTAGGAATTGTAGAAGCGAACGGAAGGATATCAGTTTATAAAAAGTCAAATAAAGCATCTGTGTTACGTGAAGACCTAGGGGTACAAAGTAAACAAGATAAGTTACCTTACCCAGTCATTATCGAAGGGAAAGTTGACCATCATACTTTACATGAACTTGGTACGAATGAAACCTGGCTTAAGGAACAACTTCAAGGGAGGGGTATTAACAAGACTGACGAGGTTTTCTTTGCATCCCTAACCTCAGACTTAAAGCTACACCTTTCACCCGTTAATACTGATACACCCAATTCTATTAAGCACTAGAGGCATATGTTTCGCTGATATAAAGCTATACCAAGATATCAAGTCTATCTATGTATAGCTTTAGCCATATGGTCGTAAGTAAAATGTAGCAGTAAAGTATTCCTATACTATAAATTCCTTTATTGAATTGTAAAAAAACGTAAGGAAAAAGGACGAATTTTGTTAACTTAATCTATATCTAGCTATAATTATATCTATATACTAGATTTACATCTCTTTTCTAGAATGTATTTGAATACATATTTTAGATAGGAGATGGAGCAAATGAGCAAAAAAATTTTAATTGGTACAGGGGTGGCCTTTTCGTTATTATTCAGCCCGTTCAATCAGGTGCTTGCAGAAGAACCAACCGTAGGCGAAAGAAAACAGGTAGATAATGTGGCACACCGTGGTGCAACTGCTTATGCACCAGAAAATACGATTGCTGGTTTTGATCTGGCAGTTGATATGAAAGCCGATTATATTGAAATCGATGTTCAAAGAAGTAAAGATGGTGAATTAGTATTGATCCATGACACAACAGTGGATCGTACAACTGATGGGACTGGAAAAGTAGGCAACTTAACATTTGAGCAGCTTCGAAGTCTTGATGCGGGAAGTTGGAAAGGTGCACAATTTGCAGGTGAACAAATCCCGACATTTGAAGAGATTTTGGATCGTTATCATGGGAAAGTTGGAATTTTAATAGAATTAAAGGCTCCAGAGCTATACCCCGGTATTGAAGAACAAGTGGCAGAAGCATTAAAAGAACGAAATCTCGATAAACCGCAAAATGAAAAAATCATTATTCAATCTTTTAATTTCGAATCAATGAAAAAAATGGACCAGCTTCTTCCTAAAGTTCCAATCGGTGTATTAACTTCCAACCGCGCTCATACAACGCCGGAGGCTTTACAAGAATTTGCAACATATGCGGATTGGTTTAACCCGAGCTATGGAATTGTGACAGAAGAATTAGTGAATCAAGTTCACTCTCTTGATATGCAAATTGGATCATGGACGGTACGTAGTCAAGAAGCAGCAGACTTTCTATTCGAAATGGGAGTTGACGCGATTATTTCTGATTATCCGGATTATGTAGATCCTAGAAACTAATATTCTTATAAAAATGTTTAAGAAAAGGGGTAGCAGCTACTCCTTTTTTTGTTTTGATCTTTGATGTTAGTTTTTAAATATTAAGGTTTAAAAGCCGTAAGATGATAGATTCAACTTTTCATAATTTTGTCTAAACGAGCAGACTAATTTAAAGCAAAAATGCCAAAATTAGTATAAAGTTATCTCATGAAGTTTTTTTACGAGGCGGGAAACATGAAAATAGCAGGGGGATCATGATGATTAATTACAATGGAAAAAGATTTGTTTCAATCGCCAACACTAAAAATGGAGAAGTCTCTTCAAAGACTTTTTTTGATTATGAACAAGAAGGGAATATTCTTTCTGCTTCTTATAGTGGTGGCGAAATTGTAAAAGGTTCTCTAATCGGTATAGTTGAGGAAAATGGTTGTTTGAATTTTAGATATAACCATGTAAATACAAGTAATGAGATAAGGGGAGGACAATGTTATTCAACTCCCGAATTACTTCCAGACGGTAGAATTAGACTGCATGAGAGTTGGAAATGGCTAGATAGTGAACAAAAAGAAGGGAAATCTACAATCGAAGAAGTAATCTAGAACACTATTCGTCATTATCAATTGACGGCTACACAGGGTTACTTTGTTTGAAAAATACGAAATAACATAAGAAGACTAGGGAATAGAACCTAGTCTTTAACCCTTTTTTGTCTGTTCTTTTTCTTAAAATGAGTAAGATTCGCCATCATTAGGCACTAACACATTAGAAGCCATTCCTTTTTCTTTGGCGAAGCTCTTTAATTCTTCTCTTGACAATGCCCAATGGTTTACAGCTTCCATGTGAACAGAAATAATTTTTGCATGAGGAGCAGCTTTATGAACTTCATGGACATCCGCTTTTCCCATTACGAGAGAGCCACCTTCATTGAATTGGTTATCTCCGGCATTGACCACAACAACTTCCGGTTTATGTGTGTCGATTACTTCTTGAACAGCATCGTACCATACCGTATCTCCAGCTACATATAATGTTTTCTCTGTTTGGTGTTTGAAAACTACTCCACATACTTGACCAGCAAGCTTTAGGATTTCTCCTCTTCCGTGCTCACCTTTTGTTTTAATCAATTGAATTTCTTCAAAGACAGTATCCTCTTGCAAAACTTCTACATTTTCGAACCCAGCTTTTCGAATTTCTGTCGCATCTTCTTCATTTTGTGAAAATATCTGGATTTCTTTAGGTAATGCTTGTATTGCAGCTTCATCCCAATGGTCTAAATGCAGATGAGTAACAATGACTGCATCAATATCTTTTATAATCTTGTCAATGGATATTGGTAAGCTTACCAAGGGATTGTTTTGATCTTGTCGTGGTGAATTTGGGAAGGGTGGGTAAGTTCCTTTTTCTGCTAACATCGGGTCTACTAAAAACGTCTTCCCTGCATATTCAATGACAAGTGTTGCATTGCGAATTTGTTGTATATTCATATTTCATTAACTCCTTTTCTTTAAAATTTCCTTTGAACAATGTATATTCTATATTAAGTACCAATGTCGGATACATAACTTAAATAAAGTGTTTTGGCGGTTTTACTTTATTAATGAAGGAGTTTACTACATGTTAGATAATACGGATAGAAAAATCCTAGAAGAACTATCGAAGAACAGCCGAATTACAATGAAAGAATTAGGAGAGAAAGTTCATTTGTCTGGACCAGCTACTTCAGCAAGAGTGGCAAAATTAGAAGATACCGGGGTTATTGAAGGATATACCATTAAGGTTAATAAAGTAAAAATGGGGTATTCAGTTCATGCAATGATACATATTTATACTCAAAGTACAAATCATCAACCTTATTTGTCTTTCATCAAACAACACGCTCAATATGTCCTAAACAACTACAAAGTTAGTGGAGAAAGCTGTTATCTTCTCGAATGTAAATTTCAAACCAATGAAGTACTAGATGAATTTTTGACTAATCTAAGCGACCTAGTAAGCTATAAATTATCGATTGTAATCAACAAATAGGGACAGGTCCCCTGTCCCAGTTTTGGACAATGGACCTGTGTCGATTCATTGAACAATTTCAAAGACTGTTCCTTGGTTAAAATCGGCCACTTTCGTAGAACCATGAGCGCCTAAGTATAATCTGGTTTGGTTTAGGTTCGTTCCTAAGCTAACGTAATAAGCGGATTGAGTGCCAAAGTTATAATTGGTTTCAATGAGACTATAATCATTTGGTTTACCATCCGTCCGCACCCTCGTATAAGCTAAGGCCCCTCTGACCGAAGTTTGTGATTCTCCCTTTCGTGCAAAATCAGTAAATACGACACTTCCTGTTAATGCGGGGATTCCATTCCCCATATAGGCTTGCACGCCTGTTAGCGCAGTTCCACTAAACTTTTCAGGACGAGTATCTTGATGGTAGTAACTCGTTAAAGGATGTATACGACTCACAGAAGTTTCAATGGTCTCCTTGTAAAATCCCACTATTTTCTCATTCAAATCCTGATTAGATACACAGTTCTTTATTATAGAAGTAGGCAAATCACCTTCCCATCCTCGCCAACCCAAATTAATTAATTCTCCTTGGTAAGCGGGACTAGGGGACTCTCTGTGTCCCACAAGTTGCGTAACCGGTATTGGTTTGTAGTGAACGAATGAAAAAATGGACTCGACTAATTCCTGTCCAACATTTCCCACATATTTAATAAACTGATTATTAATCCTTTGATAGGAAATCCCAGGTATATTGCGGACCCCCTTAGCAATGACCGTAAGTGTTTCCTGAATAGGTATCGGTAATTCGTTAAAACGTGTGACGACAGGGGGATTAGAGAGTGTTGTATTTTTACCAATATCGATCTCAATAATTTTCCCCGCGATTTCCATATCATCCTGACTTAAATTAAACGGATCATAGCCCGACCCACCATCGCCGGTTGTTAAAACAAGTTTCTCTGTTTCTGGTGAAAAGTTTAAGCTGTTAACACCATTATGATTTGAAAATGGTCTTCTTAGATTAAGTAACGTCCGCCTTTTTTGGGGTTGGCCATTCGGTTGTAATATCCATTCTTCAACAGTATCAATATGATCAAATAGAGTATCTCGCTTTGTCCATCTAAGGTTTAATGTATTGGGATCACATGGGTTCGGAGTATATGATTCAGAAAGAGCACCTGGACCTTGTGTGCCAGCTGCTGAATAGTGAAGATAAAACAAGCCGTTATAATAAAATCCAGGATGAAATGCTAGTCCTAACAATCCTCTCTCATCATATCCACCAGAAGCACCTAGTTTGATGATTCGTTGCCGAATATCTAAAAAAGTCCGAATATCACCGTTTCCTATGTAAAAGATTTCTCCGACTTGGGTTGCAATAAATAGCCGTTCAATTGAGTCACCCGGAAGAAAAGCTGTTTTTAAAACAGTGGGTAAATTAATCCGTTGTACAATGGGACGTAAACGAACCTTAACGTTTCTCAACTAACTTAACACCCCTTCTAATTTGTTTTTATAAGAATATGAGTTGAACGGTTCTAATAGACCAAGTGAGGCTGCGGATACTTTTTAAGGAGAATATCAAGAAAAGTCCAATTATCATGAACAATTTCTAGCATAAACTTCTTTCTTACTGCATTTACCTATTATGGGGGTGTCACATGCGGTCATTTATTAAAAAAGTAACATCTGGTTTTTGGGCAGATGAGACAAACCTGTCGATTGACAGTTATTCGAAGACAATGCGGCTTGTAGTTGGTGCTTTATTAGGTTCAGTGGCCGTCATTTTTCAGTCTGCGGGGATTTTTACGGGGATTGGTTATATCCTGAGTATGATGAGTACTGGCCCTCTCGTACTGGCTAGCCTTATGTCTCTTAGAATAGGTATGATGACTTATTTCGTATCCGCATTTCTATTGGCAATGCTCCAGCCAAGTGAGCTATTGGTATTTGTTTTTACCACAGGCTTATTAGGACTCAGTTTAGGCATTGGTCTTAAGTATTTAAAGCGAAGCGTGTTAACGATTCCGTTTGCAGCATTATGTTTGACCCTGGGTATAAGTCTTTTATTATATGTATTTAAGTTTCCAATACTAGGACCATCCGTATCAACCCACTTTAATAGTGTGGTAATAGTAGGCACATTTGCCTTCTCCATAGTGTATAGCTGGATTTGGAAGAAAGTAAGTCTTTCCGCTTTTAAAGTCATCCATAAAATTATTTCTGGATGATAGGATGTAATTTGAATGAACCAATGTGTTTCCATAAGTACGTAGTAGCGTTAATCCAACCCCTATGGATTATCGCTATTTTTTAGTTAGTAACCTATTCCTTTTACAAATCTTTCATACAAATTTACATTCTATTAACCTGTTTTACATGGTATCAAGTTATTCTAAAGAAAAGCGTAAGGAGGGAATAACATGAAGGTAGAACTTCATTGTCATACGAATATTTCCGATTGTCCACTCTCGATTGAGGAAGTAGTTTCATTAGCGCTTCAGGAAAATGTTACACATTTAGCCATTACAAATCATGATACAACTCAAGGACTACAGCACGCAGTCAAGGTTGGAAAAAGCAATGGAATCGAAGTCATTCCAGGTATTGAGATTTCAGGTTATGATTTCGAACGTGGCAGACGTGTGCATATATTGGGATATTATATTGAACCAGGTCATGAAGCAATAGAGTCGGTTTGTCAGCCATTGATTGAACAGAGACATATGGCCTCGAAGGAAATGGTCGAGCGCATCATGGCGGCTGGCTATACTATTTCCTGGGAACGTTGTTTGAAAATTGCCGAGGGAGGCACAGGCGTGTATAAGCAGCACATTATGCAAGCCCTAATTGAAGCGAATTATACTGACTCTATATATGGTTCCCTCTATAAAAAGCTTTTTAATCGGGGGCAAAATGGGGAAGAACGGGGTATTGCTTTTATTCCGATGAAATATATCGATGCCAGAGAGGCGGTACAAATTATTCGTGATGCGGGTGGAGTACCAGTGCTCGCCCACCCGGGACAGTACGGGAATTTTGAGATGGTCCCAGAATTAGTTGAAGCAGGTTTACAGGGAATCGAAGTATGGCATCCGCTTCACAATCATGAGCATGAGGAAAAGGCTAAAATTCTTGCAGACGTATATAAACTTATCAAAACGGGTGGATCAGATTTTCACGGAGCATATGGGGAAAAGCCCGTTCGACTTGGAAGCAAAAGTCCAGGTGTAGAAACGCTTGTTGAACTATTAGGTGAAAAAAGCAAGGCTCAACTCCCGAAGTATAGCCACATAGAGGAGTCATTTGATCGAATACGAAGGAGTTAAAACAAGATTTTGTTGGTTTTGAAAGGAGCAGTCTAGATGTTTGAAAAGACAGTACTGGTTGATAAACTGATTTTGGAAATACGTCAGGGATTTTATAAGCCGAATGACAAGCTTCCATCAGAGAATGAGTTAGCAGACCAGTATAAAGTACCAAGGATGGTTGTCCGCAAGGCATATGAACGCTTGCAGGAGCTTGGTTATATTTTTTCAAAGCAGGGAAAAGGGAGCTATGTTCAAAATCAAAAGCTACAAATACCTCTTATTTTAACAGGAGATGTTAGCTTTAGCGAAAAAATGAGAGAGCTGAAATATGATTATAAAACAATCAATCTTTCATGCGAAAAAATAGATTACGATTCAGCTATTTATCATGCTTTACAAGCTTGCAATGAAGATTCGGTCTATAAGATTAGCCGCTTACGAATTGTTGAAGATTGTCCGATTGCCGTTCACACTTCTTATTTGGCCCAATCTGTGTTTGAAAATATAGAGTGGGACGGGAGTGGGATCACCTCTATTTTTCAATATTATCGTCAACAGGGATATTCAGATTTCAAACCAGGCAGGAGTCAATTAAGTGTCATGTTTCCAGATGAAATGGAACGGGAAATATTAAAATGTCCCAGTCTGGTGCCACTTTTGTTGGTTGAATCTGGATGCACTGATAAGAAAACAGGAACGATGCTTGAGTATTCTAGAATAATCTACCGAAGTGATTGTTTTACGTATGTTATATAGAAACAAGTACAGGTCACCCTATGGTGGCTTTTTTTTATTGGATCTTTACAATAACAAAACAAACTTAACCTATCTTTTACGTGCATCCACTTGGCAACAAGATAGATTAATAGGTGTAGATGAAAGAAAGGTGGTGGCCTTTAGATGAAAAGAAGACGAAGGACAGAAATTTTGATTAATGGCTCTAGTGATCTAGCGGAGAATTTCGCGAAGTCCATTCAGAATCGCTATGAGGTCAACGTGATTCAGGAGCCAGAAGATAGCTTGGTAATGGTAAAGATGCGTGAAACATCCAAGAAGAGCTTGTTTTATCCGGGAGAGGTATTTGTGACTGAGTCCAAAGTTCAGATTCAAGACACGATTGGAATTGGCATTGTATCGGGCAATCAGCCGGAACTTGCTTATCAGCTTGCCATAATTGATGCAGCTTTTGTAGCGAGACTACCAGAAACAATAGACTGGATCGATAGGCTTTTACAGGAGGAGCAGAACCTTCAGCAGCGCCAAGCAGATGCTACCAACTCCATTTTAAAAACAAAAGTAAACTTTGAAACGATGGATATATAGGAGGTAGAGATAGTGAAGCTAGATATTGTTCATGATCTTCAGGCAGTATACCGAAAAATGGTGGATTCCACCTCAAGGCCAGGGGTTATTTCGAATCTGCAAAGAGAGGCTGAACTCCTTGAAGCTGACATTCAAACAGACTGCGTAGCGTCACTTATAGTAGCGGCACTCACATTACTTGATCAAGAAGTGTCATTTAAGGTTGTTTCTGAAAATGAAGAAACGGTTTCAACAATCATCAATCAATTCACATACGCAAAGCCTGCGAACATCGAACAGGCTGATTATATTTTCGTACTAAAGGATGCAGGTACTAGTTCAATAGAAGAGGTGTTTGCTAAAGCAAAGCCAGGTACTTTAAAAAATCCACAGAACTCTGCAACAATCTTCATTGAAGCGGAGAAGGTTATGAGCGGCGGTTCCCTACTTTTAACTGGGCCTGGTATTCAGTCAACTATGTCCGTTGAAATTGTTACTCAGGGCGACTGGATTCAATATCGTCAAGAAAAGAATAAAGAATATCCACTTGGCGTTGATTTGATGTTAATTGATGGGGAACATCAGCTTTTATCTTTGCCACGAACTACACAAATTACCAGAAATAAGGTGATTATCTAATGGGATATGTAGCAGTTAAGGGTGGAACGAAGGCGATTGAAGAATCGATTAAGCGTCTTACTTATGAAAGAACTCAAACGGGACAAACGATAGAAGTGGAAAAAATTAAAGCGGGAATGCGCGGTTTAATTGACCAAGTGATGTCTGAAAGCAGCTTATACGATGAGACATTGGCGGCTTTGGCGATCAAACAAGGAGAAGGAAATCCAGAAGAAGCGGTGTTCTTATTAAGGGCTTTTCGCTCAACTGTTCCGAGAAAGCACTATTCGAGAGTGATTGAGTCTGAAGAAATGAAAATCGAAAGAAGAATTTCTGCAAGCTTTAAAGACATTCCGGGTGGACAAATTCTAGGTGCAACTACTGATTATACTCACCGTCTCCTTGATTTTAAGTTAATAAAGGAAACCGATAGTAGTATTCGGGAGTGGCTGGAGGAGTATGAACAGGAAAATAGGCTGGAAATTGCGGAGAATTCACAACTAAAATTGCCAAAGGTACTCGATTATTTACGGAAGGAAGGTTTAATTCCTCCTTGTGAAAACAATGATAAAGAGCCAGACGATGTAACGCGTGAAAGTCTTGAATTTCCATCAAGTCGAAGCCAGCGACTGCAAATTCTAACAAGGGGAGAAACCGGGGCAGTAACCTCCTTAGCCTATGCGGTCATTAGGGGTTATGGGGCTTTGCATCCTACTGTCGGTGAACTCCGAGTTGGAATGTTGCCGGTGACAATTGATCATCCAATCCAGCAGGGGGATGAGGACGATGCGTATTATATTGGCGAGATAAAGGTAACTGAAGCAGAAATGCTTATGCCAGTAACGGTTGAAAAGGATTATGGGAAAAAGGAAATAGAGTTTGAGATTGGTTATGGTCTCTGCTTTGGTCAAAATGAAACAAAGGCAATTGCGATGGGCATTTTAGACAATAGTCTCGAGCATCCAAACCTGGAATTTCCAAGTCATAATGAGGAATTTGTATTATTCCATATTGATTCCGTTGAATCGACAGGATTTATTTCACATTTGAAAATGCCCCATTATGTCACCTTCCAATCAAAGCTTGATAGCGTGAGGAAAACGAAGCAAAAGGAAACTGAAGAGGTGAACAGCTGATGAATATTGCTTATAATTTTGCATTCTTTGATGAAGGGTCAAAACGAGAAATCAGAAGAGCCACCCTAAAGGCAATTGCCGTCCCTGGTTACCAGGTTCCATTTGCTTCAAGGGAGATGCCGATTGGCCGTGGTTGGGGAACTGGTGGTTTGCAGCTAACTCTTTCATTAATCGGAAAATCGGATGTACTAAAAGTCATTGACCAGGGTTCGGATGAGTCGGTGAATGCAGTCAATATTAAAAAGCTTGTGACTGACACAACTGGTGTGAGGACGACTGAAAATACAAACGAAGCGACACTCATTCAATCGAGACACAGAATTCCGGAGGTACCACTGACAAAGGACCAAATTCTTGTCTTACAGGTGCCACTGCCAGAACCGCTCCGCTATTATGAGCCAAGTGAAAACGAAACGAAAAAACTTCATGCAGAAAAGGAATACAGTGGGGCATGGCTTATGCTATTTGAACAGATTATGAAGTACGGAAACATGACGACAGACGCGGATCATCCAGTGCTTGTACACGATCGGTATGTAATGGCACCGAGTCCAATTCCACGCTTTGATAATCCGAAAATGAATGAAAGTGAGGCCCTCATTTTGTTAGGGGCTGGCCGTGAAAAGAAGGTGTATGCTGTCCCACCATATACAAAGGTTGTTTCTCTCGACTTTGAGGATTATCCGTTTCAGCTGGAGTCTTTTTACGGGAAGCAATGTAGACTATGTGGATCAACCGATGTGTTTTTAGATGAACTGGTTGATGAAATGACGAATGAAACTGTATATCAATGCAATGATACAAGCTATTGTCTTGAAAAACTAAATGAACCAGTTGGAGTGAAGTAAATGGCTGAATTTGAAATGCCGGTTTTATCGGTAAGACATTTAAACAAACAATATGGTCCTGGCTGTGTGCATTGCCAAGCCACTGATTCCCCATCTCTGGTGAAAAATTATTGTCAAATTTGCGGTACCGTATATGCATGCCGTGATGTTTCATTTGATGTTTTTCCTGGAGAAGTGCTTGGGATTGTTGGAGAAAGTGGCAGTGGGAAGTCGACATTAATGCAATGCCTTTACTTTGACCAGGATGTAACAAGTGGCGAGGCTTTTATTGCAAACTATGAGAATGGTGAGAGGAATTTGTTTGAGGAATCCTACCAGCAGCAACGCTATATACGCAACCATATTATGGGCAAAGTGTATCAAAATCCGATTCTAGGATTGAAAATGAATTTTTCTTCCATTGGCAATATCGCGGAGAAGTTGATTGCTGCGGGAAGTTACCATGTTGGCATGATGGAGGATAGAGGAACACAGCTTCTGGATAAGGTGAATATCCCTACACACCGTCGGAAAGAGGAACCGAAAAAGTTCTCAGGGGGAATGCAGCAGCGCGTCCAAATTGCGAAAGCCTTGTCCAATAATCCCCCGCTACTTTTATTAGATGAGGTTACGACAGGTTTGGATTTGTCTGTACAAGCAAGCGTACTTGATTTAATAAAAGGTCTGCAGCGTGAACTGAACATTAGTATTGTGCTTGTTTCACATGATTTAGGTGTGATTCGGATGCTAGCGGACCGAACGATGGTGATGCTCGATGGCAGAGTGATTGAGCAAGGGTTGACCGATCAAATTCTCGAGGATCCACAGCATGCCTACACACAACAGCTTGTTCATTCATTGCTGTAAATCGTAAAGAAGCGGAGTTTCGCGAAAGAGATATTGCTCATACCAACTCTATTCCGCTTTATAGTCATTTCCATTCAAACACGAGGAGGAAGTAGTTTGTTTGTTATTACAAATGGAAAATTAATCACCGAGGACGCTATTTTGCAAGGCTATGACCTTTACATCAAAGAGGATCGAATTGAAAGAATCGCACCAAAGGGTGAGATTAAATTTGAGGAACAGATGGAAATTATTGATGCTGCAGGAGGCTATATAACCCCTGGCTTTATTGATATTCACTCTGACTACATTGAACATATGGCAGCACCTAGACCGACCTCACTTATGAATTTTGATTTGAGTCTAAGAGAAACAGAAAAGGAACTGATTGCACACGGAATTACGACGATGTTCCATTCCCTTTCTTTATACAAAGGATCGGATTACTCCTATAAACCGATTCGTGAGCCAGAAAATGTCCAGAAATTCATTGATATCATAGACGAGACCCATCATACAAAACATCTCGTGCGTCATAGGTTTCATGCGAGATTTGAGATTGATAATGTGGAGCAAATTGAAAATCTTAAAAACTATATAAAAGAAGATAAGGTTCATTTAGTGTCTTTTATGGATCACACACCTGGACAGGGGCAATATCGTCATTTGGAAATTTGGCGAAATACGGTGAAAAGCTATAACAATATGAGTGATTCCTCTATTGATGTGTTGATCAAAAACCATCAGACAAAGGAAAAGCTAACAATTGAGGACATAAAAGAAATCGCAGAGCTTGCTCACGAGCATCATATCGCCGTTGCCTCTCATGATGACGATACGATTGAAAAGCTTGAGCTCGTTCGAAGTTTTGGAACAACAATTAGCGAATTTCCAATTACAATGGAGGTTGCATGCCGTGCAAAGGAGCTTGGCATGTACACAATTGCTGGTGCGCCAAACGTACTTCTTGGGGGCTCCCATAGCGGCAATTTGGGAGCAGCTGAAGCCATCCAAAATGAGGTTATTGATATTTTGTGCAGTGATTATTATCCCGCATCCATGCTTCATTCGATTTTCGCATTAGTGGAACAGTACGGTCAAAGCTTGGTGGAGATGGTAAAGCTAATCACCATCAATCCAGCGAAAGCGGTCAAAATGGATCATGAAATCGGCTCTATTTGTGAAGGAAAAAAGGCAGATTTACTTATCATTGAAAAAATTTCTGACGATTTCCCAGTAATCACTAGTGTTTTTGTGGACGGAAAGCTGATTCAAAAGACAAATTATCGTGTGTAGCTTTCAAAATATAAACAGTGACAATACAAACCTAGAAAGCAGGTGATCAGATGGAGACGCTTTTAGAGATAAAAGATCTATCAAAATCATTTCAACTTTACCATGTAGGAAAACATATCCGTGCTGTTGAAGACGTAGGGATTCAATTGACGGAAGGAGAGTTTGTTGGCATAACAGGTAAAAGTGGTAGCGGAAAGTCAACGATTTTAAAATGCATATACGGTACCTACCGGACACAGCAGGGAAGCATTTTCTACCACTCGAAAAGATTTGGTAGGTTAAACCTAGCGGAAGCGACAAATCGACAAATGCTTTATTTACGTAAGCATGAGATTGGGTATGTATCGCAATTTTTAAATGTCATGCCACGGACAACCGCAAGGCAACTAGTAAAGCAGGCAATTCTTGAAATGGGAACCGATCTTGAATTGGCGGAGAGGGAGACGGAAAACATTCTTTCCCATTTTGAATTAGATCCTGAATTATGGGATAGCTACCCGACCACTTTTTCAGGTGGTGAAAAGCTTCGCCTGAATATTGCACGTGCGATGGTCAAGAAACCACGGCTTCTCTTATTAGACGAGCCGACTGCCAGCCTTGATCATGACTCCAAATTCAAGGTAAAGCTTTTAATTGAGCAGTTAATGAAGGAAGGCACAACAATGCTTGGGATATTTCATGATCTGGAGTTCATGAATGATTTATGTGACCGTGAATACAACATGCAAAATGGTGTTTTTTCTCCAGTTGCTAGTTTAACGAAATCTTAATAAACTCTAATACTCTATTAACGGTAACTTTATATTAACTAGATATAGTATTGAACGAAAGTTGTAAAAAAAATTTATGACAGTGTGAGGAGATTTCAAATGAAGAAAACTTTGTTTTTATTGGTAGCTTTAGCAATGGTAGTAATATTTGCAGGTTGTTCATCTTCGGCAAGTTCGAAAGAAACATTAACAATCGCTTGGCTCCCTAATGAATCTGGTGCAGATCTTACTGAAGCACGTGATGCCATCGGGAAAGTAATCGAAGAAAAGACTGGTAAAAAAGTAGAACACCAAACGACAACAGATTACATCGTAGCAATTGAGGCAATCGCAAATGGAAATGCTGATTTGGCTTTCCTAGGAGCACAAGGATACATTGAAGCGCACAATAAAAATGACAAGGTTCTTCCATTAGTAGTTCCAACAGGTGCATCTGGAACGCTTGAGGATGCAGTTTACTATAGCTGGTTATCTGTTGAAAAGGATAATGCTGACGAATATAAAGATGGTGAAGGGTTTGCTATTGACAATATTCAAGGAAAGAAATTCTCTTTCGTTTCGAACAGCTCTACTTCAGGCTTTAAAGTACCTTCATCTGGAATTGTTAGTTACTTTACAGAAAAAGATGAGTTCAAGGATTTAACAGCAGAGGACTTACTTGAAGGTGGAAGTGACAAATTCTTTAGCGAAGTATTATACGGTGGTTCCCACCAAGGTTCAGCAGTAAACCTTTTATCAGGTAAAGCAGATGTTGCAGCATTCTGTGACACCTGTGTAAACAATTATGTTGAGTTAGTTGAAGGTGATGAAAATAGACCAGGTGCTATTTACCGTGTCAAGGATGATGCAGCAGAGCCATTTAACACGGTTACAGGAAAAGAATTTACGCTAATCTCTGTTACCCCAGTGTTAAATGCACCATTTGCAATTAACACAGAAAACGTAGATGAAGAGCTTCAAAAACAGTTGCTTGAAATTATGACTTCAGATGAGATCGCAAATAACGAAAAAGTATTTGTACCTGAGGATTCTGAGTTCTCTGGGCTATTTAAGAAAACAGCAGATGAGCGTTTAGTAGAAGTAGATGATTCTTGGTTCAACCCAATTCGTGAGCTTTCTAAATAAAGACTGAGTGAATAAGGAGAGGTTAGCAATGACAGCCTTACTGCAGGTGACTCAAGTATCTAAACAATTCGGCAGTGATACAAGGGCATTATCGGATGTAACCTTCTCCGTAAATGAGGGAGAGTTTGTTTCAATCATTGGTCCATCTGGAGCAGGGAAATCAACTCTCCTTCGTTGTATCAATCGTATGATCGATGCATCGAGCGGAGAAATCATGTTTGATAATCAAAATGTAATGAAATTAAAGAAGAAAGAGTTAAAAGTCGTTCGAACACAGATTGGAATGATATTCCAACATTATAATTTGGTTAATCGTTTGAGTGTAATAGAAAATACGCTTCATGGTAAACTAGGGAAAAAATCAACAATCGCAGGTGTTCTGGGCCTTTACACCCAAGAAGAGAAGGAGCAAGCGAATCATATTCTATCCGTACTCGGGCTTGAGGATTTTATTTACAGGCGTGCAGATCAGTTAAGCGGCGGTCAAAAGCAGCGAGTCGGCATTGCTCGTGCTTTGATTCAAAATCCTAAAATGATGCTCTGTGATGAGCCTATTGCATCTCTTGATCCTAACTCAGCAAAGACAATTATGGATCATTTGAAAAATATATCAACAACAATGGGTATTACCGTTCTTGTCAACCTCCACCAAGTAGATGTCGCGTTAAAGTATTCTGATAAGATTATTGGGATTAACAGCGGCAAAGTTGTTTTTGAAGGTTCTCCTAAAACCATCACAAAAGAAGACATTCAGCTAATTTACGGATCCGAAGCGGATGAGCTGATTTTTGATTTAGGAGGAATCCATGCAAGCTAATTACTTTGCGAAAAGAAGACGAAATTCAATCTCATTTATCTTGATATTAAGTATCGTCACATTCTTGGCTATTTTGATTACGGAGTACAATATCGTAAAAGGCTTCACGTCACTTCCGAAGGCAATGGAGTGGGCATTAGGAAATTTTTATCCAACAATTGATTCTTTGTCAAAACTACCGGATATTCTAGACAAGCTAGTCGAAACAATTCTCGTTTCCGTTGCTGCTACAACTGTAGGTGCAGTATTTGCCATTCTGTTTGCGATAATGGGCTCAAATACCACAAAAGTGAATGGCTTTTTTGGTAGCATAAGTCGGGGAGTTGCTACCATTTTTCGTAATATTGATGTGGCTGCATGGGCAATGATTCTCCTCTTTTCATTTGGACAAAGCTCATTGACCGGATATTTTGCCTTGTTTTTTGGGTCGTTCGGATTTTTAACGAGGGCATTTGTTGAAACAATCGATGAGGTTAGCGGAGGTTCAGTAGAAGCGTTACGTGCAACTGGGGCTAGTTATTTTTCAATTATTTTTCAATCTGTGATACCTTCAAGCCTACCACAAATGATTAGCTGGGTATTGTTTATGATTGAGACGAATATCCGAAGTGCTACATTGATTGGCTTATTAACTGGTTCAGGAATCGGATTTACGTTTAATTTGTATTATAAAAGCTTGAACTATGATATTGCATCTTTAGTAGTAATTGTAATTGCGATTGCGATTCTATCAATTGAAACCATCTCAAATTATGTAAGGAGGGTGATTCTGTAATGGAGATTAATGAACAGATAAAGAAAGTATCGACAGCGTCTAAAGGTCTACATAGCGCTTACCCTCGCAAACAAATTAAAATTAAATCAATGACGAAATCAGCAATTGTGACGAGGATGACGCTTTTGGTGCTTTCTCTATTAACGGTATATGCATTTTTTAGTTTTGATTATAAGGAACTAGATTTTATACAGGCAGTTCAAGATACGCTAGTGAATTTGAAATCAATGTTTTTGGAGCCGCATTTTAACCATTTCACCTTTACACATGCATTCTATCAAGTTTTTGTGACTCTTGGCTTAGCCTTTCTAACAACATTATTCGGTGCGATTATTGCTGTATTTTTAGGCTTGCTTGCTGCAGAAAATTTAACCTCTAAACGAGTATCTTCGGTAATTAAGAGTGCAGTAGCAATTATTCGCTCAATTCCGACCGTTTTATGGGTTTTAATATTTGCGGTTGCAGCTGGCCTCGGTAGTGTAGCAGCAGTCATTGGTATGACGTTTCATTCCGTCAGTTACTTAGTTAAAGCTTACTCGGAGTCGTTTGAGGAACTGGATAAAGGAGTAATTGAAGCCCTTCAAGCAAGTGGAGCAAGTTGGTGGCAGATTATTTTCCAAGCTGTAATCCCATCCTCCCTCACGTATATGATTTCCTGGACCTTCCTGCGTTTTGAAATTAACTTCGCCGTCGCCGTTGCCATGGGAGCCGCAGCAGGAGCAGGAGGAATCGGATTTGACATGTTTATGGCAAGCAATTTTTATCTTGATATAAGAGAAATTGGAACAATTACTTACTTCATCCTAGCGGTTGCTATCCTTCTAGAAGTGATTGCAACAAGGTTTAAAAAGCAATTGAAGGTAGGGAGCTAGAATAAAAGCATGCAGAGGAGTATCTGCATGCTTTCTTTTAGCTGTGTGAGGTTAAAGACAGTGTAAAGCTAGATTAAAAGTTGGAAAATATGGAGGAACTCTTAAGTGGGATCAATTATAAGGAAAATAGGCGTTATTAATAGTATCTTGATAGTAATCCTTTTGTTTTTATGGTTGAGTTTGTTTTTTATTCATGGTTTAGCAGGTGCCTATGCATGGGCGTTACTTAAAATGATTTTACCGTTTTTCGGTATGCTTGGGGTCCTCATCCATCTTTTTCTAATTATCTTTTTTATCGTAAAAAAGAAAAAGCTCAGTAAAGTAGTAATGAATTTTATGGTAAGTGTAGTATTTGCTTTTCCGATACTTATGACATTGAATATTATCCCTTTTGCCTACCCTGTTAATATTCAACGTGTAAGCCCATCGATTACTGTAAATTGGCCAATGGCTGAACAAACAGTTGTCGGATGGGGTGGTGATACGACTAAAGATAATTTACCTCATGTTATATGGTCTTCGGAAAGATGGGCATACGATTTAGTAATGGAGCCATATGATATTGGAAGTAAAAAGAACGAGGATTACGGGATATGGAACAAAGAGGTTTATTCTCCTGTGTCTGGTACGGTAGTTGCTGCTAATGATGATGAAGCAGACATCGAACCGGGTACAGAAGAATTTATCTCGATGGAAGGTAACTATGTTATATTAAAATCGATGAAACAGGGACATATTTGTTACTAAATCATTTAAAGAAGGATAGTGTATCTGTGAAAGTAGGGGAGCGTGTAAACCCGGGAGATTTAATTGGACGAGTAGGGAATAGCGGATCCACCTCAGAACCTCATTTACATATTCATCATCAAAGACAAGCCCCAACAAAAGTGATCTACCCTATTCTAGCAGAAGGCCTTTCCTTGTTTTTTGAAGGGATTAACGGTGATAAAATGCCGAAAAAAGGTGACATTATAAGCCCAGGTAAATAAAGGACTGTAACACTTAAAAGAGGCCGGAATCTCAAAGGGAGTATTCCGGCTGATATATTTAAGCGATTTTCTTTCTTTTACTAGAGACAAGGAGAAGGCTCCCGTTTGCAAACAATAATACGGATAATAATACGGTGAGTAGAGCGATATCAGGTGCAAATAATTTAATCGTATGCCAAGGTGATGATGAGAAATACATTAATGATGGAATTAAAATGATGGCCAGTAATATCAATATCATTCCAATAACTATAGTCATACGGCGATATCTTTTTCCTTTACTAGATTTTATTTTTACTAGTAGTCGAATAGTGGTTGCGGCAAGAATCAATAGTAAAAGGGATATAACTACTTGAACAGTTGGCTTAAAAGGTTCTACATTAGTTGGTTCTTCGCCATTCATAATTGAAATAATCCCATTCCTGAAATGGATGAGGGCAGCTTCTTCTAAAATATGTTCCTTATTTGTTAGAATAACGCCTCCCAAATTATCTTTAGGATAGAAGAAGATATCTGTCCGAGAGTCGGGAGTTGATCCGGAATGCCATATCATTTCTTTGTCCGACCCAGGGGCTGTAATTCTCCATCCAAAGCCATAATACCTCGTTTCACCCGTTTGCACATGGGGTGAAAAGGATAAATCTAAAAGATCTTCATTCACAAGCTTTTCTTCATTTCGTTCAATCAGAGCCATCAGATAGTGTTCCATGTCATTTGAACTTGCTGTAATGTATCCGTACGGTGCACCTCCATTGTCATACGGTACTTTACTTTTAACAGGGAACCCAAACCATGATTGATACCCTGGTTGATACCCTCGTTCGTATGCTCTTTCCATGTCGGCAGCAGTATGATTCATCCCTAAGGTTTTAAAGACTTGCTCATCCATAAAGTCTGCATAAGACTTTCCGGAAACTGTTTCAATTAATGCTGCAAGAATAGAGTAATTTGCATTGCTGTATTGGTGTAGAGTTCCTGGAGTTTTAGTTAGTTTAGTGTCTGAGAGCAATTGTATATTCGTTTGGATTGCATCACTCTTATCGGATCCTAAATCCGATATAGCCAAGCCGTCATACGTACTAATGCCACTTGTTTGAATTAGTAGTTGCTTAATCGTTATTTCGTTCGAAGCCTCTTCATCTTTTAAAGCAAAAGAGGGGAGGTACTTTTTAATCGGATCATCCAGTTCAATCAACCCTTTTTCTACGAGTTTAAGAACTGCAAGTGCCGTAAACGACTTACTGATTGAACCTAATAAAAATGGGGTGTCTTGAGTTACTTCTATTTTATCTCCACCTGTAGTACCAAATGATTCCGAATAAATAACTCTATCATTTTCAACAATGGAAATGGCAGCACCCGGGATGCGTTGCTCTTCAACGTAGTTCTGAATATAAGAATGCAACTCTGAATATAACGCATCCTGAGCTGATATATGTGATGTTGGAAACAAGAATAAGAATGATATCGTAAGAATTAAGTAATATGGTACTCTTTTCACTTTACAGACCTCCTTCTGAACGAGATAAAGTCGCTAAAACAAATAATTCTAAATACCAATTAGTCAAACTTGTTCTGTTCATATCCTTACTTTAATTCGAGTAAATACTTCATACAAGTGTATGGGTGTAAAGAATATGTAAAGATTGATTTATAGCCTGATAGTCCAAGAAGGAATTTGAGTTGTTTTGTGGAATATAATCATTAATATAGATTTCCAAAGTATTCTTAATACCAGGAATAAAGGTGAAATACGATGGAGAGTATGTAGGAAGGTGAAAATGTGGTTGATACTAGAAGTGAGTTTTGGGAATGGATTAAAGCCCTTTTTATTGCACTCTTAATAGCTTTTATTATTCGTGTGTTTTTCCTTACACCTGCTATTGTTGAAGGCGCGTCAATGCAGCCTACTTTGCAAGACCAAAATCGAATGATTGTTACAAAAATTGGTGAACCGAAAAGATTTGATGTTGTCGTATTTCATGCAACTGAGGAAAAAGACTATATTAAAAGAGTTATCGGTTTGCCAGGAGATCGCATTGAGTATAAAGATGATACATTGTACATTAATGGAAAACCATACGATGAGCCCTATTTAGACCGTAGTAAACAAGAGCTAATCGATGGCCCATTAACAAATTCATTCACATTACGGGAAACTCCAGTGGGGAGTGATGTAGTTCCTGAAGGACATTTGTTTGTTATGGGGGATAACCGTCGAAATAGTATGGACAGTCGTCACATTGGGGCGATTCCAATAGATAGTGTAGTTGGAACTACGAACCTTGTAGTCTGGCCAATCAAAGAGATAAAAATACTTGATTAAGTTACTATAAAAGGTGCGCTCATTAGCACCTTTTTTATATGGAGTTCCAGTATTTTGAAACTTTCTCTTTTTAATATCGTATACACTTGTAAGATGAACTAAAGGGATGGTCTTGATGGAAGCGATCTATACAATTCTTGAGAATATATTTGGTGCCATTGCTCATGTTTTGGATAAAAGGAAAAAAGGTAAAAAAAGAACGTAATTTAACGGAACGGGGTGAAATAAATGATAGCTAAAATTAAAGCATTACCTGAGAAAAAGGCATTTATGATTGGCATTTCTATTATCGTAATCAGTCCATTATTATTATTTCTATTTTCACTTTTAGTCCCAATTGGTAATTGGATGACGATGATTATCCAAGGGATTATCTGGGGGATTGCTACCTTATTTGTATTAAGTGCTGCTGATAAAAGGGATTCACGAGTGAAGTAAGCCTGAAATGATTGGGCTTTGCCTTAAGCTTCCGATAAACTTTATGTTATCTGTACACTACATTTACTTGGCTTTAATATTCAGATGATATGATTGGTTTATCAACGAATGAGGAGGCATTATAAATGAATGTGCGTGCACTATTTATTGATATGGATGGTACATTACTAACCGCTTCAAACAACATTTCCCAACGAAATTTAGAAGCCATTTATAGGCTGATTAATCAAGGAGTAAAGGTTTTTCTAGCGACTGGTCGACACTATGAAGTAACTGCGCCCTACCATAAAGAAATCGGATTACGAACACCAATGATCTGTTTGAATGGCGCTTCTATTCATGATGCATTGACGGGAAAAGCGTTACAAATGAGAACCGTCAGCATAAATGAAGAGCGATTTCATCATCTGACCGCTGAAAGATCTTGTAATGTTATCGTTCATACAGCAAATGGGCTTTATTGTAAGGAAACAGATGAAGAAATCGATTATTGGACAAAAGTGGGGCAAACTCCACCAAAATATATTGGAGACCTAAGACATGCTCAATATCAAGATGTCCTTAAATATAGTGTTCGAACAGGTACAGCAAGTCCAGAATTATCGAATGTATTTAAAAAGGAAGCAGAAGTCATTGATTGGAATGATGGGTTTGAGTTAGTTGCTCCTAATGTTTCGAAATGGTCTGCTATAAAAAGCTTAATTCATGCATATCGAATTAACCCAAAAGAAGTCGTAGCCATAGGTGATGGACCAAATGATATCGAAATGCTTCGTCATGTCGGTACTGGTGTGGCAATGGGGAATGCGGATCATGATGTAAAAGCAGCAGCTGATTTTGTTACAGGGCACCACCAAAATGATGGATTAGCTCAGTTCATAGAACGCTATCTATGTATACCATATGAGCCGTATGCCTTGTAACGTAAGCTGAATGGTAAGTGATTAATTTCGTGAATGAAGAAAACTTAATACACAATACATTCGACCATATAAATGCTTTTATTATATGGCTTTTTCATCTCTATTAAACTCAAATGAGTTCTCACACCAACCCAATTAATAGATAAATAGCTGTCCCCCAAATAAAGATGGCAGAGCATTTATTGAACATCTTCATTAATACACCTGTACCATCTAATTTTTTCATAACCGCACCTGCTAGCATTAACCCAAAGAACCATATCCAAGATACGAGAATACAAGTAACGGTAAATAGCATTTGTTCCGTTCCAACATATTTTAACGCACTTGTCCCAATCACCCCGACGATATCTAAAATGGCATGCGGATTTAACAATGAAACGGATAAAGCAAAGATGATTTGTTGACGGATGGGCAATGCTTTATTCGTTTCATTTGCTGTCGGTGCAGACCGCCAAATCGCATATCCCATATAAAGTAAAAACAATATCCCAGCACTCATCAGACTAATCCGCAGCCATTCAAATTGGAGAACGATAGCGGATAAACCAAACACAGCTAAAAGGATTAACAGAGTATCGCACAATCCAGCTGTAATGGTTGCAGGAAACGCCCTTAGTAGTTTAGGCTGTGTGGCTCCTTGTGTAAAAACAAATACATTTTGAACACCTAAAGGTAAAATAAGACCGAATGCTAAGATGATCCCATGTAGAATAGCTTCCATATCCTCAACTCCACTGTTTGAACAAATAGGTTTAGTCCAAACTTATTCTTTATTCTTATTGACATGTACCATAATCTTGGTTACATATTCCTCTTTTTGATTTCTTACAACCGTATCGTAAACATACTCTTCAAAAACATGATCTCCTAAGGTTAGATTTAATCGCTCCATTTCTGAAAGAACTCGCTTATATGTTTTATGTATTGTTTTATCATCACCGATATGATAACCAATAAGGAAATCACCTTTAACAGCTTGGAAATAAGGATATCCTTCCTTGGGATTAGGTTGTTCCATATATAAGTAGCTATATTTAGCGAATTCTCCCTTTAATACTTGCTCCCGTTTGGTTATACCACCTATAGGGTAGCCTGTGTCAAGTTGGGATTCGTTTAATTCATCAATAAATTCAGAGATGACTTCTACAAATTCTTCATCCGATATATTTTCAATGTTTCTACTTAAATAAAGTGTGGCTTCAGGTAAGTGTTCAAGCGTAATTTGGTCAAAGTTAATTTGGGTGGCCTCTTCCATTAAGGCTATTTTTGCCTCAATCAGCTTTTCCTTCATTTCAATTTCTTGACGCTTTTTCACGATTTCTTCCCTTTTTTGATACATTAAACGTAAAAAGCTCTCAGGGGATTTATTTTGTGTATATTGTTGAATGTCGTGTAGCGACATATCGAGATCTTTTAATAAATCAATTACATAAAATAACTCCATTTGGTTAATGGAATAAAAACGGTATCCTTTTTCATTTTTATATACGGGAGACAATAGACCAATTTGATCGTAGTAAAAAAGAGTCTGTTTGTTAACCTTGCAAAGCTTTGCGAATTCACCAGTCGTTAAATACTTTACATTTTTTTCATTCATTTTTTACATCACCATCCTTGACTATATAGTAACTATATACACTACGATAAAATCTGTAAACAAATGAATGGTCTAATGGTATTTGTTTTGCTAAGGAGTGTGAAATGATGAAAACATATAAAGTTACCTTATGGTTGTTATTAATGAATTTATTCATTGCCTTTTTGGGAATTGGCCTTGTCATCCCTGTATTACCAACGTTAATGAATGAATTAGGTTTAACCGGTACAACAGTTGGCTATTTAACCGCTGTGTTCGCGATTGCTCAATTGATTGCCTCACCTTTTGCAGGTAAGGCTGTAGATAAATTTGGAAGAAAAATCATGATTGTCATTGGCTTATTTATTTTCGGCTTCTCAGAATTCTTATTTGGGATTGGGAAAGAAATCGAGATTTTATTCATTTCACGTATTTTTGGTGGAATTAGTGCTGCATTCATCATGCCAGCAGTTACAGCATTTATTGCAGATATTACCACTTTGGAGACTCGTCCAAAAGCACTCGGTTATATGTCTGCGGCCATAAGCACAGGATTTATTATCGGTCCAGGTATAGGTGGGTTTCTGGCAGAATTGGGAACGCGAATTCCCTTCTTTTTTGCAGGGGGACTTGGTACGATCGCAGCAATTCTTTCGATCATTTTATTATCTGAACCCGAACGTCAAACAGAAAATCATGAACAACCATCGGAAGAACAAGTTGGGTTTAAACGGATGTTTGCTCCAAAATATTTCATTGCGTTTATTTTAATTTTTATTACTTCGTTTGGTTTAGCAGCTTTTGAATCGTTCTTTAGCTTATTTGTGGACCACAAATTTCAATTTACACCAGCTGATATAGCTATTGTGATTACCGGTGGTGCCATTTTTGGTGCAGTGTCTCAAGTTCTTTTATTTGATCGGTTAACACGAATTTGGGGTGAAATTAAACTCATTCGTTATAGTTTAATCTTGTCAGCCTTACTTGTCTTCCTAATGACCGTCGTTCATTCCTATTTCGCAATATTGCTCGTTACATTTATTCTGTTTGTCGGGTTTGATTTATTCCGACCAGCTGTTACTTCCTATCTTTCGAATAACGCAGGGAATGAACAGGGATGGGCTGGTGGAATGAACTCGATGTTCACAAGTTTAGCTAACGTTAGTGGACCCATTTTAGGCGGTATGCTATTCGATATCGATATCAATTATCCTTACTACTTTGCAACAGTGATACTTGCTATTGGGATTATTTTAACCTTATTCTGGAGGAAACAAGAAAAACGTGTAAACCAAGTAAAACCCAGTGTAGCTAATTAAGTAAGACATATGAAAGTAAATATACGGGCACAAAGGGGTTTTCCTCTTTGTGCTTTTTTACAGGAATAAAGGATCATCTTTCATTTTTATCCAAACATCATTTGACAATGAGAATCATTTTCATTTATAGTGTTATTTGAGATACATTCTCATTTGAATCGGAGGAACGAAGTGATATCCCCTTTTTAATTATCTCCCCATAATTAAACCTTAAATACGCCAGTTCCTCCACCTAAATGAAGATTGGTTTAGGGAAGGTGAATGTCATGAAGCATCGCTTTGTATTATTAAAAACCAGTGTTATAGAAGTGGAATGTCCTTGTAGAAATTGTGAAGGATTAAAAAAAATAGAAGCTAAGAAAGGTACGGTACTAACCATAACTCCGGAGCGAAAGTATGTTGACAGCCTTGGTTGGTACGTGCTCATTGATGTTGATGAGAAATTCCAAGTATACATAAACATTCATGACTTTGAAAAATATTATTTTGAAAATATTTTCTGTTCGATTATAGATTTAGATCTGAAATTAAATTATCTTGAATATAAACTTGATGAATCACTAGATGAAAGAAATGAAGAGGCTTTTCATATCCTGTCCAACGAAATGAGCGATCTGAACAAATTGAGAGAAAAAGTCATTCGAAGCATGGGTATTCAATATGAAGTATAAATAGATAGGTAATACGAGGAGGAAATGACTTGAGTATAGTAGAGGTAATAAATACCCGCCGGAATATAAAGAGTTTTAAACAGGATCAGGTTGAAATGGAGCAAATTCTTAATTGGTTACAAGCGGGTACAATGGCTCCAAATCATCGAATGACTGAACCTTGGGAAGTGTATGTGGTTGGTCCAGAAACGAGGAGAAAGTTAAATCACAAAACGAATTTCTTCAATGCACCAGTTGTTCTTGCTGTATTATCAAGACATGGTGCATCTGATGTGGAAACGACTGAAAATGCAATTGCAACTTCTTGTTTTGTACAGAATTTCCTTTTAGCCGCTTGGGCTGAAGGTGTAGGTACATTCTGGTCATCAATGGCAAATGCTCAAAAAAACCGTGATATTCTAAGTGTCCCCGAAGGGTATGATGTTATTGGAGTATTTGGTGTCGGATATCCTGATGAAATTAAAGATGCAAAAGAAAGAACATCCATTCAAGAAAAAACAAAGTACCTTTCGTAAAAGCTCATATTGTCACTGCTATCATGGTGCGTTGATCCCTAGGTGGATTAACACACTTTTTTTATTTTAGTGATTAAAAACTCCTCATACTTTCAGGAAAATTTTAAGCTAATTGTAAATTGGACAAAATCAAATAATATAGTTGAGATTATTTTCTTGAGTAAGTCTTCAGCAACAGATAGTATAGAGTTTGGGACATCAATAGGAAGGAAGACAACATGGATAAACGTATTTATTTTTTAATGATCATATCCTTTATCATTGGGTTAGTTGAACTAATCATTAGCGGCATTTTAGATTTAATTGCAGAGGATTTAGATGTAAGTATCGGCCAAGTTGGTTTGCTCATAACTGTGTTTGCTGTCATTTTTGCAGTTGCCTCACCCATTTTACTTGTCATGACAGCTAAAGTAGAAAGAAAACGGCTTACCTTAGTTTGCTTATATATCTTTTTCATCGGCTGTATCGTAACCGTACTTGCACCGACTTTTTCAATTTTGTTTGTAGGAAGAATTATTCTGGCGCTGAGTGGAGCATTATTAATTATCTTGTGTTTGGTTATGGCACCTAGCTTAGTAGGAGAACAGTATAAAGGCAGAGCCATTGGAATTGTGTCAATGGGAGTAAGTGCTTCTTTAGTTTTAGGGGTGCCGATCGGACTTATCATGGGTAATAGTTTTGGCTGGAGAGCACCCTTCGTTCTCATCACGATTTTGACGGGATTATCCATCATCGGCGTACATCTATTAATGAGCAGATTACAACCGAAGCCTCAAATTCCGTTAAGGAAACAGCTTGCTACATTGAAAAATTACAAAATTACATTAGGACTTACTACGACTTTTCTGTATATGACAGGTCATACGATCATGTATGCCTATTTTAAGCCTTATTTAGAAACAACCACTGATTTTAACGCGACTTGGATTAGTGTCATCTATTTCATTTTTGGGTTTGCGGCAGTTAGTGGTGGAGGGCTTGGCGGTGTCCTGGCAGATTTATTGGGCTCAAGAAAAACAATGGTTATTTCACTAGTCATTTTTAGTGCTTTATTCTTTGTATTTCCATTTTCAGCAGATTTCTCTCTCGTGTTTTTCATCGTCCTAATTGTTTGGGGGATTCTCAGTTGGGCGATTTCACCGGCTATGCAATCCTATCTGATTGAAATAGCCCCTGAATCATCGGAAATTCAGCAAAGCTTGAATAACTCAGCCCTTCACTTAGGTGTTGCTGTCGGCTCCGTAATTGGAGCTGGAATCGTTGATACACTTTCAGTTACAGTAAACCCATTTGCAGGCGGAATCTTCATTATCTTATCACTCATTACAGTCGTCATTTCTGTTAGGAGCAAAGAAAAGGATACGTATAAAACAAGGAGCGCAATTTGAATTCATTCAAGTTGTGCTCTTTTATATTCTATGGAAAAAAATGCTAGGATACAGAAGGATTCTCGAAACGAATAGGAGAATAGGTAATAAAAGCAATGGTTTAACTTTACTAATGAAAGGATAGAAAAATGAAATTAATCTCCATAAAAGAAAATCCAGAACATATGAAAAGTGCCATAACCTATATTCAAAGCAAATGGGCAAGTGTACAAAGCCTGAAGGTATATGAAGATTGTATTGAACATTGCATTTCGAGCCCAAACCCCTTGCCGCAATGGTATCTTTTGATGGACGAAGAAAAAATAATTGGATGCGCAGGCCTTATTACAAATGATTTTATAAGCCGAATGGACCTGTATCCTTGGGTTTGTGCGGTATATATTGAAGAAGAGTATAGAGGAAATAATTATGGGTCACTCCTGTTAGAGCGAGCTAAAAACGATGCGAAAGCAGGAGGTTTTTCAAACTTATATCTTTGCACAGATCACATTGGTTTATATGAAAAATATGGGTTCAACCATATTGGTACAGGCTATCATCCGTGGGGGGCGAGTTCACGTATTTACTCAGTAGCTTTGTAAGTGATCTAAATTTAACCAAGGAGGTAAAGTGCTATATGACCAAATCACTTTTAAAAGGGATGGAAGGTGTATTTATCCCAGTAAAGGACCCGAAAGTATCCGCAAAGTGGTATGAAGAAATACTTGGCTTTAAATTGCTTTACATGGAGGAAGAAGCTGCGGTTATGAAGATTTCTGAACAGGCACAGACTGTAGTATGTCTAGTTCGAACCTTCAATCATCAACCCATGACGTTTCCGGAAAATAACTTTGGTGTCGGAAAGTATTATAATTTCATCCCTGAAGACATTGAAGAAACTTATAAACTCTTACTTGAAAAGAATGTAAAAGTAAACCCAATCGGTGGAGAAGGTACAACAAGATTCTTTACCTTCTACGACCCAGACAACAACCCATTAGGAGTTTGCCAATAAAGTGGGACAGTGTACCTGTCCCTGAGTCTCATCACCAATAATAGATATAGTGTTTGATATCATTTTCTACTGCCATCCCAACTTTTTCGTATAGAGCCTGCGCTTTTGTGTTGGACAGGCCTGTTTCTAATGCAATAAATCTTGCATCGTGTTGTTTTGCAAAATTAAATGCACGTTCCATTAATTTTTCAGCGATTCCATGTCTACGATAGTTTTCAATAACGTATAAATCATTTAAAATAAATGCTGGTTTCATCGCAACAGATGAAAATGTTGGATACAATTGCGTAAAACCCACACACTGGTCGTTGATTTTCGCGACAAATAAGATGGACTCTTCTTTTAAAAGACGTGCTTTTAAAAATTGTTTTGAAGCCTGAATATCACTTTGTTGATTATAAAATGTTCGATAGTCATCGAATAACTGTGCCACTAAATCTAAATCTTCTGCTACTAATTGTTCGATTATCATAACCATTCCTCATTTCCTTTAATTTATGTATAATTATAGAAAACGAATTGACATTCAAAAAGATACAATAATAACCTTTTTTTGCATGTCAGAAAGGTCGATTTCTTGCATCATTTTATATTCCCATTCAACCAAACTCAGCCAAAATATATACAAATATACGAACAATTTAAGGAAATCATTGAGAGTAAAAAGATTCTTCCAAATGAACGCTTACCTTCAATTCGTTCCCTTGCAGATAATCTTCATGTAAGTCGAAATACAACATTGCAAGCGTATGAATTATTACTTGCTGAAGGGTATATACGCTCTGAAGAAAAGAAAGGTTATTTTGTAAATCAATTAGAACCGTTCTTTATCAATCAAACAATAAATACAAGGCTTCAACCCAAAACCATAAAACCCAAAAGTAATACAATTGATTTTAGAATAGGTGCAATCGATCAGGAGCACTTCCCTATGAAAAAATGGCGCCAAATTTCAAATGCGATTCTAAAACAAGGCAATAGCTATACATATGGACAGCCTTTTGGAGAAGATTCGTTCAAAGCTGAAATTGCTAATTATCTGCTACAAGCAAGGGGTCTTCAAATAAAACCTGAACAAATTGTTGTGGGTAGTAACACCCAGCAATTATTATTACATCTTAGCTTCTTATTAAAAGATATGTTCTCAAGTATCCTTTTAGAAAATCCAGGATACAATGGTGCACGAGAAGTGTTCAAATTACAGGAATTTCAAATTGAAGCAATCACTGTTACAAAAAATGGGGTAGCTACGGAAGAACTTTCACAAAAAGAAAGTTCATTATTTTACGTGACTCCCTCTCATCAATATCCTTATGGAACTGCATTATCGATTCAACAGAGATGGCAATTGATTCAATGGGTACATCAAAGACAAGGCTACCTAATTGAAGATGATTATGATGGTGAATATCGATATGGGCAGAAAACTCTCCCAGCACTAGCTTCTCTAGATGCAAGTCGTGTTATCTATTTAGGAACATTTTCAAAGGCATTTTTACCAGCCATTCGGCTTGCTTATATGGTTTTGCCTGAACCATTATTGACTTCTTATAGCGCAAAATTTGGTCAATTTGAACATAATGCTTCGTTGTTGCATCAGCTAACCATGACGGAATTTATGAAATCAGGTGAATGGGAAAAGCACATTAAACGAATGAGGAAAGTGTATAAAGGAAAGATGCAGTTCTTAGTGGAACAGCTTAAGGTGATATTTTCTGAACGACTTGAAGTTATTGGTACAAACGCTGGCCTTTATGTCATGATTAAAGTCAACACACCATATAGTGAAGCAAAATTAATTGAAAAAGCATTAAAAGAAAATGTAAAGGTTTATCCAGCGAGTACCTTATTTATAGAAAATCATATAGTACACCCGCACTTACTTTTAGGATTTGCGAATCTCACATCTCAGCAAATTCAGAATGGATTATCACTATTAAAAAAAGCTTGGGAAATATAGCAGTGGGACAGTGTACCTGTCCCTGTGTCCCGTATTGTAAAAATATGGGAGTGAACTTATTGTTATATAGAATGGGTTGAAAGGAGAATGCCGATTGAGTGAATGGAAAGATCTAATTAAGGATTCAAAAGCAAGATGGGAAGAGAATGCGGAACATTGGGATGATTATATGGGAGATGAGAGTAATCGATATCATCGAGAACTGATTCGCCCTAATACTGAAAAACTATTAAACGTAAAAGAAGGCCAGACCATATTAGACATTGCTTGCGGAAACGGAAATTTTTCAAGGAGACTTGCGGAATTGGGAGCAGATGTTGTTGCATTTGATTACTTAATGGAAATGTAATCACTAGAAATAGTATTCAACTTTCAAACTATCTCACACCAGAAGCCTATCAAGCCATTGGCATTAAAGGTCAGCGAAATCCACATCTCATGTTCCACCGCCCTTTATCGTATTATCACAATCTATTTTTCGAAGCTAATTTTGTGCTGGATGGTATGGAAGAACCAAGCTTCCAAAATGAGACCGATAAATTTGATTGGCTTGATTCCACCTTTACTTATCTTGCGGTTTCGAAAGAGATGATTAAGAGGCAATAACGTCCCAATAGGGTTGGGTCTAATAAAGATAAGGTTTATAATGAATGTATGGATGGATAGGAGGAGAAAAGGATGTACATAACAGACGAGGCGAAGCAATTATTGGAAAAGTCAGGTGCTGTGGGAATTCGTCTTTACACAGTTCCGAGCGACGAACATGGACCGCAAATCGCTTTAGCGGTAGATGAACCACATGAGTTTGACCGTGTTCAAACGATTAAAGGAATCAAAGTAGCCTTTGATCCAAGTGTAACTGGAACGGAAGTTTTAACGTTAGACAAAGAGGAAACTGAACATGGAGTGGGATTGGTTTTAACTGGACCAGGAAGTTATTCATAAAAGGAGGAATGAAAATGCCCCTTAAAAAGATTACACCTGAGGAGCTATTTCAGAAAATGAATACTCAGGAAAAGGTTGTCCTTTTGGACGTAAGAGCAGAGGACAAGTACAATGATTTTCATATTGAAGGCCCATGTGTTGAAAGTCAAAACATTCATAAAGAAGAAATATATAAATCAGTAGAAAACAAGAATGAAGCGTTTGGGCCCTTACCAAAAGATCAAGAGATAGTCGTAACATGCACAACTGGAAACTCTGCTACAAAATGTGCAAAAATCCTTTCAAATCAAGAATACAATGTTGCTGTTTTAGAGGGCGGAATTACGGCGTGGAAGGAATTTTTAAAAGCCAAAGAAGAATATTGAACAACGAAATCGATCGCTAATGAATGGCGATCGATTTTTGTAACTAAATTTTAATGTCTGGATTTGATTTGTTCGCCCTTCATGATTGTATAATAGAAACATATATTTAGGTATGTAGTCCTCCTGTTTCTAAGTCAAGTATCTGAGGGGAGATGGCAAAATGAGTTACGAGATGAGAATCGCGACGATGCTGGCTGATCAAATTGATGGTTTTATTCACTTCGTTCAAGAAAACTATGAAAATAAACATAAAACCTACATAGAAGGTCCGGATAAATGGTACCAAGTAAAGCTACTAATAGAAGAATTTAAGTTTCAACTAAACGCATCCGAACTTAGAAGAATCAACCGATTTTCGTGGAATGAAAAGTACACAATCTTATTAGTTGATGATGTTCAAAAGGGCTTGGATGTGATTGATGAATACATCGAGAGAAACTACGGCGAGTTGTTTATGTTAACGGGCAGACTTCACACATTAAGGAGTTATTGTTCGTCACTTAAAATAAACCACCGAAATTAATCCGGTGGTTTTTATGTATGTATTATCTATTTTTATAATACCAAAGCACCCGTCGTAGATGAAATGTACTCTCTTCTATTACTTTTTTTAAAACTAAATATAATCCAAGAATAAAAGTAATAATTAAAATGATATAAATTACGTAGTACCAAATAGGGTGATAATAAAATGTTGTAGTAGTAGTAATTCCCGTATTCAAATCTGTCATTTCTAACTGGCTAGGAATAGGATCATAAAGTATATCGATAGTTAAATAAGTTAGTATAGATTGGAGAATAAGGAATATTCCGATTGTTTCTTTCATTATTTTACCTCCATCAACCGATTCACTAATAACAGTTTAACATAATAACAGTAAGTTTTTTCCACAAATACCATAACATTGGTTTAATGGAGCATAAAAGGCTTATTAAAAATTACCGTTACAGAAAGTTCTGTAACACAACTTATTTAGGTGTGATTTTTGTTTACCGAGAAAGCTCGGTTATTATAATACAAGACTCTTAATAACAGCAAAAAGGGGCATCAGAATCGTTCTTTTTGATGTCCCTTTTTTAATACTTATTTTGGATTCAATAACGGAACCTGTTAACCAAAGATTCCTTTTTAATTAATATTTTAAGCCAACCACTCGAATCCTTTTATAATCTGCCGTCCAACTTTTATTTGAGTATAAAATTTCTTTTAAATTCTTTTCAACATTAGAAATGATTTCCCTTTTTGATGATATTGGTATACCATCAAAAAGTTGGCTGCCAAACATATTAATCCAGTTTATTAATCCATTCTCTCCATCCAATAGAGTTGGGCGATCATAATGCTGAGCAAATATCACTCTAAACCCTACTGCTTCCATTAAGTTCGTATACTCCGCAATGCTTGGATAATACCATGGAAATTGAGTCTCTTTATAATCAAACCCAGCTTTCACTATTTGGTGAATGATTTCATCTGTAATTGTTTGTACATTTCCTTTTCCACCGAATTCAGCAATAAACCTTCCCCCATTTTTTAGGCTCCGATAAATACCATGTAATGCTTCGCTAGCTGGCTTTACCCAATGGAGTGTAGCGTTAGAGAAAACTGCGTCAAATTCGTTATTAAACTCTAAGTTTATTACATCTTGAACCTTGAACGGTATATGTGGATATTTTTGAATGGCATGTTCGATCATATTTTCGGATTTATCGACACCTAAAATATCTACCCCATTTTTATATAATGTATGTGTCAAATCCCCTGTTCCACATCCAAGGTCAAGAATTTTCTCACCCTGCTTTGGTGATAGAAGTTCTACTAAACTATTCCCGTATTTTGAAACAAATGAGTGCTTCGAATCGTATAAATCAGCATCCCAATTATCCTTTGTCGTTTGAAATGTCCCCATGCCAACACTCCCTTTATTAGAATAACAAATCTAGTTATTAATTAAATTATAATGAATTGTAGAGACATAGGTTATTAAGATTATGTAAAGAAAAGACGTTGGCATCAAATTATAAAAGGAATAAAGATAATTTTTGTTGAATTAATTATACAAGTATTTTTTAACGGAGGAATTGGAATGTTTTCATATACAATCTGTTTTATTAAGCAAGGGAATAAAATATTACTTCTTAATCGCGAATCCCCAGAGTGGATGGGAATTTGGAATGGTGTTGGCGGCAAATTAGAGGAAGGCGAGAACCCCTTTGAATGTATTATTCGAGAGATACGAGAGGAAACGGGGATTGAGATGGAACCTCAAAATGTAGAGCATAAAGGTAATATTACATGGACGAATCCAACTCATTCTTATTTTGACGGAATGTATGTATATGTAGCGGAGCTGCCTGAGTCCTATCACTATCCCACACCACTTAAAACCGATGAAGGCATTTTAGATTGGAAAAACATATCCTGGATCATGCATCCCAAAAACGTTGGCTTAGCAAATTTGAAATTTTATTTGCGAGAAGTTTTACAAGATGAGACGAACTACGAACATCGATTCATTTATGACGGGGACGATGTCGTGGACTTCAGCAGAATCCCCTTGATTGAACCAGTTCTAAAATAATCATAGAAGGTGACTTGTTTTTTTCCATCTTATCTGTTCGACTTCGGACAAGGCCAAGTCGAAAAAGCAAGGTAGTGTCTGAAGCTATGCGAACTTCAGACAAGGCCAGTTCAAAAAGCCGTCTTGTGTCTGAAGCAGTTCCAGCTTCGGACAAGGAGCGGGAATCATCGTACTAATAGCCGTATTTTGCGAGTAAATTATATTATTCATCTATCTATAATGAAAAAATAAGGTTTAGTAACATACTTATTCGCCTCCCTTAGTGCAAGTACAATCGTAATTTTTGTAATAAGTCTTTAATTTATGGGTGACTTTTGATACAATTATTCTGAAAATTGACAATTTTAAAATATAAAAAAGGGGGTTATAAAATGAAAAAATTTAGTCTTTGGTCGGTACTACTGGTATTGGTATTGTTCGTCAGCGCTTGTGGTGGGGGTGGAAGTTCAGAAACAGGAGGTGACGGAATCAGCGAAGATGGTATTCTATCAATTGGTGAAACTGGTCTTTACACAACCAAAGGTGGAGATTTTGAGGTAACGATAAATAGTGTGAAGAAAGAAGCAGGTGGAGATGGAGAGACGGCTTTAAGAGGTACATATGTCGTTGCAAATGTGACGATAACGAGTAGAGCATCAGAGACCACAAATCTAGAAAAAGTATTGCCATTTAAAATCTTTGTAGATGATATTGTCAACTGGAACACAGTAACAGCTGGAAAAGAGTTCAGTTTTGGAAAACAAATTGCAGGGGAATTGGCTGGAGGTGATTCCATAACTGGTGAACTTATATTTGATGCTCGGGAATCAGAAACATATAAAATTCTGCTGGGTGGAAAAGCAGAACCGAACAAACTTGAATGGAGCCTAGCTTCAGAAGACTTTCAATAAAAACATATAGTCTATTCTCTTCGTGAAGTGGTACTGGATTTAAGATCCGGTACCACTTTTTCAATTGTGAACCAGGAACAAAGTCATAGTCTATTCGAATCTCCTATGATAAAATTCTAATAGCTTAATATGTAGAAAGTTGTCGAAATGCAGCATGGTATTATCTAATACATCAAGGGAAGAGGGAAATGATGAAAATAAAAACAAAATTAGGTTTTCTTGTTTCACTATTATTAGTGGCTCTACTTTTCTCAGGCGCTTTATCAATCTATATTCAGAATGAAACTGAGAAGGCATTTAGAACATTAGAAGAAAATCAAATCTTACAATTTACTCTAAAGTCGATAGAATACCGTTTTACAGGGATCTCAAATGACGAGAGGGCTTTTCTTCTTACTGGTGATGAAGAACTAGTCGATGGAATTGAGAAAAAGGTAAATGATTTAGAGGGATATTTTACTGAAATCAAGAACATGGGATTGGACTCCGAAAAGGAAGAGGCAGTAGAAGAAATCAAGGATAACCTACAAACTTATCTTGAAATAAATAAAAAGGTTATACAATCATACAGAAATGGAGATCAGGAAGAAGCGCTCACGATCCATATGGAAGAACAAAGAACAATCAGAAAAGAATTGGTAGATCCATCTGTTGAATCTCTTATAAATGAAGTTACCCAAACGATTAAACGTGACACAAAATCTTTAGAAAATAGGCAAGAAATAAGTTCAATCATATTGTATGTAGTGATTGTTATCTCAACTATTGGTGGAGTTTTGGCTTCTTTTTTAATAATAAGATCAATTGATAAACCAATAAGGATCATGAATAGGCGTTTAAAGGAAATTGCAGAAGGTGAGGCAGACCTCACACAAGCAATTTCAATCAAATCAAAAGATGAATTAGGGGAAATGGCATCATCCTTTAATCTGATGGTTAGTAAGTTAAGAGATCTAGTAAAACAGGTAGCACTGAATGCAGAGCAAGTTGCTGCAGCTTCAGAACAATTATCAGCAAGCTCTGAAGAAACGACAAGAGCAACAGAAGTAATTGCTTCGGCTGTTCAAGAGGTAGCGGCAGGAACTGACCAACAAGTAGTTAGCTTGAATGAGACCAATCAAACGCTTAATGATTTAACCTCACTTTTAAAACAAATAGATACAAGCTCAAAGATTGTATCTAAGACATCATTCGAAGCCTCTGATAAAGCAATTGATGGTAGTACTTTAGTTTCTGGAATTATCCATCGAATGGATGAAATCAGTCAAACTGTGAATCAGCTCTCTCAAAAAGTGAAGACGCTAGGGGAAAGCTCAAATCAAATTAACCAAATCATTGGAGTAATCACTGGTATTGCAGAACAGACAAATCTATTAGCTTTGAATGCAGCAATCGAAGCAGCGAGGGCAGGAGAACATGGAAGAGGATTTTCAGTAGTAGCAGATGAAGTTAGAAAACTGGCAGAACAATCGTCAGTTTCTGCCCAGCAAATATCAACGCTAATTAAGGTTATTGAAACAGATACTGAGGAAACCGTACGCTCAATGGATGACACGACAACAAAAGTTACCGATGGGATTAATTATATTCAAGACGTTGGAAGCTCATTTAATCAGATTGGGCAGGCTGTGCAAGAGGTTACCTCTCAAATTCAAGAAATTACATCCGCAGTGCATGAATTATCAGCAGGAGCGGACGAGATGGTAAAGAGTATGGAAGTGGTTGCGGTCATCACTCATCAAACCTCTGATGGCACACAAAATATGTCATCCTCTACTGAAGAACAACTTGCAGCAATGGAAGAGATAACGGCATCCTCTTCGTCATTAACCAAAATGGCAGAAGAACTACAAGAATTGATCAAAAAGTTTAAAATTTAATGGGACAAGGAACCTGTCCCTGTGTCCCAAGAGGCGTTAATCATAACGATTAACGCTTATTTTTATTTTTTATTACTTCTTATTTAATAAATTTGCTTTTTAGTGGGAAATGTAAGAGTGATAAAAAATAGATAGGGTGATTTCGATGAAATTTTATAAGGTGATCAATATCTTTATTGTGTCTTTATTACTCTTTGTTTTAGCTGCTTGTGGTGGTGGAGATGGTAACGGAAACGGAAACGGTGAAGGGCTAGAGGGTAGTGTTGTAATTGATGGGTCAGGAACTGTTTTTCCTTTAATGACGAGACTCGCCGAAGATTACATGATCAATGAACAGGAAAACGTTTCGGTTGAGGTAAGCCGATCTGGGACAAGTGCTGGCTTTAAAAAGTTTCTGGTTGAAGGTGGAGGAACAGATTTCAATAATGCCTCACGAAGTATAAAAGAGGAAGAGGTTACGAAAGCTGAGGAACTAGGAATTTCAGTGAAGGAATTAAAGGTGGCACTTGATGGGATAACGATTGTCGTTAATAAGGAAAATGATTGGGCAACAGAGCTTACACAACAGGAAATCGTTGATATCTTCCTTGCGAGTGCTGGAAAAAAGAATTGGTCAGATGTGCGAGAAGGATTCCCTAATGAGCCAATAAAAACTTATGGTCCAAACGAAAACCATGGTACATACGAATTCTTCTGGGAAACCATTATGAAAGAGCAGGATCTTGTAGAAGATATTAATCTACAGCAGGATTATGCGACTTTAGTGAGCCTAGTTACAAAGGATAAGAATGCGGTTGCGTTTTTTGGATATGGTTATTACGAGAGCAACAAGGATCAATTAAATGCGATAAAGATCGATTTTGGAAATGGTCCGGTAGAGCCTTCTCTTGACACGATTAAAGAAGACGGTGCATATGCTCCGTTTACTCGTCCCGTATTTACCTATTTAAACGAGGGGATGGCCAAAGAGAAGCCACAGGTTCTAGACTTTGCTATCTATGCGATGAAGAATGCAGGAACTGCGGCTGCAGAAACAGGTTTTGCGCCATTACCAGAAGAGGAACTTCAAGCATCTGTTAGTTATTTAGAAGGCTTAAAACAATAGCTAGTGCGGGTTCTCTCTTCATATCAATGGGTTAAAGGGGGATAAGGAATGGGAAATGATAAGGATTTAAAAGTAAGAGAGATGATTCAAGAAAATAAGAAAAACGTAAGCATTAATAATGTGACTGAAAGATTAATGCCCAAGTTATTATTTATAATCGCACTCATCTCAATCCTAACAACAATTGGAATCCTGTATACACTATTAAGAGAAGCCGTTTATTTTTTTAGAGATGTGCCCCTTCTTGATTTTTTTACTGGGACTAAGTTAAAACCCTTAGGGGCTGATGCGAAATTTGGGATATTACCTTTATTAACGGGTACCGTTATTTCCTCAGCGATTGCCATGCTTGTAGCAATACCAATTGGGCTAATGTCGGCTATTTACCTTAGCGAATACGCCTCAGATAAAGTTAGACGAACATTAAAACCCCTTTTGGAGATATTAGCTGGAATACCGACCATTGTGTATGGTTTCTTTGCATTCACCTTTGTTACACCATTGTTACGATCGTTTATTCCTGGATTAGAACCGACTAACATCCTTAGTCCAGGGCTTGTCATGGGAGTAATGATTATTCCAATGATTGCCTCACTTTCTGAAGATGCCATGAGTTCAGTACCCAATGCCATGAGAGAGGGGGCTTTGGCTCTAGGAGCGACAAAGCTTGAGGTAACATGGCGTGTTATTATACCTGCGGCAATGTCTGGAATTATCGCTTCCTTTGTTCTGGGGATATCAAGAGCCATTGGTGAAACAATGATTGTTACCATTGCAAGTGGAAGTTCAAAAAATTTCACATTTGATGTTACACAATCTATGCAAACAATGACCGCTTATATTGTAGAGGTAACTGGCGGAGAGGCAGCAGCCGGTTCAACTTTATACTATAGTTTATATGCTGTTGCAATAACGTTATTTGTCTTTACCTTAATTATGAATCTCATTGCCCAATATATCTCTAAAAAATTTAGGGAGGGGTATTAATTATGAAGTATGTGGATGCTAGCCAGGTACAGAAAAAAATGAGTGCTCGACTACTGACGAACAGAATTACAAAAATCATTTTTCTTTTAGCTACATTATTAGGACTAGTAGTTCTAGTTACATTGTTTTACCGTGTATTAGCGGATGGACTTGGCTGGATGGATGTAGATTTTCTAACCAACAAATTATCCACTGACCCTGATAGAGCTGGAATTATGGGTGCTATTTTAGGAACAGTGTGGTTAATGGTTGTCGTTGCTCCTGTAACGATGTTCCTAGGGATCGGTACAGCCATTTACTTAGAGGAATACGCAACTAAAGGGCGATTGCAATCTTTTATTCAAACGAACATTTCAAATCTAGCGGGGGTACCTTCTATCGTTTTTGGTATTCTTGGGATGACAGTCTTTGTAAGAACAATGGGTCTTGGTAATATTGTTCTAGCTGGCGGACTTACGATGTCACTTCTTGTGCTTCCTATTGTTGTGGTAGCTAGTCAAGAGGCACTCCGTGCAGTTCCCCAATTTTTGCGGGAAGCGTCCTATGGAATGGGAGCAACGAAATGGCAAACCATTAAAAAGGTTGTGCTTCCGGCTGCAATACCAGGAATCTTAACCGGTGTTATTTTAGCATTATCTCGTGCAGTTGGTGAAACAGCTCCACTCGTTGTAATTGGAATCCCTGCTCTTTTAATCCCATTTCCAAATTCCGTTTTTGACAAGTTCACTGTTTTACCAATGCAAATTTATTATTGGACATTAGACTCAGCTTTAGTGGCTGAATATGCAAATTTAGCTGCTGCAACAATTGTGGTTTTACTACTAATACTTTTGATCATGAACTCAATTGCTGTTATCATCCGAAATAAATTTCAAAAGCGGTATTAACTAAGCTACTGGAGGATAAAACATATGCCAGTTACTGAAAATAAGCAAAAATTTGTACAAGGTATTAATAAAAAAGAGGAAAAATCAAATAGTGAAAAGAATATTGTTTATGATACGAAAAATTTAAACCTATGGTATGGAGAAGACCAGGCCTTGAAAGAAATTAATCTTCAAATTGCAGAAAATGAAGTAACGGCTATCATTGGTCCCTCGGGGTGTGGAAAATCAACGTACCTGAAAACATTAAACAGAATGGTTGAATTAATACCCATCGTTCGTACCTCTGGGGAAATTCTGTACCGTGGGAAAAATATTTTTGACAAATCCTATCCAGTTGAAACATTACGAACAAATGTGGGAATGGTGTTTCAGAAACCAAATCCTTTTCCAAAATCGATCTATGATAACATCGCATATGGACCGCGAGTTCATGGAATCCGTAATAAGAAAATATTAGATGAAATCGTAGAAAAAAGTCTACGAGGAGCAGCTATATGGGATGAGGTCAAAGATCGTTTAAAAGAAAATGCTTATGGGATGTCTGGGGGTCAACAGCAGCGTCTATGTATTGCAAGATGTCTGGCGATTGAACCCGATGTCATATTAATGGATGAACCAACCTCAGCACTTGATCCCATTTCTACTTTAAAAGTCGAGGATTTGATTCAAGAATTGAAAAAGAATTACAGCATCATCATTGTGACACATAATATGCAACAAGCAGCGAGAATTTCAGAAAAAACAGCATTTTTCCTAAGTGGGGAAGTGATTGAGTTTACAAACACAAGCAAAATGTTCTCAAATCCGGATAAAAAGGAAACAGAAGACTATATTACCGGACGTTTTGGGTAAACAAAGGGGGGATTTACGATGACAATAAGAGCGACATTTCAAGCAGAGTTAAATGAGCTAAAAGAAATGATTGTACAATTAGGAAATCAAGCACAAGAAGCAGTTGGACAAGCTATTGAGGCCTTAAAAAATCAAGATGTAGACAAAGCTTTAAAAATCATCGAAAATGACACTCATCTAAATATTATGGAAGAAGAAATCAATGATAAAGCAACGTTGTTAATTGCACAGCAAGCACCAGTAGCGATTGATCTTCGAAGAGTCATTGTTGCGATTAAAATCTCCTCAGACCTTGAAAGAGTAGGGGATCTAGCAGTAAATATTGCAAAATCAGTCATTCGAATCGGAACTCAACAATTGATTAAACCAATCGAAGATATACCACGAATCGCAGAGGTAGCCAGAAAAATGGTGGCAGATTCACTTATCGCATATAGCGAGGAAGATGTGGAACTCGCCAAAAATGTCGCCAAGATTGATGACGAGGTTGATGAAGCGTATGGAAGATTAATTAAGGAATTATTAGAGCTGATGACCCAAAAGCCTGAATATATTTCCCAAATTACACAATTGTCTTTCATTTGTAGAAATATAGAGAGAGTGGCAGATCACGCAACTAACATTTCAGAAAGCATCCTGTATTTAATAAAAGGCAAAAGATATGATTTAAACGAATAGGAATAGGTCATTATTGGAGGTGCAACCATGAAAGACAGGAAATCGGAAGCCGAACAAGCTAATATCAAAATTAACCAAAGACTTAACGGTGAAGACGATAAAGAATCCTTTGATGTTGATTCTCTTATAAACAATAATAACATTTCACTAGTAGTAAAAAATCAGGAAAAAGATACTGAATAAATACAAAAAAATGCTTGGGATGCCAAGCATTTTTTTATTTCAATCCATTTATAATTGTAAACCACACTTTAAGTGTTTGTTAGTAATTCGTTAAACTGCTTTTTAAGATCAATAATTATGTTTAAATGGTAACAGATTATCTATTTAGAAACGGCAGGAAGAATTAGTTTGATAAAAAGATATGTGATTCTTATATTACTAATAAGCATTGGGTTTACAACAATAGCATTCGCGATATCGGAACAGAATGTTGAACCTGTTAAAGCAGGTGAATCTATGATAATTGCACATAGAGGAGCTAGTGATCGGTTTAATGAACATACACTAACTGCTTATAAAATCGCCTCAGATGATGATGCTGATTATATAGAAATTGACTTGCGAATGACAAAAGATGGTGAACTTGTGGCGATGCATGATGATACCATCAATCGAACGACGAATGAAACAGGGAAGGTTTCTGATTATACGTTAGAAGAACTAAAATCAATCCATACGATTTCGAATCTCGACCATCAAATTGAAGGAGAGGAAATTCCTAGTTTGCAAGAAATCTTTGATGCATTTTCTGAAACTGAGAATTTCTATATTGAAACGAGACTCGTAAACAATCAGTTAGCTATGGAGGAGAAATTGATTGACCTCTTAAAGGAATATAACCTATTAAATAATAAACGGGTGATCATCCAATCCTTCTCAACGAAAAGTCTAGAAAAAGTTCAATCATTAGCACCAGATATTCCACTAACCCTTTTATTTAAAAAGGGGGAATTTGATTTAAAGAAGGCCATTTCATCGAACTATCCGATTATAGGAATTGAATCAAGCGATGTAACACGCCATGTTGTGAAGAAATTGCATATAAGCGGGAAGAAAGTGCATGTTTTTTTTACGAATAGAAAAAAACAAAAAATAGAACAAAAGCGAATGAAACAATTACAAGTCGATGGTTATTTTACAGATTACATCCTTTATACGAAGAAAATCTTACAAGAACAATAGTTTATGAACCTACGGATAAAAAGCATTTCTTATGAGGAATGCTTTTTTTATTTTTGCGAAAAAAACATAGGTATTTTATAAAACAATAAAATAGATACCAAAAACAATAACTTTTTATTGTAAAACAATAAATAATATTTTATGATCAACTAGAAAATAATTCAAAATCGGATGGGACACGGGGACAGGTCCCTTGTCCCAAAATGGAGGTTAGGATCATGAGAGCGTTGGAACAGCTTTTTCGTTTTGGGTGGGAGCAGGCCCGTTCTTGTTTGTTTCCTGTAGTTATTTTTGCCTCTTTGGCACTTACGAAGATCATACCTCTTCCAATTCTGCCACGGTATGATTGGCTGCTCATCATCTGTCTTGTGATGCAGTGGTGGATGGTACGCTCTGGCCTTGAAACAAGGGATGAACTAAAGGTAATCACATTGTTTCACTTAATCGGGCTTGCACTTGAGCTTTTCAAGACACATATGGGCTCATGGTCCTATCCTGAGGAAGGGTATTTTAAAATTTTCGGCGTACCATTATATAGCGGATTCATGTATGCAGGTGTGGCGAGTTATCTTTGCCAGGCATGGAGAAGGCTTAATGTGGACCTCGTGAAGTGGCCACCATTTTGGCTAGTTGTGGCCCTTGCATCTGCAATTTATTTGAACTTTTTCTCTCATCATTTTTGGATTGACATTCGTTGGTATCTAGCGGGGCTTGTCATAATTGTGTTTTGGAAATCATGGGTCACATACGAGATTAATGGAACGCATTACCGGATGCCCATTGCATTTTCTTTTATGTTAATCGGATTTTTTATTTGGATAGCTGAAAATATTGCAACGTTCTTTGGAGCTTGGGAATATCCCAACCAAGCCAAAGCATGGAGTCTTGTTCATTTAGGTAAGGTGAGTTCATGGGTTCTATTGGTCATTGTGAGCTTTCTGATCGTGGCAACATTGAAGCAGGTTAAAGGGAAAAACCCCAATAGGATTAATACTAGTCATTTTTATGAAAAGGAGACGATCAAATGAAAAAACGAGTACCATTCATGCTTTTTCTACTTATATTAGTATCAGCGTGTACAGAAAACTCTGGAACTCCGATTGTGCCGAATGAAAACAATATGATTATTAAAGTAAAAAACAATGCAGATTTTGAGTTGTATGGTCTAGAATTAGCCATTCGTAACCATTCTCAGGGTTCGGTGAATGCGGACGGATCCAAATTAGATAAAGGAGATGAACTGTTGTTTGAATTTCTCGATGAAGACTTCAAGTTAGAAGGAGAAGGCGAGCTGACAGTTTATTTGTTAACGGACAACCACATAGAAGATAATGGTGATCGAATTCCGATTAACAAAAAAGTAACCTTAAAATTAGACAGTAATAAGGAAATTAGATTTGAACTTACTGGAGAAACAATAAGCAAAGCCGAATTAAAAAGGTTAAAATAAGTGTAAGGTTAATTGATGAGGGTGAGAATATGGCAACAACTATTACAAGAATCAATAAAGAACAAGCTTGGGAAGTAAGGCATAAAGTTATGTGGCCTGATAAAGACTTTGACTATATAAAATTAGAAGATGATGATGTAGGGATTCATTTTGGACTTTTTAAAGACAACATGCTGAAATCAGTTGTATCTCTTTTTATAGATAACGAAGAAGCCCAATTTAGAAAGTTTGCTACACTTCAAAAGGAACAAGGTCAGGGATACGGAAGTACATTGTTGGACTACGTATTAAACGAAGCTAAGAATCGTGACCTGAAAAGAATATGGTGCAATGCCAGAAAGAATAAGGCTGATTTTTATAAAAAATTTGGTTTACAAGAAACTAATTATAGCTTTGTAAAAGGTGGCAAAGACTATGTGATCATGGAGAAGCATTGGTAATTGAAATGGTGCCTTGAGTAAAGATTGTTAATAATTTAAGGAAAATACTTAACATATAATTAACATCCATTAAGATATTATTCGTATATACTAAATATAGGGTTTAATGCAATTCTCTATATCTAGATTTCATTTTCTTCTCAAGCCACTCTTTAAAAAGAGTGGTTTTTTTATAGGTAAGTAACCGAATACTGGAGCGAGACACATAGTAAATGTGGTAAATTCAAAATAGAAACGTTGTAGTATAGGGGAGGGAAGTAGATTGGTAGTTAGAGAAATCACACTTTCAGATGCGGAGAATTTTGGGTATCTTACACAACAAGTTGAAATGACTTCTGAATTCATGCTTTGGGAGGCAGGAGAAAGGAAGGCATATCCCGACGAGCAACGAAAAATGATAGAAAGAATATGTTCAGAAGATAACTCTACGATTCTCGTAGCTGAAGAAAAAGGCCAATTAATTGGTTTTCTAATGGCGATTGGTGGCAATGCGAGGAGAAACAAGCATTCCGTGTATATTGTTGTCGGAATCTTGAAGGATTTTAGAGGCAAAGGTGTAGGTGTATACTTGTTTGAAGAACTGGAAAAGTGGGCGTTAACGCACAAAATCCATCGTCTGGAATTAACCGTTGTGACGCGAAATGTAGCAGGGTTAGCTTTGTATCAAAAAATGGGTTTTGAAATCGAAGGAACGAAGAGAGATTCCCTCTTAATTGACGGTGAGTTTGTGGATGAGTATTATATGTCCAAGCTTTTATAAAAGATAAAGGTGTGATCATCCAAGCAGGATTCGCACCTTTTTTGTGGAATTTAACACAAAAAGGAAAATTCCTAAAAAGAGGAGTGTATGCGTTGACAATAGAAAAGCGATTAGCCGAATTTACCAGGATGCATGATGAATTTATTATAGACTGGAAAAAAGCAATGAAAACGGGGGATACTTCTGCACTTGAACGAATGCATGAAGACTATTACGTTACGTTTTTTAATAGTTCTAATGAAAAACCAATGCTATTTAGTAGGGAAGAAGCAATTATGGGGATGCGTGAATCAGTTAAACAACTAAAGGGAGCTCAAAAGAAATTCAATAATCGTGTCATTCGTATGAAAAATCCTGAGAATGCAGCCGTTTTTAATGAACTGTTAATTGAAAAAGATGAAAAAATATTGGCCAGATTGTTCACAATCGAAACCTGGCAACTTACAGATGGAAAGTGGATGCTCGTTAGAGAAGTAGAAGAGCCGCTTTCTTAAAAAGGAGGACCAAATGAAAAACATATATTTAATCAGGCATTGTGCAGCAGAGGGTCAGGATCCTGAAGCGCCTTTAACTGATAAAGGCATAAAACAAGCCATTGATTTAGCTGCCTTTTTTGAACAACGAAAAGTAGATCGAATCATTTCGAGTCCATTCAAACGTGCCATCCAAACAACCCATCCACTAGCAAGTGAACGTGATATTGTTATCGAAATGAATCATCAGCTATCAGAACGTGTTTTAAGTACAAGGAATATGCCAGATTGGTATGAAAAATTAAGAGAAACTTATGAGAATCTGGATCTGACATATGATGGTGGAGAATCCAGCCGAGAAGCTGCAAACCGAATCATTGAGGTTGTCGATGAAGTTTGGAAAAGTGATGCTGAGAATACAATCATAGTGACACATGGTGGTCTATTGTCTTTGCTTTTAAATCATTACGATAAGAATTTCGGATTCGAGCAATGGGCAACACTTAGCAATCCGGATGTATATCTCTTAACTTCAGAAAATCAAACCACTTTGGAGCGATTATGGAATTAATGATTAAGGACCAATTTCATATATATAAGTAAAACACCTTGAGTGAAGGGAGATAATGCCATGAATACTCTTGGAGTCTCACTTTTTGCAACGATTGCCCTGTTTTTTCTTAGTGTATTCATTGTAGCTCCAATCATGTCCAATATGGGCTATTCAACTGTTGAATCCTCCTATCATCTATAAACTCACGCACTATTAGTAACTCTGATTTTTACCGTTATTCTTTGTACGATTCTTGGAGCAAGATATGTCGTGGAAGAAATTAAAAAAAGCAAAGACTAAGCAATTGTGAGAGCGTTGGTCCAAAGACGGGTCAGCGTTTATTTATATGATAAAAACTGAAACTTCTGTAAATAATTTACGTACATATATAAAGAAGAGAGTGGGTTCCTTGAAGAGATATATGTTTTTTGTATTATTGGTGTTGGTACTAGAAATAAGCCTGCTTTTCGGTATATCACTGTTTTATGATACAAACCTTGTGAACACGCTGTTTCTTGGTTCATGCATTTTCATCATTTCTGCATTTTTAATGAATTCCACTGGCGATGTCTTTTCGAAAAATAGTCAAAAAGCCGTCTTTGATATGTTCTTGGGAAGCTACAAACCACAGCACGAGAAAATGACATTAAAAATTAGTCCATTTCTAGTTGGCTCGATCTTGTGTTTTGGAATGTATTTTGTTTTGTATTATTTAGGGATTTTGACTTGAGGGAGAAAAAAATGAAAAAAACTCTTTGTATAACACTCTTATTTTTATTATTTCATACAATCTCTGCTAACGCTCTTAGTTGGGCGTATTTCTTTGTCGTTCATGATGGAAAAGTATACGAGGCAAAGGAAGAAGTGCTACTTAAACAAACCGAGTTAGGAAAAGAGATAGGTAAGGTGGAAACAAAAGCGGATGAGTATAGTGGGGACTACTATGGAAATGCATCAAACTATTATGAGATAGGTACACGCTATTATAAAATACAAGGTGTCCCAATCACCGAGTCAATCGCTGTGGAAACGGAAGTAGGACAGTACGTAAAAGCGGTCTACGTCCACGATGCTCCACCTCATATCAAGAATATCCTCACAAGCTCCTATTTTGGGGTCATCTTTGGAATAGGTATTGTTCTATTAGTGGGGATTACTGTGTTAAAATCAAAACAAAGCTGATTTTACTAGGGGTGTAATAATTTTGACATTTATCAAACATGTATTACCTAGAAAGCTACTAACCGCGTCCATTTCCGGCTCCCTTTTTGCAATCTTGCTTAGCTTATTATTTCCAGGTTCATTTGGGAGTGAAATCAACTCTATAAAAGAATATATTTGGAGTTTTACAGAAACCGTGCCATTCTACCTCATGTACAGCTTTCCAGTTATCTTCGTTTACGGAACGGTAACATCGACCATTAGCGACTTCCTCTCGGGACTCATTACGAAAAAAAGTATACGAATGGAATCATATTTGTCAGCCGTCTTTCATATGTTATTTGGTTTCGTGCTCCAATGGGTAAGTCTTGGTGCAGCCATCCTTTTTTTTGTAACAGACCGTATTTTAAGAAAAAAGAAGGGCAGATACAAATGGAGCTATGCTTTTAAAAGCCTAATCATTCCATTCCTAATCTGGATCCTATTCATGGGACTCATCTGGATTGTGGATTTCTTTAGGGAAGGTGCGGATTACATAGTTTATTAGAGTTAAGCATTAACAAGGGAGTGTGAATCAAGTGGTGGAAGTATACGATCGAGAAAATGTTACTTGTGTTGAATTAGAGGTTCCGAATATGCCCAACCTCTTTTTATTTGTAACCGATGGGATGCTGGTTGATACAGGCGCTAAAAGCTATGAGACTCAAATTATTCCATTTTTAAAAGAGACTTCATTTGATGTTGTTGCATTAACGCATAGTCATGAAGACCATACTGGTACAGCACCGTGGATTTATGAAAACTTAAATGTTCCGATTTATATTTCGCCTCTTGGTATCGACATATGTTCACAATCCGCACCTTATCCAAAATATCGCCATGAAATTTGGGGCAAACGAGAGCCATTCAAACCACTACCTATTTCAGACACAATGCACTCTAGGAAAAAAGAGTGGAAAGTGTTACATACACCAGGCCATGCAGAGGACCATATTGCTTTATGGAATAAAGAAACCGGAACTCTGTTCACAGGTGATTTGTTTGTAGCTCTAAAAACAAAAGTAATCATGAGGTCTGAATCAATTCCTCAAATCATGGATTCAATCCGAATGGTTCTTACCCATGACTTCGGTCCCATGTTTTGCTGTCACGCTGGCTACATACAAGATGGAAAAAAACGGATGCAACAAAAGCTTGACTACCTTGAAAATCTTTATGGAGAAGTGACAAATCTATATGAAAATGGCCTATCCATAGAAGAAATAGACCAAAAGATTTTCCAAAGAAAATATCCAATTACATTTGTATCAGAGGGTGAGTGGGATTCTTTGCATATAATTACTTCGATTGTCAGTGCTAATAAAAACTCTTAAATAAAAAAGCTAGGCAGACCTATTCAGGTCTTACCCTAGCTTCACAGAACTCTTTTAAATTGTTTAAAACAAATTCACCCGTTTGTTTTGCTGAACTATTAAAAAGCTTATCAATCACATTCATAACCGGTCGGTAATACCTTGTTTCAAACTCTTGCTCAATCACTGTATGATTGGCCTGCTCCTGCAAACGATACGAAAAAGTCATCCTATAGGTTTGTGAATCAAGTTCAAAAGCGATCAACGATGGGCGGGTAATTTCCTTGTTCCTACCCTGTAATGAAACCTGTTCTTTACCCTCCACAGCCGTAAGCTGAAAGCTCGCACCTGGATCAGATTCATGCTCGGGGTTAGTATAATGGATAGAAGTTACATTCGGAAACCACTTTTCCCGCAAATTGGCCTTCACAATACAGTCAAATACTTCTGTAATTGGTGATTCGATAACAATTGATTGTTTCATAGCGATACCTCGTCCTATTATTAAATTAAACATAGCAGAAAAGGTGATATTTGTGGAAAGAATTTTTGGTCTAGGTCCTGTAGTTGGAGCTGATCCAAAAGTATTAATTCTCGGTTCGATGCCGAGTGTGGAGTCGCTACGGAAACAGGAATACTACGGCAACAAACGCAATCATTTTTGGAAAATCATGTTTCAGCTTTTTGATAGTCACGAACGAGCAGAATACGAGGATAAGATTGCATTTATAAAAGCCAAAAACATTGCTCTTTGGGACGTGCTATATAGTTGCCATCGTGAGGGAAGTTTGGATTCGAATATTAAAAATGAAGAACCGAACGAGATTGAGGCTTTTGTAAAAAGTCACCCAAACCTTCGCTTAATCGTATGTAATGGCACAAAAGCCTATAAAAGCTATCAAAAATACATTGGGCTCAATCGCTTTCCAGGACTTGAGGTTATTAAACTTCCGTCTACCAGCCCAGTTCCCGGCAAATACAACAAAACTCTTGAAGGCAAGCTCCAAGAGTGGGAAAAGATTAAAGAGTATTTATAACACTTTTTTTAGGTCTTCCTCAATTTTCTCAGGCTCAGTTTGTGGGGCATAGCGGCCCACAACTTGGCCATCACGGTCTACTAAAAACTTGGTGAAATTCCATTTGATGGCCTTTGATAGGACACCTTTTTGTTGTTCTTTTAGAAATTCAAACAATGGATCGGCATTCTCACCATTGACATCAATCTTTGCAAACATAGGAAATTTCACACCATAATTTATCTCGCAAAATGAAGTTGTTTCATCAACATTTTCAAACTCCTGATTCCCAAACTGTGCAGATGGGAATCCAAGAACAACTAAACCGTTATCTTGATATTTATCATAAAGCTCCTGCAAGCCCTTAAACTGGGGCGTAAATCCACATTTACTTGCTGTATTGACGATAATCAAAGGTTTTCCTTCGTATTCCTTTAACGCTTTTCTTTCACCATTTGGCATGGTTACTTCAAAATCATATACACTTGCCATTTTACTCACTCCCTATGGACGAATATCTTTATCGTAATTTATCTGGAGATAGGATTCAAGTTTGGACTTCTTTTCATGCGGCTTTTAATGTAAGATTCAAAGGAGAGGAAATCTTTTGAAAATGAGGGTATCGAATGAAGCCGTTAATGAAAGAGTGGAAGTCTCCTGCATTGCTATTAACAGGGTTGGGATTATCCTCCTTAGGGGATTTTATTTATCTTGTTGCTATTAATCTACTTGTTTTAAAATTGACGGGCTCTGCCGCGGCAGTTGCTGCTCTATGGGTTGTCAGTCCGATTACATCAATCCTTGTAAACGGGTGGTCCGGGAGCATCATCGACCGCTCAAATAAAAAGAACATCATGATCATCACCGATATTGTACGGGCTATTGCGGTAGCCACAATTCCACTACTTCCAAGTGTATGGATGATTTATGCAATATTATTTGTAACCAGCGTTGCCAAATCCTTTTTTACACCAACATCAACTACCTATATAACTGCCCTCATTCCAAAGGATAAGCGGAAGACCTTTAATTCGATTAGAAGCCTGGTTTCTTCTGGTGCGTTCATTACAGGACCAGCGATTGCGGGTGTGCTTCTTATTGTTGGCAGTCTTGAAATCGCAATCTATAGTAATGCCATTTCCTTTGTCATTTCAGCCATTCTTATTGCATTTTTACCGAATATCGATAGTAGCCAAAATGACACAACGGAAAAACTTCAATTAAAGAACTTACTAGAAGATTGGCGAGTGGTCATCCGATTTGGTAAAGAGGCAGTATTTGTGATGACCATCTATTCCAGCTTTATCATATTTGATATTTTTACAATGGCTATGGATTCACAGGAAGTTGTTTTTACACAAAGAGTGATTGGCCTAACTGAGGTGGAGTATAGTTTACTAATGAGTGTGACTGGGATTGGCTATGCTGCCGGAGGGTTATTGGTCATTTTTATTTCAAGATTTTTATCGATTCGCGCCCTTATCGGAACAGGACTATTCATGCTTGCAGCTGGTTACTTCATCTACTCCCTGTCAACATCCTTTGCGATGGCAGCAACTGGTTTTATTATACTAGGCTTCTTCTTTGCCTTTTCAAATACAGGTTTTACCACCTTTTATCAAAACAATGTACCTGTGGAAATCATGGGGCGTGTCACAAGTATTGTAGGTGTTCTGCAAAGTGCAGTGTCTGTTGTTTTCCTATTATTTATTGGGATCATGGGCGACCTTCTGCCGTTACGATACACGATTGTTACATTATCTATTATTAGCGTAGTGCTTGCTGTTTTTGTGATCATCCTCGTCTCTCAGCCAACGAAAAAAATGTACTTTTCAGAGGAAAAGGCAGTTTAGATTGGAAGATTTATGACTTATACATAAGCACAAATCATTAAAAATGCTGCGACCCAAAAAGTCGCAGCATTCACTCCTCTACAATCTCAATTTTACTGGCTTTTGCCTGAGCTGGCGCAGACTCTGCAATCTCGCCATCAACTACAATTTTTACTTTTTGCCCAACCTCGAGCTTAGAAATAACGGACTTGTCGACAGAACTGATGCTGAAAAAAATACTTGAATAATAGTACTCGTCATAGTTTTCTTGATCCGTTTTTGTATCCAATTCATCTCCCGTAATCTTTTCATTGACCAGGATTCGATCTCCGATTTCAAGAATGTAGCCAGTAATAGTTGTTTCGGCACGATTGCCATTTTGCCCACCTGTTACACAACTTGCAAGCAACAAAGTGAAAAAGCTAAAAAGTAAAACAATCCGTCTCATATTCTCACCTCATTTTATTTGGCGATAATTCATGTAAAAAGGTTACGAGCTAGAAAAATATGAGTGAAATTTTGTAAAATTATGTTAAAATATTTGAAAAGAAAAGGGGAAACGCTATGAAATTTATTCATCTTTTTGGACCTCAAGCGGTTGGCAAAATGACAGTAGGACAGGAACTAGCGAAAATAACGGACTTAAAGCTGTTTCACAATCATATGACGATTGATTTAGTCAGTCATTTTTTCGATTATAGTACAAAAGAGGGGAAACGATTAGTAAAATTGTTTCGACAGGAGATTTTTGAAGAAGTATCAAAGAGCGATTTAGATGGTATGATTTTTACGTATGTCTGGATGTTCGATATGGAATCAGATTGGGAGTATGTAAAAGATTTATCTGAGCTTTTTGAATCAAGAGGGGCAACGGTTTATTATGTCGAATTGGAAGCTGATATGGAAGAGAGATTCAAAAGGAATAAAACACCAAATCGCCTCGAACATAAACCTAAAAAACGCGATATCGAATGGTCAGAAAATGACATGAAAAAGACAATGGAAAAACATCGTTTGAATTCATTTAATGGTGAAATCACATTCGATAACTACATCAAAATTGACAATACACATTTAAGCGCTGCAGAAGTAGCCAAAATGATCAAAGAAAGATTTCAATTATAAAAAAATGCTTGGCATCTGTGTGAACTGCATCCCATTGGAGGAGGTGCAGTTCACATTTGTCTAATCGTTTTCCAAATCACTTTTTCTTATTTAAATCTTCTCGAAGCAATCCCAATCTTCTTTCCAATTCTTGGGTGAAATGCTCACGTGCTTGCTTTGCATCCATATCTGGAGAGGCGATATACATGGGTTCACCGAAAATAAGCTTTGCCTTTTTAAACTTAATTAATTCACCAATCGTATTTGGCCCAATATACACAGCGGGAACGACAGGTACCTTGCTGCGCTGTGCAATTGTAATTGCTCCTTGTTTAAGCGCAGATTGCTCGTTCGTACGTGTTCCACTTGGAAAGATTCCTACGATTTCCCCTTTTGAAAGCAATCTAGATGGAATTTTTAATACACTCGGACCAGGGTTATCACGATCCACCGGGAAGGCGTTTAACTTTGTTAAAAAGCCACCGATAAATTTGTTTGTGAACAATTCCTTTTTTGCCATATAATGTATTTGTCTAGGGAGTAGTGAAACACCAAGCCATAAAATATCGATATAACCTGTATGCGTACAAGCAACAACATACGCGCCGTCCTTTGGCAGCTGTTCCTTGTTAAAAACCTTAATTCCACCTGTAGTTGTAAGGATGCCTTTTACTAAATTTGCAATGAAATGATACACGTAACTTACCCCTTATTATAAATCTAATTAACTAGTAAAATTATAGCATGAATGAATGGGTCGAAAATACTAAAAAAAGTGAGGGTCTGCATGAAAAAAATCATGGTCATCGGAATATCGGCTGGCGTTGGAAAATCTACATTTGCTCAAAAGTTAGGTAATAAAACTGGAATTGACGTGTTCCATTTAGACAGCTACTTTTGGAAACCAGGATGGGTGGAGGCTTCACTAGCAGAATTTACACAAGCCCAAGAGAGGATTCTCAGGAATGACAGTTGGATTATTGATGGCAATTATAGCAAAACCTTCGACCTACGTGCGGAGCAAGCCGACACCATCATCTATCTGGAACTACCAAGATATAGATGCCTCTACCAGGTACTCAAACGCTATCTAACTCACATTGGAAAAAAACGCCCAGACCTTGGTTGCACTGAAAAATTAGATTGGAAGTTTATCAAATTCATCTGGACGACCTATAAACCAAGAATACATAAAATGCAGGAAAGGCTTAACCGATTAGCAAAGGATAAAACTGTGGTCATTTTACGAGGGAAAAAAGAGATTCATGATTTTATGAGTAAATTGTATGAGTAATAAAAAAACACCCTAAAAAGGTAAATGAAGGTGGAATGTATAGGCTTTTTCCGAAGTATATTTACAGATGGTGGTGATGGAAATAAAAACGCTAGCCTTATATATTTTTGGGTTTGTTCGATTTGTTATTTTAGTTATATCCATATTATTGAGTATATGGTTCTTCGTAGTATCTGTATTTTCAGGGATTGCTGCAATAGGAGGAACTCAAGAAGATTGGGTTTATGTGTTAACACAATATCTATATTTTCTTGTTTGTGCTTTATTATTAGGTTTGATGAATGAATTCGAAAAGAAAATAAATAAAGAGGATTATGATATAAGCTCAAATATTTGGTTATTCGATTTATATTTGCTTGTATTAATCGCTCATTATGAATTACCTAAAAAACTATTAATGAAAATGCTGGGGAGTTCAAAATAAAAAGCCAGGTCTAGTTACCTGGCTTTTGTGTTTGTTGTACTTGTGCGATTTTTTAAAAGATAATTAGTTTACTAAAATTTAAGAAGTTTGAATTTAGATACGTAAAGTAATTTTGCCTGAGTTAAAAAAGACGAAATAATAGCATTTATAGTGTAGTGTAATATTTATATTCGTAAAAAGGAGGATTTTACTTTTGAATATTTTAATTTTAGGTGCAACTGGACGAGTTGGAAGTCAAATAGTAACTTATGCCCTTCATGACAGACATCATGTTACTGTATTAGTTCGTACTCCAGAGAAGATTCAAATAAATAATAAAAATTTAACCGTTATTCAAGGGAATGTTTTAAATAAAGATGATATTGTACGTGCAATGCATGGGGTTGATGTGGTTATTAGTGCACTAAATACTGATGGTACGGCCACTCTATCAGAAAGTATGCCGCTTATTATCGAAACAATGAAAAACGAAGGTATAAAACGAATAATAACAATAGGAACTGCAGGTATTCTGCAAAGTAGAACCACGCCAAATACTCTGCGTTATCAATCAAGTGAATCTAAACAGAAGTCAACCCGTGCAGCGAAAGAACATCATAAAGTGTATGATCTGCTTAAACAATCAACACTTGAATGGACCATTGTATGTCCAACGTATTTACCTGATGGAGAAAGATTAGGTGAATACCGTGTGGAACGTGATTTTTTGCCAGTAGATGGAGTTAAAATAAATGTATCGGATACAGCAGAATTTACATATAAGCAGATTGAAAGTACTAATTATATAACATCACGTGCAGGTATCTCCTACTAATAATATTCTTTTACATTATTACTTGCTGTCATAAGGTAAAGTTTATTGTTTGAAACTAAACATTACATTAAATAACAAGAAGCTTGGAACGTCCCAAGCTTTTTGGTGTAATTGTATGGTTACCTTGCTATTTACGTTGCAAAAACGTATGTTATTTGAACTGAGTTTTTTATCGGACTACTTACTTAAATAATCTTCGTTTCATCCTTTGGGGCTTCAAGTTTCATTTTTTCGAGCTCGACACGCATTTTCTCTGTTTCAAGTAAGTAATTATCATGCTTCAGCTTTTCTAACTCTAATTCATCTTGGATCATTTTATGTTTATATTTTGATTGTGTCTGAAAGTGACTCGTAATAATCGCAACAAGTGGAATTGAAAAAACCATTACAACCGCAACAATACCCGTCATTATATGACCTCCTTACAAAAAGTCCGTTTCTCCATATATATTCCATTATACCAAATATACGGAAGAATAAGCCGTTTGGTTTCAAAATGTGTAACCTTTTTTAGAATCTTTCGTCAGTTTAGTTAAAGCGCACAATTGGAGGACACATGATGAAAAAATGGATGCTTGTACTATTAATAGGGGTTTCACTTGCACTTGCAGGTTGCGGTGGTAGTGATGCAAGTAAACTAACAGGAGGCAAGCCTCCGGAGACGATGGTTAAAATCGGAAATGAGACATATCCAACGAAGCTAGGTACGTATTGCTGGAGCACTTCAAATACAAGTGAGTGTGTCGACACCGCAGGGCCAGAAGCACTTTTAGAAGGTGAAGACCCAGTTGTCGTGCAGCCTGGTGAAGAAATTATATTTGTGATGGATTATGAGCCAATGCCAAATGAGGTGCACGTAGCCTATTATAATGGTGACAAGGAAACAGAAGTAATAGTAGAAAACCATCGTTTTATAGCACCCGAGGAAAAAGGGGTATATTACTATTCCTATGGCGTTTGGTGGATGGATGAAAATGAAGAGAATGTATCAAACGGAGATGCATTTTACGCCTTTGCACTGGAAGTTAGATAGGAGGACATTATGAAAATAAGAAAAGCCGTTTTAACAGATGCACCAGGTATCGCCAAGGTGCATGTCGACAGTTGGAGATCGACCTACTCAGGGACTCTACCTGATGATTTTCTTCAGAATTTATCTTATGAATCTAGGGAAATGATGTGGAAAAAGGGAATCCCCAACGGTCATATATATATAGCAGAAAATGAGCAAGGTGAAGTCGTAGGATTTGCCTGTGGTGGGAAAGAACGGAGCGGGGAATACGAAAACTTTCATGGAGAGCTCTATACCATTTATATTTTACAAGAATATCAGGGGCAAGGGTTGGGTAAAAAGTTAGTAGCCCCTGTTGTAAGACAACTATTAGGTAAAAATATAAACACCATGCTAGTATTAGTATTGGAAGATAACAAATCCTGTCTATTTTACGAAGCACTTGGAGCCCGTAAACTAGATTCAGTCGAAGTCGAAATTGGCGGGAAGAAACTGAAAGAAGCAGTTTACGGATGGGATGATTTAAAAACAAGCTTTAGCAAAATATTGAAGTAGGAGGCACAACATGCTAGCAACACTTGAAAAAAATGAATCAAATTACATAGCAACATTTGAACGCCACTTTTCACACTCCGTTGATGAGGTTTGGGCGATGCTAACAGAGAACGATAAACTACAAACATGGTTTTCAGAATTAAAGGTTGATGGTCTTCAGAAGGGTGGCCGTATCCTATTCGATATGGGAGATGGAACCTTTGAGGAAATGAATATCACAGACTTTAGCGATCACTCTGTTTTGGAATATACATGGGGAGACGACAAAGTGCGCTTTGAGCTTACTCCTGAGCAAAATGGATGTAAACTTCTTTTAATTGAAACGATTATAAAGCTAACGGATCATACACCGAGAGATTTAGCCGGTTGGCATGTTTGTTTAGATGTCATCGGTGTTTTACTAGATGGAAAACAAGTGGATGACCGTAAAAAGCTCTGGGAACCCTTGTACGAACAATACGTCCAAGCAATCGCTAGCTTAACCAAATAAAAATTTAAGAAGAAGCCAGCCACTAAGTTATGGCTTTTTTTTATGCTCATCATGTTCTCTACTGGAAAATAATTCATAAAATTAAAAGGGAAATCATGATAAAACTCGAATAAAGTACATTACAAATCCTGATGGAAAAAGGGGGCCAAGAAAAATGTCACAAAAACTCATACGGGTCGGAACCACTTATCTTCCTGTTTCAAACGTGGAGCGTTCAGCCAATTGGTACACTGAAAAACTTGGAGCAACGCTAAACTATATGGATGAGGACAAAGCCATAATCGATTTGGCGAATCAAAGTTTTTTCCTTGTTGCAGCACGGGAAGGACAATCCGCAAACTTCATCGATGCAAAAGGTCTTGAACGCTTTTCACTAACCTTTGAGGTTGATGGTTTACAAGCATTAGAGAACTTACATAAAGAATTCAAAGAACTCCAAATCACAGTCGGAGAAATCGAGGACCGTGGCCATGCAGGTAAGAACTTTGTATTTAGAGATCCAGACGGGAACCAATTCGACGTTTGGAGCGAACTCAGTCCAACAAGTGAGGGTAAATAAATGCAAGCATTACTAGTGATTGATGTCCAAAATGGAATAGTGAATTATAAAGATTTTGGAGGAGAACTTCACAAAATTCAGCAAATCATTCAAGCTTTCAAAACGAAAAAACTACCTGTAATTATGGTACGTCATTTCGACAGTGTTGAGGAAAGTCCGTTATATCGGGAAGCTGAGGGCTCTGAATTACACGAATCTGTCAGAGATTTTGCTGATTATATCGTTGAAAAAGAAACACCGAGTGCCTTTTTCAAAACAAAACTTGCGAGTATTTTAGAGGAACTCGGAGTAGAACACATATTTATTACCGGCTTTGAAACAGAGTTCTGTTGCATGTTTACCGCAATTTCGGGATATGACCGCGGCTATAAAGTAACCTTTATTGAAGATGCAACTGGAACCACGAACACTGAAGATACGTATGAGATGAAGGGACTCGATATCAAGGACTTCGTGGGAACTGTCCTCAACTGGTCAAATGCTGTTGAGGTTCTATATTATGATGAGTATAAGGAGACCTATCAAAAATGAAGCACGCTCTTCAACTTAGAAAAGAGGGCCATCTTAAGGAATCGAATCAACGGTTATTGAGTTTGGTAAAAGAGTCCCCAGATGATCCTCAACTAAACTACCAGGTTGCCTGGAGTTTTGATGTGTTAGGCTTGGAATCGGAAGCGGTCCCTTTTTATGAAAAATCAATCGCACTAGGTTTAGAAGGTGAAGATTTAGAAGGGGCATTATTAGGTTTAGGCAGTACTTATCGGACCCTCGGAAAATATGAAGAATCGGAAGAAACATTAATAAAAGGCATCAAGCTATTTCCTGAAAATCATGCGATTAAGTCTTTTTACGCGATGACACTCTATAATATTGGCCGAAATCAGGAGGCTATGGAAATTTTGCTGAAAAGTCTAGCCACGACCTCGGGCGATAAGAATATTCACCGATACAAACGTGCAATCGAATTTTACGCAGATAAGCTTGATGAAGTTTGGAAATAAAACAACCCTCCATATCGGAGGGTTAGACTTCTATTATGAACGGTACAATCATCGGCTTTCGTTTTGTTTGTGCAAATAAATATTGACCCACTGCCTTTTTTATTTCTCTTTTCATCGCATTCCACTGATACTTGTTTTCACTTTGAAGATCAAGAATCGACTTTTTCACAAGTCGGTTGGTCTCCCGTAGAAGCTCTTCAGAGTCTCGATTGAACACAAAACCGCGCGTAATTGTATCTGGACCAGATATGATTTTTTGATCTCGTTTACTGAGTGTAACAACAATGACAACCATGCCATCCTCAGACAGCTGCTTGCGGTCTCGTAAAATAATATCGCCGACGTCACCCACACCAATTCCATCCACATACGTGTCTCCTGAAGGGATTTTCCGAGTTTGACGGGCCTCCGAATTTGTAACATCAACCACATCACCATTTTGAATAATAAAGGTATTCTCTGGATCCACTCCAACGGATGCTGCAAGTAATTTGTGCTGATGAAGCATACGATATTCACCGTGAATCGGAATAAAATATCTCGGCTTCATTAAGGTCAGCATGAGCTTCAATTCCTCCTGATACCCGTGACCAGAAACATGCATTCCAGTGGCACTGCCACCGTATAAAACGACCGCCCCAAGCTGGAACAAATTATCAATAATGCGTGATACATTTTTTTCATTACCAGGAATCGGCCCCGCCGCTAGGATTACCGTGTCCTCAGGAAGGATTTGGACATCTCGGTAGCTTGCATTCGAAAGACGGGCGAGCGCAGCCATTGGTTCCCCCTGACTTCCGGTACATAAAATACAAACCTTCTCCGGCGCAAGATTGTTCACTTCTTTGGCATCAATCAGCATCCCATCCGGTAGGTTAAGATACCCGCGCTCGACTGCAACATCCACCACATTCACCATGCTTCGCCCAAGTAGAGCAAGCTTTCGGTTCGTCTTCATTGCCGCATCGACAACTTGCTGAACCCGACTAATATTCGAAGCAAATGTTGAAACAAACACCTTTCTTTTCGCTTTAAAAAAGGCTTCCTCAATGCTGTTACCAACCTTTAACTCAGTCGGTGTCGCGCCAGGACGCTCTGCATTCGTACTTTCAGATAGTAAAACGAGCACACCTTCACGCCCAATTTCGGCCATCCGATGAATGTCCGAATGTTGATCATTCACAGGTGTCAAATCAAATTTAAAGTCCCCAGTATGTACAACCCTACCCTCAGGAGTGTCAAACACGATTCCGAGACAATCCGGAATACTATGATTTACTTTGAAAAAGGATACCGAAATTTCACCAAAGTCAAGCTTTGAATCGGCATCAATTGTTTTTAGCTCAGAATCCGCAATAAGTCGATGCTCTGTTAGCTTTAATTCAATTAACCCAAGTGTAAAACGAGTTGCATAAATTGGTACATTGAGCTTCTTTAGAAAGTATGGAATCCCGCCAATGTGATCCTCATGCCCATGCGTTACAAGTAAGCCGCGAATTTTTTCGCGATTTTCTTCTAAGTAAGTAAGGTCCGGAATAATTAAGTCGATGCCTAGCAAGCTCTCATCCGGAAACTTCCCCCCACAATCAATCACCAAAATATCATCATCATACTGAAGCACATACATATTTTTCCCAATTTCATTAATCCCGCCAAGTGCAAAAATCGATAATTCGTTACTCAATACTCACGCCTCCTACATCTTAAATCGTGTTCTTAGTTTGACCAGAGTTTATTGGATTTATTTATAGGGTGTTCCAAAATATGTTAGTATTGGTTTGTGAGGGGGTATTGAACTTGAAACGATTACCATTTGAATGTATTGTGAATGTTTGTCTGATTAGTAGACTGAACCTAGGGAGAGGATAGGTGAATCTATGATTTTAAAGTTGATTATTCTTGTTTTAGTTGGAATTTTGGTGGCTACAGCCGGCGAAGCGTACTTTTTCTCTATGTATTAGTGATGTTATTGGGTAGTTTTTAGGGTGTGGCATATAAGTGGATCTTTATGTAATTACGGGCTAATGGCCATAAAATAAAAATAACGGCCATAGGACATTTTTATCGGCCGTATTTTTGTGCTAACAGCTATAAAAGTTCTATAAAAGCCATAAACTGTCCTATGCTGAAAAATTTTAAAGGATTTGTAGGGATTTTGTCGAAAAAAGTATTATCAAACCATAAAGGAGTTAGATTAAATGAGGAAAAAAGAGTTAGAAATCCCTTTACGCATAAGAAAACTTGAAGCTCAACTAAAAAGATTACCGGAATCGCACCCAAAATATCAAGAAATTAGCGATGAATATGGCCGAAGGATGTCCGGCTACCGCGGTGAACAATCCTTAAAGTACTATTTGTCCTTTTTAAAAGAAAAAAATTACTCCATCTTCCACAACCTACGTCTCCCTGACATCTCCGGTGAGCACTTTTTTGAAATAGATATACTTCTAATTAGCCCCAAATTCCAACTAATCATCGATGCTAAAAATTATCGCGGAGAATTATATTTTGACGGAAAATTTGACCAACTGATCCAAACCTACAAAGATACGAAGAAACCGTACCACTGCCCAGTTGCTCAAATTAACAGGCACCAACTACAGCTAAAAAGACTCCTCGAAACCTTCAAATTACCTACACTCCCAATTGAAAACCTAGTTGTCTTCACAAATCCCAATGCTATTATTGATGCCAGCAAAGACTTTAAACATTCTCAAAAAGTCATAAAAAGCCCTAGCTTTCTTTCAAAAATAGAATTGTTTGAGAAGAGGAATAGGCAAGAAATAATGGATAAAAAGCAACTTCAAAAAGTGTCAAAACTACTTTTAAAAAAACATACCCCACATGATCATGACATACTCGCACAATTCGGGATAAAAGCGCATGAACTCATTAAGGGCGTGCGTTGTCCTAAATGCGATTTTCTCCCAATGACTCGAAAAGTTAGATCATGGTCTTGTCCTTCTTGCCACTATTCTTCGTTCAAACCTTATTACAATTCGTTAAACGAGTATATTCTACTCTTTGGTAACACGATTACGAATCGCCAATTACGTGATTTTCTTGATATACAATCCATTTCTACAGCAACTAACATACTATCTTCATTAGATTTGGAATGTGAGGGGAAATACAAGGATAGGAAATACATAATAACTGAAAAAAGCTTGAAAAAATAGCCTAATTTGTCCTAAAGAGATTATTCCTTAGTTTTACTGCCACTACAGCCAGAATACTGCCACTAGCCTAAATACTTCCCCAAACATAGCTCCAAAAAGCAGGATTCCCCGCCCAACGTCTCGAATGAATAAAAAATGTCAATCCTACTTACTATCAAGGAGGCCAAACTAAAACATGTACGAATTAAAAACAAAAGAAAATGACTCGAGTGTCATCGAATTTATTGAAAGTGTCGAGAAACCGAAGAAGAAAGAGGATGCATACAAACTATTAGATATTTTCACAGAAACATCCGGGTACCCGGCAAAAATGTGGGGGACGAGCATTATTGGCTTTGGTTCCTACCATTACAAATATGCATCCGGTCATGAGGGTGGTGCGCCACTTGTTGGATTCTCACCACGCAAAGCGAAAATTAGTCTGTATTTTGCAACTGGCGATACAAAGCGTGAGGAGCTTCTCGAAAGGTTCGGTAAGCACACAACTGGAAAAGCGTGTGTCTACATCAACAAAATTGCGGATATCGATATTGACGTACTCAAAATGCTAATTACCCAATCGATAACATTTTTACAAGAAATGTATCCAGAAAAATAAGGTAAACTTATATAAATACATAAAAATTATCAAATTTAGTTATCCCCTGATATGAAGTACGATAGAAGTAACACATATTAAAGAGGGGATAAAAATGACTTATACCATTAAGGCAATTGACCATATTCAGCTTGCTGCGCCAAAAGGCAGTGAGGATCAGGCACGCCACTTCTACTCAACCATTTTAGGCTGCAAAGAAGTCGAAAAGCCAGGGGCTCTTCGTAAAAACGGCGGTGTTTGGTTTGCATACGGAACGGTACAAATTCACATCGGTATTGAGGAGCCTTTTGCACCCTCCAAGAAGGCACATCCGGCTTTCGAAATTGAAAACCTTTATGCCTTAAAGCAGCACCTCCAAACCAACAATGTGGGGATAATTAATGACAACAATCTCCCAGGTGCAGACCGATTTTACACGCATGATCCGTTTGGCAATAGACTAGAATTTCTTGAGTGGAAATAGAGGTGAACCCATGAAAATCCAGTTACTGAACCCAGACCCCGCGAAAAAAGGTGCCAAGGTTGATGAAGAAAAATATGAAGTGGTGAAACAAACGATTTTAGACATCATTGACGAAAGAGGAAAGGTCGTTTTTAAAGAGTTAATGGAAGAGGTATCGCTTCGATTAAAACCAATGTTCGAAGGATCCCTCTCCTGGTATTGTACGGCTGTAAAATTAGACCTTGAGGCACGCGGCATCATCGAACGAATCGCTGGCTCGAAGCCACAGCAAATCATTCGCTCGCAACATGAATGAACCACAAACTGATTGCCCACACTATGGCTAATGTAGAATTTTCCAAAATGGAGGTGGTCAGTTTGCCTAAGGATACGAAAGATGAGAGCATTGAACTTTTTTCAAATGATGCACTTCGCGGGAAGCCATATCTCGATATTGATCGCACTATTGTTGAGGGGGTTTCAGCGTATATTAATAAAGAAACGAAAACAAAGGATGTATAGGGGCTTAAAGCCTCTTTTTTGTTTTCAACGTAGGAGGAGAAAATGAGTAAAATCCAGAAAATCACAACGAACCTATGGTTCAATGACCAGGCTGAAGAGGCAGCGAAATTCTATACGTCCATCTTTAAGAACTCTACGATTAATCGAATCACTCGTTATGGAAAAGAACGGCACGACAGTATGTCTGAAGGCAAGGTAATGACCATTGAATACGAATTAGAAGGTCAAAAGTTTGTGGCCTTAAACGGTGGTCCGAGATATAAATTTACAGAGGCAATTTCACTAATTGTAAATTGTGAGTCACAGGAGGAAATAGACTATTTTTGGGACAGGCTGTCTGAAGGTGGCGACCCAAAGGCGCAAGTTTGTGGATGGTTAAAGGATCAATTCGGTGTTTCCTGGCAAGTTGTGCCCGAGACATTAAACGACATGATTAACGATGTCAATCCTGAAAAATCAGAAAGAGTCATGAAAACGCTGCTCCAGATGAAGACGAAAATTGATATGGAGCAATTAAAAGCAGCATACGAAGAATAAAAAAAGGATGTCCCACGGACATCCTTTTCGATTTAGCGTCCCAGATAGGAATCGAACCTACGACCTACAGCTTAGGAGGTGGCGGTTCTATATAGGAACTAAAATGAAGGTATTCGAAAAAGACTGATATAATAACGTTTTTAAGACCACTTATATGAATGATGTTGAGTTGATTCTTTCCTGGACTCCAAGAGAGTATCGAGCCTTTATTAAAGGAGCACAACAAAGGGAAATAGATGAGTATGAACGAATGGCCAGAAGTGCCATGTTTAATCGCTACGCAATGAATGCAAAACGAGCATCGGAGAGAAAAATGTTCGATGCAGAAAAAGCTAGAAAACGACTCAATGAGGATAAAGCGAATTGGAAAAATTCTAGAGACATGGATATGAAACGATTGCTTAAATTAAATGAAGCCTTTAAAGGTTTCACACCTCAATTCAGAAAGAAGGGAGGTTCAACATGAGAGAAAAGTTAGAAGCTCTTGTCGGTGCTAAAATATCCGAATTTAGAAGGAAAATGGCTGAAGTAAAGAAAACAGTTCGTTCAATTCCTAATGAGGTTTGGATCAATGTTAGAGTCAACTACAAAAAAGCACAACAGCGATTGGATAATATAGCTGATACCATTCGAACCCTACAAACAGTAGGAGGGAATATGGTTCTCGGTTCGATGCTTGATGAGTCCAGCCATAGTTCCTATCCTTGCAGCAACTGCAGCAGGAATAGCTATGCTAGGTCCTATGATGGGAAATTAATAATATCCAAACAACAGTAATAGGAGATTACGATATTCCACTGATTGTTAGTCACGACACTAATACCTCTGTTAGGATAACCGCAAACGCTAGAATAGAAAAGAGTTTTAACTTGTCTATCCTGATAGTGGGAAAATGGAAGTAAACATACAATGTAAAGTTTTAAGTAGAGTCCTAGTCTTAGGACTTTTTTATTTAGCCTTGAAAGGGTGAGAGAAGTTTGACAGTAGAACTAGGTGTTTTGATTGGAGTTTTGTCACTTATAATTGCATTCCAAACTTATTCGTTAAACAAAGCTAAGTCCATCAAGTCAGATGGTCAAGAGAGCGCAGAATTAAAGGCTGAACTTGGTTATATTCGTAAAGGTGTAGATGACATTCGAATTGATTCAAAAGCTAATGAAAAAGCATTGAATCACTTAGGAGAACGAGTCACACGAGTTGAGGAATCAAGCAAACAAGCTCATAAAAGGTTGGATAATTTAGAGAGTAAGGGAGAGATATAGAATGGATAAAGCAAGTGTCGGGCGTTTTGCATTTTTAGTCGTGGCAGTTATAAATGCCGTGTTGAATCTATTAGGATATCAAACTATTCCAGATGAGTTCGTTAATGATGTGGTCGCGGTTATTTCCGGGGCCTATTTAATTTATGCTGCTTGGAAGAACAACTATCTAAGTAAAAAAGGACAGCTGCAGAAGAAAATGTTACAAGCTCAAGGGTTAGCAAAAAAGTAATCAATTAAATACGAATTCGTACCAAAAACCAAACAAATTCATAAACTGATGAAAAAGGAGATTGATCCATAATGAACTGGATACAGGATGCAGGTCATGGAGGTTCAGATCCAGGGGCGGTATCACATGGTAATACAGAAAAAGTGTACACTCTAGAAGCGGCACTTTATGTTGATAAGCGTTTGGCTGATCATGGGATTGATAGTGATTTAA
>NZ_JAPSKV010000033.1 GCF_031181385.1 Fredinandcohnia onubensis
TTAAGAAATTTGTAGAATCGATTGAAGTGAATGGAGAGAATGTCGATGTAGAGGTGGAGGATGTTGAAATTAACAGGGACTTCGACCGTTCTTCCTCTCGTCTAACTATTCAGATTCGTGCTGATCTACGGATCGTTACCAATAAACAACCTAAACCAATGACCTTAGAAAATCTTCATGAAGTAGAATCATCATTTAATCGAACGCTAAAAAAGAAAGCAAAGTCATTTGATGAGTTAAGTAAAAATAAAGATTGGGACCTGTTAGGGATTCAGGATGAAGGCGTTAATAAATCATGGAAACAATTACCTGTTACGTTTGTGGTGAAATCTAAGGTAACAACTATCGGGAATACAGGATCTTCATACAAAATAGAAAAGAGTGAATAAGAAAATGGAAAATGCCCGACTAAGTGGATGGCAGATGATCACATTAACTTTTACTTTTGTCTGCGCTACGACGTTCCTTATGTTACCTGGGAAACTTATGGAAGATGCAAAGCAATACAGCTGGATTGTTTGTGTTTGGTCGTTCTTGTATGGGTTGATATTGGCGGCTTTTTGGCTATACTTATCCAAACTTTACCCTGGAAAAAGTCTCATTCAAATTGCGATACAAGTACTAGGTAAATGGGCTGGTGGATTGATCGCCTTTCTTTACATCCTCTATTTCATCCAAATTGCATCTTGGGTAACACGTAACTTGAGTGATTTTATGCATAACAATCTTATGCCACGAACTCCCCTTTCCATTTTCAATGTAGTGGTGTTGCTCGTTTGTGCGTATGCCGTCGTAAAAGGAATTGAGTCGATCGCAATGGTTAGTGAGCTTGTTACGCCGTATATTATTGTGGCTTTCTGGATTCCTTTCACGGTCATGCTAAGGGATTGGGACTGGCGGACTTTCCATGTCCCTTTTGACTTTCAGCTTTGGACTACGATCCTTCATACAAAATATGCACTTGCGTTTCCTTATATGGAAACCATCATGTTCATGATGCTCTTCCCTTTTGTTAAAAGCAGATTGAAAACGGCATTTTTTTTAGGAATTAGCACCGCTGGTGTTATCCTTTCTATCTGTGTATACATGACGATTGGCATTTTAGGAGTCGATCGAGGCTCACATCTTATATACCCAGTTTACACCATTTTTCGTGAAATGCAGTTTTCGGGATTTTTGGAACATTTAGAAGCGATTCTTTCGATTAATATCCTTCTTTTATTATGTCTAAAATTAAGCTTATTGTTTTATTGTGCAGTCCTCGGCCTTTGCCAGCTGTTCAAAATTGAAAGACGTGACATAGTAGCCTTTCCGCTAGTATGGATCATCTCCGCTTACTCTCTTTTATTTGCCAACGTGATAGAGAATATCGAATGGATTGAAAATTATTTATTTAACTACTATATGCTTTACGCCGTCATAGTTCCGGCCATTCTGATTATTTGCTCTTGGTTACAGACGCTATATAAAATACAGAGGAGAGGCAAACCAGCATGATCGCACTGTTAGGCTTATATACACTGTTTCTCAGCGGTGGTCTGATGTTATTAAACCGAGTACGAAAGTTGAATAGAAAGGAATGGCTACTTTTTATCGGGGTGACAACTGTGGGGGGAGTTCTCTGGGGAAGCATCATCGTGCATCATCCACTTGATTTAAATAAGATCATCGCATTGATTATTAATCAATTTAGATAGATACAAATTTTTTCACACACATATTGGTTCAGATAATGCTCAAGCATTTACTTGCCAAGTTATGTAAGAAGAGGTGTCATGAGTACACTATACCGCTTTTTAACTACAAGCACTTTTCCATTAGTTCGATTTATTTGTTTATTTAGCTCAAAAAATGACCTCAGTCTCTACAACGACTCAGGCCTTAAACAAGTATATAAACACTACTTTTATAGATACAGTACAGTTTAATTTTACGTTGCTAATGACGCCCTCTTACCATGGATGGAGACATGCCAAATCTTTTTTTAAAGACCTTTGAGAAATGAGCCACATTTTCAAATCCTGTTGAGTAGCAAACATCTGTAACGGACAATGCCGAATTTGCAAGTAATTCCTTGGTACGATCTAATCTACGATTTCGAATCCATTGAAGGGGCGAAGTGTTGTAGATCGATTGAAAATCACGTTTAAAGGATGACAAACTCCGCCCTGACAAATAGGCAAGATCGTTTAAAGATACTGGATTGAACAAATTTTCTTCAATGATCTCAGTAATATGCCTTTTTTCTTTGCGTTTTATTTGAAAAACTGAAACAATAACTTGTCATCTGCGTCTGCGAGATCAAACAACAACTCTAACAATTTAATTTTAATTAAACCAGGATTAATTCGGTCTGGTTCTTTAATCATCAGTTTTAACGATTCTATAAAGTGAATGAGCCTTTCATTAACTGACAAGACCGATATTGGGACCATGAACGAGGAATAAGCAGGCATTACATTTGCCATTTTGATAAAATCGTTTAGTATTTCATCTTTCAAGAAAAACATCATGTAATCAAGAAGGTTTTCCGATCCATCCTCGCCAGATTTTTCATATTCAATGACAATAGATTTGTGCAATAAAACCATTTCATCTTTGCGGACAGTATGTACTTGGTTCCCAAAACGAACGGTATATGTACCATTGAGCACGAATAATAGCAGGTGGTCTTCTAGAAATAATGTGCCTGCTTTACTTTCCATATAAACGCAGGACTCAAAGACCGTTAACCCATTCAACTTTAACGCTATTTGATGAACATCATTGGTTAAACCCTGTGGTACTTGACTTTCATTATCTTTTCGGAACGTACAATCATTTATACCCCTCCTCGCTAGACCATAACATAATATTAAGCCAGTCCGTACAACTTCGCTAGTGCGATTCAAAATAAACACCTTAAGAGCAGCAAGCTGGCATGGGCCATCAAACGGGGTCTACTACTATTCTAAGGGGGTGAAATATTGAGTTAAATATTATGGCCAATCATCCAACTGATTGTCTTGTTCTTATCAAGGTGCTCTAAGAAACCTTTGTGTTTCCCCAGGTTACAATTCAGCAGGTAGCTGGACATCGAACTTGAGCTAAATAGACAAATGGTTTGAACTGCGCAGATAAGCACCATCGCTTAAAGTACGATAAAGTTAACTTGTCGGCAAGCATGCGAATGAATGAAAGGAGGGAACTTGATGAAGACACTGGTACTTGTCACTCATCCTAACTTGGACAAATCTCGCGTGAATAAGACTTGGTTGGAGGAAGTTAAGAAGTATCCGGATACGATCACTATTCATGATCTATATGCTTCCTATCCGGATTGGAGGATTGATGTTCAAAGAGAACAAGAACTTGCCATGCAGCATGAACGAATCATTTTTCAATTTCCGTTCTATTGGTATAGTTCACCTCCGCTTCTCAAAAAGTGGTTGGATGATGTACTGACTTATGGCTGGGGCTACACGTCAAAAGGAGGGAAACTACGGGGGAAGGAGCTGGGTCTGGCTATTTCTATCGGTGGTTCAGAAATGGATTATCAGCCTGGGGGAGGCGATCTCTATACGATTCATGAACTCCTTAGCCCTTTCCATGCTACGAGCAATTTAATCG
>NZ_JAPSKV010000034.1 GCF_031181385.1 Fredinandcohnia onubensis
TGTCAAATATTTTGTTATATAATTGGCTATTTTATTCTCGATCTAGAGTCTAAGCTCTTCCCTTTATGAAATAGAGGGAAGAGTACATAAAATCTAAAGCGGAGGGAGAGATTTAGTTGGAAAATTCACTGGCTACAGAGAAAAGGAAGGAACCTGTATTACCAAAAGTGAAAAAAAAGAAACCCAATAAAGAAGTGTTGTACGCCTATCTATTCATCGCTCCGACTGTGCTTGGCCTTCTCGTGTTTTATATGTTTCCAGCGATCGCGTCTTTTGCTCTCTCGTTTACCAAATGGAATGGTATTAGTACCGCAGAATATGTCGGCTTAGAAAATATCATCACATTACTAAGTGATAAATCCTTTATTCGGTCAGTAATCAATACGATTGTGTTTACTTTAGTCTCAGTTCCGCTCTCAGTAATCTTTGCCCTAGCAGTCTCTTTATTACTGAATCAAAGAATGAAAGGTATGATTCTTTATCGTACACTTTATTTCTTACCTGTTGTGACCATGCCTGTTGCAGTGGGAATGGTTTGGAAATGGTTATATAACACTGAATACGGTCTGATTAATTATATTTTGGGTCTATTTGGACTCCCGCAGCCTTCATGGTTATTCAATCCCAGTATCTCATTAATCGCGGTAATCTTAGTATATGTATGGATGACAGTCGGAAATAATGTGATTTTACTACTAGCTGGTCTACAAGGAATCGATAAAACGTATTATGAAGCTGCACAAATTGACGGGGCTTCAAAAATAAAACAATTTTTTAACATTACGCTGCCGCTTATTACCCCAACATTATTTTTCGTGTTCATTACAGGGATGATCAGTTCTCTCCAGGTATTTGATTTAATTTACATTATGATTGGGGATAGTAATGCCTTATTAGAGCCACTACGGACTGTTGTTTTTGGGGTATACGAAACAGGCTTTAAGTATTCGCAAATGGGCATGGCTTCAGCACAAGCCTTTCTATTGTTCCTAGCTATTTTGGCGGTCACCATTATTCAATTTGTCTTTCAAAAGAAGTGGGTTCACTATGATGGGTAATAAGGAGTTGTTAACAGATGAAACTAAAAATAGGTAATCATTTATTGCTGATTTGCGGGGCTTTTATAATGATTGTGCCGTTTTTATGGATGGTTTCCACTTCATTAAAATCATTTGGTGAATCCATGCAGGTACCACCGACGATTTTTCCGAAAGAGTGGAAATTTGAAAACTATGCTGAGGTTTTCGAGAGTGTCAATTTCATAAAGTACTATATTAACACAATTATCTTAACACTTGGTAGAACTATTGCTCAGTTGTTTTTATGCTCGTTGGCTGCATTTGCCTTTGCGCGTTTGAATTTCCCTTTTAAGAATACGATCTTTATCGCGATTTTATCTGTGTTAATGGTACCTCCACAAGTTATCTTAATTCCAAACTATGCAATCTTAACTCAGCTTGGATGGATTGACACGTTTTATGCATTAATTGTACCTGGTATGTTTAGTGCCTTCGGTGTCTTTTTGTTAAGACAGTTTTTTATGGGTATACCAAAGGAACTGGATGAAGCAGCAACGATGGACGGATGTTCCTTATTCGGGATTTATTGGAGAATTATTATCCCAAATGCAACACCTGCCCTTATTGCGTTGGGAATATTTACCATCCTAGCTGCCTGGAACGATTTTCTCTGGCCGCTCGTTATGACAAGTTCAGAGAATATGAGAGTACTATCTGTTGGAATTGCTGCCTTCCAGGGACAATATTCAACTGATTATCCGTTGCTAATGGCTGGAGCTGTGCTTTCTACGATTCCGATGCTGATCATGTTTATCTTCTTCCAAAAACATCTCATTTCCGGAATTGCATTACAAGGAGTTAGAAGGTAGTTTATAAGAATCGTTTAGGAGGATACAGATGAATTTAGAGAGAAAAGATTTAGCAATCGGGGTGGACTTAGGGGGTACAAAACTATTAGTAGCGCTTATCTCGGTTGAAGGAAAGATAATCAAGGAACTAGAATGTAAATCCTCAAAACACGGGGCGGATCAAATTTCATTTACGCTTATCAACGCAATTAATCGATTAGTAGAGAACATTGATAGAGAGAGATTGAGAGGAATTGGCGTTGCTAGCGCAGGTGTCATTGATTCAAAGCGAAATGAAATTGTCTATGCCAATAATTTGGGGTTAGAGAACTATGCAATTGGAGCAATGCTTGAAAGTCACTATCATATTCCAGTTCGTGTCTGTAATGATGCGAATTCTGCCGCTATTGCTGAATGGATTTGGGGTGCAGGAAAAGGAAAAAAAAATCTCATCTATATTACGGTCAGCACGGGTATTGGAGCAGGGATTATTAGTGACGGAAGACTGATAACAGGGAACCAAGATAGTGCTGGGGAATTTGGACACATTACGATCGTTCATAAGGGTGAGCGATGTGAGTGTGGAAACCGCGGCTGCTTGGAAAGGTATGCTTCAGGAACAGCGCTGGCAAAACTGGCAAATCAACGACTAAAAGATCAAAGCAGCATGTTGCAAGACCTTAAAATCGGATCAGAAGTGACAAATAAAGAAATTGCGTTAGCAGCCGAAAAAGGCGATCCCTTCTCCATCTCCTTACTAAGGGAAGTTGGAGAATATTTGGGGGCTGGAGTTACGAGCTTAATTCATTTATTCAATACAGAGGCAATTGTCTTTGGGGGTGGAGTCATGAACATGTCTGACTTTATTTTACCTACGGTTAAAGAATATGTAACAGAAAATAGCATAACGCAAATGAGCAGAGATGTTGCAATCTGCAAAGCCGTATTAGGAAAAAGAGCAGGTGTGATGGGAGCATCTGGCTTATTTTTTCAACATGAGAACTCTGTAACAAGTACTAATGTGTAAGTAGTATCCAAATATAAATGTATAGGAGAGTTGCTTATGTTTAAAACACTTGTCATTGGAGCTGGAACAATGGGTACCGTTCATGCTCAAGCATATCAAAAATTAACAAACGCTGAGGTAGTGGGTGTCGTTGATATCAATTATTCAAAAGCAAAAAAGCTTGCAGATGAGGTTGGCGCCAAAGCGTTTTGTACATATGAGGAGGCTGCTGCGAGTATTGGGAAGATTGATGTTGTATCGATTTGTTTACCGACCCCGCTTCATAAGGAATTTTTAATGAAGGCAGCTGATCAAGGTAGTCATTTGATTTGCGAAAAGCCTCTGGCTAGAACACTGACAGATGCTAAAGAAATGATT
>NZ_JAPSKV010000017.1 GCF_031181385.1 Fredinandcohnia onubensis
GTCCTTCATAAGCCCGATGAAGTCCCGAACGCGTCGACGTCCATCGCGCAAAGTCCTTCATAAGCCCGATGAAGTCCCGAACGCGCGGTGTCCATCGCGCAAAGTCCTTCATAAGCGTGATGAAGTCCCGAACGCGTCGACGTCCATCGCGCAAAGTCCTTCATAAGCTGGATGAAGTCCCGAACGCCAGGTCATCCATCGCGCAAAGTCCTTCATAAGCGTGATGAAGTCCCGAACGCATCGGAGTCCCTCGCGCAAAGTCCTTCATAAGACCGATGAAGTCCCGAACGCATCGGCAGCCATCTCTCAAAGTCCTTCACCAACCAAATCAAGTCCCGAACCCCTCGACAGTCCCCACCCAAAGTCCTTCATAAACCAAATGAATCTCCCAAAAAAGCGATAGAGTCTAGAAAAGGTCTTTTATCGCTGCCTTAGCCAAAATCACGTAAACAAAGACGGCATCAGAATAATTCCGGATGCCGTCTTTTCTATTAGTTATTTATATATTTTTCAAAAACCTCACCGAAATCTTTCCTGAGGTACTGATCACGAGCTGATGATAGCCATGAAAAGCCATATTCAGTTAGGTGTTTGTATTCCTCAGCTAGCTGAATTTCTGCTGGTCTGGAGTTGTGCAATACTGTTACCGCTTTGTCCAAGCTATTAATCGCCATATCGTACATAACGTTATTTTCATGAATGATTTCAGAAATATAAACGAGTGCTTTATATAAATCATTTAATTTATCAATCTGTCTTTTATCCACATCAATACTAAAAGCTTGATTTCCTAAATTGAATTTTATTTCGATATCTAAGTCGACTCTACCAGCCGTTTCAAGAAAAACATTCGTGATTTTATGCTGGGAATATGGATAGCGTTTGAGCATTCTTTTCGATGAAACGGCATTGGCACCGTCAACATGGATGAAAGCAATGTTTGTGAAGCAATACTCATCGGCTTTTGTCTTAATCAAGAAGTAAATCTTTTCATTATCCTCGTGTCTAATGTAATCATCTGCGTCTGTTTTATCATAGTCCTCAGGGCCAATAATTTTTCCGATATCCGATAAACCTAAAGCATCAGCTGCGAATTTTTTTAACATATTTTTCCCCTCCATACCAAAACTTTTCACTCCAAACTCATTATATCGCGTTTGTGAAAAGAGTATAACCATAAATTTCTAAAAAATGGTACTCGTAAAATTAGCTCCAAAGCACTCGATGGCGCTAGTGTCTATAAACTTCAATATGAGTCCCTTCTAAACATACTTGGAAATATAAAATCTAAAGTTGTTAAATAAAACATCGACTAAAAACAGGTTGAGTATCCACGACGAATACACTTGCCGAGAAACTCAACCTTCCTTATGCTTTTTAATAAACTGACGGATAACGCTTACGATGAATAGAACCGGGATATACCCAAACAAGAAAGCAGAACTACTTATGTCGACCATTTTTTGAATAAGTTGCGTGTAATAAATGTCAGTGAGTTGGCTATTTACAAAAACATACACAGTTAGTAAAAAAAGCAAAATATAAGTTGGCTTTATCTTTGGTAGAGTAACTTTTATAGATCGAATAGTTGACCAAAGATATAAACTAATCACAGGTATGATGACTAAGAGCCAGGTGAATATAAAGATAAACTCAAAGCGCTCCAAAAAAGGAAACTGTATGATTTTAATCATTGTTAAGGTTGGCCATGTTAAGTGATGTATTTTTCCTTGTGAAAAGAACATAAAAGAGATAAGCGTTATGAGAGTATACAAGACTGTTGTAAACAATAAAGCCAAATGCCCCCATTTGTTTGCTTTTTTTCCGTTTTTTATGAATGGAAAATAAACAAGAACGGTTTCGAACCCCAAAAATAGAGGGACAGCTGTTTTAGCCGAAGTAAAATGGTCTTTTAAACTATGATTGAAAAGTGGTTGAAGGTATGAAACCTCCATAAAACCAGCAATATAAAAAAAGGAAATTAATAAGAAAGCTGGAATCACAACACCCCAAAATGCAACTCCAGTTATCACTCGGAATCCTCCTGAGACTAGATAAAAAATGAGGCAACAAAGAAGAAGAGCGTACTCCCAACTAGGAATCCCATCGAAAACCCATACTTGGAGGAGATCAATATAACCATATACAACTGATACCCCGGCTAGTGAAAAATAACATGCCAATAATAAATTTAAAGCCCCTCCCAGTTTCTTTCCCAATATGTCTTTATGAAAGGAAAGAATATCCCCTGCGGTAGACTGTTTTAAGATATATATCATCATCATAAATAAGAGCTGAATGCTTAAACCCAAAGCAAGTACGGACATCCATGCTTCATTACCGGCCCCCTTACTTACATTTCCTTGAAACCTTAATACAGCAATACCAGTTTGAGAGCCATGTATTAAAAAGAATAGGAAATAGGGAGAGACTTGTTTATTTTCATTAATCTGACTGTTCATGATTGACCATCCTAGTCTAGCCTAGCCCTGAAGGCCAGAATGTATGATTTTTAAATCTATATCAATATTGATAGGTAATGTAGGGTATTGTTCATAAAAGGATGTTTCATTCCAATCTCGATCCTGGGATCGAACAATATTTCCAATTCCAAGTGGATCTACACCTTTTTCTTTGAACGTATTTAATAGTTCCTCGCTCTCTTTTTTTACCTCTTTTTTAATTAATCTTTTAATAGTTTCAAGATCATGTGGATTTTCCAGGTTAAAACGGTCCGGATGATGTGTAATTGTCCATATGAGTTTTAACGAAAGATTTAATTGCTGCTCATCTTTTACCCATTCCCACTTTCTTTTATTTCGAAACGCTTGAATCAGAATGACTTCTGTTCGATCCTCCTCGTCAAGGACAATATCATATATGGCTTGTGTGCGAAAATTCTCTAAAACCGAGAAAATAAAGGTTTCTTTCTCATTCAAGTGAAGTTTGAGCTTATCATCTTTAAAAATACCAACTCTATCCACCTGTATCTTATCGTTTTCGTCAATGGTTAGCATCGGTACATAGGGATCCATTCCTTCACCATAGAAGTGGTTTAAGAAAACATGTAGGTTCATCCTTGGAAGTTGTTGTCCCGTCATATTTTGTTTGATTTGATCCGCTAGGGTAAGGTCCCTTTTTTTTAGGGTGTTAAGTGTTTCCTTCGCACTGTGGGTAGAGACGGCAATCTGTATATTAGTCGCGATTTCAGGTGTCAAAAGTAGCCGTTCTACTACGTCATTAACACCCGCTTTTGCAAATTCATTACCGAATACTAAAACCCTTATTTTCGATAAAGCAACTGGGGTACTGGTATGTGTTGACATTTTAGATCTTAATAGTGCAACTGCATCTGTTTTCTCTTCTAAATATTGACTTTTATCGCTCCCTTTGCTCTTCGTATATTCAGGGAACAAGGCGGTTCCGATCACATCCCCGTTATCGGCTAAATCAAAACCAAACACATGAATGATACTTAACTTATCGACGATCTTAGTTCTCGTACATCCTACTAGGATTACTATACAAAGAAATACAATTACTACTTTTAGACTTTTTCTCCATTTTCCCATATAATCTCTACTTTCTTTTTTAAAGAATTTTATTCTGAGTCCAGTCCATCTTCTGTGTCTTGGGGTGAGGCTGGAGTATATCGTTTGTTACTTAATGGTCTAAAGATCGATGGACGTTTATTTAGATTTTCGAAATTAGGCCTTATGAAGGAACCCAATGCCCAGCCTTTTCGGTAGGGATAAAGCGGAATCATATAAGGAACTCCTAATGATTTGAGTCGAATCAAATGTCCGATTATAAAAAGAATTCCTACATAAATACCTAAACCACCCCAAATGGCAGCAAGTATGATGAAAGGATATCTTAACATCCTAACAGCATTCGACATTTTATAAATAGGCGTTGTAAAAGAAGCTAAGGCTGCTAATGCAACTATGATTAATAAAATATTACTAGTAAGTGCTGCTTCTACTGTTGCCTGTCCGATTACAATTCCTCCAACTATACCTAATGTCTGTCCGATTTTTGTGGGTAGACGTGCTCCTGCTTCCCTGAGTAAATCAATGGTCACTTCTAAGAATAAAACTTCAAGAACAGGAGGAAAGGGAACATTGGCTCTCGAGTTAATAAGAGGACCAAGCAGGTCCATCGGTATAACCTCAAAATGGAATGTTAAAATCGCAACATAAAAGGAAGTTGCAAAGATAGAAAACAACATTCCAAATATCCGAATTAATTTAAAGAATGATGCAATTAAAGATGGAAGATAAAAATCTTCTGGATTTGAAAAAAAATCCATAAGATTTACTGGTCCTATGACGGCATAGGAGGATTTATCAGTAATCAGTACAATTTGTCCTAATAAAAGTGCTCCTACTGTGCGATCTAATCTTTCTGTAGTTACGAATAAAGGAAATGGAGATGTTGAATGATCGGAAATCATTTGCTCTAACTGAGTATTGTCAAACACCACATCAACATCTAGGTTATTTAACCTATGTTTTGCAGTTTTTACAAAATCGGGATTTGTAACACCATCTATGTATGCAATGACAACCTTGGTCTGTGTTCTTGTCCCAACGGTCATTTCTTCATAGATAAGGTCTGGGGTATCAAGATGTTCTCTTAACATATGAAGATTTGTCTCAATATCTTCTATAAATCCAACCTTAGGCCCAATCACACTAAATTCATTTTGTGTATCATTAGTTTCCCGTTGACCTAACCTTGCATTACCAATCCTAAATAAAGCAAATTCATCTTTTTGATTTTGGAAATATACCGCAACTGCCCCTTGATGGAAGGCTTTTTCAAGTTCCGATGGGTTCTTTGAAAATTTAATTTCTTCTATTGGGATAATATTTTTTAAATCATGAAGTTTTTCAATTTCTGTAACTTTCTCCTTTAAACTAGTTAGTAGAGACTGTTGCAGAATCTTAGTATCAACTAATGTTTTAAAATAACTGAATGAAATGTTTTCGTTATTCTCGAAAGGTGAGAATGTAGTAAAGTCGCTTGATTTTTTTGCCTTTTCAAATACTTCTTCAATCGTTTTTTCTGCAGTTTCATAACTTTTAACAGGCTTTTTGCTATCCTTCTTTTTCCAAAACATACCTCCACCTAACCCCATCCAAAGTTGTGAAATCTTTCAGTTAGTATTTAGCGACAAAGAAGGAAATATTCGCCTTTTTTATATCTGCTTGTACACTAATTTTTCGATTTGTGGTAGGTAAAGTTACTGCTGCATTGTTCGTTTGCTAATACTTTCTAGGATGTTAGGAATTCCAAATTTGTGCGTTGTGCTTTATACTTGGTTAGTATGTTGTAAAATAGGATAGAAATGGACTATACTTATATTTTTTAAACCTGATAACCTAAAATATAGATACGGAGTTTGTAACGAGGAGGACAATTAATTGGCAGTAACAAAACCAGAAACGATGATTGTTGATATAAAAAGTTTAGATGAAAAAGGTTCAGGACGGGGAGTCGTGTGGCGTGAAAATGAGCATGGCAATAAGAAGAAGCTAAAGCTCACGATTCCGCAAACCTTAATTGGCGAGCAGGTTCGCGTTACTGTTGACCAGCCTGACCGTAAACGAAGAAAAGCGATGGCTGAGGAAATCCTAACAGAAAATGATCAACGTCTTGCACCGCCTTGCCCTCATTTTGAAAAATGCGGTGGCTGTGTATGGCAGCACTGGAATTATAAAGGACAGCTTCAATACAAAACGGATTATGTGAAGCGACAAGTTGAATCACAAGGTTTCAATCCGGAACTTGTAAAAGATACAATCGGAATGGACGAGCCATGGCATTACCGTAATAAGATGGAATTTACCTTCTCACCTGAAGGGTCATTAGGTTTACATGAACAAGGAAACTTCCGAAAAATCATTTCTCTTGAAACCTGTCTAATTGCAGGTGAAAAAATGGTGGAAGGTGCAATGGAAGTAGCCCAGTGGGCAAAAGACCATCAGCTACCTGGCTATAACAAAGATCAGCATGAAGGTCTTCTACGTCATCTTATGGTGAGACAATCCTTTGTAACTGGCGAAGTTATGCTAGCTCTTTTTGCTACTGAAGCACCAGAAGGAAAACTTAAAAATGCTGCAGATGATCTAGTAAAACGCATTGAAGAAAAATTCCCAGAGGTGAAAAGCTTATTATGGCTTGAAAATACAGACTGGGCTGATCGCACTCAATCAGAAAAAACACATTTATTAGCGGGACGCGATTTCATTTATGATGAAATGGACGGATACCGTTTCCGTGTTTGGTTTGATACATTTTTCCAAACCAACCCAACTCAAGCTCAAAAATTAGTCGATTTAGCTGTTGAGATGGGGGAACCGAAGAAATCAGAAAAAATGATTGATCTTTTCTGTGGTGTTGGAACATTCTCCCTTCCTTTTGCAAGTCGCGTTGAAAAGCTTGCAGGAATTGAAATTGTTGAAAGCTCAATTGAATCTGCAAAACGTAATGCAAAAGATAATGGATTATCAAACACGTACTTCTTAGCAAAGGATGCAAGAAAAGGAATTGATGAAGTGCTTGAAAGCTTTGGAAGACCAGAGTTACTTTTACTTGATCCTCCACGTTCAGGTGCTGGTGGTAAAGTAATGAGAAGAATTGGTCGCTCTCAGCCAGAAAGAATTGTCTATGTTTCTTGTAACCCCGAAACGTTTGCAACGGATATTAAAGAACTAGAACCATTTGGATATACCCTAAAAGGTGTTCAACCAGTGGACCTATTCCCACATACCGTGCACGTTGAAGCAGTTGCACTGCTTGTCAAAGAATAATGTGTCGCCTGCCAACCAAATTGCAGATGTGCTAATCGGCCTTCCGGATGATCCGGAAGGTTTTTTGTTTGGCGGGAATTGCTGGTATGTCCGATACACCAAAACCTGCTTATTAGTTCTTCCAGATATTCCGGTGGGCTTTAAATTTGGAATGGATTAGAGTTTGTTCCATTCCCCATTAAAATCGCAACCGTACTCTAAGTGCAGGCATCTATTTATTTTTACCGCAATTCCTCTGATAAATTTTACAAAACTAATAAATACTACAAGTATTACCAAAAGAATCATACTTTGGAGGTCTCTATGTCAAAAAAACAAAGTTTATTAAAGAATGGAAATAAGTCATCTTTAATTGCTTCAATTGTGAATACCATTATTGCAATTATTAAAGGAGTTGCGTACTTCTTCACGGGTAATGTCGCGATGTTTGCAGAAACGATGCACTCTTTAGGGGACGCAGCCAATCAATTTTTCGTATTCATTGGTAGTGCATTAAGTAAAAAAATGCCGACCGAAAAATATCCAAATGGTTTTGGTCGACTCGTAAACTTAGTCTTACTCGGTGCTGTAATCATCGTTGGAATCATGAGTTATGAAGCGATCAAAGAAGGGTATCATCATATTATCCATCCAGCCGAATCATCAGGTATTGCAATTAACATTTCTGTTTTGGGTATAGCCGTGATATTGGAGACATACGTTCTTTATAAAGCAATGAAGGAGGTCCTTCATGAAACAGGTGTAGATGCAAAGGGATTCGCAATTGTAGGTAAAAGCTTTGGTAATCTAAAAAGAGCTACTCCTGCTACAGAGCTTGTATTTATGGAGGATTTAGTTGCAACCCTTGGAGGAGTAATTGCAATAATTGGTATCTTACTCTCCTATTATGCAGGTTGGCATGCGGCAGAAGGAATTGCCTCAATCATAATTGGTCTAATGATGTTTTACGTAGTAGGAAGAGTATTTTTGGATAATGCCAAGGGAGTACTTGGTGAAGCGGATGAAGAGTTAGAAAACAAAATTGCAGAGCTTATTTTTGCAAGTCCAGAAATAAAAGATATAAACGCATTGTTTGCGATGAAAGAAGGGGAGGATTTCCACATCGAAATGAAACTGGAAATTGACTCCAATATATCCGTAAAAGAAGCATTTAAAATAAAAGAAGGTATTGAAGAAAAAATTCAAGGAATAAAAGGTGTTACAGATGTAATCATTGAATTCGTAGAAGATGATGGGGTTAAATCATGGTCGCAAGGACTCGTTACTAAGTAGATAACGAAAATACTCTAAAAACCAAAAAACCGGCACATGCCGGTTTTTTGGTTTTTATTGCTGAGGTGCAGTTGTCTTTTTCTTTGGTTTTAAATATAATCCAAGTTCTTTTTTCTCTTTTGTTAATGAACGATAAAGTGAAATCATCATCAGTACCATTATAATTGAAAATGGAAAAGCCGCTGCAATGAGGGCATTTTGTAATGCCTGTAGACCACCGCTATATAATAAAATGGCTGCAACTGTTGATTGTAGAATTCCCCATGTTAGTTTTACAGAGTTTGATGGGGTAAGTGAACCATATGTGGTTTGCATACCAAGTACAAATGTAGCTGAGTCCGCAGATGTAATAAAGAATGTAGCAACCAGTGTTATGGCAACCACTGATAAAACAACTGCTAAGGAAGACTCATTAAAGATAGCAAATAGAACTTCTTCTGTAGCGAATTGTGAGAGATCTACATTTCCTTGCTTTTGTACTTCTATTGCGGAAGTACCAAATACTGAGAACCAGATAAAGCTTACCAGAGCTGGAAGCAATAAAACTCCGATTATAAATTGTCGAATCGTTCTACCTCTGGATACACGTGCAATAAAAATACCTACAAATGGTGACCATGAAATCCACCAAGCCCAGTAGAAAATAGTCCAACCGTTAATCCAAGAACGATGTTCCTCATTAAGTGGAGCAATTCTAAAGCTCATCTGTACAATATTTTGTATGTATCCTCCAAGTGTATCTGTAAACATATCAAGAATCAGAACTGTAGGACCTGCTACGAACATTAAAATGAGTAGGGCAAGTGCTAAAATCATATTTGCATTACTTAAATATTTAATCCCTTTACTTAATCCGGACCATGCGGAAATCATAAATAAGACGGTAACAACAGCAATAATGATTAGTTGAATGAAGAAACTAATAGGGATATCGAGTAAATAGGCTAAACCTCCATTAATTTGTGCCGCACCAAACCCAAGCGTTGTTGCAACACCTACAACCGTCGCAAATACGGCTAGTACATCAACCAGAGTGCCTAGTTTTCCTTCCATTGCTTTTTTTCCCAAGACAGGCTTTAGTGTAGCTGAAATTAAACCTGGTTCACCTTTTCGGAAATTAAAATAGGCTAAGGCAAGTGCAACAAGTGCATAAATTCCCCATGCATGAATACCCCAATGGAAAAATGTATAGCGCATGGCTTCTTTTTGGGAAGCATTTGTAGCACCCTCTGCTAAAGGTGGAGTCATATAATGGGATAGTGGTTCTGCAGCCCCCCAGAAGACAAGTCCAATTCCCATACCTGCACTAAATAACATCGCAAACCATGATATATTTGAATACTCAGGTTTTTCATCAGGTTTTCCTAATCGAATCGCCCCAACAGGACTAAAAATAAGGAAAACACAAAATATCACAATGATTGTGACTAAAATAAGGTAATACCATCCAAAGGCTGATGTAATAAATGATTGAATATTACCCGTTTCTTCTTCGAAACTTTTTGGTGCTGCAACACCAAATATGACAGCTGCAAGTACGATAGCAACCGAAATCCAAAAAACGTTTGATATTTGCTTCATCATAAAACCCTTTCTTTTACATTAACTTTTATGTACTAAATAGTTTTCCCATAAAAGTTTGCCAATATTAGGGTAGCAGAATTTATCACTTTTTGCCAATAAACCTAACTTATTATTGTTTATAGGGAAAAGGAAGTAGATTGTTTGAACTGAGCTAAAACGGAATGATTTGGTTAAGCAAAAACAGAAAAAAAGATATAGAATTTATGATATTATTATCATAACCATAGTGAAAATATCGTTTTACATATATATAAATCAGGGGAGACTTTATGATAGGATATTCGCAGATAAAAGGCAAAATAAGTACTGATTTAATACTATTAGTTACCCTAGTAGGATTCGTATTATTAGCCTCTCATTTCAAATTAACGCTGTTATATGGAATAACTTTTACATTTGCGAGTATTTCGATGTTTTTAATACTCCGTATTTTTGGATATACCACCGCAATTGTAACGGGTCTAATCGCTATCTTTATTGCCATATTCTTTTCAAACAGTCCTTATTATGCAATTATCATGCTTGTTGAAATCGTTTTTGTTGGTGCCTTTTTCTTACGAGGGCGAAAAGCAAAAATGTTTTTCGTAGACTTTTTTTTCTGGATTTTTATTGGAATAGCGCTGCTCTTTATATTCTGTCGAGAATCACTGTCAGGAAGTGCACTCTATTTTCAAATCTGCAAAGATGTTGCAAATGGACTTTTCAATGTATTAGTTGCAGATATGCTACTGGCTTATTTCCCATTCTACAAGTTTGTTAAAAACAATCGAATCAGTAAAAATAATGTATCGGTTCACCAGTTTTTATCGCAAATTACGATTTTAACGATTCTTGTTCCGTTTTTTATTAGTGTAATCACAAATACGCTGAACACATTTGAAGTCATTAAAAAGGATCTAGTTCAAATTAGTGAAACGAGAGTAAATCGGATTGAAAATGACCTGATTCAACTGGAAAAAGCAAACGGGAGTAGCGACGTCAATCAAATTGAAGAAATTATATGGCGGAATAAGAACCAAGACATTGATATTATTGTATTTGACAATAAAAATCATATCATTTCATCGACAGTCGTGATGGATTTTGATCCTAATAAGTATGAGATTCGGAAGATTTCACCCAATGTTTTTGAGGCTTTACCGGTTGCTAACAATGATATGCAGCCAATTACGAGATGGGATGATGCTTTTTATTTTTATACAAGGGATACTGGTTCATACCGAATTATGTTGCAGTATCCAATCGCTGGGTATCAACAACAAATTTTTAATATTTCACTTGACCAGTTAAAGTATTTACTAATTCTAGCTGTTTCAGCCATATTATTTGTTATGGCCGTAAGCCGAATGCTCACGAATAATCTAAGGCAACTGACAACAATTACAACAGGATTACCACAAAAGCTGCGTTCTTTAGAAAATATCGAATGGCCGCAAGGTACAATATCAGAGCTTCGCATCCTGAGTAAAAATTTAAAGAAAATGGCAGATAAGCTGAAGGAGTTATTCCAAGAGAGTATTGAGATGAACTGGATTCTAAGAGAACAAACTTCAAGACTGAAGGAATCAGAGGACAAGCTTCATAAACTTGCTTTTTACGACAGTTTGACTTACTTACCCAATCGTTATTTCTTCCAAAAATATGTACGTGAGCTGATTCGAAATAACCATGACCAAAAGATTGCGATTATTTTTATCGATCTCAATCAATTTAAACAAATCAATGATACATTAGGTCATGATGCAGGGGATACCCTTCTAAAAGCAACTGGTAACAAGCTAAAGAAGTTACAAGAGGACAATAGACAGGTTTTTAGACTTGGAGGGGACGAGTTTGTAGTAGTCCATTCTGTTGATAACAGGGATGAGATAAATAAAACACTAGACATGATTGTCAAAGAGTTTTCATCCTATTATACAATAGCGGGTCAAAATCACTATATAACGGCAAGTATTGGGGTCAGTGTGTACCCAGAAGATGGTAAAGATTTAGATACATTAGTAAAATATGCAGATATTGCAATGTACATCTCGAAGGAGAAAGGCGGCAATACTGTTCAGTTTTTCAATGAATCCATGAAAAATAAATTTCAAGAGCGATTAGAAATCGAAAATGCTCTACGTACAGCAGTGGACAAGAATTGGTTTGAACAATTTTATCAGCCGAAGACCATGGTAGGTAAAATTACAAGTATTGAAGCCTTGATTCGTTGGAATGATCCCATACTAGGGGTGGTCTCTCCTGGAGTCTTTATTGATGTGGCTGAGGAAATCGGTCTCATTTCAAAAATTGATGAGTGGTCTCTCATCCAGGCTTGTAGACAAAATAAACAATGGCAAGTTGAAAACCTTCTATATGTACCAATTTCGGTAAACCTATCAGCCAAGCACTTTCAACAAGATTATCTTGTTTCAATGGTCAAAAAGGCATTACATGATTCTGGATTAGAGCCAAAATATTTAAAGCTTGAAATTACAGAAAGTGTGTTTATTAAGGATCAACAGCATGTTGCTGATCGGATTCGAAATCTGAAAGAGCTAGGGGTCCAGATTTCAATTGATGACTTTGGAAAGGGATACTCGTCTCTCTATCAATTACTGAAGCTTCCAATTGACGAAATTAAAATCGACAGACAATTTATCCATAATATTGACAAAGATGAGAAAAAGGCGTTATTAGTAAAATCAATTTTTGACATTGCACATGGACTTCAGTTGAATGTGGTGGCAGAGGGTGTAGAAACGTGGGATGAATGTGAGATCCTTGTAAATATGGGCTGTGACGAGATACAAGGCTATTTATTCAGTCGACCAATTAATAAAGTTGATATGGTTGAATTTATCCATAATAAAAAATCAATAAAGTATAAAGAGGCTGTCATAGGAGAAATAGACTGAAAAGTGGCAGTAATAATGGGATGGCAGTAATATTCTCGCTAGTGACAGTATTTCTGGAAAGGAGGTTTCACATTGGAAACCTCCTTTTTTTCTTATATTGTAATATTAACATCCCCGTCTTCTGTAATTTCAACGGTTGTATAGCTTTCAAAAGTTGACATTTCCGTTATTTCACGTTTCTCATTACTTGCAAAGCTTTCCATGTATCTTTGATACGTTTCTGGGTCTTTGACAATGTGATAGAAATAAGTCATTTTTCCGTCGCTATCACTATGGGTCCTTAAGAAAAATCTGTCTTTAAACTCATTTTTAAACCATTCTCTAGCTTCCATATGATTCGAAAAATCTGGCATGTTGTCATAAATAGATGTTATATCAATGTTCATGTTGATTCACCTCTCATGGGATTTTCGGATGTGATTAGTATGTCCATCTATTTACAACACATCCATCATGATAGCTATGCACCATGCTTGAGATTTTTTTCTACTTTTATCTTTCTTTCAAAATCATTTTTTTCGATTAAAAGAGAGACAAAAACACTACCCACAATCGCCCATAATGGGGCACCGATATGAAAGAGATTCACTCCAGACATTCCAATAATGAATGCAAAAAAGGCTCCCATTTGAAATTTTGTATCGGAAAAAGCAATCTTAAGTGAAGATAAGAGTACACCTATCATCGCTAAGCCTGCAATGGTATTCACAATTACACCTGGCATCGCAATTACAAAAGGAACAACAAACGCCGCAAACACACCGAAGCTTGCAAATAAAACTCCATTTGACGCAGAAGCAGCATATCGGCCTTCTTTTTTACCCGATTCATCAGATGCACAAATCGCAGTCATTGGCCCCGCAGTGTTGATAGCATGAGCTCCGAAAAAGGATGCAAAAAAACCAAAAATGGCGCCAAAGATGGCCATTGCACTAATTGGCGGTTTATATCCCTTTGCCATTAGGATTCCTGTTGTTTGTGCATTCTCTGTACAAATAATCAAGATTGCAAGGGGGATAGAAAGAGAAATAATGGCGTTCAAACTAAAGGTTGGAAGTTCTAGTTGAGGAAGCACAAACGAACTTTGTACATTTGAAAAATTAAACTCATTCATTACAATGGCAAGGAGTACCGAAACGACTAACGCTGATAAAACGGGTGGTATTTTTTTGATGTATCGTGAGGATAACAAATAGACTAAGATGGCCGAACCTGCTAACAGAGGGGACACTTCAACAGAAGTTATCATCTCGATCGCAAATCGCATCATGACACCAACAATCATTCCCATAACGATTGGAACAGGTATCCAATTCATCACTTTATCGATTAATCCTGTTTTACCTAGTATAAGGACAATCAGGTTTGCTACAAGATAAGCGCCAATTGCCTCTTGTAATGAAAAGTGCGACAAAGCACCTGCCACTAGCACAGCCCCAGCAATTGAATATGCCCCAGCAATCGGTTGTTTATATTTTAAAGATAAAAATAGTCCCAATAAACCTCCGAAAAAATACACCGCAAATAACCAACTGATCGTTTGTTCATGGGTTAAACCACCGCTTGATGCACCTCCGATAATAATCAGTGCAGGACCTGTACACCCGAAAATAGCTGCAACAATTCCTGAACTAATCGTACTAATGTTTAGATTACCGTAAAGGTCCTTAACTCTATTTTTCATTTTAACCTCCTGATTCTCAAGATATCCACGTTTCTAATAGAGCTTATGTATTTAGTTTCATAATACCACAATCCAAAATAAAAATTACGTATTTTTTACGGACGTTTTAAAAACCTCCAAAAAGATAGAATGAAAGAGTATTTAAGAGAAAAGATATTATTTCCTTGCGAAAATGGGCGATTTACGGGTTTGATAATTTAAAAAAGATTCAGTATATTTTAAATTAATTACGAAAGATTTAAAAACGTAATACATAATTCTAGGAGGTAATGAAGAATGACAACTACAGTAAATGAAACAAAAACATTAACAGTAAAGAAAGCTAATGGGATCGCTGAAGTTCACATTCATGTAAACAAAACAAACTCTTATGACCTCGACTATTACAAAGAATTAAATGCTGCGATTGATGACATTCGTTTTGACAATGACATTAAAGTAGCTGTACTAATGAGTGATATGCCAAAATTCTTCTCAGCAGGAGCAAACATTAATTTCTTAAAATCTGCGGAACCACGCTTTAAAACACAGTTCTGCTTATTCTGTAATGAAACTTTAGATAAAATTGCACGCTCTCCGCAAATCTGGATTGCTTGTTTAGAGGGCCACACTGTTGGTGGTGGATTAGAAATGGCGCTAGCTTGTGACCTTCGTTTCATGGGAGACCAAGCAGGTAAAATTGGACTTCCGGAAGTTTCCCTTGGCGTACTAGCAGGTACAGGTGGAACTCAGCGTCTAGCTCGACAAGTTGGACACTCTAAAGCTCTTGACCTGAATATCACAGGTGAAACATTAACACCTCAAGAAGCACTAGATATTAACCTAGTAGATCGTGTATTTCCGCAAGAAGAAACAAGAGCGAAAACGTTAGAATATGCAGAAAAGATCGCGAACAGCGCAAGTTATGCAACTTCTAACATTAAGCTATCAATTATGAATGGTAAAGAAATGCCACTTAACGTAGCAATCCGTTATGAGGGTGAGCTTCAAAACTTATTATTCCGTTCACAAGATGCTCAGGAAGGCTTAAGTGCGTTCATCGAAAAGCGTGAAGCAAACTGGAGTGGAAAATAAAATCAACTGAATCCATAGCGATGCCGGAAATTCCGGTATCGCTCTTTTAAAATAGCCTACTAACTTCAAATTAATTATCTTTAAGGCTCGGCGACCTTCGCGAGCCTTTTTTAACACTAGGGGGATGAAATGTGAGATCAAATGAATTTCAAGTTATTGTTAACTGGGGAGACACAGATAAAGCGGGTATTGTATACTACCCAAATTACTTTAAATGGTTTGACATCGCGGGTCACCAATTTTTTAGAAGCTGTGGCTTGTCACCAAACACTTTAGAAGAAGAACGTCAAATTATCCTGCCAATGCTTGATGCAAGATGTAGCTTTGAAAGGACATTATTATATGATGATATCATTACGATTAAAACTCAGGTTGAAGAAATTAATACAAAAACCATCAAGCTACGGCATGAGGTATATAGAGGGGAAACACGAACTGGACATGGATATGAAATTAGAGGGTGGGTAAAACAAACGCCAGCTGAAATTAAAGCAGTTCCAATACCAGAAGACGTATTAGCCATTCTTAAAGAAGACCTCCACACAAATGAATCAGGAAAAAGACCACTATTTAATGCATAATCTCCAAAATCCTCTATAATAAAAGTAAAAATATAGAAAAATAATTATAAGTGTGGTGACGTTCGATGAAACCAAGGTCCTTAATGTTTACATTATATGGTGAATATATTAAATATTATGGAGGAGAAATTTGGGTAGGTAGCTTAATTGAATTAATGAAACAGTTTGGGATCTCCGAATCGTCTGTAAGAGGCGCGTTATTTCGGATGGTCCAAAATAATTTGCTGGAAGTACGAAAAGTAGGAAAGAAGAGCTATTATTCCGCTACTCCAAAAGGCCGTGTTGATGAGGGGGTAAATAGGGTATATGCCACTCAAAACCACATTTGGGATCAGCAGTGGAGAATACTTACATATTCGTTTCCTGAGGAAAAGCGAGAGATTCGAAATAAAATTCGCAAAGAACTGATATGGACCGGATTTGGCAACCTTACGAATAGTACATTGGTGACGCCTAATCCAGTTGAGGACCAAGTAACAGAAATGATTAAGGCAAACGAAATTGAGGAATATGTGTTTTTATTTACGTCATCCTCAATTGTTTCCCATGATAACCAGAGTATTATCGATATCGGTTGGGACTTAAATTTGGTGAAAGATGAATATCAAACTTTTATTGATAAGTTTACACCTAAATTTGAGGAACTTCGTGAAAAGGCTCTAAATAACACTTTAAAGGATGAGGAATGTTTTATTGAGAAAACGGTGTTGGTGCATGAGTATCGGAAATTCCTCTTTCAGGATCCAGGTTTCCCAAGGGATTTACTACCTGAAGGATGGATTGGCATAAAGGCTAGAGAGTTATTCTGGAATATCCATCAGCTTTTATCGATACCATCAATCCGCTATTTTGAGTCTGTCTTTGAGGGAGCTCCTGATCGTGAAATCCAAATTGAACGTGATAAAGCAATCAATCCTTTTGGAGAAATATACATTTAAACAGAGGTGAGCCATGAATATTGAAAAAATTGAGTTTGGCGGCTATAGGATTGGGATTCCAGTTCCGTTTCCGATGAAGTATGTTTACTGCTATCTTTTTAAACAAAATGATGGCTATTGTCTGATTGATGTAGGGTTAAACTACTCTGCTGCACGAGATGCTTGGCAAGAGGTTTTCGATCATTTAGGAATCACTTTTAGTGATGTTCATACAATTTATCTCACACACTTCCATCCAGATCACTCTGGTCTTTCTGGCTGGATGCAAGAACAAACAGATGCTGACCTTTTTATGAATAAAGTGGATGCAGCCATGATTGAGCGTGTATGGGGTGAAGGGAGCGTTCAGGTTGCGAGAATGAAGGAAATGGTTTTGCAGCATGGAGTTCCTAAAGATTTAGCTGATGGAATCGCAGACCATATGGATAAATTACATAAGAATGTACTCCCCCTACCTGTTGTAAAACCGATTGGAGCTACAATTGAGTTTGGTGATCAACAATGGTCTGTTATCCATACGCCAGGACATAGTGAGGGTCATGTGTGTTTTTTTCATGAAAAAGAAGGCATCTTAATTGGCGGCGATCATATTCTCGAAAGAATCACACCAAATATTAGTGTATGGCCCGGTGCTAGCCAGCATCCATTACATGAGTATATTGATTCATTACGTAAAGTTAGGAAATATCCGGTTAAAAAAATATACTCTGCCCATCATTCGCCTGTTTTAAATGTAACAGAACGAATTGACGAGCTCATCCAACATCACGAAGAGCGTCTCGATTATATTGAAAGCTTGGCCGATCATAAAACGACATATGAGATTGCCAAGGTTTTGTTCTCCCACAGAGAACTCAACCCACATCAATGGCGTTTTGCTATGGCAGAAACGATTGCGCACTTAAACTATATAGAACGCGAAGGCCGAGTAGCGAAGGTTATGCAAGATCCTATAATTTATGTTCAATGTTGAAACATGCTAGTAAAATATCAAATATAAATTAGGTAGGAAACCCAAGTTGTTAATAAAATAGCAATCTTGGGTTTTTGTTTTGGATAGAATTTAGTGTGAAGTCCTGGACGGAATGGTTTAGCGTATGTAAAGTCCTTCATAGCTGTGATGAAAGCCCGGGCGAAGCGAGTGCGTGTACGTAAAGTCCTTCATAGTCCCCATGAAGAGGAAAACCCGGCAACTTCCCAGGCCCAATCCCCTTCATCTCAAGAAACCCCCACTACTATCGCACACAACCCCCAGACATACAAAACAACAATCAAACCAACATTCCACCTCACCATCCATTACGAAATTTAAATTAACGTCTAAAAAACATTATAAACATGTTGACAAACAATTTAAAATATTCTATATTACATATTATAAACGATAGTTAAAAAAACGTAATACAAAGAGGTGTTCATTGATGAGTATAAAAGAGGCTGAGGTATTACTGGAAAAGGTTCAAAATGGATTTATTGTGGAGCGCATGGAGGATATGAATGACGAATATTTGAAAGCGCTAAAACAAACACTTGCGATTGTAGGAGATACAGAACTTCTTAGTGTCCCACCATTATTAACAGTCTACGATCAAGCCCCAAACTTAAACTATAAAATTACAGCTCTAGCAGTTATGCAAGATGAAATCGGTCATGCTCATATCGCTTACCGTTTGCTGGAGGACCTTGGTGAAGATATTGATGAAATGCTCTACCGTCGACCAGCAAACCGATGGAAAAATCCTTACGCATTTGATTTTAAATTAGACAACTGGGTTGAATTAGGAGTCTTTAACGGACTATTTGATCGTTCTGGGTATACGCTTTTAGGTGATGCATACGAACACACTTCCTATGGACCTTGGAAACGTGCACTTGTAAAGGTTGATAAAGAAGAATTATTCCACCTTCGTAATGGTGAAATCATCATGAAAAATGCGATGAAGAATCCAGAAACGGCAAAGCAAGTACAAGAAGCTGTGGATTGGATGTTCCTAATGGCACTAGAATTCTTCGGTGTTGCAGATAACCTTAAGAGCCGTTCGGCGCAATTGGATTATCGATTAAAAGGGCGAACCAATGATGAACTAAGACAAAAATGGTTATCAACGGCTGTTCCGTTCTGTGAGTCAATTGGAGTGAAAGTTCCAGCTCATTACGATGAAGACCAAGGAAAATATGTGATTGACGTACCATTCCCTTGTAAATTTGATGCAGAAAACAAAAAATGGTTAACAGACCAACCGGATACATGGGAAGGTGCAATCGAGCGATTTAAGCAGAGAGGTCCTCAAAACCAAGAGTTTGTTACTCGCATTCAAAAGGGAGTTTGGGAGTTAGAATCAATGAGAGCAGAGGAGGCATAAACATGAGTGGAATTATCCAAAAAGAACAAACAACAAAGTATTGGGATGCTCTTAAAGAAGTAATGGATCCTGAGTTTCCAATCAGTGTTGTAGATATGGGGCTAATATATAACATTACCCAAAACGAAAGTGAATTAGAAGTTGAAATGACATACACCTCCACTGGTTGCGCTTGTATGCAGTGGATTGAAAACGATATCAAAGAACGTTTATTGAAAGAAGAAGAGGTGGAGGAAGTAAAGATTCAGGTCGTTTGGGATCCACCTTGGACGACAGCTAACCTAAGCGAAGAAGGAAAGAAAAAATTAAAGCACTGGGGGGTAAGTTCATGACAGTAGACGTTGCAAAAAAACATGATTACCTTCTTCTCACTCGAATCAATCGTGGAGATGAACTTATTCATGTGGGAACATTCAAGGCTGTTAATGATGATTTAGCAAAGATTTATGCACAACATATTTATGACGAAGAAGACTGGGTAGAAATGTATGTTGTTAAAAAAGAAGCTCTTGTTTGTGTCCGAAGCCCAGAACCATTATTTGCAAAGGAGTGAGACTGATGTCAAAGGAACATATTTCATTAATAGAACTTGGTGAAACGATTGCTGATAATAAATTTATTTTAGGTGACCGATTAGTTGAAATCGGTATAAGCGGGCCAACTTTAGAAGGAACGCTTTCATCGATTGCAATGGCACAGCAGGAACTAGGACATTCAAGACTGCTTTATCGCTGGGTTGCCGATTTATCGGGTGTTAAGTCCGAGGTTAAGCACCAAACCGGAAAAGCATTTCAACAGAATGTTGAAATTGGGAATTGGATTGAACTGATTGCTGGAATTTATGTAACAAATGTTGCAGTTGATTTAGTTATGAGAGCTATGATTGAGGCGAATAATCCAAATGTGAATCCTCCTTTTACAAAAATGCTAAACGAGCAGCAAGAACATCTCATTTATTCACAGAGTTGGTGTGAGCAGCTTCTACTCGATAAAGGGTCAATTCCGAGAAGAACGAAAGAGGCTATTTCTAAAACAGCACAAGAAGCGAAGGAATGGTTAATTAAAGTAGAAAATGATATATATTTCGTTACTGAAAACATCATTCCAAAGGATGCTAGATTGGTAGAGAACTTCGATGCAACGCTCGGGGAAGTCTTAAAGGATGTGGCAAAGCAACATGTCGGCTAAAAAAGAGAATGCCCAATGCTCATTCTGCTCATCTGAAGATGTAAAGAAGATTTCATCCTTTGGTACAGCCCAATTAGTTCGACAATACTATTGTAATGAGTGTAAAAGTGTATTCGAATACATTCGATGGCAAAAGGAAGATGCGGCTAAGTAGAATGCGTGTTCAAAAAGGAGGATGAAGAGGACCAAGAATTTCAAGGCGGCGCAGCTTTGAGTACCGGAGCGTATCTAGTTAATAAGTGAGGAACGGAGAAGCAAGCCAACACAGAAGTTCGATGCGTCATATTCACCGGAGTTTTTGAACATCCTCTAGAAAGGATCGATCGAATATTATGCAGCAAATAAAAACAGTAGGTGTAATAGGTTCCGGAACAATGGGGGCAGGGATTGCTCAATTACTCGTCCAAAGCGGATACCCTGTCATTCTTTTTGATATCGATGAAGCAACTGTAGCACGTGCGAAAGAGGCAATAGAATCAAAGTTAGATAGATTAGTAGTCAAAGAAAAAATTACCCATGCTACATCAGAACAAGCAAAAAAGAACTTGGGCATCACAACGGATATGAACTCATTTGCCGATTGCCAATTGGTCATTGAGGCAGCGCCAGAAAGGCTGGAAATTAAACGGTCCATCTTTTCACAACTGGAAGAAATCTGTTCGAAAGATTCGATATTGGCGTCGAATACTTCCTCACTTTCGATTACAGAAATTTCAGGTCAAAGCGCAAATCCAGAACGAATCGCAGGCTTGCACTTTTTCAATCCGGCACCAATCATGCCACTTGTTGAAGTAGTAAAAGGGTTAAAAACAGCTTCCTCAACTGTTGAAACTCTTGTCCAATTTGCCCAAACAATTAATAAAAGTCCTGTGATGTGTAAAGATACCCCTGGTTTTATTGTGAATCGAGTGGCACGACCATTTTATAATGAAGCAATGCGAATTATGAATGATAAGATTGCTACGCCAAGTCAAATCGATCGAATTATGAAGAATGCCGGCAATTTTAAAATGGGTCCTTTTGAATTACAGGACCTCATCGGAATTGATATCAATTTTGCAACAACAAAATCCGTATATGAAGGATTTCACGGTGAAAGCAGATTCCGCCCTCATTACTATCAAGAGCGGATGGTCCAATCAGGTAGCTTAGGAAGAAAAACAAAAGGAGGGTTCTTTGATTATGACAATTAAAACAGTCGCTATCGTAGGGGATAACCTTATTGCAAAAGAACTCTCCAACTCTTTTCAAGCCAACCCACACGTTCATTTGGTTGATGCGAAAGCTTTGAACGATCAGGTGGATGTCGTCATTGAGACGATGAATCTTGATAAGGAAGAAAAGAAACGTAGAATGGGGGAAATTGAGGCAAGTGTTTCACCTACTACATTGATTTTATCAACTACCCTTAGCGTGACAGCGACTGAGGTCGCTTCATGGCTTTTTCATCCTGAAAGATTAATAGGATTTGGGACTTTCGCTAATTTTAGAAAGGGCAGCTTAATTGAAGTGGCATTGCCATTACAAACTGATGCAAGTTATCTTCAAGCTGCCACAGACACATTTTCATTCATTAATCAGGATATTGAAGTTGTCGAGGATGAGGTAGGCTTTGTCTTCCCAAGGATTTTATCAATGATTGTTAATGAAGCGGCCTATGCATTATCAGAGCAAACGGCTGAGGCTGAGGCAATTGATGTTGCGATGAAAAAAGGCACAAATTATCCAATGGGTCCGCTTGAGTGGGCAGGGGAAATTGGGCTAGATGATATATTTGCAGTGTTGAGTGGATTATATCGTGAATTAGGGGAGGAGCGTTATCGCCCAGCTCCACTTATTCGAAAGCTTGTGTACGCAGGCTGGATTGGTGGAGAAACCGATAAATGCTTTTACCATTATCAAAACCGCAAAAATAAGGAGCTTTCAGTATGAGAGAAGCTGTCATAATTGATGCAGTGCGGACACCAATAGGAAAACTTAGCGGTTCGCTTACAAGTGTACGACCTGATGATCTTACAGCCCATGTGATTAAGCAATTAATGGCTCGTGTTGACCTGGATTCGTCTCTAATTGAAGATGTGTTATTCGGTTGTGCGAATCAAGCAGGTGAAGATAATCGAAATGTTGCAAGAATGGGATTGTTATTAGCTGGGCTTCCTATTTCGATTCCGGGAGTAACGGTTAATAGACTCTGTGGTTCTGGATTAGAGGCAGTTAATCAGGCAGCCGCTGCGATTAAGTCAGGCCTAGGGGATGTCTTTATTGCAGGAGGAACGGAAAGTATGACCCGTGCTCCGTATGTAATGATGAAACCTCAAGTTACAAGTGCAAAGGGGAATCAAACTTTGCATGACACGATGCTCGGTTGGAGACTTGTTAATCCAACCATGAATGAAATGTATCCTCCAATTAGTTTAGGAGAAACGGCTGAAAATGTAGCAGAGAAATATGGAATCTCAAGAGCAGAACAGGATGATCTTGCCCTTTCAAGTCAGCAAAAGGCAGCCGCAGCGATTCAAAGTGGAAGATTTAATGATGAGATTGTGCCCATTGAAATCCCACAAAGAAAAGGAGATCCTCTTCTTTTCAGGGAGGATGAACATGTTCGTCCTGGAACCACTTTGGAAACGTTGTCTAAACTTAAGCCTGTTTTCCGAAAGGGTGGGTCGGTTACTGCTGGAAACTCATCTGGTATTAATGATGGATCTAGTGCCATCCTCGTAATGGAAAAGGAGCTTGCTGAAAGGCTTGGATTAAAGCCAATTGCTAGAGTAGTGACATCTGCTGTTAGTGGTGTACATCCTGACTATATGGGAATTGGCCCGGTTCCAGCGACAAGAAAAGCATTACAAAGAGCGGGTTTAACTGTTAATGACCTTGATTTGATTGAAATTAATGAAGCATTTGCAGCACAATCTGTTGCATGTATTAAAGAACTCGAACTAGATATGGATAAAGTGAATGTCAATGGTGGTGCAATTGCTTTAGGCCATCCACTAGGATGCAGCGGTGCGCGTATTGTTACTACACTTGTTCATGAGATGCAAAAACGTGATGTACGTTATGGATTAGCCACTATGTGCATTGGCGTCGGTCAAGGAATTGCAACGATTATAGAGAAAATGTAAGGAGTGAAACAACATCTATGGTGGAATTAAAAGAAACGTACCAACTATTGATTAACGGAGAATATTCAAATAGCAGCAATAATGAATTTTTTGAAACGTATAACCCTGCAACTGGTGAAGCTATAGCAAAAGTAGCAAAAGCGACAAAAGAAGATGTGGATCGTGCTGTTGACGCAGCAAGAAACGCTTTTGAAAACGGAAAGTGGCCGAAATTGCCTCAAGCCAGAAGAGCAAGAGTACTTAACAATATCGCAGCAATCATGCGCGAACGGTTCAATGACCTTGTTGAAGCAGAAGTATTAAATAGTGGAAAAACAGTTGCTGCTGCCAAGGGACAAATTGGTCAAGCTATTGAAGACTTTGAATTTTATGCAGGAGCCATAACAACCTTTGGCGGACGTACGAACCCAGTTCCGAATGGATTTTTTAACTATACCGTAAAAGAACCTGTTGGAGTTTGTGCGCAAATTATTCCATGGAACTATCCATTAATGATGGCTGCTTGGAAAATCGCACCTGCTATTGCAGCAGGATGCCCAGTAATTCTTAAGCCAGCTTCACATACGCCGATTACTGCTTATATGCTTGCAGATATCTGCCATGAAGCAGGGGTTCCAGCAGGCGTAGTGAATGTTATCACAGGAAGTGGTTCAGTAATTGGTCCTTACTTAACGACTCACCCTGGTGTAGATAAAGTAGCCTTCACAGGTGAAACAGAAACCGGAAAAGACATTATGGCGAAAGCTTCAACAACCTTAAAGCGTGTTACTTTAGAATTAGGTGGGAAATCACCTAATATCGTATTTGATGATGCTGATATTGATGGCGCTGTAGCGGGTTCTATTTATGGAATCTTCTATAACACTGGTCAATCCTGTGAGGCCCGTTCAAGATTATTTGTGCATGAAAACATTTATGATGAATTTGTCGAAAAATTTATTGAAAAGGCCCAAAAACTAAAGGTTGGTGACCCATTCGATAAGGAAACACATATGGGAGCCCTGATTTCTAAAGACCATGAAGAAGTTGTAGACGGCTATGTAAAACTTGCAATTGAAGAGGGCGGAGAAGTTCTCTATGGAGGAAAAAGACCAGAAGGCAGCGAATTTGATAAAGGGTATTGGTATTTACCAACTGTTATCGGAAATGTCACAAATGATATGAGAATTGCCCAAGAAGAAGTCTTCGGTCCAGTGGTAGTAATCATGAAGTTTAAAGATGAAGCTGAAGTGCTAGAGCAATCAAATGATTCTATTTTTGGACTTGGTTCAGCTGTCTGGACAAAGGACCACGGTAAAGCACATCGAATTGCAGAAGGCATTCGTGCAGGTATTGTCATGATAAACTGCCCTATTTCAGCCTTCCCTGGGACACCATTTGGTGGCTACAAGCAATCAGGCTTTGGAAGAGAATTGAGTATAGAAACACTTGATCTTTATTCAGAAACAAAGAGTGTTGTCTCATATAATGGAGAGCGTCCACTGAATATTTTCAGAATATAGTATATATAAATAATTTTCCAATAAAACAAATGGAGGAATGTAAACATGTCAATTAATTTAGAAACAAAAAATCTTACTGTAAAAAAAGTCGATGGGATCGCTGAAGTTCACATTCATGTAAATAAAACAAATTCATATGACCTTGAGTATTACAAAGAGTTAAATGCGGCAATTGATGATATTCGTTTTGATAATGACATTAAAGTAGCTGTACTAATGAGTGATATGCCAAAGTTCTTCTCAGCAGGAGCGAATATCAATTTCCTAAAATCTGCTGAGCCGCGCTTTAAAACACAGTTCTGCTTATTCTGTAACGAAACTTTAGATAAAATTGCACGTTCACCACAAATTTGGATCGCTTGCTTAGAAGGTCATACTGTTGGTGGTGGACTAGAAATGGCTCTAGCTTGTGATTTACGTTTCATGGGCGACCAAGCAGGTAAAATTGGACTTCCAGAAGTATCTCTTGGCGTATTAGCAGGTACAGGTGGAACTCAGCGTCTAGCTCGTCAAGTTGGACACTCTAAAGCCCTAGATTTAAATATTACAGGTGAAACATTAACACCACAGGAAGCATTAGCCATTAAACTAGTAGATCGTGTATATCCGCAAGAAGAAACAAGAGCGAAAACGTTAGAGTATGCACAAAAAATCGCAAACAGCGCAACTTATGCAACTTCTAATATTAAACTATCAATCATGAATGGGAAAGAAATGCCACTTAACGTAGCGATCCGTTATGAGGGTGAGCTTCAAAACCTATTATTCCGTTCACAAGATGCACAAGAAGGATTAAGTGCGTTCATTGAAAAGCGTGAACCAAATTGGCAAGGTAAGTAAGAAAAAATTTATTATTCTTCATTTCGGTTTATTAACACTATATTCACAGTGTCAATGTCAAAATATCAACTATGAATTACTCCGAAAAAAAGGTGGAGGTAAACCATTGCCTCCACTATCCTAAATTTTTTCTATCTACAAGATAGGTAAGGAGGAAAAGTGTGATAAAGGTAGCTTCGGATTTAAAGGGAATTGCAACGAAGTACAATGCAGCCGATCGATTTATTGAAGATAATGTACGAAACGGACTAGGGGAAAAAATAGCCATAATAAGTGGAGACGAACAAATCTCTTATAAAGAACTCCTTAATCGTGTGAACCAATTTGGTAACGCTCTCAAAAAGTTGGGTGTTGAAAATGAAAACCGTATGCTGATGGTTATGCATGACACAGCTGAAAATATCGTTTCCTTTTATGGGGCGATAAAAATTGGTGCACTTCCAATCCCATCTAACACCATGCTACAGCCCGGGGATTATGAATATCTATTAAACCACAGTCGCTCGAAGGTGCTTGTTATTCACGAGGATCTTTGGAGCAAAATTAAGGCAAATAGAGAACGATTTGTCTTCCTTCAGCATGTTATCGTAGTCACAGAAAATACAACAGTAGATGGAAATGAAATTGATTACCACGAACTGATCCGTAATGAATCTACAGAGCTTGAGTCGTTTTTATCAGTGAAGGATGACCCTGCATTCTGGCTATATAGTTCTGGTAGCACTGGAAATCCAAAAGGTGTTATTCACCATCAACGAAGCATGGAAGCAGCGTATAACACCTATGGGAAACAAGTTTTGGGGATAAGTGAAAATGATGTTACCTTCTCCGCTTCAAAGCTCTTTTTTGCGTATGGACTTGGAAATGGGATGTATTTCCCATTAGGAGCTGGAGCTACAACTGTTTTATTAAAGGATCGTCCTACGCCTGATAAAGTGTTTGAAACACTTGAAAAGACAAATCCAACGATCTTTTTTGGTGTTCCAACACTTTATGGTAGTTTAATTAACTATGTTGAGCGTACAGGCAAAATTCCTGACTTATCATCAGTGAGAGTTTGTGTATCTGCTGGTGAGGCGCTCCCAGATACGTTTGTGAACAAATGGAAGCAACTATTTAATCTTGATATTTTGGATGGAATTGGATTAACAGAAGCACTACATATTTTTATTTCGAATCGGGTTGGAGATATTCGTCCTGGAAGCACAGGGAAGCCTGTCCCTGGATATGAGGCAAAAATTGTCAACGACGATTTCGTGGAAGTAGAACCAAATGAAGTTGGGGACTTAGTTATTAAAGGGGAAAGCCTAACTGGTGGTTATTGGGCAAATATTGCTGAAAATCAGAAAAAACTTAAAGGCGAGTGGATGTATACCGGGGATAAATATTACAAGGATGAAGAGGGATATTTTTGGTATTCCGGGCGTTCAGATGACATGCTGAAGGTAGGTGGAATCTGGGTTTCCCCAATTGAAGTAGAATCGACTCTACTCAAACATGACTCCGTTCTAGAGGTCGCAGTAATAGGCGTCAAGACAGAGGATAATCTAGATCTTCCAAAAGCTTGTATTGTGCTTAAAGAAGGGGTTGCCCCATCTGAAGAATTGAAAGCAGAATTAAAAGCTTATGTAAAAGCAAACTTAGCCCCTTATAAGTATCCGAGAATCATAGAGTTTATGGATGAAATCCCAAAAACGGCTTCTGGGAAGATGCAACGTTTTAAATTAAGACAATAATCAATGGTTTTCGGTGCGAAAGTAAAATTAACGTAATAAATTTACTTCACAAAAAAATAATTTTTTCAACTTAACCAAAAAGCTTAAATTACAGTATGTGGTGATTAAATAGAGGTCGTGTTGGTATAAAAGGCAGAAAATGTAAGCCGTTATTCCAACCCTCCTCCATTTTTTTTGCATGAAATTTTGGAGAAATTTATTACGTTTTTTTTATGGAAGTTAAAAATATGTATTGAATATTTAGATAGTTATAACTATAATAATATTCAAAATACTAAAAATTTTAGAAAGGGGGTATCCATACATAATCCAAAAGTCCTGTTCGTGAAAAAGTGTATTCAACAAAGATGGTCAATATTGAATGCGTTTCCATTAAAGGGAGGGTTACCTATGAAACTAGTAAAAAGAAATTGGTTGATCATGTTGGCATTTGTTTTATTGCTCTCAGCATGTAGCTCAGGGGCAATCAGTACAACTACGGAAAATAACAAAAAAGAAGAAAATGAGGAACCAACAACAACTGATTCTTCAAGTGACGAGCCAATTAAAATTGGTGCTTTACTACCTTCAACAGGTGTATATGCTTCACTTGGGGAAAATGTTAAGAACGGTATGGAACTTTATTTTGATGAAATTGGTTGGGAAGTTGCCGGTAAGAAAATTGAGATTGTTCATGAAGATACGGAGGCAGATCCACAAGTTTCCTTACGTAAGCTTCGTAAATTAATGGAGCAGGACAAAATTGATATTTTAACTGGTCCAATCAGCACTGCGGTAGCTTATGCGATTCGTGACGAAGTTGATAAGAACAAATTGCCATTCCTTGTATCTCATGCTGGTGGAAATGATTTAACAAGAACAAAACGTAGTGATTATATCTGGCGTTCGTCTTTCTCTTCCTACCAAATTGGACACTCTATGGGCCAATGGGCATATGACAATATTGGTGGAAAAATCTATTTAACAGCTGCCGACTATGCATTTGGTCATGAAGCTACGGCAGCATTTAAAGATGCTTATACGGCAGCAGGTGGAGAAATAGTTGAGGAAGTGTTCGCTCCATTAGGAAATAATGACTACTCTTCTTACCTAACAAAGATGAATCGTGATGACATTGATGGAATCTATGCATTCTTTGCGGGTACAGACGCAATTCGCTTCGTTCAACAATACGAGCAATATGGATTAAAAGGTAAGATTCCTTTAATTGGTTCTGGATGGCTTACAGCTGAGGATACTCGTCCACAGCAAGGAACTGCTCCTGAAGGCATCATTGCTTCAATATTCTGGGATTATAGTCTAGATACGCCTGAAAACAAAAAGTTCGTTGAAGCGTACGAAGCGAAGTACGATGCGAGACCAAGTATTGAATCTGCAGAAGGATATGATGCAGCGGCGATTATGGCAAAAGCAATCGAAGCATTAAACGGGGATGTTTCAGACCCTGATAAACTAGTAGAGGAAATCTCAAAGGTTGAACTGAATAGCCCGAGAGGCCCAATCAAGTTTGACCCAGAAACTCATCAAATTATCCAAAACCTTTATATCGTAGAAACGTACCTTGATGGTGACAAGACGGAAAATAAAGTAATCGACACAGTACCAGAAGTTGTCGACCCAGGAAAATAAGAAAATAATTAAAGAAGGAGGCAAAGGTAACAGGTGTTGCCTCTTTCTTTTCATTTTGATGGGAGGAAAGGAATGGATACATTAGTTTTGCAATTGATGAATGCGCTTAGCTACGGGTTTCTCCTATTCATTATTACATGTGGGATAAGTCTCGTCTTTGGTATTTTAGGGGTATTAAATTTAGCGCATGGTTCCTTATATTTATTAGGATCGTATATGGGTTATTCAATCGTTGTAAAATCAGGACTACCATTTTGGGTTGCACTCCTGGTTGTGCCTTTTATTATTGCCGTCATCGGATTGATTTTAGAAGTAATCCTACTTCGGCCTACCTATAAGCTTGGCCATCTTTCCCAGGTATTGTTAACCTTTGGTCTAGCATACATCTTCCATGATCTCTTCTCCATCATTTGGGGGAAAAACATCATGACCGTAACCCCACCAGCTTTTCTAAGCCAATCAGTTGAGGTGATGGGGAATATGATCCCTTCATACCGTCTGGCATTAATTGTCGTGGGAATCGTCATCGCTGTAGCCCTTTGGTATACCCAAGAAAAAACAAAATGGGGCGCTGTTATCCGTGCAGGTTTATCTGATAAAGAGATGGTTGGTGGGCTAGGAATCAACATCCACCTCGTCTTTACACTTGTATTTTTCTTTGGAAGCTTCTTAGCCGGAATCGGTGGGGTCCTTGGCTCCCCAATCCTAGGGGTAGCCCCTGGAATGGAATTTAATATCCTCATTTTATCTCTTGTTGTTCTAGTTGTAGGAGGACTTGGGTCGGTAAGTGGAACGATTGTTGCGAGCCTTTTAGTCGGTATGGTTGAAACATTTAGTCGTTTCTATGTCCCAGAACTAAGCTTAATCATTACATTTGCATTGATGGCAGCTGTATTAATTATCCGTCCGCAAGGATTGATAGGAAGGAGGGCATAAATGGGCAAACAGTGGATTAAAGGAAGTGTACTATTCTTATTAATGGTTGCTGCTCCATTTTTTGTTTCTCTCTATTACGTAAACATTTTTACGGAAATCTTGATCTTTGGGATATTCGCTATTAGTTTAAATATCCTAGTTGGTCAGACTGGATTGGTATCCTTAGGTCATGCTGCATTTTTCGGTGCTGGTGCTTATGCAACTGGTCTAGCGGCAAGTCATTTATCTACAAATGTGTTTCTAACGATTGCAATTGGAATGCTACTTGCCTTTTTATTAGCCATTTTAATAGGCTTTGTTTCAACTAAGGCACACGGTTTTTACTTCTTAATGCTAACACTTGCCTGTTCCCAGATGGTTTACTCTATCATTTATCAATGGACAGATGTAACGGGTGGATCAAATGGATTATCAGGTATTCCTTCTCCAAGCCTGTTTGGAGATTTTCTCCTATCCAATCAAGTGTTTATCTATTACTTTGTGTTAGTCGTATTTGCAATTGTTATGATTGTTATTAACAGACTTCTTCATTCCCCACTTGGATACGTCTTTATTGGAATCAAAGAAAATGAAGACCGAATGAAGTCGATTGGTTATAACACAACCTTCTATAAAAACATTAGTTTTTTGATTGCGGGTACTTTAGGTGGATTGGCTGGAAGTTTATATGTATTTTTCAATGGCTTCGTAGCCCCAACAGATGTGTACTGGACAGTGTCTGGCTCTGTACTAATCATGGTGTTAGTTGGAGGAGCAGGAACACTTTGGGGACCTGTTATTGGAGCGGCATTTATCGTTGTGTTGGAGACAATTATTAGTTCATACACAGAAAGCTGGATGATGATTATTGGTACTGCCTTCATCCTATTCACGATCTTTGCTCCTTCAGGAATTGCGGGATTGTTCTCTAATCTAACAGGTAGCATTTTTAAAACAAAGCCCAAACCTGTAGAGGAAGATTTTGTTGAGCAACAGCTTGAACCTATTAAACAGCAATCAAAAATAAATGGATAGGGGGGAAAGTGATGACTACCATTCTTTCAATTCAAAATCTATCAAAGCATTTTGGTGGATTAAAAGTAATTGAAAATATTACATTGGATGTAACAGTTGGAGAACGTGTCGGATTAATTGGTCCAAATGGCGCGGGAAAGACAACCTTTTTCAATATGATCGCTGGAGACTTGAACCCAACAGGTGGAACAATTGCTTATAATGGCCGAGATATTACAAAGGTACCAAACTATAAAAGGACAGAAAATGGAATTGTTCGAACGTTCCAGAAGAACAATCTTATGTTTGGATTAACGGTGAAAGAGAATGTTCTCCTTGTTTTACAGAAAATGAGGAAAGAGCATACGCAATGGTGGAAGAAGGTAAGTCTCAAAAATTATCAAGCGTTGCATGAAGAAACGGATGCCCTTTTACAGGAATGGAATCTTGAGCAGTATAGCGATACAAAGGTACAAGAGCTATCTTATGGTGTGCAGAGACAAATTGAAATTGTCATGGCCATCGCTGGAAAGCCAAAGATTCTACTGTTAGATGAACCGACAGCAGGAATGTCACAGGTTGAAACCGACCAAATTATTGCTCTAATTAATAAGCTGCCAAAAGAAGTAACGATTTGTATGATTGAGCATGATATTGATGTGTTGTTCGGTAATATGGACCGAGTGATTGTCTTACATACAGGAAAACTAATTGCAGATGGTACACCAGAAGCGGTTCGTGAAAATGAAGAGGTTAAGGAAATTTACCTAGGGCGGGAGGAGGCTGCACATGCTTAAGCTGAAAGATGTTAATAGCTTCTATGGCTCAAGTCACATCCTTCATGGAGTGAACCTTGAAGTGAAGGAAGGCCAGGTTGTAACCCTGTTAGGTAGGAATGGTATGGGTAAAACGACAACTATGCATTCAATTATTGGCTTTGTTAATAAAGTTCAAGGTGAAATCCTATTTGAAGGTAAAAATATTGCCTCGCTCCAAAGTCACCAAATTGCAAGAAAGGGGATTGGTATCGTTCCACAGGGGCGAAGAATATTTCCGAACCTAACCGTGACAGAAAATCTAACCGTTTTTGCTGATCTGAAAAAAGGAGATTGGAATCTAGAGAAGATCTTTCACTATTTTCCACGCTTAAAGGAACGTGAAAAATCCCATGCTGGCACCTTAAGTGGCGGGGAACAATCGATGCTATCAATCGGAAGAGCGTTGATGAGAAATCCAAAAATACTTTTGCTTGATGAACCGACAGAAGGACTCTCTCCCTTAATGGTCAGTGAAGTGATGGACGTTCTTTTAAAATTAAAAGAATCAGGAATGTCGATGCTTCTAGTTGAACAAAATATTTCAACTGCCTTACGAATTGCAGATGATGTATATATTTTAAGTAAAGGTAAGGTAGTCTACCACGACAATCCGGAAGAACTAAAAAACAATATGGATATCGCGTATCAACATCTCGCGTTAAGTAGCTAACTATAGCCCTTCCCATTCCCGGGAATGGGCTATTTAATTTCATCTCCTATAAATAGTAAAATTCCATTTGGTAAAGACTACTAGTGGTGATGAATATGCCTTGTAAATCAAATGATGAATTAAAGGAATTAGTGAAAGAAGCGCGCAAAGTAACTAAAAATGGGCGTGTAGCAGATTATATACCTGCACTTGGGAAAGCAAACCCGAATGACCTGTCTATTGCAATCAACTTTCCGGATGGACGTTGCTTTTCCGCAGGGGATATTGAAAAAAAAATCTCATTACAAAGTATCTCCAAAGTCGTATCTCTTGCTCTCGTTTTGATGGATAGGGGCAAACAATATGTTTTTGAGCGTGTCGGAATGGAACCGACAGGTGACCCGTTTAACTCGATTGCAAAGCTAGAAACAATGGTTCCCTCAAAGCCATTAAACCCGATGATTAATGCTGGCGCACTTGCTGTTACCCATATGATAAAAGGGAACACAGTAGATGAGAGATTTCATCGATTACTAACATTCATTCGTGAATTAGCAAACAATGACACGATCCATTACAATGAAGAAATTGCACAATCTGAATTTGAAACGGCACATCTCAATCGAGCCTTATGTTATTTCTTAAAGGAGCACCACATCATTGAAGAAAATGTTGAAAAGCTTATCGATCTTTACACAAAACAATGTGCGATTGAAATGAATTGTCTTGATTTATCAAGGATAGGTGTTGTATTTGCTCTTGATGGTGTCAATCCCGAAACAGGTAAACAAATTATGCCGAAAAATATAGCCCGTATCTGTAAAACGTTTATGCTGACTTGCGGAATGTACAATGCCTCTGGTGAATTTGCCATAAAGATCGGGATTCCTGCAAAAAGTGGTGTATCCGGTGGAATCATGGGTGCTGTTCCAGGTAAGTTTGGAATTGGGATATTGGGTCCGGCTTTAGATGAAAAAGGAAATAGCATAGGTGGAATAAGGCTCCTTGAGCTCCTATCTAAAACCTATAACCTTAGCATGTTCTAACAGTTTCCGAACTGAGATATTTTCATTGCAATCCAATAAGGCGTGTTATAAGATATATCTTATGGCTAAATAAAACAATGGTATAAAATTATGAACTTAACGTCTAATGTGGGGGGAGTTTAATGGATTTTTCCGAAAAACAAGTACGCCCTCAATACGGTATTCTTGCCGTCTTGATGGTTGGTGCCTTTATTTCTTTTTTAAATAATACATTATTAAATGTCGCGTTACCTTCTATTATGACGGAATTAAAGGTTGACCCATCGACAGTACAGTGGTTAACCACGGGCTTCATGCTAGTCAGTGGAATCTTGATTCCCACTACAGCTTTTTTAATTGAAAAATATACCGTTCGTCGATTATTTATAATTGCAATGGGATTATTTACAATCGGTACAATACTTTCGGGTACGGCGCATGTGTTTTCTTTACTGCTTGCAGGTCGGATGATCCAAGCATCAGGCTCGGCAATTATGATGCCTCTATTAATGAATGTAATGTTGGTGAGCTTCCCAGTTGAAAAAAGGGGAACAGCGATGGGGGTTTTTGGATTAATCCTCATGTTCGCACCAGCAATTGGACCTACACTTTCAGGTTGGATTATTGAACATTATGACTGGAGAATGCTTTTCCACTTCATCACGCCTATTGCAGCTATCGTGTTCATACTAGGCTTTATCATGCTGAAGGATAAAAAGGAAAAAGTAATCTTAAAACTGGACTTTTTCTCTTTAGTTCTATCTAGTATAGGATTTGGTGGATTATTATATGGATTTAGTTCAGCTGGCAATATGGGTTGGGGAAGTCCATTGGTATATGGATCCATTATTATAGGAATAATCTCCTTATCGTGGTTTATTGTACGTCAATCAAAGCTTGACATCCCAATGCTTAACTTTGGGGTCTATCGTTATCCAATGTTTACATTAGCTTCCGTGATTACGATGGTTGTTAACATGGCCATGTTTTCAGGATTTTTATTGCTTCCAATTTATCTACAAACGATTTTAGGTATTTCACCTATGGATACAGGACTTTTGCTTTTACCTGGCGCAATATTGAATGCATTTATGTCACCAATTAATGGACGTTTATTTGATAAATTTGGTGGACGTATCTTGGCAACCTTAGGGTTGGGCATCACAACCATCACAACCTATCTTTTCAGCCAGCTGACATTTGAAACTTCCTATATGTATCTCCTGGTTCTACATGCAGTGCGAATGTTTGGGATGTCAATGGTCTTTATGCCAGTTTCAACGAATGGATTAAATCAGCTACCGCGAAATTTATACCCGCACGGAACAGCTGTTAATAATACCTTGAACCAAGTTTCTGCCGCGATTGGTACCGGATTTTTAATCACACTGATGTCATTAAGAGAAGAAACATCCGCAGCAAATTTACTGAAGAATATTCAAGGGCAGCCTACAGAGGCACAAGCTCTACAAATTCAATTACAAGCTATGCTTGACGGAATTAATTTTACGTTTTTCGTTTCAACCTTCTTAATATTCCTTGCTTTTATCCTTGCGTTCTTTATGAAACGAGCAAAACAAGAAGAAGATATTACAGGCAAGAAAAATACAAAGCAAGGTGTTCAACCTACATTAGCGAAAAATTAAAAAAAGGAGAAATCGTCCAATTGGATTGATTTCTCCTTTTCTATCATTACACGTCTTGTGCGTATCTCTCATCAGGAATTTTTGTAAGTGTAACATATAAACTTACATTTTCTGAACCCTCATTTACAAAGCTTAAGTTCTCTTCTCCATTACAAACGATCACATCGTTCTTTTTCACTTTAACGTCTTGCTCATCAATTGTAAAAGTACCTTCACCTGAAAGAACTAGTAGATATACATTAGACCCTGGATGCTTGTGGGGTGGTAGCGCTTGATTTGGCATGAAATTTAACATAAAGACGGTACTGCCACCCTCTTTAAAGATGACACGCTTTGTTAGTCTTTCCTCATTATATTCTATAAAATGATTGAGCATTTTTTTTCATTTGAATCGCTCCTAATAATGTTTTCTAGATTATCTATACCCATTATAATGCGGGAATAAAAGTTAGACTGTGATTTATATCATGATTTAGAAATGAACGAATTCTTACTGTTATACAACAATAATATTGAGTTGTCTATACATATGAATTATAATTCTCAATATAGAGAATTTTCTAAATGTAGAAGGGGGAATGTATGTGCAGGCTTTTGCAGATTGGTTAAATGGTATCCTTTGGAGCCCGGTGATGATTTATGGAATGCTTGGTGTAGGACTTTTATTTTCAATTTTAACTCGCTTTTTACAGGTAAGGCACATCAAAGATATGACATCCCTAATGTTCAAAGGGAAAAGCTCTGATGCAGGAGTTTCATCCTTCCAAGCATTGGCTGTTTCTTTATCAGGGCGTGTTGGAACAGGTAACATTGCTGGAACAGCTACCGCTATCGCATTTGGTGGACCGGGTGCCGTTTTCTGGATGTGGGCCATTGCCTTTATTGGGGCAGCAACCTCATTCATTGAATCGACATTAGCGCAGATCTACAAAGAAAAGCAAGACGGTCAATATCGTGGTGGGCCAGCTTATTACATAGAAAAAGGAATCGGCTGGAAATGGTATGGCATTATTTTTGCTCTTGCAGCCCTTCTCGCAATGGCATTTCTAATGCCGGGCATCCAATCGAATTCGATTGCTGCTGGATTGGACAACGCATTTGGGATTAATAAATGGGTAACGGCAAGTATCTTGGTTGTTTTAATTGGTGCCATTATTTTTGGTGGTATTAAGAGGATTGCAAACGTTGCACAGTTTGTGGTGCCATTTATGGCCTTAGGTTATATCATCATGGCTATTATTATCATGATTATGAATATTGGTCAGTTACCAGCTGTAATTGCTTTAATTTTTAAGAGCGCTTTTGGAGCAGAGCAGGCATTTGGCGGAATTATTGGGATGGCTATTGCATGGGGAGTAAAACGTGGTATTTACTCAAATGAAGCTGGTCAAGGTACAGGACCACACGCTGCAGCTGCTGCGGAAGTATCTCATCCTGCTAAACAAGGTTTGGTTCAAGCCTCTGCTGTCTACATTGATACCTTATTGGTCTGTTCAGCAACAGCATTTATGATTTTATTTACAGGAATGTATAATGTACAGGCGGAAGATAAAACATTTATTGTTAATAATTTAGGAGAAACGGTTGAAGCAGGGCCAGCGTTTACACAGGCTGCCGTTGAAACTGCACTTCCTGGATTTGGTGCTGGATTTACAGCGGTTGCACTATTCTTCTTTGCCTTTACAACGATTATGGCATATTACTATATGGCAGAAACAAATATCGCTTATTTAATAAGGGGTAGGGATAGTAAGGTAGCGATGTTTATTTTAAAAATTGTTTTATTAGGATCAATGACATATGGAACTGTGAATGAGGCGAAGCTTGCTTGGGCATTCGGTGATATTGGTTTAGGTTTAATGGTTTGGCTGAATGTTATCGCCATTCTCATATTGGCAAAACCTGCCTTGGTCACATTGAAGGACTACGAGAAGCAACGTAAGGCGGGACTTGATCCAGTATTTGATCCAGTTAAGCTTGGAATTAAGAATGCTGACTATTGGGTAAATGAATACAAGCATGAAGATAATCCTTCAGGCTCGTTAGCAGATAACGATAAGTCATTCCCAGGATAAAGATAAAAATGGACCGTTAACCTGTAAAGGATATCGGTCTATTTTTATGTTTCAATATATTTAAGTAAAAAGAATTTAAATCTAAGTCATTCTAGTTTAAAATTAAATCTATACACAAATTGAGCATGTATAAGGAAGGTCTATTATGTCTGAAGAAAATATTACGAGGATCGAATTAGATGGTAAGGAATACATATTAATCGGAACAGCTCACGTTTCAAAACATAGCGCTGAACAGGTTAAGGAAGTCATTGAAGCAGAAAAGCCTGACTCCGTTTGTATTGAGCTAGATGAACAACGATATCAATCAATGATGGAAGGTAACAAGTGGAAGGAAATGGACATCTTCAAGGTAATCAAAGAGAAGAAGGCCACTTTGCTTCTCATGAACCTAGCGATTTCCTCTTTCCAAAAGCGAATGGCTAGCCAATTTGGAATCAATGCCGGACAAGAAATGATGCAAGGAATCGAGTCCGCGAAAGAAGTAGGGGCCCAATTAGTTTTAGCAGACCGGAACATTCAAATAACATTCTCACGTATTTGGACTTCAGTCGGATTCTCAGGGAAAATGAAATTATTAATGTCCATTATTTATAGTATTTTCAGCAACGAAACGATTACTGAGGAAGAACTTGAAAAAATGAAATCCAAGGATATGCTGAATTCAATGCTTACCGAATTTTCGACGAGCTTTCCCAAATTAAAAACGCCACTCATTGATGAGCGTGATCAGTATTTGGCACAGAAGATCAAACAGGCTCCAGGAGAAAAGGTAGTAGCCGTACTTGGGGCAGCACACGTACCTGGAATCAAGGAAGAAATTAAAAAAGAACATGATTTGAAGAAGCTTACGCAGTTGCCGCCTAAATCAAAGGCACCTAAAATTATCGGTTGGGCGATTCCGATTTTAATCGTCGCCATCATTGCCTATACCTTTGTTGCTAACCCAGAAGCAGGCATGCAGCAAACCATAAGCTTAGTCTTGTGGACTGGCTCTTTTTCAGCTATTGGTGCAGCGATTGCTTTAGGACATCCTCTTACAATTGTGACCGCCTTTTTTGCAGCACCAATCGGGGTCATGCATCCCTTAATTGCTGCAGGTTGGATAGCAGGCTTTGTTCAAGCCTTTTTACGCCGTCCAAGCGTGAAGGACTTTGAAACACTTTCAACAGATGTTTATAGTGTGAAGGGCTTCTGGCATAACAAGGTAACACGAATTTTATTAATTATTGTATTGTGTAACTTAGGTACATCTCTCGGCTTATTTATCGGTGGTGCAGATGTTGTAAGATTGTTTTTAAAAAATTTATGATATAAAAAAGACCTGTTCAGTTGCGAGCAGACTTTTTTGTATTCAGATAAATCGATTAGGAAAAGCCTGAAGCGAGTCCTAAAGCATAGGTGGTTCTGACAGCACGATCGGAAAAAGCAGGGAGTGAGTCGGAAACCAAGGTTGATTCCGACAGCATGAAATAGAAAAAGCAAAGAGTGAGTCAGAAACCAGGTTTGATTCCGACAGCACGATCGGAAAAAAGCAGGGAGTGAGTCGGAAACCAGGTTTGATTCTGACAGCACCAGAGGAAAAAGCATAGAGTGAGTCAGAAACCAAGGTTGATTCTGACAGCGTGAACCAGAAAAAGCAAAGAGTGAGTCAGAAACCAGGTTTGATTCTGACAGCACGATCGGAAAAAAGCAGGGAGTGAGTCGGAAACCAGGTTTGATTCTGACAGCATGAACCAGAAAAAGCAAAGAGTGAGTCAGAAACCAGGTGTGATTCTGACAGCACGATCGGAAAAAAGCAGGGAGTGAGTCGGAAACCAGGGTTGATTCTGACAGCGTGAACCAGAAAAAGCAAAGAGTGAGTCAGAAACCAGGTGTGATTCTGACAGCACGATCGGAAAAAGCAAAGAGTGAGTCAGAAACCAGGTTTGATTCCGACAGCATGAAATAGAAAAAGCAGAAAGTGAGTCCAATAAGCAATTCCAATTCGTACTAAACTACTTGAGGTTAGCTTCTTAATGAAGTACTCTTTATTAATAAAAAAAGTAGCGTGAGTTAACTCTCACGCTACTTAATATATCGCTTTATTTTTAAAAAGTAAGAACTAATTATTAGTTTACACCCTTCATGAACTTTTGAATCTTAGGTGATACGAATAATAGGATAATACCTAAAACAATAGATGCCCCACCAATTACTCCAAAATAAGTCATTTCTGTTTCAGGTGTATAGAATTTAACAAGTTGTGCGTTAAGTGCTTGTGCAGCAGCGTTTGAAAGCATCCATAAACTCATCATCTGAGCAGTAAACGCTGCAGGAGCTAATTTTGTTGTAGCGGAAAGTCCGACAGGTGAAATTAATAATTCCCCAATAACAACAATGAAATAACTTAGCACTAACCAAAGTGGATTAACTAATGCATCCGTTCCACCAAAATATGCTGGTAATAGAATTACAAGGAAAGAAAGACCGGCAAAAAGCAAACCTAATGAGAACTTTTTCGGAACAGAAGGTTGGCGATCTCCAAGCTTTACCCATAGCCATGCAAATACTGGCGCAAACATAATAATAAATAATGGGTTTAACGATTGGAACCAAGCAGGTGAAATATCAAAACCAGCAAATTGTAACTGTGTACGTGTATCTGCATAATTGGCAAGAATCGTTGCTCCTTGTTCTTGAATGGACCAGAACATAACGGCAGCTAAGAATAAAGGAATATACGCTAAAACTCTTGAACGTTCAACATCTGATGTTTTTGAACTACGATACATCGTAACAAAATAAATAGTAGGAATTAAGAAACCAAGTATACCAATAAGTGCGATAAATGAATCAAATGTTAGGAAACCTGCTGGAATTCCAACTGCAATTAAAATCGCAACTACAATTAAACCAACAGCAATCTGTGTATACACTTTTTTCTTTTCATTTGGTGCAAGTGGATTTGGAACAATTGTGCCTGCAAGACCAAGATTCTTTTTCTTTGTGAAAACAAAGAATAGTAATCCGAAGAACATCCCGATTGCAGCAATTGCGAAGCCCCAATGGAAATTATGCTTTAATCCAACTTCACCTACGATAAGTGGAGCAATGAATCCACCGAGGTTAATACTCATATAGAAGATACTAAATCCTGCATCACGACGTGTATCTTTTTCACTATAAATTTCTCCAACAACACTAGAAACGTTAGGTTTTAGTAAACCTGTACCAAGGACAATCAGAACCATTGACACAAAGAATAGTGAGATGGTACCAGGAATCGCAAGAGCAATATGACCTAGCATAATTAAAATTCCACCATAAAATACCGCTTTAGAAGTACCAAAGATTCGGTCTGCTAACCATCCACCGATAACCCCTGACATATAAACAAGTGACCCATAAATAGACATAATCGCCATAGCTGTATGTTGATCAAGTCCAAGCCCTCCATCAGATACTTCATAATACATATAGAATAATAGAATGGCTCTCATACCATAATATGAGAATCGTTCCCAGAATTCCGTGAAGAAAAGAGTGAATAGCCCTTTAGGATGTCCGAAGAATCCCTTCTGAGGAACACTGTCCACAATTTTCTGTCTATTATAGCTTGACATAACATAACCTCCAAAATAGTATATTGGTATAATAATTGAAATTGTTTCACTATGTCAAACATAAGAAAATTCGGAGTTGGTTTAATACTTTATAAGGTTTTAAATCTTAGATTAATTGAAAAGGCTTTTTGGAATCATTATATTGAAAAAATAAACAGATTGCATTTGCAATCTGTTTAATGTTTCCATTCAAGGATAATTTCATAATTATTTATGGTGTGATTTATAAAGAATGTATAATAATGCCAGTAATACAATATCAAGTCTTACAGCAAAGGCAAATTGTAGAAAGCCTGTATGTAGGATGGGAATTTTAACTAAAAGGATTGCTGTAAGGATTATGACAAGTAATGGAATCGTTGCTTTTTTAACTTCCTTATTGATAGCAAGCAGGATCCCACAAACGATTTCAAGAATAGCGACAACATACATGATAAGTTCCGGTGAAGGTAATGGTAGATTTAGAAAGACGGAGCTTAGTTCACTGCTAAGAAGCTTCATTGTCCCAGATGTAATAAATACAAATGCTACTACATAGCGTATAAGTTTCATAGTAGAAAATGTTGGATTCATTTTACTCTCCTCCTTTTCTATAACTCTATGGCTGGAGAGGACAAACTATTCTCATGGTATGTGCGTAAATAATATATAGACGAAAAGTAGTAAAGATGAACCAATTTAAGCTGTATGAATAAAATAGGCAAAAGACATCTATAGATAGGAGGTTTTTCTTTTGTCTGTAAATTACAAAGTACGACCAACTGGAATTATCGCTTATACTGCAGGTCGTGTAGGGCAATATGATATATGGCTTTTTCATGTTCAAAGTGGAAATCGGGTGCAGCTTACAAATGGATTAGCCGATTCCTTTACAAAGCCTATTTGGTCAGGTGATAATCGAAAAATCGCTTTTGTAGGAAAAAATCGGATCGTGTATGTATTTAATCTTTCAACTGGCAAAATAGCAGCTATTGATCAAATTGGTCCTAATGAGGACATTACACTTGATTGGGCTCCAAATCATCGTATACTAGCTTATACAACGCGAAACCACATTATGATGTATGATGTTTTGACTCATCGTGCAACAAGTATTTCAGAACCAGGAGCTTCCGATGCTCAGTGGTTTCCAAGCGGGCGAGAGCTATTGTTTCAAGGAATAGACTCTTCAGGTAATCAGCAATTATTCCGAATTGCGACAAATGGATCTGGAAGGAGACAAATTACGAATAACACAGAAGGGCCATTAAATGAAGTTTCTCTTTCACCGGACGGAACATTTGTCCTTTATACAACACCAGGAGTCAGTATTTCACTCATCCGTACAGTGGATTTGAAGTCTGGAGAAGTTTACGAAATTCAAGGTGGGGAACAAGCAAAAAATTATTATCCTACATGGTCTCCGAACTCTCAACTGATTGCGTTTAGTGCCACAGCTTATAGGGAAGAAACAGGTTATTATAATCAAATTCGTGTAGTTGGAAAACGTGGTGGCAATGAACGAATTCTTACAACATCTTCTTGTTTTGCAACACCTGTTACATGGTCTCAAGATTCCCGAGCTATTGCCTATTTATCAGGTTGCTCAGAACAAGAATTTGCAACTGAAATGTGGTTGGTAGCAATACAAAATCCAAATCCTATAATCCTTACGAGGGAACCTCAAATTATAAATCTAAGCTGGTCTTCAGGGAATATTCGTCCTACAGGCGGGGTCTATACAAATGAAACGTATAGAGTTCGTTTCCAATATCCATCACACTGGCAGCAGGTAGATACGGAGAGATATGAGGGAGCTGATGGTTTCTTTCAAATTTCAGCAATCAGTGGTGGGGATGATATTCATGAAGTCTGTAGGGGAGAAGCATTCCACCAATTGATGCCATATGGTTCATCACCTCGGATTTTTCACACTAGAATTCGAGGACAAGAGGCTTGTCTGATCTATCCATCTTCAGACCAACCACCTGAAATGAACCGTCAGGCAGCAGCGATTGTCAGATATCCTACTCCTGTTCAAATTGAAGGTTCAACCTATAATTACTTCATTTTATGGGCGGATGATTCCCATCTGAATTCGATTGTAAGAACCATTACGTTTATATAAAAGAGAGTTGCAACCACTTGGTTGCAACTCCTTTTACAATTCGCGCAATTTTCTAGAAAGGGTGCTAATCTCAACCTCAATTTCGGCTATTTGACGCTCCAATGGTGAGATATTGCCATTCACAGAATCTAACTTTTCTAAATCATTTTGAAGGCGTACATAGTCTAATTTTAGCTCACGAATTTTGTATTCAAGTTCTTTCTTATCCATTATTTATCCCCATTTCTCATGTTTTTTTCATTATAACATTGAGAATGAGGATTTGCTTTACTTAACCTCACTAGGTTCTGGAACTCGTGTTAACACGATAAAACCAATGATAAAGAGGATAACTAAGCTGAAAACACCCATATTGGAATGACCTGTGATTTGAGCGGTTACCCCGACTAGTAACGGGCCCATAAAGGATGCGAACTTTCCAAAAATATTATAGAATCCAAAAAACTCATTTGCCTTTTGTTTAGGGACAAGCTTTGCAAAATATGAGCGGCTTAATGCCTGAATTCCTCCCTGAGAAGTGGCAACAAGCATGGCGAGGATCCAGAAGTCGAGAGTCGTTTTTAAGAAAAAGGCATAGACACAGACAATGATATAAACGAAAATGCCCACATACAACATCTTTTTACCTGTAAATTTTTGTGCCAATCGACCGTAAAGGACCGCGAATGGTGCAGCCACGACCTGAGTCACAAATAACACAATTAATAAATTTGTTGCACTGATTCCAAGGTCTGTTCCATATGCTGTTGACATGGAAATAACTGTACCAACCCCGTCGATATAAAAGAAGTAAGCAACTAAGAACAAAAACACAGCTCGGTATTTTTTGATTTCCTTAAAGGTTGTTCCAAGTCGTTTGAAACTACTGGCGATTGGATTAGGTTCTCGTTCAATGTAGTAGCGTTGGTGCACATTTTTAAATAATGGGATGGAAAAAAGGCCCCACCAAACGGCTGTAATGATAAATGCTATTTTGCTAGCAACCGTTGCTGAAATCGGCAGAATTTCTTTTTGTGCAAGAAGGATAATGGCGATTGCAAGTAAGAACGGAATGGTACTACCGATATAGCCTAACCCATATCCACGTGCAGAAACACGGTCCATTTTATCTTCAGTTGTGACGTCAACTAGAAAGGCATCATAGAAAACATTGGCCCCTGTTGAACCTAATGCAGCAAACGTATAAACAATTAATAAGAGCAACCAATTATCACTTGGTACAAAAGCTAATAAGGCCGTTGCCGAAACACCTAATGCAAAGAAGAAAGTGAAAAACTTCTTTTTGTAGCCTTGATAATCTGCGATTGTTCCTAAAATGGGTCCAATCATCGCTAATATAAAGGTGAAAATGGCGATAGTATAGCCAAGATAAGCTGTTGAATCTGCAGCATCCACACCTGCTTTTGTTGCGGCAGCCTTGTAAAAAATCGGAAACACAGCCGTTGTAATAATAATTGAATAAGCAGAATTGGCCCAATCATAATACATCCAACTCGATTCCTCTTTCGTAAACGACCTCATCCCATAACCCCCTTTAAATTTAATCAGGTGAACCAGAGGGACGGTTCTTGTGGTCCCCACTTAAAGTGTCAGTCTCTCAGGTCACCTTTAAACAATTTTAAGGAACCAGTTGAACCGTCCCCATGGTCCGATCAAATGTTTAATAGTTCCTCAATCACACGACCGTCTGTTTTTCCTAAATCTAGGCCTAATAGTCTGGCAAATGTTGGCCCTTCGTCTATTAGATGCATTGCTGGTATTTCAATGTTTGGACGAATTCCTTTTCCGGAGGCGATTAGAACGGTTGTGTAGTTCTCCTTTTCCGGTGAGTAGCCATGGCTGGCGAAGGTATAGCGTTTTTCACGAACATCCTCAGCTTGAATTTCATCAATATACTCACCATCTAGCTGCTCCTTGAAATAGTAGCCAAGCCGCGCTTCAATCATGAACGCAGCATCGTCATCTGCCCCTTTTTCCTTCGCTTCACTACTTGAAAGAATTCGTTCGATTCCGTTGTCCTCATGTTCAATTAGCTCAGTTAAAAGGGTTCTAATCTGTTCTTTTGTTTTTGTATCGTTTTTCTCTTTAAGATAAATATATGCAGAGCCATCGCAGCTTTTGCAGTATGCCTTCCAATCTATTACTTTACCATCCGTGTTTACAGTAATAAGACCTGACTTCCTAAATAAAACATTCAGCTTAACCGCCCTGGATTCATCCAATGCACTATGGTCACCTAATGCAATGATTGTTGTTTTTTCATAGATTCCACTTTCTTTTAAAGCATTCATAATCCTACCCAGTCTTTCGTCATGGCGACGAAGGGCTTCCATTGCTTCATCAGATGAAAATCCATGATAATGGCGTTGTGAATCCAAGTCGACAAAATGGACAAGCATGAGATTAGGCTTTCTCGCTTTAATGGTTTCAACGGTTGACTCAAGTACGAAATCATCGAGCTCAGGCTGATTAAGCCCGTTACGAAGATGTCCAAACTTCCGATTCATGTCCAATTGATATAGCGGGCTGCCATTAAATAAAGAAACAAGGAGTTGATTATGCCATGGGCGATTTGCAAAAATCTCTGGCATATTGTAATCGATTTTTGCTTTTGCAGTAACGGGCCATAAAAGAGCAGCAGTCTTCATCCCATCCTTTTTAGCTTCATCGTAAAGGGTCGTTCCTTTCACATGTTGTCTGTGCCAATACCAATCTGGCGATAGGCGATCAGGCTGAAGAAATGTGTTATTCACGATTCCATGATTTCTTGGATATCTCCCAGTCACTATTGTTGCATGGCATGGATAGGTGACAGAAGGATAGATGGTTTCAACATTCCTGCAAAACGATGCATGCTCTAGTAATTTCTTAAAATTAGGAAGCTGTTTAATAATTGGAAAATCAAGAGATGATAAGCAGTCAAATGAGATGACCAGTAAATATTCTGTGAGTCGTGACATATGGCCCTCCATCCTACGAAAGTCTTGTAATCTACTTACAATATAACAGAAAATTGGCAATTAAAATATAAAAACAATGTAAAGACAAAGTAAAAATGTATTCATTTCAATGTGAGATGGAATATAATTATGGTTATGTGTTCGATTTAACTTTACTCAGCCTGGCGTTTAATCCCAGCCTGAGTAAAGTTAAAGCCTCCGGCGGATGCCACGATTTTTCAAAGGTAATTTTCGAGCAGGCTCGAAAAAATCGGGCGCAAATACGCCAAGGCGCATTTGATTTGAAGGAGAACGGTTTTATGTACGAAACAAACACCATTCGAGAAAAAATAAAATTGATTTTTATCATGCTGATTCCGATTTTAATCACACAGTTAAGTATGTTTTCCATGGTATTTTTTAATACAATTATGACTGGTAGATTTAATTCTTCTGATTTAGCCGGGGTTGCGATTGGGTCCTCCATTTGGAATCCGATTTTTACAGGGATAAGTGCCATTTTGCTTGCAGTCTCACCTATTGCTGCGCAAAAATTTGGTGAAAAGAAAAGTAATGAAGTATCGACAGTTGTTTCAAGTGGGATCTATTTAAGCTTCATTATTGGATTTTTGGTTATTTTAGCAGGGGTTCTCTTTTTAAATCCATTGTTATCTATGATGAATTTGCAAGATAGTGTTCATCAGACAGCACATGACTACTTAGTTGGGCTGAGCTTTGGAATCATTCCGTTGTTCATCTTTAATGTACTGCGTTCATTTATCTATGCATTAGGGATCACAAGAGTAGTTATGTTTGTTTTATTGGTATCTGTACCTATTAATCTATTCTTAAATTATGTGTTAATCTTTGGTGCTTGGGGCTTTCCCGCACTTGGTGGTGGAGGAGCTGGTTTAGCGACTTCCATTACGTATTGGGTTATTGTTGGGATAACAGCTTTTATCGTCATTACGAAGGAACCATTTTCTTCCTATGAGATATTTTTGGGACTGAGCGGTTTTACAATTAAAGAAAGTAAGGAGATTTTAAAAATTGGTATCCCGATGGGGTTATCAACGTTTTTTGAAACAAGTATGTTTGCCGTTGTAACGATTTTAATTAGTAAATTTTCAGTTACAACCGTAGCGGCGTATCAATCCGCACTTAATATTGTTTCGTTCCTCTATATGATTCCCGTGAGTATTTCAATGGCGTTAACCGTTCTAGTAGGATTTGAGGTAGGGGCAAAGCGATTTAAGGATGCTAAAATTTATAGTTGGCTAGGAATCGCTCTTTCCATGATCATCGCGCTTATAACTGGGCTCTTTGTGATTGTCTTCCGCTTTGAAGTGGCGGGACTTTATTCAACAGAGACAGCGGTCATCACATTAACAGCTCAATTCCTAATTTACGCTTTATTCTTCCAGGTATCAGATGCTATTCAAGCAACAGCACAGGCTGCACTAAGGGGATACAAGGATGTTAATATCGCATTCGTAATGACCTTGATCGCCTATTGGCTCATCTGTTTACCTGCTGGCTGGGCGCTTGCTCACTTCACGGATTTAGGAGCTGCCGGTTACTGGATTGGCTTGACATTTGGCTTACTTGCAGCCGGTGTCGGGTTATCAGCAAGACTCATGCACATCCAACGCACACGCTATGTGGAGGAAAAGATGGTTAGTTAAAAGGAAGGGGAGCCCCTTCCTTTTTTTTATACTTGTACTCTATACCAAAACTTTACAATTTCTTAACGCTGGCTAAATTAAATAATCGCAATTTTTCGATAAGATGAAGTAAAAGGCTAATGGAGGGATTAGATGAAGATTACGGTTGCAGGTGCAGGGTATGTGGGACTAGTTACAAGTGTTTGTTTAGCTGAACTTGGGCATGAAGTCATTTGCATAGATATCCAAGCTGACAAAATAGCAAAGCTGCAAGAAGGGTATTCTCCCATCTATGAACCAGAATTAGAGCCACTTCTACAGAAAAACCTGATAGAAGGGAGGCTTTATTTTACGACAAATCCACGCTACGCCTACACCCAGGCCGATCTTATTTTTATCGCAGTCGGTACTCCACAACATGAAGATGGTACTGCAAATCTTACTTATGTTTATGATGTGATGGAAACAATCGCAGTTCACATTGAGAAAGATGTAATCATATGCACGAAAAGTACCGTTCCTGTGGGAACAAATGAAAAAATGAAACGAATCATTGATTCTAAAAAACTTCCAAATCTTAAGGTAGAAATCGTTTCGAATCCAGAATTCCTTCGTGAAGGATCCGCTGTTTTTGATTTTTTCTATGGAGATCGTATTGTGATTGGAACAGATAACGATGAGGTTGCAACAGTATTAGAAAAAATCTATCTGCCTCTAAAAATCCCAATCATTAAAACAGATATAAACAGTGCAGAAATGATTAAATATGCCTCAAATGCTTTTCTTGCAACAAAAATAAGTTTCATAAATGAGATTGCTAGAATGTGTGAAAAAGTAGGCGCAAATATCGATGATGTAACGTACGGAATCGGGAAGGATCAACGGATTGGACCTTATTTCTTAAAAGCGGGGCTTGGCTATGGAGGTTCCTGTTTTCCAAAAGATACAAGAGCACTAATGCATACCTCAGGAAGTTTGGGACATCATTTTGAATTACTTGAAGCTGTTATTGGAGTTAACAACCGTCAAAAGTCATTTCCGGTTGTGAAGGCAAAAGAGATTTTGAAATCAGTTAAGGGAAGCAGGATTGCTGTTTTAGGTCTTTCTTTCAAACCAGATACTGATGACATTCGAGAAGCGGCTTCAATCACAATTATAAAAGAATTACTGATGAATGGTGCTAATGTCATGGCATATGACCCTGTCGCAATTAAAAATGCGAAAGAAATGTTTGGTAATGCCATTGACTATACGGATGACATTTCAAGAGCGATTCAAGGGGCCGACCTAGCAATCATTACGACAGAATGGGAGCAAATTAAACAATATCCCTTACACCTATACAGCTTATATATGAATGAACCGAAAGTGATTGACGGAAGAAATTGCTACTCACTAGAAGAGGTACAGAAATATCCACTGTTATATGTCTCGGTTGGGAGACCCAAAGTGGTCAATACGTTAACAAAAAGGCTGTAAAACTAAGGGGAGATTTGAATTATGAAGCTTTTTCTTTCCATCTATAATGCTGACTGCCGAATTTTTCAAAAGGTGAACCAACATTATGATAAAAAACTGCTCCACTTTTTCTTTACTAGAATCACATTATTAGGCGGTGCTACTTTTACAATAGTTACTTGTCTTGCATTAGCTTTTTTAACAACAAATCAGTCAAGGTTAACGGCGATGGCTAGTGCACTTTCCCTCGCCATTAGTCATATACCCGTTCAGGTCATTAAGAAACTGTATCCTAGGAAAAGACCCTATTTAATCTTAGAAAAAACAAAGTTTCCTATAAAAGCATTAAAAGATCACTCTTTTCCTTCTGGACATACAACGGCTATTTTTTCAGTTATTATTCCATTTATTTTATTTATGCCAATTCTTTCAATCATCCTTCTCCCGATTGGAATCTGTGTTGGAATGTCAAGAATCTTCCTAGGGTTACATTATCCTTCTGACGTAATGGTCGGTGGAATTCTAGGAACCACAGCTGGGATTATTAGCTTTTCTTTCGTTAATAAATTAATGGAATCTACCTTAATGGGGGGGATCTTATGAAAATAGCGATATTTACAGATACTTATTATCCAGAGGTAAACGGTGTTGCACGTACATTAAAAAGGTTCACTGATTACTTAAATGAACAAGATATTGAAGTTAAGGTATTTGCTCCAATGTCTGACTCAAAGGAATATGTATCAAGCAATATCCACCGATTTAAAAGCTTGTCCTTTTTCTTGTATCCAGAGTGCCGACTTGCATTTCCAAATATGCACAAAATTCGTGCGGAGTTAGAACGATTTTCACCCGATATCATACATGTTGCGACACCTTTCAATATTGGATGGTGTGGAAGTTATTATGCAAAGAAGTTAAATATTCCGCTTGTAGGTTCCTATCATACAGATTTTGATTATTACCTGCAGTATTATGATTTGCAATTTTTATCTAATCCGTTATGGTCTTATATGAAATGGTTTCATCGGCCATTTCAAAAATTGTATGTGCCATCTCTTGTGACAAAAAATCAGCTTGAAGACAAAGGATTTTCAGATATAGAAATATGGACTCATGGGGTTGATTGCGAATTATTCAATCCTTACTATAGTAAGGACATTGTTCGAGAAAGATATCAGGTTTCCAAAAAGTTTATGCTAACTTATGTGGGGAGATTAGCACCGGAAAAAGATGTAGATTTGTTAGTTGAAATGGCTAATTCTTTACCGAAAGAGTGGAGCGAGCAGATTCAATGGGTAATCGTTGGCGATGGACCTTCGCGGAGTAAAATGGAGGATGTAGCGCCATCAAATATGATTTTTACAGGATTTTTAAAGGGTGAGGAATTGGCAGAGGTATATGCTGCATCGGATTTATTTATCTTCCCGTCGTCCTCTGAGACCTTTGGAAATGTCGTACTTGAAGCACTGGCAAGTGGTACACCGGTTATTGGTGTGAATGCAGGAGGCGTTAGGAATATTGTTCAAGAAGGAATTACAGGTTATTTGTGTGAGCCTGGTCAATCCACTGAAATGATGAATACCATTCAACAACTGTTAGAAAATGACGGAGTTCGAAATCGAATGGGCTTGGAAGGAAGAAAATATGCACTTTCCCAAAAATGGGATGTAATTTTTGAGAATCTGCTTTATAGCTATTCAACCGTATTGAACGATCCGAGTAAACAAAAATATGCCTGACAAAAAGGAAGGGGGAGCCCTTCCTTTTTTGTGGAATTATTCTCCGAGAAAGTTAACAAATTCACTCCCTGTTAACTCAAGGTTCTTCGGAATTCTGATTAATAGAAAATCATAATTTAGTGGCTTATCATCGTTGAACCTATTATCAAACTCATCCATAATACCGCCACCTTTAAACTGCGAGATTACAAAATCATTATGAAAGCTATTTAGTTTAATCGAATAATCCATCGGTGAAAGTACTAGCAAATGGTTATTTTCGATTGAAACGGTAGGCGATGGTATTTCTTCATAAAAATCGTAACCATTGAAATTTGTATTTGCTACATAATAGATTACTTCAATGATGTTATCGTCACTTTCGTTACGGTCAAAAACGGTCTGAATGTTTAGATTGTCTAATGGTTTAATATTAAGTTCGTCTTGATCAAATGGAATTTCCCATTTTTCTTTTTCTTTTATGGCTTCAAAATTTTCAATTTTCCCTTGTTGAATCGCTTGATTAATTTTTTCATATGTCAAATCCTGAGTAATACTTTCAGAAGTCTCAAAACTGGATGTAGGGATACAATAATAGACAATCACAGACGCTATTAACATGATTAAATATGTTCCTAGTAAAATTTTGGTACTCTTTACACCTTTGAACTTTTTACCAAAAAATACAGATATTAAAATAGTCGCAAGGATAAATAAAATAATGATAGGAAGTATCAATGTACCGATTGCTGACATTATTTTCGAACCTCCAATCGATTCGTTGCAGCTATTACAATCCAAATCATAACTGCGACTGTAACAACAATCTTGAGTGTGAATACAAGGATAGATGATTCATGTGCAAAAAACGTAAACCCTGTAAACGTATCAAATGATCGTATTTCATAAATAGCCCAACCAATAACAAGGGCAGGAATCGCAAAGCCAAAAAGTTTGTTTATTTGCGTAAACATCCCGATGAGATAACCAATTGTCGCAAACAAAAGCAGATACAATCCACCGATATAAATTCCTAAAAGCATATCAGAGAATGGGAGAAAAAAGTGATTCGCAATAATCTTATTACTTCCATTGGCATACAAGATTACCCGTAAAAGAATCCCAGCAAAAGTGGAAGTGATACTGGCAATAAAAGAATAGACAATCAACATTCCAATTGTTGAAAGGTGACTACTCATTCTGTTTGTTACAAATGAAAAATCGATATAATGATAGGGTTTTGTTGATAGAGTGATTGCCGTAATAAAAGCCCAAAAGGCGGTAAAAACAAAAATCATGCTTCCAGAGTAACTGGATATCGATATATTCCCACCTAGCCCCATCTGTCCAACTCCATTAAAAGAAAACAAAAGCGCAATCGCCTGGACAGTTGCAAGGCTTGTAAACGTACCATAATAGGCCCTCACCTTAAAAAATAGCTGCTTTTTTACGATATCAAGTAAACTAGCATTAGTTAAATACATCATTTATACCCCCTTTATTCTTTGAGGTGAGATATACACAAAGGTCTTCAGTTGCAACTGGGATAAGCTCAATTCCGAGTTTCTTCGCTTCCAACCATGTTGCTTCTGGATAAACATCCTTTACAACGGAATACGTGTAATCATTCCCGAAGTCTTCTACATAAATGACCTCCATACCATTGGTTACTTTTTCAATGACGGTTGATTTCCCACGTAGTCCAACTGCAAACTCCTTCAAATCATCGATCGATTCATGAAGCGCAACACTTCCGTTCCGTATGAGGAGAACATTTTCCAAAATACTATCAATCTCGTTTAGCAGGTGGCTAGAAAAGAGGATGGTTCTAGGGTGTGCGATATAATCTTTCAATAACGCCTTGTAAAAATCCTTACGAATGGCAGCATCCATTCCAGTTGTAGGTTCATCAAAGATTGTAATTGGGCAGCGGGACGAGAGACCAATGATCATATTAAATGTACTTTTCATACCTTTCGAAAGATGATGGTGAAGCTGCTTTGGATTAAAATCAAAATAATCGAATAGCCGTTTTGCCAACTCACCGTCCCAATTAGGGTAGAACTTTGCACTTGCATCCAATAGCTCGGTAAGATTCAGCCAAGGAGGGAAGGCCATATTATCATCAATAAAAATAAGATTGGAAGATATCTTTAAATTATTAAACGGGCCCTCCGAAAAAACACGAACCTCTCCTGAAGAAACTGGGTAAAAACCAGCGATAATTTTTAGAAGAGTTGTTTTTCCGGCTCCATTTCTACCAATAACCCCCGTTATCGTATTTGGCCCAATTTTAAAAGTCAGATTATCTAATACTTTAAAGCGTCCGTAGAGTTTAGATACATTATGAAACTCAATTGCGTTCATCACGATTCCCCCTTTGCCGTTCTTTTTCAGTCTTAATCAAAGTGACTAATTCTTCTTCATTAACCCCTAATCGTTCCGACTCCATTACAAGTTCGAAAATGAGATTCTTCATTGTTTGACTTTTCCTTTTCTCTAAAATAAATTGTTTGGCGTTCGGTGTTACAAACATGCCTAAGCCTCTCTTTTTATATAGAATGTTTTCATCTGCAAGGAGATTAAGTCCTTTTGCAGCAGTAGCAGGATTAATATTGAACATTTCTGCAAGCTGATACTGAGAAAACACCTTGTGATCTTCTGGTATCGCTCCACTTAAGATTTCTGTTTCAATCCATTCTGAAATTTGCACATAGATTGGCTTCGTGCCATCCTGCTTAAACTTCATATAAACACCTCCTTAGGTGATTATGTACCCTAGTGCATTAGTGATATAATGTACTATACTACATACTATGTAAAATTTCCATATTATTTACTAAAATTTTGAAAAAATGACCATAATTAGGGCTAGTAGAGAAAAAGAAATAAATTCATTTCCGTGAAAAACCGTAAAAATACGCCTCAAGTCTTAGATTCTTGTAATTTCTAGGTCCATAGTTCGAATACATATCTTATAGTATAGTTAGCTTGAGGAAGAACAAATTGATGAAGAGGAAAAAGATGCGCAAGTTTCGTAGAAATCCTCTTCATGGAGTGTATGAAGGGGAAAACGTTGGGTGAATGACGTGTGAATCCTCTTCATGGAGCTGATGAAGTCCCGAACGGAGTGCTAGGACCGCAGTAAAGTCCTTCATCGCGGTTTTGAAGACCCGAACGAAGCGCTAGCACTGCAGTAAAGTCCTTCATCGAGCTGATGAAGACCCGAACGGAGTGCTAGTACCGTAGCAAAGTCCTTCATCGGGGTTATGAAGACCCGAACGGAGTGGTAGGACCGTAGTAAAGTGCTTCATCGAGCTGATGAAGACCCGAACGGAGTGCTAGGACCGCAGTAAAGTCCTTCATCGAGCTGATGAAGACCCGAACGGAGTGGTAGGACCGCAGTAAAGTCCTTCATCGAGCTGATGAAGACCCGAACGAAGTGCTAGCACCGGATTTAAGTCCTTCATCGTGGTTATGAAGACCCGAACGCGGCGAACAAACCGCTCCGAAGTCATTCATCCACAAATTTCGCAAAACTAAAACTATAAATCACACCAGATTTTCCCTCAAAAGTTTTTGAAACCAACGTTTGTGTTGGTTCGTATATAATAGTAAGACAGAATGTTAGGAGTCGATTGTATGAATCAATTGCTTGCTTTTATTGTTAAATCGTTCATTTCAGTGCCGACAACGGTTACTGTCTGGTTAGTAAGTATGTTTGCGTTTGACCAAACCTTCCTACTTTCGTCTGGGTATGCATTATTAGGTGGCGGAATTGCCTATTTTGGAACGTCTGTCATAATGAAACAAGCCTTTTTACGAAAACATCGGTTAACGAGGAAGGAATATCAATATATTGAGAGAAATTTAAAAGAGGCAAAGAAAAAACTTGCTAGACTAAATAAATCGCTTTTTACCGTTCGTCACATCCCTTCATTAAAACAAAGAGTAGATTTGCATCGTGTTACAAAGAAAATCTACCGGTTGACGAAGAGCGAACCGAGACGCTTCTATCTAGCGGAACGCTTTTATTTTTCGCATTTGGATTCAGTTGTGGAATTAACAGAGAAGTATGCTTTTCTTTCAGCCCAACCGAAGAAAAATAGTGAGCTTGAGCGGTCACTGCACGAAACACGAAGAGTGCTCGAAGAATTGACGGAAACGATTGAAAAGGATTTACACAAAATGCTTTCGAATGATATAGATGATTTGCATTTCGAAATTGATGTAGCAAAAAACTCAAATAAACAAGCAAATGATTCTCATTTCATTGATCAAAATAGGAGGTAAATGAGTATGAGTGAACAGTTTTCTCCAAAGTATAAAGAACCTGGGAATTTAATGGATGAATTACTTGCAAATCCATTTGATGAGAAGAAAGAAGAACAGGAAAATCCAATTATCTTAACACAAGAAGAAGAGAAAAAGCCTGTGCGTTTAGTGGATGTGTTACCTGAAGAAAATAAGGAAAAGGCACTTCAGTTAGCGAAACAAATTGACCCAACCAATCATCAAGCGATGATTTCGTACGGAACACCTGCTCAAAACAAGCTTCTTTCATTTTCAAATACAATGCTTGAGCATGTTCAAAAAAATGATGTGGGTGAAGTTGGAAAAATCATCTCAGACCTCATGCATCGTCTTGATGAGATGAAGCCTGAGGAGTTAAATCCTGAAAAACGCTCTGTTATTGCACGGATGTTTGGCAAGATCTCGAATTCCGTTCAAGAGGTACTTTCAAAATACCAAAAAACAGGAGCACAAATTGACCGAATTAGTGTGAAGCTTGAACGAAGTAAGAATGTCCTTTTATCAGACATTGCGATCCTTGAAAAGCTTTACGACAACAATAAGGACTATTTTGATGCGTTAAATGTCTACATTGCAGCGGGTGAATTAAAGCTTGAAGAAATGCATCGAAAGGTTATCCCAGAATTAAAGAAACAAGCCGAAGCTTCCAATGACCAAATGAAGGTGCAAGAAGTAAATGACATGGTTCAATTTGCGGACCGCCTTGAAAAACGAGTACATGACCTGAAGTTAAGTAGGGAAATTACGATTCAAAGCGCACCACAGATCCGTTTGATCCAAAACACAAACCAAGCGCTTGTGGAAAAAATTCAATCATCCATCATGACGGCAATTCCATTATGGAAAAACCAAGTCGCTATTGCGCTAACCTTAATTAGACAGCGTCACGCAGTAGAGGCGCAAAAACAAGTTTCCAAAACAACGAATGAACTTTTATTGAAGAATGCTGAAATGCTAAAAAGCAATACGCTTGAAACGGCAAGAGAAAATGAGCGTGGTTTAGTTGATGTAGAAACATTGAAGAAAACGAAAGAAAACCTCATTTCTACATTAGAAGAAACATTACGCATTCAGGAGGAAGGTCGTAACAAGCGGCGCCAAGCTGAGCTTGAGCTTGCCTCGATGGAAACTGAACTACGCCAAAAGCTTTTAGATATCAAGACTGACTAAAATAAGAAAAGGATAGGTACCGAAATCCGGTGTCTATCCTTTTAACTATGCCTGGCTTTAGGCGTAAACGGATCAAGGTACAAGCCATTCGCTCTTTACACTTATCAATTTACAATCCAAATAATTGTGGTAAGAACAACGAGACTTGAGGGACAAATGCTACGAGTAATAGCACTAGAATAACGACCCCGAAATATGGCAATAACGTTGGTACCACTTCTTCAATTTTAACTTTCGCAACACTACATCCAACAAATAGCGCACTACCCACAGGCGGTGTCATATTTCCAATACATAATCCGAAGCAGATAAGCATTCCGAAATGAATTGGATCCATACCGAAGCTTTGTGCGACAGGTAAGAAGATTGGAGTGAAAATTAGTACAGCCGGTGTGATATCCATAAAGGTACCGACAAGTAATAAGATAAAAATGATAATGAGAATAATCCCGTATTGATTATCGGTGATTGACAATAGGGCACTACTTATTGCCTCTGGTAATTTCATATACGACATCACAAGTGAAAACAGAGCAGAAGCCGTAATCAAGAAGAGAATCATTCCAGTAATTTCAATCGTTTCGATAAAAATGGCTGGCAAATCCTTCAGCTTAAAGTTTTTATAAATAATCGAAAGAATGACTGAATATATAACTGCAACAGCAGCACCTTCTGTAGCCGTAAAAATACCAGCAACAATTCCGCCAATAACAATAACAATTAACAATAAGCTTGGGATTGCACTAACGATAATATAAAAAATATCCTTTGCACTCGGTAATGGCGACACAGGGTAGTTTTCTTTTTTTGCCATAAAATAGGCAACAACCATTACCGCTAAGCCCCATAAAATCCCCGGTATATATCCGGCCATAAAGAGTGCTGCAACTGAAGTACCTCCACTCACCAATGAGTACACAATCAGTACTGAACTTGGCGGGATAATTAGTCCTGTAGGCGCAGAAGCAATGTTAACCGCTGCTGAATAGGTTAGTTTGTAGCCTTGATTCGTTTGCATAGGCGTCATGATTCGTCCCATCGCTGCTGCAGAAGCAACACTTGAGCCAGATATTGAACCAAATAGCATATTCCCAACAGCATTTGTATGTGCTAATGATCCTGGGAGTTTTCCAACCAAGACTTTCGCAAAATTCACTAGTCGGAAAGCAATTCCACCATTATTCATGATAATCCCTGATAAAACAAATAAAGGAATCGCCAACATTGTAAAATTATCAATACCCGTTACCATTCTTTGAGCGGATGTTAAAATAGCTACATCAAACGGCAACACGAACAGAAATGTAAAAACAGAGCTTAAGATGATCGCGATCGCAATCGGTGCCCCAAACAATAATAGAAAGAAAAAGGTTACAAAAAGGATGATTCCAGCAATAGTTTCCATTATAGAATCACCTCTCTTTTTCGTTCTTTATAAGACATCAAACTATGAATTTGATAGATGATGATGCATATTCCACTAACAAGAATAGCCGAATAAACAACTCCCATAGAAAGACCAGTAGCTGCCGCTGTTTGAGCGGAAGTTAGCATTACAATTCGTATACCACCGTAAACCATTAAAATCGCAGCAGTTAAGAGAATAATAATATCGGTAATAAATTCAATTTGAAGCTGCACCTTTGGGCTAAATTTTTCTCTAATAAAAAGGATCCCAATATGCTTTTTTGCGCCAAATACATAGGCAGCTGACATAAGCCCAAACCAAATTAACATATATCTAGTTAACTCCTCCGTTCCAGGAGAGGAGATGTTAAACACATACCGTGATAACACTTGCCAGGTTGACATCACAACCATAGAAACAAGTAATAAACTTGAGAAGACAATCAATACTTTGTCGAGAACTTGTTTAACCTTATTCATTAGACGAATTCCCCTTCATTAATTGGTAAATATCTTTTGTTTTTTCATCTTTTGCATAAGCCTCATGCAGTGGCTGAACAGCATTTATAAAGGAGGTTTTGTCAACCTCAATGAACTGTACGCCCATTTTATTTTTAGCGGTTTCAGTTTGTTCTTTAATAGTTTTTCCCCAAACGGTCTCGTGATAAAGGGTAGATTCCTTTGCCGCCTCCTGAATAATGGCTTTTTCATCGTCTGTTAAATCGTTGAATCGTTTTGCATTTATGATCAGCATATCTGGTACGATTTGGTGGCCAGTATACATGTAATATTTAGCAACCTCACCATGGTTATTACCTACTAGAGCGGTTTCATTATTCTCAGCAGCATCAATAACTCCTGATTGTAAAGCCGTATAAACTTCTCCATAGGCCATCGGAGTAGGGAGGCCTCCAAACGCTTCAATCATATTTACACTCGTTTGACTTGGTTGAACCCTTGTTTTTAATCCTGCCACATCCTCTACAGTGTGTACTTCACGATCCTTCGTATATAAGTTACGAGAACCTGCGTTGTAGTAGGTTAAGGCAATAATACCAATATCCTCAGTTTTGTAATAAAGCTGATCGGTTATCGTTTTATCATTCATTTTTTTCTCGAACTCTTCGTAATCCTCAAAGACATATGGCAAACTGAAAATGGAGTAATCGGATTCAAATCCTTCTAAGGCGCTTGCACTAACTTTCGCGACATCTACAGCACCGGATTGTGTTAATTCGAGTACTTCACGTTCACTTCCTAGTTGCCCATTTGGATAGATTTCCACCTGGATTTTATTATTTGATTTTTCTTCAACTAACCTGCCGAATTCGACTAGTGATAGATGAACCGGGTGGTCTAAAGTTTGGTTGTGGGCAAGCTTTATTTCTTTAACACCAGCTTCATTGTTACACCCCACAAGTAATAAAGCGGTCACTAAAATAAATAGAAATTGGGCTATCATTCTCATGCTGCTACCTCCTAAGATAAAAATAAGCGGTTCCATTTTTGTTATTTTGTGTTTGTTGATAGAACTTATCCTAAAATTGGAATAATAATAATTTATTTGTTTAGAAAACAAACAAATTATAACTTTTAAAAGGGTACCATAAGTACCCTCTTAAAATCAATCATTAAAATGTTTTTATTTTTGCTTCTTCGACAAAATCTGCGTTTTTACTGAATTGACTCATCACAAGCCCTAATGCTGTTCCCACTAGGGCTGGAACAATCCACTCTAAGCCAACGGACGCTAAAGGTAACATATTTTTCATATCTTGAATTGGTCCAAGATCAAGGCCAAATGCATTTAATCCACTGATGAGTGCAAATACGCCTGTAAATAACATCGCTGAGCCGTATACGGCTTTCGTATTTTTAAAATAGCGACTAAAGAAGGTTAATACAACTAACACAATTAATAGGGGGTAAGTCATTACTAGGAAAGGTACAGAGACTTTTAAAATCTGTACTAATCCTAGGTTTGATAGGGTAAACCCAACTAATGTTACAAGCAGTACAACTGATTTATAGGTTACCTTTGGAAGTAAGTTTGTAAAATACTGTCCACAAGCAGTAGTTAATCCAACAACGGTTGTGAAACAAGCTAATGTGAAAATTAAGCCAAGCAGTACAGTTCCACCTGGTCCAAATAATAGAGTCGCTGTAGAAGATAAGATATCTGTACCATCATCAAATGTTCCTTGGCCAGCCATTTTTGCACCAATTAATCCAATTCCAACATAAATTGCTGAAAGGAGGATACCTGCAATGACCCCAGCTTTAAATGTATATTTTGTTAACTGTGACCGATTTTCGATACCCTTTTTTTGAATCGAGTTTAAGATAACAATTCCGAATGCCAATGAAGCGAGAGCATCCATCGTATTATATCCTTCTAGGAAACCAGTAAAGAATGCACCAGTTTGATAGCCTTCTGTAGGACTTAGGAATGGTGTTTCGATTTTAAATAATCCAACAATGATTAACGTAATAATTGCAATTAATAAGGTTGGAGCAATTAGACGCCCCATATATTTTTCCATTTTACTAGGATTTAAGCTGATAAAATAGACAAGTCCAAAGAAAAGTACTGAGAAAAGCAATAAGATTAGGGCCGAATTTGTTGTCTCAGGTAAAAATGGAGTGATGCCCATTTCGAACGCAACGTTCGCATTTCTTGGTATTGCAAGAAAAGGTCCAATACAAAGGTATACGGCAACCATAAAGGCTGTGCTAAAAACAGGATGAACACGATCGCCCATTGCCTGTGCGCCACCTTTTACAAGAGAAACCGCAAAGATAACCACCACCGGTAAGCCTACGCCGGTTACAATAAAGCCAAGCATGCCCGTCCAAAAATTAGTACCAGCACCAGCACCTAAAAAAGGTGGGAAAATCAAATTACCAGCACCAAAAAACATCGAAAATAACATAAACCCAATAAACAAAGTATCTAACCTCTTCACCAAAATCATCTCCTTAAATATTATTCTAAAATAGGGACTGAGGGACAGAACCACTGTCCCAGAAAAAACAAAAAACCTCGCCCCTAAAAATAGGGACGAGGTTAACTCGCGATACCACCCTGATTCCGCAGTCTCAAATTAAATAGACTACGACACTCACTAACGTACAATCATACGTGTTCCTTCGTAACGGCGGACTATCCGTCAAAGCTTACTTGTTTCAGCTTTGCATCTCAGAGATGATTTTCGGATGGCTCTGAACATCGACTTTCAGCAACTGTCGACTCTCTGGGGAACAGGATTCCAATCGTACTCTTTCTCTTCATCGATTTTTAATATACTGGTATATTATCAGAAGAGGGGATAGAAGGTCAATAAGTTTTTTGATAGTTTTTATTATTAAATGTTTTTTGGGGACGGATTCCATGTCCCACTAGAGTAGTTCGCTTTCGATTCCTTGTTTACAGGCAAGGACGTTTTGGATGATTTGATGGATAAATTCATCGGTGATTCGGTATTTTGGAACACTGACGCTAAAGGCGCCATGGTTTTTTCCATCAACTGTAATACTAGCCCCGACACAAAAGATATCTGCCTCATGTTCTTCGTTATCAAAAGAGTATCCTCTTTTGCGTATTTCATTGATTTCCTTCATAAAGTCTTCTTTCGTTGTAATCGTATTTTGGGTTTTCTTTTCTAAAGTATGGTTGTTTAAATACTCTTCTATTAGATGGTCGGATTGGTCAGCTAAGATAGACTTTCCCATTGCAGAGCAATAGAGTGGGATTGCTTTACCGACTCGTGAATATAAAGAGACCGGGTTGAAACTCTCGAGTTTCGTTATATAGACGATGCTAGAGCGTTCAAGAATACCGAGGTGCACGGTCTCTGTTGTTTGATTTCTAAGTTTTTCTAAATAAGGCTGTGCGATGTTTTTGATTTCGTTTTGATTTAATGCCCTGTTGGCGTATTTGATGATGGCCATCCCAAGACGGAACTTTTTCGTTTCTTCGTCTTTTTGTACATATCCAATTAATTGAAGTGTATCTAAGATTTTTAATGCGGTCGAACTTGTTAATTCAGTTTCTTTTGCTATTTGTTGTAGACTTTGTGGTTTATCGACAGAAGACAGGTATTTTAGTATATTATCCGCTTTTAACAAGACGGTACCATATGGTTGTTTCTTTTCTTCCAAAGTATAATCACTCACTTTTTAAAGGTTGTTCAAAAAGTGCGGTGAATATGACACTTCGAATTTCTTCGTTGGCTTGCTTCTCCGTTCCTCACGTATTAACTGCATACGCCGGTACTCAAAGCTGCGCCGCCTGGAAATTCTCGGTCCTCTTCATCCTCCTTTTTGAATCTCAATTTTTGTTAAATTTCTTAAAAGATTCAATCTATTGGTTGAAATCCCTTTCACTATTATATATAATTACCTTGTAAGTTTCCATATAATAATATAAATTTCCAAATAGGAAATAGTCTAAGGGATTTTGGAGGCAACTATGAAAAAAATAAATGTACTCTCAAAAATCGCAGATTGCGGCGTTGTCGCAGTTGTTCGAGCAGACACTAAAGAAGAAGCAGTTAAAATCTCAGAAAGCTGTGTAGAGGGTGGGATCATCGGAATCGAGGTGACTTTTACTGTTGACGGTGCTGACGAGGTTATAAAAGAACTTGCATCCATCTACAAAAATAGTGAAGTTGTGATTGGTGCTGGAACTGTACTTGATGCAACAACTGCACGAATTGCAATCTTAGCAGGATCACAATTCGTTGTAAGCCCTAGCTTCGATGAAGAAACTGCTAAACTATGTAACTTGTATCAAATTCCGTATATGCCAGGCTGCATGACGATTACTGAAATGAAGCGTGCACTTGAATCCGGTGCTGACATTATTAAGCTCTTCCCAGGGAATGCTTTTGGTCCGGATTTTGTGAAAGCGGTTAAGGCGCCATTACCACAGGTGAACATTATGCCGACAGGTGGAGTAAGTCTAGATAACATTGACCAATGGATTAATAGCGGATGTGTAGCTATTGGTGTAGGTGGGAATTTGGTTGCCCCTGCAAAAACAGGTGATTACGCAAAAATTACTGAATACGCAGCGCAGTATGTTGCGAAAGTTAGAGAAGCAAGAGGGGAATAAGCGATGAAAAAGAAGATTGTTGCATTTGGTGAACCCTTACTTCGCTTATCAACTCACTTAGGTGAACGTCTTTTTCAAACTGATCAGCTGACTATGCATTATGGTGGAGCGGAGGCAAATGTAAGTGCGGCCCTTTCACGTTTTGGCTATGATGTCTATTTTGTTGGTAAAGTACCAAACAATCCACTTGGTCAAGCATATGAGCGACATTTACATTCATTCGGCGTCCATACCGATTATCTTATAAAAGGTGGAGAACGCCTAGGTACATATTACTTGGAAACCGGAGTAGGCGAAAGAAGTGCACAAGTCACGTATGACAGAAAAGCTTCTAGCTTTGCACAGCTTTCATCGGATGAAATAAATTTTGAAGAAATTTTACAAGGTGCCGAGCTTTTCCATGTATCAGGTATCACACCAGCCCTATCGCCAGACTTACAGGAGCTAACCTTACAAGGCTTAAAAGTTGCAAAAGAATTAGGAGTCAAAACTAGTTTTGATTTCAATTATCGTGCAAAATTATGGACTCTTGAAGAAGCTTCACGCGGAATCCAACCATTTTTACCATATGTAGATATATGTTCTTGTGGAGAATTGGATGCGCTTAACTTATTAGGCATTGAAGAAGCAGATCAACATTTGGATCACTCTGGGAAACTATCTTTTTATTATAAAAAGATAACGGAAAAGTATCCAAATATGAAATACTTATTTTCTACTTTTAGAGAAGTGATTTCAGCTTCACATAATACATTGCAAGGAAATTTCTTTGTTAACGGGGAGTTGTACCAATCAAGGGTGCATAACATCGACCAGATTGTAGACCGTGTTGGAGGCGGAGATGCCTTTGCTTCAGGTATTATATTTGGAATTTTAGAAGGAAATGACCCTCAGCAAATTGTCAATTTTGGAACAGCAGCTTCAGCACTAAAGCACACTGTACATGGAGATTGCAATGTCTTTTCGGAAGAGGATATCACAGCTTTTGCTGAAAATGCCTCAGGGAAAATCGTCCGATAAGATATTCAAATATATAAATATTACTTTTAGGAGGAATATGAAATGGAAACAAAAATGGAAACACGTTACGCAAATCATCCAGAGGAAATCAAAAGATTTAATACTGATGAGTTAAGAAAACAATTTTTGGTGGAAACCATTTTCGAGCCTGGACAAGTAAAGTTAACATATACACATAATGACCGAATGATCTTTGGTGGAGTAACTCCAACTGATAAAGAATTAACAATAACGCTTAATAAAGAATTAGGAGTAGAGTATTTCTTAGAGCGCCGTGAATTAGGCATTATTAACATCGGTGGCGAAGGAATGGTCATTCTTGATGGTGAAGAATACAACATGGTTCGTCAAGATGGATTATATGTAGGTAAAGGAACGAAGGAAGTTTTATTCACTTCTAAGGATCCTAACAATCCAGCAAAGTTTTATATCAATTCAGCACCAGCACACCACATGTATCCAACTGTAAAAATCGATATTAATGAAATTAAACCATTCGAAACAGGCGAGCCAGGAACACTGAACGAACGTAAAATCTATCAATATGTACATCCAAATGTATGTGAAAGTAACCAACTTCAAATGGGTCTGACCATGCTTGCTCCAGGAAGCGTATGGAACACAATGCCATGTCATACACATGAGCGTAGAATGGAAGTTTACCTATACTTTGATATGGAGCCGGAAACTCGTGTATTCCACTTCATGGGTCAACCAAATGAAACAAGACATCTTGTTATGAAAAACGAACAGTGTGCAATTTCACCAAGCTGGTCTATTCATACTGGAACTGCAACAAGCAACTATACATTTATCTGGGGTATGTGTGGAGAAAACATCACGTACACTGACATGGATGTTGTAGCAATGGAAGACTTAAGATAAGGAATTGGAGGACTTTTAAAAATGACAACACAATTGTCTGATTTCTCACTAGACTTTTTCTCATTGACAGGGAAGGTTGCAATCGTGACTGGTGGTGCTACCGGACTAGGTCAAGGCTTTGCAATTGCATTAGCAAAAGCTGGAGCGGACCTTTTCATTACTACACATGGCACTAGTTGGGACGAAACTAGAGAATTAATCGAAAAAGAAGGTCGCCGTGTCGAATTTTTCCAAACGGATTTATCCAAACGTGAAAATGCGAAAGCAGTAGTTTCAGAAAGTGTAAAAGCATTTGGAAAAGTTGATATTTTAGTAAACAACGCTGGTACAATTCGTCGTTCTCCAATCCTAGAATATAAAGAAGAGGACTGGGATGCTGTTATTGACCTGAACTTAAATTCTCTTTACTTCTTAAGCCAAGAGGCTGCAAAAGTAATGGTAAAGCAAAAGAGCGGAAAAATCATTAACGTCGCATCCATGCTTTCATACCAAGGTGGAAAATTTGTTCCTCCTTATACGGCAAGTAAACACGCTGTTCACGGACTTACAAAGTCGTTTGCAAACGAACTTGCTGAATACGGAATTCAAACAAATGCCATTGCACCTGGATATGTTGCAACTAACAATACGACACAAATCCGTGCAGATGAAAAACGTAATGCAGAAATCTTATCACGTATTCCTGCAGCGCGCTGGGCAACTCCTGCTGACCTAATGGGAACAGTAGTCTTCCTAGCAAGCAATGCATCTAATTACGTGAACGGCCACACACTAGCAGTTGACGGTGGCTGGCTAGCACGATAAAACACTAATAAAGCTGTTTCGCTTAAAAAGCGATGCAGCTTTTTTTGTGGGGGCAGAAGTGGGTTGGGTTAATTCCATGGACAGAGGGACAGGTCCCTGATATGAACGAAACTGTCAAGTTCCCCCCGAATCCCTAATTATAATTGCCGTTTTTTGGCGTACTTAAGAAGAGAAGCGTTTTTAGCTTCTTTTCTTTTTTTATAAATGT
>NZ_JAPSKV010000005.1 GCF_031181385.1 Fredinandcohnia onubensis
TCCCTCCTTGTTACATAAATTTGGTTGGCGAACCAAAATTTATTTTAACACCAGGAGGGGCTTTTTTTAATACATCGCTGTAAGCTATCCGGAACCCTACGCCTAGCGTAGGGTTTTCTTTTTACAATAACGAAAGAGGATGACCCTAGGCCATCCTCTTACTTATTTGTTAAATAATGCTCAATCAATTCGTCTTCTGGTATTGGTTTACTAAAGAAATAACCCTGTACTTTATGACACCCCATAATCTTGAAAAACTCAACCTGTTGTTCCTCTTCAACCCCTTCAGCAATTACAGAAAGCCCTAAACTTTGAGCTAAGTGAATGATTGTAGTTGTAATTGCAGCATCCTTTTCATCACGGAGAACATCTTTTACAAAGGATTTATCGATTTTTAATGTATCGATAGGAAGTTTTTTTATATAACTTAAGGAAGAATAACCTGTGCCAAAATCATCCACGGCAATTCGAACTCCGATTTCCTTTAATTTCGCTAATGTGAGCATCGTTTTCTTTGGGTCTAACATCGCTCCTTCGGTAAGCTCAATTTCAAGACTACCTGGATAGATTTGATTCACCTCAATATTTCGTTGAATCATATTTACTAATTCAGGTTGTTGGAATTGTTTTGGTGATAAATTGATACCAATGGATACAGTCCCATAGCCACTCTCTTTCCAACGCTTTAATTTCTGACAAACTGTGCGAATTAGCCATTCTCCAATTGATAAAATGAGCCCGGTATCTTCGGCTATCGGTATGAACTCAGCAGGTGATACAAACCCAAGTGTCTGATGATTCCATCTTAACAAAGCCTCAAAGCTAGTCACCTTGCCTGAACTAAGATCCAACTGTGGTTGATAGTAGATTTCAAGTTCATTTTTATCAATAGCCCTTCTAAGACTTGTTTCAAGGTGCATCAAATGGGAAGACCGCTTCTGTAAATCAGTGCTATAAAATTGATAGAGCGCCCTGCCTAATTCCTTTGCACGATACAAGGCTGTATCAGCATTTTTTACTAATGTATCAACATCATTGCCATCGATTGGAAAGAGACTAATTCCAATACTTGCTGAAATAAAGAATTCTTTTTTTTCTAAAATGAAAGGCTTTTCAAATACTCGGATCACGTTCTGCGCAAATTCTTCGGAATGCTCTCTTGATGAATTTGGAACAATGAGGATAAATTCATCCCCGCCTTGACGGAAAACCTTATAGCCTTTTTGACTAATTGAGGATAACCGTCTGCCAACTTCTTTTAATAATTGATCCCCCGCTACATGTCCCATTGAATCATTGAAAAATTTAAAACGATCAAGATCTATGAACATTAATGCAAATTCTTGATCAAGCTCTATTGCTTCTTCAACTGCGTTATCTAAGTCCTTCTTTAATGAACTGCGATTTGGTAGACCTGTAAGTTGATCATGGTAGGCCATATAGGTAATCATTTCTTTATCGGCAACCCTTGCAGAGATGTCACGAGTGACACTTACGATGAATAGAATATTTCCTTTATCATCAAAGACTGGGGTTAAAAGTGACTCACCGTGTACAACTTTTTTATCTGGTAGAATCACAACATCCTGAAACGAAACGGCCTCTCTTTTCTCCAAAACAGATTTATATTGTGCATGCAAATGGTCAGCCGTTTCTTTAGGTAACACCTCGTAAAGTGTTTTACCAAGGCTTGAGTTCGTTAATTTTGCATGCCCCTTCGCTTCTTCATTTAAAAAGACATAGGTGAAAATATCGTCTTCTTCTACTTTCATGACATATATTAAATCCTTGATATGTTTAAGGATAATTTCAAAGATGATTGCCTCAATTTTCTCACCAAAGTGGCTAAATTGCTTATCCTTCAAGATTACATGATTAATGTTATTCATGAGACCATTCCCTACTACAGATTCATATTTATCTCTTCGGCATACATCGACAAAAACCTTTAATTTTTCAATAATTATTTTTATATAATCGTTTGAAAGATTTAATGAATACAGTACGCTAGATGAATTTGTCAAAATACACTACTACCAGTATAATAAAAGATAGAAAGGAGAGAAAGTATGAAAAAACAGGTAAATCAAGCCCCGCTTGAACCAAATGTGGACAACCTTGCACGTGCCATATTTGTTGTAAACCGACATGCTAAAACGGCTACAAACCCTAAATTCTTATACTTACTAAAACGAAAAGCACTAGAAAAGCTTATATCCGAAGGGAAAGCCAAAAAGGAAGGACTACATTTTTCCAGAAATCCGAAAAATAGTCAACAACAATCCGATGTCTTAATTTCAGCCGGAGACTATTATTTTCACATGCCTCCTACAAAAGAAGACTTCTCTCGCCTACCACACCTTGGACAGTTGAATCAGACATATCGCAATCCAAAAACCTATCTATCACTTTCTCTAGCAAAAAGCCTGCTTCAGCAATACGTTGGAATTGAAGAAAAGACCGAGAATAATCACCGGCCAAACAAACGGACATACCAAAAACCCGTATTCAAAAAACTAGGAGAAAGCTATCGGTAATTTCCATTAAAAAAACCAGGACGATGTACCTGGTTTTTTTAATATAGGTAATTTAAAGCCCGCTGGTCAGCTAAATTTGTATCAATCGGACAGTCTTCCGAATCTTTTCCATATTGCCAAACCCATACATTTGCCTTGCATTTTGGTGATATTGGTTTAAATGTAGGTGCATTTCGTTCCTTTGTCACGCCAGGCTCAGGTTCGGCACTCCATAGGATCGTTTGGACAGCTACCTGTTTATTTTTTCGGACAGACTCACAATAAGCTACAGAAAAATCACCTTTGACGGGATCGTTATATAACCCTGGACGAAATCCACTTGGGTAAATCGATTCCACCCACCCCCGAATCCAAGCCTCGTCTACAGCAAAAAAACGTTCCACGCTTGCAAACAATGCTACATTGTTTGGAATGCCAAGACGTCTTGCATTAAATACTGCATTTCTTGCAGCAATCTGCCCTTTTTCATATCCTATTGCATCAGAAAAAACATTATAGATGGGCAAAACCTTAATTCCTCGGTTCCGCAAGAATGAAATTTCTGCTCTTGTTAATCCTGCTGAAACATCGGGGACTTCACTTAAATATCGGCCCCAGAATTTCGGGTTCCCAAATTTAGATTTTACAAATGTATATAGCTCTTCATCAGCAGTTGCCGCTGAATCCACTCCCCACACATATCTAGGCATTTCCACAACCCCTGTTCAATTGAAATTATGATTTCCATTTATGGATAAGTTGGTTGTTTTCTCCTCTAGCGAAAACATCAATTCGGTTTCGATTCCATGAGGCTGAGGATGGTTCGGAAGTTAATGTACCACCAAGGTCCTCCCATTCATTCCAACGGCTTCCATCCCAATTTTTGAGATATAAATGTTCGTCTGTACCCTTTACAAAAACATCAAGATTATTAGGCTCTCTCGAAGATGCAGCTGGACTTGAGGTTAATTCCCCACCAAGATCCTCCCAATTACTCCAGCTTGAGCCGTCCCAATACTTATGAAAAAGAGCTCTATTTTCGCCTCGCGCAAAAACGTCGATACGATTTGGCCCCCACGACACCGCTCCAGGTGCAGACGTTAGAACACCGCCTAAATCCTCCCACTCACTCCAACTATCCCCATCCCAATATTTATGATAAAGATGGCGATCTGTGCCTCTTCCGAATACATCTAGGCGATTTTCAGCCCAAGATGAGACAGCAGGTGATGATGTTAAGACTCCACCCAAATCTTCCCACTCACTCCAAGTGGACCCGTTCCAATATTTATGAATCAAGTGGTTATTCTCACCACGAGAAAACACATCTACCCTGCCAGGTCCCCATGAGACAGCTGCTGGTGAAGATGTAAGAGTACCTCCGAGGCTTTCCCAATCTGTCCAACTCGTTCCATTCCACATCCGCCGATACAACACACGGTTTCTTCCACGGACATAGACATCTAACTGATTTCTTCCTGGTACAGTAACAGAAGGTCCAGATGTTAAGTAGCCTCCAAGGTCTTCCCATTCACTCCAATTCTTTTCAGGTGAAAAGCCAATAGTTTCATAAGTAAGTCGAATAATCGCTTTAAATATTCTTTCAAGCTCTCGATCAGGAATTCGGTAAGGCGATAACACACCAAAAACCCAGTTGGCTTGACGACGAAATGCCTGATAGGTTTGATTCACTTTTTGATCTAAAGAACCTGAGAATTGATTTTGAGTCATCAATGTGTACATGACAAGTTGCATGGCTATATACTGCGATAATCTCCGGTTTACATTAAATTCAGCTAAATGATCATAGTGAGGTTTTAAATTTTTTCGTACCTCTTTCCATACATTCTGAAATTCTTCTGTTTGTCTTTGCTGCTGTTCTGTAGTGGGTGTATTTATATAATGAGCCTGTTGATAGCCATTTGCGGGATAATAAGGATAATAATAGTTTGGAATCACGCGAGTATAAGGATTCATTGGATATCCACCATATGGTTGATTCATGACAGGTACCTCCTTTTATTCTTTTAACTTTATTCAGCAAAACTGAATAAAGTTAAAAAGTTGTTCATTTCATACTATGAATTTTTTTAAGAAAGTAGCCCATTTTTTCGTATTCTCCGATCCTTATATCCTAGTTTGCCAATTCATCTAAATTCTGACATATCCAAATTTTCTAAAAAAACACTTTACTTTTCGCCTAATTGCCTTCATAATAGAAAGACAACTAGAAATTATTAAATGAAATGATTCTAGTTATACGTATAAGGTGAAGGGGTTTTTGATTTATAAAGAAGTGAAAAAATCAAAGGAGTGATTAAGTAATGAACCATTTTAACAAAGAGCAAAAAAATGAGGTAGTCGTAATTTCTCAAACGCCTGATGAAGAAATGTATGAAAAGGTAGCCGAAATGGTTCTCATCCAATCACAGGCCTCCTTTAGAAAAGAACAATTACTTAAACAAATCGACCAATCACTTATTAACAAAGATGAACCATTATTTATGGAACTTACAAAACAATATAATATGTTACTGTCTCAACATAGCTTTTTACAATAGATCAAATGCGCCTTGGCGTATTTGCGAGCCCGATTTTTTTCGAGCTTGCTCGAAAACTTACCTTTGAAAAATCGTGGCATCCGCCGGAGGCTTAACTTTATTCAGTCGGTATTTGAAACGACTTCTCTTTTTACAATTATTTCTAATACTATGATGTTCAACTGAATAAAAGTTAATTGGCTGGTGCAAAATGCACTAGCCTTTTATTTTTCCTATTAAAAACGGTGTAACTTCTAAAAGTTACACCGTTTCATTTACGCGTGGAAGCTTTATCTCAAAGGTTGTTCCTTCATTTTCTTTGCTATCCACCTTAATTTCACCGTTATGATTTTCAATAATATTATAACTAACCATAAGACCAAGGCCAGTTCCTTTTTCCTTTGTTGTGTAAAAAGGCTCCCCGATTCGGTCAAGAATCGATTTTGGTATACCACACCCCTCATCTATAAACAATATATAAATGGAGTCGTCCGTAACCATTGTACGAATAAAAATATTACCGCCCTTTTCCATTGCATCGATGGAATTCTTAATAAGATTGATAAAGACCTGCTTTATCTGATTTTCATCGCATGTAATAATGGACTCTTTATTCATAAAGTCGATATTGATTTGGATATCTTGCAGGATGGCTTGCGTCTCGAGCAATGTTACTACATCTCGCAAAATGATTCGAATATCTTTATTTTTGAATTTAATTTCTGATGGCTTTGCCAATAACAATAGCTCACTTAAAATCAATTCAATTCGATTTAGCTCTGAAAAAATGATATCGAAATAGTTTTGTTTCCCTTGAAAATCATTATGAAACAATTGTAAAAATCCTTTTATAGCGGTTAATGGATTTCTAATTTCATGTGCAATACCAGCAGCAAGTTGTCCAGCGATGGACAGTTTTTCAGATTTAATCATTAATTCCTCTGCTTTGATTCGATCAGATATGTCACGAATGATTACTTGAACAGCAGCTTCTCCAAAATATGTAGTCGGAATACCGATTAATTCTGTATAAACCTGCTTTCCCTGGATGGTATACCAGGATTGCTTGCTAAAATTAACTTCCTTTTTTTCAGCATTTACAATTTTGATAAAATCTCTAACCTGATCGTGATTTTCTGGATGTAGAAAGGTATATATATTTTTCCCAAGCATTTCTGTGTAGCTGTTCGCGCCAAACATTTTTACACCTGAGTCATTAATAAAGACCCAATTGTTTTGATAAATAACCGCGATTGTATCAATAGAATTCTGGACAATCCGTTGATATCGTTCACGACTTCTATGGATAATATCATGAAATGACTTTCTTGATGAAATATCATGTAGGACAAGATATTCATAGATTTCATCATTAATATAAATCGGTACTTCTTTTACTTCAACAAAGATTTCGTCACTATTTTGTTTCTTCCACTTTTGTTCAATAATACCCAATCGATACCCGCTTTGTAGCTGTTGAATTCGTTTTTCTACTACTTCATGGAATTCTTGATCGATAAATGAATAAATCGATTTTCCCAATACGTCAATAGGATTCTGAATTTCGAGTATGGTCGTAACTTCATTATTCATGTACAATATCCTACCAAATTTAGAAATAATAATTGGAAATGGAGCCTCATCGATTAGAATGGATGCATCTTTTAAACGATTTTGATGAAGAACAATTTCCGAATTAACAGATGATAATAGGGTATTATTCAGGATTTCATCATCTGTCCGACTATTTTCAGGCTCGACTAGCACTCTCATTTTTAAAAGGATTTCGTCATATTCGAAGGAATCGGAGTAATAAACAGGTTCAACGGTTGTTTCGAACCAGATAAATTCATCGTCTGTCTTCACAACCCTTAGTGCACAAACTGAAGTTTCATGCTTATTGAAAAAATAGCTTTCAAGCATGAATCTGTCATCCTTATGGATAATGTTTTTAATGGAAGATCCAATTAATGTTTCATTTGTGTAACCTAAAATATCTTTACAGTTACTTGATATATATAGAATTTTTCCGTTTACCGTAACTGTTAACACAAGATTAACAGAGCATTGTGTCTGTGGTAATTGCTGTTGAGCACTAGTTTGATTGCCAAACTCCATGTGTTGAACCCCCTCCCTTTCGCTTTAGACGTATCATTAAGATCTAAAATATGAAATTTAAAATTTTGTTATGGTAACCAATTTTTTACTATACTATTACATTAATTTAGGGTTTAGTTCATATCCATAGGTAGAAAGACCTGTTTTAAGCTCTAAAAGCAATTCATCACCTATCCGAAGATAAAAAAACTCGACAAGCACCTGCTTGTCGAGTTTGTAAGTATTAAAGTCCGCCTTCATATTTACCGTCATTCTTAGAGGCTTTTTCTTTTTTCGCTTTTTTCTTATGTGCTTTGTTCGCTGTTGCGCTACCAAATTCTTTGCCGAACTCAGTATCCGTTACAGCTGAGTCAAAGCCTTTTTTGTTTTTCTGTTCAGGATCATTCTTTTTATTACGCTTTGCCATATTTGAGTGCACCCCCTTAGAGATAATTATCATTATTTTCTTCTCCTAGAGGGTTTCCTATGCAACAATAGGCAAGTGCGCTTGAGCTTGTTGGTGAAAAAATTTCGTTATGGCTTTAATCAAGGTTTTGGACAAAGGACCCTTTGACTCATTAATCCCACATTTTGTAGATGGCTTGAGTTCCGCTGTTTTCTTCTCCCTTTTCAGCTAGTTCTTCATACATTTGTATTGCAAGTTCTAAGCCAGGTGTATGCATTCCCATTGCTTTTGCTTCTTCGAGTGCAATTCCCATATCTTTAATGAAATGTTTGATATAAAAACCTGGTTCAAAATTGCCTGCTATCATTCTTGGGGCAAGATTGCTTAATGACCAACTTCCAGCAGCTCCGGTTGAAATACTTTTTAAAACAGTTTCAGGGTCGAGTCCAGATTTTTTAGCATAAACCATTGCTTCAGCGACACCAATCATATTGGAGGCAATTGCAATTTGGTTACACATTTTTGTATGTTGGCCAGAACCCGCTGGACCTTGATACACAATATTCTCTCCCAAGATCTCAAATAGCGGCTTGCAAGCTTCAAAAACCTCTTCGTCTCCACCAACCATAATAGCTAACCTTGCTTCTTTTGCACCAACATCTCCGCCAGAAACAGGCGCGTCTAAGGAATACAAGCCCTTTTGTTTTGCTTCCTCGTAGATTTTAGTTGCTAAAGACGGAGTTGAGGTTGTCATATCAATAAAATAAGATCCTTCTTTTGCATGTGCCATAAGACCATTTTCACCAAGGTAGACCTCTTCCACATCGTAGGGATAGCCAACCATTGTAATGACGATATTCGCTTGAGATGCGATATCCGCTACAGACTGTTTCCAAACGGCTCCTTGTTTCACAAGTTCTTCAGCTTTTTCTTGCGTGCGTGTATAGACTAGAACCTTATATCCTTTTGAAAGGATATGGCCTGCCATACTTTTCCCCATGACACCTATTCCAACAAATCCCACAACTGTGTTTTGATTTAAGACATTTGTATGTAACATCACGCAAACTCCTTTGGTTTTTTATTTTCATCATATCATATTTTTCAAAAAAATTTGGGAAAATTGGGGATTTGTACCTTACGAAAACGGCACATGTTCCATAGGATATAACAAATAGATATGGAGGTGTTCTAAATGAGTGGAGAAAGACACGGAGGATATGGAGCAGGCTTTGCTTTGATTGTTGTATTATTCATTCTATTGATCATTGTTGGAGCTGCTTATGTAGGTTACTAATTCTTTAAGAAAATTAAAGGTTAATGATAAAATAGAAAGGGAGATGTATAAATGCACTGTGGATACGGATACGGTGGATATGGTTATGGCGGCTATGGTTTTCGCGGAAGCTTTGCGTTGATTGTTGTATTGTTCATTCTTCTAATCATCGTCGGAGCTGCTTGGTTCTAAGATAACCAATTAACATTAACTCAAAGGAAGCCAGCAACTTAAAACAGTTGCTGGCTTTTTACTTTACTCTCCTTCAAAGATATCCTGGAACTTCTTCATTTCTTTATCCACTTTAGGCTTCATATGATAAGGATTTTTCGGCTGAACCATATTTTCTGCATTCACATCAGATCTAATCCCTATTTTATTTCCTGCAGTATCATCATTGATAATACCTTCATAGCGTCCATCAAAATGAGGGTCCCGTTCATGATAATCGCGATCATTGTCTGGCATTTTTCTATACCTCCTCACCATTAACGTGGCGTGTTTTATCAAAAATATGTACTTTTTACACAATAATAAGGAACAATAAGAACAAGATTAATGAAATGAGGAGAGATTGTAATGGGTGCAATTGATCGCGAAGGCTATCGGTTTGAAACGGAATATAGTGTCATTAGTCAAAAAGGGGCAATTCATGTCTATCGGGATGGTGAATTTATTAAGGAATTGTCTTTCGCTTTTAGAGGAGAGCAACCAGATCCGGCTTTAATAGAAAATGTAGTTGATGGTTTTTTTGAAACACACCCAGAATGAGTATAGTTTTACTTCTCATCCATTTCAATGTAACGTACAATGTGGATGTGAGGTGATAACATGTATCGAAAAGAAATATTTGTGTTTGATGGAAATACACCTAAAAAATGCGTAATTCGCAATTATCAAGAAAATGATTTTGACGACCTGATTCGTGTTCAACAAGAAAGTTTCCCTCCACCTTTTCCTTCTGAATTATGGTGGAATAAGGAACAATTACATAACCATGTTTCACTTTTCCCTGAGGGTGCCCTATGTGTTGAAATTGACGGAAGAATTTGTGGTTCGATGACTGGATTAATTGTTCAATTTGACCCTAGTCATCCACAACATACGTGGGAGGAAATCACAGATAACGGATACATACGAAATCATACTGCAGATGGAAACACATTATACATTGTTGATATTTGTGTGAGCCCGTCCTATCGAAAATTTGGCCTGGGGAAGTGGTTGATGCAATCGATGTATGAGGTTGTTGTACATTTAAAATTAGACCGATTATTAGGTGGCGGGCGAATTTCTGGATACTCTAAGTACTCTACAGATTTAAGTGCGGAAGAATATATTGAAAAAGTAATGTCAGGTGAACTAAAGGATCCCGTAATTACCTTTCTTCTTCGTTGTGGACGCAGTCCTGTCCAGCTTATTAAAAACTACCTCGAGGACGAGGAGTCCTGTAATTATGGATTGTTAATGGAATGGAAAAATCCCTTACAAATATGAAAAAAACGAGTCTACATTAAAGTTAGACTCGTTTTTTTCTCTAGTTCATATAGTTTGCTTTTACAAATTCAACTACTTCTTCCGTTGTGCTCATAGAAAGAATCTTTTCTTTGAAGCTTGCGATTTCAACTTTAGAAAGCTTCTTGATCTGAGTTCTTGCAGGTAAGATGGATGTTGCGCTCATACTGAATTCGTCTAGTCCTAATCCTAACAGAATTGGAATTGCAATTGTATCCCCGGCCATTTCTCCACACATGCCTGCCCACTTGCCTTCCTTATGAGCCGCTTCAATCACCATTGAAATGAGTCGTAAGATTGATGGAGAATATGGCTGATAAAGATATGAGACGCGCTCGTTCATACGGTCAGCAGCCATTGTATATTGAATTAAATCATTTGTGCCAATACTAAAGAAATCTACTTCTTTTGCAAATTGGTCAGCTAATACAGCAGTGGACGGAATCTCAACCATTATTCCGATTTCAATTGTATCAGATACAGAAGTTCCACTCGCTACAAGCTTTTCTTTTTCATCAAGTAAAATTGCTTTAGCTTGTCTAAACTCATCAAGAGTTGCAATCATAGGGAACATAATTTTTAAGTTTCCATAAGTACTTGCACGAAGTAACGCACGTAATTGTGTACGGAAAATATCCTGTTCCTCTAAGCAAAGACGAATCGCTCTAAATCCTAAGAATGGATTTAATTCTTTCGGAAGATTTAAGTATGGAAGCTCTTTATCCCCACCTATATCAAGTGTACGAACGACAACAGGCTTGCCTTCCATTTTTTCAAGAACTGTTTTATAGGATTCGAATTGCTCTTCCTCTGTAGGAAGTTGGTCACGGCCCATATAAAGGAACTCTGTACGATACAGTCCAATTGCTTCTCCGCCATTTTCGAGAACTCCCTTTACATCTTCTGGAGTTCCGATATTTGCGGCAAGTTCTACATGCTCTCCGTCACTTGTAACCGTTTTTTCATTTTTAAGTTTAGCCCATTCAGCTTTCTGTGCTTCATATTGCTCTTTCTTTTGACGGTACTGAGCTAAAACATCCTCAGATGGATTAACAATGACAGCACCATCAAGTCCATCAACAATAACCATTACCCCATTTTCAATATCAGAAGTAACCGTTTTTGTTCCAACTACTGCTGGAATCTCCATGGAACGAGCCATAATCGCAGAGTGTGAAGTACGGCCTCCAATATCAGTGGTAAAGCCTTTTACATAATTTCTATTTAATTGAGCTGTGTCTGAAGGAGTCAAATCTTCCGCAATAATGATGACTTCTTCTGAAATCATACTTGGATTAGAGATGGTCACACCTAGTAGATGAGCCAAAACACGTTTTGTTACATCACGAATATCAGAAGCTCGTTCTGCCATATATTCATTGTCCATTCCTTCGAACATGGTAATGAACATATTCGCTACTTCCTGTAACGCAAATTCTGCATTCACATTTTCAGAGTTTATTTTATCTTTAATAGGATTAAGGAGTTCCGGATCACTTAAAACAAGAAGATGGGCCGAAAAGATTGCCGCTTTGTCTTCCCCTAGTTCAACATTTGCTCGATTCTTAATCGCTTCTAATTCTTCTTTTGATTGATTAACTGCTTCTTCAAAACGCTTAATTTCGGCATCCTTGTCGCTAATAGTTTGTTTTTCAACGGTTAAATCTGGATGCTCTAAACGAAAGCTTTTCGCGATTGCGATACCTGCTGAAGCAGCAATTCCTTTAATCATTTCAGACATTATTCACCAAGTCCTTCATTTGCCATAATTTCTGTCAAGTTAGCGATTACTTCTTCTTCGTCCGAACCTTCTGCAACAATCTTTACCTCTGCACCTTGTCCAATTCCAAGAGACATAACACCCATAATTGACTTAAGATTTACGGACTTTCCGTTATATTCTAATTGAATATCTGAGTTATATTTACTAGCAGCCTGTACCAAAACTGTTGCTGGACGTGCATGAATTCCTGATTCACTTGTGATTTTAAATGTTTTTTCTGCCATGTTTATTTCCCCTTTTCACTTATTTTAAAAATAATTACTTGTAGTATTTGTTCGTTTCCGGTAGATATGTAAAGAAAGAGTATTATTGTGTTCACTAAATGCAATAAATAAAGGCATGAGAAAGACGATAAAACCTATGCAAAAAATGTGATTCTTTGCCTATAGCTTTTACCACTACTTTACTCATGCCTGATCGAATCAGTAACACGTAATACATTACAAATATGTAAATTTTAGATTTTGATTTGGTTAAATGCTCTTACCTTTTATACCTAACCTTTTACACGAAAAAGTATAGCATAGGAATAGAACTTATTTCAACAGAAAGGCAAATAATCGTTTTAAAACGAAAATTGAGAAAGTTTTTCATTTACAATAACTTATTATTCGAAGCTACTATTCTTTACAAACAGCGCATTTAAAGATTACAATCCTTAAAGGTAGTCATGTATAATAAGCAAATATTGTATTTTATCTACATAATAAAGTTGGAGGTGCTTAAATTGATCAAACTAATCGTTAGTGATTTAGATGGAACACTACTGCGGGAAGACAATTCTGTAAATCCTGAAGATACTAAAGCATTAACCAAGGCCACACAAGATGGACTTCAAATTAGCATCGCCACGGGTCGGATGGATACTGAGATAAAAGAAGTATTAAAATCGATTGGGCAAAACTTCCATCGAATTAGCCAAAATGGGGCATTTGCATCAACCTTAGATGATCGGTCCATTTTTTCTCGTACCTTCACAACCGAAATAGCAGAAACAATCTATAATAAAGTATTGAACCCGAAATTCGTAACGATTGTCTGTAGCTATGACACGAATTACACCCATGAAAATAATGAGTATGTTGAGGGTGTTCAAAAAAGAATGTTCCATCCTATCATCATTGATCCAGAAATAAGTACGAAGTTTAGAGAAATTAAACCATCAAAGATTACTCTGATTGGTTTCGAAAACGATATTGTAGAGACGTACAAAACACTTTCTAATGGTTATTCAGATGAAATTGATTTGTTCATTTCCGAGAAACATGTTTTAGATATTATGCCAAAGCAAATTAGCAAAGGGAATGCAATAATAAAACTTCTCGAGGATCTTTCTTTAAAACCAGAGGAAATCGCATGTATTGGGGATTCATTTAATGATATTCCGATGTTCCGCTTAACTCCTTACAGTTTTGTGATGGAGACTGCACATGACGAAGTGAAAAAAGAAGCAAAATTCGTTGTTCAATCTGTTGCCGAAGCAGTTGAAATGATTTTAAAAGAAAATAGTAAACAAAGTGTTTAAGTAGACTCGAAGAAATTCGAGTCTTTTTTGTGTAATAAAAGAATGCATCTAACCAAAAACTAAACAAAATCAATTGCACTGATTTGTTGGAGGAAGAAGAGATGCCTTATATAAGATGTACGAACCAGACCCAAATCTATTATGAAAGCCATGGTAAGGGAAAACCAATTGTTTTCATTCACCCTCCTGGCATGGGACATGTAACCTTCAAATTGCAACAACCCCTTTCAAAAAAGTTTCAAATCATTACATTTGATCTACGTGGAAATGGGAATAGTGATCCAGGAAATGAGGATATCACCATTTCACTATTAGCAAATGATATTCTGCAACTGATAGATCAACTAGCATTCGAAAAAGTTGTCGTATGTGGTTATTCAAATGGCGGATCCATTGCATTAGAATTTGCCCTTTCCAATCCCGAACGTGTTGAAGGGATTATATTAATTGGTGGTTTTTCGGAAGTGAACACATTTTTATTACGGTCAGAATTTAAGCTTGGAATTTCCACCGTTAGAATGAATGGATTATCTGTTTTAGCAAAGGTATTAGGGAAGGCACATGGTACAACAAAAGAATATAAAAAGGAAATTGAACAATATGTAAAAAAAGCAAATGTAGATGTTCTCTATCAAATGTACGTAAGAGGACTCGAATATAATTGTTCACATCGATTAAAAGATATAAAAGTCCCTGTTCTATTAGTTGATGGTTCCTTCGATTTCTACATGCACTCCTATCAACGTTTTTTAGAGAGGGAAATTCCAACTGCAGAGAGAGTCTTTGTTAATAAAGCTAGACATCAAGTACCGACGAGACATGCACATACATTCAATCAATTAATTGAAACATTCATGGAAAAACTATAAAAGTTCGTTCATTTTATACCGTAAGATAACACATAATAATAATCGAACAAAAATTTCAATAAGGGGGTCAACATAATGGCTAAAAAAGGAAGACAAAATAAGGTAAGCCAAGAAGTGGCAAACCCAACTGTTTCTCATAACGAAGAGTTTGGCGAAGAAATTGGCGGAACACCCAAAAAACAGAAAAAGAAGAAAAAATAAGCAACATGAAAAAAGAACCTGGACAGCCAGGTTCTTCTTCTTTCATTACAACTTCTTTAACGATATAATTTTCTCTTTTACGTTCTGGACGATCACCTCACAAGCCTTGTTTTCCTCATCGGTTAATACTTCATCCCCATAACGTACCCTTTCATAGTGTTCAACAAGTCGAGAGTCAAGGAAATGGTTTCTTCCTAACCATTCTGATACACTTTCATGATGGTATCGTCCAAATCCATGCTTTGCTGAGAGCAACTCAAGTTCAAGGATAAGCTTTCGTACTTTTACTTGTGGTGTCTGTCGTTTTGGACGACTCCATTTTGCAGTCGGGCTTGTAACCCCCTCTGTAATCGTTGCATATTGGTATACGTCACCAACCACAGCAACTTCTTTTACAAATCTCTTTTTTGCTAATAAGAAAAGAATCACTGCTAATAGGAGTAGACCAAGAAAAGATAAATAAAACCAAATATCAAAGTTGCCGATCAACTCATAGATTGGATTTTTCTTTTCTGTTTCTTCCCAGTTCAGAGTTCCCACACTTTCACCCTGAGAACCTCTATAGGAATCGATATTTTCGACTGCATTAAAAAGTGGCTTTGAAACCCAATAAAATCCAGTTCCAATAATGGATGTAATCAAAGACAACCCCTTAACAAGAACAATTGGAAAAATAATCGCGACACCAATAGCACCCACAAACAAGCCACTAAACAGCCCGACAATGGACCAGGAGTTCTGTTTTGTAGCGATTGTTTTCTTCACGAGTGAACTTGTACTTACACTGTTTAGTATTTTTCCAATCATAAAGAAAAGCAATTGAGTCACAAGTAAATATAAGATAAGTTCACTGTGGATATACCCTTGGACCTTTGCAGCAAAATAAGTTAACCCACCAAATAGTAAACTACCATTTAAAATCATAGCTTCCGTCAGCTTAGGATTCTTGTGGTAATGGATAATGATTCGATAACAAACAACAGCTGCAATCACAATGCTTTGACCAAACGATAGCCCTATTTCACTGCTAACCAGAGCAAGCAATGGAACGATTAACATAATGAAAAAATACGGGGTATTTGATTTCATCAGTGATAACAGGAATGCAATGGTGACTGCTCCGACGCCTGTAAGAAACAGAAATGGTATAATGGGTGGCAAATAGTCTGTGTGAATATAGAACAACATTAGTAAAATATAGAGAAGGATCATCTCCATTACGTATTGATACGACTGCAATAAAGACTGACTAAATCGCATGGGAATTCCCCCTCCTCATTGCCAAGGATGCCTTCTGTAAAAAGATGGAGTCATTATTCTCAATTAGTTTAAAACAATCGACACCTTTTCTTGCAAACTTACTGAGGATCAGTTCCTCATTCTCTTCTATCTCACCTAACACAATGACGTAAGGTGAAAGTTGTTGCTGTCTTTCGATAGCGTGAATCATAAAATGAAATGGTATTGTTACACTATGCTTACTGAGGCGAGCAATTAATTCCAGCGCTTTCGCTAAATGTTCCTTTCCATTTCCTACTGGTAGGTGGATAAAAGGGGTTCTCCCTGCCCTTCTGACATTTACATACACTTCAAATGGAATGTTTTTTAACGTTGCTGCTTCAAGCATATACGTTAACCCGCTTAAATACTCTTCTAGTTTTCGTTCGCGCACATTAATGATAATAGTCCAAGAGAATTGAGCAGTTTTATCATAAATCTTCGTTTGTAATTGATTCGTACGAGCACTCGCTTTCCAATGCACCCGGTTAAATGGATCTGTTGGCACATAACCTCTCGTTCCGATTATTTGTGTCTTGTCTTCCAAAAATGAACTCCGAATTGGGTACTCTCCTTGATTTTTCGGAACAATTTTTTCAATTCCTCCAACCGTTTCCGGGGAAGAATAAATAATCGTTTCAAAGGCAACCGGTTTTGTATATTGAAGATATGCCTCACCAAAGCCAAATAAATGAGGAATTCTTAGCTCGAGCGTACGGATTTTCGCAACTCCCCTTTGCTTCCCTTCAAAAGGCAGCATTGTGGTTTGAGCCTGTCTTCCTATTAGATTAAGTGGTAGTGATAGTTCGATTTGTTCAGTCTCTAGTATTTTTCTTTCATTCTGAAATCCTATAACGTGATCCACAGTTAGCCGAATTTGGCCATTTATGATTGGTAAACGACCTTCTTGCTTTAATGTTAGTGAAAAATCACCATCTTCCCCTTTAAAGAGCTTTACGGTTTCTTTATCGATCGAAACGTTGATTTTATTTCCTACATGCTTTAAATAATATTTATTCACAAATACATATAAAAGAAACAATACCCCCACAAAAAGAAGCAAAAACACCTGTGAAAGAATCCCTACAAGTATAAAAACAGAAGAAAGAAAAGACATATACGACAATTCATTTCCAATGGATATTTGCCGTTTCCAGTCCATTACTTCACTGCTCCAGCTTCCACCGGGACAGAAACCGTTGATAGCAGTTCATGTATAACCTGGCGATTCATTTTCTTAAGTGACCCCTCCATCGTAAGCACTAAGCGATGAGAAATAACATAAGGAGCCATATATTTAATATCCTCTGGGGTTACAAACATACGCCCATCCAAATATGCTTTTCCTTGAGCAGCCTTCATAAGTGCTAGAGTCCCCCTTGGACTGACTCCAACTTCAACATCAGTATGCTTTCTTGTTGCGTGTACGATTCTAAGTAAATAGTCTTCTACTTCATCGGAAAGCTTCACATGCTCGACCTCAGCTTGCATCGACATAATCTCTTCTCTTGTAAGGACCTCCAAAATTTCCTCAATTGGGTTATTTTGACGATAGGTTCTCATAATTTGCTTTTCCTCTTCAAAGCTCGGATAGCCTAGATCAATTTGGACAAAGAAACGGTCCATTTGCGCCTCTGGCAATGGAAAAGTTCCCTGTTGTGACTCAATTGGGTTTTGAGTTGCGATTACTACAAACGGTGTTGGAAGTTTTAAAGTTTCTCCATCGATCGTTACCTGACGCTCCTCCATGACTTCAAGCAAACTTGATTGAGTCCTAGGAGTTGCACGGTTAATTTCATCGGCTAATAGAATATTAGTCATTACCGGACCTGGGCGCAGCTGAAATTCCTGCTCTTTCGGATTAAAAAATTGGATCCCAGATATATCACTAGGTAACACGTCCGGTGTAAATTGAATGCGCTTAAAATTACCACTAATAGACTTTGCAAAACTCTTCGCAAGCATCGTTTTTCCCGTACCAGGTACACTTTCTAGTAAAATATGACCTTTATTAATCAGGGAATTTAGAACAAGTTCAATCACCTCGTCTTTTCCGATGATAACTTTTCCAATATTCTCTTTGATTTTTAGAACATTCTCTTTTGCAGACATAATTGCCCCCTATATTTATTTTATCAAATGCGCCTTGGCGTATTTGCGCCCGATTTTTAGGCCCACAGGAAGTGGGTCATAAAGACGTTGCCACAGGATGTGGCATTCTTAGTCTTTGATCTTACTGCTCGAAAAATTTCCTTTGAAAAATCGTGGCATCCGCCGGAGACTTAAACTAAAATCGGCAGAACTTCTGCCGAATTTAGTTTATTAGTAATTCTATGACAATTTAAATTTATCAAAAATTTAGGTATTTTCCAACATAATTATTTTGCACCGTAAATAAAAACAGACAGACCGCTAGAATTAACTATGGTCTGCCTGTTATATTGATTATCCTTTTGAAATCTCGATGATATTTTCTTCAGTAAGATTAATGTTTCCTTGCTTTTTAAGAACGATTTCTTCTCCCTCTGCAAGGTTTGTAAAGACAATCGGCGTAATAATGGACGTTGCATTTTTCTTAATAAAGTCTAAATCAACTTTTAAAAGTTGTTGTCCTTTTTCGACCTTATCATTTTCACTCACAAACGTTTCAAACCCTTGTCCTTTAAGATTAACTGTATCAATCCCAACATGAATAAGAATCTCACGGCCTGAATCGGATAGAATACCAATCGCATGTTTTGTAGGGAACAAGTTAATTACCTTTCCATTAACAGGTGAAACAATAACACCTTCAGATGGTACAATTGCAAAACCATCACCCATCATTTTACCAGAAAACACTGCATCAGGAACTTCAGTAATTGGCTTTATTTCACCTTTAATAGGTGAATAAAAACGATCAACACTTTGTTGTTCACTACTTACTGGATTTGATTTTTCAATTTGATTCGTTTCTACTTCACGTGGTTTTTTCCCGCTCATAACGTCTTGCATTTGGCTTTTAATGGTTTCAGAACGTGGTCCAAAGATGGCTTGAATATTATTTCCAACCTCTAGCACACCAGCTGCACCCAGTTTTTTCAATTCATCTTTATCAACATTTTTAATATCGTTCACAGAGACACGTAGTCGGGTAATACATGCATCAAGATGGGCAATATTCTCTTGTCCGCCCATTGCATTCAGGATGTTATAAGCAAGATCTCCAGCCTGCCCTTTCTTTTCCTCTTCACCTTTTACTTCGCGTCCAGGTGTCATGAGATTAAACTTCTTTATTGCAAAACGGAAAATAAAATAATAAATAACTGCAAAAACGAGACCTAATAAAATAGCGATCCACCAAGGCTCTCTACCTGGCAATATTCCGAATAAGAAAAAGTCAATTCCTCCACCAGAGAAAGTGTAGCCTATATTAACACTCAACGCTGTCATTAAAACAAATGATAATCCATCCAGCACTGCATGGATTAAGAAAAGAATAGGTGACACAAACATAAATGAAAATTCAAGTGGCTCTGTGATACCCGTTAAGAACGATGTTAGGGCACCTGAACCTAATAAACCAGCTACAAGTTTTTTATTTTCCGGACGTGCAGCATGATACATAGCAAGCGCAGCAGCCGGTAAACCAAACATCATAATTGGAAATTCACCAGCCATAAAGTTACCAGCGGTAATTTCCACTCCATCTTTCAATTGTGAAAAGAAGATCGTCATATCTCCCCGGACGACTTGGCCAGATGCCGTTGTATAAGAACCGAATTCATACCAGAATGGCGCATGGAAAATATGATGTAAACCAAACGGAATTAATAATCTCTTTATAAATCCAAAGAAAAACACAGCAAAATACGTACCTTCTTCTATCAGCCAAAGTGATGCACTATTCATTGCCTCTTGTACTGGTGGCCATACGACCAATAATAAAAGACCGGCTATAAAAGAAAATGCGGCAGTTGCAATCGGAACAAATCGTTTCCCTGCAAAAAATCCAAGAAATGAAGGCATTTCAATATCATGAAAGCGGTTATAAGCAAAAGCAGCTATAAGACCAACTATAATTCCGCCAAATACACCTGTTTGTAATGTAGGAATTCCTAATACAGATGCAAAAGCAGGATTATCAGTAAGCATTTCAGGAGTAACTTCCTGCCATGAGCTCATTACCTGATTTAGAACTAAATATCCGACTAAAGCAGCAAGTGCTGCTGCACCGTCTCCGACTAAACCAATCGCTACCCCAACTGCAAAGAGAAGAGCGAGATTACTAAATATGATTCCACCTGCATCCTCCATTACCGATGCAATAAGTTGAATCCAATCAGCATCTAGGAACGGAAGATATTGAAGCATTGTTTCTTGCTGCATCGCATTTCCTATCCCTAGTAAAAGACCTGCTGCTGGTAAAAGGGCTACAGGTAGCATGAGTGCTTTACCAATCTTTTGCAGGACACCAAAAACTTTTTTAAACACGGTTTAAAACCCCCTACTAATTTTTCATTCTCACGAGGTAATCGCATAAACATAAAAAAGGCATGAGAAAGAGGATAATCGAAAGAAGCTACTTGAATACTATTCCCCTAATAAAGGGCAATATATCCTGTTAAACTTACTTCAATCATTCTCTTTACTCATGCCTGATCGAATCAGTAACACGTTAAAAACAATGTATACTATTTAATTTTTTTCTGAAGCCTTTGCAGATGCATCGTTATATAGACTGCTTCTGCGTCAAAAACTGGTTTCTTCAGCGCTTGCTGTATTACCTTAATGAGTTTCCACGAGAGATTATAACATAATGGATATTCTTCTTTCAAGAGAGCAGTGATTTTTTCTGGCTCTTCTACTTTCTCTCCCACTTTTACACGTTCAATGACGAATCTCAAATGTCGTACAAGTCTCATATAATCAATGCTCTGTTTGTCGATCACCATTTTTAACTGATCCTCTACCAACTGAACTAATTTGGTCATTAGTTGAGAATGCTGATTTATTTCAGATAATTCTTTGTTGGTTATTGCACTGTGGATATGAAGGGCGATAAAACCAGCTTCTCCCTCGGGCAAATGTATATTACATTCTTCTCTAAATAATTCCATTACTTCTTTGGCAATATCGTATTCCCTAGGATACATGGTTTTCGTTTCTATTAAAAAAGGATTTCGGATTTCCAACCCCTGTGAAACCCTGGTAACAGTAGTCATCAAGTGATCGGTCAAGGCTACATGGATATGTTCATTCAGCGAAGCATCTGTCCTGCTTTTGATTAACTCAATAGCAGAAATAATCACTCTCTGTAAGTCATCCTCTAAATATGGTAGGAGCTTAATATAGTTCGTTTGTATTTTTCCATTTTTCAAGACGAACAGCTTTTCTACGCTAGCCGCTTCGAGCACCTCATGCTGCTTTCGATTAAAGCCGATGCCCTTTCCTATTAAAACGACCTCCCCATAGTCGGAGTGATCTGCAATGACGACATTATTATTCAAAACTTTAGATATAGTAATGACAGACATCTTAATTCCCCACTTTTTTAGCTTAGACATACAATTCATATCGTATATGAGCAAGAAAAAGAAATCAATCATTTTACCTTCTAATGAATTGTGTTAATCATGTGAATGACAAAGTGAAATAACAAAAAGAAGGAGTTTATTTCAACTATCCTTTTCGTAATGTCTGTCTGACAGGTAAAGTAATGATAACTTTTGTTCCGAACCCAACCTTACTTTTAATTTTAAATATTCCTTTATGGTCTTGGATAATTTTGTTACTCATCGTGAGCCCGAGTCCCATTCCTTTTTCTTTTAATGTGAAAAATGGTTCCCCAATTTTTTCAAGCCGCTCTTTAGGGATTCCCACTCCTGTATCAATCACTTCAATTTGAACATGATCTCCCACTACTTTAGTACGAATTTTCGTTCTTCCTCCATCTGGCATTGCATCAATTGAATTTTTAATGACATTGACAAACACTTGAATTAGTTCATTCATATCTCCATACAGAACAGCATGTTCAGCTTCATTTTCCACGATAACTTTGACATTATGTAGGGTAGCTTCGTGAGATGTGAGCGTGATGACATAATCGACCAATTCTTTTAATTCAAATTCTTTTAAGATTTTGCTTTGCGGCTTGGAAAATACGAGTAATTCACTCACAATCTGATTAATCCGTTCAAGTTCGGAAAGGATAATGTCGGAAATATGAGATGTTGATTCATTCTTTTCCTTCTGCAATTGGACAAAGCCTTTAATTGTCGTAAGTGGATTTCTTATTTCATGGGCTATTCCCGCAGCCAATTCACCTACTACTGAGAGTTTCTCCCTTCTTAGCGCAAGCTCTTCAGCGGCTTTTACATTTGAAATATCGCGACCAATTGTTACCAGACCTTTTCTTCTGCCATCATCGTAGAATAAAGGAACCTTGATTACATCAAATGTCTTTAATTCTCCACTTGGAACAGGAAATGATTCTTCCACACGAGTAGTCATTCCTTGTTTCCAAGCTTCCTCATCCGAGTCAACACAACCTAAGAATGGCTCTTTAAAGAACGGAAACATTTCTGCTAGTTCTTTATCTGTTTTGTTTTTAAAAGGTTTACCATGCAGTTGGTAGAGGTCTTTTCCATATTCATTTACACGGATCCACCTACCCTCTCCATCCTTAAAACAGACAAAATCAGGCATCGCATTAATAAGTGTCGACAACTCATTTTGTTCTTCTATTGCCTTAATATAGGCATCATTTTTCTTAATAATAAGATGAATAAGAACGGTTGTGAAAACGATAAAGATCAAACCTTTGCCGATTTGATAATAACTATCATAAACGGAAGGAAATAGATCTATCACATATTCAGAGAAAGTTATCCATATTAGGCTTGCCAAGAAATAGATGATTAGCAATCTTTTCTTGAAAAGTGTTTTTACAGACATGTCAAGCACCCCATTACCATTTGACAACAAGAAATTTTTTCTGTATAATAAAAATTTGTTCCCTATTAACTTTAACATAATTATTATATATAGATATAGATAAATTTAATTTTTCGTTTTATCTTTTACATTTGGGAAAGACTTATTCACACTGGACCGGCTTCGGAGCCGAAAGGACGAAAGAGAGGTAGGGCTTTCGTTGTTTAAGATTTTCAAATCTACCGCGGCATGTATGTATCATCAATTATGTAATTAAAGTTTTATTTCGCCCAAAAAAGTAAGAACCAACCGTGTATATGCGGTTGGTTCTTTTTAATTTTACAATAAATACTTAGCTCCGTGAAGACTAATCTCCCTTTTTGGTTCGGGTTCTATTCCAACCAGAAAAGGGCGTTCCCCTCTTGGATCGTCCTTTAGGCTGAGAAAGTAGACATTGATTGTGTCAAAATGAACCTTTATTGCTTTTTGTTCAGTGCCCGGTAGCGTTGAGTTGTGGACTGTGCCATTGAATACTTTCGCCCAAATATCTGCAAGATTTTCCGGGTGTTCCACAACGTATGCAATAAATGAAATGGATCTTGAGTTTGGAACATAGACCTCTTTTTCAATAAGCTCTTGTTCACGCACTCTATCGTCATCCCCCCACTCAATAAAAAATGGCATTGGGTGGGTATGATGATTCATAAAGAGCATTGACCATTGGAGAATGGAGCCATCTGGTCGCTTTCTGGAGCCTGGGAAAGGTCCAATTGTTTTGATCCCTTTTTGTAAAAGTTCTTGGTTGGTTTTTTCTATCGAGTTGGTCCGAAAGGCAATTTGTGAAAGTCCTTCTCCTCGTTTAAAATCTTCATACAAATGACGGCTAAATGGGTGGCTACCTTTCTTTGTAACCTCTAGATTGTTAATCCCAATCCATTCAATGTAAGCAAGGTTTTTAAAATAACATAATGAATTATAGGTCCCCCAAATCTCATGATTACCACCTTTTGCTGTGTGGAATCCAAGAAGTTGAAATGCTGTCATTGCCTCATGTGGATCTTTAACATAATGGACAACATGGTCAAAATGAATATCCAATCAATCTTCCCCCCTAGCCTAATTTTAATTACATTTTACCATTAAAAAAATAAGACCCTTACAATCGGGGTCTTATTTTTCGCTTTTCTTTTATGCACCTAGTTGTTGAGAAGGGTTTGTATATGTTTCAGTGTCAAGTTCTTTCGTTACTTTACTTGTAAGAACACCTGCTGTCATACTACCGCTAACGTTAAGTGCTGTACGTCCCATGTCAATTAAAGGCTCAACAGATATCAATAAACCTGCTAATGCTACCGGAAGGTCAAGTGCTGATAATACAAGGATGGCAGCAAAAGTTGCTCCTCCACCAACTCCAGCAACACCGAAGGAACTAATCGCTACAATCACCACGACTGTTAAGATAAAGGTTGGATCCAATGGATTAATACCAACTGTTGGTGCAATCATTACCGCAAGCATCGCTGGGTACACACCAGCACATCCGTTTTGTCCAATGGAAAGTCCAAATGAACCTGCAAAGTTTGCAATTCCTTCTGGAACACCTAGGTCATTCGTTTGCGCTTTAATATTAAGTGGTAATGTACCTGCACTACTACGTGACGTAAACGCGAAAGTTAATACAGGGAAAGCTTTCTTAATATACGTAATTGGATTTAACCCAGCTAAAGTAATCAACAATAAGTGAATCGCAAACACAATCAATAACGCAACATAAGAAGCAACCACAAATTTACCAAGCTTATAAATCGCACCGTAATCACTTGTAGCCGTCACACGTGTCATAATCGCCAGAACTCCATAAGGAGTTAAACGTAAAATTAACGTTACAACGCGCATGATAACCGAATAAAGGGCATCGATAATTTTCGCAAACAATTCTGCATTCTCAGGGTCTTTACGACGAACTCCAAGGAATGCAATTCCTATGAACGCTGCAAAGATAACAACAGCAATCGTTGATGTCGAACGAGCTCCAGTAAAGTCTAAAAATGGGTTTGCAGGCAATAAGTCAACAATTTGTTCTGGGAATGTTTTATCTTGAATACCCGCATAGCGTTCTTCTATCGAGGCACCCCTTGCTTGTTCAGCCTCGCCAGCTTCGATTTGAATAGCCTCTAAGTCAAATGCAACCGTTGTTCCAATTCCAACAAGTGCTGAGATTGCAGTTGTACCTATTAGAATTCCAAGGATCAGGACACTAATTTTCCCAATATTATTTGCCAATTTCATTTTCGTGAAAGCTGAAACGATAGAAATGAACACAAGTGGCATTACAATCATTTGTAAAAACTTCACATAACCATTACCGACGATATTAAACCAACTAATTGATTCGGAAATGATTTCTGAATTTACACCATAAATGAGTTGTAGGACAAGACCAAAGACAATCCCTAGTCCTAGCGCTGCAAATACACGTTTTGAAAACGAGACATGTTTTTTCTGCATATAAAACAATAATAGTAGTAATAAGACCATAAAAACGATATTTACAATACCAAGTAAACTCATATGTATTACCCCCTTTTTTATTTACTAATGTATTAAAATATAATCCGATAATGTTAATACGTCAAGTAGGAATTAGCCTAATTATAAATAAATAATGTGATTTCAAACTAATACGCCTAGAACCAAATGATTCTAGACGCGTCATCCAATCTTTATGCAACTTTTATAGCCTTGCCAAACGGGACTTTTGGTACATAATCATCTGGTACAAGCCAAAACACTTCAGCTTTTACATCTAATTCATCGTAAAAATAACCGGTAACATCGGTTATATAAAAAACAGTATCGATTTTCTCTTCGTCCGCCCATTCCAGCACCTCAGTATAGGAGGATTTGCCATGCGTATAATATTTAATGGTAGGGTTTTGTATCGGTGTGATGGTTCTTATTTTAAAATCGGCTTGGACAAGCTGTGTTTCTGGGATCATTTCACCAAAAAATTTTATGATATTGTTTATCAAAACTGACCGTACCTGATTGGTTGATGTATCGATTGCTAATGCTATTTTTTTGCCTTTACGGTCCTTAAGTAAACCCATTAGTGACCTTTGCCATTTCACGCATCCTCAACTCCTCATGCATAATACCAAAGGATGATTACCTTGGCTCCACTATTTTGTCACGTTTTTCGACCAAATATGAACGGTTTAAATAACAATACTTGGATAGGTTATAGGCGTGCGCAAAGGTAAAACTATCAATAATTGGGGGAATGAAAAATGAAAATTTCGAAACAAGAATTAGTTCAAAAACTAGAATCAAATAACGGATATGGATTTGTTGAATTAAATGGGGTACTACATGAAATTAGACTCCTTGCTGGAAATCAAATCGCTTTTTCAGGTGCATGTTGGAGATGGGAACAAACTGAGATGCCATCAGCCAACGGGGACTATAACGTGGTAACAGATGTGCTTATAGAAGGGGAACCAGTTATTCCACGTTTTCCTACTCAGGATTCCTATGAATTTTACGAAACGGTTACAGACTACTCATAAGCATCTTTGTGGTTAGATTTTCCTTTTTCATTTATAGTATATGCAAACAAGTAAAAATTGAAGGAGGAATACATAATGGCAAACTTAAAACCATGGTTTGAAAAAGGCATGAACCAATACGATTACATTAACAGCATGCAAGTTCACAAGGAGAACCTATTAAAAGTATATAACGGGTTTCAATTAGATGAAGCTGACAAAGAATTACTTCATGCGCTTCAGGAAAAAGAGTTAAAAGCAATCATTTTAGCAGCTGATTGGTGTGGAGATGCAATGGTCAACCTCCCTATTTTAATGAGAATTGCAGATGAGGCCTTACTAGAAACTCGCTATTTAATCCGTGATGAGAATATAGAGTTGATGGATCAATACCTTACTAATGGGAAAGCCCGTTCGATTCCAATCATCATTTTCGTTAATAAAGAGTTTGAAGAAGTTGGTAAGTGGGGACCAAGATCTCCAGAGGCACAAGCGGTTGCTGATGAATTAAAGGCAAATGTACCTGATAAAGAGTCTCCTGAATACGATGCGGCATTCAAAGCATTTATTAAATCATTCACAGAACGGATCACTACCGATGAAGTGCTTTGGAGAGACATTAAAAATAGCATAATGGCTACATTAAAAAACGCATAATTATTGAACACTAAAACATATACTATATTTGAGACCGTCCACCACTTCCAACTTCGCAACGTGTGCGGGACTAACCAGAACGGAATTGCGGGCGGTCTCTTTTTGTGTTTATATGGGTAAAAATAAATGCAACAAAAAGAGAAAAGTTAAAAGAAAAGCAGATGTGTAATGGAACTTCCGGCGAACCCCGGAGGATTTTTTATGACGTAGATATCCTGCAAAAAGAGTAATTGCTAGTAACAGAATGGCTAATATACCACTTATCATCTTTGGATTTGTATACCCTATTAACTCCCCTAGCTTGACGAGCATGATTCCCCCATGAAACACAATTAATATCGTTCCGATGATTGCAAGCTTGATATGAGATTTCATCATTTTTCGTGACATTTTCGCAAGTGCTATTTTGAGTTTCCGTTCCTTCGTCCTGCGGATGACCAGAAAGATAAAATACATATTCACATCTACAATAAATAAAATGATAGAGATTTGAGCGAAAACCTGCCCAAGTGTGACGATTTGCGAATCATGTGACCTAAAAATCCATATGTATATAAAAGTACTGATCACGAGTAGTGCATTTAAAAAAATCCAACTATAATAGGCCATCTCTTACCTCCCCTTCTATCTTGTTCCCATTTTATCAGATGGTTATGAAACTTGTTGTGTGGGATGTCACTAGGTGTACAGTAGTAAAGGACTGCTTTCTCCTGCATCTGTGGGGATGATAGATTTGATTTACTGGACTGCATTCTCCTAATTTCATTCAAATGCAAGGGTGTTTACTTGGTTTGCTGGTTCACTCTCTCCTAATTTCATCCAAATTCAAGGATGTTTACTTGGTTTGCTGGTTCGCTCTCTCCTAATTTCATCCAAATTCAAGGATGTTTACTTGGTTTGCTGGTTCGCTCTCTCCTAATTTCATCCAAATTCAAGGATGTTTACTTGGTTTGCTAGTTCGCTCTCTCCTAATTTCATCCAAATTCAAGGATGTTTTCTAGGTTTTCCGGTTCACTTTCTCCTAACTTTATCCAAGTGCGAGGTAGGTAATTTAGTCCTCAGGTTCGCTTTTTACTAATTTCAACCAAACACAATCAAGCTAACACTGTTTTCCAACAAACATTCTTCCCATAAGCTTCTCATTTACTGCATATTAGTTTCCATCCTCCTAAACTAATTACAGACGTGCTAAAATTGAAATACAAAAGGAAAATGGAGGGAATTTGATGTCTACTTGTAATATCGATCATTCGAAAGCCGATGTGGTTAAAAAGCTCCAGAGCCAGGAAAGCTTTTTGCCCAAAGAACTCTATAAAAAGGCGGCTCTGTTTTTAGAGCAAGAGCACACGCAACTAACATTAAATGAATTGTTTCACCTTTTAAAAAAATATGATTTAGTGACTGAAGAACAACAAAAGCGTAATCTTGCGATGGAGGAACTGTTTCAATCATAATTTTTCAAATTTAAAAGGCACCGAATTGAGGTGCCTTTTTATCTTTGCCTCCCTTACATAGAAAGGGCCTTATTAGCTAAAGTAACATCATTCCTAAGTAATTTTTCTAAATCGTAAGACGGGTAATAGCCGTTTTTAAGCATATAATTATATACATTTGCATGACATTGGATGGCTTTTTGAAGATGCTTTGAAAAAACATTTCGTAATTGTGGTGTAGCTGTTTCAGTTATCGCAATTGCATAATTACGCACAGCTGTCTTTGCAAAAGCTAATAAATCACCTGAATAAAATGCAGGATCCAGGCGTCTATCATCTACTTCTCCACGCGGCGTCATTTTGTAAAACCGTAGTAAATCGCTTAGATTTGCTTCTAAGTCCCTGATTGTTTGTTGATAAAGTTGCTTTAATTCACGGTCTTGAACTTTCCCAATCGCATCCTTAAGCTTTATAAGTCCAATTGACTGATATACTACTAGCTCATGAAGTTCAAGTGTTTCATGCCACGCAAGTGTTTTTTGTCTTTCGTCATTTGAGTTGCTATTATATGTCATACTTTTCTCTCCCTACAAAATAGTCCTTAACAGTAATATTCAATAGGTGCTATGATAGTTAATTGTCCTAGGTAAAATGGGCTACGACCCATTAATTTGTGAGAGCACTTTTCTCCTCGACGTACTTGCGAATAACAGAAAGGAAGTCCTCCCCGTAACGCTCTAGTTTTGTCTTAGCAACTCCTTTAATTTCAAGCAACTCTTTTTCTTCCGTCGGCGCCATTTCACTCATTTCGCGTAACGTACTATCCGAAAAGACAATATATGGTGGTACTTGATCTCGAGTCGAGATTTCTTTTCTGACCTCACGAAGTATTTCAAAGAGTGTATTATCAGTAACAATCTGTTTTTTCATCACCTGTTCCTTCTTATAAATTTTTACTTCCCCTTTAAGAACAGGCAGAGCTTTTGCATCAAGAATAAGCACTGGATACTGAGAGTTTGTCAGTTTGACATATCCTTCGGCAGCTAAATAGTCGATTAAACCGACAATTTGTTTTTCGGAATATTTCTTCAGCAACCCATAAGTGGATAAGGATGTAAACCCTAATTCAAGGATTTTTTTGTTCCTTGATCCTTTCAACACCTGGGCAACCAGCGTCTTCCCAAATCGTTCTTTCATTCGTTTGATACAAGAAAACACCATTAGCGCCTCTGTGGTTACATCTATTTTTTCACGGTCATCCGTACAGTTAAAACAACGTCCACATTCGGGACTTTCGTTCTCTCCGAAATATTCTAGAATATAGGTTTGTAGGCATTTTTCTGTATGACAATAATCAATCATTTGCTGCAGCTTATGATATTCTTGCTCTTTTTTGCCTTCATCCATTGTTGATTGCTCAATCAGGAACTTCTGAAGCTGGATATCCTGTGAAGCGAATAATAAGTAACAATCACTTTTTTCGCCATCACGCCCTGCCCGTCCCGCTTCTTGGTAATATGCTTCAATATTTTTCGGGAGATTGTAGTGAATGACAAATCTTACATTACTTTTGTCAATCCCCATTCCAAACGCATTTGTCGCAATCATGACATTGACCGTATCAAATAAGAAATCCTCCTGAGCCCTTTTTCGCTCCTCATCTGAAAGTCCGGCATGGTATTTTCCTACTAAATGTCCCTCTTTTTCTAAAAACGCATGAAGTTCATTGACTTCACGGCGTGTTGCAGCATACACAATTCCGGATTGATTCTTGTTTTCTTTTAAAAAGCTTTTGACAAAATCTCGCTTGTTTTCACCTTTTAGGATATTAAATGTTAGATTTTCTCTAGCAAACCCGGTAATAAAAACAGCAGATGGGGTAATTTGCAATTGGCTGCAAATATCATCCTTTACTTCAACAGTTGCGGTTGCAGTCAATGCAGCAACAACGGGCTTTTCCGGTAGTTCCGCAATCATATATTGGATGTTTCGATAGCTAGGCCTGAAATCATGTCCCCACTGTGAAATACAGTGTGCTTCATCAACAGCAATCATTGAAATTGGGATAGAAGATAATAGGGATCGAAATTGAGAGGATTCGAGTCGTTCAGGAGCAATATAAATGATTTTATAACGGCCAAGCCTTGCGTCCTGCAGTCTTTCCTGAATTTCCTGCAAGGAAATACTACTATTAATATAAGTAGCCGCAATTCCAACTCCGAGCAAAGTGTCTACCTGGTCCTTCATCAATGAGATCAAAGGAGAAATGACGATTGTTATTCCTTCAAAAATCAAAGCCGGAATTTGATAGCATAAAGACTTCCCGCCCCCAGTTGGCATAATTGCGAGCGTATCGTTTCCTTCTAAAATGTTCTCAATAATGGATTCCTGCCCAGGTCTGAAGGAAGGATATCCAAAATACGACTGTAATACCTGTTTCGCTTGTTCAATCATAAAAAACACCTTTTTAAATTTATTTTACTGATTTTGGCAAAAATGTGTGTTTGACGTAGTGTACTACCCCACATGTCCGCACGCCTTTGTGCATACTATACAGTGTGGTGTTAGCTCCTTATTCTTTATCTGTTCGTGTTAGGAAGTGAAAAATTCACTTCCTCTTTTTTAGTCCCAGACCATGTGAGTCATGAAGTCGATGCCACAGGACGTGGCATTCTTAGTCTTTGTTCAATAGATAAGATAATTATAAAGGAAGAACTTAAAGGTGTGAAGGGTGTCTACGATATGGTAAGATAAAACTTATTAAATATATGAGGGATGAAACACGTGAGTAATGCAAATCTACAAGTATCACAACCTTACGAAAAAAAATCTTTCCTGTTAGAGCATACACAGTCACTTCGAAATAAACTTCCTGGTGTGGCTCTCGTTTTTATTATAGGCGTTTTGGCGAACTCGCTAGGTAAGGATTTTCCGTTGATCGGCGGGGCTGTAATTGCAATCATCATCGGAATCATGGTCCGAAACTTTTTGGGCATACCAACTGTTTTTTCGGAAGGTATTTCCTATACGTTGAAAACGTTGCTTAAGACATCAATTGTTCTTCTTGGTTTTGGTCTTAGTTATGCGAGTATCTTTCAGCTAGGATATGAAGCCATACTATTAGTTGTTGTAGCGGTTTTAGCGGGAATACTTTTTACGTTTTTGTTGGCCAAGCTCTTTAAGCTGAGTGGGAATATTCCCATTCTTGTTTCTCTAGGAACAGCAATTTGTGGAGCAACAGCCATTGTGACATCAAGCCCAATTGTTCGTGCAAAAGAGGAAGAAACAGCATATGCGATTAATACAATCTTTGCTTTCAACGTCTTGGCGGTGTTATTCTACCCACTAATTGGACAACTTTTTTCCATGCCAGACCATATTTTTGGAATATGGGCAGGTGTCGCGATACATGACACTTCATCCGTAGTAGCCGCTGGATATAGTTATAGCAGTACTGCAGGCGATACTTCTGTCATCATCAAGTTGATCCGAACACTTATGCTCGTGCCTGTTACTCTCATTCTATCTATCTTTATTTCTATGAAATCAAATGGAGTCGCGGGCAGCAAAGTCAAAATAAGTAAGGTATTTCCTATTTTCATCTTATTTTTTGCTGGAGCGGTGGCGGTAAATACCATCTTCTCGCTTCCAACATCGGTTACGAGTGTTACAGATGGGGTTGCCAAATTTCTAATCCTTATGGTCATGGCAAGTGTGGGGCTAGGTACTGATTTCAAAAAGATCAAATCAGTCGGCCTACGTCCATTATTCTTAGGGTTACTATCATCTGTCATGATGGGGCTGTTGACTCTTACTATTATTAATATACTTTATTAATAACTAGGAAGTTGGGAAATCATTTCCCAACTTCTTTTCGTTCCTCTAAGATGTCACAAATTATTTGGATGTGAAAGGATGCCCATGCTTTTTCACGAAAATGAAGAATCACACTAAAGAAAAGCAAGGCAAAATAAAGGATACTGAAAAGGATCAAATACAAATAGCCCTTTCCAAAAAGGAACTTTTGCAATTGGCTTGCAAAAAGAAACAAAAACCATGGGACTGCTGTAATTAAAACGGGAATGATGCCAGAGCCATTTTGCTCTTTTAACATGCGGTAATAAATGATTTGTAACGTTTGTGAATCAATTTTTTCATAGAAAGCCTTAATATCTCGGACTTCCTCCATATCTTTAACATGTTGGAAGGTGTAATCATGATCTATATTCTTTTTTAGCCTAAGATAAATTTTATGAGCATCTCCACGAAACGAAATCAACGGTAACATCCCTTCATCAAATCAGAGTATATTGTTAGCCATTCCCGGTTTTGTACATGAAAATGCCCCCAATTTTGGCTTGGGGGCAACTGTTTTAGGCTGGAGGATCAATATTTAAATCATCTGCAATTTCTTTTTCTTGATATTGTGTATCTTTTCGTGCATTGAAGCGCTCTGCTTTTTCAACATACACCGCAATATTGTAATCAGGAATACCAGCATATTTTTCATAGCGTCCTCTTGGTAATAAAAAGTTACCTTCTGGGAAGTGAACGCCTAGATTTTTTCTGGCGATATCAGCTAATTTAGCTTTTCCTTGGAATACTCCAAAGCCATTGTGGACAACGATCGCTTCACCGTCTGCAACCCGAAGCTCCTTCGCATCCATTGGATTGATTAACACATCATAACGGCCAGCTCCATTGAATGGATCAACCTCTTTATAAATCATCGAATTAAATTGCTTTCCACGGCGAGTTGTTAATACGAATTGTTCTTCTTTTTTACCGAAATCAGGGATATCAACAGGGATTAGACTTCCCTTTCCATCCGGAGTCGGACACACTCCACCTTCACAAAGCCATGCTCCTCCCCATTGGAACACATCCCCTTTTTTCTTGAGGTGTTGTATGCCGTTGTAGTTCGGATTGGCAATGGCAATTTCATCGCGAATTTCCTGTCCGCTCTTAAAATCAATTAAATGTGCTTTTTCAGGTTTTACCCGCTTGGCGAGGTCAACATAAATTTTCCACTCTGCACGTGCTTCAGCAATTTCATTTTTATTGCCTTCAATTTCAGGTGAAAAATAAACCATTCGCTCTGTTGATGTTGAAGTTCCTCCACCCTCTTGTTCATATCTTGTTTTCGCCGGTAAAACAATGACGGCTTCTTTTGCATCCACAAGTGTTGAAGTGTTTAAAATAATATCTTGATGCACACGAATATCTAGTTCAGACAATGCTTTTTCGACAAACTTAGGGTCTGGCATTGTTTCAAGGAAATTGCCTCCAGACATATAATAAAGTTTTACCTTTCGCTCATGATCCTCTGGGAGTACGATATTCTCGAGAGTAACCCCCACAATATCCCCTTGCCATTTTTGAATCTCAAAGCCCCAAATCTCTTCAAGGCGCTTCCTGTTTTTTTCATCAAATTCGCCACCTGGCAGGACAAATGGATCGGCTCCCATTTCACCAGAACCTTGTACAGAAGAGTGCCCACGGAACGGCATAAGACCATTATACTTGCGGCCTAAGTGGCCACGCAGCAAGGCAAGATTTGCCACCTGCGAGATATTATCAGTTGCAAATGAATGCATCGTTAAGCCCATTGCCCATGTGTACACGGCATTTTTACTCTTGGCTAAAAGTTCTGCAAGTTCTCCGATTCTCTCTTTTGATACACCGGATGACTTTTCAATCTCATCCCAACTTTGCGCTTTTGCGTGCTCTTTTAATTCTTCATACCCATTTACATGTTCCTTCACGAACTTATGATTAATCGCAGATCCATGCTGCTTTTCTTCCATTTCAAACCAATGCTTCATAATTCCAAACATGAAGGCAATGTCTCCGCCAATGCTAACTTGGTAAAAATCATCTGCAAGCTTTGTTCCAAATAGGGCAGATTCCATATTAGATGGGATCCAGTATTTATCCATTGCAGGTTCTCTGTGTGGGTTAATTACAATAATTTTTGTACCACGCTTTTTAGCTTCCAGCATGTATTTCGTTGAAACAGGTGAACTGTTTGATGCAACACTTCCCCAGAATACCAATACGTCTGTACCAATCCAGTCCTGATAATTGGAAGTCGATGCCCCAACACCGATAGAACGCTTCATCGCTGTTTTACTTGGCGAATGACAAATACGGGAAGCGTTATCAATATGGTTCGTTCCTAAGAAACGTGATACCTTAGCAGCCACATAATAAGATTCATTCGTAATCCCTCGGGAAGTCAGGTAAAATGCATACTGCTTCGGGTTCAACTTCTTCATTTTATTTGCAATCATGTCCATTGCTTCATCCCAGGAGATTCTAGAAAACTTTCTTTGTCCTTTACGACGAATCATCGGGTACGGTATTCTACCGAGCTTTCTTAGTTCAGTACTATTAAGCTTACGAAGCTCATCGATATCAGTATGAAGAATATCCGATTGAATCGCCGGCATTGTACTTAAACGCAGTACATTTAAACGTGTCGTGCACATATGCGGACCTGTCAATGTTTGATCATAAAGTCCGGAAACACCAAGTGCACATCCGTCACAAACACCTTGCGTTAAAATACGAGTCGCATACCCTAGATTGTCCTTGTTTTCCCACGCAACTTTCATTGTATCTCGAATATGTTTCGGCTTCACTTTTCCTAAACCAAATGGGATTGGACTGACCCAATGCTTTGGTTGTGGCATTTTTGTTGATTTTATAGGTCCCTGATGCTTTGTTTCTCCCACTTTTTACTCCTCCTTCTCCTTTTTCCTTTATTACTATGTCTATGGTCAAAGTCAACTTATATTAACTATGCTTTCGGCATTAAACTACTTAATCCTTCTAAAACCCTAAAATTATAGAAAAAACCACCGAAACATGATTCTCTACGAACATAGAGAAATGAAACGGTGGTTAGTCTTTAGCAGGGTCGCTACCAAGTGCCAACACAATATTATTTTGTTTTAAATTTCTTCTCTAGATCTTGATCAAATACAAAAACTGACATTCCGAAATCTCGATCAATATCAATATCAACAAATAAATCTACTAGGTTTGAACCTAAAAACTCTTCCATTTCAACTGGTCTGTTTTTTCGGTACATTTCTTTTACCATTTCGGTTCTTGCCGCACGAAGCATTTGTTTTCCTTCATCCGCACCGGCAATAAATTTTTCAACTGGAGATAGGTTTCCTTCCATCTCACATATGGCCCAATTTTTACAAAAGGTTGTGGTGATTTTACTAGGTCCTTTCCCCATGTGCTTTTTGCGGAACGACCTCACTAGATTGCTAAACTCAGCTTCGTATTTATTCATTTTTTGTCTACCTCTTACTAGTTACTCATTAACCTTAAGTTAATCAAGATTACAAAGAATGTCAACCAGCAAGCTCAGCAGCATTCGTAGATTGTTTCTTTTGTAACTTTTTTATATCTAATCGGATTAGAAGTGAAATCGCCAAAGCAACAGCAAAGAGTGCAGTAAATACTGTTAAGCTTTGTGTGTAGCTTCCAGTTGTGTCCCGAATCCAAGATGCGAACATTGGACCAGCAAGACCTGCCGCTGCCCATGCAGTTAAAATGTAGCCGTGGATTGCACCAAGCTGTTTTGTTCCAAACAAGTCCCCAATGTAAGCCGGGATTGCAGCGAACCCACCACCGTAACATGTATAGATAAGTGCCAGTAATACCTGAAATAACACTGGATTCGACACATGTGGCAGTAACGGAAACGCAACTACTTGGATAAGAAAAAATACTGTATATGTATTGGGTCTCCCTAAGTAATCAGACACTGACGCCCAACCAATACGACCAAGCCCGTTAAATGCGCCTAAAACTCCCACTAACGCTGCAGCTGCAACTGGAGTTAAACCTACACTTTCTTGTGCAAGTGGAGAAGCAGCAGAAATGATTGCTATACCGCACGTAACATTGATAAAGAGCATGAGCCATAAATAATAGAAACGTTTTGTCTTTATCGCTTGGTTAGCAGTTAATTGTGATAAATCCTGTTTTACCTTCTTAGCTCCACTTGAAACCTTCTCTTTAAAGCCAGCCGGTAACCATCCTTCTTTCGGTGGTGCAAGGTAAAGTGACGCCAAGATCATAATGATAAAATAAGAGATTCCAAGGACATAAAACGTATTTGCAATTCCTACTGATACAATCAGTTTTTGCATGATGGGACTGCTGATTAGTGACGCAAATCCAAACCCCATAATCGCAAGGCCCGTTGCCATGCCACGTCTGTCAGGGAACCATTTTACAAGTGTTGATACTGGAGCAATGTATCCAACGCCTAGACCAATTCCACCTAACGCACCATAGAATAAATACAATAATGGCAATGATTCTAGGTTAATCGCAAGACCAGAGCCCGTGATACCGACGCCAAAGAATATAGCAGCTAGAATGCCAGATGCGCGAGGGCCATATTTTTCAACAAAATGCCCTAGGAAAGCCGCTGATAATCCTAAGAAAAGGATCGCGATACTAAAGGTCATGCTGATGTCGGTTAAATCCCATCCGAATTCTGATTGTAGAGGTTTTGTAAATACACTCCAGGCGTAAACAGAACCGATAGATAAGTGAATTCCAACGGCCGAGGCTGCAATCAGCCAACGATTTTTTGACTTTTCCATTTCTTCTCTCCTTTGTTTTGAATAAATAGGTTACATTTTGCAGTAGTATAAAAAACAAAAAAACCGCCAGCAGCCTTATGCTTAAAAAAGCATAAAAAGGATGATGACGGTTAATTTTCCTAGCAGGTTCGCTACTACAAAATTAACAGTAATCGCTTCCAATATCGCACCTTTTGCAGCAGAGACAGGTTCGCTATCCTGTGACAAAAGTGTGTCAATATTGTGAACTATATAATAAAATATTACCAAAGCTTGCAAAATAAAACAATAGATTTTATTTAACTATTTCGAGTAGTGAAAATTTTTATTGTTGTCCTTCCAATAAAAATATGATTATATATTTAGTAACTAGTTACGTTATTCAAACTCTGAAAGGAAAGTGAGGTGTATAGATGATGGATACCATTTCTGTTAGAAAAGGGATTATCAAATTTGAAGATGGTCAGCTTTTTGATGAGGAAGATGAAATTGTGACTGAATTTCCTTTGACTATTATCTTGAACCAACAAGAATTTGCAACGATGGTTTGTACCCCTTCAGAACTTGATGAACTGGTAATTGGCTTTTTAGCTTCAGAAGGAGTCATCCGTTTTAGAGACGAAATTAAAAATCTCCATATCGATGAAGGTCAAGGTTATGCCTATGTTGATACGACTAAAGAAGTAACAACAAGTCAGGAATATTATTCAAAGCGTTTTATCGGTTCCTGTTGTGGAAAAGGAAGACAATTCTATTTTGTCAATGACTCTAAAACAGCCAAAACATCAACATCAACCATTACCCTCACACCTGAAGAATGCATTACCTTAATGAACGAAATGCAACAAAATAGTGTTGTCTTTAAAGATACAGGCGGTGTGCACAATGCAGCACTTTGCACGCCAAATGAAATGATTGTGAACCGAACCGATATTGGCAGACATAATGCTCTTGATAAAATTTATGGATATTGTCTAAATCATAAAATTCCTGTTCGTGATAAAGTGATTGTGTTTAGTGGTAGAATTTCTTCTGAGGTATTATTAAAGGCCGCAAAAATTGGGGTTGGGATTGTTTTATCCAAGTCAGCACCAACTGATCTGGCTATTAAAATGGCTGAAGAACTGAACATAACTGCTGTTGGTTTTATCCGCGGAGGAAAGTTAAATGTCTATTCACATCCAGAACGAATTGTACAGAATTTGGTTGAGACTACGAGATAATAGGAAAAGAGATTAGTAGGCTTCCCTCTACTAATCTCTTTTTTCGATACTTTTTTCCTATTGGCTATATTTTTGGGGTATCGGCCATATTTTTTCGGTATCAGCCATATTTTCTATTTATTGGCCATACCTCTCATTTACGTGTGTTGAAACAGCTCTTGTACGTTTTTCATGAACTCTTCTGACTGTTTATTGCTTGACCCTTTCATCAAAAGCTCCCCAATTGATGCTAATTTACCGGTCATTTCAAAATCCATTTCATATTCAACAAGTGTTTGATTCGGTTCGATTGTTTTTAAGTTTGCAGTAAGGGTATTTGTAAAGGAACCCGCAAGTGAAACGGGTTTTCCTTTCATTTCGACGACAATCTTTTCGTTTTCAATTGACTCTTTTAACTCCCCTACTCCCTGAATTTTAATTGGGACAAACTGTACCTTGACCTCTACCAACGTTTCATATTTAGTTGGACTTATTTGTTTAACTTTTTTACAGCCGGGAAAACAGGGGCCTAATTTCATTGGGTCCATAAAAACAGAATAGACACTTTCTCGGTCTGCATGTACGATAAATTTATCAGCTTTTTTCAAGATCCCACTCCTTACGATTTTTTCTAAGATGATGTTACAATTTTATTAGCGAAATTTTGTTATAGAACTAAAATGATAAATCGTAAGACAACTGTCATAGTCTATAATTTCAATTGCTTTTTGATATAATGGGTAAAATAATGATAGATGTTTGTATAGAGGAGAGACTTTTTATGGCTTTTGGAATTAGACGCAAGGAGCTTCTTGAGTGGAAAAGGAAGGTTTCACAAGGGGAAATTGCGTTTTTGACGCATTATTGGATTGACGACCGCTTTCCTGGGATGACGACCGTGACAAAAGTCGGCTGTGCTGACCTTGAAAAACTTAAAAGTTGGGGCGAACAATATAGCATTCCTTCAAAATATATTCATAACCGGACTGGATTCCCTCACTTTGATTTATTAGGAGAAAGACAAATTGAAATCTTAAAAAGTGAAAACATGCTCCACCAATTAGAAAGATTTAAGGGATAAGCCTTATGTACTATTTTCTTTTCCAAGGATTTATGTAAAATAAGAAATGGTTTGAAAGGAGAATTTACGCATGATTAATGAATTTAAAAAGTTTGCCCTCAAAGGTAATGTGATTGATCTTGCTGTTGGGGTTATCATTGGTGGAGCATTTGGAAAAATCGTTACATCACTCGTGAATGATATTATTATGCCTCTAGTTGGTTTCTTACTTGGTGGGGTCGATATATCTAAAGCTTCTATCCCCTTTAATGGTGAAGAAATCATGTACGGTGCTTTTCTACAAACAGTCGTGGACTTTTTAATTATTTCCTTTTCTATTTTTCTCTTTATTCGCTTTTTCCAACGGTTTAAGAAAAAAGAAGAAGAAAAGCCTGCCGCACCAACACCATCAAAAGAGGAACAATTACTTACTGAGATTCGTGATTTATTAAAAGAACAACGCAACTAATTGAAAAAGGTTGTCCGAGTCGTATTGACTATGGACAACCTTTTTTATACTTCCCACGGTAATGCAATGCTAAATTTAGACGCCATTTTTTCGTTTTCTTTTTTACGTCTTTTCCGGTTTTCTGCGCGGTCTTTTGCTGATTCATGAAGCATCTTCTCTTCCTCAGACTTCGGAATGACCTTTGGAACGGGTTTTGGTTTCCCATGCTCATCTAAGGCAACAAAGGTTAAAAACGACAATGCGCAAATATGACGTTCTCCCGTATAAAGATCCTCTGCAATCACCTTTACAAAAACCTCCATAGATGATCGACCCGTGTAGGTAACGAAAGCCTCTAAACAAACAGAGCTTCCTTCGTTAATCGGATGAAGAAAATCCACAGAATCTGTTGATGCTGTAACAACCGGTGAACGTGAATGACGGACAGCTGAAATAGACGCCACATCATCAATATAAGCCATCAATTTACCACCAAACATGGTTCCATGGTAATTTGTATCAGGCGGAAAAACGTTACTTGTCTTCACAACAAAGGATTCTTTGCAGTACTTTGCCTCTTCCATATGTATATCCTCCTTCGTAATTTTTTTATATTCTTCACGTATTAGATCAATTTCAAACTAACGAGTTTTTCTCCCCAAGGTGCTACCCCATTCAGTTGAAAGCCCGCTCGTAAATATGTTCTTTCTGCTTCGATATTATCTGGGTTATACCCGATGATGATTTCTTTGGCATCTGGTTTAACTTTGATATTTTCAATTACTTGTAAAAGGGCTTTAGTGCCGTAGCCATTCCCCTGGTATTTTTCATCAATCATAATACGGTAAATCCAATAATTATGATCATCCTCATCTAAACCGTACATTGTAAAACCCACCATTTTATCATCTGCATAAATAGCCAGCCCCTCAAAGTTTGGCAAAAACTGTACTTCTGCTAGTGAATAAAGATTTGATGCGATAAAACCTTGTTGGTCCATACTTACTTTTAAATCAATACATTCTTCCCAATTATCACATGTGATTTTTTGTAAGGTCACTTTCAAGTGAGTATCCCCCGATACATTAGTATAAGGAGGTTTGATGGCCTCCCAACATATAATCGTATGCGTTCGGGCTAAATATTTCAATCTTTTTTAAAGAAAAAACGGTAGCCAAATGACTAACGTTTGGTTATGCGGTAAACTTTTGTTCAACACGTTCAAATGAATATACGCGATCAATGAAGAATGCATAGATTGAAGCTAGTATTTGCTGGAAAAGCATTCCTACAACGACAGGAACCGCAACCTCGGCTGGGAAGAAGGCAATGGCAATGACGGCACCTGCGCTAATATTCCGCATTCCCCCTGTAAAAATAAGGGCAATGATGACATCCGATTCTAGCTTCAGCAGGCGGCCGATTCCCCATGAAATCATATAACCACAAAATGCAATGAAAAATACAACCGCGCCTGTCATGATTAGTTTCAAGTCCACATTTTTCAAATAAGGTGCAATCGTTGCGCTATTAATCATCACCACGACACCAAGACCAATCTTTGAAAAAGGAGCCAAAGTTGGACTGAGTGTTTTTGTACATTTGCCTTTTGTAAAATGATTGACAAGCATACCTAGGATAGAGGGTAGCACAACCATAAAAAGGAGCCCTTGCATGATGCTAAGAATATCCATTTCAACATTACTGCCGACAAACAAAGTTAAACTATATGGCACAACAAACGGGGAGATTAATGTATCAATTAAGATAATAGAAAGCGTCAATGCAATATTTCCATGCTTCATTGCCACCCAGATAAAGCTCGATATCCCCGTAGGTATCACAACTGCTAAAATCATTCCGGTGATCGTAAAACTATCACCAGGAAAGGTTAAATGACCGACAACCCAAGCCCAGGCAGGCATAATTAAATGTAGAGTAATAAGAGCAATCAAGATTGGAAATGGATGAGTGAGAGCTCTCTTTAACGAACTAAAACTTGAACTTAACGCTCCTGAAAAAGTGATAAATGCAAAAATCCACGGTACTAAATATGAAAACGGAGCTAAATATGCAGTTAATAAAACACCAAGCACTACACTTGTAGGTGTAATGAGTGGCATAAGTTTTTCTAGTTTTTTATTGAGTTTCTGTAACATTATCATTCTCCTAGGCTGAGTATCATTTCTGTAAGACCGTTATTTTAGTATACTACAATTTTAGCACGACAGTAGTTGTCCAACATAAATTTGGGTAAAATTAACATAAAAAAAGAAACACCTTAAACGAGTGCTTCCTTAAAGTTTTGCTAGCCGATCATAAACATCCCTTAATGTACGGCATCCTAACTCTTGGATTTTTTCTAGATAAAGTGACCAAAGCTTAGCTGTTAAAACAGCATCTCCTAACGCATGATGCCGATTCGTTACTGTGATTTGGTGATATTCACATAAGTCTTCTAATCTAGTTAATCGTAAATCTGGTTCTACTAACCTGTATAAAAAGGAGGTATCAATAATCCGATGTTTAAATGGGGTGCGAAATTGCTTCCAACTTGCTGTATGCATGAAAGTCTTCTCATGATTCGCATGGTGTGCAACGAGGGGATTCCCTTTCGCAAATTCAAAGAATTGAATGAGAACCTCCGAAAGTGGCGGGGCATTTTTTATCGTTTCAGATGTTATTCCCGTTAATTCTTGAACCTCCTTAGGGACCTCTTTTTTAGAACATACAAGCGAATAAAATAGTTCATTTTCGCGAATTGCTCCGCCCTCCACTTTAATTGCACCAAGTGAAATAATTTCATCCCCTTGGTCTGGGTAGAAGCCCGTTGTTTCGATATCAAACACGACAACAGATAGCTCATCTAACGGAACTGTCAATTTATCCTCTTGCTGAAGATCTCTATGAATTTGACGTAGAAAAGCAACCTGCTGAAAGCTAAGGCCCTGATTCCCACCCATTCCACTTGTATTTATTTTTCCATGAAGGCCCCGTACAAATTGAACAAATGGTTCAAATGCCATACTTCAACCACTCCTCTAGACGATAATTGAACGAACATACTGATGCAGTTTGTAACCACTCTTCAAAATGTCGCGGAGTTCTTTTTTTCGTCTTTTATCTAAACTCTTAATTGGTATATAATGACTTGCATCGTAAGACTGAGTATGATTGTAGAGATTATTCCTAAGTGCGAGTAAAAGCTTGAAATGTTCAAGATAATTCTTAAAATCAGGGGGATACCCTCTCTTTAGTAAAGCCTCAATACGATCAATCGTGGATGTTTCTAGCAAGCTTTCCTTTATCGCAAGTACTCGAATCGCGTTTACATAAGGTAGGAAAGCGGTCTGTTTTAAATCAATAGATCCTTCGAATTCTCCTTTTTCTTCTCCGACTAGTTGACCAAGTGGGCCAATCGCTTTTTTGACAAACATAATGTTCTCCATATGCCTTGTTAACAGGTTCGTATTTACCTCCTGATTGGCAAGCATATGGAACTTAAGCTCACGCAATAATTGATTACTTCCTACAAGAACTCGTGAATCATAAAAAATTTGCAAATAACGTATGGCCTCCCAGCTTTCCTCTTCCATCCATAATGATATCTGATGTTGCCACCCCTCTACCGAGTTACACCATAAAGGATTGGATGGCATGATTTTACCCTCACAATATGGATATCCAACTTTGTATAAACCATAAGAAAGCTCTTTTCCTAATTCACTAAAAAAATGAGAAGCTTCTTTAGTATGTTCAGCGTAGATAATCCCATGATCTTGGTCACTTACATACCCTTGCTCTAATCTACCTCCACTACCAGTAATAAACCATACAAATTCACAGGGAGGAGTTTTAGTTTTTTGCACCTGCTGCTGTAGCGCCAAATGAAAAATATATTTCATCACCTTATCATGAAAATGGTTTAGGGAATTCTCATCAATCTGATATTGGAAAATCAACTTCTCCCTTAAAGTTTTAATTGATTCGTATGTTTGCATGTTATTGCTCATCGATACACCCCCCTAAACCATAATGATAGCAAGCTCCTCTATTACTAGAGGGCTTGCACTTTATATTACGAACTTAACTTATCTTCCTTAGCCAAGAAAACTTCAGGATAACCATAGCTGCCATGCTCACTAATATCTAACCCCATAATTTCCTCTTCTTCTGTTACGCGTAAACCACCCATAACCTTTTTCAGAACGGCAAGAATGATAAAGGAAACAACAAATGCATAGAGACCAGATGTCGCTACCCCTAAGAACTGTACGCCTAATTGTGTGAATCCACCACCATAAAACAATCCAGCCTGCCCAACCGTTGCAAGCTCTGGTGTTGCAAAGAATCCAGTCGATAATGTACCCCAAATCCCAGCTGCTCCATGAACTGATAAAGCGAAAATCGGGTCATCGATCTTTCTCTTTTCAAAGAATCGCGCACTATAGAAGACAAGAATACCGGCTACAAATCCAATCACCACAGCTGCCCAAGTATCAACAAATGCACAAGATGCTGTAATCGCAACTAACCCTGCTAATGCACCATTTAACATGGTCGGAATATCTGATTTACCTAATACAATCCATGAAATGAATAATGCCGCTACTACTCCAGCCCCTGCTGCCAAATTCGTATTTAGTGCAACGAATCCAAAGAATCCAGCGTCTACAGATACCGTGCTACCTGCATTAAATCCAAACCAACCGATCCAAAGAATTAATACCCCCAACGCTGTATACACTTGGTTATGTCCAAAAAGAGTATTCGATGAGCCGTCCTTATTGTATTTTCCAATACGCGGCTTCAATAATATCGTGGCTGCAAAAGCGGCCATTGCGCCTGTTAAATGAACAACTGTCGATCCAGCAAAATCTTGCTTGCCATGCTCCGCTAACCAGCCGCCACCCCAAATCCAGTGAGCAACCACTGGATAAACAATTGCTGCGAAAAGAATGGTAAATACAAGGTATACTGATAGTTTCGCTCTTTCTGCAAAACCACCTGTTGCAATTGTAATCGCTATTCCTGCAAATGCTAATTGAAATAAAAAGAAAACAGATGAATTAAGACCTAAATCGAGTTCTTTTCCAGAATAAAAAAATTCAGACAATCCTACAAAAAAGTTTGCGTTGCCACCGAAGATAAATCCAAATCCAACTGCCCAAAACACTAATGACGAAAGACCGAATGTAAAAATCGTTTTACCTGCGATATGCCCTGCATTTTTCATTCGAGTCGAACCAGCTTCAAGTAGTATGAATCCACCTAACATAAAAATAACTAAAATTGCTCCAACCATTACCCATAGACTGTTCATTAAATAAGAAACGTCCATTTTCAACTTCCCCCTTTAAGCAAACTGTTATTTTACATTACATATGATGTTAGGAAATATAACATCATGTATATGATTATTAATATTAATCTAAAATATAGATTGAAATCAACTATTTTTTAAAATTTTTAGATTAATTATGTCATAAAACATAACATCACATAAAAAAAAGAAGCATAATCACCATTGTGATATGCTTCTATCGACTTCTTTAACTTGGATCATTTTCGTCATAAGACAAGGTCGTAACCTGGGTGTAATCGCCTTTTTCTATCTCTTCCATTGTTGCTTCCTCTTGCAAATCATTTTCTGTGTCCATTCCAACTGCGATGGTTGCATCGTCCTTCTTTTGGCGTTTCTTCATCAGTATCCACTCCTTTCTTTTAGTATCCCATATTATGTTTTAGTTTGAGTTGGGAATGCTAAAAAAAATGCTGGTAGAAATAACCGTTTTCAGAATAGTATTTTTATACGTTTGGAAGCATTTTTATTTAAAAATCCCTCGCATTTTTATGCAAATTGTTATAAAGTAATCATTGTGACTTTTTCTGAATAGTATTTGAGGTGAAACAACATGGCAATCCAAAAACAACAAGAAAAACCAGCAATAACTGAATATTTAAGATTTCTGATCCCTTCTTTAATCGGTATTATTTTATTTATTGTACCGTTCCAATACAAAGATGCTTTCACGATCCCTGTTGCGATTTTGGCGGACATTGTTCAAGATTTATTAGGCGGTTCAATACCTTATATTATGACAACATTGATTACAATCACTGGGATTATTTCTATGTTGACAGTTGTCTTTAAACCATCATTCATTACAAAATCTCCCTTCTTATCTGGACTCTTCTATGTATCTCCAGTATGGGTAATTGCACGAATTCTTGGAATGCTTTTCGCTATTATGACGTTATACAAGGTTGGCCCATCCGCAATTTGGTCGGATACAACTGGTGGAACTTTGTTATTTGATTTGATTCCTGTCTTATTTTCCGTATTTTTATTTGCAGGACTCTTTTTACCATTGTTACTTGATTTTGGCTTATTAGAGCTATTTGGAGCATTGTTAACTAAGGTGATGCGTCCTCTTTTCAGATTACCTGGACGTTCATCTGTTGACGCCATCGCTTCATGGTTAGGTGATGGAACCGTTGGGGTCCTCCTTACCAATAAACAATACGAAGAAGGCTATTATACAAAAAGGGAAGCAGCTATCATTGGAACGACATTCTCTGTTGTTTCAATCACATTTACAGTCGTTATTTTGGCCCAAATGCGTTTAGAGCATATGTTTGTACCATTTTATTTCACAATCTTACTTGCAGGCTTGGTTGCGGCAATCATCATGCCCAGAATCCCGCCACTATCTAGAAAATCGGATACGTATTATGAAGGCACTACACAAAAAGCGGACGAAAACATTCCGGCGAATGTAGGTCGTTTTCAGTGGGGCATGGAGCAAGCAGTCATTCAAGCGAGAAAAAGTGGAGACTTTTCAAGGGTGTTAAAAGGCGGAGTTCAGAATGTATTAGATATGTGGCTGGGCGTCGTTCCAGTCGTAATGGCAATCGGAACAATCGCACTTATTATTGCGGAGTTCACGCCGTTCTTTACCTATTTAGGGGCTCCATTTGTACCGATTCTTTCACTACTACAAGTGCCAGAAGCAGCTGCAGCAGCCCAAACAATGGTCATTGGATTTGCAGACATGTTCTTACCGGCCATTATTGGCGCAGACATACCAAATGATTTGACACGTTTTGTGATTGCAGGAGTATCCATCACTCAGTTAATCTACATGTCAGAGGTTGGTGGATTGCTACTTGGTTCAAAATTACCGGTTTCCTTCTTGGACTTAGTGTTGATTTTCTTACTGCGTACGTTTATTACCTTACCAATTATTGTTGGAATGGCGTATTTGTTTTTTTAAGATAATAATTTAAGCCCCGAAGTTGATTCGGGGCTTTTTTGTGCTTGTGAATGTTAGTGACAGTATTTTTTAGTTTGTGACAGTATTTCTGGGTATGTGACAGTATTACAAAATTAGTGACACTATTTAAGCGTCTCTCCCACCATCTAGACTTTCACAGGAACTTCTTCCTTCGTGAATCCGTCTTGATAAATTCGGCTGATAATAGACTCAATTTCGGGCTCTTCCACTGTTAAATCCGTGATATTATGGGTTTGCGTAATTTGCGAAATCACGTCCGAAGCGGAAAAGTCATCACGGTTGAAACGAATCCACTTACGGTTCCCTTCTTCTTTCATGAGCTCCCCGTTTGAAACGTGTAAATCGACGCCATTTTCTTCTACATCAACAATCAAAGTCCGCATTTTTCCGAAGCGAGACTTAACTGCTGCTATATCACCGTCATAGACCTTTTGGCCATGGTCTATTAGAATCATTCGTTTACAAAGCTTTTCAATATCCTCCATATCATGTGTCGTTAAGATCACCGTCACATCACGAAGTTTATTAATTTCCTGTATAAATTCTCGCATTTTCTCTTTCGCAACAACATCCAATCCAATCGTTGGTTCATCTAAAAATAAAATTTCAGGGTCATGTAAAAGTGACGCTGCGATATCCGCTCTCATGCGTTGACCTAACGATAGTTGCCGAACAGGCGTGTTCAAAAATTCGCCTAAGCCAAGTATATCCGAGAATGTGTTCATGTTTTCTTTATAACGCGCATCAGGAACGCGGTATATTTCCTTTAATAATTCAAATGATTCAATTGTCGGGAGGTCCCACCAGAGCTGTGTCCGTTGACCAAACACGACACCAATGTTTTTCGCATTTTCCTTACGATTTTCATATGGTACAATCCCATTTACAATAATGGAGCCGTTTGATGGAACAAGAATACCTGTAAGCATTTTGATCGTTGTTGATTTCCCTGCTCCATTTGGTCCAATATATCCAACCATTTCCCCTTTTTCGATGGAAAAGGAAATATCTTTTACCGCTTCTTTCGTGACAAACTGGCGGTTTATGACACTTTTTAAGGCCCCTACAAAACCTGTTTCTCTTTTTGCAATTTTAAATTCTTTGTTTAAATGTTCTACTTCAATTATGGCCAAGACACAATCCCCCCTTTAATCACGATCCAGCACTCTTATATCTACTTAAGCCGAGCATCCAAACATAATATGCAATGACAAAAAACACGATACCCACAAGCGGTGTAAAATATCCGATATAGGAAGGAAAATACGGTGTGTCCTTATCTAATATAACCGCTGCTGGGAAGTAATTTACAAACCCAAAAGGAACAACAAATGCCGTTACCCATTGAACAATCTTAGGATAGATTGCAAGTGGATAGTTCGTTAAATTTCTTGCTGGGTACATCACAACCCAGTAAAAGCGCTCTGACTTCGTTGTCCAGAAGGCAATGGCTGAAATGAATACTAGCAGACCACCTTGAACCAAGATCCCACCGATAATCGCCCCAAGTAAAAAGAGGATCTTTCCAAATTGCCAATGAATATCAAGGGCATTGCTTACCCATATAAATACAAGAATACTAAAAATAAATTGTCCGGCAGCTCCAATATCAAATTTCATCGCCATAAAATGAAAAAATGGGTTGATTGGACGAACGAGAAAACGGTCAAAGGTCCCGTTCACAATATAAGTATCCAAACTTCTAAAATGGAAAAAGAGGATGATACAGAATCCCCATGATAGAACAGCTAACGCGAATAGAAATAACAGCTCATAGAAATTCCACTTTCCAAGTTCTTTAAATTGATAGAGCATGATCCACATGGTTACCGCGGTTCCCGTGTAGGCAGCGACCATTCCAACAATTCGCATAATGAACGCAAAACGATACTGCATTTGGGCACGTACTCCCGCTCCGACTAGTCGGAAATACAATCGAACATATTCTATAATCTTTGTCATCCTTTATCCTCCCTGCACAATCACTTTGTTTGATGCTTTTTGCCAAACAAAACGGAGGATTGCATAGGACACAGCTACCCAAAACAACTGAATCCCAATTGAAACAAACACATCTTTGCCAGAAATTTCTTCAATAAAAATCGCATTTGGAATAAAATAAATCCCTTGGAATGGTAAATACGTTGCAAACGTTTGCAACCAACCAGGGAAAAACCACAACGGAATGACCGAACCCGATAAAAGGGATACAGAAAAATAGAAGATATCCTCTATTCCTCCTGTTTCAATAAGCCAAAATGTAAATAATCCAAATGTCAGCTCAATACAGTATCGTATTAAAAACCCTAAAAACCCTGAAATAATATATAAAATCCACGTCATCCATGATGTCGGCAGGCTTAAATCAACAAAGAAAAACAAGAGAACATATAAAGGGACAAGTGCAGTCAGCATGTAAAAAGCTACACTTCCAAAGTCAGCAAATAAATATCGTAACGGTACATCAAATGGCCTCATAAGTTCGAGTGCAATGTCTCCAGTTCGAACCTTTTCTTGCAGTTCCCACAGCGGCGTTCCAGCACCATTGACTGCCGTTAAAAACTGACTGACAACAACATATGTAAGCATTGCAGTTAAAGAAATTCCACTCGCCTCTTCTTTGCCAGCATAAAGTGCATACCAAATTGACATCCACATTAACAAAAAAATGATATTTGAAACCAGCCTTGTCCATACATCAAAACGATAGGCGGCTGATCTCATAAAGGCTTTCTTCGTAAAAGCCGTATACATTTTTACCGTATCCATTCATTCACCTCTAGTAAACTATGAAACATAAGTTAAAAGTAAGGTATGCCAAACTCCCTTCTTTTAACAGATTTTTCTTTATAGTAGCATAATTCTACTACTTCCGACTAGACTCTTTCTGTCTTTTTAGCACCAAGTCTTGAAACGGTTTGTTCAATCAGGACGGCCACAACAGTTCCAAGGACGAGACCATTATTTAAAATTGAAGTTAAAATAGGTGGTACATCTGTAAATGCTTCTGAAGGTACAAACATCGCCCCTACCCCAACGAATAACGAAAAAACGATGATCAGTCTGGATTGATATTTGTTTTCTAGGTTTTCAAACATCGCTAAAGACGGTAGCATAAGGTTAGCGAAAATGATAAAAACCGTTGCATACCCTACTGGTGCTGGCAAGCCTGAAACGAAGTTCATCACTTTCGGAAGGAAACTAATACCGACCAAGATGAAACTTCCAACAATGAATGGGAGTCTAGTATTAATTTTCGTAGTAGCAATAAATCCCGCAGCCCCTGATATCGGAACAGGTGCAACCGCAGAGAAGAGTCCAGCCAACATTTGGTTAATTCCCGCCATAAAACCTGCTGGACGAAATCTTGTTTTTGCTAATGATACGTTTTGTGATTGAAGCACTTGTTCAACGACCTTTACACTAGCTATAAGGTTGGTTAATAGCAATAGTGTCACGAGAATCGAAGTTGTAATCATCCCACTATCAAAAATTGGCTGTCCGAAAGGAAAGATCTCAGGTACCTCTATCCATTTGTCCGACGTAACTTTGTTTGGTTCGATTAATCCAAGCACAGCGAAAATAATCCAACCAAGGGCCAAGCTGATTAGAACGGAGTATTGTCTTAGCGCACGAGGTCCTTTTTCGGCAAAAACAAAGGTAAATAGAATAATAAATAAACAAATACCTGCGATTTTTAAGTTAACCGTTTCTGAGCCACGGTAACCAACACCGAAAATGCCATTTAAAAAGGAACCGCTCAATTGTAGAGAAAGTAAAATTAAATAAGTGCCTGTTACAACTGGCGTAAATAATTTCGACAGTCGATCAATAATACCAAAGATACTTAAGAGCATAAAAAGAACACCGCTCACCAAAATACCGGCTTCAATCGCCCGAAGTGTTTCTTCACCTGAACCATATAATGTCGGACCCAAACCTGCATAGATAATGAACACGCCCCACCATAAGCCAGCAGGTCCTTCATTGATAGGCAAACGGTGTCCAAAATAAACTTGTATTAAACAGGATAATCCCAATACGAGGAAGGTCCTTTGGACAAAGCTCGCTGTCTCGACTGGGTTCATTCCGTATAGAGCTGCAATCGCGATCGGTGCGACGATGGAACTAGCAATGATAAAGGCTAGCCATTGTAATGAACTAAAAAAAACTTTCAAAATTCTCATCCCTATCCTTCGTATATGTGCTCTCCCATTTTACCATTTTTTTATAAATTTGCATGTTTGATATAATGAATATATATGCTTTACTTTTGGAGGAAAAAATTTATGATTCGTTTTGGAGTTATCGGAACTAACTGGATTACAGATTCATTTTTAGAAGCAGCAAATGCAATTGAGGATTTTTCATTAACCGCAGTTTATTCACGAACGGATGAGCGCGCAAAGGAATTTGCTCATAAACACCATGCACCTAATACCTTTACTTCGATTGAGGAAATGGCGCAATCTGATGTAGTAGACGCTGTGTACATAGCAAGCCCTACATCCTTCCACGCCTCTCATGCAATTAGTCTACTGAAACATAGAAAACATGTTCTTTGTGAAAAGCCAATTGCCTCAAATACGAGAGAGCTTATGGAAATGATTCAGGCAGCGAAAGAAAATAAAGTGCTGTTAATGGAGGCGCTCAAGTCGGGTTTTCTCCCTTCCTATTCAAGCATTCGGGAGCACTTACATAAAATCGGACCGGTTCGTCGTTATTTTGCAAGCTATTGCCAATATTCATCCCGCTATGATGCATATAAAGAAGGTACGGTATTGAATGCCTTTAAACCGGAATTTTCAAATGGTTCCTTAATGGATATTGGTGTGTATTGTATTTATCCAATGGTGCAATTATTCGGAAGGCCAGATTCAATCAAAGCAAGTGGTCTCATGCTGGGTTCTGGTGTCGATGGTGAAGGAGGCATTCTCGCCCATTACAAAAACATGGAAGGTACGGTGATGTTTTCAAAGATCACGAACTCCTATATCCCTTCTGAAATACAAGGTGAAAAAGGAAGTATTCTCATTGATAAAATTTCAGAACCCGAAAAAGTGGAAATTCGCTACCGGGACGGCCGAGTTGAAGATATCTCTAACCTGCCGGAGCACCACACCATGTATTATGAAACCAAAGAATTTATTGAACTGATTAAAAATGGTTCCTTAGAATCAACCGTAAACACCTATGAAAATTCGATTACAGTTATGGAAATACTAGACGAGGCCCGCAAGCAAATCGGGTTGGTGTTTCCTGCAGATAAATAAAAAACGAACGCTTGCGACCAATCAGTCGCAAGCGTTTCTTTTAATCACCTTTTACATTTTTCAATGCATCTACGATTGGGATTTCTCCACTTACAAGATCAAATGATTGATAATATGTATTTTCCTCAGATAAGGAAGCTACAATCACTTTGGCTACATCCGCACGAGGAATTGTATTTCTTGTCAAGTTCTCCCCAATTGCCACCTTCCCAGTGCCTTCTTCATTCAACAAACCACCAGGTCGAACAATTGTATAGGTTAAATCACTTTGTTCAAGAATTCGATCGGCATAGTGTTTTGCTACATAGTATGGACGAATTGCCTCATTCCATGTTTCACGTTGATTCGCACCTAATGCACTTACCATCACAAAGCGCTTAACCCCTGTCTTTTCTGCCGCTTCAACAGTTTTCACTGCACCATCAAGGTCAATTAGCAACGTTTGATCAGGACCTGTATGTCCACCTGATCCTGCGGTAAACACAATCGCATCCAAGCCTGTAATGGCTTCTGCTATTTTATCAACATTATCTGCAATATTTGCTAAAACGGTTTCGGCACCTAAGTTCTCAAAATGGGCTACTTGCTCTTGTTTACGCACCATCGCAATGGGTGTATGCTCACTACTTTCCTTTAGAAGCTTCACCACCTGTTTTCCAATTTGACCATTAGCACCGACTACACAAACTTTCATCAAATCTAGCCCCTTTCTTTTCCATTTCCTTTATTATTACAAGTTAGGAAATAGATAGCAAATGATAGGGCTTATGATTTCAATGGACAATTTCTCAGATTACTTAGGTACCATTGGATTGCTATTATGTTCTCCAACAAGGTCGACATCTTCCCGACGCTCCAAATACCATTTTTCAAATACTTGAGCAAATGGTAATGGAATATCATCAATAGTCTCAATATGTGTCGGGGTTGAACGATTCATCGTTGTAATAGAGGCAACTTGGAAAAGGCTTTGTAATCGCGATTGAGAGTAAGACATTTCAATTAAATGCCTCCGTTTCGTTATAAACATGCGACTGGTTAGTCCACCATGCCACCATTGTACCTGGGTCTCATTCACGGCATATCTCGTATGATGATAATCAAGATACCTCTGCAAGACAATGACGCATAGGAAGACAATAGACAAGATCCACCAGATTTGCCCGATCCCAAAAAGCTCAGGTTTAAAGTAAAATAAACCAATTGTTACTAATAGCCATAACCAGCTTGGTTTCAGCAATTTAACCCACAACGATTTGCGTGGTAGCCTTTCTACTTTACTTATTTTCACCTGATAGATTGGTAGCATTTCTTCAATTAATTCATATGCTTTTTGGAGAGGCAAAAATGGATAAAGTGAGTTCACATTGATGGATTCATCACCTTTATTTGGATTGGCAGAGCTGATTAATTTTACTTCCGCTAACCCAAATATTCGCTTCATCAACGTTTGCTTTATTTCTAGACCCTGAATTTTCTTTTTTTCAATCGCAAAATAACTTTCATCAAGTACCCCTCGATTTATGTAGATATATCGTACATCTGAAGAAATTTCATATCTTCCATAGCGGATAAATGTTCGAGCCACACCAAATGTAACAGCAATAATGATGGCAAAAATCAGGACAATTACAAACAGCCATTTACTTGCAAGCAAGACCTGAAGTACTCCTTCTAGCTGATTGGTATCAGGTAAGAACGGTCTTAACGTATCTAGCCCGGCAAAAATAATTGGAATAATAGCGAGGAAGCTTAGGGATGTAAAACTAGCCTTCCACAAGTCCTTCTTTTCTGGCGTAAAATGAACATGGCGTCTTTTTTCCAGAACATCCTGCTTTTCATTATCTATAGATCCCTGTACATTCTCATCATGTTTATTTTCTGACTCTACATTTTCAAGTTTTAGTGCACCCGCCTTTTGCTTACCAGGCTGAACGAGGTCAATTAAAAAATCGGCATGTTTTTTTGATATAACGTCGAAATGGATGGAATCGTCCTCCCCGTCCATTGCCGTTTCAAATGTAAGAGATGTTAAACCCACGATTTTATGAAAGAGGGTGGTTTTTCGAGTTACGTTTTGGATTCTAGAAAACGGAATTGTGCTTGTACGCTTAACAAAAAGCCCTTTATGAATATGAATTGTACGGTCTTTCCACTCATATTTTTCCACAAACCAACTAGCCACTATGTACAGCAAGCGCAAGAATACAAAGACCAAAAATGCATACCTTCCATACACAAAGTACCAAGACTCTGAATCTCTTTGAATAACAAACAAAAGTACCATTAAGATGAAGTTATTTTTTATTAATTGATAGATCTTAAAACCAATACTGAGTGGATGATATTTCATCATTCATCTACTTCCTTTAACTTTGCATAATCTGCTAATCTCTCTCTTAATTCAAGGGCAATACCCTCTTCCAAAGCAGGTATTGTATGAGATGATCCCATTGTTTCAATTTTAATGGAACGCGCATGATATTTTTTCAAAATGGGACCTTGGCTTGTCGATACCGACTGGATTTTCGTCATTGGCACAGTCACCCATTCTTTCGTTAGTACTCCATAACGCATTTGAAGGTATTCATCATCAAACTGATAGCTCCAGTTTCGATAAAGCAATTGGGGTTCAATAAATGACCAAATCGTTCCGAGAATGGTAAACGCAAGCAGCGCGATTAAGATCCAAAACGCCCAAGTAGGCCAGGAAAAATAATGATTCAACCAAAACAATAATCCCAGCACCAAAAATCCGATCATATTCGTAATCGATTCAGATATTAGTCTTATTTTAGGAAAATCAGGGGATAATTGATTTTCTAATTTTACATCATTCACATCCAGCAACTCCTTATGATAAATCATATTAGACATATTTACGATAACTATAGCAATAAAGTTTCATTATTTTCTATTTTTATAGAAGTTTGATCAATTAACAATAATAGCTCATCAATAGGTATCAGTATGATAATTGGGTTGAAATTTATAGAAAACCGACATCTTTTGAGGCAGTTTTCATACAATTTTTGTAGAGGTGATGGAAAATGGCAAGAGTAAAACATACAGACAAGGACGTTGATTTAGTAGCAAGGATGATGAGGGCAGAAGCTGAAGGTGAAGGACGACAAGGCATGCTTATGGTTGGTAATGTCATTGTCAATCGAGCTGTAGCGGATTGTTTAGATTTTAGAGATGTCAGAACAATAAGGGACGTGATTTTTCAAGTACAAGGTGGAAATTATTCCTTTGAAGCGGTACAAAAGGGGAATCTGTTCTATAACCCAGCAAGAGAAGTTGAAAGAAAATTGGCTAGGCAAACCTTAACCTTTTGGCGCGAGCATCCTTCAAAGTATTCTCTTTGGTATTTTAATCCATATGGTACATGTCCACCTACCTGGTACAGTCAACCATTTAGCGGACAATTCAAACAACATTGTTATTACGAACCACAGGCAGGTTCATGTGAGAGTGTTTATCGTCCTTAACCCCCATTTATGGTGGGGGTTTTTTAATTGTGTAACTTTTAAAAAATAAATCGTATTATATTGAACATCATTCGGCCATCATAGAAAAATCGACAAGTGCAAGCACTTGTCGATTAATAAAATTTCGCATCCATATTTCGTAAATGTTCGAGGTCCTTTTCCTTCACTAGTAAGCTTATTCCAATATACGCGACGAGTGAGAATAGCACTGGCAGGACAACTGAATGCATACCAAATGGTTCTGGTGAGATTGTATGGATTAGAATATAACTTCCGACACCTACTAGAATTGAAGATATGGCTCCGTATTTATTTCCTCTTCTCCAATATAGTCCAAGCACGACCGGCCAAATAAACGCAGCTTCAAGACCTCCAAACGCAAACAAATTCAACCAAATGAGTAAATCAGGAGGATTGATTGCTAACAAAAAGACAAGAATACCAATCAGCCCGGTGACCGACATACTTAGTCTTTTAACTGTTAAATCCGATGCATCTGGTTTTATGTAGTTCAGATAGATATCTTTCACAATCGAAGAACCAACGATTAATAACAAGGAGTTAACAGTAGACATAATGGCTGCCATCGGTGCAGAAAGAACAACTCCAGCTAGCCAGGGCGGTAATACCTCCATTGCAAGCAATGGCATAACTGTATCAGGAACTTCTACTCCCGGTATAATAGCTCTTGCGAATACCCCCGATAAATGCATCCCAAGCATAATAAATCCAACAACTATGGTTCCTATAATCATCGCTTGGTGCATTGCCTTTGAATGCCTGTATGACATAGCTCGAACAGCAATTTGTGGCAATCCAACAACTCCAATCCCTACAAGAATCCAAAATGATGATAAATATAAGGGGGACAGAGAGCCATCAGGCCCGAACGGTGATACGAAATTTGGATTTTCAGATATAAGCTCTTTCATTATCGCTGGTACACCACCACCAGCGATAATTGTTCCAATTAGGATGATTAAGGTCCCAATAAACATGATGATCCCCTGTATAGTCTCTGTTAAAGCCACAGCTCGAAATCCACCAATTGTGACATAAATTAAAATGGAAAGAGCAAAAATGAACAATGAACTCGTATAGGACAAACCTGTTAACGATTCAATTAATCTTCCCCCACCTACCCATTGGGCAGACATTGACGCAAACAAAAAGATGATTATACTGCCTGCTGATAGCAATACTACCCACTTCGAATTGTAGCGCTCCTTTAAAAAATCGATGAGAGTAACAGCGTTTATTTTTCGTGCAACGATCGCAAATTTTTTCCCTAAAACCGCAAGAACAAAATAACCGGTAACTACTTGAATCATGGCTAAAAGTACCCATCCAAGCCCCATTGTGTATGCAGCACCTGGGCCACCAATAAAGCTACTTGCACTCCCGTAGGTAGCAACCATTGTCATTGCAAGAACAAATCCACCTAGCTCCCGGCTCCCCAGAAAATAATCTTGGAGAAATCCTGTGCTCTCCTTTAAGCGACCTGCAGCATAAATACCAACAATAAAAATAATCACTAATAAAGCTATGAACGGAATCAATACTTCCCAATTCATAAGGAGTCACCCCCCTCGTTATCATCAAACGGCACCTCTTTAAATACCTTTTTTACAAGAATGATGACTAACATAACAACAACTAGAAACCCAACCACACAACTATAAAAAAACCAGCTAGGTAAACCCCAAATATATGTATATTCTTCTACTGGCTTTGACCCTAAGCCATATGCAAAGCCAAACCACCATAGGAAGTTAAGAACCGCTAGTCCTATCCCAAGAATAGCCTCTTTTTTGGCAACCTTGTATCTACGGTTACCTGAATGTTTACTCTTATTCATCACGACTTCTCCTTACAATTATCAAAACATTGACGTAGTCTCATATCCTCTATACTGCCCCAAATTCCACTCTTACCATCAAAAAAGCTACCTAAGAACGAACCTTAGGTAGCTTTTACTTATTATTCAGCTGATTCCTCATCAATTAAATAATTGTAATCTGAACGATCAACCGGTTCAAATCCTGGTGGAGTATAGAAACGTAACAAGTCACCATTTACAACTTTGTCAGAAGTTGCTAATTTTTCTTCAACGATGTCTTGAAGTTTCTTAGCAGTATCTAATTGATCCTCTGCAATCTCAACTCCAGTCGTAGAATCATAAAACTTACCATCGACTGATGAAATAGTTGGACTTACAAAATCACCATTACGGAATGGTACAACTTGATCATGTTGTTGTGATAATAAATCCGTTCCGAATTGAACATACTCTTTTGTATCAATTCCAAGCAAGTGTAGAAGTGTTGGAAGAAGGTCAATTTGACCTCCATATTGATGGTTTACCCCACCTTCCATTCCTGGTACACGGATAAACAATGGTACCCGTTGAAGGGAAGCATTATCAAATGCAGTAATTTCTTCTTTATCTAAGACTTGCTTCATGGCTTTATTATGGTTTTCAGAAATACCATAGTGGTCACCATACATAATGATGATCGAATTATCGTATAATCCTTTTTCTTTTAAATCATTGAAGAATTGCTCTAAAGCTTCATCTGCATAACGTGCAGTTTGGAAATAACCATCAACAGAACGATCACCTGTAGTATGAGGTGCAATGGTTGCATCCTCTTCACTAATCTTGTATGGATAGTGATGTGTTACTGTAATAAATTTTGAATAAAATGGCTGCGGTAATGTATCTAGTAAATCCGCAGACTGCTCATAAAATGGCTTATCCATAAGTCCATATTCAGCAAGATCTTCTGGATTCATTTGATAAAAGCTTGAATCAAAGAAGTGATCATAGCCAAATGACTTATAAATTTCATTACGGTTCCAGAAGCTTCCTGAGTTACCGTGGAACACTGCTGACGTATAGCCTTGCTGACCAAGAATGGCTGGTGCCGCTTGATATGTGTTCATACCTTTAGTTGTAAAAGCTGAACCCTGTGGAAGACCATACAATGAGTTTTCCAGAATAAACTCCGCATCAGCAGTCTTACCTTGTGCTGTCTGATGGAAGAAATTATCAAAATACATGGTATTTTCTTCTTTAGTTAATGAGTTAAGGAAAGGTGTTACTTCTTCCCCATGCAACTTGTAATCAATTAAGAAGGTTTGAATGGATTCAAGATGAACATAGATAACATTCATCCCTTTACCTACTCCAAAATACTCCGGATTTGGTTCTGCATAATTTGCTTTTGTATAGTTAATCACTTCAATACTGTCATTACTGTCTGCTAACGCTCTTTGCGTTGAAGCTTTTGTACTTTGAACAGCATCATAAATTGTATAGTTGTACATACCTAAATATTTCACGATATAGTGGCGGTCAAATCCACGTGTTAACAGCTGTGGACGATCAGCCTCTGCAAGAGAAAGGTTAATAGCTGATATTAAAATCGCAAACGCGAATAATGCAGCCACCTTTATTCCTCTCAAGCTTGTTGTTGTTTCAACCTTGATGACTTTGAAGACCACAAGTGCTACTAATACAAAGAAGTCAATAAAGAACAAGAAATCATATGGTTTTAAAAGTGAAGTAATACTTCCACTTACATCACCAAAGTTTTGTGTTTGGAACAATGTTGGCAATGTAATAAAGTCACTAAAGAATCGGTAATACATAATATTTGCGTATAAAAGGAATGACATTAGAAAATAGATAATAAGAAGTCTTCTATATCTCTTCTTCCCTTTGCCCAAAAATGACAAACCTAAGAAAAACAAAGCCGACCCAAGTGGATTTAATAGTAATAGAAACGTCTGTAATGAATTATCAATACTTAAATTAAATTCAGTTGATTGTGAAATATATGTTTTCATCCATAGAAGTAACACTGCTAATAAATAAAAGCCAAAAAAGCTAGTGAAGATATTTTGACCACGTTTTAGAATGTTCTTTTTCATGATTGCACCTACCTTCAATTTAAACAAAAAATTAATATTTCTTCTAGGAAAACTCAAAAACCATTTTATCAAGTAAATATGAACAAATTATTAACACACGTAATAAAATTTACATTTGCGGTACATTCACTTACTTTACTACGTTTCTTTAAAAAGTCAAGAGTCCTAAAAAACCCCGAAATTTTCTTGCAACTTATGTATCCCCTTACACTCCAGCCTGTACACCATTTTTACAAACTTTTATAAAATACGTTACATCCTTCAAAATTATGACCACTTTTCCTTTACAAAAAAGAGCAAAATCAAAGACGCAACAATATATTTCAATTATACTACTATAATAGGAATTACTTTATTTGGAAAGGGCTATTCGAACTATGTTTTATCTTGCAATTCTCCTTTTTCTCTTAGTTTATTGTAGTATGTGCTTCTTTTTTGGGTATATGGGATGGAAATGGCTTGAACACTCATTTTCATTTCGACATAAAAAGACATACATATTGGTTTTACTCGTTTTATCATTAAGTATTTTTGTTGGGTTCGCAACTTCCTCTTCAATCTTACAAACAATTGGTTATTATTGGTTAACACTAACAGGATATAGTCTCTTCCTTTTGCCAATTGCAATTCTATTATTTTTTCTATTTAAAAAGAAAGGTATTCGTATTATTGGCTTTGGAGTTCTCTTTTTGTATGTCCTAATTTTGGGTTTCGGGACCTACTATGCTTGGAGTCCTGTTGAGCGGACCTATGAAGTCTCAATTAACAAAAATTCCGAACGGGACCATTTAAAAATTTTAATGGCTTCAGATTTTCACCTTGGGAACATAGTTGGTGAAAACCACCTTAAAAAATTTGTCCATTTAATAGAAGAAACTAGTCCTGATATCGTGTTAATCCCAGGTGATCTAATCGACGATCATATCGAACCATTTTTAAAGGAAAATATGGGTAAAACCTTAAAGGGAATCAAGGCTCCACTTGGGGTTTACGCTACACTAGGAAATCATGATTATTATGGAAATGACGATAAGAAAATTGTCGAAGAAATGGAAAGGCTCGGAATCGAGGTTTTAACAGATGAAGTTACCATGATTGAAAATGGTATCTATTTAATAGGAAGAAATGATAATACAGATGAAAATCGAGCTGGAATTAACGAGCTTGTTGCGACCCTTGAAAAATCAAAACCGATGATTATGTTAGACCATCAACCTAATGAACTTGATGCAGCCATGGAAAACGGAATCGACCTAATTCTGTCAGGCCATACCCATCGAGGACAAGTGTTTCCCGGAAACCTGATTACCAACAGGCTTTATGAAAATGACTACGGCTTGTTGAAAAAAGGAGATTTACACTCAATTGTGTCGTCAGGATTCGGCACATGGGGCCCTCCACTCCGACTTGGAACAAGATCAGAAGTTGTCATAATCAATGTGGAATTTAATTAAAAAGCAATTTGCGAATGACTTTATACTGCCAATCTATTTAAAAGCATACGCATTTCTTTTTTGCGTATGCTTTTCTCGTTCTTTTACTAATAAACGATACGCAAATGGATAATTATTACATATTCGAGTTCTTTTGATATTTTTTCTACCTTTTTTTGGATTTTGCGAATGACTTTATACAGCCAATCTATATGAAAGCATACGCATTTCTTCTTTGCGTATGCTTTTCTCGTTCTTTTACTAATAAACGATACGCAAATGGATAATTATTACATATTCGAGCTCTTTTGATATCTTTTCTACCTTCTTTTGATTTCGCGTATGGCTTTTTCTGCAAATCTAAAAAAGCTACACAAGTCAAAAAGCTTGGGGGCGGAAAGTTCACCAAGCTTTTTAGTGTGTTATCTACATTATAATTTATAGTACATTTTGTAAATTATTTAACCTGCGATTTGGATTTACTCCAAGTTATCAACTATAGTCACAGGGAGGTAATGCTTTATTACTCAGTTTACTGATGATGTAGTATTCTCTTTCCCTTTGCCAATAAGTTGGTCAAGAGCAAATGCCTTAGAACCAGTTATCGCAAGCATCACAGCCATCGCAAGAAACGCTAAGTCTAATTCATAACCTGCCATCTGACCGTTACCAAGAAACCCTATTGCAAGTTTTACTTTCACAATGGCCCCAACCATTACTACCGCAAAAAGAATAGAAACAATTCGACTAAATAAGCCAAGAACTAACATAATTCCTCCAACAAGTTCAACAACTGCTACACCATAAGCCACAACACCAGGAATTCCTATGCTTTCAAACCAGCCCGCAGTATTTTCAACTCCACCTTGAAACTTATCTAGCCCATGAATAAAAAACGTAATACCTAAAACAACTCTTATAATTAATTGACCTAATTCAAATTTATTTTCCATTTGTATTTCCCCCAATTTTTAGATTGAATGTGATCCATTCGATTAAATCACGATAATTTTGTAATGAAACGGTATGTCCTTCTGGATAAGAATGAAAACTTACATTTGCCCCTTGCTTTTCAAAAAACTCCTTGCTCTCTACTCCCCATTCAAATGGAAGCACAGGATCATGTTCCCCATGCGATATGAAGATTGAAAGGTTATCGACGGGCTGTATATTATAATCCTCTTTAACGAAGGCAGGAATATACCCACTTAATGCAACAATGCCCTTAATACGGTCTCCTAAAGCAAGCCCTAGAGTCATCGAAACTATCGCTCCTTGGCTAAATCCTAATAAATAGGTCCTTTCTTGATCAATTGGATAATTTTGCGAAGCATAATCAAGAAAATTTTTAAGTTGACCAATGCTTTGGTCGAACACCTCTCTGTGTGGTTTGCCATAACCCTCAATTGTAAAGAATGCATAACCTGGCGGCTGTGTTAATGGCCCACGAATACTAAATATATAAAAAGGATCCTCCAACCCTCTTACTAGCGAAAGAAGATCTTGTTCATTGCTCCCCATACCATGCATTAAAAATAAAGCAGGATATTTTTTATCAGGATCAATTGTTGAAGGATGGCGCAGTTCATAGGTAAATGGTGAATTCAAGTAATGTCCCCCTCCTTTTTGTTATTTACTTATTAAAAGTATTCTCACAGTGTTGTATTTACATAGAGATAAAATATTCCTATTAGGAAACTATTGAACAAAAAAGAAAAACCATTATAGGTTTTGTTTTCTAATACGAATATTTATTGTTTATAAGATAACAAAATACCGAGTAGCTTGTCAACATTTTTTTTGCTACTATTAAAGAAAGTTTCATACTAGAAAACATGTGAGGTAAAATTATGGATATTGGTACTAAAATTCGTGCGATCCGAAATCGAAAAAAGATCACAATCGCCCAAATGTGTGAAGGCACTGGTCTATCAAAAGGTTTTATTAGTAATGTTGAAAACAATAATACGTCTCCATCCATTAATACACTAAAAACAATCGCAGATTTTCTTGAGATTCCACTTCCCTACTTATTATTAGAAAAGAAAGAACATATGCGTGTTGTTCGTAAGGATGATAGAACGACTACCTCCTTTAACAATTTAAAAGTGGAACACCTCACCTCTAAAGGCGGGCTACGTATGATGATTGTCGAATGTCCACCTGGTGCATCAATGGGAGAACCGAATGCCCATGAAGGGGAAGAATGCCATTTAGTCTTACAAGGTAAGATTCTTGCCGAACAAGGGGAAGATTCTGTTATTGTTGAAGAAGGAGACTCTTTCAGCTGGAATGCAAGCGTCCCGCATTTCGTAAAAAACATTGGAGATACGAAGGCTGTAATCTTAATCTCCGTTTATTCTGATTCAGAATTGAATGATATTTTATAGTACAAGCTTGCGGACAACGCAGGCTTTTTTCATGGTTATTCGTTAGTTCGTAGGATAATACTAAAAAAGCTTTGACAACGGTTTAAAAATCATGTAAATTATCTAATGTACGAACATTATTAAATAAATAAGAAAATAATATTCGGTTTTAGGAGTGTTTTTCGAATGGAAAATGTATTTGATTATGAAGATATTCAGTTAATCCCTGCAAAATGTATTGTTAACAGTCGCTCAGAGTGTGACACAACAGTTGAATTCGGTGGCCACACATTTAAACTTCCGGTTGTCCCTGCAAACATGCAGACTATTATAGATGAGAACATCGCATTATTTTTAGCTGAAAATGGCTATTTCTATATCATGCACCGTTTCAATCCAGAAAAACGTGTCAATTTTATTAAGGATATGCAATCTCGAGGTTTAATCGCTTCAATCAGTGTTGGTGTGAAGCCAGAGGAATACACTTTCGTTGAACAACTTGCTGAAGAAAATCTTGTACCTGAATTTATTACAATTGACATTGCCCATGGTCATTCGAATTCAGTGATTGAAATGATTAAACATATTAAAGCACATTTACCAAAAAGCTTCGTAATCGCTGGTAACGTTGGTACTCCAGAAGCAGTAAGAGAACTAGAAAATGCTGGAGCTGATGCTACTAAGGTGGGAATTGGACCTGGTAAAGTGTGTATCACAAAAATTAAAACTGGTTTTGGAACTGGCGGCTGGCAGCTAGCTGCACTTCGTTGGTGTGCAAAAGCTGCAACTAAGCCGATCATTGCTGACGGTGGTATCCGTACGCATGGTGATATCGCAAAATCAATTCGCTTCGGTGCAAAAATGGTGATGATCGGTTCCCTCTTCGCAGGACACGAAGAGTCACCTGGTGAAACGAAAGAAGTCGAGGGTAAACTAGTTAAGGAATACTTTGGTTCAGCTTCTGAATTCCAAAAAGGTGAAAAGAAGAATGTTGAAGGAAAGAAAATCTATGTTGAGCACAAAGGCTCATTAAAAGATACACTCAAAGAAATGGAACAAGACCTTCAGTCCTCTATCTCTTATGCTGGAGGAACAAAACTAGATTCTATCCGCCACGTTGATTATGTGATCGTTAAGAACTCAATCTTTAATGGAGACCGAATCTACTAATTTTAAATGGATGAGCTACCGTAGCTCATCCTTTTTATTTTAAGGCTTAGTCTTAGTTTTGATTTTCTTGTTTACTCACATATTTTTCTACTAGCTCGTCGACGAACTTGTATTCAAGTTGTGTACCAGTAGATGTATAAAAGAACCCTTTATACCTAATGGTGTCACTTGAATTAATGATTAACTCCTTCATAGGCTCACCTTTCGTATCGTAAATCGTCGTGTCAAAACGATATCCCATATAGCCGGCCGAAAGTTTTCCTTTTTTAAAGGTCACTTCATTTAGATTCGTAATAATGCGGCTAATTTCTTGTTCGGATGTAATATCCATTCTGTATCCTGAATTTCCGTCTGCAATATGTATTTTTGAAACATCATTTGGATTGATATCAAAAATCTTGTGAGGAACGTATGTAAAACTGTATAGTAAAACAATAAGCAGTGGTACGATAATTAAAATTGTTTTTAATTTCATCATGTTTCCACCTTTTTTTAGAATAGGAGTGTTTTGATTGTTTATTAAGCTTTCGAAAGAACAACAGCAAATGATGATTTCGGACATACAAGCCTATTTCTCGCTAGAAAGAGATGAAGAAATCAGCGAATTTGCGGCAGAACAGGTCTTACATTTTGTCAAAGAAAAACTAGCACCACATATCTACAATGCCGCAGTACATGACGTAAAAGCAGTGGTGGACCAACAATTCGCCTCCCTTGACGACGAAATTTTAACACTTGAACGACCAATAAGAAGTTAGAGTATATTTTCACTCGATTGCCTACACTACCTGTAAGGGGTGAAAAGCAAATGCCAAAAGACAAACCAAACGTTTTTGATCCTAATGATACATATGGCATTTTAAAATCTGAGATAGAAGCTGATACAGATGTCAATGAAGATCAGAATCGTGAAAAGCTACTTGATGACTCAGTTGAAGCATTTTTAGAACTGAAAAAAAGCCTAACTGAATAGTTCGTGAGCAAAAAAGAAAATCCTTCTTAACTTGCTATTTTTTTGTAACACAAAAACAAGCCATCATGCCCCTGCTGCATGATGGCTTCTCCTTTACCACTGTTCCGTCTTTATTTTTTGATTCGTTACATAAAGCATTCCAGGTATGATAACCAGTGAAACGGCCAATAAAGCAATTGTCATTGAATTTTTACTACTATCATGTAATCCAACGGCAAACACAACGCCGTATATACTTGAAGCTAGGATATTCCCGATAAACCTTGAGGTCATTAAGAGACCTGAGGCGATTCCAGATTGAGCAACGCTGATAAAACTATACAATAAGTTTTGAAGGCTGATGTTCAACAGTCCATTACTGATTCCAAACAATGCTAATACGATGATGATCCAGAGCAATGAGGAATTTTTCGTAGTCGCAAACAGGAATCCTACTCCTACAATGCCCACTGCTACCCCAACAAGCAATGGAACTCGGTACCCCACTCTTTCTGCCCATCTGGTTGCAATTGGCGTTGTGATCATTGCACATACGGATAGCGCCAACATCATCAATCCTGTATATTCGGTGCCTAAACCGATCACTTCCTGTAAATAAGTTGGAGTGAATAACAAGATCGAAAAGAATATCAGTGTTGATAGAATGTACTGTGCGTAAACAACGCTAATAGTCGGATTCTTTCTCAAAAATACAACATTGATCAACGGGTCTGCCTTCTTTTTTTCGTATGTATAAAAAAGAACAGATAATCCTAGTGAAAGGAGGAAGAACCCTATATTAAATCCTCCTTCCAATGAAAGCAAAAAGACCATCCAACTTGTGATGAAAGCACTAAATAACAGCATCCCAATGACGTCCCACTTAAAAGAGCTCCCTTTTGTTGGCTCGTCTTTTGGAATATAGAACACAGTTAAAAATGCCGACAAGAAAATGACTGGGAGATTCACATAAAAAATAACTGGCCAGCCCCCATATTGAATGAGTAGTCCACTAATAGTTGGCCCAAACGCAGCAGATGTTGTTGCGAACACAGCCAATGTTCCGATTACCCGATTTTGATTTTGTTTAATAAATAAGCGAACCATTCCAATCCCTGCAGGATATAGTGCAGAAGTACCAATGGCTTGAATCAATCTCATGCCAAGTAATGTCATCATATTTTGTGAAAACGGAGCTAAAACAGATGATAGTAATACGAGCAATAATCCGATGAGAAAGATTTTTTTCCTACCATAATGGTCGCTGAGTCTTCCGATAATGGGTAAAAAAATTGCACTTACTATGAAGTAAGAGGCGATCAACCACGAAATATCCTTTGAAGAAAGCGAGAAATCATGTTGAATCGAAGGTAAGGCAACCGTAATCATCGTGGTATTGAGCGGATTTAAAATCGCACCCAATGCGATTGCAATGATTACTAATGATGGTTTTTTTATAGTTTCAGACATTCTGAATTCCCCTTTTAGCCAATTGCTATTAGTGTATCATACAAACAATTTGGACGGTTGAAGTATAACTCAATGAAAAACGGATAATCTAATCCAAGTCGTAAAAGCTACAAATAGACTAAACTAATTGGAGGTTTGATATGATTAGTAGAGCTACTAAAGTCACAACATTGTTTTATATTGCGATTCTTGGAGTGATTTTAACAACAATCTATACAATTATCATCATGATCCAAGGAAGTAAAACGATGAAGATGATTCGTTATATGTACAATCAAACTAAACAGCGTGCAGAACATGAAAATCGCGGGGAATAACCCTCGCGATTCTACTTTACTCTTCTGTTTTAAATGCAAGCCCCTTTTCCCCTAGGGCTGATCGAAGTTCCCTAATGGCAGTCGGACCCACACCATGTAAAGCCAATACTTCTCTCTCAGTAAGTTTTGTGAACTGCTCTAGCATGACATAGCCCGCTCCATGCAAAGCACGTAATGCTGGTTTACTTAATTTTAACTCATCAATTTCAGGACAAAAGAACCGCTCCTTTTTCATCTCCGTTTTTCATGCATGTACCTCATCCATTTTTTTCTGTTTATGTGTAACATTAAAATACCCAATACCAGAGATTGCTGTTAGCCCACCAGAAAGGTAAAGCAAGATGAAATGTGAGGTAAAAATACTGGCTGCCATTCCTATAATGCCAAGTAAGGACAACTGAAATAAATGCTTTTTAAACGTTTCATAAATCGCAAATTGGAATTCTCTTCTTTGCTCAATTTCCTTCAAGTCCTCTAATTTTTGAGGTAACTGCAAAAACTGTTTGACTGAATGGAAAATTTTAAATACAGGCTGTGCCTGAATCCATTGCCAGACCAACGACCATTTCTGATTGCCTTCCTTGTTCAACCAGTTCGTGAACACTGGTTTTACTAATTCTATTACATCATCCTCAGAGATTAGATTGAGAGTAATTCCTTCAATTGCTACGAAGGATCGGCCTAAAAAGATAAATCGTGTTGGGACTTGGATCGGTAGTGCTTGAATGATATCATTCATATCTCGTTTAAAGGCAATAAGGTCTATCTCCTTTAATTGAGACAGGTCAAACGACATCAATTCCTCTAACAACTTTTCCATTGTTCGATGGTCAGCCTCAGGTAATAAAAATCCTAATTGTGATAAGCAATCAACCGTTTTTGAATAATTTTTAGTAAGAAAGCTTTCAATTAACCCTTGAAACTGTTTCGCATCTTTTTTCGAGATTTCCCCTACCATCCCGAAATCAAGTAAGATGATTTTACCTTCCTTTGATAGAAGAACATTCCCAGGGTGTGGGTCGGCATGAAACATACCTGGTTCCAGCCATTGTGGAAGGAAAAGTTCTATTAAACTCTGGGCAATCTTTTTCCGATCAATGGATTGGATATCCTCGATACTTGATATTTTAATCCCATCAACCCATTCCATTACAAGAACCTTTGAAGTACTGTACTCTGTGTAGACCATTGGAATTTTGACATTGTTCATATCCTTAAACCGTTCGGAAAAGGACTCTAGGGTTTGTCGTTCCTTTGTATAGTCTAACTCTCTCTCAATCACTTGTTTTATTTCTTTAAAAAGTACATTGAAGTTAATAAATCCCTTCGGAACTGGTACAAAATGATCAGCAAACCAAATAATAATCGCTAACGCCCGGAAATCCGTTTTTAAAATCGACTGAATATCTGGCCTTTGGACCTTAATTGCAACCCTCGCTCCATTTTTAAGAACACCTTGATATACTTCACCAATGGACGCAGAAGCAATCGCCTCTTTCTCAATTGATTGAAAAATGGTATGGACAGGACTCTCCCACTCATCTTTAAGAATTCTCTCAATATCACTCCAATTTGAAGAAGGAACCTTATCTGTTAAATCCTCTATTTGCTTAATAAAGGGTTTTGGAAGCAAATCAGCCCTGGTGCTTAATATTTGCCCTACCTTAATCAGTAAACCTTCCAATTCAAAAAGCGTTTTGCGAAATTTTGTACCTATCTGCTCCCAAAGCATATCCCATTCAGCCTGTGGCTTTCTACGAAGTTTATACCAGTAGATTTTACTGAAAATCATAAAAGCCATCGAAAGAACCTTTGTCATTCGAACCAACTTATTTTTCGTCTTCATTTAGAAACCTCTCATTTCCTAAACTTCCCGTATTAAAATATTTCAATAGAAAAAGCATTTCTCCTTTAAAAAGAAATGCTTATGAAATATTTATTGAAGGTCCCTCGTACAAATTATTCAATGAACCGCTAACCGGAAAATCCTAGTTTAAGGAGTCTATATTTGACTTTTATTTAAGGTATTCCAATGGTATTGGAAACCTAGTTAATAGAAAAATAATCCAAATAACCGATAATCCCAACGCGATAAGAGGTCGTTTTTGATGAAGTCTTAGCATTGGAAACATAACGAGATTAAAAAGAATCGACCATCCCATCGACCAACCATGATGATGTTTGATTAAATGCAAATACTCCAAATTGATGTATTCGATAACTACATATATTAATACCCACAGTCCAATCCAAAGAAGCTGTTTCCATTTCTCTTCAGGAAAGCGACCTAGATAAATGAGAGCCGTAGAAGGATAGGTAACAAACATAATTAATAAAGAAATAAATGTATGATTCGGTAGGATGTTTTGAGCAAACATCGTTTCTTGGTAAGTCCAAATCAAGTAATCATGGAATAAGAAATTTTTTAAAAGATCGCCCATAATAAAGAATAAAATCGTTGGGTAATATTCTCGCCATCCTCTCCAATCACCCCATTTTATTGCAGCCAAAAGGAGCAAGGCGTTATATATTAGGTGCATCCAATACACTCCTGAGTTAGTGATACAATTATATTACCCAATATTTTACATAAAAATAAGACGAATCCTGAATTCGATTCGCCTTGTAAGCTGCGGGTAGTCATAGTACGCACCCTTCGCTATTTTTACAGTGAGATTTCTTTTAATCGCTGGACAGCCTTTTTTAATGTTGCTTCGTTTTGAACAAGTCCAATTCGCACATATCCCTCGCCACTTGGACCAAAAGCATTTCCAGGAGTGACGACAATTCCTGCTTCATCGATTAAATGATAGGTAAAATCAGTGGAGGTAAATCCAGCCGGTACCTTCCCCCAAATAAACATGGACGCTTTTGGTGAATCAACTTGCCAACCTATTTCAGCCAGGCCTTTCACCAAAATATCACGTCGTTCTTTGTACGTTTGGCGAAGTTCTTCACTGAAACTTGATGTCTCCCGTAACGCGGCAATCGCTGCTTTTTGGATGGGTAAAAAAACACCGTAATCGAGATTTGATTTAAGTCGGTTAACTGCTGTAATCATTTCCGGGTTCCCGACAATATATCCTATCCGACAGCCCGCCATATTAAAGCTTTTTGAAAGCGAGTTAAATTCAACTCCAACTTCTTTTGCACCTTCTACTGATAAGAAGCTAATCGGCTTCTCTTCATAATATAGCTCCGAATAGGCAAAATCATGGAGGACAATAATCTGATGTTTTTTCGCGAACTCGATAACCTTCTTAAAAAAAGATTCTGTAGCAAGTGCCGGTACAGGGTTGCCAGGAAAGTTTAATATCATCAATTTCGCCTTTTGGCAAACATCCTCAGAAATCGCATCCAAGTCAGGTAAAAATCCATTCTCTTCTTTTAGTGGCATTCCATAAGATGTTGCTCCTGAAAGTGCAATACCAGCTGCATATGCTGTGTAGCCAGGGTCTGGAACAAGAACTACATCACCTGGGTTAGCAAAAACCATCGGAAAGTGGACAAGTCCATCTTGAGAACCCATAACCATTAAGACTTCATTTTCCTTATGTACCGAAACATTAAACCTGTTTGAATAGTATGCAGAAATGGCTTCATATAACTCATCGGTTCCCGTTAATGAATATCCATATAATGAAGGATCTTGCACATGACTAGTCAACGCATCGATGACATACGGTGGCGGCGGCAAATCTGGGCTGCCCACACTTAAGTCAATCATCTCATGCCCCTCACGCAATTTTTGTTTCTTATAGTTTGCTAGTTCGTTAAAAATCGATTCCCCAAATTCGTTCATTTTCTGTGATAGTGTGATATCCAATGCTGTCACCTCTTTTGTTTGATTAGTATTATTATAGCAAGATTTATACGATTGACTACGAAAGATAAGATATAACTTTAAAAAGCTGATATAATCAATTACAGCATCAATTTAAAGAGAGAAGGATCTAACTTGCAGCAACAACAGAACACTTCAGATAAATTATGGACAAAGAACTATTTTCTAGCGTTTATTTATGCAATGTCTACACAAATTTCCAACAATATGCTCATGACGGGGCTGCCATTATACGCAATTTATTTAGGCGGCGATAATTCGATTTCGGGTATGCTTTTTGGTTTCTTCATGTTTGTAGCGATTCTTTTCAGACCTTACTTTGGTAAATTAATAGATGAAAAGAGCCGTAGAATTGTACTCATTATTGGTGCTGTGATAACGGCATTTATTACTCTTTCATATGTTGTAGCCTTTTCAATTAGTCTACTGCTTGTTATGAGAAGTTTACATGGAATAGGGTTTAGTGCTACTACCAATGCTTCCGGAACTGTGGTTTCGGACATTGTACCAAAAAGGCGGTTAGCAGAGGGTATTGGGTATTTTGGTTTAGCAAATACACTGTCTACAGCAATCGGGCCAGCACTTAGCATCTTTTTAATTCAACAGTATAATTATCAGGTTCTGTTCATCGTTGCCGGTTTGATAGGTTTGATTTCAATCATTTGTAGCCTGTTTATGACGTATGAAAAAAAGAATCCAAATCTTGTAATAAAATCAACAAAAAAGAATCGCAAAATTTCGGAATTACTTTTTGAAAAAACAGCATTGCCAACCGGATTAGTAACCGCTTTTGTTTATGTTGGAATGGGCGCATCGTTAACTTTCATTCCAACCTTTGCCCTTTCCTTAGGGATTAAAGACATCGGTTTATATTTTACGGTGTATTCCTTTTCACTATTATTAACGAGAATTGTTGGAGGTAAATTGGCAGATAAACATGGAAGTTCCATCGTGGTAATCCCTGGTTTAGTGATTATGACGATATCATTTGTAGTCTTAGCCTACGCCACTACACTCGGGGACTTTATTCTAACAGGCGTCCTCTATGGATTAGGGTTGGGATTTGTTGAACCAGCTTTAAATGCTGTCATGATCAGGCTATGTCCACCCGATCGACGAGGCGCAGGGAACTCGACGTTTTTTACAGCAAAGGATTTAGGTAGCGGACTCGGAGCAATTTGCTTAGGTTTCATCTCCCTAAATGCAGGCTTCAAGGCCGTGTTCTTATACAGTGCAGTATGTATTATCCTCGCGTTCTTCGCATATGTATTGATATTGCGAAGACAAATTAATAGTGCGAGAAAATCTGAAAAATCAAATTTACAGGCCAGTTAAGTTAGAATTCAATATTCTCTATTAAAATGTCAGGTTCCCTGGCATTTTTTTATATCAATTTAACTCAATAAAAACTTAGTTTAATTAGTCAATTTTGGTAACACTAATTCATGCGTTAGTATTACAGATCTTATGATGGAGTAGCGTATGAAACAAAAAAGAATTCTTATATTATTGACTTTCATTTTCATATTTTTTATGGCAGGTTGTCAAAAACTTCAAGATACATCAATAAAAAATGGAGAAATTGTTATCCAACCTAGTGACGACAATATAAATTTAGCTGGCAATTGGGATTTTTATCCTCATCAGCTACTGAGTCCTCATGATGATTTAAACTCTAAAATGAAACTTTCTAAAGAGAAAATGAGTGTGCCAGGCTATTGGCCGCAATCTACTGGTTATGGAACATATCAATTGGTCGTTCACTTCCCCAAAGAGAAAGTTGGACAAACAGCCGCCATTTATGTTCCTCAAATTTTCAGTGCATATCAATTATGGATCAATCATGACCTCGTTTTTGAAAATGGGAATGTTGCAAGAACCAAGGAAGATATGATACCAAAAGGAATCCCAGAAGTTATCTATTTTAATGTTTCTCAGCAAAAAATGTACGTTTTGTTGCAAGTATCTAATTTTCATTTTCGCCATACCGGTATTATAGGGCCCATTTATTTGGGAAAACCATCAAATATTGAAGATAGAGCCAAACGTGATACGTTTATCGAATGGTTTAGTATTGGGGCATTTTTAATTATTGGGGTCCATCATTTAAATTTATATTTTAATCGAAGAAATGAACGGGTCACGTTATACTTTGGGCTATTTTGTCTTATTTATGGTTTTAGAATTTTAGTTGTCGGACAAACATCAATCTATATTTTTTTCCCAGATATAGATTGGAATCTCCTTCTTAAATTAAATTTCATTGCTATCTTTTGTTGTTTGTCTCTTTTTATAAAGTATTTTTCGTTAAGGTTTCCACATGAACAAAAGAAAGCAATCGTAAATCTAGTTATAGGAACATCTCTGTTATGTATTATAGTCGTGATTCTTACTGAACCTTATATATTTACAAACTTAATTTATATTCTATATCTATTATTTTTAATAACAATTTCCTACCTTTTGTACTTGTACATTCTAGGATTCAAAATGAAACAAGTTGGCGCATATGTTATTGGTTTTTCGCTTTTTATTCTGGTTGCTACTGTCATAAATGATCTCCTTTATGACGCGCAAAAAATCAATACTACCATATTGACTCCACTAGGAATCCTTGCGTTTATTAGTGCTCAATCAATCATCATATCTAAAAAGTTTGCTACCTCTATTACAGAGAATGAAATCCTTTCAAGAGAACTTGAAACCACTCAGAAAGAAATACTATTTACCCTTGGGGAAATAATCGAAAACCGTTCAAAAGAAACAGGGAAACATGTAGTACGGGTAGCTGAATTTTCTAAACTATTGGCTTTAAAATATGGTTTGTCAAATGAACAGGCAGAGTTAATAAAAACCGCATCTACCCTACATGATATTGGGAAAGTCGGTATTCCAGATTCAATTCTGAGCAAACCAGGAAAATTAACAAAAGAAGAATTCGAACTAATGAAAACACATACAACGATTGGGTATGAGATGTTAAAACATTCCAAAAGGAGGATATTAGAGGCAAGTGCATTAATCGCTTATACACATCACGAAAGATTTGATGGTAGTGGTTACCCTAGAGGATTAAAAGGAGAGGAAATCCCCCTTTATGGAAGAATTTCTGCACTCGCAGATGTTTTCGATGCCTTAAGTTCTGATAGAATTTATAAAAAAGCATGGGAAATGGAGAAAATAGTTGAATATTTCGAAGCAGAAAAAGGGAAACATTTTGATCCATATCTAGTTGATATTTTTTTGAAGGGTTTTCATGAATTTGTCTCGATTAAAGAAGCGTTTCAAGATCAGTAAGATCGAATAGAAATTCTGATTATCAACAGAACATTTAATCAATAAGCTCTGTTAAACAATAGTGTTGATTTCCGCTTTAGGTACTCGCTTTCCGCGGGCGGTCCGGAAGCCTCCTTGTCGCTATGCTCCTGTGGGGTCTCCCTTGGACACGCTTTTCCCGCAGGAGTCTCGTACCTTCCACTCCAATCAACAAATTATAAGGATCAACATCGACCTTTAACACAGCCAAACAATAAAAAAGCAATGTGATTTTAACAATCAGCATTGCTTACCTAACTATTACTCTACGACACCAAGATACTCTTCTAATGTAATTTCATGTTCTGTGATGTATTTTGCATGTTCGACACCGACATAGCGAATATGCCATGGCTCGTACATATAACCAGTGATGTCTTCATTTCCTAAAGTATAACGGACGATAAAACCAAATTCCGCTGCGTGCTCTGCAACCCATTTGCCTTCAACCGTTTCACCAAATTCCTGGACCAGCTGGTTTTCAACACTATCGCTCGTCACGTCCATTGCAAGACCTGTTTGATGTTCACTTTGCCCAGGCTTTGCACTGAAGGTAGTAGCTTCGGCTTCACCATATCCACGCACATAAGAATCATAGATTACTTGTTGGGTAGCATACGAACGGTAACCAGATTGTGCATGTAGAGTGATTCCGTCGGCGCTCGCCTGTGCAAATAATTTTTCCAAAGCCACGGCTGCTTCTTTTACCATTTGTTTGCGTTCTGAAACAGAAGTTGAAAAAGCAACATTTGGCACAACAAGGTTTTGCGGCACATAAGTTGCATCCAATACTCCTACTTCTTTGTTAACTAAGAGTAAAAATGGATCATTTGGATCTATGACTGGTTTTACATCCTCTGGGTTCACTACTTCTGTCTGCTCACCAGCTGTTTGGGTTTCGGGTGCCTCTACTTTTTCCGGCAATACTTCCCCATCGTTTTCTTTACTTAGCGCAATTTTCCCAATCACGACTTCTTTAATAGAAGCATAGCTTTCTTGTAAAATATCAGAAAAAGCTTCCCTCGTAAAAAATATCGAGGACGCCACAAGTACCAGTACCAATCCGATGATGACTTTCTTCAATATTATTCCTCTTCCCTACATCTATCTCTGTTTTTTCTCTACCTACCATTCTACTATATTTTACAAGAATCGACACAGGGAATTAGTTGTAAGTTTTCACCATGAGGAAAGCCCTAGGAATGCTAGGACTATTTTGGGTCAAGGGTGGGTCGCGGGGACAGGTCCCTTGTCCCAGCTTTAAATTGCGTATGCTTTTAGATAGAATTGCTGTATAAATTCATTCGATAAATCCAGTTAAAGGGAGAAAAGAATTAAAAAGAGAAAAGGATTGTTAAAATTATACATTTGCGTATGTTTATTTAGGAAAAAAGCGATGAAAGCATACGTAAAAAAGAATTGCGTATGCTTTTAGATAGATTGGTAGTATTTTTTCATTTGCAAAATCCAAATAAAGGGAAAAAAGATTTAAAAAGAGAAATAAATTGTTAAAATTATACATTTATGTATGCTTATTAAGGAAAAAGGCGATAAAAGCATACGTAAAAAAGAATTGCGTATGCTTTTAGATAGATTAATAGTCTAATTTCATTTGTAAACTCCAAAAAAAGGTAAAAAACCTGGGACAGAGCCCCCAAAAAAGACACGGCCAAAGGACGCATCCCTTCTAGTTCCCCAATAATTCTCTTGTCTTCTCCAGGATTTCTTGGTCTTTGAGGCGGAATTTAAATTCGACTCTTCGGGAGGCTTGGCCGTTGTAGTTTCCATCAGAGTCTGAGCGGCCATCGGTAAAGGACCTCCCATTTACGGTTAGCTTTGTTTTGAGATGCTCCTGTATGTTTTTATACGGAAATTCACTGCTTAGAATATATTCTGCGACACTATAAGCCCGCTGCTGAGAAAGTTCTAGGTTATACAAATAGGTGCCATCCCTGTCCGCATGCCCCTCGATAATAATTTCCGAAATATACTCCTCATATCCATTTTCAAGTAACACATCCAAGTAAGCAGGAACGAATTCATCCAAAAATGTGAAAGCTTCAGGCTTCAGCACAGCGGAGTCATACTCAAACAGGATATCTGTATTAAAAATCAAGGCTCCCGTTTTCTCATCAATTTCAATGCTAGAGTCGCTGAATTTTTGATTAAGATCCTCAATCAGGCCGACTCTGACCCCCATGATTTGATCGATTGTTTTTTTCATTTCTTGAATTTGAAACGATTTTATCACCATCATGATGATAAAAATGAGAATAAAACACAGCAGCACCGATGTTAGTAAGTCGGTGAATGACGGCCAAAACGAACTCTCCTCTTGCTCCCGGTGAAAAAGCCGTTGGTATTTACTAATCATTGGTTCCAATCCTTACCCGGCTGTTTTCTTGGACCGTGCTCTGGGCAATCGACTGGAGCTGTCGATTCAACTGCTGAAATTCCTGACCGATATCCCCTAACGTCTGCTGCAATTGACGAGCATTTCTCTGGCCGACATCCCCTGTTATTTCACCAATTTGTTTAAACTCTTTTTTCACAGCTTCATTCATTTCCAGCATGTACTCATTAATATTTCGACTTACTTTATCGAGTTTTTCTCCGAGTGTTCCCTCGAGATTTGTTACATATTTCGAAAGCGTATCCCGTAAAGCATTCACGCTTGTGTCAATCTGGTTTTCTTTATATTGAAACGAATCCCCCATTTGCGCAATGGTCCGGTTGATTTCATTTAATAGCTTCATATACTTCATACCAACCTGCTCGTTTGAACGCGAGGCTTCACTCAGATAGCTTTCAATCGCTTGGGCATTCGTTAAATGAACCTGCAAATGTGAATTAAATTCATGAGTGAACTGTGTCAATTCATCAAAACGATAGGTTAAAAGATTTTTATATTCACTTTGAGCTTTGTTAATCGAATCAAGCGCATGAGGCAGACGGCCAATTGAGTTGCCCAGTGCCTTAAAATCATTACGAACATCCCGTAAGGAAGTAATGATATCGGTTAACTTTGAACTTACATCCGTTCCAAACACACGCTCAAATTGTAGATTGTTTTCCTTCATTAATTTGATGGAGTGCTCGCTTTGTTCATTCATTTTATCAAACGCACCATAAATGGCTTCCTGCCTCTGGGCAATGGAAGAGAAATACTCTCTTGTATCAACCACTGACTGCTGAAAATGATTCATTGTTTCCTTTTGATCAGCTGTTAATTCCGCTACCTTTTTATACGTTTCTGTAAAAGCACTTCTCATTTTTTCATTACGTTGGTCCATGTTCTGAAAGTAAATAAACAATTGATCAAAGTTTAGGTTCAACTTTTTCACACCTTGATCAAAACCTTCCGTTAATTCCTGCACACCATGAAAAATAGCCGAAAACTGTTTTAGATTTTCCGTAAGTCCTTCATTGAATTTCGCCAAATCTTTCGCAGATTGCTGCAAACCAACCGTATACTCCTGGAACCCTTTAAACGAGTTCACAATACTTTGGAGGGATTCTTGATTCGAGTTTCGTAATTCAATGATCGAGGAATGAATGGTTTCCGAAACAGCAATAAGTAGCCCCATTCCATCCTGTTCATTTCCTTCTAGAATGGACTCAGTCTTGAGCATAATATCGGTCAACATAAATTCCGTATTCGCAACCCGAGTAACGATCGTCATAATCAACGAGAGTCCCATCCCAGCAATACTTGTGTAAAATGCAACATCAATTCCTGCAAGGACGGTTGCGACATTCTCCACCAGCATGTCACCAGTTGTATCTATGCTACCAAGTGAAATCGCAAGACCAATAAACGTCCCGAGTACACCAATCAAGATAAAAATCGAAACCGTCATCTGAACAATTTTAATCAGATTGACAACAGGCACATTAAACACACGCCAACCTGAAATTTTATTTTGGACAAATGTCTCCACCTTTACCGATTCCTTTTGCTTCATTTGTTCAAAATCCACCTGAATTCGATTCAGCGGATCGATCTCTAACGAATTCGTGTCACGGATAAAATTACGAATTCTCCTAAGTTTGCTGTACAACGTAAAATGAACCAAAATTGCCACCACAAAGCCTACAAAAAGCGCCAAAAAAATGAATTCAATCAATGGACTAGTCAATACAGCTTCTGCCTGCTGCTCACTTACAAACACCCTCAAGATTGCTTCAACCATTCAAGTCTCCCCTTTCATTGCACGTCCAAATTTCACCTTGTTTATAGCTATTCGAAAAATGGACAAATCATGCATTTGAATGAAAAAAGAGATGTGATATAGAATCAATGAGAGCGATACCATTTTAATAAGCTATTAGCTTTGCAATAATTCAAATTTTAAGTTACTTTATAATTAATGCTACAAATGGGGATGATACAGATGGAACAAAATGAATTATTAACAATCTATACAAACTTGCATAAAGAAATCGGAAATACAAAAAAACACTTGTGTTCTCGTTTAAATCATAGTTTAAAGCAGATTCCTACTTTTATAGACACGATTAGGGAAGTACTGTTACCAGAATACTATTGTACAAGTAAAGAACGTAATATTGAGTACGAATTAAAGAATCTGGCAAAGCTTCAACAACTTTTAGAGGAAATCTTATCCCATAAAAGCGACGAGCAAGTCGTAAAGCAAGACACCTTAACATTTCTTGAATTGTTACCGTCGTTACGATTAATTATCATGAAAGATGTTGATGCAGCATTCCGAAAAGATCCCGCTGCCAAAAGCTATGAAGAAATTGCGTTAACCTATCCAGGTGTTTTTTCAATCATTGTTCATCGAATTTCTCATGAACTTCATAAAATGGGGTATACGTTAGTATCACGCGGTATTTCTGAATATGCACATGGCAAAACCGGAATCGACATTCACCCTGGTGCTACGATTGGCCACAGCTTTTTCATGGACCATGGAACTGGCATTGTTGTCGGGGAAACAACCCTGATTGGTAATGATGTAACGCTTTACCAAGGTGTGACACTTGGTGCCTTTTCATTTGACCGTGATAAAAATGGCGAAATCATCAAAGGTGGAAAAAGGCGACATCCGGTCATCGAAGACAATGTGACCATTTATGCAGGTGCGACTATTCTTGGTGGTGAAACCGTGATTGGTAGAGATTCCATTGTTGGCGGGAACGTCTGGCTTACAAGGAGCATTCCAGCTGGAAGTAAGGTCGTAACGGTCATTCAAAATAAAATGCTATAGTTTACTTTTTAAACGGAAATTGTTCGTAAAGGCAATTTCCTTTTTTTCTTCTCACACTCTTTTCTTCCAAGAATACGATAAGGAAAAAAGGACTGTGATGTATGCCTATTTCATTTCCAGTAAGTATGAGAACACAAGCTTTCAGATTTGGCCCTCAAAAAAGAGTCTATTACCCTCAAGTTGATAGAATGAGGAATCAACAACTCCAGCAATTGATTAATCAATCGATTCTCCACCAAGCACAAGGATTGATTTCACTTCAAGTTGGAAATATGCCTTCTACTGTAGTTGAAATGCTCGGTTATTATGAAATCAAAAACAACCAACGACAGGTACTTAGTCTCACTCAATCAAACTATACCTATCATGACAGGGCCGCCCACGGTATGACTTATATAAGATCATTAACATTTGATCTTAAACGTGGTAGACGTTGCGACCTCAAGGACCTTTTCAAGCCAGGCAGTGATTATGTAAATAGATTATCCACCCTCGTTTCCGAACAAATCAAAGAGCGTAATATTGATTTACTATCTGAATTCACGACGATAAACTCAAATCAGGAATTTTATATCGCTGACAAAACACTAGTCCTCTATTTTCAACTGTATGACCTGACTCCATATGTATTTGGCTTCCCGATGTTTCCAATTTCCGTCTATGACATTCAAGATATCATTGATGAAGATGGCCCCCTTGGGAGAATGGCGACAAATGATTGATAGATTAGAAAAAAGCTTAAATGGGGAAACTTTTTTCCTACATTTAAGCTTTTTATATTTGAATGCTACAAAAGAATGATGTTCTGTTCTTTGCATTCTTTTCTTATTGTTTCATTCCATACGGAAGCCTGAACTTCGCCTATATGGGCCTTTTTTAGCAGAAACATACATAATCGTGACTGCCCAATTCCTCCCCCAATTGTATAAGGGAGCTTCTTTTCGAGGATTGCTTTATGATAAGGTAATACTTTCCGGTCTTCATGAAAAGATGACCTTAACTGTTTGAGGAGGGCTTTTTCATCAACTCGTACCCCCATTGAAGAAATTTCAATCGCGGTTTGTAATAATGGACTCCAAAAGAGCATATCCCCATTCAAGGTCCAGTCATCATAATCTGGAGAGCGCCCGTCATGTCCCTCGCCTGAACGCAGCACCCCACCAATTTGCATAATGAAAACCGCACCATGTTTTTTGGCTATGATATATTCTCGTTCCTTTGTTGTGTTGTATGGGTACATATCCTCTAGCTCTTGAGAAGTAATAAAGAAAATGTCATTAGGTAATATCGGGGTTAGTTGCGAATGTAGACCAAACATGTGGAGTTCAGTCGACTTGATTGCCTGATAAATTTTCCTAACTTCCAGCTTCAGAGTGTCTAGGTTCCGTTCCTCTTTGGAAATGACCTTTTCCCAATCCCATTGATCCACAAATATTGAATGTAGATTATCCAGCTTTTCATCCCTTCTAATTGCATGCATATTCGTGTATAAACCGGTTCCTTTTGTAAATCCATATCTGCTCAAAGCCACTCTTTTCCATTTTGCAAGAGACTGAACCACTTCAATGCTTTTATTTTTTATATCATGAGCATCAAATGACAGGACACGCTCGTATCCGTTTAAGTCATCATTGATTCCTTCGCCATTCTGAACCAGCAATGGGGCTGATACCTTTAATAAACGCATTGACTTAGAAAACTTAATCTCAAAATAATGCTTCAATTCATTAATCGCTGCTTGTGTATGAAGAATATCCAACACAGGTTTGTATTCACCTTGTAATGATATAGAAGTAATTGTCCATTCACCTCCGAGAAAGTATGCAGGAGTCCGACCTTCAATCCAAAGTTGGCTTCCTCCATTTTTTAGACTTATTACCCTATGTGCTAGCGCCCTAAAGTGTTACAGTAATTCTTTAAAATGTATGGGTTAGGAGCGGAAAAAATGTGTTAGAAAAAACAAAAAAACTTGGATTGAGAATATTCCAATCCAAGCTTTTTGTGTAAATATATATTTTACTTATTGTGATACGATTTCCTTATCCATCGATGGGTTAATTTGATGAAGGATAAACGCACCAATTCCCTGAATGATTGTTTTCACTAAAACTTGACCAATAATAGCCGCAGGAACAGCTTCCCATGGCAACATGTTAGCACCAAGCGGACTTAAACCAATGATCACAAAGACTGCTGAATCGAGTAATCCACCGACTAACCCACTGTAAAAGACTCTCCAACTCATTGGCAATTTTAGTCGTGTATAAATTTCGGTATCAGTTGTTTCTGCAAGTAAAAATGAAATCGCAGATGCAAATACAATCAATAACGTATCACCTAATAAAAACGAAACAAGCGCTGATAATAGTAAGGCAATACAAATAAAGACATACGTCAACTTTCTTCCATAACGATTTTGAACAAAGTCTCTAAAAATAAACGTTGCTCCGATAAGAAGTGTCCCCATCGGTACGATGAAAACACCTAGTGTCATAGGTTGAAAAGCTGCTGTTATGACATTCGCTAGAATAATAGATAAAAGATATAAAATGACTCTCATGATAATCCTCCTAAGTTACATTCTTGTTGTTTTACATGAATTGTATATTATTTGAATTCCTCAACTCTTTCTCGTGATTCAAGGTAAAGAGTTAATCCATTTTTTCTTAATTTACAGGCTGGGCATTCCCCACAGCCGTCTCCGATGATATCCTCATAACAAGTAAGTGTCTTTTCACGAACAAAATCCAAGACACCCAGATCATCAGAAAGCTTCCATGTTTGTGCCTTATCCAACCACATTAACGGAGTATGGATGACAAACTGTTGGTCCATTGCTAAATTAATCGTTACATTTAGCGATTTAATAAAAGAATCTCGACAATCCGGATATCCACTAAAATCAGTTTCAGAAACACCTGTAATGATGTGTTTCGCACCTACTTGGCTTGCTAAAACAGCAGCAAATGATAAAAAGAGTAGATTACGGCCAGGTACAAATGTCGAAGGTAACCCGCCATCTCCACCTTCCTTTATCTCCAAATCATTTCGAGTTAACGCATTCGGAGCAAGTTGATTTAAAAGCTGCATATCCAAAATATGATGGGTAACATTGACCTCGCTCGCAATCGCCTTTGCACACTCAATCTCCTGCTTATGTCGTTGGTTGTAATTAAAAGTCACAACCTCGACCTCTTTAAAAGTTTCTAAGGCCCAAAATAAACATGTGGTACTGTCTTGCCCACCACTAAATACCACAACCGCCTTTTCATCTTTTAACATGATAAAAACTCCTTCCGACAAAAGAAAAAACAGTACCCCAAGAGAAGTACTGCTTCATCTTAGTTTTTTTAAAGAGGGGTGCTAGAACCTCTACCGCTAAAAAACGGATTTTTGTATTCAACTAAAAATTATAGTATCACAAAAGTCAATACAGTGGTATAAAAACTTTGATTAGCCGTTTCCCCACCAATTTTCTCCATGGGTCGCGGGGACAGGTCCCTTGTCCCACCTTATCCTCCCTGCCATACTGGAAATGTTTATTATTAGTAGTTTATCAGAGTTGGGACGTCACATTTAACGTCGCCGGCTTTTCACACGTACTTTCCATCAAATAATGTCGTCCACTATCCGAAGAATCGTGGAAACCATGCATGGCTTCTAGAACGTGATAAGCTAACTCACCATTTGCACGGGAAGGTTCATTATGTAGAATCGCGTTTGCCATATCAGCAACCCCAATGCCCCGATTGTTCTTTGGATTATTGAAAATAAGCGGAACCTCGACAAATTCCTTTTCATCTTTTCTTCTTAATTTGACTGGTCCTCCGAATGTATTTGGATTTGGGACAAGTAGTGTTCCCTCACTTCCATATACCTCAATTGGTGGCAAAGATGTTCCTCCAAAAGCATCAAAGCTTGTCGTAATCGTCGCAATTGCACCTGAAGCAAAATCAACGGTTCCCGCGATATGAGTTGGGGTAACAACATCAATTTTTGTCCCCTTCTTAGGTTCACTTAAAATCGTTCGTTCCGGATAACTGATTCTTGTTGTACCCGCTATTCGCTTCATTGGACCTAATAATGCCACCAATGCTGTTAAATAATAGGGCCCCATGTCAAACATCGGTCCGCCACCATGATCATAATAAAAGGCAGGGTCCGGATGCCAATGTTCATGACCTCGGTTAATCATAAATGCAGATGCCCCAATCGGAACTCCAATTTCACCTTTTTCAATCAGATGAATGGCAGTTTGAATACCCGCACCTAAAAAAGTATCTGGCGCACCACCAACGAGTAAATTAGAGTTTCTGGCTACTTCTAAAATTTGTTTCCCTTCTTCGCGAGACACTGTTAGAGGCTTTTCCGTATACACATGCTTGCCTGCTTCTAATGCCTGGTGACTAACTGTCGCGTGCGCACGAGGAATGGTTAAATTTATCACCAACTGGATTTTATCGTCCGCCAATAACTCCTCAACAGAATATGCGTTAGGCACTCCAAATTTTTCTGCTTGCTGTCTTGCACGAGCTACATCTAAATCGGCACAAGCCAATAGCTCAAGATGTTCATATTTTTGAAGGTTTTCCATATAGATCGAACTTATGGTTCCACACCCAATGATGCCAAGTTTCACTTTGCTCATATTCTTCCCCCTTTTATTAGGTACGTGATTTCCCTTTTACTGACTATCCCCCATGCCCGTATAAGCTCGAACATCTCCTGAACCTGCTACTCGCTTAGCCTGTTGCTTTCCTTCCGCTGCCCATAAAAATCCACGACGCATAATAAGAGACACTTCCGGCATTTCAATAATATCCGCATGGTGTCCCAAGGAACTATAAAAGACTCGCCCCTGGCCCCACCGTTTTGTCCAAACAACAGGCATGTCAACAGCTTTATTAGTCGCATGTGGACCATCTACAACTGGGAATCTTGTTGTGGCCAACACTTCCACAGCTGGATCGAAGTGAAGATAATATTGTTCACTCACGACTTTAAAATCAGACAAGCCCTCAAGTAATGGACTTGAACTATGTTTGATATTCACCATATACTCAACACCATCATTACCGGGGTGAGCCACCCAATTTCCACCCGTCATAAACTGCCAATCTACATTTTTTCGGAATGAGTCACACATTCCCCCATGACAGCCAGCGATTCCAACTCCATTGGCAACAGCTTGAGAAATATTATGAACATATTTCTTCTCAATCTCCCCCATTGTCCAATGAGGAACTAGTAAGTCTAGTGATTGTAGTTTTTCAGCATCTGCATATGTATCTAGTGAATGTGAGACCTCAACATGAAAGTTTTCTTCTTCGAGCATGTTTTTAAAAAGATGGGCAACCTGTTCAGGCTCATGCCCCTCCCAGCCACCCCAAACGATTAATGCCTTTTTATGCATAGATGAACGCTCCTTTATCATTCAGATATTGTAATCCATTGCCGTTTTTCAATCGACTGTTCCACAGCTTCTAAAACCGCTTGGCATTTCACACCATCTTCAAAGTTTGGCACAGGCTGACGATCTTCTTGAATGGCATCCATAAATTCTACGATTTCATGAATAAATGTATGCTCATAACCAATCGTGTGTCCTGCTGGCCAATAGCGATCGATATAGTCATGACTCGGCTCTGTTGCTAAGACACGACGGAATCCTTGTGCGTCCTCTCTGTCATCCGTAAAATAAACCTGAAGTTCATTCAATCTTTCAAAATCAAAAATGACGCTCCCTTTACTACCATTAATTTCAAATGAATTCGTACTTCGATGCCCTGTTGCAAAACGAGTTGCCTCAAAGCTACCTAACGCACCATTCGCAAATCGTGCCATAAATAACGTAGCATCATCGACTGTTACTGGACCTTTTTCACCTTGATTACTCCCTGTTGCCGATAGCCCTGTCATATTAGTTGGCAGAGGTCTTTCTTTGATAAATGTTTCACTCATTCCAATAACCTCAGTGATATCACCGATTAAATAATGGGCCAAATCAATGAGATGAGCACCTAAATCTCCATGTGAACCAGACCCAGCAATCTCTTTTTGAAGTCTCCAGGCAAGTGGAAAATTCGGATCCACTAACCAATCTTGAAGAAACCACGCACGGAAATGATAGATATCCCCCAATGCTCCCTCGTCAATCAGCTTCTTCGCAAGCCTAACAGCCGGAGTAAAACGGTAATTGAAGCCAATCATATGCTTCACACCCGCTTCCTTTGCCGCCTCCAACATTTCCTTAGAATCCTGTAGTGTAAGCGCTAACGGTTTCTCGCAAAAAACATGTTTCCCCGCTTTTGCAGCCGCAATCGCAATCTCTTTATGTACATCACTTGGCGCATTAATATCAATCAAATCAATGTCATCACGTTCAACAAGCGTGCGCCAATCATTCGTAAACTCTTCCCAACCAAATTGTGTCGCCGCCTCTGCAACTGCTTCTGTATTTCTGCCACATATCACTTTCATTTCAGGACGAAGCCGTTCTGGAAAGAATAGCGGCAAATCTCGATATGCGTGAGAATGTGCTTTCCCCATAAACTTGTAACCAATCATACCGGTATTTACTTGTTTCATAGTTTCCTCCTTTTAACTTTGTACGTGTTCTTCCTCCATTTAAACATATCGGCTCGATTACAAATACAATCATTTGCTAAGGTATTGTCTAATTTTTAAGCGGAAAATGAAAAAAAGCTACTCGGATTGAGTAGCTTGGAATGAACATGGAAAAGTGCTGCCTCTGGTTATAACGCAATTATTCTGGATAAAACGCAATTCTGCTTATTAAAGCTCAATTATCCAGAATATAACGCAATTCTGCTAATTAGGACGCAATTCACACTGGATATAACGCAATCCCGTGCAACAAATGGATACATTTAAGCTTCGGCTGTTTTTTTATAATCGTTTACGACTTGTAATTTCTCTTTTTCTGTATATGTGAAGCCAGTGATACCATAAATTAACGTGAAAAGCGGCGTGATCATTGCCATGAAACAGAATGGGATATAGACTAACGGCGAAACTCCTAAAGCTGCCGCGGTGAATAGACCACTTGCCGTCCAAGGGGGAAGTGAACAACTTTGGGTTGAACAATCTTCAATGATTCTGGACAAATTTTCTGGCCGCAAATTAAATTTATCGTATAACGGTTTCATTAATGTGCCTGTCATTACAGCGGAAAATGAGAATGACCCACCAATACCTAATGTAAAATAGGCCGTAATAATGGTTGCGAAAACTAACATACCCCTACTTTTTATTCGACTTGTAAGAGATACAACAATTGTTTCAAGCACCCCAGATTTTTGTAACAATCCTCCAATTCCGAGTGCGAATAAGAAGAGAGCAACCAATGGAAGCATACTTGTCAGTCCTCCACGTTGAAGGAGGGTATTAATGGTCTCTATCCCTGACTCCACATGATAGCCATTATAAAATACATTTACTATTTCACTAATCGTTGACCCTTGGTAGATTATAGCCACAACTGCTCCTGAAAGGGCACCTATGAAAATCGATGTGATCGCCGGTTGTTTTGCAATGAGGAGGACGAAAAGGATAACCACCGGTATGAACGGAATGATTCCCAAATTGAAATTCTCAGCTAAATAGCCTGTAAGAGTATTAACATCTGTTGAGCTAACAGAATCTGTTCCATATCTCATCCCCAAGATTGTAAAGATGATTGCCGTAACAAGATAAGCAGGAACTGTCGTCCATAACATATGTTTAATATGAGTCATCAAATCCGCACCAACAACAGCTGGTGATAAATTGGTGCTATCCGATAATGGCGACATTTTATCTCCAAAATAAGCACCACTTATAATCGCACCTGCTGTCACTCCTGTAGGTATCCCTAAACTTTGACTCACACCCATCATGGCGATTCCAGCTGTCCCAAGAGTAGCCCAAGATGAGCCAGTCGCTAAAGAAACGATGGAACAGAAGATAAGAGTAGAAACGAGGAAGTACTGTGGAGAAATTGCTTGAATCCCATAATAAATTAACGCGGGAACAGTTCCAGATGCAATCCATGAACCAATTAATATTCCAACAGTTAATAGAATCATGGATGGCTGCAAGGCCTTAAGCATCGATGAAAAAATACTTTCTTCTACATTTTTATAGGAATACCCTAATCTCGTAACAAAAGGAATAATCGTTAATAAAGTAATAAACATCATAATCTGAATAGAAGCACCAAAAACAAGCATCCCTGTTGCGATAATTACAATGATTAACGATAAAATAAGTAACGAATACGCTAATGACGGTTTTTTCACAATGTTTTTATCCATCCAAACACTCCTAAATTAGTATTAGTTGTTTAATAAAGGAGTACTCCATTTAAGTTTATGAAACTTACAATATATGTTTGGGGTCGACCCTTGCGTTTCATTATGCATATGTAAAGTATAGCAGTTTTTCATTTTGTTATAAAATTCTGTAAATTTTAGTATAGAAAGACCTACTTGGATATAAAGTTGTTTTATAAAGGATAGCTCACGCATACTTACATTTCGACTGAAAATGCTCCATATAACTCCCGAATACTAAAGATATCCTGGTCACAAGTGGGTCGCGGTCCCTTGTCCTATCTCCCCTTGTTTCACCCAAACTCTATCCGAGGTGTTTAACGTTAAATAAGCCACTCATATCGAGTGGCTAACACTTTTATTCATTTTCTTTCAAATTGAGCATTTCTTCTTGGGACAAACCAGTAATCTATCTATTAAAAAAAGCCTTTTCAGTATTTTCTAATTAGTTACCTTCCTTTTTAGTAGTATCAATAAACTCACACCCCTTTTCAAGAAGTGCTGCATCTACCCATGTTCTGTCCCAGGTACCATTTTTGATTGCCGCCAATATTTCTGCTTCTTTCGCTACCGTTTTACGTGCTTTTTCCAGGATTTCTGGTGCATCTTTCGGGTTGATGACCACAACACCATCGTCGTCTCCGACCAAAATATCACCTGGATTAATCGTTACACCATCACAAGAAATCGGAATGTTGATTTCTCCTGGTCCGTCCTTATATGGTCCAGCTGGTGTTATACCCGCTGCATACACTGGAATTGACATTTGTTTGATAACTCCTGCATCGCGAATCGCTCCGTCGATAATAATTCCGGCAATTCCTCGTTTTTGTGCCCAGGCCGTCATTAATTCGCCAATCAGGGCATTTGTCGTATCACCCTGCCCATCCACCACAATGACATCGCCTGGAGATGCCAAATCAATCGCTTTATGTAGCAGCAAATTATCACCTGGTCGTGTTTTTACCGTAAAAGCACTCCCAATGAGTGGTGCAGTATTGTATGGTCTAATTTTTCTCCCAATACAGGATGTCCGGTTCATGTTATCTGCAATATTCGCAACGGGAATCCCAATAAAAGCATCGACCAGATTACGGGGTGGTCGTTCAAACTCACTATGTATTCGAAAGCCTACATTACCCATACACCTTACATTCTCCCTTCACCTACAAGCCTTATTTCATGACCATTTAATAGATAATATTTAGGTCTTGTACGATTTATACGGAAAAGGCGATAAATTCCATGTTGGATAATGTTCTTTACTCGTTTGATTCTTCACGTTATGCATAATTTGGTAACACAAACAAATCCTAACAGCATCGGGAATAATTTTGGTGGTGTTGGAATGACTTTCTCTCGTACTCAGTTATTATTTGTTCTTATTCTTTTTATTGGTATTTCGAATCATGTGCTCATCATGCCTCATTTGCTTACAACGGGAAAACGCGATGCTTGGATATGCGCACTTGTTGCCTACGCCTTTTTACTAATTTGGGGATATATCTTGTATTTAATTATGAAAAGGAACAAACAACGAATATGTCTTTATGACTGGATTACAGAACGTGCAGGCGGCGCGATATCACGTGTCTTCATTACCTTCCTTTGGGTTTATGTATTCACGATAACGGCCATTTCATTTTATGATTTGATCCAATCCATTAATATTTATTTTCTGCCAAGAACGCCATCATTTATTGTGATGTTCCCTTTCCTTTTGATTAGTATCTGGTCCGCCTATACTGGCTTAAAATCCATTGTCTATACTTCTGCGGTTATATTGCCACTTGTTTGGATGCTAGGAATTTTTGTAGCAACTTTTACGCTTAAAGAAAAAGATTATTCGTATCTATTCCCTGTTCTTGTTGATGGATACCAACCTGTTGTAAAAGGGACCACTATTATTCTTGGAGGGAGTGCAGATTTCCTTGTATTGTTGCTTCTTCAGCATCACTTAAAAAAGTCGTTTTCAAAAGGCAACCTATTCTTATTGATTACGATTTTAGTTATTCTAATCCTTGGCCCTACCATGGGTTCCTTGTCTTCATTTGGCCCGGCAGTTGCTTCTGATATGCGATTCCCTGCTTTTGAACAATGGAGACTCATCACGTTGGGGAATTATATTTCCCATGTCGACTTTTTAGCAGTGTTTCAATTATTAAGTGGTGAACTCATCCGAGTTTCATTAGGCGTATACCTCCTTTCAGATATGGTGAAAGGACATTTACAACCAGCGAAAAAAAAGCATGTATTCGTCGTTGCTTCGATTTTATTAGGATTACTGACATTAATTCCGTTAAGTGACATGTGGGTACAAACATTAATCGGACGATACTTTTATCCCGCTGCTTTTATTAGTGCGGTGTTCATTTCATTGGCTTTATTCATTATTAGCTACTTGCCAAAGAAGAAAGGAACCCAACATATATGAACATGACACAAATAGACCAATTGTTAGAAGAAGGAATATTGACTTGCGGTGAGGTAAAACATTTTTTCAGTCATTATGCGGATATTGAATTTATTCCAATCGAAAATAATGAGTACCTTCAAGCTTTTTATTGTAAGGGAATGCTGGATTCCACGCAGTTAAATGAATATTTTAATCGGATTCTACTAAGCATTGAAAATAAAGAAGCACGCAGTCATTCTGAAGACCTCCCACCTGTCCAACATATAAAAAGCATGAAAGAAATGGTCAATCTTGTGTTTTCTGGTTCGTTAATTGTTTTTCGGGAAGGGACCCCGTTTTTTCATGTATTCAATATAAGCAATATACCGCAACGAAAGCCACAAGAATCAACGACAGAGGTGTCGATAAAAGGACCGAAAGATAGCTTTACTGAAGAGATGAATGTCAATATCTCCTTGATTCGAAAAAGAATGAAGACCGAACAGCTCTATTCCGAGTCTTTCACCTTAGGTTCGCTAAGTAAGACCGAGGTTTCTCTCCTTTATTTGAATGATAAAGCCAACCCGGACATTATTGAGGAAGTCAGGAAGCGACTCAAGGATTTTCAAAGCGAAAGCGTCGTCAGCAGTGGACAATTAGAGCAATGGCTATCTGATCGCTCATTCTCTTTGTTTCCCTTGTTTGATTATGTGACACGTCCTGACTATGTCATTGAATGCATGTTACGTGGAAGATTTGTTTTAATAGTTAATGGATCTCCCTCTGTTTTAATTGGAACCAGCTAATGTTTTTGAATTAATAAAATCACCCGAAGATGTTCATTTTCCATACTACTTCGTTATATTCGGACGGCTTATCCGGATGATTGGCTTAATCGTCGCAATTTTCCTACCGGGATTTTGGGTTTCACTCTCTTCTGTCAATATTGATCAACTACCTTTTGCCTTACTAGCAACTGTCGTTGTCTCGCGTGAAGGTTTGCCCTTGCCACTTGGACTTGAAGCAATATTTATTCTTGGGTTGTTTGAGTTGTTAAGAGAAGCTGGAATTCGCATGCCGTCTGTCCTTGGACAAACAGTTTCCATTGTCGGAGGTATCATTATCGGTGATGCAGCGATTCGCGCTGGTCTTGCCTCCCCCACGATGATTGTTGTTATTGCGTTAACAGCGGTCGCAAGCTATACCCTCGTGAATCAATCATTGGTTGGAACCGTCAGTGTCCTACGGGTGTATAACTTGCTACTTTCTATTTTTTTAGGAATATACGGCCTTTTTATTGGATTCTTTAGTGTTCTTATTTATCTATCGACATTGGAGTCTTTAAAAGTAGCATATCTTGAACCCATTGCATCGTTAACATTCAAAGAATACTTAGCTGCCCTGTTTATTAATCCACTTGACCGAAAAAAATTCGGAATTTCATTCATTCAGAAGCGGAGAAAATAGTATGAAACGGAAAACAATGATAGCTTGCTCTATAAACCTTGTACTATGTCTTTTCGTTGTGACAGCCTGTGAAAATGACATTGGAGAAATCGAAAATCAAAACTTTGCTACCGCAATCGGTGTCGATTACCGAGATGGCGAATATTACGTCTCGATTCAGATGATCGGATTAACCTCTGTTGCAAAAAGAGAAGGCGGTGAAAAAGGGCCACCTGCAGTATATGTTTCGGAAACTAGCGGAAAAACATTTATCGATGCTTTTTTTAGAGCGTATCATACTTCGCAAGAACGGTTTCTTTGGGCACATGTCACAGCCGTTGTTTTAAGTGAAAGTGCGCTCAAACAAGGAATGGATAGTATCTTTGATGGCTTAACACGATACTATGAGTTCCGCCCTACTCCATGGATTTTTGGAACAAAGAGCTCCATACTTGATATTTTATCGGCAACTGGATTCTTTGATCAAAATTCATTAAATACGATACTTCATAGTCCAGAAAGTTCATACGAACAGAGGTCGACCATCAGGCCGATAAAGCTAAATCAATTTGCACGTGAGTTTTTTGACCCTGGTCGCACTACTTATATTCCTTCGCTCACGATTGATGACCAACAATGGAAGAAAAATAAAAAGGACGAAGCAAAGTTAGCGATTGATGGAGCATTTTTTCTAGATAACCATAAATACAAAGGCTATTTTCCGTATGAGAAACTTAAAGGCATGCGATGGATTGCTCCAGAAACGGTACGTGCATCCTTACTGTTACCAAATGAAAAAAATCCAGAATTTATTGCTGTACTAGAAGACCAAGCGGTAAAAATCATTCCCGAAGAACAAAACGGAAACTTTCGCTTTAGAGTTCTTTTCCTGGCTAACGCGATTGTCAGCAATCGCATCAAGAACAATACACTTAATGTAAATGCCATGGAAGAATACGTACAAAAAGGAATCATTTCTGAAATAAGACAATTATATCAATTAGGCTTGGAGCATGATATCGATTTTTTAAACTTGGAGCACCAGCTTTTCAGAAAGTATACTGCTGATTGGAAAAAACTAAAAAATCAAGATACCTTACTTCGTGAAGATAGTATAAAATCGATTGATGCACATATCACAATGGAGCATTCAGGTTCATTTAAAAACCGTAAAATTGAGATTAAGGAATGATTTTTAATTGTCCAAAGGAGATTAGGTTAAATAACTCACCATCTTTGGTGAGTTTTTCGTATTTTAGGATTTATACTTTTTTATTAAAGATATCAAACAAATTTTTCTGTTCAATTAATACCACCATTCTATATAATATACTGTAAGAATCACATGTCTGACCTGATCTAAATTAGAATGGGGAGAATAGAATGGAAAACGTTTATCTGTTTGTTCTTATGTGTATTTTTCTCATTATTTTACCTGGTCCTGATACTGCCATTGCTACCAAAAATACGCTCACCGTTGGGAAAAGCGGAGGTTTAAAAACAGCTTTAGGCACTTGTTGCGCCCTCCTCATCCATACTTCTGCTGCTGTATTTGGACTTTCAGCCATCATTGTGAAATCAGCCTTGTTATTCTCAGTATTCAAATATGTTGGGGCGATTTATTTAATTTATCTAGGTGTTAAAACATTATGGTCATTGAGGAGGAAGGAAGAAGCGGCAACCGCTGATGTGAACGCAAAAAGTCAGTTTGCAAATACATCTTGTCTTAAACAAGGGTTCCTAACCAATATCCTTAATCCCAAAGTTGCTGTCTTTTTCTTAACCTTTTTGCCTCAATTCGTAGACGCTGGAGGCAACACCTTCATTCCATTTCTACTAATGGGAATTACGTATACTGTCTTGACCGCCATCTGGTTTTTTCTCTATGTCTTACTAATCAACCAGGTCAGTGCTTTTATGAAAAAACCTACGTCACAGAAGATCATTGAAGGAATCACAGGTACAGTCTTAGTTGGATTTGGTATAAAACTAGCCCTAGAAAAGGCTCATAATTAGAGTGCCATACTATGTGTGGCACTTTTTTTCTTTCCTTACGTTCACCTTTTCCAAATAAGGTATTTACTCAAAAGGTTCTACTATTACGATTTCGACTACAAATCACCAAACTTACCTGTATGTTTTTTCCTCCTAAAGAGACCATATTAACAAGAGAAAGGAGGAATTAGATGACAGACAAGAAAGCATCCCAAGATAATCTAAAAAACAAATCCCCTCAAAATCAGTATCAAGAAGAAATAAGCGCGGAACTACTGGCCGAACGTGCATTAGCTGAAACCATCCGTGAAGGCGGTGCATTTGCTCGAAAGAATGATGAAAGCTGATACACACTGATATGGTTAAGTTGTTAAAAAGACGGGGAGATAATCCAAAATTACAGGTTAAATAAATTGTTCTAGCAGAAGTACTTTTAAAAGATGATAAATATGTAAAAATTGTCCATTGCATATCGATTTTTAGTAAAAGTCCGATAAATGCATACGTAAATAAAAAATGCGTATGCTTTTATATCAATTAGCGCTCGTAAGCATACGCAAAATCCAAAAAAAGGAAGAAATAACTTAAAAAGAGATAATAAAAGGAGTAAATTTCCATTTGCGTATCATTTTTTAAGTAAAAAGGGAGAAAAGCATACGTAAAGAAGAAGTGCGTATGCTTTTCTATAGATTGGTAGTATCAAGCTATTCGTAAAATCCAAAAAAAGGAAGAAACAACTTAAAACGAGATAATAAAAGGAGTAAATTTCCATTTGCGTATCATTTTTTAAGCAAAAAGGGAGAAAAGCATACGTAAAGAAGAAATGCGTATGCTTTTCTATAGATTGGTAGAATAAAGCTATTCGCAAAATCCAAAAAAAGGGAAAACTAACTTCGAAACGACTAAAAAGTTCCTTGAGATTTGAGGCATGAGTATTTTGCAAAGCTGTCCGCCACACATTTATTGTGGCTTTTTGACAATCGGAATATAAATATCAAAATGCGGATCACTAGGGTCACGATCAACTGGATAATATTCATGTTTTATCGGCATATATGGATCATAGTAATCTACACCCTCTTCCCTAAATGGGATATACTCACTATCAAATAACCATTTATGTAGATCCGTATAGGTCTTTTGAATATCTTCTCCTTTGTTATGTGTTGTCTTCACATACATTAGTTCAGGAACCTCTATTTCAATCATGCCTTCAGGAATTTCCTGCTTATCACTTACTTCATACACTGCATAGTGCACGAATCCATCTTCAATTACATGATAAGATAGACCCAATTGAACTTCGGGATTTACCTTGTAATCTATCTCTTTTGCACGCTCTTCAGCTTGATGAATCACGTTTTTTAGCTTAGGCACAATCTCAGAGAATGTACCCTCCCATTTTAATCCTACTGCCCGATAGCCTGGTAATTTAATAATTTCATAACTCACTTTATCTACAACCTTTCCCAAAAATATTATAAGTTTCCTATTTCTCGTAAAGTGCTAATTCCACTGATATAATTACTTCCACATAAAAAGCGTCAATCCCTTCTTGGAATTAACGCTAGCCGCACTTTTATGTCATTTTTCCAAATTCTCATCCTAGGTTCGTTCTCTCCCCTATGGACTTATTCATTCCCCTTTATAATTTCGGCTCTGTTTTCGATTTGTGGAGGTTCGTGAACCTCTCCAACTAATTGCAATGCAATTTGATGGAGCATCCCTTATCTTAAATACAGTACAAACCAAGCAATTAAGCCACCTTCGGTGCCTCTAGTGCCTGAATAAGACTAATGAGTGAAGACAAGGTTTGAAATGATCGTTTTGCCAATACAGGAACTTTTGCCTGTAAGGACAACCATGACTTTTCAGACATGGTTTTTAGGTATGCTCGAATAAAATATCGAGCTGCTATATTGTAACTGGCTGATAGGTCAGCATGATACACCTTGCCTGTTGTAAATTTTGCAAGGTCTTTTTTATTGTTACGTTCTACTTTTCCAGAACCATCATATGCGAACTCACTAGTGTTACGTGCATTTATCCTAGTAATCCGCATACCTACGTAGTGTGCCATTTCCGTTACTTTGTTTTGGATAGCAGTTTTCCGCCAGTACCGTAGTTTGAAACGAAGTTTCTTAGCTCCCCAAAAACCTTTCGGTACCTTCATTTTATTGAGATATTCGAACACAATCACATCACATTTATGTTCTTTCGCAAACTTCACAATCTCATGAGAAGTATAATTTACAATGTGTTTTTGTAATCCGTTTATTTGTCGCCAGTAGTTCGGTGCTGATACCCAACCTGAAACACGTTGAACTTTACGAAGTTTATTTGTCAATCGATACAATCGGTCTTTTTCTTTGGCTTGGTTAATAAATCTACGAGCCAAGACAGTTCCCTTTGCATCGACAATAGAACAAACCGCAGAGTTGGTGATCCCCAGGTCTATTGCACATACTTTCTGGTCATATCTGTATTGCTTAATCTAACTTTGTTTGAATAACTGATATTTAGAAAATATTTCTTCCCAACTTTAACAAGTTTCGGATTGTGTTCTTTCCAATCCCAAACATCACGTTTGTATAAGTCTTGACCCTTAAATTCGATATCTACCCATACCCAATCGTTGTTATGAAATACCTTGATTTGAGCCGTAGTTTCAGATGTTCTTATGAACATATTCCCCTTATAAAAAACAGGGAACTCTTTATGTTCGTGTTGCAGTTTAGGTGGATTCTTTCTAAATTTCTTTCCTTCAGAAACAGCGATAATCCTTTCTTTTTCCCAATTCTGATAGTTAGAACGGTAACTCTTTACTTTACCAAAAGCAGCAGCAATCGCGTTTCTTCTAAAGTATGAAGGAAACTTATAAAAATCTCGATTAAATTCCTTATATTTAGGTGAAGGGTTTGATTTAGTTGAGTGTAATAACTTTTCGACTGGGGCAACTATTGAACATGAAGAAAATTTTTCTAAGTCACCAATTTCCTTATCAATCACTTCAATGATATAAGTCATTGCTTGGTTATAGACATTTAATGTTTCATCGAAAATGCCTGTGTGATTCATAATTTTATGGCTCAAAGTTTTAGCTACTTTCATCTCAAGCTCTCCCCGACCAAACGTATGTTCTTAATTATATTATACTATGTATTAATTTCGTTGTAAATAAAGAAAGGATAATATTATGGCTGATTATAACAAGAAAGACATGTTTATTTTAAATTGACTTATCATTTAGTTGTAGCTACAAAATATAGGCATAAATGTTACAGATTATTAGTTACTTCAAAATGAATGGAGAGAAAGATTATATCCACATTTTATTTGATGCACCACCTCAAATTAACTTAGCTAATACAATAAACAGCTATAAAACAGTGACACCTCGCTATATAAGAAAAGAGTTCCAAGAGAAACTCTCATAGTTTTATTGGAAACCTTATTTTTGGAGCCGAAGTTATATAAGCACAGCGTTACGATATATCACTTAATAAAGTCCATAAAAAACACCTGACTCATTGATCAGTCAGATGTCCCCATTTTTAGGATATATTCTTCTTCGACTCTAATGGAGGGCTGGCCTTCATGCTTTGTGGCAGCATTTGAATCGAGTCTATGACACTATCAAGCTTCGTTTCGATTCGATGCAACAGATAGAATGTCACGACGACTGGAAAGCCAACCTCTTGAATAAAAGGCAATAGTTGCTCCACCAACATTTCCTCCTTTCTAAAAGTAAAGCCAACTCCCTATTATGAGAGCTGGCTCCATTTTAATTAAAGCTGAACTTCTTCAACATTACGTTCAACAATACGTGCGCCTTTTTTCGATACAATCGGACCACCAGATGTTAGGAACGCATCCGTTGCTACGATTAAATCCATTGCTGCGGAAAGGGCTACCACATCTACAGGTTCCACTGGATTTTCAATCGATACGGTTGCTGTTTTTCCAGCCATATTCGTAAACTGCATTTCTAGTGTTTTTGCCACTTATTACTCCCCTTTCTAAAATTTCATCTCAAAAAATTACTCTGCAATGCCCACTAACATAAAGCTATCGTTACGCTCAATGTCGGATAGATCTAATGTTTGAAGACCGATGATTGCGGTCGCAACTGCATGTAAATCATCTGCTGATACAGAAGGGTTAATGTTGTTGTAATTTTTGTTTTTATAGATGAGCTTACCCTTACCATCCACACCGTTTTCAAACACTAGACGTAATTGTGTATCTAGAATTTCCTGATTTGCTGCCATGTCCCTCACCTCCTTTACACTATTGTTATAGAAGGGTGAGGGGCAAAAAGGGGCATCCGATTAAAAACATTTTAAAAAATGAATGAAGTTAACGTAAGGAAACACTCTGGAGGATTTTCCCTTGTAGATAATTATCTATTTAAGGGTTATGTAGTTGTTGTTTTTTATTTTCTTTTTGTTTTTCTTTTTGTCCACGTATCGTGGTACGAGTCGTTAACGTGTCGTGGACGTATCGTAAATCGATCAAAAACGTGTCTAAAAAAGGAATTTTTTATAATTTTCCACAAAAATTAATATTGGACGGTTTACTTTACGTTTAGCTTAGTATTTACTTACTTTAGAGGGTGATTATATTTTATCTTTTAATATACCTTTTAAAATAATCTCCCCCAACCTCATGACAAATCCATTAAATCGTAAAACTCAAATTCTGCCATCTAACTCGCCAAATTTAAATCCATTATTCGTTTTAAGTTGAATTCTGTACTGCAATGATCTTCTTTACTTCTTAATACTCTTATCATTGGAACCGCATTCAATACTTGTTCTCAACCTCGTAAAATCCAGCAAAAAAGGACGGTTACTACATATGAACGGAAATCTTATTATCAACGACAAACCATTACTCATCCCTCCCACCCTGGCAACTCTCATTGGCTTAAAAGAAAGTATTATTCTACAACAACTTCACTACTGGCTTCAGCGGAGTAAAAACATTCGTGAAGATCGAAAGTGGGTTTATTTTACATATGACCAGCTAGTTGAACAATTCCCGTTTTTCTCAAAAAGTACAATCAGAAGAGCCATTTCTTATTTAGAAAACAACGGTTTTCTATGTTCAAAACAGTTTAACAAAATGAAAATAGACCGAACCAAATGGTATTCCATTAATTATGAAGCACTGGAAGAACTAATGGGCGTAGAAACAGAACTACCAAACAACGAGGATTCTAACGTGGATAAAGACATACCCTTGACTGTTAACGAAGAACAGACGATAAGTTCAAACGGGACAGACCAGCTGCTCAATATGGACTGTCCATCTGTTCAAAATGAGCAGACGAGATGTTCAACTTGGGCGGATGGATGTGTTCAATTTGAGCAGAGCAATACCATAGATTACACAAAGATTACTACAGAGATTACATCAAAGACTTCTTCTTCTTCTTCAAGAAATAAAGTTGATAACGAAGAAGAATACGATGCATATGAATTTTTCGAGCAAAATGCATTAGCAAAAACCGGGGACTTCTTTGTAATAAATATAAAAAAATTGGGCTGTATATCATCTGACAATCTAGCCAAAAAAATTAAGGAACGAGTATTAGAAAATGGAAAAGATCCTTAATCCACTAGAAATGTGTGGAAACAAAGGTTGTTCATTTGTTGGAAGTACATGGTGAGCATCTTAAATACAGCAGACAATAAACCTAAAAAAGCCAAACCGTAAGTACCCATCCGGCATGGCTAATAATGTCACGTATCGCCTTGGTTTTGGAGAGAAGAAAAAGTGGTTTAACGGTTTGCTAAATTCTTCTGTTAGCTAAGTAGACCTTTTCACTGGCAAAAATATATTAATTTATTATATATCTTTCCGGTCCGCGAAAAACTTCACGTATGTGCCATCCCAGATAAGCAGAATCCGGATTATAATAGGTTTCAATTGGCTCTTGTATTATTTCACCATGGTATTTCATGAGCCATTCTTCAAATCCATGGGAGCCGTGCGCTTCCTGGGACACTATCATTTGCCTTCTATCTGATATTGTAAAAACTCCTCTGTCGAACAACTTATGGTGAAGTGAACATAGCGCAATTCCATTGTTTTCAGAATCTGGCCCGCCAGCTTGATGCCATTTAATATGGGCTGCCTCTACTCCAACTAATGTATGTGATAAACGTACGTTAAATCCACATATAGCACAGCAATAGCCATATGCTCTTAAAATTCTTTCTCTAAATTTCGGGTCTCGTTTTCTCTTGGAACTAATTTCTAAATCAAGTCCGACAGCCGCTAAGATATCTTCATGAATTGTATCAGGGAAATGTTGTTCCAAAATTATTTGAGCTATTTTAGATAGCAGTGATAGATCTGTATGTAATAGAGCGTCTACTTCACTTGTAAATCCCCCTGCTATTTCATTTTGTAACAACACCTTGTTTGAAGGATCACTTTTATTTACATCTTTACTTAGTTGCCATATTCCATCTCTGGTCAATCTTACAAATGGCTCTTCAGGATGATAGGACCTTCGAATTGGCCCAAAATCAATTAATAATTTAGTCAACTTTGGCTTAATATCTTCGTATAAAAACATATTGGATTTTTTTGATTGAAGTTGACCTAATGCTAGCAATAATAGTAACGGTTTATGGGGTGCACGTTGCCCACCTTTTTTCCATATGGATAAGTTTTCTATTTTTTTTATAAGTTCATCATGATTCATAACATAACACTCATTTCTTTTGAACTAATCTAGTTTATTTATTTCTCTATAAGGAGTATAAATTCCTTTATCATAGTTGTATTTAAATGCAAAGAAGTAAAAGATTAATAAATGGAATCAAATAATCATATTAACTTATTTTTATAGAACAAACATCTACCTATTTTGAAGAAATAATAATATTGAGTTTAAATTGAAAGGAGAATAATATGAAATCAACTTTTACAGGAAATGCAGCATATTATTTATAAAACAATTATAAGATTGATCCATTGACACCTTCACTCATCTTGTAATCAAAACAAAGATCATATAATTCAATAATTTCTTCTTCAGTTGGAATTCTTGGATTGTTTCCAGGGCTACCACTTGCAATAGCATCTTTCGCCATTTTTCTAACTACTTTATCTAATTCTTGTTTTTCTATCCCCCACTTTTTCATATTAGGGATATTCAAATTCAAACAAAGTTGCTTTATTTCTCGTACAACGATATTTGCAATTTCTTCATTTGAGTAACCATTTAACTCTGGTTTAATAAACAGTCCAATATTAGCTAACCTTTCAATGCAAGCTGATTTACTATATTCTAAAATTGCAGGTAGCAGCATTGCATTTGAAACTCCATGTGGTACATGAAATAAGGCTCCTATTGGTCTAGACATTCCATGAACTAAACAAACTGATGCATTTGAAAATGCGATGCCAGCTTTTAAAGCTCCTAATGACATTTTTTCTCTTGCTAATATATTGTTACCATTCTTATAAACTTCTTCAATGTTATCGTATATCAATTTGATCGCGGATAAAGCAAGGGTATCTGTGAATGGATGTGAGCGTCTAGAAATATATGCTTCGATTGCATGGGTTAGGGCATCTACCCCAGTTGCTGAGGTTATATGCTTTGGAGAAGATAGTGTAAGCATAGGATCAACTATAGCGACTTGTGGTAAAAACGCAGGTTGTTTAATCATCATTTTAACATCATTTTTTGTATTTGTAATAACTGTAACATCTGTTGCTTCAGAGCCAGTACCCGCAGTGGTAGGAATCGCAATTAGTGGAACAGCCTTCTTATCAGCGATTTTTTTATTCCCTATAAAATCACTAATACTTCCGCCATTTGTAGCTATTACTGCAACAGCTTTTGCGGTGTCAATACAGCTTCCTCCACCTAATGCAATAATGACATCACACTTATTTTGTTTTAATACTTTCAAGGCTTCATCTACGAATTTATCGGTAGGTTCAGAATCAATTTCTAAATAAGTTGAATAAGTAATTTCTACTTCGTTTAGTAAGATTTTGCATTGGTCGACATAACCAAGTCCCTCCATAATTTTGTCACTAATGATAAGAGCTCTCGTACCTAGTTTCCTAGTTTCAACCCCTAATTGTTTAAAAGAATCAGATCCATAAAAAATAGCTTTAGGCATATAGACACTTGATATTGAACTCATTTCTTTCCCTCCCTAGTTTTGTTTGCAAGGTATGGTTGAACAATTGCAACGTCCTTATTTCCTATCCAATTAATTTAACAATAATTAACGTATTACTATTTTATTCAATAATTATTATTAAAAGACTACTAGATATTTGAAGAGCTAAATCCTGCCTCTTCTTTTAGACAAATCTGGCTTTGCGTGAAGTCCAATCGACACCCTAGCAAATTTTAACCTCGGTAGTTGGCAATTGACATAACTCATAATTGCCTTGTAATCACTTCCTTCCTATAAGATGCGTTGAGATAACACGAAGCTTTTTGCCTTGTCGATAATAAAAAAAAACTAGCATCAATACGATACTAGGGGCAATCTCAAACTATAAAATTACTTTTGCGCAACAAGTCGGCTAAAAATCTGTTCGTCATTTCGGATTTCTGGTGACGGGAATGCCTTCTTACTATGTGCTAATCCTAGTTCTAGAAATACTTCACTGTACTTATACATGACTAATCCTGGGTTTAAGACAGGAACCGGAAGGCGCTCTTTTAAGTATTCATAAGACTGATGCATAGTTGTCGAGCCAAGAACAATGACATCTGCACCATCCTCGTTAATTGCTTTTATGGATTCTCGCTCAAGCTTTTCGAAGATTATTTCTTCTTTTCCAGCCAATAATTCAGAAAGATCTGGTCTTGTATTAATAGAACGCATTGAGGCTAGTTTATGCTGCAAACCATATTCTGTTAACGTTTTTTTGTAAAGATGGAACCATTTGTCCCACATTGTGATAACTGAAAATTTATGACCTAACATACAAGCTACATGAAAGGCTATTTGTCCCGGACCAAGCACAGGGATATCTAATCTTGAACGCAATGCATATAAACCTGAGTCACTAACTGTATCTATGCAGACCGCATCAAACCCCTCTTCTTGTGCTTTAAGGCCCGCTTCAAAGACGAACATATCCATGAGCATTGTGTCATAATAGCTGTCCCCTAGTGCTGCACCATTTTTAACTGATACGAACTCCACATCATACCCAGGTCTAATAAGTTCATCTGGCAGCTGTTCTCTACGGTTTTTCACACCATTTTCATCGACAGGGATAGGTACAATAATCTTTATTTTTTTCGTCATATTTAGTACCTGTTATTAACCTAATACGTTTTGGCCGTCACTCATATACACATAAACTTCTTTAAATTTACCGTTTTCGTCTAAATAGAAGAAATTACAGTTTGTTAAAAAGATTTCCGGTCCTCCAGTTGTTGGAATTAATTCAACATTAAATTGGGAAGATATACAATTATTTTCAACATCCACTACATGGCGGAAATCTTTATGGATCATTTTTGGTTCATAGTTCTTAAATAAATCAATATACATTTGGCGAATTTCCGTATCTCTTCCTTTATGAACAGAATGTGCTGATTGAATCGTAAAGACTGCGTCCTCACGGAAGTTTTCTAATATTGCTTCGAGATTTCTTCCGTCTACGTTTCCAAAATACTTTTCTTCCACCGCTTTTACGTAAAACTCTTTCCCTCTAACTTCTGTCTGATTACTCATGTAACTATTCCTCCTTATTTTTTAAAAATTTTTTTTGATTTGTAGAGTTTAAAATCATCTACAAATGGTATTGAAAACAAGCCTAGTATTGACTTGCAAACAATCTAAATAGAGGACTGCGACAAAAAGTAGGAACACTAGTATAACAGAGTTGTTAATGTTATTTCGATTACTAGAACATTTATTTATTTATTTAACATCAGAAGCTCGTATTGAAGTCCTTTTTCAGTTTTAATGTAACACTTTGTATACAATCATTCAACTGAATTTTTGGAATATTTAATTTAGTATGATAAAATGAACCAAAATACCTATGTTCACCTAGTCTTTAGTCTCTTAAAAGAAATCAAATGACAATTTTAGGACCAATTTGTATACAAAGATAGCCAATTACCCATCCATGTTAATGGTTATGATATTAATAGATTCAGTTAGATTTTTTCCTAATTATTAAATCACTTTCTTTTCTTTTAGTTCCCCCAAATATACATCACTGTAACCAAGCAACCCACCATATATCTCTTCATTATGTTTACCCATTTTTTCAGAGCCAACATGTTTTATTTGACCTGGTGTTCTACTAAGCTTCGGAACCACTCCTGGCATTGGAAATTCTCCTAGTTCTGGATGGTCAACCTTTACTATCATATCTCGTGCTTCATACTGAGGATCTTCAAGAATATCTTTTGCAGAATAGATTGGACCTGATGGTACACCTTTCTCACCTAAAATCTGTAGTAATTCTTTTGAATTCAGAGTTTTGGTCCATTCCTCTATTAAGTTATCTAATTCTGTCATATTGTCGCTTCTTGCATGATGATTGGAGTATTTCGGGTTATCAAATAGTTCCGGCTGCCCCATCGCGTCACATAGACGTTTAAACACTCCGTCAGAATTGGCACCAATCACTACATACGTACCATCTTTTGACATATATATATTGGAGGGTGCAACACCAGGTAGGATGTTCCCCATTCTCTCCCGAACATAACCAGCCAATAAATAGTCTGGGATAATACTTTCCATAACCGAGAAAACAGATTCATAGATAGCTGTATCAACAACTTGACCCTTACCAGATTTTCCTCTTTCATGAAGCGCAGTTAAACAACCAATTGTGGCAAATAAAGCCGCCAGCGTATCACCGATTGATATTCCAATTCTTGACGGCGCACGATCCGGAAACCCTGTAACATATCGCAGTCCCCCCATCGCTTCCCCGACACTACCAAATCCTGCGCGACTTTTGTATGGGCCTGTTTGTCCGTATCCAGATGTTCTCATCATAATAATCCCTGGATTGATTTCCGATAAAGTTTCGTAAGATAAATTCCATTTTTCCATCGTGCCAGGTCTAAAGTTTTCAATTACGATGTCAGCATCCTTAATAAGATCTTTAAATACTTTTTGCCCTTCTTCTAGACGTAGATTTAATGTAATAGATTTCTTATTTCTAGATTGAATTGGCCACCAAAGCCCATGATCACCTTTTCGTTGCCCCCATTGACGCATTGGATCAGCTTTATCAGGTGGCTCAATTTTTATTACTTCCGCACCAAAGTCTGCAAGGAGGCGACCGGAAAAAGGACCAGCCAAAAGTGTGCCAAGTTCTAAAACGCGTACTCCATCTAAAGGTAATTGTTCATCTAGTTTTGACATAATATTCCCTCCTGAAGGTAAGTATGTTGTAATTTTATTCAGAGATAATATAATTTTGGTATACAAATATACTTGTTTCACAGTAATAAATCATTAGTTTGATTGTTATTTTTAGTTGTTTGTATACAATGAAATATTTGTGTAAAAATACAGGCAGCCTTTATTTGCAATCCTTAAAAGGTTGCCTGCAGGTGTACTGTCCCTTAATGTATTGGGACCTAATTCACTACTTTTTCACGATTCCCAAAACTAAAGGCTTCTAGCTCTCCTCTATCTTGTCTTATCTTCGCGCGAGTTTCCTCTGTTTTAACGTAATCAACTTCTAATTCATCAGTTAAAACCACACCGTAAGAATTCTCTGCTTTTTCTTTAGAAACAAGACCACGTTTAACTTCTAATTGTACTTTTTCAATATCACGTTCGAGTGGATCTCCCCAGCCTCCACTGCCTCCAGTTATAAATAAAATTTGATCGCCTTTTTCCACAACAACATTATCAATCTTCGAAGCTAGTGGGATTTTCACACCATTTTTCTTAATTAACACCTTTGAAGAGGATGATCCTGGTTCTCCACCATTGATTCCCCAAGGCTGGAGTTTTGAACGATCGTCATGTATTGAAACAGTTCCATCAGCAAGACAAGTGTATAATTTTTCATTACAATTCCCACCGCGGTGTAATCCGGCACCACCTGAATCCGTTCCGGTTTTATAAGAATTAACCATTAATGGATAATATGTTTCTAAGTATTCAGTTGGTATATTAACGAATGCTGGCCACCATGAATGGCCATCTAATCCATCACCAATTGGTCTACCTGGAAGTCCTCCATACATAACTTCCATTAGATTGAAATAACGTCCTTCTTCATCATACCCAGAGTAGATGAAATATGGACTTGTTCCATATCCTGCTGCTGGACTGTTTTCTGGTGTATTAAGGGAAAGTGCACCACTTAATACATCAAACAAGCGGCTAAGCGCATGTGTACGACAGCCTAATGCGGCAGGTGCCTTTGGCCTCATTAAGCAGCCTTCAGGAGTTTCAATATGAAGAACATCATAGAAACCATCGTTAAAATTAATTGCTGGGTCAAATACTGAGATTAAAAAGGAACCTATAAACATCTTAAACATTGGCTCACTCAGGTAATAATTTATTGGACCAGGTGATTGTTTGTCTGTTCCAGTCCAGTCAAAATATGCATTATCACCTTCACGCCAAATCGTTAGCTTCATTTTAAATGGGCCATTTCCTAGTCCATCGTCGTCAATATAATCTTCAAATGATACTTTTTCAGTTGGAAGGAAGTTTTGAATAAGCTGACGCATCATTTTATTTGTACGTTCTAACAAGGCATCAAGTGCAGATAAATAATCTTCAACACCAAATCGATCACAAAGTTCTTTCACCCGTTTTTCAGCTGTACGACATGAAGCCACAATCGCCATTAAATCACTATAGTTTTCCATTGGCGTTCTTGTATTCGCTTTTACAATTTTAATAATTGCTTCATTTAATACACCTTTATCAAAGAGCTTAACAGGCGGGAAGCGAACTCCCTCTCCATAGATAGTGGTTGCTGTAACAGGCATACTTGACGGAACTGGCCCACCAACATCCATAACGTGTCCGAACATCGACGAATACCCTACTAGCTCACCTTTGTAAAAGATAGGTAAAATAATCATCCAATCATTCACATGTGATATAGAGCCGCCACAGCTATATGGGTCACTTACAAAAATAACATCTCCTTCAAAAATACCTTCTGGGAACTGGTTAACCACTTCAGGAACGTGAGAACCAAAGTTCCCAACCACCATTCTTCCTTCCGGGTCCGTAATCATAGGAAAACAATCGTGTTGTTCTCGAATAACAGGAGACATTGCGGAACGGAATAGCGTTACGTCCATTTCCTCTTTAATATTCTTAAGAGCATTTTCAATTATATCAACTGTAATAGAATCGATATTCGCCATAGACTTATACCTCCTCTTTGATTAAAAGATTCATATGTTCATCGACTTCAGCGATATTTCCAGGTAAAACTAAGGTCGTGCTGTCCTTTTGAGTAACGATTGCTGGACCAAAAATTTTATTATTTCGTTGTAATAGATTACGATCGTAAATCGGCGTCTTCACAAACTGGCCATCAAAATATGCTTGATGATCAGGATCGATAATTGCATGTGAAGCATCTTCATTACCCGCTTCATTAATAGGAAGCTCAGGTGAATTTACTTTACCAATCGCAACCGCACGAATATTTACAATTTCGACTTCCGTTTCCATCTTAAATCCGTATGTTTTCTCATGAATTTGATCAAATCGATTTTTAATAGAAACTAACCCATTTTCAATAATGTCACTGAGCTGTATGACAATAGGAATTTCATGTCCCTGACGATAATAACGAACATCCACCTCATATATAATGGTACGATCTGATTCTGCAACATTTTCTTGACCTAGCCAGTCGTTACATTCATCTCCAAGAGTAGTAAGCTCTGAAACTAGAGTTTGCGAATCTAACTGACTTAACGTATGAATGAATGTTTTGGAGTACTCATTACGAATGACTGATTGTAAGAACCCTAAAGCTGAAAGCACTCCAGGTGTAGGAGGGATGATCACCGGAAAGCTTCCAGACAATTTACCAATTGCATTTGCATGTAAAGGACCTGCTCCACCTAATGCTAACAACGAAAACTCTCTTGGATCATAGCCCTTTTCCACAGACACAACTCGAGTGGCACCATACATATTTTCATTCACAATATCATAGATACCTTTTGCAGCTTTATATATATCTATATCTAGCTTTTCTACTATTTTTCTAACAGCATCCTTTGCATTATTTACACTTAATTTTATTTCTCCACCTACTAAACTTGGTGGTAGATATCCTAAGACTACGTTTGCATCTGTAACAGTTGGTTCTTCCCCACCGCGATCATAACAAGCTGGTCCTGGTTCAGAACCCGCACTTTGTGGGCCGACGCGTAAAGCTCCTGTTAATGGAACATGGGCGATTGAACCACCCCCCGCTCCAATGCTTACTACCTCTAATGATGGAGCTTTTACTGGGAATACACCGACTTTTGTTTCTCTCGAGACTCTCGGATTTCCGTCATAGGTTAATGAAACATCTGTTGAGGTTCCTCCCATATCGAAGGAGATCACATTTCTGTAACCCGTTTGTACCCCAATCATTGCCGATGCGGTAACTCCGCCAGAAGGTCCAGAAAGCATTGTATGTACTGGTCGTGAAGATGCTGCAGGAACACTCATTAATCCACCATCGGAACGAACGATGCTGACGCGGCTATTAATATCCTCTGCTTGTATTTTTGTTAAAATATTATTGAGATAGCGCTGCATTGGGGGTCGAACGTAAGAATTCATAACCGTTGTTAATGTTCTTTCATATTCTCTAAACTCAGGTAAAATATCATGTGAAATTGTAACAGGTACATTAGGATTAATTGATTCAGCGATTTCTTTTATTTGAAGTTCGTGTAGTGGATTGGCATATGAGTTTAATAGACTAATTGTTAAACTTTCTACACCTTGATCATAGAGGTCGGAAATTTTATTGTGAATATCTTCAGCATCTAATTCTGTATAGACATCACCAGTTGCGGTCATTCTTTCTTTTGCCCCGCGTGTATAGATTAAATCTGCTAAAGGTTCAGGCTTTAAAAAGCCCATCCAAGCACTGATTGGAGCTGGTGTCCAAGAGCGTGCCACATGTAAAATTTGTTCAAAGCCCTCTGTTGTGATTAAACCGACCTTTGAACCTTTCCCTTCCAACACGGCATTAGTTGCAACAGTTGTTCCGTGAATAATTGAACGAATTTCAGAAATATCAACATTACACTCTTGACACACTTTTTTAATACCATTCATTAGACCAATTGATTGATCTTGAGTTGTTGAAGGCGTCTTTGTACCGTAAATCTCACCTGTTTCTTCATTTTGCAGGACAATATCTGTAAATGTCCCACCTACATCGACGGCTACTCTATACATCACTAATATCCCCTCTCACATTTATTATATATTTTTTTACAGTTTCAACGTTGACAACATCCCCATATTTGGTTTGGATATCATATAGATTAGCTTCATGTGCACTTTGGGATCGATCACCAACGCACTCCTCTGGGATAACTACACGATAACCATGTTGTAGGGCATCCACAGCTGTTGCTCGGACACAACCAGAAGTCGTGCAACCAGTTATTATAGTAGTATCCACATTTTCATAGGATAAAATTGCGGCTAAATTTGTTCCAAAAAATGAACTTGCAAACTTCTTTACAATGAGTGGGTCTTTGTCCTCCTTCCTTTCAAGTCTCTCGTCAATCTCAGCCCATATACTATTTTGAGTTAAAACCTTTAAAGCTGGTACCTTTTCAATAAAATGAGCTCCATCCTTAAAATGTGGTTCATAGTAAACTGTCGTAAAGATGACTAGAATTTCATTTTGTCTAGCAATATCCAGAAGCTCTTTTGTGGCATTGACTTCGTCATCCAAGTCAGACCCAAGAGCACACTCCACATTTGTAAACCCTTTCATAAAATCGACTACAATAATAGCTGGTTTTTTTCCCATGCCTGACAGTTTTCCAAATCCATCAAAATGCTCTTTTCCCATGTTATCCCCCTTTCCAGTTCTACAACTACCAATATCTTATCACCATTGTATACAAAGTATCAACAGAATTTTCTAATAATACAAAAAATAAATTTTACAGTCGTTTTTCTTTAATAAATCGATTATTTCCCATTCGAAATACAGCAGCAAAAAAATTGTCTGAATTTTTCATTGAATAGATTTCTTCTTTTGTATACAATAAATATGAGGTGTTTTAAATGGATCCACTAACATATATCAAAGACGCAATCATCAAAGGAAAATACGAACCTGGAAAAAGATTGACTGAAGAATCTTTAGCAAAGGAATTAAATATAAGTAGAACGCCGATCCGTGAAGCTATTAAACAACTAGAATCGGATGGTTTAATTACTCCATTAAAAAGAGGCGTAATTGTTCGAAACTTTACCAAAAAGGATATACAACAAGTCTATGATTTACGAGCACTATTAGAAAGTTATGCAACTAGTCAGGCAGCGTACTATCGTAATGATATGGATATCAAGAAAATGATTGAAGCTAATATCAAGTATGAAGAGATCATTGATTTACAGACGGGAGACCCTAATATTTCAAGGGTATATGAAATTGTGAAGGTGAACCAAGAGTTTCACGAGGCAATTTTAACAGCGTCACGAAATGAACATCTCCGTTTTCATATTTCAAAGGTCGTTGTTTTGCCTTTAGTTTTTCGCTCATTTTACTGGTACGATCCTAATGAGATGAAACGTTCACTTGAAGTCCATAAAACAATCTTACGAGCTATTCAAAACCAAGAATCTGAACGAGCAAAAATTGCCATGCAGGAGCATATTTATCTTGGAAGGGATCATGTGTTAAAGCATTTAGATGATATTAAAGAAGAATTTTCGAAAGGAGAAAAATATGATTGAAATAGTTGAAGTTGGTCCTCGTGATGGTCTCCAGAACGAAAAAAAATTATTAACAACTAATCAAAAAGTTCAACTCATTGAAAAGCTCATTAATAGTGGAATTAAAACCGTTGAGGCAGTTTCCTTTGTTAATCCAAAGGTAGTACCGCAGATGGCAGATGCGGAAGAAGTTATGAAGCAAGTACCGAGGATTGATGGTGTTAATTATGCAGGTCTTGTACTAAGCCGCTCCGGACTTGAACGAGCACTGAATACGAATGTTGATGCCCTCCATGTTGTTACAGCGACAAGTGATGAATTTAACTTAAAAAATGCGAAACGAACTGTATCACAGTCAGTTGAAGAATTAATAAAAGTAATATCAGAAGGCGTCTCAGCGAAAAAAACAGTTGTAGGTGTATTGGGTACTGCGTTCGGTTGTCCATTTGCTGGAGAAGTACCTGTTGCAAATTTATTAAAGGTTGCAGAAGCTTTTGTTTCTGCGGGTGCTAAGGGTATAACCCTGGCCGATACTACAGGGCTTGCAAATCCCTCTCAAGTTTTAGACGTGGTAAAGACCTTTAAAGAAGAATTCAAAAATGACATTGAGCTCAGACTACATTTTCATAATACAAGAGGCCTTGGGCTTGCGAATGTTTTTGCAGGATTTCAGGCTGGAGTCCGACGGTTTGATTCGTCAATTGCTGGACTTGGAGGATGTCCATTTGCCCCTAAAGCTGTAGGCAATGTATGTACGGAAGATATGGTCAATATGTTTAATAAAATGGGGATTGAAACCAGTACTAATCTAGAAGAATTAATTCAGACTGCATTATGGATGGAACAACAAATGGAACGTCCTCTTGATGGAATGCTGATGAAAACTGGGATTGCTTAGCAAAATTTATAAAGGGAAAATCATAATAATGAGGTTTCCCTTTAACGTTTTTTGTATTTCGTTTTGGGGCGAACATCCTATCTTCAAAATATAAGAGGTAGCACGAACAAACCTTGAGCATGCATATTTTACTTTACCAAACAAACTTCTGCCATTTGTTTTGAAAAGTTTCCCGTTGGATTATGCATTTCCGTGATGAGGGATAGGCACTTGCTCATAATTATGTGAATTAGTTATATCACATATTAATTATTTTTTGAACTGTCGGAATATCCGCCGGAGCCCAATCCAAGCTTTGAAGTTCTTCAGTTGATAGCCATCTTAGTTCAACTTATTCTGTAAGTGTTGGGGTTCCTTCTATTAATTTGCAACAATAGGTTGATAAATGTACAATGCCAAAATCATATTCATAGACGGTTTCATCGATTTGAGATCCGACTTCAATATCGCAAAGCATCTCCTCTTTTATTTCGCGACGGAGGGCCTCTTCTGGGGTTTCGCCCGTTTCAATTTTTCCGTCAGGGAACTCCCATTTTAAAGCTAATAAATTGTTTGGTCCTCTTTGGACACAGAGGATTTTTTCGTTATCAGTAATCACTGCAGCTACTTCATAGATATGTTTAGGCATGATTTCCTCCTTTTAACTGACAAAGTTATCTGGGATTATATTGTTAGATTTTCTTATACCTTAACGTATTGATAATGGACACCAACAACATTTACAGTACCTTGGTTGTCCATTTTTCACTTATGGAAACAAAAGTACTTATTATGCATTTTTTACAAATAGCTTGTCATAATCCTCCCAATCAAAAAATAATATATACCAAACGAATAGAATGGTGAATGTAAGGGGGAGCACAATGGCAGATAATGGCTTTGCCGCACCTTGGCATCAGGAAGGTACTCGTATATCAAGGGCTGATGGAGATTCGCTGGATCGATTACTTGTGTTTAACGAAAAACATAATAGAAAAAAAAGCATGCATAGTTTTTTCTTGTATACGTTAATTGGGTATGCCTTCTACACATTTATTAAATATGTCTTATACACTCCAAATGTATTTGGCAGTTTCACAATGTTAGATACTTTGTTTACTAATAAAAATCTTGTGAGGGATTTATTTTTCGGGGCAGTGTTATATTTCACTTCAAAATTCACCTTTGATTTAAAAGAAAAAGCAAAGGAAGAATACCACTCCCTACGGAATGAAATTGTTGATTTATCGAATAAAGAATGGGTAAAAAAGTATGATGATGAAACAAATCAGCAAATCTATGAATATGTGAAAAAACATGATATCAAGATTAATCATAAAACGAAATAGGTATAAAAAAGGCTGCCTGCCCCACGCTTTAGTTTATCGGGACCGGCAGCCTTTACTTATCGTTAGCAGAAATGCTTCATCAAAGAAAAATAGTACACTTGATTTACTGTAATGGCTGTTACTTCGGCACTAACAGCCTCCCCTCGTTCCCGCCTAAGAAACGGAGTTGGAAGTATTTTCCTCACAGGAAGTAAGTCCTTTTCTAACGACTTTATAGTGTAAATATGAGTTTCTGCCTATGTTTATCTAAGGAATCCTACACTTATTAGAATTTTCCGAATGATATAAACTTTATCTTGTACTATGAATCTAGTAAAAGGAGGCATTTCATGAAAAAACTAGTAATATCGTTTGGACTTACTACAACACTTGCATTTGGGGCCATTGCAACACCTGCAGTATTCGCAAAACCAATCGAAGTGACGCAATCTCAGAAGGAGAAGTTCTTTGATCACAAGGTGATTAATCAACTAAATGTAGACAATATTTATAACAATATTGCATATCTTTCTGAAACACCGCGTGTTGCAGGGACTGAAGCAGAACACAACGCTGTTCAATACATAAAAGAACAATTCGAATCATATGGATATGAAACTGAAATTCAACCATTTACCTTCTATGGCTATACACCTCAAAGTTCAATTGAACTTTCGGTTAATGGCTATGATGGTACCCTCCAGCCAAGTTTCTTCACCTACACTGTAAATGGAAATGTCTCAGGGGAACTAGTTTATGCAGGATTAGGGACAGTCGCTGAACTTCAAGACACTGACCTTACTGGAAAAATTGTGCTTATTCAGCGTGGCGAGATCTCGTTTGCGGAGAAAGTGTTAAATGCTGCTGAAAAAGGAGCTTTAGGAGTTTTTATTTTCAACAATACTTCAGGAGCTATAAATGGAACTCTTGGAGAAGCGAATGACAAGTATGTACCCTGCTGTTGCATTAACGAAAGCAGAGGGTGATGCACTGCATGAAGCACTTGTAAATGGAGAGGTCCTTCATACTTCGCTCCAGGTTGAAGGCGCAAGAGCTGGTGAAAGCATTTCTCATAATGTAATTGCAACAAAAAAGCCAACAAATATGAAAAAAGATACAAATGATGTAATTGTTGTTGGTGCCCACCACGACTCCGTAGCAGGTGCACCGGGAGCAAATGACGATGCATCTGGTACCGCTATGACACTTGAGCTAGCTCGTGTATTTAAAGACATTCCTACAGATACCGAAATTCGTTTCATTACGTTTGGTGCTGAAGAAAATGGACTACTTGGCTCCGCACATTATGTGGCAAATCTACCTGAGGACGACCTCAATCGTATTATCGCAAACTTTAATTTAGATATGGTAGGAAGTCGTGATGCAGGTAACCTAACAATGGCGACACTTGATGGTAAACTAAATCTAGTAACTGAGCTTGCACAAGCATCAAGTACAAGATTGAATGGGGAACCTACTCCATTTTATGCTGGTGGTAGAAGTGACCATGTTCCATTTGCAGAAGCTGGAATCCCTGCTGCATTATTCATTCATAGTCCATCAGAGCCTTGGTATCATACACCAGAAGACTCACTAGACAAAATTAGTAAGGAAAAACTCCAAGATGTTGCTGAAATCGTAGGTTCCGCCATCTATGATCAAGCCCGTTTTGACAATATGGGACCAAAACCTAAAAAAGGGCCTAAAGTGAAAGCAGACCCTGAGTTATATCATGAGCAGTCTTTAAAATAAGAAAGAATTATAACAACAAGCAAGGCCATTTGGTCTTGCTTGTTCATTTTTCAGTTAAGGAAAGATACTCCAAGAGACTTATTGAAAACAAGTCATACAAAATTCGCTCCCCTCATACCTTTTGTAGTAAAAGGAGGGATAAAAATGTTAAACAGAGTGTCAGAACGCTTTTCACGTGTGATTCAGCGGTATTTGCCTGATGCGTTTGTAATTGCAGTGTTGATGACTTTGTTTGTGTTTGTCTTGGCCTTTTTTACAGCTCCAGCTGATCCTGCTAATTTGTTTCAGTCGTATGGAGATGGATTTTGGACTTATTTAGCGTTTACGATGCAAATGGTGCTTTTGCTAATGACGGGGATGGTCCTTGCTTCGGTTCCTTTTGTCCGGAGAGGTTTAGAGGCTATCTCAGCTAAAGCGAATACGGCAACAAAGGCGTATTTATTCACGTTCTTGATTTCTGCTGCTGCGTATTATATTAACTGGGGTCTCGCTGTTGTCGTCGGTGCCATCGTCGCTCGGGAAGTCGGAAAGAGGAATAAAAACGCTCACTTCCCACTTTTAGTCGCATGCGCCTATGCTCCTACTGTGCTTTATACAGCCGGGCTTTCCAGCTCAATCCTTCTAACAATCGCAACAGAAAATCATTTTCTTGCCGATGTAATGGGAGTTATCCCAACCTCTGAAACCATTTTCCACCCGGGTACTGTAATCATTTTCTTTGCACTACTCATTACAATTCCTATTTTTATCCTATTAATGGCTCCAAAAAAGAATATCATTCCTTATACAGCAAAAACGGAACCACCACAAGCAGAAGTTGTTACCAAAGAAGACAGTAATTCACCAGCCATTCGTTTAGAGAACACACCTATTTTGGGTATTTTAATTGGCTTAGTTGGTATCGTTTATGTGTTGCTACAATTTGCTAAAAGTGTGGATCTCAACTTGAACCTTATTAATATCTTATTTCTTTCATTAGGACTGCTTTTCCACCGTTCACTTGCGCAATATGGAAATGCATTTAAGGAAGCTGCCGGTTCTATTTCACCTATCATTCTACAATTTCCTTTCTATGCGGGGATTATCGCACTGCTCGGTAGCTCCGGACTTGCCGATACCATTATCAGGGGTATGACGTCCATTTCAAGCGCAGAATCATTCGGAGTCTTTACGTATTGGACGGCTGGACTTGTCAATATCTTAGCTCCATCAGGCGGAGGTCAGTGGGCACTCCAAGGTCCACTTCAAGTACCTGCAGGGATGGAACTAGGCTCCGATCCTGCCGTGATCGCGATGGCAGTCGGCTGGGGAGATGCATGGACGAACCTCATCCAACCATTCTGGGCATTGCCAATCTTAAGTATTGTTGGCCTTCATATTCGACACATTATGGGCTATTGTATTTTACTAAGTGTGTGGATTGGGATTGTGACTTCGATATTGATTTATTTTGTGTATTAAGAGATTATAGAAATAAATAAGGCGCAGACTCTAAGGAGATGCGCCGAAGTTATTAATATGCAAATTAACACATTGGTTTAAATCCTTGCAAAGTGATATCAAGAGCACATCGAGTCATATGTCTTCTAAGAGTTGGATCATGTTAAACAATAGTGTTCTAATTCAAATTCCTATTTAAGATGAATAACCCTATTCTCCGCTCCTGAAAATGCAATTGCCTCAGCAATTTGCAAGGCTTCAACAGAATGTAGGAGAGGAGCTATAACAGATTCCTGCTTTTTTTCTATATTCATGATAAAATGTTGTAATTCGTCTCTTATGGCACCACCAATCATGTCAATGCTCGTTGGCCATAGAGTAAAATCAGGGTGAATGACTTGCTCATCTGTCCATAGTTTAACTCCAGTATCTAATAAATTAAATTTAACAGTTCCAAGGTTTCCAATTAATTCTATTTCTGCATCAATAGTACCATCTAGCTCTAACGTTTCAGTACAATTTTGCGGTGCATTTTTTGGAACACACCAAGAAGAATCTAGTGAAACAACTAATCCATTTTCAAAAGTTAAAACAGATGAAAATAAGTCAGGAAAGGCGAGATTGCTTAGTTTTCTTTCAACAGAATAGACAGTTTTACATTTACTTTCAGCATACCATAAAATTAAGTCAATATCGTGGATACCAGATTCATATACTGGATGTACCCTCTTTCCGAATTGTTGGAACCATTCTTTGCTAAAGTTTCGTTTTACGCGGATTTGCCCTAAGGTTCCTAATTGTTCTCTTTCTAATATTCGTTTTATTTTTATGTATGGTAATGCAAATCGACTAATATTCCCTACCATCACATTCTTGTTTTTCGTTTTTGCTAAATCGTAAATCTGTTCTGCTTCTTTTGTTGCAGTAGCTAATGGTTTTTCAACAAATACATGTTTATTATGCTTTAAAGAATCGAGCGCTAATTTGCCGTGCATATTCTCATCGGTAACAATATCAATAACATCTACGTCCGAACGAATCAGGTCAAGCGGATCAGCATAATAATTTTTAATATGATAATCCTGTGCTACTTTTTTTACTAATTCCAAATCAATATCCGCAATTGCAACAACTTCACAATTTGGTATTTGCTTAAAAACATTTAAATGCAATCTGCCAAAACGACCTACCCCTATTATCCCAATTTTAATCATATCTTTGTCACCTCCTAGGATTTCACTGACAGTAATATGTTTTTATCACAAGCCTCCTATAATAAGAGGCTTGTGATAAGGATTAGTTAAGCTGGAACAGATTTAGTATTTATTTTTCCCCTGGAATATCTAATCCACGCATCCAAAGCTAAGGCTAGAATGATAATTCCGCCTTTAAATAAATCTAGGCTAGAAGAGTTCACCCCAAACACTGTAAGCGCATAACTAATTAATGAGATAATTAATGCACCAACAATTGTTCCACTTATGGATCCTTTTCCACCATAAATACTCGTTCCACCTATAACAGTAGCAGTTATCGCGTCTAGTAAAATACTAACTCCACCTATATTTGGGGACACTACAGAAACTCTTGATAAAAGAGTCATAGCAGTTAATGCAGTACAAACACCACTAAATATATAAATAAGAATTTGTTGTCTAGAAATCGATACACCTGATGATTCGGATGACTCAATACTACTTCCTAACCCATAAGTCCTAACACCAAAGCTTGTATACCGAATAATGATAAAAAAGAGTAATACAATTAATGTTGATGTTAAAAGGATATTAGGAAAAATCCAAGTACTACCAATTCCTATGGAAGTTAGTAGTGGGTCTGTGATTATTAGCACCCCTGATGTAGCTAGAGAAAGTGTTACTCCTTGAATAATAGTCATTGAACCTAATGTTACAATAAAAGATTGGATCTTGAGTAATCCTACAAAAAATCCGTTAAAAAGACCAATTGCTATACCTGTTATTAGTGCCCCGAAAAAGGCTATAATTAAGGATTGACTTTTTGTAAGTATAGATGCAAAGACAAGTGAACAGATTCCCACTCCATACCCGGCGGATAAATCAATACCTCCTGAAATTAACACAACCATTGCTCCAATCGATAGAATACAAATGGGTGCTGCTTGTATAAGAATTTGAACTAAGTTTTGACTTGATACAATTCTCGGATCAATGATCGCAAACACAATCACTAGACTTATAAGAAGGATGACGGGGGCAAAGTCTAACAATCTAGTCCAAACCACTTTTTTATTATTCATTATCTTGACCCGTCAAGCTCAGAATAACTGTACAGACCTCGCTCATTTCTTCTATTGAAGCCTTTCCCCCACTTCTACCTATTCCACTTGCGCTTCCTGAAGTTCCTCCTGCTGGTATTTGTGTTTCCCAATAGTTACCAGCCTCATTAATATGAACAAAACCAAATTTAAGACTTTCTGCTAATCTTAAACCTTTCTCTGTATTTTTCGTAAATACAGCTGAAGATAGTCTAAACGGACTTGTTTCTATTAGCTCAGGTATTTCAGATTCATCTTTAAACCGAATCAAAGGGATGACTGGTCCGAAAGTTTCATCCGTGTTAATTTTCGCTTCTCTTGATACATGATCAATGATAATAGGCTCTACATATAATGCTGTTGGCCATTTCGTATCATTATGTGAAGTTAATACCTTTGCTCCTTTAGAAATCGCATCCTCTACTTGAGTACGAACAGTATTTGCTACTATTACATTATGAACAGGTCCCATTGTTGTTGTTTCATCAAATGGATCGCCTAACACAACATCTTTTACCTTTTCTATCAATGCACTTGCTAATTTATCTGCTATTGCTTCATGAACTAAAACGCGCTCTGTTGAAGTACAAATTTGACCAGCATTTGAAAAACTGCCATTAATTAATGCAGTTGCGGTTCTTTCTATATCTGCATCCTCTAATACAATTGTTGGACCATTTCCCCCCATCTCCAATAAACATGGCTTTGCACCAGCACGACATGCAATTTTCTGTCCTGTTGGAGTACTACCTGTAAAACCAATAGCAGATGTTAATGGATGAACAACTAATGCATCCCCGACTAAAGGGCCTTCTCCGGTTACTAGATTTAGAGCGCCGCTTGGAAGTCCTGATTCTTCAATACACTTCATAAATTCACTCGCAACTGCGGAAGCACTAGGAGCTGGAACCCAAACGATTGTATTTCCAGCCGCTAACCCTGGTGCCAAGTAATAGGAAGCAGCACAACCTAACGGGAAATTCCATGGAGTAATAACCCCATAAACTCCTCTTGGTCTTCTGTAAGCAAATGCCCTTTTATTTCGGTCTCTTGTTGGAATGATTTCTGAATTCATCCATTTAATTTGCTCAGCGGCTTCTCTAAATGCAGTTATTACTGCACCGATTTCGCCAATAGCTTCAGTATGGTACGGTTTACCATGTTCTCGGGATAGCAATTCTGCTAGTGATTCTTTTCTTTTTTCAACATTATCGGCAATTTGATTTAAAATCTCCGCTCTCTCAAAAACTGTCATTTCTTCCATGTTTTTCGTCTTTCGATTTGCAGCATGAACAGCTCTATCAACGTCACTATATGTTCCTAATGGAATTTGGCCAATTATTTCACCTGATGAAGGGCTTATTACATCCCGGAATCTGCCATCACCTTTGTACCATTCACCATCAATATACATTGGAAATTTCATGATTTACCTCCAACTAAGCTAGATTATTTTACGTTCTCCACTATAGGTTTTTCAACTTCTACAAGTTGATTAGTTTCTACAGATTTGAGAATGGCATCATTTAAAGCAACTGCCTGCATAGCTTCTTCAACACTAATAACAAAATCCTTCCCATCTCTAACTGAAGTTACAAAGCTTAATACTTCATCTTTTAAATCTCCGGCTATTTTCCCATGAACTTCTGGCCAATGCATTGTATCTGGCAGTATAAATCCAGATGGCTTCAAAATGTGTAAACCATGGTCAGATGTATCAATTTTCACAACACCTTTTGTGCCAATTATTTCTATTGAAGCATTAATTCCAGATGGCATATAGTCAGGAAGAGCCCAACTAACCCCAAGGGTCCCAATTGTTCCATCTTCATATTCTAAGTTTGCAAAAATAGCATCCTCAGATTCAACACCATGTTCTGGCATTACTTTGGAAACTGAACGAGCAAATACATTTTTTACTTTTTTATTTGTTACCCACTGTATTGCATCTACGTCATGTATACCAAGGTAGAACATGACAGAACTTTTGCCGTTCATTCTTATTCCCACATCGCGTAATGAAAATCTCTTTGCAGATACATGTACCACATCACCAATGTCACCATTACGAATAGTTCTAGCTGCTTCAGCATAACGGCCATCAAATCGCATAATATGAGCGATCATAAGTCTACCGCCACCTTCTTTTTCAGCTTCCGCTATTTTTCTAGCTCCTTCTAATGTATCTGCCATTGGTTTTTCAAGAAGAACTGATTTACCTGCTCTTAATATTTTCGAAGTAACATCTACATGTAATCTATCTGGTAAGGCAACTGTGTATGCATCTGCAATATCATTTTCTAATGCTTCTTCAATGTATTGAATATAGTTTGTATTCAATTGCTTAGCAAGAGATCTACCTAATTCTTCATTTATATCGATGACTGCTATAAGATCCGCAGAGTCACATTCTGCTAGTGTTTTAGCATGTAACCGTCCCATAAAACCTGCTCCTACTACTGCCACTTTTAATCTTTTCAAATTAATCACTCCTTATTTTTTATACATACCTAATGCATAGTGCATTACTTGCTCTTCTGTGGTACCATGTTTCAGCTCTCCAACACTACGTCCTTCATGCATGACTACAATTCTATCAGCAACATTCAATGCTTCCGGTAGTTCTGATGACACCATTAAAATGGCACAACCTTGTTTCTTATATTCTGCAATAAGTTCATGAATTTCTGACTTCGCTCCTACATCTACGCCTCTAGTAGGATCATCTAATAGCAATATTTTTGGGTTTGTTACAAGCCATTTTCCAAGTACAACTTTTTGTTGATTTCCGCCTGAAAGATAAATAACTTCTTTATCTGGTTCAGGAGGCTTAACATTTACTTTCTGAATCATTTCTGTAGCAACTAACTTTTCTAAATTAGTAGAAATGAGACCCATTCTATTGTTCTTTTGAATCCATACTAAACTTAGATTCTCTCTGACAGACATCATTGGGATAAACCCTGCACCATGCCTGTCTTCAGGAATATAGGCCATTTCCATTTCTTCTTTCATTATTTTCGGAGAAGTCTTTCTAAATGGTTTGCCATTCAACGTAATCGTTCCAGATACTATCTTGGTAAGACCATAAATCGACTTTAATACCTCAGTTCTTCCTGATCCCATTAAACCTGCTAATACTACCACTTCACCTTCCCTCACTTCGAAGGATGCATCTCTTAATAACCCGCCATCATTCAGCTTATCTACTTTAATAACAACGTTGCCTAAGTTTGATTTGGTATAAGGGAAAATATTTTCAATATTTCTTCCTACCATCATGTTAACAATCTGTTCCTCTTTAGTTGTAGGAAGTGGAGCATTTCCAATATGGGTACCATCTCGTAATATTATTGCTCGGTCACATAGCTTATATAATTCCTCCATTTTATGTGAGATATATAGGATGGCAACATTTTTCTCTTTCAACTGGTCTATTAGATGATAGAGTTTTTCACTTTCACTTTTCGATAAAGAGGATGTTGGTTCATCCATAATTAAGAGCCAAGGTTTCCCCATAGTTGCTTTTACAACTTCTATTAATTGTCTCTGACCTATAGTTAAGTTACTCACCTTAATTTCAGGATCAAGTTTAATGTCAAATTCATTTAATAATTCTTTTGTTTTCTTTACCATTAATGGGCGATTAAGGAGTCTGATTCCTTTTAGTTTTGCTTCCCTACCAAGAAATATGTTTTCGGCAATTGTTAGTTCAGGTACTAAACTGTAATGTTGGTGAACAACACCAATCCCTAAATCACGAGCCTTTCTAGCATTATCAAGAACAACATTATTATTGTTAATTTCTATATGACCTTTTGAAGGTAAGATATTCCCAGATAGAATTTTTACCAATGTCGATTTCCCAGCCCCATTTTCCCCAACAAGAGCAACCACTTCACCTGTTTTAATGTCAAAATTGATATCATTTAGAGCTAAGAAGCCGGAATAACTTTTACTAATTTTGTTTAATTTAATCATGTTATGATTCTTTTTATCTTTTGTAAAAACATTAGTTGAATGGGATCTTTTCAAGGAACTAATCCTAATCTTCTTCAGATTATTTAGCGACCCTAGATTGTAAAGAATTACGGATACTAGAACGATTGTACCAGTAACTATATATGTAACTTCTTGTGGTGCACCAAAAAAAGATAGGCCAGTTCGGATAATCGTTACTAAAATTGCACCAAATAATGTACCAACGACACCACCGACACCACCTGAAAGAAGTGTACCCCCAATAATAACAGCAGTAATAACATCAAATTCTAATCCATATCCTCCGAGAGGTTGGGCTGACTGAACCCTACCTATTAATAAGATTGATGCAATTCCAGCAGAAGCCCCAGTAAAAACATATGTTAGGAATTGTATCAATCTTACCTTTATAGCCGATGCTCTAGTAGCTTCATAATTGCCACCAAGGGCATATATATATCGTCCTAAAACTGTTCGTTGAAGCACCACCCACCAAACTATCAAAAGTATTAGTACTAGGATAATAGAAATTGGAATTTCACCAATTTTGGCTGAACCTAGCCATACCAAAGTTTGACTATCAATACTAATACTAGATGCATTCGATAAACTTAATGCCGCTCCACTTCCAAATGCCATTGTACCGAGAGTTGCGATAAATGGACTAATATGGCAGCGAGTAATTAATAGGCCATTCAGTGCTCCTATTAAGGCACCTACAAGAATAACAATTAATAGAGCTAATAATGAGGGTACACCGTTTTGAATACTAAGAGCGCCAACAACACCAGAAACCGCAAGCGTTGAACCAACAGATAGGTCAATCCCTTTTGCAAGGATGACTGCTGTCATTGCAAATGCAACAACAGCAGTTACAGACATTTGGTGACCCATATTAATAAAATTACTTAAATTGAGAAAATTAGGCCTTAGCACCCCAAATATAATCATCAGTAAAACACTAAGTGCAACGATAATTAAATTGATTCTTGTAGCTCTTTTCATGTTAAGTCTTATCTTCCCAGTCTGTTTTTGGGTCTGTATTGAAATCATTCCCCACTAATCCTTTCGTCAGGAACGTCTGGTCCTAATTCTTCAGAATAACCTGTAACAATATTTTTTGCTTCTTCTGGTGTAATATAGTCTAATTTCAACCCTTTATTTGCTAACATTTCTGCAGTTTTATCTGTAGTGACAAAATATGTTGGCATAAATAAATCTTGTGGGAATTCTACACCTTTTGCCAATCTAGCAGCAGCTGCAACATTCCAATATCCAACACGAAAAGCACCAGTTAATGTATCAACCAACATTGAACCATTTGTTAAATAAGGTTCCATTGTTGGATCACCATCGTATCCACCGTAGATCAATTTTTTCCCTTTAGCTTCTGCAGCAGTAATGGCAGCTAAACCAAGTGGATCAGAAATAAATGCAATCGCATCTAATTCAGGGTAATTATTTAACCAAGTATCAGTAATTCTTTGTGCTTCAGCAGGGTCAAAATTAGTTGGCTGATTCCCAACTACTTCGATATTTGGAAACTCCTTTTCCATTGTTTCCATAAAACCAGCTTCCCTCGTATCAGATACGAAGTTACCTTTTGCACCACTTAATAGCGCTACTTGTCCTTCTCCATCCAGAGCTGTTCCAATTACTCGAGCTACCATCGCCATGTTTTCATAGTCAGGATATAAAGTATTGTAATTCCAATCTCCCTCTACCTTATTGCCCATTGTAATAACTTTGATACCCGCTTCTTTAGCTTCCTCTATAACTGGCTTAACTGCATTCTTATCTAAAGGGTCAATCAGAATTACATCAACTTTTTGTTGAATATAGTTTTCAATAATCGAAACTTGTTTTTCTACTGAACCGTCGGCACTTTGCCATTCAGTTACAACACCATAATCTTTTGCAGCCTGATCGCCCGCTTCTTTCATTTGTACAAAGAATGGATTACTTAAATCGATTGCTGCAAGTCCAAGTACTATTTTGTCCTCAGAATCTGATCCACCTTTTTCTGATCCGTTTGAGCTTCCAGTCTCCTCATTACTACAAGCTGCTACCCAAAAAAGCAACATAATAAACAAGACAATTGACCATTTTCCCTTTGAAAACTTTTTCAAGATTTTTTCCTCCCTTTTATATGTAATGCAAATTAATAAAAATGTTTTGAACTTAGGAATCACCTCCTTCTTTTGATATTTGTTTGCTCAACGTTTTTATAGTTTTATAATAAACAAATACATATTTAGGAATATCTAAGTTAAACGAGTTAATTTCCGATTATAGATTTGGAGGTAATTTTAAATTTACAAAACAATCATGGGCTTGATTTATGTGTTCATAGGCTCTACTTTGCAAAAAAACACCATGGCCTGAATATAAGCTATCAATTTTATATTTTTGTAGTTTTTCTATCGTCTTTGCATATTTTTGAATACTGCAATCCCAAATATTTTGTAAAACAATTTTTCCACCTGCAAAAATACTGTCACCTGCAAATAACACTTTTTTACCATTAGTTTCAATTAGATAAGAGAGATGATCATCTGAGTGTCCTGGAGTTTCTATTACATGAAAAGTTATGTTACCAATTTGTAGAAGTTCGCCTTCAGAAACCTTTTTAGTTATCCGAATAGGCTCAAATTTGTAATCTTGTGGGTATAAACCGGCTTTAATAGCTAAATTAATACTTGTTTTTTCACGATCTGCTACTTCAAGCCAAGTTGAGGATTCTAGTGGTGCAACAATATTAATTCCGTATTTGTCCTGAAAAAATGATGCTCCACCTGCATGATCTCCATGTGAATGAGTAAGGAAAAGATATGATATCTTGTTTAGTGGAATATTATGGCGTATAAGATTATGCTCTATCTTTTCTGTGTTAATCCCACAACCTGCATCAATTAATACATATTGATCGCCACAATTAACAACATACACATTACAATCAGATGGATGACTAATCTCAAAACCTAGGCTTCCACTGCCAACTAGTTTAATGTTTTCTAACAAACTATATTTCCTCCTTTCTTATTTTATGGGGAAGTTAATACATATAGTTTTTAAGTCCGACATTGCGATTAGTGAATGTTTCCCACCGATACGGCCAATTCCACTTTTCTTTCCTGATGCACCACCAAATGGAATATGAGGTTCCCAGTAATTACTATTTTCATTTATATTCACAATTCCAGCTTGTAAATTGTCTGAAAAATACTGTGTATCGTTCAAGTTGTTAGTAAAAACTGCATTTACCAAGCCCCATTCATTATGGTTTGCAATACGTAAAGCTTCTTCGTTAGAATCAAACGGTATTAGTGGGATAACCGGTCCAAAAGTCTCCGCCATGTTATATAAACTATCTTCAGGAACATCTACGATTAAGGTTGGTTCGAAGAAGTAGTTTCCTAGTTTAGTATTTACCCTACCTCCCCTAAGTATTTGAGCTCCTCTATTTTGACTATCTTGTGCATGCTCTATATTTTTTTTAACGACATCCAAATTATTTAGAGGACCCATTGTAGTTAACGGATCAAATGGATCACCTAATCTAACTTTATCCACTTCATTAAATAAAAGCGTTTTCATTTCTTTGTAAACTTCACGATGAACAAGTATTCTTTCTGTCGAGGAACAAACTTGCCCAGCGTTTGCAAAACAACCATCAGCTATTGATGTTGCTGCAAACTCTAAATCTGCGTCCTTTAATACAATCGTTGGCCCATTGCCTCCAAGCTCTAAAAGCAAAGGTTTCCCAGCCCCACGTATGGCAATTTGTTTCCCAGTCTTTGAACTACCTGTAAAACCTATTGCATCCGTTTGTGGGTGAGAAACGATTTCATCACCTACTATATGTCCATAACCAGTGACTAAATTTACAAAGCCTTTAGGAAGATCGGCCTCCTCCATGCATTCCATCAATTTGATTGCGCATAGGGATGTCGTTGGAGCAGGTACCCATACAATAGTATTTCCAGCTGCTAAACCTGCGGATAAGTATTCTGTAGGTATCATAAAAGGAAAATTCCAAGGAGTTACAATCGCATATACACCCCTAGGCTGATAAATATTAAAGACCCTTTTATTTTTATCTTCAACGGGAATAACAGATGATTCTAACCATTTTATTTGTTCAGCCGCCTCTTGAAAAGTTTTTACAGCGTTTGAGACTTCCGCTAATGCTTCTGTATGATAAGGTTTTCCTTGTTCTTCACTTAATACCCTCGCCAATTCTTCTTTTCTCTTATCAATAACACCAGCAATATTTAGAAGTAATTCTGAACGTTCCCAAGGAGAATAACGTTTATACTTTGCACTAGCGCGTTTTGCTGCTAAAACTGCATTCGATGCATCTTCCCTTTGGCCCTCAGTAATTCTTGCTAACACAGTTTCAGTAGAAGGATTAATTGTATCAAAATATTTTCCAGATGCTGACTGTTCCCACTTCCCATTAATATACATCTTATATTCTCTCATTTTAAATCTATTTCCCTCCTAATTTACCACCAAGTCTAAACATTCAGATATTTAAAACTAAAATATAAAGGGGTTTTGCCCCCTATGTGTTTCTTCTTTGCTGGCTTACGCGCATTTCCTCTAGATAATTATATAGTGTATATTTAGAGACATCTAATAACAATGCAACACGCTCCATTGATCTTTTAACTGTAAAAACACCTTTATCATCTAAAAATTTCAGAATATTAATTTTATCCTCCTTATTCATAAAAGGAACAGGCTTTCCAACAGCCTTTACGGCCTCCTGTAATAAACCTTCAATAACATCGTTAATATCTCCTGAAAAAGTTTCTTCAACCTGTTGTTCTGTTTCTATAAAACTATTAATTACATGTGATGCCATAATAAAATCAGTAATGTTGTGATTTATACATAATGCACCAACAATAGAACCCTTATCATTCCTTATATAAATTGATGATGATTTTAAGGTCTTTCCATCTTTTGTTGTTGATGAATAGTTTAGGATGTCACTATCTTTATCTTCATCTCGTTTAGCCTGCAAACCTAAATTGGTACTCGGGTCCCCCACTTTTCTTCCAGTTATATGTCCATTTTCAATTGCAACAATCGAAGATTCCATATTTTTTAGATTATGTAAAACCACTTCGCAATTTGGACCAAGTGCGTTTGCAATCGACTTTACAAGTGGCATTAAAAGACTGTAAGCTTCCTCTAGTTTTTCCATCTTTTATATACCTCATTTCAATTCAAATATTTTACAATTTTATTTCTTATGAGAATATTTTAACAATTCAAACAAAAAAAGTAAAGGACTTAAAAAAATTTTTTTGGACCTTTACTTTTTTAATCTTTACAATATTTTTTTATATTTTATTAAATTTCACACTGATTTACTTTGATTTATTTTTCTATCCCGAATATACTCAAGAGATCCCGAACCTATCAGAACACCTAAACTTATTAATATTAGGCCAAAGATATGATTTACTGAAATCTTTTCACCTAAAAAGAGAATAGCTCCTAATAAAGCAAAAATTGTGCTAAAATTGATGAATATTGCAGTTTCGGCTGGTCCTACTTTTTTAATTGCAACATTATAAACCATATGTCCAAATGCTGTCGCACACAGGGCACTAAATAAGAAAATGAGACCTAATTTCCAACTAAACAACTGCAAAATTTGCCCTACATTAGATCCATTATAAAAGCTCAACAAGAAAATAATAATACCACCAATAACTAACATAAAACCTGTTAAAAGTCGGGGATCTAACTCCGGATTTAATTTACTAATTTGAATAAAGCTTATTGCTTGAGTTAGTACACCAATGAAAATTAATAAATCACCAGATGATAACAACGTAATTCCGGCTGTACCAGAAAGTGTAGTAACAATGACACCAGCAAACCCAAGCAAAAAGCCAATAACCTTCACTAATATTATTTGTTTATTTAAATAAATAATTGCCGCCATCATAGTTAAGAGGGGACCCATTCCTAATATTAAACCACTATTAACCGCTGAAGTATTGTTAAGCCCCAGTGCAATTAACATATGATGTGCAACAACATTAAATAGAGAAATAATTAAAATGATAAAGAGCTCTTTTCTTTTTGGCATTCTAAAAATCCTCATAAAGTAGCATATTACACACACACTAATCCCCGCTACAAAAATACGAAATGATGTAAGTAATACCGGTTCAATATTCGTAACTAAAACTTTTATCGCAGATACATTAAATCCCCATAAAATCATAACAAGCAGTAAAATTAAATAAATATTTCGCAAACCATCACCTAATTTCTATTTAGGTGCCTTCTGAAATACACCATTCTTCTTTAAAAGTCTTTTTATTTATTTTACATTCAGTATTTAACTGATTAAAAGGAGCTAAATTATGATCTGATATTTTAAATCCTTTTTGATACTTCTTGCTATTCATTAAAATAGCTAAACTCTTTTACCAAGCTGTTAAATTCATGGATTAGGGATTTCATTAATCTTTCACCAGTTTCTTTCGTTGCCATCGACGGTGCTCCTATTTGACCTGTCGGGGTTAAATCTTTAAATTTTTTATAGATATTAATTTTATTTGGTGCAAACATATCAACATTTTGAAACGGAATGACCGGTAGCATTACATCTTCAATTAAGCTTTCCCTTACATCAACTTTATCTTGGTGGAAAAAGTATTTTAATGAGGTTTCTAGTTCACAGGCATGAGCCATTCCGTTTAAAGGTGACTGACGAATATCCTTGATGTGGTCAGACAACAAATGCCAATATGTAAAATATAAAATAGGCATTGAATGCTTAGAAGACATTTCATCAGCAACCGTTTTTAATAAGGATTGATTTCCCCCATGGCTGTTCATTAAAACAATCCTTTTAATATCATGTTCTAGTAAACTTTCAATAATATCACATACAACATGGAATAAAGTTGATTGCTTAAGCGTTATGGTTCCACAAAAGTCCATATGATGTGGAGAATACCCTGCCCAAACTGGTGGTAATACTAATACCCTTTCTTTACAGTTTTGGGCCATACTGAGTGCAATGTGATTTCCTAAATCTGCATCAGTATTCAGTGGTAGATGTGGACCGTGTTGTTCAGTCGCTCCTACGGGAATAATCACAATCGGGTTATCTTTTTCAATGATTTCCTTTAACTCATAGGACGTATAATCACTGTATACATAACTTTTCAGACAAATCACCCTCTACGATTTGATCTTGATAAAATCTTCCTAAGATTTCAATTCCTTTTTGTAAAAGCCTATCGTCTCCTGCAAAACAAACCCTAATCATCTTTTCACCCGATGGTCCAAATGTTGTACAAGGGGCGACCGCAACTTTTTCTTCTAGTAATAATCTTTTCGCAAAATCCATTGAATTCATATTGGTCTTAGAAATATCAATTACAATATAAAAGGCTCCATTTGGTTTTACAAAATTCATTTGATATTTTGACAATAGTTCACACGCCATATCCCGTTTCTTTTTATAAATTTCTCTGGTTTCTTCCACAAATTTGTCAGCAAAAGGAGAATTTAAAGCAGCCTCCCCTGCCTTTTGTGAAACAGATGATGCACATGTTGTAATAGGTTCTTGTAGTTTCGTTGTAATCCCATATAAATGTTCTGGGATAATGGCATACCCTAGTCTCCAACCTGTCATCGCAAATGATTTGGAAAATCCATAAATTGCAATAATATGATCGTTATAGTCAAGGTCAACTGATAATGCACTGATGTGCTCACGATCATAAATTAATTCATCATAGATTTCATCTGAAATAATATAAATGTTTTTTTCTTTTGCTACATCGATAATTTCTTGATACATTTCCTTTGGAATTACAGCTCCTGTTGGATTATTAGGAGAATTTAAGAGTATAGCTCTTGTCTTGTCAGAAATTTGTTCTTTTAACTTTTCCACATTAGGCAAATATTCATTTTGTGGGTCTGTCGGGTAATATTTCGGTACCGCATTTTGAAGTCTGATTAATGCGTCATAATTCGGATAACAAGGGTCAGGTATTAACACTTCTTCCCCATTATCTACTATTGATAGTAAAGCAATATTAATAGCGGCTACAGCTCCTGGTGTTACAATAATGTTTTTCATATTTAGTTCAACATCATACTTTGTCTTCATCCGATTCATAATTGCTTGGCGTAATGAAGGGAAGCCAGCATTGGCAGTGTACCTAGTTAAATTATTCTGTATTGCAGAAATGGCGGCTTCCTTAATAAATGCTGGTGTTTCAAAAAATGGTTCCCCTACCTGTAGTTGAATCACTTCCTCATCCATCTCAAGAGCCATTTCCATGATTTCACGTATTCCATTTCTTTTGATTTCATTTCTTCTACTAATATGCTTCATAGGAATATTACCCCCACACTTATTGAAAATTTGATGCAATTTTCATTATTTCTTTTACATGTTGAGTAAGCTGTTTATAATTTCCTTCAGTAATCATTTGTTTATCTAACAATGAACCACCCATCCCCACTGCAATGGATCCAGCCTTTAAAAAATCAGTAATGTTATTCTTATCAATTCCACCAGTTGGGATAAAATTAACAAAAGGCATTGGCCCCTTAATATCCTTAATGAAACTAGCCCCAACTATCTTTGCGGGGAATAATTTTACTGCATCTGCCCCCGCTTCATGTGCTTGATAAATTTCAGACGGTGTCATGACTCCAGGTATCGAAATCACATTATGTTGTAATGTGCGTTTTACAACATTATCACTAAAGTTTGGTGAAAAGATAAATTTCGCTCCTGCTTCAACAGCTTGATCAACTTCTGTTACAGTTAAAACAGTTCCAGCTCCAATCAATAGGTCATCCTTGAAAACCTCACTTGCCTTCTTTATGACACCTACTGTATTCGGGCTACCAAATGTTACTTCCATTGTTTTGATTCCCCCTAATAACAGAGCCTCCATTACTTTTAACACTTTTCCCTCTGGTATATTTCGAATTACTGCAATAATTTTATTTTCTGTGATTCGTTGTATTTCTTTTTTCATTATCGATGAACCTCGTCACCTGATGGCTCAATCATAAATTTTTGATATTCATCTAGTTGCTTTCGATAAGGAAACCCTTCAATATCACCATTTGTCTGAACAACGAGCGCTCCAATTAGATTTGCTTTTTCCAATGCCAACTCAAGATTTTTTCCTTCTAATAGGCCACTGACAAAACCAGCAGCAAATGCATCACCAGCTCCAATTGGATCATTTACTTTGTCGACTTTAAGGCCTGCAACATAATTACTTTGAAGTGAATTCGCGTAGAAGCAGCCTTTACTTCCAAGTTTAATAACTACTGTTATTTCAGTTTTTAGATTAATATAATAATTGGCTATTTCTTCTGGAGTAGTCAATCCAGTTAAGAATTTTGCCTCTTCAATACCAGGTAAAAAATAATCTGATAAATTGGCAATATGATTTAATAGATTTCTATACTCATTTTTGTCGCTACATAATTTAAAGCGAATATTCGGATCAAAAATAATCTTTATCCCATTACGTTTTGCAACCGTAATTGCTTCAAAAATCATATCCCGACAACTGGCACTAAGTACTGGTGTAATCCCTGTCACAAATAAATACTTTGATTGTGAGAAATATTCTTCATTAATAATCTCTTTTGTCATATGACTAGCTGCAGAATTTTTTCGATAATAATGCACATTAACTTGATTTTGTATGAGCCGTTCCTTTATTAGTAGACCTGTAGGATGGTGGTCATCAAATTGCACAAAACTTGTATCAACACCATTTCCTCTAATTGTATTGTGTATAAAATAGCCTAATGAGTCATTACTTAAACGACTAATCCAACCTGTTTTATGACCCAATCTACTTAAACCAATTGCAAAATTAGATTCTGCTCCACCGATCTGCTTCATAAATAAATGTGCATCGGTAAATGGCAAATCTTGCATCGGGTTAAAGACTGCCATTGTTTCCCCAATCGTAATAACATCTAATTTTTGCATATTTCCCTCCATTTTCACATTATTCATCCCCATGAATTATGCTCAGTAACCTATATTTGTCTATATTTGATCCACTCGCTATAACAACAGTTCTCTTTTGTTTTTCAATTTGATTTTCCATAATACTTGCAAGTGTAACTGCACCTGAACCTTCAACTAATACCTTCCCTAAAAAAAGAAAGTCATTAATTGCAGCTTTTATCGTATCCTCTTTTACACAAATGATCTCATCAACCCATTTTTGCATTAAATTAAACATATATGGTTCAGGATTTTTCAATGATAATCCATCTGCAATAGTAGTGGAATCTAAGATTTTAGTTAATTTGCCTGTCTTCCAACTTTCGTAATATGCATTCGAACCCTCAGGTTGAACACCAATTACTTTTACATCCGGTTTTATCGATTTGATCGCAATTGCAATTCCAGATATCAAGCCACCACCACCGATTGGTACGATGACCTGTTCTACTTCTGGCAGCTCATTAAGGATTTCTAAGCCAATCGTTCCTTGACCTGCGATAACATCACAATCAGCGACAGGATGGATATACACATATTGATGTTCTTCCGATAGTCTGCGAGCTTCTGTGTATGCTTCATCATACGTTTCACCAAGCACAACTACTTTTGCGCCTAACCGCTTGCAAGTATCAATTTTTATTTGTGGTGTTTTTTCAGGTACAACAACCGTTGCTTGTACGCCAATATATTGGCTAGAATAAGCGACTCCAATTGCATGGTTTCCAGCAGATGCCGTAATATAATGTTGATTTGATTGATTCTCTTGGAGTGCTAATATTTTGTTAAAAGCACCTCTAATTTTAAATGAACCGGTTGGCTGTAGTGCTTCGGTTTTAATGTAGATTGGAAATCCATATTTCATATTTAAAATTTCGTGATTTACAATTTTGGTTTGTAAATTGATTTTTTCTTGAATTCTTTCCCTTGCTTGGTTTATTGTTTCGAGAGTTGGTATATTCAGATTTTGACCTAACATTACTTCAGACCTTCCAAGAGCAATTTCTTTAGTTCATCAACATCCGGACCAATACATGGTATATAGTTATCGTTTGCAGAAATGCTTTTCATATCTTTTAGTCCGTTTCCTGTCAATAGTAATAATACAGATTTATTGACCAAATTTTCTGAAATATTTATTTGTTTAACTGCAGCAAGCGCAGCAGCTGAAGATGGTTCAACGAATAATCCTTCATTCATAGCTAGTTCTTTTTGGGCTTGTAATATTTCTTCATCACTAACATCCACACAAATACCAGATGACTCTCTAATAATATCAAGAGTATAAGTCCCGTCTTCTGAGTACCCATTTAATCCATCACCAATTCCACCAGCAACTGTTTGAGGATTAATTTCTGCATATACCTTTTCAGCATTTTCCTTATATGCCTTTGAAATAGGTGAACACCCCGAAGCTTGAACACCAATCATTTTCGGTAACTTTCTGCCTAGATTAAAGATTTCATTCATTTCTTGGAATCCTTTGTATATTCCGACTAACAATGGACCCGCTCCAATTGGTACCACAATATAATCTGGCCATTCCTTTATTTGATTATGGACCTCAAAGGCTACGCCTTTATCTCCTTCAAGTGTATATGGGTTAATAAATGTTGTAGTTAAATTATATAGCTCACCTAGTTCACTCATTTTTAAAGCCAAGTCATAACTATTACTGTATGGCCCTTTAACTTTGATGACTTTACTTCCAAAAAACTGTGATTGCCTCACTTTTTCCGCTGGTGTACTTTCCGGTACAAGAATGATAGCTTCTAAATTAAGTCTAGCGGAGTATGCCGCAACAGAAGCAGCCCCATTTCCACTAGAAGCAACGACCACTTTGTTATACCCAAATTCTACTGCTTTTTTCATTCCAGCTGCTACTGGACGATCCTTGAAAGAACCTGAAGGATTTGAGAACTCACATTTACCAAATAATTTGCGTAAACCAAGCATATTAGCAGTCTTTAATAATTCTAAAGTAGGTGTATCCCCTTCCCCTAATAAACTACTAGTTTTCTCATCATGAAAAATTAGTGATTGTTTTAATTTATTGGCGCTTGAATTGGTTACGAAGTTGAAATCATTAAAATTATATTCAACACGTAATATCCCCTTACAATTTGGACATTTATATACAGGTTTCGCATCAAATACAGATTCACAGCTTACACATTTTAAATAATATCCGGTTCCCATATATATCAATCCTTGCCTAATAATTTAATTGCAACTTCAACAAAGATTTTACCTGCCATGACAACTTCCGATTTATGGACTTTTTCATTTTTTATATGTGCTTGATTTAATGAACCAGGACCAAAGATAATGGTAGGAATCCCTTTTTCTACTGAGAAAAATGGCGCTTCACAAGTAGCTTCAAAAGATTTTATATGAATATCTCCTTTATGCTTTTGACTAATTTCCTTTACAGTATCAACAAGAACATGATCTTTTTCTAATAAACTAGCAGCTAAAAATGTGTATTTTTCAAGCTCGTATTCTACTCCTTCTTTCACTGCAACTTCACTAAGTAATTGCTCATATTCCTGTGTTACACCTTCTATTGTTTCACCTGGTAAGATTCTACGGTCAATTTCCACAACACATTCATCAGGAATGATATTACCTGCAATACCACCTCTAATTGTTGTAATATTGCTGATTGCACTTCCTAAAAAGTCGTTGATGTGATTTTTTCGTAACTCAGCACCATAGTTGAAAAGATATGGTAAGATTTTACTCATATTTTCAATTGCATTATTAGGGTTTTTCACATAACAAGAATGACCTGCTTCCCCTCTTGTTTTAAGATTGTAACGAGCTACACCTCGATGACCAATTGCAATATCTAAATCGGTTGGTTCACTAATGATTGCAAAATCAGCGGTAATATCCTCTTTTAAAAATTGTTTCATTCCTTTATTTACAAGCTCTTCATCTGCATTTAAAAACAAGATTAACTTTCCGTTTTTTGGATATCCTAAGCGTTTTAAACAGATTGCTGCATATACCATTGATGCAACCCCAGACTTCATATCTGAAGTTCCTCTACCATAGATATAGCCATCTTCATCTTCAAATGCATCAAATGGTCCGTAAGTCCATCCTTCAACTCCAGCTGGAACTGTATCTAAATGACCGTTATATATAATCGTTTTTCCTTCGTTTTCTCCCTCTAAAACAGCATATAAATTCGGTCTTCTATCATCTACATACTCAAGGCGTGAAGATATACCTTCTTTACTTAAAATTTCTTGAATTTTCAATGCAACATCTTCTTCATAGTTTCCTGGATTTTCACTAGGAATTCGGACAATCTCTTTAAATATGCTAAGCTGCTCTCCCTCGTTAAACACAGTTTGTATTTGGTCCAGCACTTTGTTCATGTTATCAAGCTCCTTAAAAATAGTCTCTTCCTCTTGCATCAACATTAATGGAACGTACAAGGCGATTATCTTCAAATAAAAATACTTGTTTATATAAATTCGGTACTACGCAAGCATGGTTTGGAATAATCTCTACAATGTCACCTATTTTTACATCCACTTTTTCTGGATCATATTCAACAAAACCATGTTCTTCATTTAATTTAACAATCTTCAGCTCTGGATTATTAACAACTAACCCATATTGATTTCCTTTTATTGGCTGATCAGTTGTCATTGCCTTTGACCCGGCATCAATTGTTGCCTTTCCTTTCATTGGAATACTAATTACTTTTGCAACAATTCGTAAGGCACATTGGTCGATATTCGCAATGCCAAGATGTACAGCATTCATATCATAGAATATAAAGTTTCCTGCTCTTGATTCAGTAATACCCGATAATTGATTGGGGAATTGTGAAGAAACAGTTGATCCACCTGATAATACTTCAACGTTGATTCCTTCAGCTTCAAGTTTTTGCTTATTTTCTAATAGTATCGAAGCTTCTTCCTTCGTTTTTTCTGGGTGCTGTTCAACAGGATATCCGTAAATATGGCCATAATACGTAAATATCCCTTTAAAATTTATCCACTTCTTACTAGTAACCTTTTTAACAAAATCTACAGTTTCTTCAGGTTGAATTCCTTCTCGGTGTCCGCCACTATCAATATCAACGAGTACATTAACTGATTTGTTTAATTTTTCGCCGATTTTATCTAAACCTTCCAGCCCAATCTCACTATCTACTAAAGTAGTGAAAGTGAAACAATACGTACTTAAAATATTGTAGAGACGATTCCATTGATCTTCTCCTATCAATGGCATTGCAAGCAAAATATTGTCGATTCCACCCTTTGCCATGACCTCTAATTCAGTCAAGGTTGCACACGTAATCCCTATTGCTCCACTTTCAATCTGTAATTTTGCGAATTCAACATTTTTATGTGGTTTTATGTGTGGACGGTGAGAAATATTATATTCCGCTAAAGAATCTACCATTGACTGAATATTATTTTTAACTTGAGCAAAATCAATTTTTACATACGGTGTAATCACTTCATTTACACATCCTTTTCAATTAATCAAATAATCCTGGAATCCACATTGTTAAGCCTGGGATAAATGCAATGAGAATAACCACAGCTATTCCAGTAATTGCAAATGGGATCAAGTCTTTAACTGCTTTATCCATTTCAAGTTTTGCAATGTGTAATGAAATGAACAGAGTTGTACCTACAGGAGGAGTAAACAATCCTAATGCAAGTGTACATAACATGATGAGTGAGAAGTGGATCGGATCCATACTCATTCCTGTTGCAATCGGCATAAAGATAGGAATGAAAATAAACAAGTTAGGAACTAAGTCCATAACCATACCGAATATGAACATTACGATAATCATCATTAGTAATAAGCCCCAGTTTGGTAAACCTAAGTTAAGTAGAAAGGAAGACATTGCTTGCGGGATTCCTTCTTGGATTAAAATCCAAGTAAAGATTGATGCCGTACAAACTATCATCATAACCGAAGTTGTAGAGTATACACTTTCTTTTAACGCTTCTGCAAACGCTTTCCAGCTTAACGTTTTGTAAACAAAGATTGCAATTAATAACGCATAAACTGCTGCAACTGCTGCTGCTTCTGTAGCTGTTGCAATTCCAAATACTATTACAGACAATAATACAATCGGTAACATAAGCGCCCAAAATGCACCTGTAATATTTTTCACTAGTTCCTTTATAGTTGGTCTTTCTTCTCGAGGGTAATCCCTTCTCAATGAGATAATAATGGTAGTTGCTAAATATGTAATTCCAATAAGTAAACCTGGGATAATTCCAGCCAAAAACATTTCTGCAACAGATAGATTTGCTAACCATGCAATAATAATCATAGTACTACTCGGAGGAATGATTATACCAACTACAGAGCTTGTCGCATTTATGGCTACAGCAAATGATGAACTATAGCCTTTTTGTTTCATTTCAGGGATTAATACGCTACCTACTGAGGCTGCATCTGCTACAGAAGATCCGGAAACACCAGCCATACCCATACTAGTTACGACTGATACACAACCTAATCCACCTGGTAAATGTCTTACCATTGAATTTGCAACATTGATTAATCTTCTTGCAATATCACCATGAACCATTAAGTTTCCTGCCAGAATAAAGAATGGAACTGCTAAAAAAGCAAAGGATTGAGTATTAGAAAAGAAGCGTTGTGCTAATGTTGATAACGGAATACCTTCAACTAACATAAAAAGTAAAGAGGAAGCACCCATTGCAAATGCGATTGGAGTTCCAAGTACAATCAATAGAAAAAAACTACACACCATGACCAAAATCATTGTTTTCATCAACTCCATATACCGTTTTATTTTTTATAATCTCGAATATTTGTATAATTATCACGACAGTTGAACCTAGGAATGCAATTACCATTGATACATATAACCAAGCTCTTGAGATCTCAATAATCGGTAGTAAAACGTCCACAACACTTTCGGTTAACTCATAACTAGATTTCAACATTAACAACGAAAAAGCCAACATTACAACTTTGTTAAAAATCATGACAAATTTCTTTGTATTTCCTGTTAGTTTATCGAAAAAGAATGATACACCGATATGGTCATTATTTTTTGTTACTGCGATAATTGCTAAAAATACCAACCAGGGAAAGACTAAACCTGTAAATGCGCTAACGAATGTAAACGAATGATTAAATAATTTCCGACTTATTACCTCAAGAGTGACGACAAGGGTTAATGCAACTAATAGAATATTGGAAATTCCAACAGTTGTCCGTAAGAAGTAATCTAATATTTTCTTACCCATTATTCATTTCCACCTCCAAAATTGATGTTATAACCGGATGAAACTTCCATCCGGTTACTTAAGAACTATTACTTACTTGCACGATAGTCTTCAATGAATTTTTGAGTTTTTTCCAAAAAGTCTTTACCGACGAACTCATGGAAAGCTGAATAATCAATTTTCTCACTAAATGCATCTAAATCTGGATCGGTAACAATCTCTAAATCTTTTCCTAATTCATCTAACATTTCTTCATGTTTTTGTTGTGTGTAATCGCGAGACGCTTTTTGGGCTGCTTCTGCTGCTTCTAAAACAATTCCTTGTAATTCTTCATCAAGGCTACTAAATAATTCATTATTCATGATAAAGTTAACATGATAGTAAAAATGGTTTGTAAGTGTTAAATGATCTTGAACTTCATGAAAGTTACTTTCATAGATTGCATCTAATGGATTGAATTGACCATCAATTACGTTTTGTTGTAATCCCATGTATACTTCTGTAAATGCCATTGTTGTTACAGCAGCACCTAATTGAGTAAATGTTTCAACAGATGTTGGTTCCTGTGGACTACGAATCTTTAATCCTTTTAAATCTTCTGGAGTTTTAACAGGATGTACACTATTTGTAATTTGTGCAAACCCAAGATCTGTATGGGTAAGCACTTTGTATCCTTTTTCTTCAGCTTTTGCTTTAAGTTCATCTCCAATTTCACCATCTAGAACAGCGTATGCTTCTTCAAAGTTTTGAACCATGAATGGCAGTGCTAATACTGAGTATTCTGGAATGATGTTTTGCATTCCCCCACCACCTGCTAATTGCATATCTAAAGCACCTGAGCGAACTTGTTCTAACATTTCTTGCTCAGAACCTAAAATTTCGCCCGCGAAAATTTCAATCATAACTTTTCCACCAGTTTTTTCTTCGATTACTTCTTTAAATGCTTTTGCAGCTGCACCTCGTGTGGAATTCTCTGGTGTGTTATAACCTATTTTCCATTCATAAGACTCACCTTTATAACCGGAGTTGTTATTACCTGTTTCTGTGCTAGTTTCCTCATTTCCTCCACATGCAGCAGTTACAATAACTAACATCAAAGCAACTAAAAAAGCGAAAACCTTCTTCATAATTTGCCTCCCTGTTCCTCATTGTGGAACAACGTTCCAACCAATGATTATAATTTTCAATAGATTTATATGTTTTATGATAATTCACTAAAAATGTTTATCCCTTGTTCCTCATAGTGGAATTACGTTCCAAGATTAAATACCATTTAAGTATTTTGATACAAATAACAGAAAGAAGTTCTATTATATAAACGATCAATAATATTATTTTCGTTACGCATTACGGAGTGATGTCTCGGTGTTTAAAAATCGGTCAATCCGGAACACCCAATTTTGCACCAAGTTGCCTCGAAATTCGACGGGCCGTTAGCGTAATTATTTCAATTAACTCATTCTCGATTCTTTTCATAGTTACCCTTGATTCTGGTCCTGATATACTTATAGCTGCTACCGGGTTTTGTTCATGGTCAAAAATCGGTGCAGCAATACATCTTATACCATCTTCATTTTCAATATTATCAAGTGAATAACCATTTTTACGAATTGTTTCTAGCTCCCTTTTCATATGTTCAAGGCTCGTAATGGTATTGGATGTATACGCTTCCATTCCTTTCGAAAGTAAAATCCTTTCTACTTCCTTTTCATCCAAATAGGCTAAAATAGATTTTCCAACACCTGTGCAGTGCATTAATCCCCTTTTCCCTATTCTAGAGTGCATACGGAGCGCTCGCTTCGACTCAACTTTATCAACATAAACTACTTCACCATTATCGTGAATACACAAGTGAACTGTTTCATTAGTAACCCTTGACAATTCTTCAATTTTTGCTTTTGCAACATCCCGAATATTTATATTTTCTAAAATATAGTTGGAGATATAAAGAATTTGAGTGCCAAGTTTGTATTTCTCAGTAACTGGATCTTGTGTAACAAAATTAAAATCTAACAGTGTATGTAGTAATCTATGTGTTGTACTTTTTGCAACATCTAATCGGTTTGAGAGTTCGGTTACTCCAATCCCATGAGGATGTTGAGTTAAAATATTTAATATTTCTAATGCTCTTCCTACTGACTGTACTTGCGCCATTTACAATCTACTCCATTTAGGATCAACCTGTTACCCTTCTAATTCAACAATCATTTCAATCTCAACTGGTGTATCAAATGGTAGTTCATTAGCTGAAAAAGCACTTCTTGCGTGTTTACCTTTCTCCCCAAAAACTTGCACTAATAATTCAGATGCTCCATTCATTACATAGGGTTGCTCAACAAATCCATCTGCTGAATTAACAAAACCTAAAACTTTCACAACTTGTTTAACTCTATTAAGATCTCCAATTTCTTGATGTAATACCGCTAAACAATTTATCATTGTTTGTCTTGCAGCTTCATATCCTTGCTCAATTGTAAGCCCATCTTTTCCAACCTTTCCTTTATAGATTAGCTCACCATTTTTACGACAATCTTGTCCAGAAGTATAAACCAGGTTTCCAAAAGTTTTTGCTGGTTCATATTCGGCTACTGGTTTATTGGCTTCCGGAAGTTCAATACCTAGTTCTTTTAGATTTACATAAATATCCAACCAATTCTCCCCCTTTTTGTTATTTAAATTATTTTACGATTTTAAATATATCATTTTTAGATTTTTACAACAAGTCATAATCTTATAAATTTACAAAAATATTTTTATAGTTCAAAAAATTTTTAAATAAGCGTTCCTTTGTAAATTAATTTCAATTAATGCTTAAATACATGTAAATAATGAATACCTTTAAGAAATTCGGTACTTATCGACCAAGCCCATTCTACTATCAGACTGTAAAAATAGAGGTATATTTTAACCGAGCTAAGCGTCAATCCGGGCGTTATCGCGATGGCAGTCGGCTGGGGAGATGCATGGACGAACCTCATCCAACCATTCTGGGCATTGCCAATCTTAAGTATTGTTGGCCTTCATATTCGACACATTATGGGCTATTGTATCCTACTAAGTGTGTGGATTGGGATTGTGACTTCGATTTTGATTTATTTTGTGTACTAGGGTAGCGGAGAGATTAAGTCGGAGAATTTTCCCTTGTACTCCTATAAAAAGACCTTGCTTTGTAATTTTAGCAAGGTCTACTTCATTTTCACATATGATTCAATCTTGATTAAACACACTATTCCTTGATTACTGAAGCTCTCCCTGATGGTTAAACTTCATCTCAGAAGGAGTTCCAATTAGCTCAAAGCTTGGATTGTCCTTAATTCTTTCCCATAAAGCCTCGGAAACCTCTAACTCATCAAGTGATAATGTGTTATGAATTCGTACAATTAACAGGTCATCCATTTGAACCGTCTGCAAAAATTGAATAGCTACATTTACTAGTTCCTGTTCTGTTTGTAACGTAATCGGTATTTTAGCAAGAGCTGGAAATACTGATGTAATCGTATTCATATACGTATAATCGAGATCAATTTTATTAACTAATTGCTGTGTGGTTAGATCAGCGTACCCTATCCCTATTGCATTTCCATGAGATTCAGGGGTCAAATCAAACACACCAATGTATTTAATATCTGGATGTTTAGGTTCTTCCTGACCACGAACGTAAATTCGTCCAATAATGTTCGGATCCATTCCAGTCCCGCTTATATTTTTTCCCATTTCATCAACTAATAAAATATCAATCTCGTTTAAAGGTAGACTAGGCATTAAGCTTTTGGCCATTATAAGAAGTTGTTTTTCAACTTCTATTAGGTCCTCAGCCGGAACTGCTTTAATTAGCGTAAGTTCATCATGGGCATTTTCAACTAAAGCCACCCCAAATGCGATGGGCATTTTTTCAATAATCAATTTACCCATTTCAGGAATTAGATTCTTCAGGCCATAGATTCCATGACTATGAATCACACTCGCTCCCTTTTGCTTACCAAGACCCACTGTCAACATTTTGATAATGCCACTTTCAATATCACTTTTAAAATTGGTATGTGGTTTTACCCGATTGATGACAATAATCGCGTCTGCTTCAGATGCAATCTGGTCAAAGTAGACAGGAATATTATCCCCAACCGTTCCAATTTGAACGACTTCCATTGATGAATGGATAGGAGCACCTATTTCATCAGGCGATAAACCATAGTCTAGTAGAATTTGTTTTTGACCTTCAGATGTTGCCCCACCATGACTACCCATAGCTGGTACTAGAAACGGCTCCCCGCCTTGCCCCTTGACATTCCTTACAACGTTTTTCACAACTTCCTTTAGGTTTGCTATACCGCGACTTCCTACTGCTATGGCGATTTTTGCACCAGGCTGAATTGTTTTTTTGATATGTTCTAGGTTTAATTCACGAGTTATTTCATCTGCTATATTCTCAATTTTATCGTTATTAAACTTTTGTCTGATTTTTACCAATTTTGGATAGGTGTTCATTTTATCATTCCTTTTACTAAAACAATCTGTCTATTAAAATAATTCTCCAACAAACCAAAGGGATGTAAAAAGTATAAAACATATACCAAGAATTACCTTAATGATCCAATTCATTCTATACTGTTTTGGTACCTGTCTATTTAGATATAGTAAAGCAATCCCATATAATGGGAACAACAAACTAAGAGCTGCAGTTCCTATTGTAATTAGAAACGTAGGTGCACTAATAAACATATAAAAAATAATCCATGCGAATATTACTGATACAACCGTAATTGTATATACTTTGTTAAAACTTTTTGTATTCGATTCAGTTTTTGTAAATTCTTTTCTTAGATCAATCACCATTCTTGCAGTACCATCCGCAATCCCAAGTGCAGTTGTAGCTAACCCAGCTAGGGCCCCAATCATAAAAATCACAAAATACCCTTGCCCTAATACATCTGTAAAGACTCTAGATATTTTTTCTACTACATTTACACCATCAGGTATTTCACCTGCTGCACCAAGAACAACAGATCCAGTGATAAAGAAGGCTAATGTAACAAGAAACGTTGCTGTTGTACCAATCCATGTATCCAATTTTAGTACACTAAACCAATACTTAATACGTTCGTGCTTCTTTGCTTCATTACTCTCTTCAATATGAGCATGTTTAACATAGCCCTTACTTAAAATCCATGTTGAGTAATAAATTAACTCAATACCGGCTCCTACACTTCCTAAAACAGCTAAAGATATAAGAACAGAACCCTCAGGAAGGCTAAATGACATTCCTTTAACAAGCTCTACAACCGAGTAAGAGAATTGATCACTTTGAGGAATGGCGAAGAAAGCTATGTAAACCATAAATATTGTCAAACCAACAACAATTAGCATCATCACTTTCTCTACTACTGCGTAAACATTTAATTTCGGAATAAATATTCCAATCAAGAGTATTGGAAGATAACAGAGATTAGCAATTACACCCCATGTTGATGCCGAAATGGCAGGAAATAAAACATTTAAAGTTCCACCAACTGCACCACCTATACCCGCAATAATGACCAAAACTACGAGCGCTAATAAAACAAGGAAGACCCATAAGAACCAAGACTTTCCTTTAATTTTCGGCCCAGGAATATCCGCAAATCCTTCAGTTATCGTCCTCTGTGTCATCAAAGTGTATCTACCGATTTCCTGCTGAATAAAACCTTTTAGAAAGATTCCCCAGACAAGAACCCATAAAACCGCAAAACCTGCTATCGCACCTAGACGTGTAGCATTGACAATTTCCCCACTCCCAACAGCCGCAGCAGCAACTATAAGGCCTGGACCAACCCATTTTAACTTAGATACTAAACCCTTCTGTTGAACAACATCCTGAGTGCTTGTTTCCGAATTAAGCTGTAGATTATTATTTTCGAAGTTACTCATTTCCTTCCCCCAATTTTCAAAATTATTATTCTCTTAAATACTTTTAAGAGTTAGAGACAAACCTAAGAAAATTCAATCGTTTTCCTTACAAGGGTAAAATAAAAAAGCATTATTACTATACCCTTTTATGTACTACAAAAATAATTAGTCCAATTTTCACCTCGTCTCCTTCCATTATTTCATTAGCCCCCTTCTGGCTAACTTAAATTTACAATCTTTGGTATTTCTAATATTATTTGTCATGTTAGTTGAAAACAATGTAGATAAATTCATCATATAGCGGTTGTTAATATCTGTAAAGTTTAATTATTGAAAATATTTATATAATTTTATTTTTTCCCTTAATTATATCAATCTAATAAAATATAGTTTGTTCAGATAACACTAATTCTTTTTTTATAGATTGAATTATAGTTGTTTCAAAAAAAAATCAGGTGCCTCTTATAACTTAAGAAGTACCTGATTTCTCTTATTCGCCTAATTGTTGAATCTGATCAATTGTATTAGTTATGTTCTGTAATGTTTGAAATAACTCACTATTTTCAAGAAGAGCCGGATCTAATTGTCCATTCTCGATATTATCAAGATACAAATTAACGCCTTCTTCTGCCTGTTGGTTATAATCAACGATTTGTTGATGGAGATCCTCTGCGACTCCTGGTGGTTGCAGCGCGTTAAATGAATTCATGTCTTCCTGCATTTCAGTTAACATCGTTTCAAGATCTGCTCTTGCTTGCTCATCGGTAACAGCCTGTTCTGCTAGGCTGGGAGCCTCGTTAACAAAAGTACTAACCTCATTGACATAATCCGTTGCCTCATTCACATACGTTAATGTATTATTAACATCCTCAAGGACGGAACAAGCCCCAAGAAATAGTAACCCTATTAAAGAAAAAACTAAAAGTCGTTTCTTCACTATATCCCCTCCTGTTTTGTAAGCATACCATATATACGATACAAAACGGGAAAGGTTTCATTTTTCTTAGCTGGCCCATGTGTTTCCAACTTCATATATTAGTAATGATATGAATCATCAAATTGAACAATATGCTTGCGATTCCCAATGCCTTCACCATTCAAATCCCAATACGGCAAAAAATCAACTTTTATATGGTCGATATATAGAGGTTCCTCCATGAGATTCTGGAATACATCATCTTCTCGTTCAGTTCCACTATATTCAATGACAATATCCAAATCACTTTCAACATGAAAATTGCCGTATAAACGACTCCCGATAATAGCTATCTTCTTAATTTCAAGATCAAAATCATCAAGTGTCTCGTCAATATGAGACATGACCATTGATGTAAGTTCACCCATGGAATATTGACTTAACCCGTACACCCCAACAGTACCCAGAATGACACCTCTATTCTTCTTTTAAATAATGTATACACCTTTAGTATTAACCGTGTGTCCCAATTATCAAAAAATAAACATAGAAAACCTACATCCCCTGCAATTCATTAACCGTCACTAACCTATACCCCTCATCCTTAAGCGATTGGATAATCCCCTCAATTTCTGCTAAAACTTTATCGCTATCTTCATACATCGGGTGCATCAAGATGATGGAACCTGGTATAATATTGTCTTTGACATACTGGATCCTATCCTCGGTTTCAGTGTAGAAGGTGTCCGGTTCAATATTCATGGTGATTGTGTCTTTCTTTTCCTTATAGAGATAATAAGGTAATCCAACGAGTTTTTTGCTGTTTGGTGGGCGGAAGTCAATTTCTCCCTCATACCCTGATTTACGGATAAGTTCATCTGTTTTATCAATTTCTTCTTTAATAAAGGATGGGGATTTAAAGATCATACGGTTATGGGAATACGTATGATTCCCAACCTGATGCCCCGCTTCAGCTATTTTCTTTGCTTCCTCTGGATATTTCTCTATATCTTGTCCGATTAAGAAGAATGTTGCCTTTACATCATATTTTTCCAATAGCGGAAGGATTTCGTTCACATTTTCGGTCGGTCCATCGTCAAATGTCAAGGCAGCCACTTTTTGATCTGTCTCGACTTGCTGGGTGAGTCTGCCAAATAATTGGAATGACCTTGAGTTCATTAACTTGTAGCTGCCGAATAAAGCAAGAAAAATAATTAAAATAACTACTCCACTAATTGCCAATTTTCTTTTCATCATTTGCTTCCTTTGTATTTATTTGAACTTCAATTATAGTAAAATTAACAGGATAATAGAAACCGTAATTTGGAATAGGAGATTTTATATGGTTAAAAAATTTATAAAATCATTTGTTGAAAAGGGCAATGTGATTCGATTTGAGTTAGATGATTGGTACAAATGGTACAAAGAACCCGAGAAGTTTCACGATGCAGTTGTTGAGTACCTAACTCTTGAAGGAAAAAAAGTGGAGACGCTTTCTATCATAAAAAACGTAACGAGCAATAAAGTCTCGGAGATGCTCATTGATGGTGACAAATATGAACTTACTGTTCTCGCAGGAAGTATAGCTGCGACTGCGCAAACTGTGATTTTAAAGAAAATTGATTAGGCTAGGAGTTTGTAAGCGGACCGCGGGGCAGTTCTTAAAGGGACCAAAAGAACCGTCCCCGTGGTTCACAAGAACATAAAAAAGGGATATACCGAAATTGGTATATCCCTTTAGCTTATTAAGATCACTTATTAAGCTTTGCGAACGTTAGAAGCTTGTGGACCACGTTGTCCTTGCTCTACATCAAAAGTTACACTTTGACCTTCGTCTAATGATTTGAAACCTTCGCCTTGGATTGCTGAGAAATGTACGAATACGTCTTCTCCGCCTTCACGCTCGATGAATCCAAAACCTTTTTCTGAATTAAACCATTTAACTTTACCTTGTTCCATGTAAATTGCCTCCTAGTGTGATTGCCACACATTTTGTTACTATCCTTGTTCAAATACCTTAGACGAAAAACAAAATGAATCTTTAATCTGAATAAGAACAAAAATAATTCTTCCTTAGAATAACAGATATAAAAGAAAATAGCAAATCATATTAAGAAATTAATTATTAACAGGTCTTTGTACTCATTAGAGGAGCCTGTAAAATAAGCTCCTCCAAATGTTCAACAAAAGCCTTATCACCCTTCGCTATGTTAAGGCTAATTCCTGTTTTTGCTTTCTCCTGTATACGATTTTAGATAGTAACACACTACATTCATACAAGAAAAGTAGTGGCACGATCACAATTATATCAGACACAAAATCTGGGGGTGTTATTAATACTGCTGTGACAATTAATCCAAAGTATGAGTACCTTCTCATTTTTTGTAAGCGGTATGGGTTTAAGATTCCTAGGCTTGTTAGGAACATGATGATCACTGGCAATTCAAACAAACATCCAAATGGAAGAACAATATTAACCATAAATCCAAAATATTTTTCAGCCGTAAAAAAGTTCATAAACAAATCCCCTGATAAGGAAAGCAGGAAATCAAATACGATTGGAAAAATAACAAAATAGCCGAAACTTATGCCTGCAATAAATAAAATAAACAGAGAGGGTATGTAGGCCAATGTAACCTTCCTCTCAGTTGAAGATAATGCTGGTTTTACGAAGAGCCAAATTTGATGAGCAGCAATTGGAATCGTACCAGCAATGGCAACGATGCCTGATAGTGTTAAATAGACCCATATAATGTCACTTGGCCCTAAAATCGCCAACTTAATTGACGAATCTTGAATGATCCAATCATAAATATCCTTTACAAAAACAAACGCAAGAATCAATAAAAGCATAAAGCTTCCGAGGATAATAATAATACGTTTCCTCATCTCAGTTAAATGATCCACCAAATTCATTTCTACCTTATCCATAAACACACCTCTATTCTAAAAAAAGATGCAAGTAAGGTACTTACATCTACAGTGATTTCATTAAATGGCTGTTGATTTCTTTTCAGAGCTTTGAAGTTCCTCTTTTGGTTTTTCTTCATCTTCCCCAACCAATTCACGTGTTGATTTTTTAAATTCCTTCAATGTCGTACCGAAAGCACGTCCAATTTCGGGTAGCTTTTTCGGACCAAAGATAACTAACGCAATCACGAGGATTAGAATAAGACCTGGAATTCCAATATTTTGTAGCATAAACATTTCCTCCTTGTTTACATCGCTTTTTTAATGGATGATTTTCGATGGTTTTCAAAATTGAACAATTTATAATCCGCCTTCTGTTCGCAGATTAGACATTTAAAACTTCCTGAGATTTTCATTTCGTCTGGAATCGGTTGGATATGTGGTAGAAATATCCTTTCTAGGCCTTGATTCACATGCTGTTTACACACGACAATCATGCAAAATACTCCTCTCGTCTTTTACAGAAAGGTGTAAACGATCCTTTCCCGCTTACACCTCTACCTTACGTAATCGATTATTTAAATGCCCCGCCTTGAACGGCTACCAGGCATGAACGACCAAATGTTTTGCCTGGATATGGGTTCCATGTAGCAGGATGTTGCACATCCAGGAATAAAGTCCGCTCATCCGGAGTTAACCAAGGGCCCGTTACCTCACAGCCTTTTGGACCTGATGCAAATTGGAATGGATCTCCATACTTTTTCCCATCCGTCGGAACCATAAAGACACCACAGTTTTTATATTCTGCATACACATTATCCTCGGTAGCACTAAAATCCTCGACTACCCAAAGATTTCCTTTACTATCAAAGTGAAGGTTATCCGGACAAGTAATTCCGCTCTGTTGACCTCCAGCAATAAATACTTCAAATGTAAACTTATCACTGCCATGATCACCATTTGCAGGAACGAAACGGTAAATTTGGCCATGGAAATTTCCGTGATTCGAGTTATTTGTTAGTGCTAAGAATACACTTCCGTCAATTGGATGAATCTCTACATCTTCTGGACGGTCTAACTTAGTCGCCCCTACAGCTGCAGCTGCTTCGCGCGTATAGGTTAGTACATCCGCTTGACTTGTAAAAAACTTTTCCCCATCTTTTTCATAGTTTTGTAGTTTAGAATTTGTTTCATAATCTAATGCAATCCATGTTTGTTTGCCAAGGTCTGCTACGTACAATGTACCCTCTTCCAAAATATTAAAGTTTGCTTCTCGATTAGTTGGATTGAATTTCTTTTTACTTACAAATTTATAGAAACTTTCTCCGCGACTATCGTCACCCATATAGACAACCACTCGGCCATCTTTTGTTTGTCCCATTGCAGCATTTTCATGTGCGAAACGTCCAAGAGCTGTGTGTTTGCGAACAGGTGCATCAATGTTAAAAGGATCAACCTCCATTACCCAGCCATAGTGCTCATCGGTAAAGTTTGGCCAGCCATAATCATCACCATATTCCGTGTTTTCCTCGCAAGAAAGAGCTGTATTCCAAAGTGTGCGTCCACCACTACAGTTTCCAAGTGAACCTTCCACTACTTTCGCTCCTTTTACAGCAGAGCTTCCAGCTGCAGGTCCAGTCAATTGAATAGGGGTAGTCCCATCCACACGTCGATTATATGTATCATCTTGGACTAATACCCATTTTCCTTTTTCCTTTTTTACATGGATAACAGAACCGCCAACAGATTCTTTCTGCATCTTTAGAAAGGCTGGATATTGTGCAAGATTTTCTTTTTTGTATGTATCTGGATTAATTCCCAATATATTCATATAATTATCTGGTTCAGGGAACTCATGGTTAACCCAAATTAAACCTTCCTCCGAATTTGTACCGCCTTTTAGCGCGTCCATTGGAAAATAGACGGTAAGGTCAGCTGCGTCACCAAACTTTTCCCCTCTCGAATTAATCACATCGCCGTAAGAAACGATAATATTATAGTTATATCCCTTTGGTAGGAGTAATTCATTTTCCCATGATCGATCAATTTCTTTAAAAGGAACTGTCAGTGGTTTCCCCTTCCCAGTTGGTTTTCCATCCATTAAATGATTAGCTGTTGCTGCACTTGCTTTAGGAGCTAGCATTCCCAGTCCTGATGTTGCTGCCACCACTGCTGCTGTTCCACTACCCATATACGTTAAGAATTTACGTCGATCCATCATATATTCGCTCCTTTTATTTTGAATCTAAAAGTTATTTACAACGCAATTATGCTTGTACATTTTTGAGATAGTATTAATGTGCATCGTGTTTTTTGTAAATGAGGCAAAACAGGAATAACGGCTGTTATTTTTGGAATTAAATGTAAAACACTTGGGATTTAGTAGAAAAATAGGGATAGTATTTCGAGATTCTTTCTTAGGTTGATTCGAGGGAACTAGGTTTATTTTCAAAGTAAAAGTAAAACGACTCTCAATAAAATTTACACTCACGACACATTTAATGATTCATTCTACATCACGACTCTAAAAAAGGTACTCCCCAAAAGGAAAGTACCTAATTCACCTTAATCAATTGTCATTTTTTCTTTATTTTGGGACAGTGTACCTTCCCAATCGATTTCAAAGCCGAGGTCTTTTAACATTTTGTGGTCAGCCGAGCCTTCTTGGCCAACAGTTGTGAGATAATCTCCTACAAAGATTGAGTTTGCAGCATAAAGGCCAAGTGGTTGAAGGCTTTGCAGATTTACTTCTCTTCCTCCTGAGATGCGTATTTCCTTTGTTGGATTGATAAAGCGCATGAGGCACAGTACCTTCAGGCAATATCGTGGATTCAGTTCGTTTGTCCCCTCTAAAGGTGTTCCATCAATCGCATGCAAGAAATTGACCGGTATGGAATCGGCATCTAAGACACGTAAGCTTTTTGCCATATCCACAACATCTTGCATGGATTCTTTCATCCCCACAATTACTCCGGAACAAGGTGAGATTCCTTGCTCTTTAATGGTTTCCACGGTATTAACCCGATCTTGATAGGTATGTGAGGTTGTGATACATTCATGGTGATTTTCAGATGTATTAATGTTGTGATTATACCGATCAACACCCGCGTCTTTTAGTTTTTTTGCTTGATCCGATTTTAAGATACCTAGACAAGCACAAATTTTCAAATCATATTTTTCTTTGATTTCCTTTACGGCAGATACAACGTGGTCCACTTCCTTGTTACTTGGTCCGCGTCCACTTGCTACGATACAATAGGTTCCAACTTGCATTTGATGAGCTTTTTCAGCCCCTTTTAAAATTTCTTCCTTATCCATCATTCGATATTTTTCAATCGGTGCAGTTGAAATACTAGATTGTGAGCAGTACCCGCAATTTTCCGGACATAGCCCAGATTTTGTATTAATAATCATATTTAACTTCACCTTATTACCATAGTAACGATGACGGATCACGTAAGCACCATGTAGCAACTCTAATATTTCTTCATCTGGAGAGTTTAAGATATCTAATGCCTCATCATTCCTTAATTCATAGCCATCGATCACCTTTAACGCTAATTGCTTCCATTTATTCATCTGTTTTCTCCCCCATTTTTTCTAATTAACCGATTTTTTCAAGTTCGCAAAATAACCCCGACTACCCAGTGTCCGTTCAAAGCGATGCGCAAATAACCCTGCTCCAATCGCAAGGACGATATCTTTTGGTAACGGGACAATCATCCACAACCATGCCATCGAATACGTAAATCCTTCTGGGGCCGCCGCCCATAATTGATAAGAAAAATACATCCAGTTCGTTCCGAAAAGATAATTAATGGACATCCCAATGAGGGAAGCAATGCCATATGTATGAAGCGCCTTTTTCTTTTCGATCATGATTCCTGTTATATACGCCGTAAAAACAAATGAAACAATAAAACCAAAAGTCGGACTTAATAAATGAGTAAATCCTCCGCTAAACTTAGCAAACACAGGAACCCCTACTAAGCCTACAAATGCATACACACACATGCTAATCGCACCAAGACGACTACCTAAAATCGCCCCCGCCAAGATGGCGAAAAAGGTTTGCAACGTGATGGGCACACCGCCAACAACCATAAATGGCGCAATCGATGTAATGTTCGCCCCGATTGCCATTAACGCCACAAACATTCCTACCAAACTAATATCAATCGTTGATAACTTCCTTTTCAATTCTTTAGCCTCCTTCTTTTATCTATATAATTAAAATAATGAGAAAACGGTTTATTTGTCAACCTCTTTTTAATTTAAGTTAACATATAAAATATAAAAATAGGAGTCTCTTAAGGTGAGACTCCTTAAAAAATAGACATGCTACGGCAAATTAGTTAGTAAACTCTAAACGTTGTAGAACCGGTACTGCTTGAATATCCACTCTTTGAAGCAGTTGCATCTAATTTGTATGTTCCAGTTGCTGTGTAATAGTTTGTGCCAATTGACCAGGTTGCTACACCTGACGAATTGGTTGTTGCAGTTGATGTTACCGTTGTTCCATTTGGTCGTGTGATTTTAAAATTCACAGATGCATTTGCAAGCGCAGCTCCATTTGAATCTTTTACTGTACTTGTGACATAAACGGTTTCTCCACGATAATAGTAGCTGTAGTTTGTCGATACAGTTGTAACTGTTTCAGTTGATGATGGTGGTGGAGGTGTAGTTCCGCCGCCTCCAGAAGCCGCTACAACCGCTGCATGAGCATCAACAATTCCATACCCGTATTGCGTAAAGCTACCAGCCTCTTGTGCTGTATCACGTAAAATTTGTCTAGCTTGTGAAACTGAAATATTCGGATTTGCCGCTCTAATTAATCCCGCTACCCCAGCCACATGTGGAGTCGCCATTGATGTACCTGATAAGGATGTATAGCGACTATTTGGATAGGTGCTGTAAATATTCGAGCCAGGTGCCATAAGCTCTAAGCCAGATCCATAGTTTGAAAAGCTTGAGCGTGTTCGGTTCGATGTTACCGACCCTACCGCAATTACACTACTATAAGCGGCTGGATACGAAATACTCGATGCCCCGTCATTACCAGAAGCTGCTACAACAATCGTTCCTTGTGAGGTTGCAGTTTGCACCGCCTCATCCATACTTTGATTATAGCCTCCCCCACCAAGAGACATATTGATGACGTCTGCATCAATATTCGCTGCATATAAAATACCCTGTGTAATTCCATATAAAGAACCTGACCCATCATCACCGAGTACCTTCACTGGAATAAGAGTTGCATTTTGCATAACTCCAGATACTGATCCATAGCTTGCAATCGTTCCAGCAACGTGAGTTCCATGGCCTTGAACATCCATCGTTGTTCCGTCGACGAAGCTTCTGCCTAAGCTCGTGTTCACAAAATTGGCTAGACTAGGATGGTTATGGTCGATTCCAGTATCCAACACGGCAATTTTTACAGCACTTGACCCATTCGTTACTGTCCATGCTTGCGGAGCCTTAATCATGTCGTAATGCCATTTTTGATTTTGATGAACAGCTTGAATTGTTGCTGTTCCTTCAATGGCCATCATCTTATAGTTTTCGGAAATATACCTAACTTTGAAACCAAGATCCATTAACTCTATACGCAATTCTTTTATTGCCATATTACTAGATTTGAACTGGTCCGGAGAGTATTTGACTAAGTAGACTAAGCCCATTTTCTCGACTACTTTTTTGTTAAAATTTTTATTTAGGAGTGGTTTGACTGAAGTATCTTCTACATGGAGAGTGTCTATGATTGAGAATCCTTTTGCTTTCAACGCATCATCCTGGCCTGTCAGACTATCTGCGCTCTGGATTGTGGAATCCGAATTGCCCTTTTGTTTTGGTTCCACTGAAACGATTAGTTCGCCTTCAACAAAGTCTTGGTTCCCCTTCCCCGCATTGTCAGGCTGTTCGGCAAAAGTTACACCTGCAAACATCGTTAAAACGAGTAAAAGCACAATCGCAAAACTGACTAATTTCTTCATTTACATACCTCCGTTTTTAGTTTTGAAAAACAACTCGTATGATATAAGTCAGTGGCACGCTCCCTTCTATGTATCGTATATATACAGAAAAAAAGTAAAAAAAGTCGACTAGTTGATGACTTTTTCACTTTTGACTGTCAAGATTATGTATTCGGTGAAATCGATTGATGAGGAATTGTTGAGAAGATGTAAATTGCGTTTGACGTTTGTAAAAATTGAAATGTCCTCTGCCTCCATTACACTACAATTTTCCAGTTGTGACCGTCAATATCTTTTGTAATATTCAGTTATTTACTACTACAAAATAATTTCCATACCCAAAATGGACAAGCCAAAATATCTAATTTAACTAGTATTATAGTCTTTCACATAGATTCACCGCTTTGGTGCGGTAATAGAAAAAAATCAGGTACCTCCCGAAGGAAGCACCTGAGTTTTTAATAACCTGAATCCTCTGATGTTAAGTTATCTAGCATTGTGTAATCGTATTGCTGTAGTGGCTTTTCTGCCGGCCCTTCTAAAACTTCACCCGTATAGGAGAAACGTGATCCGTGACACGGGCAATCCCAGGATTTTTCACTATTATTCCAATGACATTCACAGCCAACATGGGTGCAAGTTGTATCAACAATGTATAGTTTCCCACTTTCGTCTTTGTAAGCCCCTTTTCGATGACCATTAATTGAAATGACTGCACCTTCCCCATTTGGAATATCATCCACATTTTTCTGAGGAATATCCATTTTTCCTTGTACGAGATGCTTTACGACATCTGCATTTATCTTAAAGAAATTTTTCAAACTTGGATGTGCATAGAATCGAGCAGGGGAATACAGATCACGATAAGGATTATTACGTTTCAATATAATATCCCTAAATAATAACGCAGCTACGGTACTGTTTGTCATACCCCACTTACGGAAACCAGTTGCGACTAGAATGTTTGGTTCACTGGTTGTTAATTCCCCGATATATGGAATTTTGTCCAGTGTCTCAAGATCTTGTGCGGACCAGTGGTATTTAATATCCTCTAATTCAAAAACCTGTTCACTAAAAATACGTAAGGAATTGTAATCTTCCTTTGTGTCGGTTCTTTCACCCGTTTGATGGCTTCCGCCTCCAAGGATAATGTACTCTTCGCCATTTGTTGAAACAGAACGAATCGAACGAGTTGGCTTATCGACACTTAAATACATGCCACCCGGGTAACTCTCCTGTGCTTTAACGGCAACAGCGTATGAACGAGATGCTTTCATTCTAGCCGAATAAAGCCCTGTCCCTTCATAAAATGGGAAATGAGAACACGCGAGGACGAAACCACCGGTTACACGTTTGTTATTACGAGTGAGTACGGTAGGTTTTTCCCCTGTTTCAACATTTACCGCTACCGTATGTTCAAAGATAAGTCCACCTTTTTCTTTAATGATTTTGACAAGGTGAGCTAAATATTTGACTGGATGGAATTGTCCCTGATTTTTCATCACAATTGCGTTTTTTATCTCAATGTCAAAAGGAATACTGTTTACGAGACCACCATCAATTCCAATTTTTTTATAGGCTTGTGCTTCGTTCTCAATCTTTTGTGCATACTCATCCGTAGTTGAGTAAAGATACGCATCCTGTTCCTTAAAATCACACTCAATTTGGTGCTCTTCTACTGTTTTTTTGACAAAATTCAATGCATCCGTGTTTGCTTCGTAGTAAAGCCTCGCTGTACTTCTTCCGAAATTTGTAATGAAGTCATCATAGATGAGGTCATGCTGTGCTGTAACTTTTGCAGTCGTGTGTCCGGAAGTACCATTGAGTAATTGATCCGCCTCTAATATGGCAACTTTCAATCCCTCGTTTACTAAGACATACGCGGAGGTTATACCTGCAATCCCCCCACCTACAATCACAACATCTACCTCAAGGTCTTCCTCGAGAGGAGGAAACTCCGGAATGTCCACATCGGCTCTCCATAAAGGCTCGGGTGCTTCGGGAAGCTTTTTCTCATTTGCCACAATAAACCCTCATTTCCTAAATAAGTAAGTTTGGGTTTAGGATTTCCAGTAATTTGGGTATCATGCATGGGGTGGACGAAATTACGGGGGTTTTAAAGAAAATTGGGACAGTGCTGAAATTGTTTAGTTGTTGATGAAGGGGATTCGGAGCGTTAATCCGTAGGGTTATCCTCTTCATACCACTTATAAAGGGGATTCGTTGATCTCTTCTGCGGAGTTTTCCTCTTCATACTGTTTATGAAGAGGATTCGCGGTTTTTTTCAGCGGAGTTTTCCTCTTCATTCCGCTTATGAAAGGGATTCGCCAATTTTTTCCGAATTGTTTTCCTCTTCATAAAAAAATCACCCGCCCACAGGACAGGTGAATTAAACTAAGAGGTAACTTCCTTGTTTTTCACAACGCGTGATGTTAATAATGGAATCATAACGATAACCCCAATCATTACAACAAGCGCAACAATAGAATAAAGGACAGGGATTCCAAAGAGATTGATTGTGCTAAAATCATCAAAAAACGGCTCAACATTCATGTAATATATAAACGAAAATTGGAAGATATCCTCTACCCAATTAGGCAGTTGAAGTGTTTCTACCAAAAAGTATGGTATCGCAAAGATAGCACCATTTATGATAAGTGAAACCAAAGCATTTTTACACATAGACGAGATAAGCACAATCATAATGGCAAAACAACATGCACCGAACAAATGGAACCCTAATTGCAGTAAATGGTACTCTAGCATTGTAAAACTATAAGGCGAAAAATAGTATTTAAAGGTATATTGGATGGACGATTCCCAGCCACTATTCCCATATTGAATAAGATTCCACGCAATGTTAAAAATCTCCCATCCCACTACAACTATAACGGTATAAATTAAGGCTGCTCCAATTTTCGCACCTAGTAATGATCCTCTACCCTTTTTCGAACTAAGAATATAGTTGTCCACCCCCGTGCTATATTCCTGGGTGTACATACTAGAAAGCCCCACCAAAAGCATGGCTCCTGTGATGAATACGGAAAAAACGCTAGCATAATCGATAATTTCTTCCGGACCTTTGTTATAAGTGAAATAAGAGGTGTCAATCTCTTTTAGCATGGCTGTTTGAAGTTCGGTATTATATTTATTTTCACCTGCTAGCTCTTTAATTTTTTCCTGAGCATTCAATTCCACCTGATGACCATATGCAATATTTTCGTAAACTCCCATCAGGGTCCATTCATCTTCAGACAACCACTGATCGGTTTCCATCATTTCGTCTTGCTTTTTCATTAACTCTTCATTACCCTTGGCAGCAACTTCAAGTTTTTCCTCAGTAACTTTCCCTTCCCAATCCTTATAGATTGCTCTTTCTTGATTGGCACCAGGATAATAGGTAAATCCCGTCGAAAAAACAATCAGCAAAAGGAACGCAACATACACCATTCTTTGCTTAAAAATTTTATATAACTCAAATTTCAATAACTCCATTTATGCCACCTCCTCATCGAAATAGTAGAGATATAAATCCTCTAGATTCGGATGTTCTTGTACAGCATTTTGATGAGGTTTGATATCACTTAAAATTCGTAGCTCGAATTTATCCCCAACCCGAGCAATGTTGCCAACCTTATATATAGATTGAAACTTTGTAATTTCAGATTCAGTATCAACTGTGACAGACCACACCTTTTCTTCGATTCCTTTCAATAACGATTGAGGTGTCTGCTTTTGAATCAGTTTTCCTGATTTTAAAATCAAAACTTCCTTCGCAATGAATTCGATATCTGACACAATATGTGTGGATAACAATACAATTCGGTTTGTTGAGATTTTCGATAACAAATTTCGGAACCGAATTCTTTCTTTTGGATCCAAGCCTGCCGTCGGTTCATCCACGATCAGAATTTTCGGGTCGTTTAACAGAGCTTGCGCAATTCCGACACGTCGCTTCATCCCCCCTGAAAACTTCCCTACTTTTTTCTTCGAATGCTCACCTAATCCTACCAATTCCAATGTCTCTATAACCTTTTCCTTGGCCTGTTCTTTCGATAGACCTTTTAATGTCGCAATATAAAGCAAAAACTTTTCAGCTGTAAAATTTTTGTACAGCCCCACATGCTGAGGCAAATATCCGATGACATCTCGATACCGATAATCTAAAACCGAAATATCTTGACCATCTAATAATACTCTTCCGGAGCTCGGCTTCATAACACTAGCAAGAATGCGCATCAATGTCGTCTTCCCCGATCCGTTCGCCCCTAAAATCCCGTACACCCCTGTTGTAAATTCTAAATTTATAGAGTCCAGTGCCTTTTTATCGTCAAAGACTTTTGACACATTTTCAATGGTTAAATTCATATGAAATACCCCTTTTGTAAATTCTGCTCATTTTAATCATGATAAAAATCGTTGCAGCTACAGTTACCAAAATATAAAACACCGCTGAAATGGTTTCGATTCTTTCCATTACATCTTGTTGTGCTAGAAACAGAGCAACTACTGTCCAAACAATTATTCCACCGGTTAACGTGTATGCTCGACGAAATTTTGAAGCTACCACTAACATGATCGCTGCAATGATCGTAAATGGTGTCGCCCAATAGAGAATTAATTTTCCAATCATCACCTCAGGTAGGAGAACTGCAAAACTAATCGTTAACAGGATATTCAGAGTGATATTGAAGACCCCCACAACAACCATTCTGGATAGAATAATTTCTTGCAGGCTAAATTTAAATGACATCTCAAGTTCAGCCATCTCGGTATTTCCACTCTTAAACACCTCAATCAACCCGATGAATGTTGGGAGTGGGGCCACATACAGCATAATCAGATAGGGGTCTAACTCGTAAAAAAGAGTTGAAGTTACTCCGATTAGTAAAAATAATAGATTCAACCCCCAAAACAATGGTGAAAAATAAGAGACTTCCCTTGTTGAATGTCTCAATACGGTTGATATGCTGGCAACTAGTGTCTTCCATTTATTTTCTTTTCTAGGAACGTGAGGACGCAGTGCATCAATTGTCAGCATGATTTCAGATTCACTCGGAAATTCTACATCAAACTCGTCCAAAGCCATTCCCAATTCCTGTTCCAATGCAAAAATCTCATCATCGATCTCAAAATTATCGTTTTGTCTGTCGTTTTTGCTCATTTCCCTCACCTCTCTCTAATGCTGTTGCAAGTTTCCCAAGGCCTTGCTTCAATCTTGATTTAACGGTCGACACATTCGCTTTTGTTATGTCGGCTATCTCCTGAATTTTCATGCCATGATAGTATTTCAGAATCACAGCTTCTCGTTGAATATCTGGTAGACTATTAATAGCAGACTTTACCTGCTCCCTTGTTTCCTTCCGTTCAAATATGTAGGGAACATTACTGTTTTCACTTTTGATTGTTTCCTGAAGCTCCGTTTGCGTAAATGTCTGCTTATAGTCAGCACTTCTCCAATAATCGCGGCAATGATTGACGGCTATTGTATAGAGCCAGCTTTTAAAACTACCTTTATTTGAATAAGATTTAATCCGCTGCATCATTTTTATAAAAATTTCCTGTGTTAAATCGTACGCCATTTCCTTGTTTCCCACTTTTCGATAGACAAAAGCGTAAATGGATTTATAATACTTCCTTGTCAAAACCTCCATCGCCGCTTGACTACCTTGCAGGATTTCTTCAATTAGTTCTTGATCCTCAGGCATTTTAATCACCTCAATTATGTAAGACGAAAAGATTTGAAAAAAGATTTATTCCGTCTATAAAAAAGTTTCTGCTTTGATTATCTATTTAGAATGAGAAGGCTGCAACGGGAAATGATAATTACGTAGAAAAGCACCTATCCCAAAAATGGATAGATGCTGAGTAAATTTTGTCCTATATAAAATAATTCAGTACAAAATACACAATCAAGCAAAGGATAGATCCTGTTAAAAATGGACTAATTCGGAGTCGTACTTTTTCATGCTTTCGTCTGTAGCTACCGAGAAATGTATTAAAAACGGCCATCTCTGAGTTTTTTGTAAAAATATCGCCTGAGGAGCCCATTAGGAATGCGACTATAATAAAGAAACAAGAGCCAATAAACAAGGTAGTTAACGTATTTGCGTCTAAATAGAGGGATACTCCATAAAGAATGGCTACCTCTACGGTAGTAACAAGGAGCGCAAATGTCATGTATCGTACCATTGTTCATCCCTCCTTCCTCAAACTGCTGATACCGTTTATTACGAATGAGCGCGAGAAAAGTTTCGGAATACTTAGTATATATTATTCCGCTTTTTCATCATTTAGTCCGGACAAACCAAGGCCTGGACTTTACCAACTAATAGATTATTAAAATTGTAAGCGGTTTTAGTTGGTAAGTAAAAAATACATGTTATAATGAGGTGGATGACAGTTGCAAACTAGTAGGAAAGGGAATTTAATACTACTAGAATGTATATGTAAAAGGGAGAGAACATCATGAGCCAAGTTCGAATAGAAAAGGATTTTCTTGGAGAAAAAGAGGTTCCAGTTGATGCCTATTATGGCGTCCAAACGATACGTGCAGTTGAAAATTTTCCGATAACTGGTTACCGTATCCATGAAGAATTAATTATCGGATTAGCAATGGTTAAGAAAGCCGCAGCATTAGCAAATATGGATGTGAAGCATCTATATGAAGGTATTGGTAAGCCAATTGTACAAGCGGCCGATGAAATCATAAACGGAAAAATGCACGACCAATTTATTGTAGACCCTATCCAAGGTGGAGCAGGTACGTCTATTAATATGAATGCAAACGAAGTTATTGCTAATCGTGCACTCGAGATCCTTGGACATGAAAAAGGAAAATACAATGAAGTAAGTCCAAACAGCCATGTGAATATGTCTCAATCTACAAATGATGCATTTCCAACGGCACTTCATATTGCCACACTAAATTTAATAGAGAAATTATTAAAAACAATGGAGTATATGAAAGAGGTTTTACAACAAAAAGCACAAGAATTTGACCATATCATAAAAATGGGAAGAACACACCTTCAGGATGCAGTGCCGATTCGACTTGGACAAGAGTTCGCTGCATATGCCCGTGTGTTAGAACGCGATATAAAGCGTATACAACAATCCCGTCAGCATTTGTATGAGGTTAACATGGGAGCTACTGCTGTAGGAACCGGGCTTAATGCTGAACCACGTTATATCGAAAATGTAGTCAAATATTTAGCGGAAATTAGTGGGCTTCCTTTAGTGGGTGCTGAACATCTAGTTGATGCTACCCAAAATATCGATGCCTACGCCGAAGTTTCAGCTGCTTTAAAAATAAATATGATGAGTATGTCAAAAATCGCAAATGATTTACGGTTAATGGCTTCAGGACCACGCGCAGGACTTGGCGAAATCAGCTTACCAGCAAGACAACCTGGTTCATCGATTATGCCAGGTAAAGTAAACCCTGTTATGCCTGAAATGATTAACCAAGTTGCGTTCCAAGTGCTAGGAAATGATCATACAATCTCCTTAGCTACTGAAGCTGGCCAACTAGAGTTGAATGTAATGGAACCAGTTTTAGCATTCAATTTATTGCAATCACTTAGCATTATGAATAACGCATTCAGAGCATTTACTGATTATTGTCTATCAGGAATCAAAGCAAATGAAGAGCGTTTAAAGGATTACGTAGAAAGAAGCGTCGGACTGATCACGGCCGTAAATCCACATATTGGATATGAAGTCGCCTCTCGAATCGCAAGAGAAGCTATCTTAAATGGCAAACAAGTACGTGAACTTTGCTTGCTATATGATGTGTTAACTGAAGAAGAATTAGATCTTATCTTAAACCCTTATGAAATGACAGAACCAGGGATTTCCGGTTCAGCGTTGTTGCAACGAGCATAAACAAAGAGGACTGGCGACAGTCCTCTTTTTAAATTATATTAGATCGCCTTCACCATACCACCGTCAACCAAGTAGGCTTGCCCAGTCATATACGTGTTAGCGTCAGATACTAAAAATGTCACAAAATTTGCGAATTCTTCAGGCGAACCATAGCGTTGTAATGGGATTGTTTCTTTAGCCATTTTTTCAATTTCCTCAACTGGCTTTCCTAGTGTCTCAGCTCTTACGTTATCTAAGTGTGCCACCCGGTCTGTTGCAATACGTCCAGGTGCGACCGTATTGATCAAGATATTATATGGCGCTAATTCCTCAGCTAATGTTTTTGATAATCCGACAATTCCTAGTCGAAAAGTATTGGAAAGAATCAGACCAGGAATAGGCACTTTGATAGACGAAGATGCAATATTGATAATTTTTCCGCCATTTTCTTTCAAGTATGGTAGAGCGCCACGAATCATGCGAACAAAACTTAATAGATTTAATTCAAATGCCCCCTGCCAAGCTTCATCATCTAATTGATCAAATGTTCCTGCTGGAGGACCTCCCGCATTGTTCACGAGAATATCAATAGTGCCAAACGTATCTACTGTATGCTTAATGAGAGCCTCGATGTCTTCTTTATTGGTAATATCCGTTGGTAGGTAAGAGACTTTCCCCTTGTTGAATGCTGAGAGTTCGGCCTGAACTGCTTTTAGTTTGTCCTCACTGCGGCTTGCCAGCATCACGTTGGCGCCTTCTTTTACGAGTTGGGTTGCGATTGCTTTTCCAAGACCTTGGCTTGATGCTGCAACGATAGCTGTTTTCCCATTTAAATTTAACTCCATATGTCATTCACTCCTTAAAGTTGAGTTTATTCTTCCATTTTAGCCCATTTTTATCGTTTTGTGTTGTGCTTCAGAAGTAATTTATACAAGCTCTGGAGGATAACGCGCTAACTTTTAATTAATTGCACTTTAATTCTGGTAATTGCGTTATATTTTTGTGAATTGCGCGTTATTTTCCGGAATCGCACTCTAACTAAAATAATTGCGCTATATTTCCGATAATTGCGCTATAGCACCAAATATCGCTCTAAACACAAAAAAAGCCAGCTCCCACAAAAAGAGCTGACCCGCCTACTTTATTTCGACACTGAAACCTCAACCTGCTTATCAATCTTAGGTTTCCGTTCGAAAATACCAGTTCCTAATAACACGCCCATTACAATTAAAACAAAACCAACTAACTGAATGAATTTGAATGCTTCATTTAAGAACAACACCGAACCGACCAGAGAAAAGAACGGTGCAAGGTTTAAGAAAATGGCCGTTTCGCCTGGGCCAATTTTGGAAATGGCAAAATTATAACACAGGTTTCCGATACCCGTTGAAATAATCGCAGATGCAGCAAATACGCCCCACACATATGGAGGTACAGCACCAGTTGAGGCGATCGATTGCCCCTCAAGCGCGAAGCTTAACATTATCAAGAAGCCTGCCCCCATTAATAAAGCGTAACAGGTAATCGTTTTTGCGTTTAATGTATAGGAAGCTTTTCGAATAAAAATAAAACTTACCGCCTGAGCAATGACGGATAAAAACACATAAAAATCCCCAAGTGCGAGCTTCGTAAATGACCCTCCACCCAGGATTAAGATAAAATAAATACCCATGATTCCTAAAAATACACCACTGATTTTTAGAATCGTCATTTTGGCTTTTAGGAAAAGCACCGCCAAAATATTGGTAACGAGCGGTATTAAGGCTAGAATGGATGCACCATTTGTGGCGCTCGTGCCCGTCAAGCCAACAGAAAGTAATGCTTGGTGGCCAAGAATTCCAGTCAAAGCACTAAGTGAAACATACCCAAACTCGTGTAGATTCATTTTTTGGAGACCTTTTTTCACATACAAAAAGACAAAAATTACAAGGCCTGCTGCCAAGATTCGTAGACCGGTAATGGATACAGGCGGAAAATTTTCAACCAATATTTTGATTGCTACAATATTTAGCCCCCACGCAACCATGACAAATAACAGAATGCCGTATAAATAAAGTTTTCGCACAATCACCCATCCATTCTGATGTGATCCATCTGTTGATTAATGCACTCTATTATACTCCATATCTGCTAAAAAATGGCTCGAAAAATAAAAGTCCGGTGAGAAAACACAAATTGTGTCTTCTACCGAACAAGTCCTTTTTTCAAAAGGTTCATTTCGATTGTAAAGCTCCTTAATGCGGATTCTGATGATAGGTCATACGCAAAGGCATGGATTAAATTGCGCAGCATCACAGATGTAATGATTTGCATCGCATGAAACAATTCCTCATCATTCGAGACATTCATCTTGCTTTTATTAATAAGAGAGCTTAATTCCACAAAGTTTTCGTTCATCTCCACTTCGCCCGTTATTCTGTCAAACGTACGTTCAATCTTGTGGGTCATGTTAAGCAAGGCATTTTTTAAAAAGGTTAATTCTTCTTCATCTTCCTCTAAGAACAGTTCGAAAAAATCATTAATCGTTTGAAATAAATCACCATCATGCTTATCTAACATGGACAGAAACTCAACTTTCTTTTCTTTCGCGTATTCACTTAATAAAAAGAAAAAGACATCTTCTTTATCCTCAAAATATTGATAAAAACTTCCGCGTGGAATTCCAGCAGCTTTTATAATATTGGAAATGGAAGCTTCGAATAACGGAACACTAGCAAATTCCTGTTTTGCCGCTTCAATCAGTGTTTGTTTTTTATCATCTGGTAAATTAAAAAAAGTGATCTTCGGCATTTTCACCTCTCCCTATTTGTCGAAGGATAAAAAATCATAAGGAAGAAGGATTTTATCATCCAATGTATAAAGCTCTTCCGTTTTCGTTGATTCCTTTAGTTTGTTCATTTCTCTTTGAAGTTTTTCCATCTTTTTATCTAATTGCGCTGCTGTTATAGCTGCTTCCTTTAATTCATCCTTCATATGCTGCGGGATTTCTTTATTGTATTTATAGTAAATTTTGTGCTCCAAGCTTGCCCAGAAATCCATGGCGATGGTTCGAATTTGAATTTCAACAAAAATATGCTCTTCACGGTCGGACATAAAAATTGGAATTTGCACAATTAAATGTAGACTTTGATACCCATTTGGTTTTGGATTTTTAATGTAATCCTTGCACTCGATTAAGGTAACGTCCTTTTGCTTTTGCAGCATTTCACTAATTTTATAAATATCGGAAATATAGGCGCATGTTATCCGAATCCCCGCAATGTCCCGGATATTTTCTGTGATGGACTCAAAACTATAGTCATATCCCTTGCGTTGGATTTTGTTCAATATACTTTCTGGTGATTTCAGTCGAGATGATACATGCTCAATTGGGTTGTAATCATGTATATATTTAAACTCCTGCTTTAAAATATTGATCTTAGTCATCATTTCTTCAAGCGCAAATTTGTATGACATCATAAATCGTATTAGTTCTACTTTCATATCTTTAAACTGATTCATTCTAATTCCTATAGACATAATTCGTCTCCTTTAATGTGAAAATCAAATACACACCGTGTATTTGCTGCCCAGATTTTTTCGAGCTTGCTCGAAAACTTTCCTTTGAAAATCTGTGGCATCCGCCGGAGGCTTAACTTTATTCAGTCAAAGTTCAACATAAACTAAATGGATACTTATTAGCCATTAAACCAACCTCTAGAAAAATTAAAGCTACCTGAATAAAGTTATTGGTCTTTTACAAATCGAAGCTTTGACACCAAGCGATTGCAGTTTTTTTGCAAGCTTTCGTAGTTTCATTTGGTTCAATTCATTTTTAGGTCCTGTCTTTATCATGACATCATGTCACCTCACAATTTCATTCTAGATGACACCATGTCACAAGTCAATTAAATATGACACATTGTCACACTATGTTCACATCCATAGAAAAAGCCTTTCTCATTTTAGAGAAAGGCCTTAACAGTTACAAAGCAGTACTTGTTTTTTCCACAACAGGATTCTGTTCATTCAATTCAGGGTGAGCTTTTCTCACGACACTTGGTCTTGCTAGAACAAGGACCACTCCGATTAAAATGACCGCTGTTGTGATGAGAATATATTGACCTGGTAATACATCGTATAAATAGCCAAATATTATCATCCCCAGTGGCATTAAAGCTACTGCCATCGATTCTAAAATTGAAAACACGCGCCCCTTAAAATCATCATCAATCATTTTTTGCATCATGACTTGAAGCGGTGTATTGACAACGATAATCATTAATCCATTAATAAACATCGCAACAAAATAATACACAAACACTGACCAATACGATAATGAAATCATTAATGGAACAGCCATCGCTCCCATAATGACCCCTAACCCAATAATTCCACGTTTTGAAACAAGGAATGGATACTTCACTTCTTTTCGAATCGAGAAGTAAATCGAGAATAACAGCATTCCAATGGCAAAGGCCCCTTGCGTGAAGCCGAAATGTTCTGAAGCCAACTTTAATTTTTCAATCAATATAAACGAGTAACCGACCTCAAAAGCTCCAAAAAGGAAGTTGATGACTAATGCCATCCAGATCATCGTCATCAGAACCTGTTTTGTTTTTAAATAGGTAATACCAGCTTTAATGCTTTCCCACATGGTCTCCTTCTGTTCCGTTTCATCTTTCACCTTGCGATTAGAGAACAGGTTGAAGTTCATGGTAGATTCAAGTAAAACAGCAATGACAGAAGCTACAATGTACATCCCTAAAAATAATTCCATCGATACTGTACCATATAACAGTCCACCCACTGCTGGGCTACCGATGGCCGCAAAAGATATTGAAATTTGATTAAGTGACATTGCTTTTTGAATACGTTTTTCATCCACCAAACCGGTAATCGAAGATGTGAAGGTTACACCAGTAAATGAAGTTGCGATCGATAATACGACAGTTGTTGTGAATATCGCAATCAGGGATAAACCATAAGTTAGACTAAAAACGAGTAATCCAACAATCGCTAATGTCGTAACGAGTTGTGAGATAATCACAATTTTTTTCCGAGAATATTTGTCTGCCGCATAACCTGCTAGCGGCGCTACAAGTGCCCTCGGTAAAAGATTACAGATTAGATTTGTTGCAAAGCTTGTTGCTGATCCTGTTAGTTGAAGTATATAAAAACTGATTGCAAATGCGTATACTTGTGCGCCGAATGAGGAAATGATTTTACTAATTGTGAACGTAAACAAATGATAAGATGCCCTTTTAAGCTTTTGTTGTTCATTCATGCTAATTCCTCCAATTTTGGAAAAGTTTAATTTAATTAAACAAATCATATCATCATATTACTTTCTTTTCAACAAAAAGTTTAATATAATTAAACAAAATAATAAAAATAGGGAGAGTGCCTATTTCTTATGCTAGGTGAACGCATACGTAAATTACGCAAACAAAAGAAATTAACATTAGAAGAACTTGCAGGAACAAAACTGACAAAAGGCATGCTTAGCCTAATTGAAAATAACAAAGCAAATCCATCAATGGAGAGCTTAACCTACATTGCAGAGAGATTGGAAGTGGATTTGTCACAGCTTTTAAATGAATTCAATTTCGATGAGCTACAAGACATATTGGATCAAGCGGAAAAAGTTTTCATTCTGGATTCTAGCCAGAATCCTGATAAATACAAAAAACTTATTCCACTTATTGAACCGGTCGTTCCTCAACTTAATCAGGGATATGTAGCTGCAAGATTATTGGAATTGTATGGTTATAGTCTGTATTGGGAAAAGCAAGGGGATTGGAAACAGCCACTTGAGCAGGCTGCAAACTTATATGACCAAATGAATGTTACCCCAAAAAGAACGAGTATTGGCGTTTTTCGTGGGCTTGTCCATTTCTTGGATTATAATTATGATGAAGCATTAGCGACCATCCTCCAAGAGCGAAAGGAAATTGAAAAGAATCATGTCTTTATTGATCCAGTTTCTAGGTTAGACCTTGATTATCAAGAAGCAATCCTGTACTTCGCAGTCGGGGATATTGAATCAGCCAAGCGTGTGATGGATGAAGCGATTGCCTTCTCACAAAAGAATAAAATATTCTATTTAATTGATGATTTATACAGGCTTGCAGCTGCATATGCCATGATGGCTGAAGACCGTGAATTACATGAATACTATTTGACTAAGATAAAGCAGTATGCTGAGTTTTCTGATGATAAAATGTCGAAGATGACATCTCAGCTTTTTTATATTGAATCACTTAATTCGGTTAAGCAGGATTACAAAACAGCCCTTGAAATCGTAAATAACTATTTATCAGATCCGGAATTTAATCATCAATTCGACGAGTGGTTTTATCTTGAAAAAGGAAAAGCCTTACGTGGACTTGGGCATTACGAAGAGGCGATTGAATATTTTGATCAGGTTGAGATTCCTGAGTACCATCGCCACCCTTTCGATCTTTCACAATTTTATTTGAAAGAAACCTACAAAGCACTCTGCTGTGTCGAGCTCGGTAAGCTTGATGAAGCTATATCTGCAGCAAAGAAGGCAGTAGAATTATTTGACCACCTGCCCGATTCGCCTTATAAAGAATATAGTTTGAAAACGTATGAACAAATAAAAGAAAAAACAACTCGTTCTGAAAGTTAACGATAACAAAAAGAGGTATTTTTCTTTGCCGCGAGCCGGTTAGAAAAATACCTTTTTTATATTAGTCTGTTAATTCTAAAGCTGTTTTCGTAATCGTGAGGTCTGTTTGGAGCTGTTCACTTAGATCGCTTGGGTAATACATCCCTTTTTCAATCATGTAATTTGAGATATTTGCATGTGTTTCAACTGCATGCCGAAGCTGCTCACGCAATACTTGTCTTACTTTTGGTGTAGATGCTTCTGTTATTGCAAAGGCTAAGTTTCGCACCCCAGCTTTTGCAGAGATAAGAAAATCAGTTGCAATGACCTGATCGGTCATCCCACCCATTCCCATTAATTTCTTAAAAATATCATTCATTGTCTTTGCTCCTATCTGTAATTAATTGCTGAAGTTGGGTGATGAACCTCCTCCCAGAATCAACATCATTCGTTAAGATACTTTTTAACTGAGGGTCTTGGACAAGTCCACTCATCGTAAATGCTTTTGTCACACATAAATTTTTAAACGTCAGTAGTTCATGTACCTCAAGGGTTTCATGAAGCCCCATGTATTGTGTCATTATAGCTCTCCTTTCTTATGTCACCTATTGTTAGATTACCTTGGGCGTAGGTTCTTATTCCACTCTACCTTCATACTAATTTTGGAAATCAATTTCCCACCCATTTTTGCCGAAAATAGGTCATCCTAAAGTTAAAAAGGAGTGACTTTTTATGCATCAAAACACACTCGGTTTCCACGAAACCATGGAAACTCACGAAATGATCAATTTTAAAACAATATGCTTAGTACGTTCAAAGCTTATGCAAGGCATTTGCTTTGATAATGACTTAAAATCCTTGATGGAAAAGGATGTCCACCAAACGATGGCAGCCATAGAAGAACTAAAGGAACTCTATGAAAAAGCACGTACAAATTCTTAAAGAAGGTGATCATGTTGAATCAGGATTATTTAGATCCAAAATACGCTGAAGGAATGCCTAAGATGGCCGATGCCTCTTTTGCTATGGACTTTCTGCTTTCAGTTAAAACAGGGATTCGTTACTATTCAGTTGCATTAACAGAGACGGCCAGTCACGAGTTACGCGAAGCACTCTATCGCCAAATGGAACAAGCGCTAGATTTACACGAAGAACTATCTGATTTGATGATTCGTAAAGGCTGGTTATACCCAAATGATGTTGAAAAGCAAATTGAATTAGACCTTAAGTCAGCAGATATGGCCCTTTCCATTGCTCGAATGGAGCTTTTCCCAATTGACACTGACAGACGGGGTACATTTGCAACACCGAATAAATAAAGGGTAGGAGGAAATTCACATGAAAGCCGTTACATATCAGGGCATAAAAGACGTTGCCGTAAAAGAAGTCGAAGATCCTAAAATCCAAAAAGCGGATGATATTATCGTGAAGGTAACAAGTTCCGCCATATGTGGATCTGATTTGCACTTAATCCATGGAATGATACCCAACACTCCAGAAAATTATATAATTGGACATGAGCCGATGGGAATCGTAGAAGAAGTGGGTCCCGAAGTGACCAAGATAAAAAAAGGCGATCGGGTGATCGTTCCCTTTAACATGGCTTGTGGAAAGTGTTGGTATTGTACACATGACTTTTCAAGTCAATGTGACAATGCAAATGAAAATGGGGATATGGGTGGTTTTTTAGGGTATTCTGAAACAACTGGTGGATTTGCTGGTGGGCAAGCGGAATATTTACGGGTCCCTTACGGTGATTTCACCCCGTTTAAAGTTCCGGAGGATAGCGAATTAGAAGATGAGCAACTTGTTTTGCTCGCAGATGTTTCCTCTACTGCTTACTGGTCTGTTGAAAATGCGGGAGTCAAAAATGGAGATACCGTCATTGTTCTTGGCTGTGGACCTGTTGGACTTCTTGTGCAAAAATTCGCATGGATGTTTGGTGCCAAAAGGGTTATAGCCGTCGACTATATCGATTACAGACTACAGCATGCAAAAAAGACGAATAATGTTGAAATCGTTAATTTTGAGAGTGTAGACAATGTTGGAAACCATCTTAAAGAAATTACGCAAGGTGGAGCGGATGTTGTCATTGACTGTGTAGGAATGGATGGTAAAATGTCACCGCTAGAATTTTTGGCAACAGGTCTGAAACTCCATGGAGGCTCAATGGGTGCGATTGTTACCGCGGCACAGGCTGTCCGTAAATGTGGCACGATTCAGCTCACAGGAGTATACGGAATGAGATACAATGCCTTTCCTTTAGGGGACATTTTTCAACGAAACGTTCAATTGAAAATGGGACAAGCACATGTTATTCCCATCATTCCTAAACTGCATGACCTCATTTCTGAAGGTAAATTTGATCCAAGAGACATCATTACTCATGTATTACCTTTAGAACAAGCAAAACACGGCTATGAAGTCTTTGATACCAAGACAGAAGATTGTATAAAAGTTGTGTTGAAACCACATTAATATGCGTAGCCAAAGACTAGGATTCCCCCCTAGTCTTTTTACTTTGATTTATAAATCCTCAGGAAATAAAAAGTACTTTTATTTAATCCCTAATTTTTGATATTATACATAGAGAAAATAGCACGAATAGAAACAGGTGAATAAATTGGATTATCAAGTTTTACTTTATTACAAATACATCGATATTGATGACCCGCAGGCTTTTAGAGACCAACATTTTGAATTATGTTCTTCCCTTGGATTGAGAGGTAGAATTCTTGTTGCAACAGAGGGTATCAATGGTACTGTGTCAGGTACGGTTGAACAGACGGAAAGATACATGGAATTTATGAGAAGCGATGCTCGGTTTTCGGATATGGTTTTCAAAATTGAGAAAAGCGAAGAACATGCTTTTAAAAAGCTCAAAATAAAAGTAAAACCAGAAATTGTTAATTTAAGTCTTGATGAGGACTTAAATCCCAATCAAATTACTGGTAAGCATCTTTCACCAAAGGAATTCCTTGAAACGTTGCAACAAGACGATGTCATCATTCTTGATGCGCGGAATACGTATGAGTACGATCTTGGTCACTTTAGAGGTGCCATCCGACCAGATATCGAAACCTTCCGCGAGCTGCCAAAATGGGTCGAAGAAAATTTAAGCGAGCATAAGGATAAGAAAATATTAACCTATTGTACAGGTGGAATTCGTTGTGAAAAATTCTCTGGGTTCCTTGTAAACGAAGGATTCAAGGATGTTTCTCAGCTTGAGGGTGGCATCATTACGTACGGATATGATCCAGAGGTAAAAGGTGCACTTTGGGACGGAAAATGCTATGTATTTGATGAACGCATTTCTGTACCAGTTAACCGAACTGGTGAAGAAACAGTGGTTGGAAAATGTCATCACTGTGGGAAACCAGAAGAACGTTATGTAAAATGCGGAAATCCAGAGTGCAACAAGCATCTCCTACTATGTGAGGACTGCGAACATGAACACTACAGATCTTGTAGCCAGGACTGCAAAGACCACCCACATAATCGCTATGTGAAGGAACATCAATTGGCGTAAAGAAAACTGCTCAGAGCAAATCTGAGCAGTTTTTATTCTTTTTGTGCAAATCTCGCAATCTCCTCCGAAGCATAAACCACTTTCCCCTGTTCTTTTTCCAGAGCCACTTTGTACATCGCTTTTGCTAATGTTTTTCCTTCGATCGCTCTATACTTTTGGAGGGGGCCAGTAAATATAAACTTTAAGCCTTTAAATAAGAAAGCAGCCATTTCTTCTCCAAGTCGAAATTCGCCTCTGTATCCAAGTAGAAGTGACGGACGAAAGATGGACAGTTGTTCGAAGTTAAGTTTACGAACCTTTTCTTCAAGTTCCCCCTTCATTCTTGGATAAAAAAGCTTAGAGTTACGGTCTGCATTCATTGAACTAACAACTAAATAATGTCTTGCGCCTGCCTCTTTTGCAATCCGACCAATGTCAACTGGATAATCGACATCTATTTTGTACATTGCTGCTTGGGTCTTCGCCTTTTTGATGGTAGTGCCTAAACAAACGAACACATCATTCACCGCGAAATATTGTTTATACTCATTAAGACGATCGAAATCGACGATTACTTCTATTAATTTTGGATGATTCATCTTAAGTGGGTTTCGAACTAGAGCATACACCTGCTTATATTCAGAACCCTCTAGCAATTTATGTAGTAGTTCATTTCCAATTAAACCAGTTGCCCCAGCAATAAGTGCTGTCTTCTCTTCCACTTTGCCAACTTCCTTTCACATAAAAACGCAATTTTCCCTTCATAAGTATACCCATTTTTATTTTATTTGGCATGTTACTAATCCGTTGTAGGACTTTCTTATGAAAAAAGTATAGTTTTATAGAGTTGATAATGGTAAAAATAGGGAATAAGTGCCATATTTCATTCTTTTTCATCTAATTTTACCAAAATTTTCACTCAATTAGACACAAAAGTAGTTTCATCTGTATTATAATAGAATTAATAATATTATCTAACTATTTACTATATTATAAATTTTTATTACTTGAAGGTGAATCATGGAAATTACTAAGCACATTTTGTTTAACCTTGCATTATTAATCATTCTTTCATTTATAGGTTTAATTTGGTTTGAACGAAAACGAAATCTTACCCTATCAAAGTGGGAAGCGTACATAGGGTTAGTTGTGCTTATTTTGACTTGCTTTATCGTTTCATATCAACCTACCCCTTCTTACTATTTTGATCTTCGTCTTATTCCTGTATTAATAGGAGGACTTTATCTTGGAATTGGTCCGATCCTGTGTCTGACAGTTATTATTATAAGGGGGTTCTACGGCTTTAATTTTGGTTTTTACGCGACAATTGCCCTTTATCTTCCAATGGCTTTTTCTTTGTGGAAGCTATACCCATGGTTTTGGAAACAGAGTTCTAATAAGCGTGTGTGCATTTCCGTACTTTTGACCTTTATTGTATCCATCCTTACAGCGGCTGCACTTCAATTTTCGAAACCGAATGTAAATACTTTCGATGCTTGGTTTGCCTATTTACTCATTCCAGCGATTGGCTTAGGAATTTTGTCCTACTTAACTGAGTTTTTTCGCAATAATATCCAATTGCGACAAACCATTGTAAAATCTGAGAAGCTCCACGCAGTCGAACAAATGGGAGCGGCGATTTCTCATGAAATACGAAATCCTTTAACGGCAGCAATGGGATTTGTACAATTGTTGATGTCTAATACTCTACCAAGACATAAGCAAAAAGAATATTTGACGATTATTAAAGAAGAGTTAGCTTCTGCTGAACATGTTATTCAAGAATATCTAACTTTCTCTAAACCAGCATTAGATACGGTTGAAACCCTCCAAATCAAACGCGAATTGCAACAAGTAATATCTATTTTAAAGCCTACTGCAAACCAGCACTCGGTTGAAGTCATTACGAATTTTTCTTTGATAGGCTCGATGGAAGGCGACCGACAAAAGTTCCATCAATGCTTTATCAACGTCATGAAAAATTCGATTGAGGCAATGCCCGGTGGTGGAAGATTATATGTTGAAACCAGTTATGACCGATCAAATGTAAGCATTATCATCCGTGACACAGGAATGGGTATGACAAAAGAACAAATTGAGCGACTTGGTGAACCTTATTACTCTACTAAAGGGCCAAAAGGAACAGGTCTTGGAATGATGGTCGTTTATAGTATTGTAAAAGCAATGAAAGGTACGATCAAAGTATCAAGTTCTGTTGGCGAAGGAACTGAATTCACATTCCAATTTCCATCTGTCCTTTCCACAAATGAACCCCACGTCTGAAACGTGGGGATATTTTATGCAAATTCTAAAAAAGCTTTTCCTCTTCTTTTTGCCCTAATATCTCGTTTTATCGCCTCGTAAACTTCCTGTTTTGTTCCTTTCACTTCTTGTTTTTGTTCTGTAAGCAGACAGTATAAAAGCTTTAAATCTAATGCAGTGGTATCCTTCATAACTTTCGTTTTAGAGGTATTATCAATAAATGCGATAATCTCTAGCGGTGACCGAAACTCAGTATAATTCAGTTTTGTTCCCACCAAATCACCGTACTTTTCTTGAAATACTGAGTCAATCATATCAGAAAACGATGGCTTGTTTTTCTTGCTAGAGCGTTTTTCTGTGTTAACTTTTACGATTTCATCCTCAAGCGTGACATCACCGAAACGATGAAAAATCTCAATTGCTTTCTCAATCTCTTTTACATCCTTTTTCGGTAGTTGAAGTGTTTCATAGATTGTTTTTAATTTTTCCAAATGATCTGCAACCTTTTGATAGGTAATGGTAGTCATCTATTTCCTTCCTCCACTTATACGAGACTGTTAAAAATATTTGGTTCAATACAAAATAATATTTCATCCGTCAACGCTGCATATTCGGAACGTTTCTTTCCTTCTGCAGTATCACGTGCGATTGCTTCATAATGTTTGATTACCGTTTTGAAAAAATAATTTCCTTTTTCTAAATCTGAGAGTATAGAATCAATATCTGCTTCTTTTAATTCTATTTTTAAAGCATTTATCTCATGATCATTGTTAACATTTGTCTTTTTGAGCGTTTCAAATATACCTATTAATTTAGGTTTCTCCCCAAATAATAATTTTGCTACTACTGCTTTTTCATGATCTTCACAATGGGTTTTGTAAATTTTATCAACTATTTTGATATAATGGCTTACCCCGCGAATACTCATCGTTTGAATAATCGTCGGAATTAAATAGTAATTTGATAGGAGAAATGCGCCTTGGGTAATCACATTGTTACTTGGTGGACAGTCAAATAATATATAATCATACTTACTTTCAAGCTGAGTCGTTTGAAAAAATTGCTGGAGCACAACAAGGTCTTCAAAATCATCTCTTAATCGTGAAGCAAGTTGATCGAGGCCACCATTTGTATAAAATAGATTAGATGGAATGAAGTGAATTTGTTCAGGGGTTTGTTTGATTAAATTTGTCGTATCAATGGAGTACCTCAGGTTAGGAAACTGTTTAAATTGCAACCACAAATCATAGACAAAGTTAAGGCTTTCATCGTTCTTAAGCTGTTCAAGGTCTCTGTCAATTCTAGTAAGACAAATTTCACTCAGTGAGCATTGTGGATCTAAATCAATTAGTAGCACTTTCTTTTTTGCTTCTACCAGGTGAAGCGCAATCTGATAAATACTCGTAGTCTTGCCAACTCCCCCTTTGTAATTACCAACAAAAATCTTGTTTCCTTGCGCCAATTGTTTACCCCCTCAGAAGTATTCATTTTAATGTATTAACGAATGAGGAAAATATGCTTATTTTGCTTTATCATAACCTTTTCTTATATCAATTTATAAAATATTTATAATTTTCTTATACCAATTATTACTATATGATAAAAGTAACAATCGCAATGGAGGAGAAAAAATGGACATTAAATCAGATGTTAAAAAACAATTTGGCCGCAGTGCTGCCTCTTATGTAACAAGTGAAGGTCATCGAAAAGGTGGAGATTTACAAACATTGGTTGCATTAGCCGATGCAACAGGCACAGAGCTAGCCCTTGATGTTGCTACGGGTGGCGGACATACTGCCAATGCCCTTGCTCCTCTTGTAGGAAAAGTTACAGCATTGGATCTAACACCAGAAATGTTAGCTGCTGCTGAGAAATTTATTAAAGGGAACGGCCATGAAAATGTTGAATTTGTTGAAGGCGATGCTGAAAAACTACCATTTTCAGATGAAACATTTGATATTGTATCTTGCCGGATCGCTCCTCACCATTTTCCTAACATTACTAGCTTCGTAAGTGAAGTATCACGTGTTTTAAAATCAGGTGGGCAGTTCTTGTTAGATGATAATGTTGTTCCAGAAAACAAGGAGTTTGATGAATTTTATAATACAGTCGAAAAAAGAAGAGACTATAGTCATTTTCGAGCTTGGAAAAAGTCAGAATGGCTTCAAATGCTAGAAGATGAAGGTTTTGAAATCCAAGAACTTTATCGTTTTGACAAGCCTTTTGATTTTGAAAGCTGGTGTAACCGTATGCATGTGTCAGACACCGAAAAGGCCGAACTGAACGACTATATGCTAAACTCTTCCGATAAAGTCAAAAAGAAGTTTCGTATCCAAATAGAAAATAATACGATCATCTCATTCCAAGGGGAAGCGGTTGTATTAAAGGCTACAAAACTCTAGGTTTTAACTTATTCAGCAGAAGTCTCTAACTTCCACTGAATAAGTTAAAGCCTCCGGCGGATGCCACAGATTTTCAAAGGTGATTTTTCGAGCAAGCACGAAAAAATCTGGGCACAAATACGCCAAAGCGCATTTGATGTGGGGGATTTCCTCCACTTTCTTTTCATTTAGGAGGTTTTCGTTTTGATTAATAATAAAGTTACTGAACTGTTAAAGATTGAACACCCGATTATCCAAGCTCCGATGGCTAGTGGAATTACAACTTCAGAATTAGTTGCACTGTTCACGAAAATGACCTCCCGGAGTTTCCTATTCAGAATTCACTGACCCAGGATATCCGAAAGGCATCAAGTTTACAGAATAATAAAGACTTCATGTCACTATGGTCTGGACAAAGCCCAAGATTAACAAAGCATCAAAGCGTTGCAAACTTAATAGAATCAATCATTTCAGAAGTGGAGCACATAAAATGTTAATATTGTCCTCGGCTTCAGACACAGACTCACTTTTTCCGCGGTCCCTTGTCCGAAGTTGACACAGCAGCTTCGGACACTGCTCCTATAATCAGTTCTTTATTGCGTAACAATGATTCAACGGTCCACTGCCTTTTCCAAGGTCAAGTCCCGCTTCTAATGCTCCCGTAATATATTGTTTTGCTTCCTGTATACTTGTTTTAATATCATGGCCTTTTGCTAAATTACAAGCAATCGCTGATGAAAGCGTACACCCTGTTCCATGCGTATTCGGGTTACTAATACGTTCTCCTGGGAACCATGTGAACTCGCCATTACTATATAATAGATCATCCGCTGTATCTTCAAGATGTCCACCTTTAATTAAAATGGCACCTTTATATGTGTCGGACAATTTTTGGGCAGCCACTTGCATGTCTTCCTTCGTCGTAATCTCCATCTCGCCAAGCGCCTCTGCCTCATGTATGTTTGGTGTAATAATAGTAGCTAGCGGAATTAATTTGCTAATCAAAGCGTCCATCGCCGATTCACTCAAAAGTCTACTCCCACTTGTTGATATCATGACTGGATCCACTACTATATTTGAAGGCTTATATTCTTCTAGTTTTTCAACGATTTTATGGATAATTTCAGGTGATGACACCATCCCGATTTTCACACTATCAGGAAAAATATCAGTCATGATGCAATCCAGCTGTTGCCCCACAAATTCAGGAGTTGAATCGAGAACACCGTATACGCCAGTTGTATTTTGAGCAGTAAGAGCTGTAATGGCACTCATTGCATACATATTATGGGCTGTAATTGTTTTAATATCTGCCTGAATCCCCGCTCCCCCACTACAATCAGAGCCAGCGATCGTCAATACCTTTTTCATTATCCTTCACTCCTTAACATCTTAGCTGAAAGCTCTTGTAATTCCTTTGTTGCAGCAAGGATATCAGTCTGTGCAAAGATTGCCGATACTACCGCAACCCCGTCTACCCCGCTTCCAGTCAACTCTAAAATATTCGTTTTATTAATCCCACCAATTGCAACAATGGGAATCGATACGCTCTTACAAATTTCTTGAACCGTTTCGAATGTCATCGGTTTCGCATCTTTTTTTGTACCTGTCGGAAATACTGAACCAATACCAAGATAATCTGCACCCGCTTTTTCGGCAGCAATAGCTTGTTCTACATTTTGAGCCGATACACCTAGAATTTTATCTGGTCCAATCATTTCACGTACTTTTTCAACCGGCATATCCTCTTGCCCAACATGCACACCATCTGCATCACAAGCTTGCGCAATTTCAACGCTATCGTTTATAACAAAAGGAACATCATAGAAAGCCGTTAACATTTTAAGTTCAATAGCTTCTTGTAAAAAATCATCATACCCCAGATTTTTTTCTCTAAGTTGAAGGAAAGTGATGCCACCTTTTAGTGCTACTTCCACTTGTTCAACTAAGGTTTGGCTGCCTGTCCAGGCACGGTCTGTTACTGCATATAGTTGCATAAATTTATTATCGATTTTCAATGTTCATACCACCTTGTAATTGTGTAAAATCTAGTTTGCTCATCGCATCAATCAAGTACATACGGAATGATGAAGTTCCCGCGTTCATTTCTACTACTTTTTGATGAGCCAATTCCCCGCAATATCCCATTGCGCTCACTGCTGCGGCTGTACTCTTTAAAATGTCACCAGGATTAGCTCCACAATAAGATGCTACAACAGAAGTAAGCATACAGCCGGTTCCTGTGATTTTTGACATCATTGGGTGACCATTTCTGATCGCAAAGGCTTCATCCATATTCGCAACGATATCAATAGCACCTGTGATTGCAATGACTGCACCTGTTTGTTTACTTACTTGCTTTGCAAACTGAACCATTTCATTAAGATTACCTTCGTTGATGACGTCTTCTGCAGCTGCATCCACACCTTTTGTATTTCCACTTCCTGCATGTACCGTTTTTATTTCTGATAAATTTCCTCTGATAACCGCAAATTGTACCTCGTCTAAAAGACGATAGACAGTATTGGTTCTTAAGCTAGACGCACCTGCTCCTACAGGATCCAAAATTACAGGATGCCCTAGTTTGTTCGCTGCTTTACCTGCTAAAATCATAGATTCTATTGTTCTCTCATTTAAAGTACCGATATTAATCACAAGTGCATTGCAGATGCTTGTAATATCCGCCACTTCCTTTGGATCGTCCGCCATAATTGGTGAACCTCCACATGCAAGGACGATATTTGCAACATCATTAACCGTCACATAGTTTGTAATATTATGGACAAGCGGTGAATTTTGCCTAACGTTTTTTATGATTTGCTCAAACATGGTTATCCTCCATTCAATAAAAAATGCGGTATACCTGAAATAGATATACCGCATGAATCGTCATACTTACACACATTCCCTACGTTGGCATTATCCAAATCAGGTAAAGGGTCAAAGCTACATTTCGCTTACTCTCAGCCCACAAGTGTGAGCTCCCCTGCTTTTATTCAATTAGATTCTATTATAGCAGAACCACGGGGACGGTTCTAGTGGTTCCCTCAAAAATTAGGGACCACAGGAACCGTCCCTATGGTTCCTAGTGCAGCATATTGTCGTCTTTGTTGTCTATGTAAAGAGAACCATCTTTCTGTACTTCTGCGTAAAACACCTCAGATACATCCGTAACTCCTGCATTTTTTAATTGTTCGTTTAACCAGTCTGTATCTAAGTTCAGTCGGGAAAGATTCACTTTGTTTATAGTACCGTCTGATATGACCTCGGTAGAAATTGGGTATATAGAGGGGTTACTGCTAATATTAGCATCTTCTTTTGTGAAAGGCATTTTATGTTCGTAGGGCATCACCGAAAGTTGTCCACTGGTTTCAAAGATGGCATAATGAACATCTTTTATAGAAAAGTACCCTTTTTGTCTTAATAACGAATTAAGAGCATCCATATCTAGTCGAGTAGAACGAAGTGAATTCTCCATAACCTTTCCTTCCTTTATCACAATGATTGGTTCCCCTGTGATTACTTTCCTTGCTTTTTTAAACTTTATATCAATAAAACCCATAGCAATTGTAAAAACACTCCACCCTATTAACGCTAATATTCCATTAGATAGACTAAGATCTGAACTAAGTGCAAAATTCGCTGCGATGGAACCAATTGCAATCGCAGAAACAAAATTAAAAAACGTCATTTGACTGATTTCTTTTCTTCCCATTAACCTAGCCAGTACAAATAACACCACAAACGCAAGTGTAATCCTTATTAAAAGTTGTGAAGTATCCATAAAAAAACTCCTTTTTAACTTGTTGAACTTTATTTTTTCCCTAATAAAACAATTTAATGAATACACCCAATTTTAAAAAGAAGAATTGCTTTCGTCACTACAATAATGTACGATACATAGTATAAATCAAATACTGTACATCATTTAGTATTAAAAAATGAGGTGGGTGAATGAGTGATCTATTTAACTCATTAATGACTGAACTTAGAAGAGGAACGTTGACACTAGCTGTTTTGAGTCAATTACGAACCCCCCAATATGGATACTCCCTAGTCCAATTATTAGAGGGTTCAGGTATCGCCATTGACCAAAGTACGTTATATCCTTTGCTTCGCCGTCTGGAAAAACAGGAGTTGGTGACAAGCAGCTGGGATATATCTGAAAGTAGACCACGTAAGTATTATGTCCTAAGTGAGTTCGGTCTTGAGATCTTTTTACAGTTAAAAAAGGAATGGATTCAAAATTCGAAAGAGCTATATAGATTATTAGAGGGAGAGGAAGATTATGAATCTGATTGATATCTACGTGCAGGAAGTCACTCGAAGGCTGCCTGAAAAAAATCGGAAGGATATTGCACTTGAGTTACAATCGACTATCGAGGATATGCTACCTGATGATTACAATGAAGAAGATGTAAAAACCGCTAGAAAAATTAGGGAGCCCTGCAAAATTGGCGAGTGGGTATCTCGACCATCTATATGACCGAAGACCTTTTCACTATGAACCCAGATCAATTTAACTCTAGAATGAGTATTGGTGTGATTATTATTCTCTTAGTATCTGTAGCAATCAATATCTACGATGGTTTTCGCAAGGCCCGTATTCAATAATTTGATTTTTACCAAACTCCCATGAGGGATTAGTTGTCCTATTCTTTTTCTCAAATGCATATAGATGAGTAATAGATATGGAACAAAGGAGTTTGGTGACCTTGAATAAATTTTTGATCGCAATCGGGATACTATCTATTATATTTGTGACCGGTGTAATTGAATCAGATGATGTCTATGAATACAAAAATGCAATCTCTGTATCTGGTATGTCTTCAGATGAAGAAGTAACGGCAAACCCTGAAGAGGATACTTCAGACGAAGAAATGATTCCAGAATTGGAAATGCAGTATGTTGACACTGAAATTGTCAACGGAAATAAAGTTGAAATCTACCGAGAATATGAGATTTATCGCAATGAAGCAAATGAAGTAATTAAAAGAGTTCCAACCGACAATTATGAGTATTTAGAGTACTGGAGATAAGGAAAAGGAGTTAAGTCCTGTGTTTAAGGCTTAACTCCTTTTTTCTTAGCAACTTTCTACAAATCTTGTAAAAATACGCTTTGCAATCTCGTCTCCATTGACCGCCAAACCTTCGGGATGCCATTGCACGCCTAACACAAAGGAATGTCCCTTGCTTTCGATTGCCTCGATGATGCCATCTAAAGCAACCCCCGAAACCTCAAGTGGATATGGTACATGGCGAACAGCCTGATGATGATACGTATTCACCTTAAATTCAGAAGTCCCTGCAATGGATTCTAGTAGACTCCCTTCCTTCACTTTCACAGAATGAGCAAGATGATACCTTGTTGCCTTCTGGGAGTGCTGAAGAAGCCCGGTTTCATGCTGATCATAAATATCCTGATACATATCCCCACCAAGCGCGATATTCAAAATCTGGATTCCGCGACATATCGCAAGGATTGGCTTATTTGCAGTTAACATCTCCTGAATGATGGCAGGCTCAATTTGGTCTCTTCCAGGTGAAATCATCCCGAGCTTCGGATGTGGCTCCTCCCCAAATAAGGTTGGGTCAATATCCCCTCCCCCTGTTAAAAGAAGCCCATCTATCTTACTTGCAATCTGTGAAACATCTTCATCAATGCCAATTGGTAAAATAACCGGAATTCCTCCGGCTCCAATCACAGCTTGAATATAATCATTCGACAGCGTATGTTTATAATCCAACTCAACATGCGAGGTAACACCAATAATCGGTTTATTCATGTTGATTCCCCCTCATTATGAAATAATCTCACTCATCATTTCAGCCAAAGAATAAAGTGTGTTTCCATTTCGGCCTGTTGTCGTTTTTGCAGTTAGTAATGACTGTAAAATTGCTTCCTCCGTGGCGTCTGCTGTCGCTAAAAAGGCTTGATCCAGATCATCTTCGTGGATGAAATTTAGAGTCTGAAGTTCTCCTTTATTTTCATGACTGATTGTGTTTGCGGTTGAGAAACCGATGAAAACATCCCCACTCCCATTTCCGAAAAATGAACCTGTTCTACTAAGTCCCACCGATGCACGTTTGATGATTCGCTTTAATTGACGTGAAGTCACCGGTAAATCAGTTGCGATAATAATCATGATGGAGCCTTTGTCACCAGTTTCGCTGTTTGTCTGGAGCTTCGCCTTGATGATTGGCCCCACATGGATTCCATTTAGGCGAAACTGATCAATCTCCCCAAAATTGGAGAGCACCAAGACGCCCAGGGTGTAGTTTCCATGAGGATATGTAAGGATTCGCGACGAAGAACCAATCCCCCCTTTTAGCCCAAAGCATTTCATTCCTGCCCCTGCACCGACACTGCCTTCCTCGAAATTGGTTGCGGCTGTTTCGAGGGCTTCCCGGACATTCTTTTCCGTGATTGACTGTTTTCGGATATTATTTAAAAACATATCATTGCACTCTCCGATGACAGGATTTACCGTCCCGGTTGTATCACCAATCTCCTTATTTTGCTCAAGCATATGGCTGATGAGGTGATTGGCGACCGCCCCCACACTTAGCGTATTTGTGAGCAGAATGGGTGTTTCGATCGTACCAAGTTCATCAATTTGAAGAGTTCCCATCGTCTTTCCGAACCCATTCATAGCATATGAAGCAGCAACCACTTTATTGTTAAAAATATTTGTGTCATGCGGGATGATGGCTGTCACCCCTGTCTGTATATCCCCATCTAAGATGGTAGAGTGGCCGACTCTCACGCCTTTTACATCTGTAATTTTATTTAAAGCTCCTGTTGGTGAGTTGCCAATTGATATTCCGTAATCTTTTAGTCTTTTTTGCATTTTTGTGTAACCCTTTCCGATTTGTATTTGTTATTAGTATAGGTTAGATGGGCAGTTTGAGTATAGGTGGGTAGGGATATTTTTGTTTTATTTAATTGAGTGTTATGTTTTGGTGTGTTGCTGGTTTGATGTTTACTAGTTTTATCCAGTTGCGGGTGTCTTTCGCGGCTTTGCTAGTTCAGCGTTTCCTAATTTTATCCAGATATAGGCGTCTTTCGGCGCTTTGCTGGTTCGGTGTTTCCTAATTTTAACAAGATACAGGCGTCTTTCGCGGCTTTGCTGGTACGGAGTTTCCTGAATTTATCCAGATACGAACGTCTTTCGGCGCTTTGCTGGTTCGCTGTCCCCTAATTTTATCCAGTTGCAGGCGTCTTTCGCGGCTTTGCTGGTACGGCGTTTCCTAATTTTGTCCAGATACGAACGTCTTTCGGCGCTTTGCTGGTTCGCTGTCCCCTAATTTTATCCAGATGCAAGCGTCTTTCGCGGCTTTACTAGTCCGGTGTTTCCTGATTTCATCCATTTGCGGGTGTCTTCCGGCGCTTTGCTGGTTTGCATCCTCCTAATTTTATCCAAACAATGACCTCTTTTTAGTGTTTAGTAGGTTACCTAGCTACACTACGGCCTTTGCGTTACTCTTTTCCTCTACTATTCTATCAATCGGGTACGGTATCACTCTCTTGCGTTCCCTTTCCACACTCCTAGCCTATCAATCGGGCATGCATCACTCTCTTACGACCCCTTTCCACACTCTTTATCCAACAATCAGGCACGCATCCCCCTCTCCTCCAATCGAATTAGTTGAAATGTTCTGTAGAATTCCTTTAGAATGAAACTATCGTTTTGACAATTAGGAGGGGAAAACATGAAAGCGTTTGTACATTACAAAGTTCCTGGAATGGACGGAACATCTTATTCGGATATTGATGAAATTGAACCAAAACAAGGTGAAGTGAAGGTCAAGCTGAAAAGTGCTGGGCTCAATCACCGTGATTTATTTGTTTTACATAGACATAAAGAAACAGATCCGCCATTAGTAATAGGGTCGGATGGTGCTGGGATTGTTGAGGCGGTAGGTCCTAGTGTCGAAAGTGTTCAGGTCGGAGATGAAGTCATCCTCAATCCATCTTTAGGCTGGAAAGAAAAAAGTGATGCTCCACCTGAAGGTCATGAGATCCTTGGCCTACCCGATCACGGAACCTTTGCCGAAAAGATCACAATCTCTGCGGATAATGTTGGTCCAAAGCCAGCACATTTATCATGGGATGAAGCTGGTGTCTTATCGCTTGCAGCCATGACTGCCTATCGTGCATTATTCACTCGTGCAAATGTAAAACCGACTGATACTGTCTTATTACCTGGAATCGGAAGTGGTGCCGTTACGTTCCTTTTACTATTCGCGAAAGCAATCGGGGCTCGTGTAATCGTTACTTCTCGCTCTGAAGCGAAGCTAAAACAAGCTCTTGAATTAGGTGCTGATGTAGGGATTGATAGCAATGGAGACTGGAATGAGGCGTTAAATGGAGAAAAAGTAGATATCGTGGTTGAAACAGTTGGAGCAGCCACCTTCCATAAATCACTTGGACAGCTTCGAAAAGGTGGAAAAATGGTAACATTCGGCGCTTCTGCTGGTGATTCGGTGGACTTCAATCTTCGCGAATTCTTTTACGGTCAATATACGTTACTTGGCTCAACCATGGCGAGTACAGAAGAGTTCAATGAGATGTTGCAATTTGTAAATCAACATAAAATTAAGCCTGTAATTGATAAAGTATACCCTCTTGAAGAAACTAAAAAAGCAATGCAGCGTATTGACGAAGCTGAACAATTCGGAAAAATAGCGATAAAAATCGAAGACTAAAATGAATAGCGCAAGGCGCGCGCATGCCAGCGACAAGCACAAGAAAGCCCTAACAGAAGACGCTTTTTGCCTCCCGAAGCGCTTTGCTTGTGCCCTCAAGCCGATGGCGCCTACAGCTTGACCCGAACTGCACCTAATAAAGGTGCAGTTTTTCTATCCAAAATAACCCGTTAATTTTTTCTTCATCTGTTCCTTGTTCTCAGCAAATTGCCTGTGACGGTGACCATTTCCACCTGATGTATGTGGAAATCCATAAAGAACGCTATCTGGTGATACATACCCATTTTCTGCAAGATAGTTGAACACAGCTGTCACATTAACCCCTAGAGGAATGATGAGCGGATTTTGCATACGCACCAACTCTTCTGTAAAACTATCCATAATATGTTTCTTTAACAGTTCCGTTTTTAACATCTTTGGAGTAGAACCACTGTAGTTTTTTCCCTTATAGAATACTGGATACCTAATAACAGAAGCTGTTTGAACAAGATGACTTGCAGACGTAAAAAGCTCACTGGTCGATTCAATTTCGAGGTATGAGTGTAACCCTAGTTCATCGAGCATCCCAATCAGATTTTTCCTCATCGGACCTTCAAAACTGGAATTCTTTTTCACCTCGTGTAGGAGTTGCTCATTAGAAAGGTCTTTATTTTTCGGATCAAGGATTGTTGAATATGATTTTTTCATTTGATGTAGCCCTGGTGTGATTCCGACAATCATGACTTTTGCAGACTCATTTACGTATTCAAATGGAGCATAGTAGATTTCGAGGCGCTTTTTTTCATCCTTGTCCAATAAAAATGTCTCGCTCTTTAAGTCTTCTTCTATATAGTCCATGGGCAAGGATAAAATTTTTTGTTTGTATGTTTCGAACTTTGAACCGACTACGATTGCCACATGAATTCCTCCCTTAAGTTGAACAGGTATACGGATTGGTATACCTTTAAGCTACTACATCTCGTTCATTTTTATATTTTTCGTATTGTTTTTCGTCCATTATTGTTTTTAACATTTGAACAACTTTCCAAACGTCCTCATACGAATTATAAAGGGGTACTGGTGCAAGTCGAATGATATTTGGAGCCCGAAAGTCAGGAATCACTCCATTTTCTTTGAGTGCCTTACAAATTCGTGCTGCTTCCTTATGCTCAAGACTGACGTGGCCTCCTCTAACAGACATATCAAGCGGTGAGCCAATCGTGAATCCCAGCCCTGTTAGTTCAGTATCGATCAGTTCAATTAAAAAATTCGTCAATCCAAGAGATTTACTCCGAATACATTCAATCCTTACCTCAGCAAACATTTCAAGCGAACCGAGTAAAGGAGCTAAACTTAACACATGAGGAGTCCCAATTTGAAAGGCCCCCGCATTGCCTGCCGGTGTAAACGTATGCTCCATATCAAATTGCTTTTCTTTATTTGACCCAAACCAGCCCGCTAAGCCCGGTAATACGCCAAAATGCTTACGATTCACATACAATCCTGCAACCGCTCCAGGGCCACCATTAAGATGCTTATAATTGCACCAAAAGGCAAAGTCTACATCCCATTCAGAAAAGGAGTGTGGAATTGCACCGATTGAATGACAGCCATCAAACCCGATTATAATTCCGCGCTTATGTGCCGCATCAGTAAGACGCTTCATATCTAAAATCTGACCACTCCGATACAATACGCTTGGCAAAACCACCAAAGCCACCTCATCGGTCATTGCCCTAATAATGTCATCTTCAGCTAAATAACGGCCCTCATGACTTTTTACCCTAACAAGATGTTCATCTGGATTAAGCCCATGAATCTGCAACTGACTTTGAAGGGCATAGATATCAGATGGGAAATTTAATTCATCCGCTACAATCTTTGTACGTTTCCCTTTTGGCTTATAAAAGGTCGCAACTAATTGATGAAGATTCACCGTCGTGGAACCCGTTACAATTACTTCCTCAGGTGATGCACCAACAAGCGGAGCAAGTAGTTCGCTTGCCTGTTCAGACAAATAAAACCAAGGTTGCCTGCCTTGCGTCCAGCCATCAATCCCATATTCTTTCCAATCCTCTAATGAGCGAAGTAATGAACGTTCTGCCCGCTTTGATAAAAGCCCAAGTGAGTTTCCATCCAAATAGATGCTATCCGGTTTCTGATAAAATTCATCACGGAACGGAGCCAACGAATCCTCTCTATCAAGCTTTCTTGCATGTTCTAAAAAATTCAAAACAGATTCCCCCTTAAAAGAAATCGTACATATACGCAGGGCGGTTCGGAATCATCTTTTCAAATGTTCCTATTTCGCTTTCTGCCCCTGCAATCATACCAGCTTCGAAAAGTTCGTTCGGACGTTGATGACCGAAGAGTACCGTTGATAATGCATTAATCGAAAGTTTAATCACTCCATCTGTTTCGTCGGTAATGCGAACCTCGCTATCTTTTTTAAGGAATGTTTTTTCATTCCAAGGTGCAAATGGGTCTGTGATTTGAAGCTTTATCGTCTCGTTTCCAGTAAATTTGTATTCTTGTAGAAATGACTCAACATCTACAATTCGCACCATAAAATACGGACTAACTTCACGTTTCACCGTCTTTTGTTTCTTAAGAGCGAAGAATAATGGTTCTTTTTCAAATGTAATCATTTCGAGCTCAGAGATCATTGAATCATGCTGACATATAAAATTCCATAAGCCCTTCCTGGCCTCGACATTAACAGGGACAAATTCCTCAACTATCATCTTACTGTCCTTAATTTCATAAAGGACATAACCAGTTGGCTTATCGGCCGAATTGTAATATACAGCAATGTTCAGATCATCAACCACGCTTTTCCACCAATCATCCTCCCGAACAAGCATCCCCGAGAATGTAGTTGCATATTGCGCATAAATCTGTTTAAGTTCTTCCAGATTTGCGTTTTCAAATTGATAACGCTTGATCGTACCATTTGCAGGTTCAAACATAGTCAAATCAGCTTGCTTATGTATCGTTTTAAGGCGATTGCTAAATAGTTCCCAGCCATATTTTCGGTAAAAAAATACATCAAATGGATGCAACATCGAAACGGTAAAACCCTGTGTCTTCATCGTTTCAAGCGCATACGTAAGCAATTCCTTTACATATCCTCTTCTTCGGTATTCCGGATACGTCGCAACACCTGCTATTCCACCCATTTTAAAGGGTTGATCACCCACATATGTAGAGAGTGGTATGAGATGAAACTTTGCTGCTAGCCTATTATTTTCATAGATTCCATAAATTTGATGTTTTTTAAGTTTTTCAGGTACCTGATCAAGCTGTTGTTCTGAAAGCTTATATGTAAATGCATACTCTGATAAACGCACAGAATCTAAAAATTGTTCTTCAGTAAGTCTTACGATTGCCATAGCCTTCCAACTCCTATTAGAAAAGAATCAATCTATTTTGACCAATACTCATATTTACTCGCAGCTAACTTCGTCTAGACTAAAGATATTTTTCTTTTCAAAAACAACAGTTCCACCTTTGTCCATACACGCTTCTGCTATCTGCATGTTGATTTTGTGGTTATCCCTAATTTCTAATATTCTTACAACCCCAAACGTTACAATCACAAGACTCCCAATGATTGCAATGAGGAGATTTCGTTTACTTTTACTCACTACCTCACCCCTTCTTTAGGGTAACATAGTTACCACATTTTTCAATTTATAAAATAAAATTTCGCAATTTTTGTAAAAATATTTTTGTAGATTTTTCATTTCATCGGGTGTAAGATAGTAACATTAACAATGGGGAGATGGTAGATAATGAGCAAACGATTAGTTCTAGCCATCATCATGTTTATTGCGATCATGTCTTTTTCAGCTACAATCGCACATTCCCATGCGTTTAAATCACCTGATATTCAAGAAAACACTGTAACTATTAGCGGTGTTTCTATAGACAATTTTTCATCGAATGAAGATGGCAAACCTAAAATCTCCTGGATGCTTTTTTCCATCACATCGGTTTTTATCGTCCTTCGAGCAGTTTTTAAGAACTTCGAAGCGAAGCGATCATTCCAAAAATCCATATGGATAACACCCATTTTTTATCAATCGAATTATGTGGTAAAAGCTCTTTGATTTTTTATCATTTTAAAAATCAAGGAGGAGAAAAATTATGTGGTTTAGATTTATTATGATTGGATTATGTTCCTTAACGGTAACGAGCCTATTCATCTTTCAAGGTATCGAGATTACACAAGCCTTTAAAGATTTCTTTACAAATAAATAAGTAGAAAAAAACGAATGTAGAAGTGAGCTCTACATTCGTTTTTTATTTGGGTTATTCCTGTGCCATTCTTACCGTTGTGCGATATAGTAGCTCCGTACCTAGTGAGATATCTTCAAAGGTTGAATATTCCTTAGGATTATGACTGATTCCATCTTTACAACGGACGAATATCATTCCATATTCACATTCATACGACATGGCTAATGAGTCGTGGAAAGGCCCGCTCATTAATTCCATTGGTTCCAAGCCTATGCTTTGCATCTCATTACGCATAATGTCTTTGATTCTTTCTGCACAATAACGAGGTTCGCTATTTGTATCCTCGGTAATTTTACAACGTAGCCCGTGTTCCTCGGTAATTTCCTTAATCTTTGCATGTAATTGGACTTCAAGCTTGTGACGTCTATTTAAATCAATATCTCTTAAGTCAACCGTAAAGCTTACCTTTTCAGGAATAATGTTACGTGAATCCGGAAAAACCCGTAAACTTCCCACGGTTCCAACAGTTGGTGCACCAGGTTCTTGGCTCGCTATCTCATTGAGCGCTATGATGATCTTTGCAGCACCTACAAGTGCATCTTTCCTCATTGGCATCGGAACGGAACCGGCATGCCCAGCAAAGCCTTCTAATTCAACTGTTAACCATAATGGACCTGAAATACCTGTCACAATTCCAACTGGTTTATTCATATTTTCTAGAACCGGTCCTTGCTCAATATGCATCTCAAGGAACGAACCGATACTTCCTTTTGGGTATTCTGACTCTTTAAATTTTGAAGGATCACAGCCAAATTCAATGAGAGCCTCTCTTCTTGTCACGCCATCTTTATCCTGACGTTCTAACTCATCTTCTTCGAGCTTCCCAAGGATCCCCCTTACACCAAATAATCCTTTATTAAAGCGACAGCCTTCTTCATCTGAAAAAGCAACCACCTCAATTGGCCGATTTGGAACGATATGATTCTCTTTCATTGTTTGAATGACCTCAAGTGCACCTAATACACCAATTGTACCGTCAAATCTTCCACCATAAGGCTGGGAATCAATATGCGAGCCTAGCATTAAAATGGGGGCATCGGGATTTCCCCCTTCCATTCTTCCAATTAGATTTCCAAAGTGGTCAATTCTAGCAGTTAATCCTGCTTCCTCCATCCAGCCTTTAACCGTTTCTACAGCTTGGCGATCTTCCTTAGATAAAGTTAAGCGACACACTCCCGTTTCTCCGATTTTCCCTATTTTTGATAACTCTGTAATTTTTTCTTCCAGCCGTTCCTTATTAATGGTTAGTGTTTGGATATTCATAGAATCAACCTCCTATTTTTAAATGGTTGTTACATATGGTAGATTATGAGCTCGTGCAACCCCTTCATAGACAACCTTTCCATCAATCACATTTAAACCTTTGTGTAAGGCTCTATTTTCCGCAAAGGCGCGTTCATAGCCTTTATTCGCAACCTGTAGAATATATGGCACCGTTACATTCGTGAGTGCCATGGTAGATGTTCTTGGAACAGCACCCGGCATATTTCCTACTGCATAATGGACGACTCCATGTTTCGTATATGTAGGATTTGCATGTGTTGTAACATGGGTAGCCGTTTCGAATATACCCCCTTGATCAATTGCAACATCGACGATCACGGATCCTTCCTCCATTAACCGAACCATCTCTTCTGTCACCAATTTCGGAGCTTTAGCCCCTGGAATAAGGACTGCACCAATTACAAGATCCGATTCCGCTACCGCTTGGCCAATCGTAAATGGATTTGACATCAAGGTTGTGATGGAATTTCCAAAAATATCATCTAACTCTCGCAATCTTGTAGCACTGACATCTAATATCGATACTTGCGCACCAAGGCCGACTGCAATTTTTGCAGCATTCATTCCGACTACACCACCGCCAATAACGGTGACTTTCCCTCTACTTACTCCAGGTACGCCACCGAGAAGAACACCTTTTCCACCTTTTGTTTTTTCAAGAAAGGAGGCTCCAATTTGCGTGGCCATTCTTCCTGCAACTTCACTCATTGGGGTGAGTAAAGGAAGGCTCCTATCCTCTAACTGCACTGTTTCATATGCAATTGCAACAACATTTTTTTGGATTAAGGCCTCTGTAAGCTCTCGATCTGCAGCGAGATGCAAATAGGTGAATAATAGTAATCCGTCATAGAAATATTGATATTCCTCTTGGATTGGTTCTTTTACTTTTATCACCATATCGCAAGCCCATGCATCTGCAGCAGTTGGCACAATCGTTGCTCCTGCATCAATATAAAGTTCATCAAAGAAGCCTGAATTCATGCCCGCTCCCGTTTCAACAAAAACCTTATGGTAATTTTGAACTAGCTGCATGACACCAGCAGGAGTTAAGGCCACACGATTTTCATTATTTTTAATTTCCTTCGGTACTCCAATTCTCATCTCCATCCACCTTTCTTTTTTCTTGGTAAAAACACCCGCAATCTATTTCCTTTGTGAAAATAGATTACGAGTGTTGAAGCATACCTTTTTACAATGATTTTATTTCTTCAATTAGAGTTCTTTGGACAAATTCGAGGTCTTCCTCTGAAATCGATAGAGGTGGCGCGAGGGTTAAGACATTATTGTACCCTGCAACTGTTGCTCCATTTTTCCCGATAATTAGACCCCTTTGTAGACACCCAGCAATCACTTTATTGACTTGACTTACTTCAAGTGGTTCCTTTGTTTGTTTATCCTTGACTAGTTCAAGCCCAATCAATAAACCTTTTCCTCTAATATCACCAACATAAGGATGGTCCACTAAAGCTGCTGTCAGGCCATCTTTCAATTTGTCACCAAGTTGCTTTGACCGGTCAAAAAGCTTTTCTTTTTCCATAATTTCTAGGTTTTTAAGTGCCAATGCACATGCTGCTGGGTTTCCACCAAACGTATTAACATGGCGGAAATAGTCATATTCCGCAGACCCTTTAAAAGCTTCGTATATTTCTTTCTTGACCGCTGTTGCTGATAATGGAAGATATGCACTTGTAATGCCCTTTGCCATTGTAATGATATCAGGTTTAACACCGTAGTTCATAAACCCAAATGGTTTGCCTGTTCGCCCGAACCCGCAAATAACCTCATCAACAATGAGTAGGGCACCATGCTTTTCACATACTTCCTTTACTCCAGCCATGTATTTGTCAGGTGGAACAATGACCCCTCCACCAGTAATAATTGGTTCCATGATCACGCCTGCTATTGTTTCACTAAGCTCCCATGTCATCACACGGTCTATTTCCTGTACAGACTGTAATTCCAACGCTCCTGCATCCACCTTGTCATCAGATCGGTATAGGTCAGGTGGTGAGACATGGAGGAATCCTGGTGCAAGTGGTTCATATTTATATTTACGCTGCGCTTGACCAGTTGCAGCTAGCGACCCCATGGAATTACCATGATAAGCACGATAGCGTGAAATAAATTTGTAACGGGAGTGTTCCCCTTTTTGCTGATGATATTGTCTAACCAATTTAAAAGCCGTCTCATTCGCTTCCGACCCACTATTAGAGAAGAAAATAACATACTCGTCTCCAAGCATTTCATTTAGCTTTTCTGCAAGTTGAATCGCTGGTTCGTGACTTTGTGTTAATGGAAAATAGGCCATTTGCTTTAGCTGCTCATACGCAGCATGCGCTAACTCTTCTCTTCCATATCCTACATTTACACACCAAAGCCCCGACATGCCATCAAGATAACGTTTCCCATTATGGTCTGTCACCCATGACCCTTCCGCTTTCTTAATGATTAGCGTAGAATTTGGATTATATGGTTTCATAGCATGCCAAACATAATCCTTATCCTTGGTTAAAAGGTCTTCACTTTGCGTAACCTTTGTCATACCCGCCTTCCCCCTTATCCTAATTAGTAATCAAAACGGGATGTAATCATTTTTTTACGCGTATAGAAATTTACTCCATCCTTACCATTCACATGGAGATCACCATAGAATGAATCCTTCCAACCAGAGAATGGGAAAAAGGCCATTGTCGCTGGTACACCTACATTGATTCCAAGCATTCCTGCTTCTGCTTCTTCTCTGAATTGTCTGGCCGCCCTAGCATCCTTTGTATAGATGGTGGCGCCGTTCCCAAATCGGGACTTTTGAATATATTCAAGGCCTTCGTCTAAATCCTTGGCACGTAGTAAACTTAAAACAGGTGCAAAGATTTCTTCTTTAGCAATCGTCATTTCTGGGGTTACATGGTCAAAAATGGTTGGGCCCAAAAAGTTTCCTTCTGGCATTTCATCCATTTCTTTTCTTCCGTCTCTAATAAGTTGCGCACCTTCTTCAAGCCCTTTTTCTACATAACCAAGTACTTTATTTAGATGTGACTCGCGGATAACGGGTGTTAAGAGCACCTCATCATCCATTCCATTTCCAATTGTGAGACGATCTGCAGCATCCTTTAATGCAGATACAAACATTTCACCATCTCCTACAACGACAACGGCACTACAAGCCATGCAGCGCTGCCCTGCACTACCAAATGTAGAGCTTATGATATTGGCTACTGCTTTTTCCATATCTGCATCTGGCATCACAATATGATGGTTTTTCGCACCTGATAGAGCTTGAACGCGTTTCCCTTGTTGCGCTGCACGTTCATATACGTATTTCGCAACTGGCTGTGAGCCTACAAATGAAATTGCACTGACATTTGGATGATCTAATAAACCATTTACAACATCATGTGCCCCATGAACAACATTTAAAACGCCGTTTGGTGCACCCGCTTCTGTAAATAATCTAGCAAGCTCATTAGCTAGCATTGGCGTCCGCTCTGATGGCTTTAAAACAAACGTATTTCCACAAGCAATTGCCAATGGGAACATCCACATTGGGACCATCATTGGGAAATTAAATGGAGTAATCCCACCTACTACTCCTAATGGATAGCGGAACATTTCAGAATCAATATCCTCTGCAATATTTGATAATGTCTCACCCATCATTAAAGTAGGTGCACCTGCGGCAAATTCAACACATTCAATTCCTCGTAGAACTTCACCATGTGCCTCTTTATATGCTTTACCGTTTTCTTGGACAACAAGTCTTGCTAGCTTTTCATGATTCTCGGTTAATAAATAGTGATATTTGTATAAGATCCTTGCCCTTTTTGGAACAGGGGTGTTTTTCCATGTTTTAAATGCTTCTCCAGCCGCTTTTACGGCCAGGTCTACATCTTCCTTTGAAGAAAGCGGCACACGTACTAATGTTTCTTTTGTTGCCGGATTGGGTACCTCAAGTGATTGAGTTCCAAGTGCGTCCACCCATTCCCCATTTATATAATTTTTCAGAACAACCGTTTCATTTTTGACTACTGACATTTTTTGTACAGCCTCCTTTTTCGTAATTCAATATTCGTTAATGCTTAACCTATATGTAAATTATCCCTCATAAAGAAAATGCTTTCATTAGACATTCTGTAAAATAACTGCTTGTTATTTTTCCACACTTTGAATACTCCTTGCACAAAAAAACCCACTAACTCTAGTGGGCTATAAAACTTCCTTTTTCTCTTTTAATTGATTTGATGAAATTAAAAACTCATATGATAAAATCATAAATTCAATTGCGAGCCGTTTTTCGTGATTCATAAAGTCTGATCCAAGTAGCTTTTCTAGTTTTTGAATGCGGTGATATAATGTTTGCCTTACTACAAATAAACGCTTTGCCGTTTCTTGCTTCGAGCCGTTACATGATAAATAAGTTTTAAGTGTATCCATTAGTTTTCCATTATATTTTTTATCATATGCAATTACGGGCTCTAAATATTCTAGTACGACCTCCTGCAAATCGATATGTCTGTTGAGTAACGAAATAAGCCTAAAAATATGTAAGTCATCATAAAAATAGCTTTGAGATGGTATCGACATACGGTTTTGAATTCGGATTGTTTCAATAGCAGTTTGGTAACTTTTATGTAGCTCAGTGAGCTCTTCTATAAATTTTCCAACGCCAAGTATCGGTTTGACCTTGTCATTACCTAGTTGTGACTCAGAGTCCATTAACCTTTGGATTCCATCTTGGACTCTCGCTTTCCACGTCCCATGATTTCGTTCGTTGAGAAGGATAAAAACAATTGTGTTTCTTTTATCTGCTACGTAAAGGGAAAATCCCTGTTGTTCAAAAACGGCACGAGTAAACATTTTGAAATAGGTTAAATCACTTGTTGAATAATCTTCAATTGAATCTATTTTGCAAATACATACAACAGCTCCCTTTGGTTTACTTGTTGAAGTAAGAGCTAAATAGTCTTTAATCGATTCTTCATTTTGTTCACCGTCCAACCAATCATTGATCCATTCTGTTTCTTCTACTTTTTGTTTTTCCTCTACATATAGATTTCGTAGAAAAAGTTGTGCAAGCGCAGTTGCAGTTCGATCCAAAATAAGTTGATCAAATTCGGTTAGCTCTCTTTCCTCAGAAATGATCGCAAGTTCTGCATAGCTTTCACCTAACAGATGGATTGGAACTTTGGCAATACAAGTCGAATCTTCAGTCTGGGAATGCAGTAATTCAAGTAGTTTCTTTCGTTTTTGCTCGGTAGCTTCTGGAATAAATTGAGTTTCCCTGTTCGTAAAGAGGATAATTACTTGGACTTGGAGATAGCTTCTAATAAATTTTAGAATCTCAACATAATGATCGATGGTTAATAATCTTTTATTTAATGCCTGTGAGTAACTTTCAAGATTGGATATCATTTGATATTGGCGGTTAATAAGTAGTCCATGAATGTCTTGCGTGATTTCAACAAAAGGTACTTCCTTTAAAAAAAGGATTATCGGAAATTGGGACTTGTTTGCAAGTTCAATGATTTCTGGTGGGATCGATGAGGTGTATATTCCTAATTCAATACAAATACCTGCTGCCTGTGAATCAATTAATTGCTCGATGACTGAGATAAATTTCTCCTTATTATCCCTCCAGGCAACACCGGTTGAAAGAATTAATTCATGTCCATTTAAGAGATTCCTAATATTTACGATTTCTACAACGTGGACCCATTTTACTTGTCGCCCTAGTCCCTCTTTACCGGCGATTACTTTAATACTTTCAAAGTGCTTTCGACTTAAAATATCATCAACTGTAATATATGATTTCAATCTACAGCTCTCCTAAATTGAATTTTCAGATTAGTTCTATTATACGCGATAACTTGTCATTAAAGGAGTGTTTTTCCAAATATTTTATACTTTCCTATTAAATGGCGCAAAAAAGCCAGCACCCTTTTACCACTAGGTACTGGCTTTTAACTATTTTTATATTGGAACAGCAAACATTATGCGCCTTCCTTTTGTTGCTTAATAAGCATTACCGCAAAGTACTTACGACCTTCTGGGGTGATAATGTGTAAGGTTTCTTTTTCATCTTTTTTCTCAAAATCTACGAACGCTCCACTTAGGTTTTCTAATACATTTGTGATTTTATAGCCTTTTTGAAGGAAATAATCCACTTTATCTCTCTCTTGCAAATATACTTGATACTCTGACATGTACTGACACTCCTTTGTTTAATGTTTCAGCTCTATGCAGTCGTTTCTTGATCGATATCAGCCTCATAAATATTGGTGTCTTCTTCGACAGTCCCTCCAGGTAGAGCCCAATTTAATAACACTCCCAAAATTGCTGAAAGTGCCATCCCATGTATTTCAAAGTTTGCTGAAAACTTCATAATGGCTCCACCGATCCCCACAACTAAAATAACGGATGAAATAATGAGGTTACGCTTATCTCCCAAATCTACTTTACTATCAACAAGCATCCGTAATCCAGATGCAGCGATAATCCCAAATAAAAGGAGAGATATACCACCCATTACTGCTGTGGGAATTGAGCTGATGAGAGCTGTAATTTTACCGATAAACCCAAATATTATCGCAAACACAGCTGCCCCGCCGATAACAAAGACACTAAATACTCTCGTGATGGCCAATACTCCAATATTTTCTCCGTACGTCGTATTCGGAGGACCGCCCATTAATGCTGCTAGCATCGTGGCAAGCCCGTCTCCCATTATCGAGCGATGTAAACCCGGCCTTTGAATAAGGTCTTTTTGAACGACTTTACTTAATACCATTTGGTGTCCAATGTGTTCAGATAATGTGACAATTGAAACAGGTACCATTAGTGCAATAATACTTAAAGTTACAGTGGGAGAATAATGGACAAATGGAAAAAGAAAATCAGGTACTTCGAAGATTTTTGCAGTTTTAACACCAGATAAATCTACTAAGCCAACAATAGCAGCATAAATATATCCTCCAACTATTCCAATTAAAACGGGAATTAAATTTAAAAAGCCTTTAAGGAAAATGGAACTTAGTATAACGACTGCCAATGTCACCAATGCCACCGTAAAATGAAGGAGACTATATTCACCATTTGGGTTATTCATTGCCATACCAACTGCTGTCGGTGCAAGACTAAGTCCAATTACGATAATAACTGGCCCAACAACTACTGGTGGAAGTAATTTAACTAGCCATTTATGGCCTGTAGCTTTTATAACTAAAGCAACAACCCCATAGACTAGACCGGCTAGAAAACTTCCAATCATTGCCGCACCAGGACCATCTGCTGCTGTTGCCGCAATGATCGGGGCAATAAATGCAAATGACGAACCAACATATGCTGGAACTTGACCTTTGGTTATAATCAGAAAAGTGAGCGTCCCAATTCCACTTGAAATAAGGGCTACACCTGGACTCAAGCCAACGAGATACGGAACTAAGATGGTTGCACCAAACATGGCAAACAAATGCTGGATGCTTAAAATCAAAAACTTACCTGGTGGCGGTGTCTCGTTTATCCCCAAAACAACCTTCGAATCTTCACTGCTCATACCAAATCCCCCTTTGCTTTTGTTATTATTGGAATAGTATAAACCTATATCTTTGAATCAACAGTTGTTTCTTTTATGATATCAACTATTTTATTCTCAGAGATTTCCCAATCACGTCCTACTGTAATTCCTAAGTATTTCTCATCATCTGGGTCAACAATTTCTGCCTGAGTAAACTTTTTGAAGTACCAATATTTCGCTAATACATAGTAAATCACTGCTCCTACCCCAAAGCCTACAAAGAAAGAGTAAGCAGAATAGAAATAAGCGGCAGTCCCACCGATTACCCAAGCGATCATACCTGCCCAGTTGACTCCATTTGAATACCTGTACTGCCCCTCACTCTCATAAAGTTCTGGAACATTAACCCTTCTCTTTCTCAGAACGTAATAGTCAGTAAATAAAATCCCAACAATAGCTGAAAGAATTCCCCCTATAATTAAAAGGGCTGGAATAATTACTCCAAATAAATTCCAAGGCTGAACAACAATTCCTACAATCCCTGCCGTAATAACCCCTGCCCAAAATGGGAATTTTGGGCCTCCCACGTTTGAAAAGATTGTTGCGGCCGGTATTACGTTAGCAGATGTATTTGTTGACCATTGTGCAAGTACAATCATTAATAAAAGGATAACGAGCACAATTCCTCCTGCTGCTTCTTGCAATGCAACAACAGGGTCATAATTTAATACAGCAACGTATGCAACTGCACCAATGATAATCATAAATAAGTTAACAAGTGGCATAACAACTACATTTCCTGCAATTTGTGCCTTGTTTCGTTTTAACCAGTTCCTCTCATACTTTGGGGCTTTAAAGAACCTGGATAATGAGGGCATGTCAGCAGCAAGCGTTGCCCAAAAGCCCATGTTTGCCATTACGACAACCATAAATGCAGTTATTGCAGCGCCTCCAGATACTGGACTTTCAACCCATGTCCAAATATCTCTACCTTGCTCAGCTGCTTTCCCTGAAAGGGATATAAACATCCATATCGAGATAAGAATGATGATTGGAGCAGCCAAATCTGCAAATCTCTCAATTGCTTTGATCCCCAGAGCAGTGTTTACTAACTGAAAGGCTGCAAATAATATAAAACAGACGAACCAGTTATTAAACCCTACGAGAGTATTTAATATCGCATTCATAGCTGTTGCACCAAAATAGGTATTTATGCCAAACCAACAAGAAGCCGTTACACCACGTACTATTGAAGGTATATGAGTTCCGATTGTACCAAAAGGAGCCCTCATATAGACCGGAAACGAGAGCCCATGCTCAACTCCGATATCGCCTATAAACGTCATAAAAATACCAATTAACACTGAACCTATAATTGTTGCAACAATTACCCAACCAAGAGGTAAATGCTTAATGCCGTCTCCTCCGATTGCGAATGCCGCTAGTAAAATCGCCATGCCTACCCAAATTACGGAGAAACCAAACGCACTTATCCTTCTAGCCCCATGCCCTATTGGAAACAAATCTGGAGATTTCAGATAATTACTGCTTTTTTTCATTCCAACACCCTTCCTGAGAATTATTTTAATATTCTGAATTATTTAGGCGTATATTCACCTCATTTTCTCATCTCAAATGAAGGAAGGAGTTATACTCCCCCCTCTTTAACCCATGAATTAAATTGTAGCTGTTTTATCTTTCACAACTTCGTAATTTTCTCCGTACTTTGCACGCTTAATAAATTGACCTGCTCCTAGTTTTCCAACAAACTTCTTATCACGGACAACAAATTCTCCTCTAGAAAGAACGGATACAGGTTCTCCGGTAAAGTTCATTCCCTCAAATGCGCTGTAATCAACTGCCATATGGTGAGTCTCGGCCGAAATCGTTCTCTCGATATTTGGATCAAAAATGACAAGATCAGCATCGGCACCAACCGCTATCGTGCCTTTCTTAGGGTACAACCCAAACAGTTTTGCCACTCTGGTAGACGTTAGATCCACAAATTGATTAAGCGAAATTCTTCCCTTTTTTACTCCTTCTGAGAATAAAACAGTTAAGCGTTCCTCAATCATTGGACCTCCATTAGGAATTTTCGAGAAGTCACCTAAACCAAGCTCTTTTTGTCCTTTAAAATCAAACGAACATTGATCTGATCCAAACGTTTGAAGCTGTCCTGTTCTCAATGCATTCCACAACACCTCTTGGTTCCACTTTTCACGCAGCGGAGGAGACCAGACATACTTAGCACCTTCGAAATTTGGCTTTTCTAAATAGGTTTGATCAAGAACTAAATATTGAGGGCATGTTTCTCCCCATACATCAAACCCCTTTTCTCTTGCTGCTGTAATTGCTTTTACAGCATCAGCGCATGTAACATGAACAACATAAAGCTGAGAATTTGCAAGTCCTGCAAAGGTTGCAGCTCTTTCTGTAGCTTCCCCTTCGATTTCCTGTGGTCTCGTTAATGCATGATAGATTGGATCTGTTTTTCCTTCACTTAATGCCTTTTTCACAAGATAGTCAATGACGTCACCATTCTCCGCATGAACCATGACCAAAGCACCTAAATTTTTTGCCGCAACTAATGTTTTAAATAAAGTTTCATCATCTGCCTGTAGCACATTTTTATATGCCATAAATACTTTAAAGGAGGTGATTCCTTCATTTTCGATAACGGATGGAAGCTCATTTAAGACAGCATCCGTTACCTCTCCGATAGACAAGTGAAAGCCATAATCAATAACTGCTTTCCCTTTTGACTTCTTATGCCATGTATGTATGGCATCTTTTAGAGGTTCCCCTTTATTCGATAAGCAAAAATCAATAACCGTCGTTGTACCTCCAAAGGCAGCAGCAATTGTTCCAGTTTCAAAATCATCCTTAGTGACCGTTCCCCCAAACGGCATTTCTAGATGAGTATGTGGGTCAATTCCTCCCGGAAAAACATAGCAACCATTTGCATCAACTACTTCTGCACCTTCAGTCGAGAGATTTCTCCCAATTTGACTAATCACACCATTTTCCACAAGAATTTCAGCTTGATACGTATCTGTTGCTGTTACAATAGTTCCATTCTTGATCACTTTTTTCATCCAAAGTCCCCCTCAAAGAACGAAATTCAATTTATTTTACAGAGTCAATTTTACAACTAACTGCACCAAGTGCCGCCTGACGCTCATTCCATGTCATTGGAGGTAATCCACTAGGGACTTCAACCATGTCAATTGCCCTATCAACAGGACATACAATCGAACATAAATTACAGCCGACACAGTCTTCTTCTCTTACTTTTAAAATGTTGTAGCCATTTCCATCCTTAAGCATGTCGATACATTGATGGGATGTATCTTCACATGCAATATGACATTTATTGCAGTTGATACAAACATCATTATTGATTCGCGCTACAATTTTATAGTTAAGGTCAAGGTCACCCCAGTCAGAATATCTCGGCACTGTTTTTCCAACGATATCCATGACCGAAGCAATCCCTTTTTCATCCAGATAGTTATCTAACCCTTCAATCATGTCCTCTACAATCCTAAAGCCGTGATGCATGGCTGCGGTACACACCTGAACCCCAGAGGCACCCATCAACATATATTCAACCGCATCCTGCCAAGTTGAAATTCCACCGATTCCTGATATTGGAATGTTGATATGAGGGCTTCTGGCACATTCAGCAACCATATTAAGGGCAATCGGCTTTACAGCTGGTCCACAATATCCACCATGCGCACCTTTACCCCCGACATGTGGAATCGTGTTCCACGTATCTAAATCAACTCCTGCTAAACTATTAATTGTATTAATCATACTGATTGCATCGGCTCCCCCTCTTGTAGCAGCCTCTGCAGTAGCCGTGATATCTGTAATATTAGGAGTAAGTTTCACAATAACCGGAGTTTGTGCAACTTCTTTTACCCAATAGGTTTGTTGTTCTACCAGTGAAGGTACCTGACCGGATGCAGAACCCATTCCTCTTTCAGCCATACCATGTGGACATCCAAAATTGAGTTCTAATCCATCTACACCTACTTCTTCCACTCTCTTTACGATTTCATGCCACTTTTCTTGTTTTGGTTCAACCATTAGTGAGGCAATGATAGTATGATTGGGAAAGAGCTTTTTCGTTTCTTTAATTTCTTTTAAATTCACCTCTAATGGACGATCTGAAATTAATTCAATATTGTTAAACCCTGCTACTCGTTGCCCATTAAAACTAACAGCTCCAAACCTGGAAGTGACATTTAAAATAGGGTCACCTAATGTCTTCCATACTGCTCCACCCCAGCCTGCATCAAATGCCCGTTGCACTTGGTAACCAGAATTGGTTGGAGGAGCAGAAGCCAACCAAAATGGATTAGGCGATTCTATACCTGCTAAATTTATACGTAAATCTGCCATAGATAAGCCTCCTTTTGACCTTTTCGTTTTTTACACGATTTCGGAAACTGCACCAAACATGACCTTGTGAATCGCATATGCCGCATCTTTACCTTGCTGAGCGGCTGAAACAACCATCGCTTCTCCCTGTCCCTTTCCAAAAATCACATCACCACAGGCAAATACCTTTTCATTCGATGTTTGGAGGGTTTCTTGATTGATTTTCACAACTCCACCATCATGCTCAAGACCAAATTGTTCAATAAGCTCTGTATATCTTGTTTGACCAATGGCTTTAATGACCGCATCAACCTCTAAGATGAACTCAGAGCCCTCAATTGGTACAGGACGTCTCCGCCCATCTTTACCCGGATCACCAAGCTCCATTTTGATGCATTCAATTGCTTTAACACGTCCTTGTTCGTCACCAATAATTTTTTTTGGAGCTGTTAGCCATCTAAATTCGACACCGTCCTGTTTGGCAAATTCATATTCAAAATCATAGGCAGTCATTTCTTCAACCGTTCTTCTATAGAGGATTTTTACATTTTCCGCTCCTAATCGGACTGAACATGTGGCTCCATCAATTGCCGTATTTCCTGCACCAATCACCACAACCTTCTTACCTAAGAAGCGGTCAGTAATTGGCTTTGTTTTTGTTTCTTTTACAAAATCGATTGCGTCGTAAACTCCAGCCAATTCCTCTCCATCAATACCAAGTGAAGGCACCTTTGACATTCCAACTGCTAGAATGACAGCATCAAAGTTTTTAAGAATTTCATCTACAGAAATATCCTTTCCAACTCTAGTATTGGTTCGGATTTTTACATCTAAGCTTTCTACCTGCTTAACCTCCCAGAATGATATATTCTGTGGAAGTCTAAATGAGACTATTCCGTAAGTGTTTAAGCCTCCAGCTTTTTCCGCTGCCTCAAAAATAGTAACATCATAGCCGAGTAAACCAAGTTCTCTTGCTGCCGAAAGTCCAGCAGGCCCACCCCCAACAATCGCAACTGATTTTCCATTTTTCTTACCTGGTTCGAAAAGTACTTGTTCATTTCGTATGGCCCAGTCCGTTGCATATCTTTGTAAATTACCAATCATGATAGGTTTTGTGGAATGATTTAAAACACAAGCACCCTCACAAAGTTCCTCTGTTGGGCAAACCCGAGCACAACTAGCTCCGATAGGATTGGATTTCATAATGGTTTTTGCTGATCCTTTTACGTTTCCAGAAGCAATTTTTTTGATAAATGTAGGGATGTCAATACCAGTAGGGCAAGCAGTAATACAAGGGGCGTCATAGCAATAAAGGCAACGATTCGATTCTTCAATGGCTTCGCGGTTGGTTAATCCAGGGTTAACTTCATTGAAATTCGTTTTTAAATCCTGATACGAAATTCTTGTGTTTGAAAGACTCATAGATTTACCTCCTTAATATAGTGGAAGTTGCAATATCTTAAGGCCACAAAATTGCAACTATATAAACCTACAAATAGAAAGCGTTTTCAATTAATATTAGTATTAGCTACTCTTTTTTTATGACTAAGTAGGTAGCAGTTGTCCGAAAAATAAGAACTTTATGTCTATTTTACTTATTACCTAGTATGATTGCATTATACAGAGTGTTAAAAGATAAAAGCTGTTTTCTACTCATAATGTAAAAGACCAAAAAAAGAGCGAGAGATTAAAGCAACAATGCTAGTAGCTTAAAACCTCTGCTCTTTTTTTCATTTTGCAATTTATATCTACTTAAAATCTGAATCCTTGTAGATCAATTTATTTACTTTTAAATTATAATCATTAATAAATTCATTCTGAAACGCTTCCCACTCACCTAGGGAATCATAATATTTAGCCATCGTATTCTTCTTGCCTACCTTTTTTCCTCTAACGATAAATTCCTTTGGAGCATAGTAATGAACATCTCCATTTTTTTTCAGCTTGATCGGAATGATGACGGAAAAATCAATACCCATTTTTTTGTCACGAACAACCATCTTCTTGGTAACATTGTTATCTGTCCTGTTAATCACTTGTGTCAAACATAAGGCACGCTCATTTTCGAATGAAATTTTGTTAACTCCGTTACGTTTTACGGTAGTCATTTATCCGTCCTCCTAAGGTAAGTGCTTCCTTAAGCATAACACATTCATCATATAAAGCTAATTTTTGGAAATATTGATGAAAACGACAAAAATAAAAAGGAAGAAATCGATTTGATTTCTTCCCCTGAATAAATAATCCGTTAGCTATTAGTTTTGTCCGTTTCCGTTTTTACCTTGGCTGTTACCATTGCCCTGACCTTTACCGTTGTTCCCTTGGCCATTGTTTTTGTTCGCATTATTATTTTGTTTTTGTTCTTTTGCTTCTTGTTGTTTTTCAGTCTTTTTAACCTGTGCTTGTTGTTTTTTCTCTTGTGCCTTTTCTAGAGCTTGATCATGCTTTTCGTTTACTTTTACTTGTTTCTTTTCTACTACAGGAGCAGCAACCACTGGTTGTACTTCTGTTTCAGTTGTTTCTTCCACTACTGGCTCAACCGCTACATCTTCAACTACTACTTCTTCCTCAACAACTGGTTCTTCGGCTTCTTCTTCATGCTTAGCTGCAAACTTTTCTGCTTTTTTCTCAAGTTTTGCAAGCTTCTTGTCTAATTTTGCAAATGATTTTTGAACATTTTTCATTAACGCTTTTTGAGCAGTTGGATTTTTAACATTTGCTAGTGCTGCAGCTAATGCATCAATATTTTGTGCAAGCTTCACTTCAACTTCTGTACCTTCTGAATCAACAGCAACTTCCTCTTCTTCAACAGCATCTTCTTCTGTTGCTTCTGTTTCTTCGTTAGCAACTTCTTCAGAATCTGTTAGAGTTTCAGTCGCAGCTTCTTGTGTTTCAATTGCTTTTTGAAGTAACTCTTCAGCTTCTTCTGTTTTACCTTCGGCTAATAAAGCATTTGCTTCTGCAATGCGCTCTGCAGCGAAATCAGCTAAAAGTTTTGCTTCTTTGTAATCATCAACAGTTACTGCAAGACGTACTTTTTCGATCATTTGTTTTACAAAATAAAAGAAATCTCCAGGTACTAAAGAAGGTGCTTCTTCAGCTTGAACTTCCTCTTCAGTTGCCTCATCTTCAGCAATTTCTTCATTCTCTTCTGATTCAACTTCTTCAGTATTTTCTTCCTCTGTTACTTCTTCACCTTCGCTTACTTCCTTAGTAGCCTCTTCATCTGTCTCTTCTACGCCTTCGACTACTTTCTCTGTAGCTTCTTCACCAACGTTTTCTTCTACAACCTCTTCTTCAGAAGTCCCGTAGTTTACCGGAATTTCTTCTACAACCGTTTCTTCCGTAACAACTGTATCTAGCTCAGTGCCTTCCTCGTTTGCAAAAGCCGCTGGTGTTGCTAATGATAGAATTAGTGCTGATGCTACTGTACCGCTAACGATAGACTTTTTGAAATTTCGTTTCTTCATTTATGATTTCCCCCTAATTATGAATTACGATAAAAGCATTCGACGAAAGCTGACAGATATATGTCCGTTTATTACTAAAAAAATAATATATGAATCATAAGTCTAATGAAATGCTAAAAAATTACCAAAAGACCTAGTGCGATTGGCACTAGGTCTTAGTTACTTGTTAGGACTTTGTTGGTGATTTCAACATTTTTTCTGTAATAAACTCTTCAATCAATTGGGTGGCTTCTTTTACATTTTTCACATGCAGTACTTTGCTTCTGTCCTCTGCAATTTGTTCTGCTGTGTAGTGATACCTTGGGTCATAATAATATTCTAATAGTAATTTCACAGCTGAGTGATAATCTCCGGATTCAATATCTTTTTCTATCTGTGCTGCAATAGGAGTATGAATTCTCTTTTTGATGCGTTGGAAGGCAGCCATACAATCGTTTGGAAACTCCCACGGACGGTAATCTTCTAAAATGTTTAACACGCGCTCCTCCATCGGCAGGTCAACAAAAATATGGTATCCTCCTTCCTTTAATTTCAGTAAAAAGTCAGGTACCGTCGCTCGGCCAACACGCTTACTCTCAGCCTCCAATAAGACATAAGGAGAATCTTTTATCTTAAGCGCACGTTCCACCAACAGTAAGTCAAATACCTTTTGATTATGTGGCTTTTTCCCAATCATCCCAAAAACCGATCCACGATGATTTGCCATTCCTTCTAAATCAAGAACCGGATATCCTTTATTCTCAAGCTCGTTTAGAATTTTTGTTTTCCCGGAGCCTGTGTATCCATTAATGACCAAGGCCTTTGGTTCAAAATCGGTCGCAAGCTCTTCTAGTTTTTCAACGACCCATTCTCGATACCCACGAATTCCTCCAATTAGTCGTTTCGCATTAATTCCCATTAAATCAATTAGGGTTGCTGATGTCTTACTACGCATCCCTCCACGCCAACAATAAACAACCTTTTCATCCTCAGGGAGTTTCGAAAACTCTTTTATAAAATTGGGAAGCTTGGCAGAAACAATTTCAAGTCCTTTTTCCTTTGCCGCGTCTGGACTAATTTGTTTATAAACGGTTCCAATTTCTGCACGTTCTTCATCCGTAAAAATGGAGATATTTACACTACCAGGTATATTAGATTCAGCAAATTCAGAAGGGGAACGCACATCAACAATGGCGATCGGTTTCTCCTTCTGTAATTCCCGTAATTCTTCTACAGATATATCTTGAAACATCTATTTTCTTCCCTTCCAAAGTGTCTATCTACACTATTTCCACATTCTCTCTCTCCTATTATAAATCAGAAAAACTTCTTTAGCTTAAAAGATGCAATTACATTAATTTTTTGAAATGATAGAATGAATATAATGATTGATGTCGGAGGAGTCTATATGCTTATACCATCCCTTGCAAAAAAAATAATAAAAGAAGTACGTAGATTAATTGATGAGGATATTATTATCGTAGATGTTTCGGGAACGATTATTGCAAGTACTGATCCAAGTCGAATCGGAAGTTTTCACGAAGGTGCCCTCCTTTCAAGTAAGGATCAAAAGAAAATGATCATCACAAACGATATGGAAAATCACTTAAAAGGGGTAAAGGCAGGCATCAATTTACCGGTTTTTTACCAACACAAAGTTGTTGGGGTTATTGGTATTACTGGAAACCCTGAAAAAGTATCTGCTTACGGAGAACTTTTGAAAAAAATGACGGAGCTTTTAATTCAAGAGAGCTACTATGCTGAGCAAATGGAATTAGAGTCTCGTGCACTAGAAACCTTTGTTTTTGATTGGCTTCAAACGAAGGAAGAATCAGAAGAATTTTTGAAGCGTGCCGAGCATCTAAATATCGATACTGAAATTAAACGTCAGGTTGTCATCGGTTCTATTAAAAGTAACACAGAAATTCCTCTTCGAAATATATGTAATCGGCTACACCAAAGCTCATTTTTAAATGAAGAAGAATTTCTAGTCAGATGGGGCAATGAACGATTCCTTCTCCTTTTAAATGAACGCACAAAAGAACAAATACATAAAATTCTTCGAAGCATAAAAAGGAAATTAGAAGCTATCTTTTCTGTGCAAGTATCGTTTGGGGTGGGAAGTGAGGATTTTTATATCAAGAAATCATTTGATGAAGCCGATCGCGCCCTTCAGGTTGCTAAACGGACTAACTCCATCCAATTTGATGATGACTTAAAATTGGAGATGCTCGTTCATGAAACCAGTGGCAAGGTGCAAACGGAATTCGTTACGCGTACAATCTTTAAACTTCTGGATGACCCTGATTTATTAAAAACCTTACTTGAATTTATTAAACAAAATCAATCCGTCAAAGAAACTGCGGATTCGCTTCATATTCATGTTAATACATTATCCTACCGTTTTAACAAAATCGAAGAAGTTACCGGTCTACACCCTCGAAACTTCGCGGATTTAGTGGCACTTTACCTAGGCATTTTATTTTTGGATGATTCTATAAAATTAACCTGATATATTCAAAAAGATTTGTAGCTTTCTACATAGCGGAACTATCCGCTTTTTTTTATGCTTATAGATAAGAAGATATTTTGGAGGCGTTCTCATGATTAATTCAAATGCAAAGCAGCAATTTTTAAAAATTGTCGGGCCTGAAAATTATGATGATTCAAAAACTGGTCGACTTGTGTATTCGTATGATGCGACACCACAATTCCAGTCGATGCCTGATGCAGTTATTTCTCCTCGAAGCAAAGAGGAAATATCCGAAATCGTCAAGGTTTGTAATGAATGCAAGATTCCGATTGTCCCTCGCGGCTCTGGGACAAATCTCTGTGCAGGTACTTGCCCAACAGAGGGTGGAGTTGTCCTTCTTTTTAAACATTTAAATAAGATTCTAGAAATTGATGAAGAGAATTTAACGATAACAGTCCAACCTGGGGTAATCACTCAGGAGGTGACAACTGCTGTAGAGGCAAAAGGTTTATTTTATCCACCAGATCCTGGTTCGATGAAAATATCGACAATTGGAGGCAATATTAATGAGAATTCCGGCGGTTTACGAGGCCTTAAATATGGTGTAACACGAGACTATGTCATGGGACTTGAGGCTGTATTGGCGAATGGTGAAATCATTAAAACGGGAGGAAAGCTAGCAAAGGATGTTGCTGGATATGACCTCACTCGCCTATTTGTCGGCTCAGAAGGTACACTTGGCATCATTACGGAAGCCACACTTAAGCTTATTCCAATGCCTGAAACGAAAGAGACCATTCTTGCCCTTTATCAGGATTTGGAATCAGCTGCAAAATCGGTTTCAAAGATTATCGCAAGTAAAATCATCCCAATTACCTTAGAATTCCTTGACCAACCTACTCTTGAAGCGGTCGAAGCCTTTGCAAAAATCGGACTTCCAACCGATGCAAAAGCTGTCCTTCTTATTGAACAGGATGGTCCTGCAGAAATAGTAAAACGCGATATTGCTAGAATCAAAGAGATTTGCAAGGAAGAACATGCGGTATCTGTGAAATCTGCGGAATCTGAGGAAGAAGCTGAAGCCTTACGAACAGCTAGACGTGCTGCACTTTCGGCTCTTGCACGCTTAAAACCGACTACCATTTTGGAGGATGCAACTGTCCCCCGCTCTGAAATTGCAAACATGGTAAATGCAATTGGCGAAATCGCAAAAAAATACGACTTAAATATTTGTACCTTTGGACACGCCGGAGATGGAAATCTCCACCCTACTTGCTTAACAGATGTTAGAGACCGTGAAGAAATTGAACGTGTTGAAAAAGCGTTTGAAGAAATTTTTGAGAAGGCGATTGAGCTTGGCGGTACGATTACAGGTGAACATGGGGTTGGCGTAATGAAAGCTCCTTATCTTGAAATGAAGCTAGGTGCGGCGGGGATTGCCGCGATGCAAGCAATTAAAACGGGGCTTGATCCTAACAACATTATGAATCCAGGTAAGATGTTTGCAAAGGATTCTAGAAAACGTGTGGTGGTTTCAAAATGACAACTTTCCAAGAACAACAAAAAATCCAAAAAGAATTCCAATCCCGGATGGATCAAAACGAATTATTAAACTGTATGCGTTGTGGGTTCTGTCTTCCTACCTGCCCTACGTATATCGAATCCGGTTATCAAGAATCTCACTCTCCAAGGGGAAGAATTGCGTTAATGAAAGCAGTTGTGGACGGCCTTATTGAACCCGATGAAGACTTCGAAAAATCACTAAATATGTGTTTGGGCTGTCGAGCTTGTGAACCAGTTTGTCCTTCAGGCGTTAATTATGGGCACCTTTTAGAAGAAGCAAGAGATATCGTTCATCAAAATAAAAAGCATTCTCTACCTGTGAAAGCCGTAAGAAATACGGTGTTCGAAGGTCTCTTCCCTCATCAAAATCGGATGCGCACGTTAACAGGATTACTTGGCGTCTACCAGCGCTCAGGCATGCAAAAAGTGGTTCAAAAAAGTGGTCTTTTGAAGTTTTTACCCGATAGCTTTGCGACGATGGAACGCGTACTTCCAGACGTGCCATCCTTAAAGGAACTAAAAAATAGACCGTACCATTTAGAACCAATTGGTGTACGAAAGAAAAAAGTCTCCTTTTTCACAGGTTGTTTAATGGATACGATGTTTATGAAAACAAATGATGCCACCATGAAGCTCCTTCAATTGGCGGGTTGTGAGATTGTCATTCCAAAAACACAGGCTTGTTGTGGGGCCTTACATGGGCATAGTGGTGAAAAAAACAAAGCAAAGGAACTAGCGAAACAAAATATAGCGGCCTTTGAAGAGATTGAAGCTGATTATATCATCACAAATGCGGGTGGCTGCGGTGCCTTTTTAATCGATTATGATCACCTTCTAAAAGATGACCCTCAGTGGGCAGAACGAGCGAAATCATTTTCGAGAAAGCTTAAGGATATCTCATCTGTTTTGGTAGAATTAGAGTTTCACAAAAAAGAGCTGTCCCTTCCTGCACAAATTATCACCTACCAGGATTCTTGCCATTTGCGAAATGTAATGAAGACGGCGTCTGAACCTAGAACGCTACTTCAATCTATTAATGGCGCAACATATATGGAAATGAAAAATGCGGACAGCTGCTGCGGCTCTGCTGGCATCTATAATATTGTAGAGTCTGAAATGTCAATGAAAATATTAGATTCAAAAATGAAAAACGTTAAAGATACCCAAGCAAAAACAATTGTCACAGCGAATCCCGGTTGTTTGCTGCAGATGAAACTTGGCATCGAACGGGAAGGCTTGTCGGATCAAATGCGAGCCGTTCACATTGTTGATTTATTACTTGAAGCCATTGGGGATTAAATGCGAAAACAACGCTTACTTAGCGTTGTTTTCTATTTAAGCAAATACTTTTCGAGATAATATTTAGTTACAGACAAATACTCGCGACCGTAGGCTTTTACCAAAGTAATTCTTGGAGTTTTTGCAGGTAGTCCCTTGACCTTCAAATTAGCGTCTTTGGCAATTTGGACTGAACGGTAAAGATGATAATCATTAGTCACTACAATCCCTAGCTTCGCATCCTCAGGTATAAATTCTTTTGAGAATTTAATATTTTCATAAGTACTCGTTGAGCGGTCTTCAAGATAGATTCTTGATTCAGATATCCCTTTTTCCACAAGCTCTCTTCTCATCGCTTCCGCTTCTGTGATATCCTCACCCGGCCCCATGCCACCCGAGGCAATTAAGATCGTGTTCTCATTTTCCTTCGCATATTCGGCCGCCGCATCAATTCGGTATTGTAACGCAAGTGACGGAATTTCTCCATTCACCTTGGCTCCAAGTATGATCAAATAATCGGCATTTTTGGGAGGCACTGTATCCACATACTGAGATATTTTATAGTGAATGCTTCCGAAATATACAACCCCAATAATGAGTAAAATTCCTAATAAAAGTAGCATCATTTTCCTCTTTTTCAAATTAGTAACAACCCCTTCAAGGTTATTCTATTATTATATCAAAAGGAGAATGAAGGACTCTAGTAGTAGAAGTAATTTTTAAAGTGATAAAAAATGTAATAATTATCCTTTTATGTATCGTTTTCGAGTTAAAAAGTGATAAAAGCATACGTAAAAAAGATTTGCGTATGCTTTTCTAGGGAGTTTCAGTTTAAAATCATTTGTGAAATCCAAAAAAAGTAAGAAAACATTCAAAAGGTGATAAGAATTGTAAAATCCATCCATTTGTGTATTGTTTTTAAGAAAAAATTCAATAATAGCATACGTAAATAAGAAATGCGTATGCTTTTCTAGGGATTTGCAGTATAAAACCATTCGTAAAATCCAAAAAAAGGAAGAAAACATTCAAAAAGTGATAAGAATTGTAAAATCCATCCATTTGTGTATTGTTTTTAAGAAAAAATTCAATAATAGCATACGTAAATAAGAAATGCGTACGATAAAAGCATACGTAAAACCCTACACTTGGTGTGCCTCAGCTTTATTTTAGTTGAGCCAATTTTGATTTTCGAGATCTTCGTAAAAAGGCAGAAAACTGTCCAGTTCGATATCAGCCTGTGTTAAAACATCCTGTGAATTCATCTTTGAGACAAATCGAAGCTCACGGGTTGCATTAACCGTTGACCAAGGTTTGTCCTTATTATCGGATACCCCATAATATGTCCCAAACTTCACCGTTGATTGGATCGCTAAATCAAATAATTGGATGACATCCTCGTGACTGAGTAATGTTTTATTTATCCGTGGATTTGTTTGTAAATCCTTCACTTCATCACGTCTAACACTGCCGATTCGCAAATTAATGACAGACAGATTGTTTTCCTCCTCATAGGCTAAAATATGTCCGATATTTTCAGATGCCAATTTGAGTGTGCCATACAAATTCCTTGAGTAGGGATAATCATCAACAGTAATTTCACGGCCAAATGCCGAAACCCCATCTTTCTCATAAAAATCTGTTACATGATTGCTGCTTGCATAGACCACCTTACCTATACCAAGGTCAATTGCAGCTCTTAAAATATAAAAGGATGCAAGGAAATGAATTTCGGTTTTTTTGCGAAATTGAGTAACATCTTTAAAATCGTTTTTTGTTTTAACATTCAACAGGTTAACGAGTGCATCACAGTCAGCTGGAATTTTACTTAATAGTTCTTCAAAATTTGTCGCATCTACCTCGACGTGATTTGGTAGATCGTCTACCTTTTTATCGAGAATAGTGATGTCGTACTTGTCACTAAGCCCTGCTTCAAGAATCGAACCGATCAAGCCATTCCCACCGATGATGGCAATCTTCATTTTCATTGTATTGCTCCCCTTTAGACTTGTCTTACTTGTTAAAGTTTGTTTTTATAGGAAAAAACATACATCCGAAAAGATGCTTAAAGTGTCATTATTTTATTTGGTGTGACAAAATAGAGCTGTTTGTCTGTCACTTGTTCTCCTGTGATTCTTTCCCAAATTTGCTGGTACAGGTCAATTTGATTTCGATAGTATTTTGTTAATTCCGGGAGCTGAGTAATATCCTTTGGCCGGTCTGTTTTATAATCAACGATCTTCCATGAACCGTTCAGCTTGTACACAAGATCAATGATTCCATTTACAAAAACAATCTCGGCATCGTCTCCTTTTTTTACGTACCCATACAAAGGATCTTTCGAATCGATTTGTATAGTGAAAGGAACTTCTGTTAGAATTTGATCTGCAATTTGAAGCTCTGCCCAAATCGTCGATTGTTTAAAACGTTCCACAGCTTGTTCGACTTCTTCCATTCGTCCTAAAGAGATTTCATGTTTTTTCAAAGTGGATACAACAACGGTTTCAGCTTCTTGACCACCTTTGACGAACATTTCAAAAACCTCGTGAATCGCAGTTCCCCATGCCATTCCGCCACCCTCCTCACGTTCAATTCCAAGCGTGAAGATATCTTGCTTTTCTTCGGAAGGGCTAAATGTCGAATAGGAAGGTTGTTTTCGATCTTCGAGCCAATCAAGTAATCCTTGTGTTTCAAGTCTGAATTCATCTCGAATTGTGTTCTTTTCCATTGTTTCTTTTTCATCCGTTATCACTTCTGGAATATCAATATCCTCGAGCCTAGGTAGGCCATCTAAAAGAAGACTCCACGGATTTTTCGTATTTTTAGATTCAAATGTACTAATGATCATGGTTTTCTCAGCCCTAGTAGCAGCAACATACAGAACGCGGATTTCTTCAGCTAGTAAATATGCTTCCTCCTCGTCTAGGTGCTCCTCCCAAAATAGGGGTTGTGCAACAGGTTTCGTCGTTTGACCATGCTTTCTTCCGAACATAAAATACCCTGTTGCGCCTTGGTCTTCACGTTTGATATGGGACCATATTTTATTGCGAATTTCAGGCTTTTTACCCGGATGCGCTAAGAAAACAATCGATGCCTCCAAGCCTTTTGCTTTATGAACATTCATGATTCGTACCGCATTTTCGTCTTCCTCAAGACTGATGACATTTGTTTTTTCCTCAATTTGCGTTTTTACAAATTGAACAGCTTGTCTAAAGGTTATCGCCTCGGCTTCCTCTTTAACCCTTAGTGCTTCAAGGATTTGCTTGAGATTTGTCATTTCCCTCTTACCATAGGTTTTAGCGGCGAATAATGGGTATAAACCGATATCCTCCACTATTTTTACAATTGCCACAAGCGGTGAGAAGGTGATTTTCCATTTGGCATATTGCTGTAATTTTGAGAGTGCAAGATGAAAATGCTGTTTTGTTACTCCATCCAAATTGTCAGGAGTTTCCGCATATAACGAAAATGCTCCTCCCGCCTGCCTCCATTGAAATAATTCCTCATCACTGATACCAAACCAGACACTTCGAAGTGCGGCGACAAAGGCGATTTGATCAGTCGTATCAACTAGAGCATCGAGAAGACGTAGAAGGTCCATAAATTCGGGAATTGTTCCGATTTCCATTTCCCCGCTGACACTCACAGGAATTCCTACTCCCTCCAAAACACGTGCGTAAACATCAATACCCTCTTTCTGACGAGTTAAAATCATGAATTCACCTGGCTCGTGACCATCATTGATTAATTTTTGGATATATCTCGTTATACACCTTGCATCTTCATCAAGCGTCGTCGTTTTATTTTTTGCAAAATCATCCGATAAGACAAGTCTCTTAATCCCTGCTAAATCAGAACTACCTTCTACTTTATAGGAATGCAGTGGACGGTAGGCGGCCTGATAGACTGTTTCTTTTTCAGGTAGATGCTCCTGAAATACGGTATTTAGTAAACTTGTTACCGTGTCAACCGTTCTGAAATTCATGATTAACTGGAGAACTTCACCGCCATGAGCTTCAATCAGTTCCTTCACTAGATTGTAAATATCGATATCGGCACGCCGGAAACGGTAGATTGCTTGCTTCGGATCTCCCACAACAAAAAGTGAGCCAGGACGTGGTTTACACTTTGTCCAATTTCTTTCCGAGACATCGTCTCCTGTTAGATAAAACATAATTTCCGCTTGAATTGGATCCGTATCCTGAAACTCGTCCACAAGCAACCTCTTGTATTTTTGTTGAAAATACGTTCGTACTTCTGAATTGTCCTTTAAAAGCACTGAAGTTTTCATCAATAAATCCTGAAAATTCATCAATGAGCGTTCTTGTTTTATTTTTTCATATTCTTTTAGAGCTTCTTTAAATAAGTCAATGACAAATGGATGACAATATTCACTCCAACTAATCAGTAATGGCTTGATTTGCGTCCTGAAAAAATCGGTAATTCGAGCTTCATACTCCTTAGCATCTTCTTTTGAAGTCCATCGGTTCTGTGTAACCTTAAAGCTTTTATCAAACATTCGAAAAATAGTAATCATTAGAGAGTCCGTTTTGCTATTGAATCTTACTTGTCGTAGTGATTCTTCAATAGCTTCCTGGAGTTTGTCAGGTCCCTTTGGAATATCTTTTGGTATGCAACGACTTGCTTCTTTTAAAAGTGAAACGAAACGACGAAACACATCATCAAGATTTGGCTTCTCCACTTCATCACTTGCCCACAGTACATCTGGATAGTTTTTCATATGTCGAAAGCGGTCTGACAGATCCTGTTCCTCAATCGCAAGCGCCTTCATCATTTTCGATTTCTGTGGGTTATCCTGTTCGAGTTTATGCATATAAACTAGCCATGCAGCCTCAGCCATTTTTTCATCTTCTGAATCTTCAAGTTCCTTAAAATTAACATCAAGACCAGCTTCAACTGGCCTTTCTCGTAGTAATCGAGCACAAAAGGAATGAACCGTACCGATAAACGATTGTTCAATATTTTGCAAGGCTTCCTCTAGCAGAAATTTTACGTCCGGGTCTGATTCTTCTTTACACTTTTTTTCGAGGACGGTTAAGAATCGTGTTTTAAGCTCGTCTGCTGCCTTTTTTGTAAATGTGATTGCAACAATCTCATTTATTTTCGCCGTGCCTGTATATATAAGATTGACCATTCGATCAACTAAGCTTGTCGTTTTCCCCGAACCCGCTCCAGCTTCTACGAGAAAGTTTTGATTCAATTTAGTCGTAATTTTATCTCTAGCCTCTTGATCGACAATTACCTTAGTCATAGGCACGCACTCCCTTAAAGCTCTTTAGTCCTTTTGTTGTTTCGTCCTGTTGTTTTTGTTTCAATGTTTCTTTATCATATGTGGAACGTCTGCATATTTGTTTAAACTCACAGAATTTGCATTCATTCTCATCATCAGTCATCGTGAAATGCCCATGTTCCACAATCGAAAGAAGCTTGTCTAAAATGTCCTTTCCATTCGTACGGGTGGTTTCTTCCTGTTCTCGTTCAAATCGTTTCCCCGCTCCCTTTCGCGTTGGAAATAAGTAAGAGCTCTTTTTCACCGATCCATCATCAATTCCTAAATGTGCTTCAATTGCAAGTGTGTAGAGGAGATGTTGGAGCTGTCTTCCACCTTTAAAGAACTCTTTTGTCTTATAGCCCCAACTACTTCCCGTTTTATAATCAATAATATGGTAAGAACCATCTGATAACTGATCCACTCGATCAATGATTCCCCTAACATGAACCTTTCCTGATGGAAGTTCAATCACTGCTGGTGCGTCTTCACCAAAGGAATATTCAAAATACAAAGGTTCTCCTAACTCATTATTTTCTTCTTCGATTCTCAAAAAGGTTTCACATGACTCGATTATATCTTCTGTTTCTAGTCTTTCCGTTCGTACATTTGGTGGTGGAATGAGAGTTTTTACATATTCCAACCCATCTTCTGCTATTTTGGTTAGCAGGTGTATATGTTTGTCGAAGGAAGGTCTTTCTTTTCGAGCCTTGATTTCTTTATAAAAATTCTCAAAAATTTCGTGTAGCAAGCTTCCCCTCGTTTTTGCATCTAACCATCGGGTCGGGTCATAGGAAATATCCTCATTTACCTTTAGCCGCAATACATTTTCTAAAAAATAGGCATATGGGCATTTCGCAATTTTTTCGAGTTTCCCTGCAGAAATCGTAATCTCTTGGTTTTTACGAGGATCAAACCCTATCGTATCACTTTCAATTTTCCCTTCATACACGGTAAAAGCAGGATCTTGCCTCATTCTTTCAGCATGAAGTCCTCTTGCAATATTTGAATACCCGGCTAAAACAGATTCCGCGCTAAGATTATTTTGAGAGTCTATGATATGGTGGGTCCACCAATCTTCCCTCTCTACAATGTGCTTTCTATCCACACCAGGAACATTCTTTTGTAAAGTTGTAAAGTCTGCTGAAAAGTCGCCTGTTTGAATTCGGTAGCATTGTAAAAACAAATAGGCGGGTGATATAACTCGGTTTTCATTGATGTTAAATCTGCAGTAGCTTACGGTAATCTCATGGTAAGCAGCTGAGGCTAATAGCTGTGACATGATATAAAGATTGCGTTTCGACTTTTCTTTTTCTAACGGAAGGAATCGGCCCAATTTTTCACGTTCCATGTCAAGCAATAATGGGTCCTCCCCTGAATTACCTGGAAACCGCTGATTGTCCATCCCAACAATAAATACATGCTCACGATTTACATAGATCCCTTTTTTATAGGACGAAATATGTAAATGTCCAGGCTTTGGTCGGGACTGGCCAATTTGAATTGATAGAAAATCATCCTCAAATTTTTGATAAACATCAAATAAGGCTTCATTTGCATATGGCAACAGGTTTTCGATTCGTTCTAGTAATGTCTCTTTTGCTAGTTGGTCAAATACGGAGGACACTTTACAATAGTTTTGCAAAAAATACTTAATCGTCTTTAGCAGATCACGATAGACAATGGTTCCGTCTGGTAGGTTTGTAGGTGTTTGTTTGAATAAAGACGAAAACCATTTTAAAAGCCATTGATACTGCTGGATTCGATCCTCTGAAGCGTTTTGTTGATTAATTTTGGCATAGATTTGTGAAAGATAACGATCCTTCCCCCAACCAATATGAGCATCCCTCAGCAAGTTTGCGATTCTAGCTTTTGATGGCGCGCCTTCCCCTAAATCCATTAAATTTTCCTGAAGAAGTTCCAAGAAGACTCGCACACTATAAAATTCTTTCATCCAACCCAGGATGCTTGCCACGAACTTACCAGGACGTGTAAAACCAATCGGAATTCCCTCACCGTACGTCACAGGCAGTTGCATTCGTTCTGCTAAATGATACATCGCGGTTATATATGGCGAACTGGATGTGTAATAAAGGGCTGCCTCATCAAACCGAATCCCTTTTTCCTTCATGCGAAATAGTACTTCTTTAAGTTCCATATCCTCCGTTTTCGCTGAAAAAAGGGAAAGTGTCGGAACCGTTGTTTGGCAATGTTCTACATCAAACAGGTAGCTTAATGGTGTTTCGCCACCGAAAACAACCTTTGAAAAAGGAGAGCTTTCAGGTATCTCCATACCTCGAACAGCTTCCATCGGTAAATGGTAGTAGTTTGTTGGAAGTATACTTTTTAAAAATTCTACCTGTAGGTAAGATAACCTTAGGTTGCTTTGAAATATGAAAATTTGGTTTCTAGAGTGATATTTTCCTAGAGCACTCCTGAAAAGTTCAGCTTCATCAATCATTTTATTTTTTTGAAGAAGCTCTTCATAAGATGCTAAAATAGCTATCATATCATCCCCTTTTGAAGTCGAAACAAAGTCTTCCCTAGAAAGTGAGCTACTTGTGTAGCCAGCCTGACGCAATAGCTTTACTGTTTGGTACATCCTTTGGCTTAAGGTCGGCGTGATTTCAACCTCATGAAAATAGCGAAGCTCCGGCTTAAGCTCCAACATTAGCGAATACATAAAATGCGTTCCAAGTACATCATCAATTAGTTGTTTTTCTTCGGCAGAGCTGGCATCAAGTGCTAGATCCTTAACAGTTTTGATTTTGATATTCACGGCATAATTATTATTTTGAGTAAATTGCTTAAGTATTTGTTCGCCTATCATATATGAATCTACAAGTAAGATTTTTTCCGTTAAAAAATGCTCTTTACATATCGTTTCGAGGTGTTTAATGAGAACTTCCACGGTTTTCACTCTCCATTTCAGTAACTAGCCGTATCCTTTTTGTTTCTATCGGCGTTATTTTTTCAATCGATTTTAGCCAAAATAAAAGGACGTCCAAATCTACATTCAGACATCCTTGTTGTATTAGCTCAGTAATTCTTTTATCGTATTAATAGTATTCCCATTTATCGGTTCGCTAAACTTCCCATTTATTCGAACCGCAGATCCGAAATGGTATTCGGTTGCATGAACCTTTTCATGAAGTTCTACAATATTGTTATGTGATAAGCCTGAGCCTGGCATAATGACCGGTGATGGCTTTTCCTTAGCTAATGCAAGCATTGTCTTAAGGTTTTCTACACCTTCTAACGCCTTTGGCGCGCCTCCAGAGGTTAATACCGTATGGATAGAATCGCTGTATTTTTGCAGGGTCTTATATGCTTCGATAATATCCTTTGCTTCATCAATTGCACGGTGGAAAGTAATCTTCATTCCATCCGCTGCCTCAATCACTTTTTCAAGAAAAGCTTCATCAATTTCTCCGCTTTCCGTTAAAGAACCAAATACAATTCCTGTTGCCCCAAGTTCCTTACAAACTTTTATATCTTCCAAGATCACTCGCTTGTCGTCCTCGGAATATGTAAATGAGTACCCATGAGGACGAATCATAACATGAACCGGAATGGAGACTGCTCGGACAACATCCTTTATAATTCCATAGGAAGGTGTTAATCCCCCTTCTGTCATTGCCGTTACTAATTCTAAACGATTTGTACCATGCTCTTCGGCCATTCTTGCATCTACTGCATCTTGTACAATAATTTCAACAAACATGTTTATTTCCTACCTTTTATGTAATTTAGTACCGCGGTGGTACCGCGGGGACGGTTCTCTTGGTTCCTTATAAGGAACCAAGAGAACCGTCCCTCTGGTCACTTTATTTTAAACATCTTGTACATATAATACCCCATTGTCCCAAAAAGAGACACAAAAAAACCAATCATGTACCACATGCCTAGCCCTTCTTTTCCTTGGGCAACAATAATCATTTCCCATGCACCAATCGCTAGGAAAAACGTAAGAAAAAAATTCATCACAATCAGCATTTTTCGAGAGGCTCTATAAATGCCTTCTGCGTTTTCGGGTGTCACCTCAACAGGGTAATTATGAATATGCGGAAACTTACTTAAGATAAACATGGTCTTGAATAAAAAGGTTGCGACAATTGGGAGGATGAGAACACTCCCTTTTCCGCCCCAGCTATCAGGCTCGCCGGCTATATTAAAGTGGGTAGGTACTCGATCCGGGATTTCACCCCAATTAATAATGATATATATATAAACACCCACTAAAAATAAAATAGATAGCGTTTCTACTATTCTTTCAGATAGTGTTTTTGGGAGTTTTAACACTGGTTTGTTAGACATAAAAAAACCACTCCTTCCTCATCACTGTTGTATACGAAAAAGGATCAGTTAGGGTTTCATAATTTTGAGACAATGTAACCATGGGGACGGTTCTTGTGGTCCCTTAATAGCAAGACTTCCAAAGGAACCAAGAGAACCGTCCCTCTGGTTCTTCATTCACCTAATTTTGTAAAAAATGTATTTCGTGGTTGATATTGTATCTGTTACACTAAAAAAGAAATACCCACATTCGTGTTAGGTTAATAGCACGTTACAAAGGAGAATACATATGAGTACGTTCGAAAAAATGCTAGATAAATATGCTGACTTAGCCGTAAGCGTTGGGGTTAATGTACAGCAAGGACAAAACCTACTTATTAATGCACCTATTTCAGCTGTAGAATATGTTAGAAAAGTTGTAAAAAAAGCTTATGAGGCTGGAGCAAGAAATGTATATGTGGAGTGGAATGATGATGAAATTACACGCACGCGCTTCGAACTTGCACCAGATGAAGCATTTTTAGATTACCCAATGTGGAAAGCAAAAGGAATGGAAGAACTCGCAGAAAACGGAGCTGCATTTTTGTCCATCATTTCATCCAATCCAGATTTACTAAAAGGGGTCAATCCCGAGCGTATTGCCAATGCAAATAAAACGGCTGGTCAAGCGCTGGAAAAATACCGAAATTATTCACAAGCAGATAAAGTAAGCTGGTCCGTTATTGCTGTGCCATCAGAAAGCTGGGCGGAAAAAGTATTCCCAAACCTCTCATCTGAAGAACAAGTTGAAAAGTTATGGGAAGCGATTTTTCAAGCAACTCGTGTCGATACTGATAATCCTGTACAAGCATGGAAGGATCACAATGCAACTTTACACGCTAAGGTTGAATACTTAAACAAGAAAAAATATAAAAAATTGCATTATACAGCACCTGGAACTGACTTGATGGTGGAACTTCCTGATGGCCATGTTTGGATTGGCGGTGGTGGTGAAAACGAACAAAATATTCAATTCGTAGCCAATATGCCGACTGAAGAGGTCTTCACCGTTCCTGCGAAAGAAGGTGTGAATGGTTATATTAGCAGCACGAAGCCCCTTAATTACGGGGGAAGCTTAATTGATCAATTTACGTTAACTTTTGAAAAAGGAAGAATTGTGGATGTAAAGGCTGAAACAGGTGAAGATACTCTCAAACGCCTGGTGGAAACTGACGAAGGCAGTCACTATTTAGGTGAAGTTGCATTAGTTCCACATAGTTCACCTATTTCACAATCAAAAATTCTTTTTTACAATACTCTTTTTGATGAAAATGCATCCAATCACTTTGCAATCGGAAACGCATATGCCTTCTGTATTGAAGGTGGTAAAACGATGTCACGTGAAGAGTTGGTGAAAAAAGGGGCAAACTCAAGTATCACACATGTTGACTTTATGGTCGGTTCAAGTGAAATGGACATTGACGGCATCACGGCTGATGGCACCATAGAACCCGTTTTCCGTAAAGGTGACTGGGCATTCTAATATCGTACCAAGCGACAAAAGGCACCACTGGAGAGTATGTTTCTCTCTTAGTGGTGCCTTTTCCATCTAATACTCCCCTGTCACTGGCAAAGTTTTGCACATCCTAAACCTGAAATTTTATTTAATGAGACTATTGAAATTCAGCTGTTAATGTGTAAATATAGATGACAAGACACATGTATTTTCAGTCGTGTCACTTAAACTTCTTTATATCCAAAAACTACTCTACCTAAGTTTGTGAAATTATTATCAAACTTATTTATCCTAGGAGGCAAACAATGAATCTATTAAAATTGCGAAAAATGTTACAGGAGTTTTTACTCGAAGATATTGGCGAACTGGATGTAACAAGTCAATCGATATTCCCAATTGAACAAACAAATCAAGGCGTGTTTATTGCCAAAGAAGACGGAATTATTTCTGGATTAGCCATTATTAAAGAAGCCTATCACCTGTTAGATTCAACCATTGTAGTCGAACTTCGTTTTTCTGATGGAGATCGTGTATCTGCTGGCGATACCATTGCGACTGTAAGCGGACCGACATCCCATCTACTCACTGGTGAGAGAGTGATACTGAATCTCATTCAACGAATGAGTGGAGTTGCAACCATTACAAACAGATGTGTAGAGACTTTAAACGATCCTTCCATTCGGATTTGTGATACTAGAAAAACCATTCCAGGACTAAGGATGCTGGATAAATATGCTGTTGTAACGGGTGCTGGCAAAAATCATCGATTTGGGCTATATGATGGAGTAATGATCAAGGATAACCATATCGCCTATTGCGGTTCAATTACAAAAGCTGTTGAAGCTGTACGCGAAAAAATTGGCCATATGGTAAAGATTGAAGTGGAAACGGAAAGCAAAGAAGAAGTTTTGGAAGCTGTTGAAGCTGGAGCAGATGTCATCATGTTTGATAATCGTAGCCCTGAAGAAGTGAAAGAATTCACAAAGTTAGTACCAAAGGGAATCATCACCGAAGCATCTGGCGGAATAACTTTAAATAATTTAGCCACCTATTCCGGTACCGGTGTCCAGTATATATCATTAGGATTTTTAACCCATTCTGTAAAAGCCCTTGATATTAGCTTGCAAGTAAAAGAAGGAAACAAGAAAACTTCTTTCAATGAATGATGGTATGCACCTGAGTACATCTGACTTGTTAAAAGTACGGGTGTAACTCGATCGCATAACCTTTGGGGGTAAATGTGGATGTCTAAAAAAAATTGGACTTATTCTTTCTTACTTTTAATTAGCAGTGTTCTTCTGGCAGGTTGCTTGAACAAAGTTGGAGCGGTGTCTGTCGCAGATACAGACGATATTCGAACGACCATTATTGGCGGACGGACAGGAGGCGCATGGTCTGTTTTTACAGAAGGTATCGCCGAGTCGATTCGTCGTGAAAATAAAGGTTCACTTATTACGGTTGAGCCTGGCGGGATTGTTGAGAATCCAGCTAGTGTTGGAACAAACACGGTCCCTTATGGAATCTCTTATGCCATGACAGCTTATGCAGCATTCAGTGGGACAGAACCTTATAAAGAAGCCTATCCAGATATACGGGCGATCAGTGTGGTAATTCCTGCTAACTATTATCAATTAATCGCACGAGCTGACGTAGAATTCGATTCATTAGCCGAGGTGATTGAAAAGAAGGCACCGATGCGGCTAGCAGTTGACCAAAGAGGTTCAGCAGGTGAAATCATTACACGGACGATTTTACAAGAATATGATGTAACCTATAAAGACATTGCCTCTTGGGGTGGTTCTGTTGAACATTTAAGTGGTTCAAAGACGTTTGAATTAATGGGAGATAATCGAATTGATACCACCGGAGATGCCGTATCCGTTCCATCCAGTGACATTTTAGAAGCGGCCATCACAAATGACATGAAATTTATTTCGATGGACCAAGAAATACTTCAAGATGTGGCAGATAAGCTAGGAATGGAACTAGGTACAATTGAGGCAGGGAGTTATGATTTTTTAAACCAAGATATACACACCCTATATACTCCTGCTATTTTAATTGTTCACAAGGATGTTCCTGAGGAAGAAGTGTATCGCGTTACAAAGGCTATCTATGAAAATATTGAATATTTAGGCACGGTCCATAAAGAATTTAAGAAGCTATCAGACGAAAACTTTAGCAAAGTTGGGAAGGTCCCTCTTCATCCTGGTGCAAAGAAATTTTTCAAAGAAAAAGGACTAATCCATTAAATTTAGAAGGGAGTTCCCAAGAAAATGGGCTTTACAAATTATATAACTAGAGCCTTTTCTGAAGGTAAAAAGCGTGACATGACAGGTCCCGCTTTTACATTATTTATAAGTATCGCATTCATTTTATCACTATTCCAAATTGTGTCTGTTGTTTGGGGAAAATTAGATCCAATCCAACTGTTGGCAACTCATCTATCTCTTATTCTAATCTTGACCTTTTCGTATTATAGTTTTTCAAAACAAAGCGGAACAAGCGCTACACCGACAGTCCCTGACTATATTTGTTCATTCTTCGCCTTAGGTGCCGGAATCTATTTTTACATCCATGCAGAACGGATTTCGGAACGGATTCCCATTGTCGATCCATTGTCCCCGTTGGATATTTTTGTTGGCTTCGTATTTATCATATTAAGTATCGAAGCAGCCCGCCGCACAATTGGAATGCCGATCGTCATCATCGTGTTAATTGGAATCAGTTATGCACTGTGGGGCCATCATTTAGGCGGAATCATTTGGCATCGAGAATTTTCATTTTCTGAAGTAGTTGAAGATTTAGCTTATAGTTTTAACGGCCTTTGGGGTTCACCAATTGCGGTTGCAGCATCATTTGTGTATATGTTTTTACTGTTTGGGGCGTTTTTACAAAAGGCTGGTGCGGGTGAGTTCTTCTTTCAATTGTCGTCCGCTTTAGCTGGAAGGACACGTGGTGGAGCAGCCAAGGTGGCCGTCATTGCGAGTGCGTTTTTTGGCATGATTTCCGGAAGCCCAACAGCTAATGTCGTAACGACAGGCTCATTTACGATTCCTGTGAGTAGACGGTCCGGTTACAAACCATCATTTGCGGCAGCAGTTGAGGCAGCTGCATCGACTGGTGGTAGTATCTTACCACCGATTATGGGGTCCTCTGCCTTTTTAATGGCAGCAATTACTCAGATTCCGTATATTTCGATTGTTATTGCTGCCATTATTCCTGGTATACTCTACTATACTTCATTGCTTGCGATGGTTCATTTTGAGGCAATTAGATTAGACTTACCAAAGGCGAATAAAGAGGACATTCCTAACGTTTCAAACGTGTTAAAAGAAGGATGGTACTATTTTATCCCGTTGGTTGTCTTACTCTTCTTTCTTTTAAGTGGCTATAGCGCATCTAGAACTGGTTTTTACGGTGTATTGGCCATCATCGTAGTGAGCTGGTTTCGTAAAAAAACCCGAATGGGTGTTAAGCAAATTTTTGAAGCGATGGTTGATGGTGCAAGATCTTCAATCCCCGTAACAACTGCTTGTGCAGCTGCTGGGTTAGTCATTTCAGGTATCATGTCAACTGGACTTGGTGGTAAATTAACGAGTGTTGTCCTTGGGCTAACTGAAGGTATGCTCCTTCCTACCTTGATTCTAGTCATGCTCATTTGCATTATTTTAGGAATGGGAATGCCGGTAGCTGCTGCTTATATTTTGACAGCGATGTTAGCTGCTCCAGCTTTAATGGAATTAGGAGTTTCGTTAATGGCTGCCCATTTATTTATCGTTTATTTCTCTATTTTTTCAGCGATTACACCACCTGTTGCAGTCGCAGCTTATGTCGCTGCAGGTATTGCCGATAGCAACCCTAACCAAGTTGGGCTAGAAGCGGTTCGACTAGGTTTAGTGGGCTTCATCGTTCCATTTATGTTTGTTTTAGAACCATCATTATTGCTAGATGGTTCACCTGTTGAAATTTTTGTTTCATTCTTTACCGCAGTTATAGGTGTTGTTGCTCTAAGCGCAGGTGTCATTGGCTGGCTTAAACAGGGTACCACAACAGTAGACCGAATTCTATTAATCACAAGTGGTCTATTGCTCATATATCCTCATGTCTTATTCAGTGGTATCGGCATTATTTTATTTATTGTGGTGTTTGCACTTCAAAAAAAGCGCCAAATCCAATACACGCCACTCGAAAAAGGGGCTTAAAACAAGAAAAAGTTCAGTGTTGAAACATACTGAACTTTTTTCTCCTTCTTTAACTTTTCACAGCTCTCTTTTCTTTTTCATTAATGCTAAAAGTCTTTTGTCTAGACAGTAGGTATGGCAACGAATGTTCCACCGCATCAATTAGGTGAGGTTATTGATGGTGTACTACGTTCTTGCTTCACTTATCTCATCTCTAGCAGTAACATCAAGATATTCTAGAATTGTCACAAATAAATGTACAATTGTATTGTACAAAAGGACATGGAAATGGGCATACGAATCCTATTCTCTAGATACACGTTTTTTCCTTAATGAAAAATCGGTACGAAAATAAGATTAGTTATCCATTGCCCCTTACCATTCCTTTCGAGTTTTGTTAGGTTTAGTATATTATTGATACCTAATTTCTGTCAAATCCAACTAACAAGGTTCCTACTTTTCCTAATAAGCAATTATTCGCTATAATAGAGGTTATTCACCTTTACTAAGAAAAGGGACTATTAATAAAATGAGGAGTTTTTATGGAAAAAGTTGAGGTTTTTATTTTATCTGGATTTTTAGGAAGTGGTAAAACCACTTTATTACAAAATATTCTTACTCAAGAAAAGCAATTAGATCGAAAAATTGCTGTTGTTATGAACGAATTAGGTCAAGTATCGATTGATTCAAATGCAGTTTCAGATAACACCCCGCTTAAAGAGCTGCTTAATGGCTGTGTTTGTTGTACGATTCAAGGCCAGCTTGAGGTCCATTTGCAAGGACTACTACAAGATTATGACTTGGATGCCATCTATATTGAAACAACGGGTGTTGCTCATCCAATTGAAGTGCTTGATGCTTGTATGTCACCGCTTTTTGCCGATCAATTATTTGTTCAGTCGATTGTCACACTTATTGATGTGAATCGTTGGAAAGAAAGAGATTCCTTAAGTCCACAATTACAAATGCTTTTACGTGAACAAATTCATCATGCGGATGTCCTGCTACTTAATAAAATCGACCAGCTGTCTGAAATGGAACAAGGTCAGATGTTATTTGAAATTCAATCCATTAATAGCGAGGCACGAAGTTTGCTAACGAAGCATGCAGCGGTGAAGCTTGATGATCTCCGTACAATTAAAAAAGCTGAACGAAAACCACATGAGCGAGCACATGTACATCTCGATTTGAAGCTAAAAACATATGTGCATACATTTTCAAATGCACTTGATCTCGATATATTTGAAGAATGGCTCAGAAAGATGCCCGAAACAATTTACCGGATTAAGGGCTATTTAAAGTTTACCCATTCAAACAACACTTATTTATTCCAATACTCCTATGGAACACCCATTTACTTAAAAGAGCTTATGAATTATAAGCCAACTTTGGTATTTATCGGTAAAAAATTGGACCCAACATGGATGAAGGCAGAAATGGAGAAACTAGAGGAAGAAAGTTTGAAGGTTGAATAGGTACTTCAGGAAGAATTGTACCAAAGTTTAGGGTGCATTGTGCCCTAGTTAGAAATAATTGTGCCCTAACTTTGAATAATTGTTCCCTAACTGGCTAAGATTGTGCCCTAACTTTGATTTATTGTGACCTAACCCAAGTTAATTGTTTCCTATCCAACTGAAGGAATAAATTGGTCCACATTTCCAAGCATGATTATCACATTACGTGGGAAGTTAAGAATGAGTAATCGTTTGGTTACTCAAAAAACTTCTGTCGGGAGTGATGTATCATGGCAAGAAACAAACTATTGGTTCCTGGTAGCGAAAATGCTCTAGATCAAATGAAAGAAGAAATCGCCAATGAGTTTGGAGTTCAGCTTGGTGCAGATACGACCGCACGTGCGAACGGCTCCGTTGGAGGCGAGATGACGAAACGCCTCGTTGCAATGGCGCAGCAGCAACTTACAAATGGTTCACAACAGTAACAATTCACGTAAAAGGGGGTCCATATTCTGGGCCTCCTTTTTTAAAACAAAAAAACCGTCATTCCCCTAGAAATGAACGGTTTTTTCAACATATATTTCATCTGTTGTCTTCATCACTGTTGGATTTCCCTTTGCCTCAATTGTCCTTACCCCAAGTAAAATCATTCCCACCACTAACAGTGCAAACAGTACGACAATAATACAATTTTTAATTAATGCCATCTTTCCCACCCTATCGTTTTCTAACCTTAAATTTTATCCACTTTTTTCCGACATGACCATTCTATTCACGAAAAAAGTTTTTATTCCTAATTATGAAAAAATGAGTAAAACATCGTTGTTTTCCTCACTTTCCACACAATTGGGACATATGATGAAGTAAAAGGGGGGAAAAATCACCGTGGAGAAGTTCGCTATTTTATTTTTGGCGTGTATTTTAGCAGGTTTTGCCCTTATTAAAGTAACAGAATATGATAACGTATTAACAAGCCTACACTCTGTCTTTTCTCTTGTTGGGGCTCTTACGATTATCGTCTTTTCATTTGTTCTAATTTTTAAAGGAATTTTAGCCTTATTGGGTAAGTGATAAGCCAAACAATGTCTTACCCTTTTTAAGTTTTTAGGGGTTTGTACCTTTCACATTTCCATAGAAGTCATATGCTAGTACTACGTAGATGAACGAAGGTGGTGCAAAGCATATGGCTTCTATCTTTTTAGGACCAATACGAATTAACAGCAATGAAGGTGTTATCACCACAGGTAATTCCTTTTATGTCTCTCCTACTTCAACCAGTAAAACAATCGCAGGTTCGGGATCATTTAATACGGGTATCAATATTACAAATAATAATGATACGAGTACTTCCAACACCTTTGACCCGGACGGCGTCGACTCAAATATTTCCGACACATAAAAACCGTCTACCTATAAGGTAAGACGGTTTTTCATATTATGCATACATGGCTTCTACTTGTTTTTGAAGCTCAGTATTTTCAAGGTATTCATCATATGTCATTTGCTTATCAACAAGACCATTAGGTGTAATTTCGATTATACGGTTCGCAATTGTTTGAACGAACTGATGGTCATGTGATGTAAATAAAACGGATCCTTTGAAAGCAATTAATCCATTATTTAAAGCAGTAATAGACTCAAGGTCTAAGTGGTTTGTTGGGTCATCGAGCACTAGCACGTTCGCTCCACTTAGCATCATTTTTGAAAGCATGCAACGTACTTTTTCCCCTCCAGATAGAACGCTTGGCTTTTTCAATACTTCTTCACCGGAGAATAGCATTCTACCTAAGAATCCTCGTAGGAAACTCTCACTTTGATCATTTGGAGAGAACTGACGAAGCCAGTCAACTAACGTTGCCTCATTACCGTCAAAATACTTCGTGTTGTCCTTAGGGAAATAGGCTTGTGATGTCGTTACACCCCATTTGAACGTACCGCTATCTGCCTCCATTTCACCCATTAAAATCTTGAATAATGTTGTGATCGCAATTTCACTTTTACCTACAAACGCAAGCTTGTCGCCTTTGTTTATAATAAAACTCACATTATCAAGCACCTTAACGCCATCAATTGTCTTTGTAAGACCTTCAACACGTAGTAAGTCATTACCGATTTCACGCTCTGGCGTAAACCCAACAAATGGATAACGACGAGAAGACGGCTTGATATCATCAAGTGAAATTTTATCTAAAAGCTTTTTACGAGAAGTTGCTTGTTTTGATTTTGATGCATTAGCACTAAAGCGCGCAATAAAAGCTTGTAGTTCCTTAATTTTCTCTTCTTTTTTACGGTTTGCATCTTGTGCCATTCTTGAAGCAAGCTGGCTTGATTCATACCAGAAGTCATAGTTTCCAACATAGATTTGGATCTTTCCATAATCGAGGTCAGCCATATGCGTACATACCTTATTTAAGAAATGACGGTCATGGGAAACAACTATTACAGTATTTTCAAAGTTAATTAAAAATTCCTCTAGCCACTGGATTGCTTTTAAATCCAGGTTGTTGGTAGGCTCGTCAAGTAAAAGCACATCTGGCTTACCAAATAAGGCTTGTGCTAATAAAACTTTTACTTTCTCAGAACCTGTTAATTCTGCCATTTTCTTCGTATGAAGCTCTTCTGGGATTCCTAAACCTTTTAAAAGAATGGCTGCTTCTGATTCAGCTTCCCAACCATTTAACTCAGCAAATTCCCCTTCAAGCTCAGCAGCTCTCATTCCGTCCTCATCTGAGAAATCAGGCTTCATATAGATTGCGTCTTTTTCTTGCATCACTTCATATAGACGGGCATGTCCCATAATCACGACTTTTAGTACTTCATGTTCTTCATATTCAAAGTGGTTTTGTTTTAGGAATGCAAGGCGCTCACCTGGTGTCATATGCACGTCACCTGTTTGTGGCTCAATCTCACCTGAAAGGATTTTTAGAAAGGTAGATTTTCCGGCACCATTCGCTCCAATTAGTCCATAACAATTTCCCGGTGTGAATTTTATGTTAACATCTTCAAAAAGCTTGCGGTCACCGTAACGCAAACCTACATTTGTAACTGTAATCATGTAATATAAATCCTCCATTTCATATCATTGCTACTGATTATACCATTTTCATAGAAACAACACTAGTTTTGGGTCCACGTTTTGTGGTCTCAAGCCGTTGCCACATTGTGACATATTTGTTTATCCGAAAAATAAAAATGACCCCTTCCACAGTTTCCCTGCCAAAAGAGTCATTAAAAAACACCACGTTTTTCTTTTTTAAATTTTCTACATTCAAATAGCATCATTCTTCTTATTGCTCTCCTGTTCTTGATTTTTTGGCGGCAATTCGTTTGGTGGACCTGGTTGTCTTACGGCTCCAAATCCCTGAATAATTTTTTCACCACCGTAACCTGCTATAATCGAAAGGAATATGACTCGAAATATCGATTCCGTGTCACTCGAAGCTACGATTAATACTGCCGCAATGGTTCCAATAAGCATTTCTTCTAAGAATCCAAGGTAGATGAAGCGTTTTGTTACACGAGGTTTTTCAATTTTCCCTTGTTTTTTAGCATGTCCTAATAACCCCATAGAGCCACCAATAAAGATTGCTAGCACAAGATGCAACAACATGTCATCACCCCCTAAAGTCCAGATTTAGTAATGCTTGACCTTAGGCAACAAATGGAAGCTTCCTTATTAACATTATATGCCAAATGCGAACAAGAAAGCTTGGGTATATTTTCGGAAAATTAAAAATACTTTTGTGATACCAATGTCCCATTTTCATTCTGAAAACTATTTCGAGCCCCTAAAGGACTGCATAAAACTACCTATCCACTCTACCGTTTGTCATTATTTGAATAAAATCAGTTATGAACTTTTCATAATTAAAACGCAATGCAATCCGATCTAATGTTTCAACAGGCTCCTTGTCTGGATTCGCACGAAAATCTGCGACGCTCACCCCTTTTAATATCCCGGACATTTCTATCTGTACTCTGCGCCTAGCATATTGCATAATAGAAGGATTTACAATTGCGCTTAGGGCAACTACATCATGAAGTGGTGTCCCTTGAATTCCAGGCATGCTTTTCTTATAAAATTCATAATAATAATCAAAAATTGGACGAATTAAATTTCGATATGGATTATTTGTTCCCTGGCTCACAATTTGGTCAACTACTTCAGAAGTTAAGATAGCTTGAATTGTTACATTTAGCGGATGAATGGCGAGGTTATGTGCACGTTCACATACAAGGTTTGAGGCGATTGGGTCACCATAAAAATTCGCCTCTGCTTCAGCGGTGACATTTCCAGGAACAAAAAAGGCCCCTCCCATAATATAAAACCCTTTTACTTTATTCATTACCTCGTCACCAAGGATGAAGGCAATCGCAAGTGATGTAGAACGCCCAACATCGACAATATAAAGTTCATTTTCATATTTATCAATTATTCTAAAGATCTCATCAAAGTTTAACAACTCAGATGAAGGCAGTGTATCAGGTGGTTGAATGGGGCCAAGACCCTCTTCCCCATGGATTTCAGGGTAATAAGCTGTGGCTTCTCCAGATAGCGGTCCCTTTGCACCCGCTATGATTGGAATATCCGTTTTGCCTGCTAAGGATAATAAATAGGCAACATTTTGAATCGCTTGTTCTTGTGTCACATTACCGTAACTCGGAACAATCCCGACTATTTCAATAGCAGGATTGAGTAATCCATACATTATTGCAATGGAATCATCGATTCCCGGATCTCCAAAAAACAATACCTTTGCTGCCATTAACACCGCTCCTTTTTCAAAAAACTTACATAATATTCACTATATGTTGGAAAGTAAAAAAAAACACCCACTTCGATATGAGACGAAATGAGTGTTTTGGGAACGTATTATTTTGCAAATCGATGATTTCCAATGACAGTTGTTACTTCTCTAGCCATCATAAATGGGTTTGAACTTTTATCTGGATTAAAGAAAAATAATGACCCTTTACCTTGTCCGCGGAACGTAATGGCTTCGTCTACTGCACGTTTTGATTCTTCATCAGCCTGTTGATTGATTGAACCATCAGCCACTGGGCTAAATGCATATGAACCACCTTCTACTTTTTCGTAAATTACTTCTTTAATCGTATCAGGGAATTCAGATGAATCGACACGGTTTAACACAACAGTAGCCACGGCAACCTTCCCTGCATATGGCTCACCTTTCGCTTCAGCATGTACAAGTTTTGCTAGTAATTCCTTATCTTGACTAGTCACTACTTCTGGTATTTCAAGCTCTTCACCTAGATAGATCAAATCACTTGTTCGGTCATTTGCTTCCTTAAGGTCTAATACTGATACACCATACTGCATGCCAAGATTCCAAAATGTATCACCTGATTTTACAGTATGAGTTTCTGCCGATGCACTCACGCCTGAAGCTAATAGTGAAAATGTTAATGCAGTTGCAAATCCAATCTTCTTAAGGTTTTTCATGTTTTTTCCTCCTAGTATCGTCGTTTTTGGCTCTACTAGAAGGTTAACAGCTGTAATATTTCGATTCATTGCCCAAAAAGTGGTAGAATAATAGAGCCTTAGAGACACTTTGTCTCAAATTATGAGTGGAAAAAATATCCTCACTATATTTACCACCTAAATCATGGATAAGATGGAAAAATACAGAATTAATTTTACAAACATCTCAGCCATGTTATCAACATTGTTATCATATTTCCCTTATTTCATAATCATCTTAATCAGCTTCAAACTATATTTGGTAGTTGGGTAGCGCAACGGAAGGTCAAACTTTGTTGTTTGCTTCATGATCCCTTTTTCATGAGAAAATACATCAAAGCTTCCTTTCCCATGGTAAGCACCAATTCCACTATCCCCTACACCGCCAAATGGTAGATGGGGTGAAGTAAAATGATAAACCGCATCATTTACACAACCACCACCGAAAGAGATGGATTCTAGCACCTTATTTTGCACTCGTTCCACTTCTGAAAAAATATACAATGCAAGTGGTTTTGGGCGCTTATTGATCTCATCGATGGTTTGTAAAATATCATCGTACCCCATCACAGGCAAAATTGGGCCAAAAATTTCATCCTCCATGATCGGGTGCTCCCATGTAACATCAGTCAGAACGGTAGGCGCAATCAAATGCTTATCGGCATCCGATTCACCACCATGGTATATAACACCACTATTATCGATAAAGGTAGTAAGTCGATTGAAATGCCGCTCACTTACAATTTTCGTAAATTTGCTATCTTTACTTAACGCATTCCCATACAATTCCTGGATCGCTTCTGTTAACAGATTCAAAAATTCTTCTTTGACTTCATTATGAACATACAGATAGTCCGGAGCGACACAGGTTTGTCCAGCATTCGTATACTTCCCCCAAGCAATTCGCTTTGCCGCATACCGAAGATTCGCATCCTTGTGGACGATACAAGGGCTTTTTCCTCCAAGTTCAAGGGTAACGGGTGTTAAATGCTTAGCTGCAGCCTCCATTATTACTTTTCCAACGGCCACACTACCTGTAAAAAAGATATAATCTGTCTTTTCCTCTAAAAGGGCCGTGCTTGTTTCAACACCACCTTCAACAATTGCAATGTAGTCCTCTTGAAAATGTTCACGAATCAGTTTTGTTAGTAATTCAGACGTTTTTGGGGTTAGCTCAGAAGGCTTTAAGATTGCACAGTTTCCTGCTGCGATTGCCCCAATTAATGGTGCAAATGCAAGCTGAAACGGATAATTCCAAGGTGATATGATTAAGACCACCCCATATGGTTCTGGATAAATATAATTTTTACTTCCAAACCCTGTTAAGCTTGTTTTTACCTTTCTTGGTTTCGCCCATTTTTCAAGATGCTTCATCGTATACCTAAGCTCTTCTAATACAAAACCAATTTCAGTCGTATATGATTCAAACTCAGATTTGTTTAAATCTTTATGTAATGCTTCCATAATTTCATTTTGATTTGTTTTAATTAGATTTCGAATTTTTTTAAGAGCTTCAATCCGATAAGCAACTTCCTTTGTTTTCCCTGTAGAAAAAAATTCACGTTGTTTTTTTATTAATGCACCATAGCTTTCCACTATATATCCCCCATTTCAACAGGATTTCCTACTATTTAAAAATAGTACATACTATTTTTAAACAAAAAACAAGATATTACTACATGAAGAGCAGAAAAAAGGTAAGCCCTCATTTTTCTGGCTTACCTTTGATTTCGTATTAGATTGTTGCAACCTTTTCTTTTACTCGAATATGACCTGATTTTTCAACCTTTGTGGCTAAATATTTTTGATTGTATTCAGAGACATCTCCCCAAAGTGGGACATGAGTATCTGATAATAGTCCGTATTCTTGTAATGCAGCTAGTTTTTTCGGATTGTTCGTGATTAAGGTAACTGGCTTCGAACGTAGCTCAGAAAGCACGCGAATAGCATCTTCATAGTTGCGGCTATCATCGTTAAAGCCTAATGCAAGGTTTGCTTCGACTGTGTCTAGCCCTTCTTGCTGCAGAATATACGCTAATGATTTAGAGAATAATCCAATCCCTCTTCCCTCGTGATCTGCAAGATAAAAGAGAGCCCCACAGCCATTTGAGACAATCATTCTCATGGATTCCCGCAATTGGAAACCACAATCACAACGCTTGCTTCCGAATATATCACCAGTATGGCATATACTATGCATTCTAATTAGCGCATCTTGTTCTGAGTCAAAATCACCATATACAAGAACAGATGATTGCTGCATTTCTGCTAAATTAGCTGTAGGAAGAGCGTTTAGAACTTCCTCTTTACTCATTCCATTCTCCATTTTTAGCCATGTATACCATTTAAAAGTCACAACTTGATCATCTAATTGAACGGGTAATGTTACAGGTCCAACTAAGCAAATATCCTGTTCCCCTTGCTTATGAATCATGTTCATTTTATTTAAAAGAAGGTCTTTCACCTTTTCTGAAACCATAAGAATTCTCCCTTTCTAATGTCACCACTTGTAAATTTATTTCTACTCTATGTTTTGAAAGTATAGAATTATTAAAAAGGGAGGTCAAGAAATATACACTTCATATCCTTTATCTAATAGCCCCTCATTTAGTAAAATTTACAGTTTATCAGCGTGATATCCAAGCTTTTTCAATAGCACCATCATTTCTTCTTTTTCAGAATCAGACAGAACCCCGACAATTTCTTCAATAGCCTGTTCATGCTTTGGAAATATCGAATCCATAAATTGTTTACCTTCATCCGTAATGGATGCCCATGTAACACGTCGGTCCTTTGGACATGGTTTTCTTGAAATATAATTCTTTTTTTCTAATTTATCCACAACATATGTTATACTTCCACTCGATAATAAGACCTTCTTACCAATATGTTGAATTGGTTGGTCCCCTTTATGATAGAGAAGTTCTAACACGGCAAATTCAGTTAGATTTAATCCGTATCCTTTTACATCCTCTTCTACCCGCTCATTTACAGATCGAAATGCTCTAGATAGTATGACAAAAAATTTTAAGGAGAGGTTAGGAACATTAACGGCTTCATTTGCTTCCATACGATCCACCCTTTTTCATTATCTCGAATTCAAGATAATTTTACTAAATTTTTATGTTCTCTGTCAAGTTTGGTTCTGTGACTTATTTCCCACTAGCTCCTTGCGACTTCCGTATATCGGTACAGGACATCTCCACCGTGATGGGCAATTCCTCTAAAATGCTTAAAATCTTCCCGTTTAACCAATGTATTTCGGAACTCAAGGAATTGATCTTTCTTCACAAGGTATTCATTCAACTCTCCATCCCTGAGCTTATTTAATATTTCATTTACAAATTCTTCATTCATATGTATACACCTCTTTTAAAATTATAGTGGTTCTAATTATTAGAAACAAGGCTAATACCCATTTATACCTCTACCCTACACACTATACGTCATTAGGCATAAGATATGGGGAAATGTCTAGTAGGCATTATGACGAAGTAGAAAATTAAAAAGCCCTCAATAAATTTAACATTGTGTTTGCTGACTTTTTAACTGTATGAATTCAATAAAGAGGTGGTTTTTATGAAGAATTATCAAAACTCGTATGGTTTTAATCCGAATATGAGTAATCAACAAGGCTTGGGATATGGACCTGGCGCTGGCTACGGACCGCAAGGAATGCCTATGGAAATGAATATTCCACAAATGGGATACCCAGGAACTGGCTTTCCACAAGAGGTTCAAGGTAGCTACTCTTTACCTCCCCAACAACACATGATGGATGATGATTGTGGATGTGGTGCTGGTCCCGGCGACGAGGAAGCTGTAATGCCAGCAGCATTTAATCCATATGGTCCTGGAATGGCACCAAAAATGATGGCTCCACATGGACCGCATGGCCCTGGCTGCACCTGTGGACAGCAGCATGGCCCAATGGGCGGACCTGGAATGATGGGCGGTTTTGGCCCTCAGGGACCTAGTGTTGGACCGATGAGCGGTTTTGGACCTCAAGGACCAGGTGCTGGACCGATGAGCAGTTTTGGACCTCAAGGAACTGGTGTTGGACCGATGAGCGGTTTTGGACCTCAAGGACCTGGTGTTGGACCGATGAGCGGGTTTGGACCTCAAGGACCAGGTGTTGGACCAATGAGCGGGTTTGGACCTCAGAGACCTGGGATGGCTCCTGGTGAGATGGATGGATTCGGACCTGGGGGAGCAGGTAATCCTGGGATGATGTCCCCTCAAGGCCCTGGAATGGCACCAAATATGATGATGCCTCATGGACCACATGGCCCTGGCTGCACCTGTGGACAGCAGCATGGCCCAATGGGTGGCCCTGGGATGATGGGCGGTTTTGGTAGATAGATTTACATTATAGGTGTCTCCTTTGAGGCACCTTTTTCTGTTCAGCCTTTTATGCCAAAACCCATTCCTGAAACTTATTAAACTGAGCAGCCGCATCCTTAAGCCCAAGCTCGTAAAGGTTCGTTAGTTTAACAGGATCCCTTTCAACCCTTCCCACCTCAAGTGGCTCTGACGGGCTAAATACAAAGACCCTACCCGCTTTTTCTTCTTTCTCTAAGTAAGCAATTGTCTCGTTATAACGCTGATAACGTGTTTCTATTGCCTTAACCAAATTGGGATATTTTTTATAAGAACGCCTCACAACCCATGTCATATTTGATTTCTTTTTCAAATAACCGCGATTGCGAGTCAATATGACAACATTTCTCTGATTTCCATCCTGCTGAGCTTTTATCAATGGAATGGGATCCGTGATGCCTCCATCCAATAATTTTTTTCCATTAAATTCAATGATTGGTGCAACAAACGGCAATGAACTCGAGGCACGAATAACCTTTAACATGTCATTCCCATAATCCTCTCTATGAAAATAAATAGGTTCCCCTGTTTCACAATCCGTTGTACCTACCACAAATTCTTCTTTTGCTTGATAAAAAGATTCATAGTCATATGGCACATGTTTATTAGGAATTTCATCAAAAATAAAATCCATTCCAAACAGCTGCTTGTGCTTCACAAAATTCCTGAAAGACAAGTAGCTTGGGTGATTAACGTAGTCAATATTAACCGTACGATTTCTTCCCATTTGTCTAGATAAATAAGATGCTGCCATACACGCCCCAGCAGATACGCCAACGACATATGGGAAATAGATATTTTGTTCCATAAAATATTCAAGGATGCCTGCGGTATAAACACCACGCATGCCTCCACCTTCTAATACCAATCCTGTATCTTTCATTATTATCTCTCTCCCTTTAGACAGGCATATTAAATAATATAAAAAAAAATTTATAGATTGTCATATTTTTTACAAAAATTTTAAATAAAATATCATTGAAAACGCTTTACTATTTTACAAAAGTAAGGCAAAATATAAAAAAAATGGATTTTTTGTAAATAAAAGCACGATTCGCTTTTGTTTGAAGATTCATAGAATTCCATGGAGGTGACATTATGAAAATTGCAGAAATTGGGGATGTCATTGAGTTCAAAGAAGGACTAAAAGGCGTCGTTGAAAAAGTAAATGAAAACTCAGTTATCGTGGACTTAACATATATGGACAATTATAGAGATCTAGATTTAGAGAGTCGTACTGTTGTAAATCATAAAAACTATAGGATTGTCACAGCAATATAAAAGAAAGAGAGCTGACCATTTGGTTCGGCTCCCTTTTTGTTATGCACCTAAAGATTTATCTTTCGTAAATTTTGGTTGAATGGATGTTAAGAATTTTGTTTTTGAAAAAGAGTATATGAGTAATGCTGACCAAATACATAAAAATGTAACGAAATGTGCCTTTGTAAAATGCTCTTTGAATAAAAATACTCCTAATACAAGGCTTATGGTTGGCGAGATATATTGCAAGATTCCTAGCACAGACAACGGGATTCGATTTGCTCCCGCCGCAAACCATAGCAATGGCAATGCTGTTACGACCCCAGCACCCATTAATAATAGTTGCACGTTAATAGTTGCGCTACTGAAGGAATCAATCCCACTGTTGTATAGAACTCCTAAATAAATTAGGGCAATCGGTGCAACCACCATTGTTTCCATCGCGAGTCCAATTAAGGAATCTAGCTTTGCAAGTTTCTTTGTTAATCCATAAAATCCAAAGCTTAATGCAAGTGTAATGGCAACCCAGGGAAAACTTCCGTACTGTAAAGTTAGTATGAGAACCCCAAGACCGGCCAACACAAATGAAACGCCTTGCCAAAACAATAAACGTTCCTTAAGAACAATAATCCCCAAAAGAACACTAACCAATGGGTTGATATAATACCCTAGACTTGCATCAATAATATGATCCGTATTAACAGCCCAAATATAAGTTGCCCAGTTCACCGTAATAAGGAGTGATGAAGCGATAATCCCAATTAGTTTGGTTTTATTTTTGACAATCTCTTTGAGGGTTGTTACTAGGTGGTTTGCTTTCTTTGAGATTAGGATGATAACAAGCACAAAAACGAGCGACCACACAATCCGATGTGCTAAAATCTCGATTGCCGGGACATAGTCGATTAATTTCCAATAAAGAGGCAGAACTCCCCACGCAATATACGCAATCGCCGTATACAAGATTCCAATTTTATACTCCCTCATGTCATCTTGACCCATCATGATCCTTCTTTCCAATTCATTTTTTATCATTTGTTAATTATATTTCGGTTTCCTATATTTCACAATGAAAATGAATTGGAATTTTGAGGATATCTGACTGTAAGTGGTCCACAAATCTTCTGGAGCTACATTCTGACTGCCCTGGAGGTATGTTACAGTCCGCTTTTAGGAGGTTGGTGCTACTCCAATGCTTCTGGACTTATATCACTTTCCACTTTTTAGGACGTTGGTGGTACTCCAACCCCTTTGGACTTATATCATTTTCCACCTTTTAGGACGTTGGTGGTGCTCCAACCCCTCTGGACTTATATCATTTTCCACCTTTTAGGACGTTGGTGGTGCTCCAACCCCTTTGGACTTATACCACTTTCCGTTTTTTAGGAGGTTGGTGGCACTCCAATGCCTCTGGACTTATATCACTTTCCAACTTTTTAGGTGGTTGGTGGCACTCCAATGCCTCTGGACTCACATTACTTTCCATTTTTAGGAAATCGATGATACTCCAAAGCTTTTAAGCTTTCACTTTTGGGTATTTCAGGAAAACCTCTACTGTTATTTCACGTATATAACACCACATTTGGAAATAACTAGAAAAACCATAGTGTTAAAACCCTTTTATGTTATGAGTTCTGGATAACTTTGGAAAACCCGTACCTATAAACTTCCTTTATGTCTTAATTTTTGTAAAATTAAGGAAAAGCCTCTTCCTTAAACCCTATTTATGACACCACTTTTGTAAGACTATGGAAAAACACATCTTAAATACCACTTATTTGCACCTTTTAGATATTCCCGTAATACCAAGTCACCTCTAGAACCCCCGCCAAAAAAACACACACCCAAAGCAGAGTGTGTGCGCCGCATTTACCTATACTTTTGTATCCTTGCCAGCTTCTTCAGCCAGCTGTTCAAAGGACTTTACTTTTCCATGTGGGTTTTGTGATTGTTTTCTAACTGTCCACTGGCGTTCTTGTTGACGTTTTGATTGTGTCATGTAGAATCTCTCCTTCATTTAGATCATCATCATTAGGATGAGTCTCCGTGTGTTATTTATTCTAAAAAAATGACGTACATGTTAAAATGACTACGACATAATCTAAGTAAAGAGGAACGACAATATGCATAGAAACTTTTATCTTTTATTACTATTAGTACATATTTTATTGGCGACGAGTTTCCTGTCAGCCATCCCTTTTTGGGTGATTTTCACTATATCCTTCTTCCTTTTATCAGCAGCAGCCATTCGTTTTGGCAATTTTGATAATAAATCTATATCTGCATCCAACCTAGCAATTGCTGTCCTCTCTGGCATTTTGATGTATGGCCTTTTCTCGATTGGCAAACTGGGATCAGCACTCCTCTTTCCAAACATGCTAGATGAGGTAGCTGATTTATATATGAAGATTCAGCCACAGCTATTCTGGCATTTTGTCGTACTCTTTCTCATCATCATTCCAGGTGAAGAAGTTTTTTGGAGAGGCTATATACAGAAGAATATCGAGGCAAAGTTCGACAGCAAGCTAGTCGCAATCATCATCTCCTCTCTTCTTTATACGTCAGCCAATCTTTATACCCTTAATCCACTTTTCTTGCTTGCGACATTTGCAGGTGGGGTTGTTTGGGGAACATTATATATGTGGAAACGAAATATTTTTCTAACAATCCTTTCCCATCTTGTCTTCAATTTATTTTTACTAGTGCTTTTCCCACTATTTTAAATAAGGGGGCATAATTACATGAAGAAGCGTAAAAAAAGGAGAGCGAAGGATGGTAAGTATACCTTCTCCGATCTCCTAGGTGATATTTTATTCGCTTTGCCTGAGATTATTATTTTCCCATTTCGGATCATTTTTTACCTATTTAGAGGTCTCTTTAGGAATATATTTGATTTCTTTAATTAAGCCAAATTTATCGTTTTCGGTTTAACATTTTCAGGAATTCCTGCAACATATGGCTTATCTTTGGTGCTTAGATTAAACTCCTCTTTTGCTCTTTCAAGTATATGATCTTTATTTAGTAATAAATCATAGGCTGATAATGCCATTGTTTGCGCGGCAAAGTGCATTCCCTTGAAACCAATGGATGAACCAAATGAGGCTGTGGCCTGCCAAGTATGTAACTGTATACCTACAGGGGCACAAGTTGCCATAATTGAACCCACAGGCGTAATCCAACTAACATCACCGACATCTGTTGAACCAGTTAAAACTTTGCCCTTTGTCAATTTATCATTTTGTAAGTCTGACGCCAGGGTTTCATTTGTAGCATTATGGGTCTTTTTTACGATGTTAGAATCTACTGTCTTAAGTAATTCCTGAGCAAATTTCGCTTCTTCAACAGTATATACTAAGGGTTCTGCTAGTTTCATATTTTCAAACATGAGATCATTTAAAGCTTCATTTGGAAGTGTGTCATAAGCAAAAGCATCAATTTCTGAATAGACCTTAGTTTCTGTCATAAGTGCTGCTCCTTGAGCAATTTTCTCTACCCTTCTAAGGATATCTTCAACTTGTTCTTTTGTAGATGCCCGTAAATAATACCAAACACTAGCATGTTCAGGAACAATATTAGGAGCAAGTCCCCCGTTTGTAATGACATAATGTATTCGCGAACCGTCCAACACATGCTCTCTTAAAAAGTTAGTGCCGAAATTCATTAATTCAACAGCATCTAGTGCACTTCTTCCAGCATGGGGTGATGCCGCTGCATGGGCTGGGATGCCTTTAAAATGAAACCTAATGGATACAATTGCTTGCATACTCATATTTAATGTCATGTTAGATGTCCATGGATGCCAAGTTAACGCACAATCTAAATCGTCAAAGACGCCTTCTCTCGCCATGAACGTTTTTCCAGACAATACTTCTTCAGCTGGACAGCCATAATAACGAATAGTCCCAATGATATCACACTCATCCATTACTTCTTTTAATGCGATTACTGCTTCAACCCCTGCTGTTCCGAGTAAATTGTGACCGCAGCCGTGACCAGGGCCATCTAATTCAACTGGTTCCTGAACTGTATTAACCGTTTGAGAAAGTCCAGGCAAAGCGTCGTATTCCCCTAATATCCCTATTATTGGTTTACCTGAGCCATATTCCGCAACAAACGCAGTAGAAATTCCTCCTATCGGGGAATGAATTCGAAATCCTTCTTCTTTTAATTTAGACACTTGTAGATCACTTGCATAGTTTTCCTCATATGCAATTTGCGGATGTTCCCATATTTTTTTTGCCATTTCAGTAAAATCTGATCGGTTGGTTTTAATCCACTGTAAAATATTCTGTTTACTCATCTTTTAATCCATCTACTTAATGGATTTTCACCCCTTCCCAAAAATTCAATACATACAAGGTCGACAACAAGGCTTTAATTATTTTTCTCTTGTTTTTTGAACTTCTCTAAAAGTAAACAAACTACAACTGTTCCGAGTATGCAGACAAATGTTTGGAAGGCACGGGGAACAGGACCTAAATTAACAAATAAACCAAACGCAATCCCAACTACACCGAATAATGGCTTCTTTATAGCAAACTGAGCAATGACTCCTCCAAAAATAGCCGGAAGCACGAAGTTTAGGCTATTTAAGACTGGTTCAGGCAAGATTGTTAAAATGTATGAACCACTTAGTATTGCTAAAATAAGAATGATAGCATTCACGATCGAAGCAGTCGCAATTGCCAATGAGGCAGTGATTTCTCCCTTTTTAGTTCCTGGTTCTGCATCAACAACACGTTGAGCAACCGAAGCACATGGAAGACACATGTTTCCGATATTACCTGTAAGAAAAGCAAGATATGTACCAGAAACCCCCAAAACAGGATAATAGCTAATTGGTTCCAACACCCAAACAAACATGATAATAGCTGCATAAGCAGTAAAACCTGAAATTATAGTAGTCCAGCCTGGGTGGTAACCAAGAACATATGATAGATATAGGGGCACAATTAAAGTTAATGCAATGATTCCCCAAATTGTTAAGCGTCCCCAAAAATGAGACTTTAATTGAAAGGTTTCAAAGTCCATTGATGATGCAGACACTGGCACAGCTTCGTTTATAGATAGATTATTTTCCTCTCTAGTAACTGGCATATAGCTCTCCTACCTTTCTTTTTTAAGATATCAAGTAACCAGCAAACATACCCACTATAATAACCAGACCTAATGACCATTCTTTTATCCACCTCATCTGGGTTTTATCTCCGATCCATATAATGATGGGCATAACAATAAAGGCTACAATAAATACGACGAATTCACTTATTCCTTTTACCATTTCTCCCCCACCAAGATAACTAAAAGCCCCAATCATTGCAGCAACTGATACTGTGCTTAACATCGTTACATTTTTTGGATTAGCTTCTGCTTTTTTCTGTATTTTCCCTAGAGATTTAGTAAATAGAGCAACGAATAATAACCAGCCCATTCCACCAAGACACATCACCCATACTGCATTTGTAAAGGCTTGTAACGTATAACCTTGAGAACCTAAATCAACCCCAGCTGCTTTAGACCCTATACTTGCACCAACTGTTTCTATTGCTGCTGATCCAATAATAGAGATTCTCATCAATGTAACTGGGCTTCCAATTAAAGAAATCATGGAAATAGCGACAACGATGATTGCTAAAGATGGTCCAAGCGAACTAATCGCACCAGCCCTTATCGCAGACTTTACATCTGTAGAAGTCATACCGACGGATTGGCTTGTTTTTGATGCAAGCCGAATAAAGATTATAGCTTGAAAGATTACGACACCAACTACCAGTGAAGCCAATATCCAGAGTGGTAAGCTATTTGCCGTTTGTAATACTTTTTCCAAAATAATCTTCCTCCTTTTTTTAATTACTTTTAATTACTACCTCTAACCTCTAAAGAAAGCGCATCCAATTTTAATAGTTGAAAATTCTATATTTTCTAATTCTTATAGTAATTTATTGAATTACCGATTACAATGTAATAAATTACATAAATGATACGGATGAGATAGAACTTTCTACATTTTCTTTGTCTTGGAGGTTAGTAATGAAAATAAATCAGCAAATTTTATCTTTTCTAGATAAGATGTTTAAAGGCGCTTCCTATGAAATCTTGGTACAAAAAGCACATGATACTTCGTTCAACCTTATGTATAAAAAAGGAACTCTAAGAAAAGAGAATATTAGTTTACTAACATGTAATGGAGAGAGCAAATACAATATCACGACAAAAAAGGGGTACTTATATATTTCATTTTCTTACGTAAACGAGCATTTAGTGCTTCTTCGCTCTAACTGTGAATCTTGTCCTTTTGATGAAAGAGATTTGGATTATTTATATGTATGCTTCGAACTTATAGATGCTAAAAGTCAAATCCAAGCTAAAGGTGCAGAACTAGAGATGTTAATCGAGGGAATACGTTCTGTTTCTTCCTCTCTTGTCCTTGATGATCTATTAGAGAAGATTACAAAAAATGCATTATCAGTAATACCAGTTGCAAATGCAGGTTATCTACAACTCTATGACTATGATCAAGAAAAAATCATTACAAAAACAAGTGTTGGATTTGAACCGAACATCAGAAAGCTTAAAATGAAGGTCGGAGAATCGATTACGGGTATGGTTTTTAAGGAAGGAAAACCGTTGATTTATCATTCTAAAGAACAGATTTATAAAGTAATGAGTGAGAATTCTATTTCCGAGAGAAATCTAAATATTATCAAGTCTTCGTACAAAGGAAAAGAAATTCAAGCAATAGTTAGTGTGCCTATATCTATTAGGAACAAACGTATTGGAGTCATGACGATTCACCAATTTAATAAAGTAGGGAAATTTACGGATGATGACGTGCGACTTTTACAAGGATTTGCATCCCAGGCTGCAATTGCAATTCAAAATGCACGTCTTTATACAGAGGTAAAGCAACAATTAAATGAGCTCGCAAAAAGAAACGAAGTCCACGACAGACTTGTTAAGATTTCTATACAAAACAAAGGTTTAAAGTCAATTATCAGAGAAATAGGTAAAATGATAAATGGTCCGTTTTCTTTCTACGACTATTTAGAAAACGATTGGTACCATAATCAAGAGAAAGAAAAAATTTATTTTAGCGTGGATGAAATTACTACTATTTTTAAACATAGAAGAAATGCTGTTTTCGTGGAATTGCGTAAGCCTGATGAGGGAAAATTTTATCTTTACCCAATACTCAATGGTACTATTTTTCTTGGATGTTTTATTTACCCCTACTCTAATACATTATCAATCATTGATCGAATAATTATCGAACAAGGTGGCTCCTTACTCGCACTTGAACTTGTAAAGAAACACACACTAGTAGAAATCTATTATAAGAAATCTCATGAATTTTTTAATGAATTGATTCAAAGCAAAGAGCCAGAAATCTTACTTAAGAAAAGAAAGGAGTTTAACCTAAATCCTTCTCATATGTTTTATGTGGTCTTAATTGAACTTGTTAATTATAAAGATTTATATAAGCTTGGTACTGATATTCATAGTATTATCTCATTGATAAAAAAGAACATCCAAGTCGTGCAACTTATCTACGGATTTCATAATAAAATCATTTTACTTGTTTCATTTGCACACAATTCAGTATCTGACGACACGATAAGGGGATTGAAAACAATTATTACTAACTGGAAAACTAATAATGATTCGTTTGTGTGTGTGGGTATTGGTTCTGAAAAACAGGGAGTATATCACATAGGAAAGAGTTATGAGGAAGCAAAGAAGGCAGTTGCCTATCTAGTTAATAAAAAAGAATCTGGAATGATTGCCTATGAAAGCATTGGAGTTAATCGCTTGTTTATTAATCAGGATACAAATGAGATTCAGGAATTCATAAATAACTTTTTCCAGCCTTTAAATACAGCAAAATCAAAGAAAAATGATTTAGAACAAACATTGCTAACATATGTAAAGTTAAATAAGTCTATTAGTGAAACTGCGAAAAAACTTCACGTTCATATTAATACACTATATCAGCGTCTTAAAAAAATTGAGGACATGCTAAATTTGAGTTTTAATGACCCTAAAGACTTTCTTGAAATACAGCTAGCCTGTCATCTTAAAGAAACATTCGCCTATTCTAAGGATGTACATTAGTTATTAAAGTAGTTACCGTTAATCACCATAAAAAAGTAAATAAAGAGGTTGAATATACCTCTTTATTTTTCCTCATATATAGTTTCATTTATCCAGGTTTTGATTATTCCCTCGGTTAGCGCTTCATCGGTCGTGCCAACAGTACTAATAAAATCAAACTCATGTATCCAAACAACGGATATAAGAATGAAATCAATGAGCCATAACCTAATTGACTTATCACATAGGCAATTGATAATATACCAAACACAATTAAAATGGATGGTAGTTTGACGACATTTTTCAGTTGGCGCTCAAGGCCAAATAGGTTCCCGATTACAGACGTAAAGATTTCTCCATAAATCACAAGGATGTACAACCAGTAAAACGCAGCCATGAAGTTTTTCATAACCTCAGCCATCGGGATTTCAAAACTTTCTACATTGGGTAGTGCAGATAATGATATGTGGCTCGTAAATAAAATGAGACATAACGCGCCACCGCCGATAAAACCGCCCCATCTTAATGTTTTTTCATGGTCAATTTCCTTTGCAAGCGGAACTAATACGGGCATCGCCATTGTCAAATTAAAAGCCGAATATAAAAACGGCGAAATCAACCATTTAGCGCTTTGGGACTCAATTTCTGGCCGACTCAATAGACCCGTTGCATCCGTTGCTAGTACCTCTACTGCTAAAACAACACTAAAGAATATCATAATTGGAACAACAAACATGTTTACACCAAATAAACCCTTCACTCCATATGTCAAAACAAAGATGGAAAGACCACTCGTCAACAGGATTCCGAGCTGATAGGATATTCCTAGTTGTTCATGAAAAACCGCTCCTGCACCAGAAAGCATAACGGAAGTTACTCCAATTAGGACAAAAAGCATAAGTGCATTGACAACAAACCCTATTTTCTTTCCGAATAAATATTCATTAAATTCTTTATATGAATTTGCTCGAATTCGGTTTGCGATAATCATAATTCTTGTTCCTAACCATATAAATAGGAAACCGCTGATGCAGATTCCAACCAAGCCAAAAACACCGTACCGGGTAAAAAACTCAACAATTTCTCTCCCTGTTGCAAAGCCTGCTCCAACGATTGTTCCTACATATACAGCACCAATCTGGAATGCTGCTCCCCAATTCCCTCGCACAAATAGCCACCTCATTGTTTATCTGTATTACTTGATATATATGTACAAGTTCTATAAATAAGACGAGCTATTATTTCGGAAACACGCGGAAAAAATTGCTAGGACTTTTCACTTGAAAGTCAAAGTTGGTCAAAGTATAATGTAGTCATAAGGTCAAAGATGGTCAAACCCTATGTATCATCATAAATGACCTATTTCATTTATTTTATTGGTCAAAGATAGTCAAAAATTCAAGGAGGTATTTGTTTATGATTTGTCAAGCATGTAATCAAAATGAAGCTACTGTTCAATTGCATCTTCAACTTAACCATGAAAAGCGACAAATTCAACTTTGCAGTGAGTGTTATGCGAAGGAGAAGAACAACATGAAAATACCTTCAGGATTGAACGGTTTCCCTAATTTCACATTTGATGACCTATTTAAAGGCAATGCCTTCGGTCAACAAATGGGAATCAACCAACAACAAACACAAACAAAACACGGAGGAAATGGCGGAGGTCTTCTCGATCAATTTGGACGGAACCTTACTCAAATGGCGAAAGCTGGACTAATTGACCCAGTGATTGGCCGTGACGATGAAATCCAACGTGTCATTGAAATATTAAACCGCCGAAATAAAAATAACCCCGTTCTTATTGGGGAACCGGGTGTAGGTAAAACTGCAATTGCAGAAGGATTAGCCCTACTTATCGCTGAAGGAAAAGCACCTAACAAGCTTTCAAATAAACAGGTTTATTTACTAGATGTCGCATCATTAGTTGCAAACACTGGTATTCGTGGTCAATTTGAAGAGCGTATGAAACAATTAATTGCGGAGCTTCAAAAACGTAAAAATATTGTTTTATTTATCGATGAAATTCACCTATTAGTTGGTGCAGGATCTGCAGAAGGGTCAATGGATGCAGGTAATATATTAAAACCAGCTCTCGCTCGTGGTGAGCTTCAAGTGGTCGGTGCAACAACCTTAAAAGAATATCGAGAAATTGAAAAAGACGCTGCACTTGAGCGCCGCTTCCAACCTGTTATTGTGGAAGAACCATCGATTGATAAAGCGATTCAGATTCTTGAAGGAATTAAAGGAAAATATGAAGACTTCCATGGCGTAAAATATTCAGATGAAGCGATACGCGCCTGTGTTACATTATCACATCGCTACATTCAGGATCGCTTTTTACCAGACAAAGCCATTGACTTACTTGATGAAGCTGGGTCAAAAATGAACCTAGTATCTGGTGGAACAAATACAAAGAATATTGAAGAAGAGCTTTCAAAAATTGCAGCAGAAAAAGAAAAAGCTGCTGGTGAAGAAAATTATGAATTAGCAGCAAAATTAAGACATCAAGAAATTCTACTTGAAAAACAATTAAATAATCCGGAAAACAACGTAGAGCATGTGATTGATGTTGAAAACATTCAACAAATTATTGAAAAGAAAACGGGTATTCCTGTTGGTAAGCTCCAAGAAAATGAACAAAAAAAAATGAAGCAACTTGCAGAAAATCTTGCCAAAAAAGTAATTGGTCAAGATGAAGCAGTAACGAAGGTTGCGAAAGCAGTTCGTCGTAGCCGTGCTGGTTTGAAGGCTAAAAACCGCCCAATCGGTTCCTTCCTCTTCGTTGGACCAACTGGTGTAGGTAAAACAGAGTTAACGAAGACCCTTGCAGAGGAACTATTCGGCTCGAAGGATGCCATGATTAGACTCGACATGAGTGAGTATATGGAGAAACACTCAGTCTCTAAAATCATTGGTTCACCTCCTGGATATGTCGGCCATGAGGAAGCTGGCCAACTTACTGAAAAAGTCCGTCGTAATCCTTATAGTATCATTCTTTTAGACGAAATTGAAAAGGCACATCCGGACGTTCAACATATGTTCCTACAAATTTTAGAAGATGGTCGTTTAACAGACAGCCAAGGACGTACAGTAAGCTTCAAAGAAACAGTCATTATCATGACAAGTAATGCCGGAGCTGGTGCTCCTAAGAAAATTACGGTCGGCTTTGAAAAGGCTGAAACTGATGCCTACAAGGAATCATCTATCCTTGAATCACTTGGTACCTTCTTCAAGCCTGAGTTCTTAAACAGATTTGATGCAATCATCGAATTCAAACAGCTTGAAAAAGAACATCTGCTACAAATTGTCGACTTAATGTTACATGATCTAAAAGCAACTCTTAAAGAACAAGAAGTAACCATTACTGTTGACGATGAAGCGAAACAAAAATTAGCTGAGCTTGGTTACCACCCGGCCTTTGGTGCACGTCCACTACGCCGTGTCATCCAAGAACAGCTTGAAGACCAAATCACAGATATTCTTCTAGAAAATGAAGATAAAACAAGCTTGAATGTAACAGTTGAAGAAAATAAAATTGTAGTTAAATAATCTTCCCACTAAAAATGCAGAGCCCAAAAAGCTCTGCATTTTTTTATATTGACTTAGTCTCCAGGTCAGTCACTTTAATCGGTGTCTTTCGATTCGAGAACAGGCTGTGTAGCACCATGCCACCAGCAATCATAAAGAGTCCAATAAAAGAATACATCGTTGGCATTGGTGCACTTAATAAAAGGACCTCACCGAATATGACAAAAATAATCTGTGTAGCTTGGGTTGCTTCTACAGCAGCAAGTTTACTTTGATCATGTTTAACAAGCTCTGTTGCAAAAAAGAAAAGCACGGTTGCGATAATCCCAGAGGAAATCCCTACAATAAAGGACTGAAACACCTGATCCTTACTTGGAAGTCCAACCGTAGCACCGCCAATTCCAGCAATGATTAGCCAAAATGGAGTCGATGCAAGTGTCATTCCAAGCACACGCTGAAACGTATCAAAGTTATTATTACAATGTTGCATCATTTTCCTGTTACCTAATGGATACGCAAAAGCTGCCACCACAACTGGAAGAATACCTACAAGAAACATCTCCATTCCAATGCCTTCATTTGCTGCCTGAAGTTGGATCAAGATAATCCCAATAAAAATGAGACTAGAAAAAATAAGACCTTTAACCGGGATTTTTTCTCGAACCCTTTGCATTCCATTCTTAGTTTCTATTGTCTTATAGAAAAACGGTACAACGAGTAATCCAGCAATAATCACAAATTGCCACGTTCCCGCAACCAGCCAACCTGGACCTGATGCAGCTGCAAATGTAAGGGGTGCATAAAACAATCCAAACCCAATCGTACTCCATAATATCCATGTAACGGGATTTGTTTTTAACTCATGTAACAGTTCCCTCATATTCCCTCTTATGAGAACAATGCCAATCAAAAATGGCACCATAAAAAAATAACGCAATGAAGAGCTCCAAAGCCAACTACCACCTGAAAGCTCCATTGAACGATTTAGAATAAAAGTAACTGCAAAAAATAAAGATGAAACAATTCCAATAAGTATTGCTTTCATTCATTTACTCCTTCCTACACCTTAAAACAATATACATCTTCGTCCACAAAGCCTTTAATGATTTCACCTGTTTTCGTAAATCCCGCTTTTGTATAAATATGGATTGCAGCTTTGTTCGTTGGAATAACCGACAAGTAAATCTCGTCACAATAGGGTAATGTCCTTATCATTTCTGCAATAATTTCCTTTACTGCCGCTGTCCCATAGCCTTTCCCTTGAAATTTATAATCAATCATAATCCTACATAGTTCAAACCTATTTCGTTCATTTTCTAGGCCGAACATCGTAAATCCAATTAACTGTATTCCATCATAAATTGCCTTTGTTATCCAATCTTGTTGGACTTTTGCCTGGGCAAGTGAAAAAACATTTGAAGCAACCCATTTTTCAAATAAAGTAAACTCTTTGTCCTCTGATTTCAATCGAATGACATCCAGTAAATTTTCCATCGTGACATCACGTAAAATGATTTTTTTCAATTACCCTCCCCCACTTTACAATTGGTTTGGTAACCGATTGGTAGGAATATTCTAATAATTTATTTTATCATAAAGACTTGCTCTGCTTTCACATTAAATCCATCTTTTTCTAATAAATCCCGTAAAATATTATTCGACATTGAAATATTGGCTGCTGTCCTTGCTACTTGTAGACTAGTTGGTTTATAAACCATACATAGCAGATTTCTTACAATGTCCTCTTTCATTAGCTGCGAAGGCTCGGCCTCACATTGAAATAGAATAATAGATTGAAGTGTACCTTCCTCATTAAACAACCTTTTAAAGATTGCATAACCGACGACACTGCCGTTCTCATCTAAGGCTAGAATTGATTCTCCGTCACGTGCATTGTTCCACTGCGTTTGCCACGGAACTAGTGCTTTATAAAACGGTGCCTGCAATGTGTCAATTGGAATCCCAGTTTTATATGTATAACGGTTATTTTCTGATAAAAATGCATCCTTTGATAATTCACCCGTATGTTGGAGGTGAACTATCTCATCTACAATTTTATAACCGACCTTTTCGTATAAAGAGATAGCTTTCTCATTTTCTTTCACAGCCTCAAGCGTGGCAACTTCTACACCTTCCTCTTCATAGATTGCTAGAACAGCATCAATCAACTTTTTGCCAACGCCCTTCCTGCGGTAATCAGGGTCAACACCTGTTCCACCATTCCAAGAAACCTTCTTACCGTTAATAAGGCGAATGCCGTTTAATATAATTTCCTACTGGTCGCTCCTCATCATATGCTATCACGGAGAGGGTCGGAGAAAGCCCTTCCAAAATTAATCGTCTTGTAAAAAAATCGACTGTAGTGGTCATATCAAAGTAGTAACCTTCAAATCCTTTATTCCAAGCAACCACTGCATCCTCAAGTGTACATTGGGACAACCGCTTTATCGTGATCATGATTTTATCGCCTCTTCCTAAAAAAAGTAATTTAGTTGATTTATTTAACCATATTTTTGGAAGGGCTACAAGTAATTTTTGGAAGTGTGTCATCTCCCTCTTTTCCCCCTCATATATATTAATGAGGTGGAAAACATGTCCATTATTCCAAAAATTTTCTTAATCATGTCCTTTGTCTTATTATTTTTAAATGGTTCAGCATTAGGGTTTATTTTGTTTACTGAAAGGTTTAATTCTTTGTTTGGATATGGCTTTTTTATCTTTACGTGTCTAGTGGGGGCAGTTTTTGCGTCGATTGCTGAAGAGCCAAGTTCACCAAAGAGGTTTTATTGTAGATATTGTTTATATGGAAACCTGCTTGTTATAGTTTTCCCGCTCTATTTTCACTGGGTTGCGGACTCCATCTTCCCAGTATTAATCGAAACCTTTCTTTAACAAAAAAGTGCCACAATGGATGTGACACTTTTTTTGTTATTATGCATCTTGGTCGGTTAAAATTAGTGGACCATCTTGTGTAATTGCAAGTGTATGTTCATATTGTGCGGAAAGGCTGCCATCGATTGTGCGCGCAGTCCAGCCATTTTTATCCATGGTTGTTTGATATTTTCCGACGTTGACCATTGGTTCGATTGTGAAAACCATACCTTCTTTTAAGCGCAATCCTTTGTTTGGAAGACCATAGTGTAACACTTGCGGCTCCTCATGCATTGTTGGCCCGATTCCATGTCCGATAAAATCACGAACAACTGAGAATCCTTCACCTTCTGTGTAAGACTGGATAGCGTGACCGATGTCCCCAAGTCGGTTGCCGATTACCGCTTGTTCAATTCCCTTGTACATTGCCGTCTTTGTAACATCGAGAAGCTTAGCTGCCTTTGGTGAAATTTCGCCGACCCCATAAGACCATGCAGAATCTGCCAGTGCACCCCCAAGGTTTACGACCATATCAATTGTCACAATATCACCATTTATTAATGGTTTCTTTCTAGGAAACCCATGACAAATTTCATCGTTAATTGATGCACATGTTGCATATTTATAGCCCTTGTAGCCTTTTTGTTCAGGCGTGGCACCATTTTTCTTTATAAAATCCTCAGCAAAGCTGTCGATCTCAAGACTTGTGATTCCAGGCTGAATCAATTTAGCGATTTCCTTATGACAAGCAGCTAAAATTTGGCCCGCTTCACGCATTAATTCAATTTCTCTTTTTGTTTTTAAATGAATCATGAAAACACCCTCAATTTCAGTTTGATGTTCTTATTATATCCTTAATTAATACCTTTTGCATAACATACAACTTAATTCGGAAAATTTGAAAAAAATAACACAGAAAAGACCGCGGATTCCTCCACAGTCCTTATGTTTCTTATAATGTTTTGTCGTCAACGCTATTTAGCCATGCTTCGATTTCACCAATAACAGATTCTACAGTTCCCTCTTCAAATGGAGATAGTAGATTTGCAACCTCCACTAATTCGGTGAAAGGCTTGCTTCCACCTTGTTTACATAGATGAAGATAATCCGCCCAGGCTGCTTCATGGTTTTCTCTTGATTTTTTCCAGAACTGGAATGCACAAATTTGTGCTAATGTATAATCAATATAATAGAATGCAGTTGTGTAAATATGTCCTTGACGCTGCCAAAATCCACCTTCTTCTAAGTACTGATTACCATCATAATCACGTAGTGGCATATACTTCTTCTCAATATCTCTCCAAGCTTTATTGCGTTCAGCAGGTGTTAATTCAGGATTTTCATAGACAAAATGTTGGAATTCATCTACTGCAACACCATAGGGTAAGAATAATAGTGCTTCACTTAAATGAGAAAACTTGTATTTATCTGTATCTTCTTTGAAGAATAACTCCATCCATGGCCATGTGAAGAATTCCATGCTCATTGAATGAATCTCTGCAGCCTCATATGTTGGCCAGTTGTATTCAGGAACCTCATAATGTCTACTTGAGTAAACTTGGAATGCGTGACCAGCCTCATGTGTCAGAACATCAATATCTCCTGAGGTTCCATTGAAGTTTGAGAAAATAAACGGAGCTTGATAATCGCTAATATACGTACAATAACCACCACTTGCTTTCCCTTTCTTCGCAACAAGGTCCATTAAATTCGTTTCAATCATATAATTGAAGAATTCTTTTGTTTCCTCAGATAGCTCCTCATACATTTTCTTTCCATTATCAATAATCCACTCAGGGTCACCCTTTGGTACAGCATTACCAGATTTAAAGCTGAATGACTCATCATAATATTTTAGGCTATCAATTCCAATACGCTCTGCTTGGCGCTCACGAAGCTTTACTGCTAATGGAACAATATGTTCCTTCACTTGTTTTCTAAAGTTAGCGACCATTTCCGCATTATAATCTGTTCTAGATAATCGAACATACGCTAACTCTACAAAGTTTTTAAATCCTAGCTTATGTGCAATACGTGTGCGTACTTTTACAAGCTGATCATATATCTCATCGAATTTCTCTTGGTGCTCTTGGTAAAATGCAAATCGTACTTCATTCGCTTTTTTACGCATACCTCTGTCTTTCGATTCCATAAATGGCTGTAACTGCGCTAATGTACGCTCTTCTCCCTCAAACATAATTTTTGCTGAAGCCACAAGCTTTGTATACTCTGAAGAAAGCTTGTTTTCTAATTGTAGATCCTCCACAACTTCTGGAGAGAATGTTTTGATTTGTGTTTCAGCAAAATCAAATAGCTGTTTGCCCCATTTGTTTTCTAATTCGGTACGGAATTTAGAATTAACAAGAGCTTCGTAGTATTTCGTTGTTAAGCCTTGAACTAATGGCTGTATTTCATCAAGATAATCTTGTTCATTTTTGTAAAATTCATCATTTGTATCAACCGTATGCCTGATATAGCAAATATTAAAAGCTGTATCAACTGTTCGTTGTATGGCAATGATTTCTTTCATCGCTTCATCTTGTCTGGCAGGATTTTCCGCATTTTTAAATTTTTCAAGCGCTACATTAAATGTTTGCTCCACTTCGTCCATGTTCGGGCGGACATACTTAAAGTCATTAAAATTCATAGAAGGTTCCCCTTTTCAATAAGAGATTCGTATATGTATACTCTTACATTGTAAACCACTCCTACATATATTTTCCACTCCGAAATATTCGCGATAAAATGATAAGTTTCGCTAAATAATCTAGTAAGTTTGTCGATAAAAATAGTAGAATGTTAGATACACTATTATAAACAACTTTAGTTGTTACGTATGAAAGTATAGGTGATATTAATTGGATAAATCGTCATTAATAGGTGTAATACTTGGTTTAATTGCCGTCTTTATAGGTATGATTTTAAAAGGGGTTTCAGTAACAGCTTTGATAAACCCCGCTGCCTTTTTAATTATTATTTTAGGAACGATTGCAGCAGTAACAATTGCTTTTCCTACCAGTGAATTAAAAAGGGTGCCACAATTATTTGGGGTCCTTTTTAAAGAAAAAAAGTTGTTAGGTGTTGAAGAATTAATTCCAATGTTCTCAAACTGGGCAACGATTGCTCGTAAGGAAGGCCTATTAGCACTTGAAGTCAAGGTTTCTGAAGTGGATGATCCCTTCTTAAAAAATGGTTTAAGCATGGCAGTTGATGGACAAAGTGCGGAATTTATTCGTGATGTGATGACAGAAGAATTAGAAGCAATGGAAGACCGCCATTTATCTGGCGCTTCAATTTTCTCCCAAGCAGGAACATATGCCCCAACACTTGGAGTATTGGGTGCAGTTGTAGGTCTGATTGCAGCATTGGGCCATATGGACGATACAAATGCACTTGGGGAAGCTATTGCAGCTGCGTTCGTTGCAACTCTATTAGGGATTTTCACAGGTTATGTACTGTGGCATCCTTTCGCAAATAAATTAAAACAGAAATCAAAGCAGGAAATAAAAATTAAAGAAGTCATGATTGAAGGCGTTTTGTCTGTCCTTGAAGGTCAATCCCCTCGAGCAATTGAACAAAAACTTTCAATGTACCTATCAAACAAAGACCGTGAAAAGGTTATGACTGAAGGTGAAATGATAGATGGCTAGAAAAAGAAGAAAGCAAAAGCACGATGAACACATGGATGAATCATGGCTCGTGCCGTATGCGGATATTTTAACATTATTACTGGCCTTGTTTATCGTTCTGTTTGCAGCTAGCAATGTAGATGCTCAGAAATTTAATGCACTCCGAAGCTCTTTTAATAATGTTTTCACAGGTGGAACCTCTGTTTTAGAATACGAGAGTCCGACACCAGTTGAAATTGATACAGTCGCAATTCAAAATGATAAAGACAAAGAAAAAGAACGAGAAAAGCAAGAGCAAGAAGAACTGAAGGAATTGCAAAAGAAGATTAATGGCTATATCGCCGAGAGTGGTTTAGATTTAAGTCTTAAAACGCGATTAACGGAAGAAGGTTTACTAGTTACCATTCAGGATGGTGCCTTCTTTAATCCGGCAAGTGCAAAGGTTCGTCCAGAGGATATTAAAATTGCCAGAGAAATTTCTGAGCTGTTGGTTATGGATTCTCCTCGCAATATCATAGTAAGTGGACATACAGATACTGTTCCTATTAATAATCATGAGTTTAAAAGCAACTGGCATTTAAGTGTCATGCGTTCCGTTAATTTTATGAGTATTTTATTAGAGAATGAAAAACTGGATCCAAGCCGTTTCAGCGCTCGCGGCCTTGGTGAATATGAACCAGTAGCAACAAATGACACACCTGAAGGTCGTAGTCTAAACCGTCGAGTAGAAATACTAATCCTGCCAAATGGTGTAGAGCAAGAATAAAGAAATCCCGCGGAGCACATCCGTGGGATTTTTTATTACCATATTACCTTCCAATTTTCATCAACAGTGGCTTCAATTGTCCCTCTTTTAAGGATATAATTTGCGATTAACTCGGACATATCTAGTGGAATATCTTTAATAACTGGCTTATCCTTAAACATCACATATTCTCCACCACCACCTGCACGGTAATTGTTCATGACCACATCATACTCAGCTTCTAGCTGAATGGGTTCACCCTTAAAGGTTAACTGCACGACTCGCTCTCCAATAGGCTTTGAAATATCGAAAATATATTCAATACCCTCCCACATATCATAATTGTAATGCTGTGGCTTTGGTGTTGCGAAGGTCGGATTGACTGCTACCTTCCCATTATCGAGGATAAAATAACTTGCACTTCTTTCTAGTGCCGCCTTCATGTCCTCCCCTGTTATCCGAATGACCGTTAATGTGTTCGGGTAAATATAATTAGATACCACATCTCTCATCGTTATCTTTGATGGAAAACCTTTCGTTATATTATTAAAAAGAGCTGTATTTGAAATCGGGACCTTGGCAACATCCATTTGCACCTTATTAATAAATTCAACAAGCGCATTATCCTTTAAGCGTGCTTTTAATGGATCATCAATTGTCATATTTCCGATAACCCGGCCAATTGGTTTATCCAACCATTCTTGTGTCGCAGCCTCATATTCGTTTACTAGTTCAATTGAACCTTCGTCTGCTTTTTTATCTTCTACTAAAATAAGTTCAGGCTTAGATTCTGAAATGGTCCACTTTTCCTCTTTTTTTATAAGTGTTAGAGTGACTTTACCAATTGCCTGGCCATTAAAGCTTGGCTGAACAATCGGTATGCCGTTTACTTTCCTAGCAAGTGAACGATGTTGATGGCCAGTTAATAAAACGTCAATCCCCTCAATCTCTTTACAAATTCGGTACCCCTGATTTTCTCCTGTTAGCTTTTCGGTGGGTTCACCGGTTTCCAAATCTGCTTCAAAGCCACCGTGGTAGGAAACAATCATCAGATCTGGATTTTCATCTTTACGGATTTTCTCCACCCAATTTTTCGTTGTTTCAAATGCATCATTAAATGTTAGACCTTTAATATGTTCCGGATTCTCCCAATTCGGAATGTAATGAGTGGTTACACCCAGAATCGCAGCCTTTATTCCTTCTTCAAGCTCAACCACGATATATGGTTTTCCAATAAATGGCTCTCCTTTTTCATTTACTATATTTGCAGAAAGCCATGGAAAAGTTGATTCTTTTATCGCCTGCTGTAAAACATCAATTCCATAATTGAATTCATGATTTCCAACTACAGCTGCATCATATTTTAAATCATTCAATATTTTGATCATTGGATTTTGTTTATGACGACTTGATCTTACATAATAATAGGTTAAAGGTGTTCCTTGGATTAAGTCTCCATTATCAATAAAGATGGCATTCTTATTACGACTTCTCTCCTCTTTAATAACAGTGGCAATCTTTGTAAGTCCAAGTCCAATAGGCTCATTGTTCCCATAGTTAATTGGAAAGATATTACCGTGTACATCACTCGTTTCAAGAATTGTAATTGATATCGATCTCATTTTTTGTTACCTCTTTTGTATAGGTTCAATTTTAGTATACATAATTTTACAATTTTGGGGTTAAGAATTATAAACTTTTAACATTAGAGTTTTTCCATTCACTCCTAAATAATGTACCATTAGACCAAAATTGTTTGTTTCTGTCGAAATTTTATATGTTTCTCTTTGTCATTTTGATATACTATTTTTACAGGAAAATGGCAAGGAGAATGTATTTGAGAATAAAATCGAATGTTCTAAAAAATATTCTTGTATATCTAATAATTGTAATCTTACCTACCACAATTGGTAGTAATTTATTTGCGAATTATCATTATAATACGGCAATTATTAAACAAACTGCCGAAACAAAAGAGATGGTAAACTTTCAATCTAGCTATATTGATCGATTTATTGGAGAAGCAATAGCTAGCACCGAAACACTTGGAATTGTCTTTGAAAATAAGAATAGTAATGAAGAGATTAAGAACATGTTACATTCAATTCATAAAAAGGATGATCGCTTTTCTGGTCTATATTGGGCTAACCCTAACGGTGATATACTTGTGTCTACTCTCGACATAGATAAAAAAGTGAACATTTCCTATCGCGAGTATTTCCAACAGGCGCTTCAAACAAAACGGACCGTCATCTCACCAGCACATAAAGGAGTTATAACAGGGAGATTTATTGTTACAATTGCCACACCCGTTTTAAAATCGAATGAAGTTAAGGGTGTTGTACTCTTTAGCTTACGCTTAGATTATTTAGAAAACGTATTGAAGGTTCTTGCACCTGATGAAATTTTAAGAGTCATCGACCAAACTGGCCAGGAATTAATTACCACTAATTTGGATTCACATTCTCTTGATAGCGATATCATCCGTACAGAACTTACTAATGTGAATTGGACAGTTGAAGCATGGCCACGAACAACGTTAACGAATAAAAGAATATACATTTTAAACTCAGTTATTTTTAGTGGTATTTTATTGATTCTTACACATATTCTATTTCTTCTTGGAAAATATCTTCTTCTCAGACGCCAAACCATTCGTGAACGAGAGGAAAATGAGTTACAGAAATTAGAATTAGTCGGAACATTAGCAGCTAGTAGCGCACACGAAATTAAAAACCCTTTAACTGGGGTAAAAGGACTCATTCAATTATTAAGTGAAAAACATAAGGATCCGAACGATCAATTTTATTTTTCGGTAATTCAGCAAGAGATTACAAGAATCAATGATATTGTAAATGAGTTTTTGATTCTTGGAAAACCTACTGCTGATAAACGAAAAAGCTATGATTTAAATGATATTGTGAAAGAAGTCCAACCCATTATACAATCTGAAACAAACCTATATAATGTGGAATTTGATGTACAGTTTTCTGAAACGCCACTCTACATCATGTGCTCAAATGATAATATTAAACAGGTTGTTTTAAATCTATCCAAAAATGCAATTGAATCAATGCAAGCAGATGGTGGCAAACTGACAATTTCGATTCAAAAAGAGGGACAGTCTTGTTTATTGTCAATCACCGATACAGGTGTTGGCATCCCAAAACATATCCTTTCAAAAGTGTATACACCATTTTTTACAAATAAGGATACTGGAACTGGGCTTGGTCTCGTGATTTGTAAAAGAATTGTCAATATGTATAATGGAACAATTAGAATTGATAGTGTGGAAGGTAAAGGCACAACAGTTCAAGTACACTTACCCCTACACAAAGATTAAAAACAAACCCACTTTCTCGAAAGTGGGTTTGTTAATGCTTATGGGACTATACAGTCAAAATAGATTCGATTCTCTTGATCTCTTCAAATCCAAGCACAAGGTCAGAAGCTTTGGCATTTGCTTCAATTTGTTCGGGATTTGTCGCCCCGACAAGTGTACTCGCAATATTGTGCTGTCTCAAAATCCAGGACAGAGCTAATTCTGGTAGGGTCACACCTAGTTCTGTTGCAAATTCTTCGAGACGATCTAATTTAGTTGAAACAATTCCATTAATAATATTTTTCACCCATGTATTTACCTGAGAATTTGCTCCTCTGCTACCAGTTGGAATCGTACCTCCTCTATACTTACCTGTTAATACCCCTTGGGCAAGCGGTGAATATACAACCTGAGAAATTCCATTTTTCTCACAAACTGGTATAATCTCATCCTCGATGTCACGATGGAGCATATTGTATTGAGGCTGATTTACAATAATCCGATCTAATAAATACTTATCCGCAATGGCTACAGCTTCCTGGATTTGAGCTGCACTCCATTCACTTACACCCACATAAAGAATTTTTCCTTGCCTAATTAAATCGTCAATTGCCCGTAGTGTCTCATCCAGAGGAGTATCTTCATCATAGCGGTGACAGTAAAACACATCCACATAGTCTAGTTCCATGCGTTTTAAACTCGCATTAACTTGTTCGATTACATGTTTCCTTGATAAGCCCCTATCGTTTGGACCATCCCCCATCGGACCATATGCTTTTGTTGCGATAACATAAGATTCACGCGGGTATTCTTTTAACGCACTTGCTACGATTCGCTCTGCTTCCCCACGCTCATACACATTTGCCGAATCAAAAAAATTTATTCCAAGTTCATATGCTTTATGAACGGTTTTCGTCGCCATTGATACATCTACTGTTTTTCCAAAAGTTAGCCAACTACCCAAACTAATTTCACTAACTTTAAGACCAGAACGTCCTAATCTTCTGTATTTCATGTCATGCCTCCCCCTTCAAGCGAATATTATCTTACTATTAAACTTATCAGAAATTTCAAACAAGGTAAAGCAATTGTTCAATGAATAAAATGTTGACTTTTGTCTTGATTTACCTATATTTACTTTGAATTTTCACTTTACAAAATTGGAAAAAAGGTTTTTCATAGAGTAAAGGATTATACTGATTAAAATTACTTCATCGGTAAGTAACAAAGGGGAAATAAATAAAATGCTCGCAGCAAAAACACAAGCTACAAGTACTGAATACGACGCGAATAAAACACTTTATGGGATTTTATTTATCATTGGATTTGTCCACATGCTCAATGACTCAATACAAGCGATCATTCCAGCAATGTTTCCAATTTTAGAACGTTCGATGGGATTAACGTTTACACAGCTTGGATTAATATCCTTCGCGTTACAAATTGTATCTTCAGTTGCTCAACCTGTTGTCGGTTGGTATACAGACAAAAAACCAATGCCATTTGCTTTGCCAATTGGATTAACCTCTACCTTTTTTGGAGTAATTGGACTCGCATTTGCACCCAACTTTTTAACGATCATTCTTTCTGTATTGTTTATTGGAATAGGTTCAGCTATTTTTCATCCTGAGGGGTCACGTGTAGCCTACATGAGCGCTGGGAACAGACGCGGATTGGCACAATCGATTTATCAAGTTGGAGGGAATTCAGGGCAAGCCCTTGCACCCGTCATTACCGCTTTAATTCTTGTCCCATTAGGACAATTTGGGGCCATTTGGTTTTCGTTAGTTGCAGCACTTGCAGTCGGACTACTTATCTATATTGCAAAATGGTACTCAAAAACGTTAAAAACAGTTGAGCTTCAAAAGAAAGTAAAAAAGGTCGTTTCAACTGTTCCGCGAAACATGAAAGCTGTCAAATTCGCATTAGTTGTTATCGTGCTATTTGTATTTGCTCGCACATGGTACATGTCAAGCATCACAAATTTTTACTCATTTTATGTAATTGAAAAATATGGTTACAGCATTTCACAAGCTCAAATTTTTATTTTCTTATTCCTAGCCACAGGGGCATTAGGAACATTCTTTGGAGGACCATTAGCTGATAAATTCGGAAAACGGAATGTCATCATTGTTTCCCTTTTAGGTACAGCACCATTAGCACTGATTCTTCCGTTTGTGGGACCACATGTGGCAATCGTGCTCGTAACGGTTATCGGGTTTATGCTTTTGTCCAGCTTCTCTGTAACTGTTGTATATGCGCAGGAATTGGTGCCTGGTAAAATCGGAATGATGTCCGGGTTAATTGTTGGCCTTGCCTTCGGTATGGGGGCTATCGGTGGTGTTGGAATTGGTGCCATCATCGACGCAATCGGTTTAACACCAACCATCATCATGATGGGCTTCCTTCCATTGTTGGGATTGTTGGCCTTCCTATTACCAACTGATGAAAAGTTAAATGAATGGAATAATGCAGGTTAATCATTTATAAGGACGCTTCTGGCGTCCTTTTTTTGTTGCTTGGGGCTTTGGAACATGCGGTATATCATTTATCTGTTATACTGCTTGGTGGTATACCGATTACCTCGTTTGCGGTATACCATTTATCGTTTTACGACATGATGGTATACCGATTACCCCATTTGCGGTATACCATTTATCGTTTTACGACATGATGGTATACCGATTACCCCATTTGCGGTATACCATTTATCGTTTTACGACATGATGGTATACCGATTAGCACGTTTGCGGTATACCATTTATCGTTTTACGACATGGTGATATACCGATTACCCCATTTGCGGTATACCATTTATCGTTTCTCGGCTCTTCAATATACTGATTACCTCGCTTACGGTTTTATTCCTCTATCCCCCACCCCATTCACCCCTTTTTTCGCAAAAAAATAAACAATCCATCTTTATGAATTGTTAAGTAAATTATATTATGATTGTGATTTATAGCTGACTTTTTGAAGTGCGAAAAATAACATGACTCTCTTTAAAAACTGACGAAAAAGTGAATGGTTTCGTTCTGCTGATTCTGCTCGTTGATAGATATTTATAAGTTCATCAAGTTCTTGACTACATTCAATTGTTTCATTACTTGTAAACCCCGTACTATTAGCAATAGTGATCATTTCTTCTCTTTTTCTATTAATTTCCTCTAATAGTATCTGTTTGTAATCTATACGTCTAGTTTCCAAAACTTCCACTCCTTTATTCACACGTTAGAAGATTCTAACGCCGCATACAACTATCGTATGCCAACCAATACTACCTTTGGTGCATGCTGAGTTGCTATTACTCTATGAATTATTACAAAATCTACTATTTATGTAAATAGATTCGCAAAAATAGACATTTTTTTCTTAAAAAAATTTACAAATTTGTGTACGAAATCGCTTCCAAGCCGTCTTTCAACTTTTTTCGACATCTGAAATAATACAAGAAACGACATAAATCTCAATAAAAAACCTATAGGTATACACCCATAGGTCTCTAAACATTCGCTTATTTAATTCGGTCGATATGTGTAACACGGAATTCTTTCGCTTCGAGCTTCCTTTTGATAGCCTGAATCTTATCTTCTCCAAGTGATCCTGGTAGATTTAGAATGATGCGGCGGAGGTATTTTTCACCATTATCAAGTGTTAACATGCCATCAATGTTAACGTCACGGACTAGAGATACAAGATCTTTTATCGCACCTTTATGTTCAATCGTAGCAATTGTTAGTGTATATCCGCCTGTTCGCATTCCAAACGAATCCTCAAGGACATCCATTACATTTGAATGTGTAATAATTCCAAGAAATTCATTCTCGGAGTTAACCACCGCAATAAATGGCAAACGACGAATCGTTAAAAATGTCTTAAAGAAGGAATCCTCATCGTAAACAAAAGCATCCTTGCTCTCGACGAGGGTAAGAATACTTGCATTTGCATCTCCATTTCTTTCATAGAGGTACTCTAAAATGTCGACTTTATAAATTAAACCTTCAAATGTTGTTCCATTTTTTGATAATACCGGGACTGACCGAAAGCCTGTTTCATTTACAAATTGTAGGGCTTGTTGAACGGTAAAATCGTCGTGACAATATTTCACATCTGATTTTTGGACAAAATTATAGCGAATCTTCATAATCTCCACTCCTCATACAGTAGAAAGAATTCCCAACTACCTATAGTATATGCAACAAAATATTTCTCTTCCAATGAACAAAAATGTAACATATTTATATTCTCATGTAAAGAATATTCTAAACATTTAGATATAAAAAAAGAGCTTTATGGAAAACACCATAAAGCCCTTTCTATTTCTATTTTGTACCAGCAAATTCTGGGTCTTGGAATGGGTGAGCAACCCAACCATCTGGATCAATAAATAATCGAACTGCAACGACTTCACGATCATCCATTAGGGTGAAAAAGTGTGGTGTGTCAACAGGTACAGAAATAACATCCCCTGCCTCTAGTTCAACATCAAAGTAACCAGTATCGCCACTTCCTTTAATAATGAATATTCCATGGCCTGCTACGATTGCACGTACTTCATCTTCTGTATGAACATGTACTTGTTCAAATTTCTTTAGAAGCTCATCAAGGTTTGGAGTTGCATCAGACAATGCGATGACATCCCATTTTTGATATCCGTTACGCTCACCAAGTGATTTGATTTCTTCTTCGTAAATCGATAGGATTTGCTCTTTTTGCACATCATTAATTCTGCAATTTCCTCTTAATTCCTCTGGTAGTTTACTAGTGTCCCAGTGCTCATAAAGGACACCTTGTTCTTGTAAAAATGCTGCTACCTTTTCTTGTCCCTCTAGTCTTTCACCTGTATTACGTAATTTTATATTTGCCATTTTTCTTCACCTCGTAAATTATTTATACCCGTAAAGGGGCTAATGCTAATAGTTTTAAATGATAGCTAAAAAGAAACTCATACGCTTCTAAATGTTTTTTTGCATCAAATGCATTCTTGGCCCAGACAGTGATTCCATGGTTTCGGATCAGAACAGCGCCAAAGTCCCCAGTGACATACTTGCCAAAATTTCTTGCAAGTGTTGGGATATCAGCATCATTATGGATGATTGGTATTCTGATTTCTGCATCCTCATCCCATAAACCAAGCGCTTTAATAATCTCCTGCCCCTTGAATACAACCTCTCCTTTGCCAGCATATAGTTCAGAAATGACATTGTTATCAACTGTATGGACATGAAGGCTACATCCTGCATTTGTTTTGTTATAGATTTCAACATGCAGAAGTGTTTCTGCTGAAGGCTTCAAATGAGTCTGAGTAACCGGATAGCCAGCCCCGTCCACTAATAAAAAGTCCTCGTCAGTTCTTTTCTTCTTATCCTTGCCACTTGCTGTAACGAGGAATGTGATAGGATTGTCGGTTACTTTTATGGCAAGATTTCCACTTGTACCCATAAACCAATCACGTGCTGCAAGTTCATCTTTTATATCTGCAAGCTCTGTCCATTGCTTAATTCGAAGCATTTGTTAGAACCTCCTTTTTTAGAATCTCAATTACATCAAAAAAGGAATGGAAAGAAGAATGTTCAATTCCGAGTTCTTCACATTTTTGTACAAGAAAATCTCTAGCAATGACCTTATCTCCTAGTTTAGCTGCTTGAAGATCGGTAATGGAATCACCAATAACAATTTTAAAATCATCCTGATTTGCAAATTTACGAATCAATGTTGGCTTACAACAGCCGCACTCATTTGTGCACTCATCGTCACAAGTGTATGGCCATACAATCTTTATTTTTTCATTGGTAAAATCAGATTTGTTACAGTAAATTTTTTCCTTTGGGACAAGTCCATCTAGCAATGGCTCTACAAAAAAATCAATCCCACCGCTAACAATGTATAATGGAATTCCCTCTTCTTTTGCAAACGCAACAAATTCCTTAAAGCCTTCACGTATTTCAGCATGGTTGAGTATATAGTCGGTAATTTCCACACGCGATGCTGAAGGTAAGAGGGAAAACATTCTACTCACTCCCTCCTGAATCGGGATTGTTTGTGAGAGAACTTGATCCTTGATTTCCTCCCATTCAGGAGGAGCGAATCTTTTCATGATGGCAATAATGTTATCTGTATTCGTGATTGTGCCATCAAAATCACAGAAGATAATTGGTTTATTCATCGCTGTACCTCTTTATATCCCCATAATTCGATTGCTTTTTTTAGCTCTGGACTATTTTCTGCATATTCTACAAGCGTCTTTCCAGAGAGCACTGCATCAACAGCTGCTTGAAAAGCTTTCCCGCCACCAATTGCTCCATCAGGATGTCCGTGAACACCGCCACCGGCATTTATGACACTGTCTTTCCCGAAATCATTAATAAGTAGCGGCACCAAGCCTGGATGGATTCCCGCAGAAGGAACAGGAAATGATGGTTTTAATGACTCATCATTTTTTAGTAATTCATCAGCAATCGCCAGTGTTTGTTCTCTTTCAAGTGCAACACTTCCATAAGGTGAAGGGAACAAGACAAGATCCGCCCCAGCATATCTAAGCAACTTGCCAAGTAATAGTTGATTTGAAAACCCGTAAAATTCAGATGGTGTGAGTGTTCCACTTACAGCTGGATGAGCCATAATCGGTATCGAAATTTGCGGCTCCTCCGCTAAACTTTGGAGTACGTCGATTCCATATGCAAAAACATTAAACAATAACAGGTCAGCACCAAGATCTACTGCTTTCCTTGCCTTTTCCTTCAGTTCGAATGTTCTTCCGCTTAAGTTAACAGCATAAAGTGCTCGATGTCCGGTTTCTTTGTACACATCTTCAAGTACTTTTTTCCCTTCAATGATTCTCGTTTCAAAAGGTGTTAACGTGTTGTCAAAGAGGATTTCATCATCCTTGATGATATTCACACCACCAAGTGCCTGCTCACGAAGCTGTTCCTTAAGGTACTCTATATCTCTTCCAATAACTCCTTTAAAAATGCTCATCACTAGCGGTCTATTGTATACTCCAAGTTTTTCACGGATGCCTTCGATTCCAAATTTCGGACCAGGGAATGTGGACTTCAATTCACAAGAAAACTCCAAGTCTAGTAACTTAACTTCCCCATCCAAGGAAAGCTTACCAAACGTAGTTGTTAGGATAGCTGGTAAATCCGCACTAAAATTAGCACTTGGGTATCCAATTTTTATTATGCCCTTTTTAACTTGTATCCCAAAATAGTCACTTGCTCGTGGATCCACTTCATATTGTTCAACACTAATTACTCTTCCTTTATGCTTTTTAAGCTGGTCTTGCTCGAGTTTCGGCAAATTTGTCCAGGAACCTACCGTTAATCCGAGTGCAATACCTTCAGCTTTTTTCTCTAAGTTGTCACTCGAGTCATGCACTAAATATGTAGCAATCACTTCACTCATGTCTAACCCTCATTTCGAAATTTGTTACTAACAAGAAAAGTGTAAGGCGCTCAGCCTTAGGCGACAAGCATAAGGCAAGCGCTGACAGAAGGTGCTTTTTGCCTTCAGAAGCGATTGACTTAGACCAGAGAGCCGATGGCGCCTAAAACTAGACAAACAACGCAAAAAACCTCTTCATAAGAAGAGGTTAGCAAACTAACATCTTCTTATCTCTCAGCTTAACGCTGCAAGAATTAGCACCGTGCTTACGATTTTGTAAGTCGGTTGCCGGGCTTCACTGGGCTAGTCCCTCCGCCTGCTCTTAATAAGAAAATAGATTCTATATAACATGTTGAACCTTCTTAATAGGAGGCTCAACCTTTATTCAATTTTTCCAAAAAGTAATTCAATTAGGATTATGACAGGAATTTTTTTTCATGTCAAACCTTTTTTTATTTATTAATCAACACGGTTTATTTAAAAAGATTTAATTTTTTGATGCGGTTTGCAGCTTCAACGAGTCGCTCCTCGTCAGTTAAAAGTCCGACGCGTACATAACTGTCCCCAAATTCGCCAAAGCCAATTCCTGGTGCAACAGCAACATGAGCTTTTTCTAGTAAAAGATTGGCAAAGCTAACTGATGTGTATCCTGACGGCACTGGTAACCAAGCGAAAAATGATCCTTCAGGTGCTTTTACATTCCACCCTATTGACTGTAATGCACCAATAAATGCGTTCCGTCTTGATTCATACTTATCTACTAATTCTTTTACACAATCCTGCGACTCAGTCAATGCGGCTGCAGCTGCTGCTTGAACAGGGCTAAACAAGCTCACGTACATATGGTCTTGAATTAGATTAATCGCTTCGATTACACTTGGGTTTCCAACCGCAAAACCCACTCTCCAGCCTGCCATATTATAGGTCTTTGAAAGTGTGTAAATTTCAATACCAATATCCTTGGCACCTTCAACTTCTAGAAAACTAATCGGCTTTTTCCCCTCAAAACCGATTGCTCCATATGCAAAATCATGTACCACACAAATATCATGTTCTTTTGCAAAAGAAACCGTATCTTCAAAAAATTCCTTAGTTGCTACAGCCCCTGTAGGGTTATTAGGATAATTTAAAAACATCACCTTTGCTTTTTCAAGCTTCTCCGAATCAATTTCTGTATAATCTGGTAAAAAGGCTTTTTCCTCTTTGAGGGGCATATATGACATTTCAGCTCGCGCAAGTTCAACACCTGACCAATAGTCTGGATATCCAGGATCTGGAACTAGTGCAACATCACCTGGATTTAAAAGGCATTGTGGAATCTCTACCAATCCAGCCTTTCCACCAAATAAAACGGCTACTTCCGTTTCAGGATCAAGTTCAACACCATATTCGCGTTGGTAAAATTCAGCTGCTGCTTTCTTTAAAAACGCATGGCCACGAAACGGAGAGTACTTATGAAATTTAGGCTGATCGGCAGCATTTTTAAGAGCTTCAACTATATGTTGAGGTGTTGGTTGGTCAGGATTCCCTTGTCCTAAATTTATAACATCATGCCCCTCTGCAACTACATTGTTCACTTTAGCAACTAGTGAAGCAAAAAACTGTTTCGGTAATTTTTGTAGGATTTCAGATTGTTGGAAATTTTTCATATCTACACCTTCTTTAAAATACTTGAAATATTAGTTGAAAATCATATATTGTTAGTAATAACTTGTAAAGTATCATTTTGTATGGAGGCAACCAAATGAATCTAAAAATTGCATGTATTCAGTATGATATCCAATTCGGAAAACCGCAAGAAAATTTTGACCGGATTTCAAAAGAAATAGAAAATACAATGAATCAAGACAAACCCGATATTATTGTCCTTCCAGAGCTTTGGACAACTGGATACGATTTAACAAGATTAGATGAAATTGCTGACGAAAATGGCGATGAAACAAAAACGTTTATAAAATCCTTAGTAAAACAATACTCTGTAAATATTGTAGCAGGCTCTGTAGCTAAAAAGACGGAGCAAGGTGTGACAAACTCAATGTTCGTCTTTAATCGAGACGGAGAATTACTTAGTGAATACAGCAAACTTCATTTATTCAAACTCATGGATGAGCATTTATATTTACAGGCAGGCGAAGCAAAAGGTGATTTTACCATTGAAAATGTACCAGCAGCTGGAGTAATTTGCTATGACATTCGCTTCCCAGAATGGATTCGTGCACATACAGCAAGCGGCGCTGAAATTTTATTCGTGGTAGCCGAATGGCCACTCCCTCGCCTTGAGCATTGGCGGACATTGCTTCTTAGCCGCGCCATTGAAAATCAATGCTATGTTGTTGCATGTAACAGTGTTGGAAGTAATCCTGATAACGTATTTGGGGGACATTCAATGATCATCGATCCATGGGGAACCATTGTTGCTGAAGCCGGTACCCAAAGCACAACATTAGTCGGGGAAATCGACCTAAACAAGGTTCAAGAAGTGAGAAAACAAATTCCCATTTTCCAAGACCGTCGCCCTACTTTTTATTAATCGTTAAAATAAAATGTATATTGACAATTATGTATATTCATTGTTATGATTTTTATCAGTATTATAAAAATTTAAATATCGTTGTTTTATCTCTTATCAAGAGCAGGCAGAGGGACTTGGCCCGATGAAGCCCAGCAACCGACCGTAAAACCATCGTAAGGTGGGGCGCTATTTTTTCTAGCGCTGGGGAAACCCACAAGGCACGGTGCTAATTCCAACAGGAAGTGTAGAACTTCTTGGCAGATAAGAGGTGCGAAGCCATGACTTCAAGCCTCTTTCTATGAAAGAGGCTTTTCTGTTTTTAGAGAAGCCTCCAAACTACTAAATCATACTTCTGGAGGAATATAATATGGCAGTTTCATATCAATCGATTTACGAACCTTTAACAGAAAGCACTGCGGTGGCATTGGCCCTTCGTTTAGGTTTGTTTGAAGAAGGAACATTTTTAAAATGCAGAGAAATTGGGGATGGAAATTTAAATCTAGTTTTCCATATCACCGAAGAAGAAGGAAATGGCATCATCATTAAGCAGGCTTTACCGTATGCAAAGGTAGTTGGGGAAAGCTGGCCATTATCTTTAAAGCGTGCAACAATCGAAGCAAATGCATTATTAGCAGCTGCTGATTATGTGCCGACTCTTGTTCCAAAGGTTTATTATTCTGATGAGATTCTAGCTATAACTGTGATGGAAGACCTCTCCCACTTGCAGATCTCAAGAGCAGGTCTCATTGAAGGTAAAAACTTCCCGCTGTTATCTGAGCACATCGGAACATTTTTAGCTAAAACATTATTTTACACTTCAGACTATGGACTAGAGCCATCAAAGAAAAAAATATTGGTACAAAAATTTATTAATCCTGATCTTTGTAAAATTACGGAGGATCTTGTTTTTACAGATCCATTTTTCGATATCGATACAAATAGTTTCGAAGAGGAATTACAAAAAGATGTTGAACAACTCTGGGCTGACCAACCCCTAAAGCTTGAAGTTGCAAAATTAAAGCAGAAGTTCTTAACTCAAGCAGATGCTCTATTACATGGCGATTTACATACAGGAAGTATTTTCGCTAGTGAAACCGAGACGAAAGTTATTGATCCTGAATTTGCCTATTTCGGCCCACTCGGTTTTGATATCGGTCAATTTATTGCAAATCTATTATTAAATGCAATTTCAAGAGATTCTGAGTACCGTGATCCATTATACGAACATATCGAAAGAACATGGGATGTATTTTCTTCAACATTCTCATACCTTTGGAAAAATGAAGCGGTTGAACTTTATCGTGATACGGAAGGCTATTTGGAATATGTTCTTGAGCAAACGTTTGAAGATGCAATTGGTTTTGCAGGCTGTGAAGTGATACGTAGAACGATCGGCCTTGCACATGTTGCTGATTTAGATGGAATTGAAAGCTATGAACAAAGAATTGCAACAAAACAGCATGCACTTCGTTTAGGAAAAGAGTTAATTCAAGAACGTAAGTCAATCAAGGAACTTGGAACTCTACGAAACTATGTAGAAAAAACAGCTAAGGAGTGACATCATGACATACACAAAAACAGTTCCGCAATCCGTTCAGTGGAATGAAACCCATATTAAACTATTAGATCAAACAAAGCTTCCGTTGGAGACTGTATTTATCGAACTTTTTTCAATTGAGGATGTTTGGGACAGTATTACCACTTTAAAAGTCCGCGGGGCTCCAGCGATAGGAATTACAGCTGCTTTTGGATTAGCTTTGTCTGCTCAAGGCTATGAGGTAACATCCTTAGAAGAATTCAAGGAAAGCCTCCTAAAAGATAAAGAATACTTAGCAAGCTCACGCCCTACTGCTGTAAATCTAATTTGGGCTTTAAACCGTCTAGTAACAAGTATCGAAGAATCAAAGTCTGTGAATGAAGCAAAAACAACTCTTGTCCATGAAGCAATTCGAATACAAGCGGAAGATGAAGGAATCTGCCGCCTAATTGGTGAAAATGCTCTTACTCTATTCAAAGATGGATTTAAGGTGTTGACAATATGTAATGCGGGTTCGATCGCAACAGCTCGCTATGGAACAGCACTAGCACCATTTCATCTCGCAGCACAACAAGGAATTAATCTATCAGTCTATGCATCTGAAACAAGGCCAGTATTACAAGGAGCTCGGTTAACAACTTGGGAACTCCTACAGTCAGGTGTGGATGTAACACTCATTACGGACAATATGGCTGCCCATACGATTTTGGAAAAAGGCATTGATGCCATCATCGTAGGTGCTGATCGAATTACAGCAAATGGGGATACTGCCAATAAAATCGGAACCTTCAATTTGGCAGTATTAGCAAAAACTTTCGGTATTCCTTTTTATGTCGCGGCACCACTTTCTACTTTTGATGTGACATTAGACAGTGGTAAAGAAATTCCAATTGAGGAACGAAATCCAGAAGAAGTGACTCATTTGGGTGGTGTACGCGTCGCTCCAGAAGGCGTAAAAGTGTACAATCCAGCGTTTGATGTTACACCAAATGAACTTATTACAGCCATTATTACGGAAAAAGGGATTTTACAAGGTGATCTCAGAGGGGAAATCCAGCAGGTGTTTGAAAAATAAAAGAAAATCCAGTGTGAAATCACACTGGATTTTTTATGGGTTGAACGCTCTTTATAACACGCCTTCCAATTCCAACAGTTTTTCTTTTAAATCTGTTCGTGTACCAGAGTATCCAGTCAATGACCTGTCTTTTCCAATAACACGATGGCATGGAACAACAATCGGAATTGGATTTTTCCTGTTGGCTTGCCCAACCGCACGAACAGCTTTTGGATTATCGATGGCATTCGCAATATCTGCGTAACAGCGAGTTTCACCGTAAGGAATATTCAAAAGTTCATTCCACACCTGTTCTTGAAACACTGTACCGCGAAATTTTATTGGGAAGCTGAATGTCTTCCGTTCCCCTCTAAAATATTCCTCGAGCTGATTTTTAATTTCAACGAGAGTAGCATCCTCCGGCGCATAGGTAGCCTCATATTTTTTATTAGCCACCTCCCAATCCTCTTCAGAGAGTGAGATGTCAACTAACTCCATTTCATAGGCAAGAATATAAATGGTTCCAAATATATCGGTTTTCATTTCACTATATTTATACATCACGCAGTGCTCCCTTCTCTTCATTTATTTTACAAAATCCTGAAACATTTTGGAAATCCTATATTTACAAATTAGAAAGCCAGTGCTTTGAATTTGCACTGACTTCCCCGCCTTATAGTTTGAATCTAGTAATCATAGTGTTCAGTCTATTCGCTAATTGTGATAATAGCTCTGAATGGTCAGAAATTGTTTCCATCGTACTCGTTGTCTGTTGAACAGAGGCTGAGGTTTGCTCAACACCTGCTGCTGACTGCTCGGAAACGGCAGCGATATTATCAATCGATACATTCATTTCCACCGTATTGCTTGCGATCGTATCGAGGTTTTCAGAAATCGATTGAATCCTTTCAACCATGACCGTAACGGCATCATAAATATCCTTGAATGTTTGACCCGTTATTTGAATTTGTTTGGACCCTTCATCTACCTGGCTGTATCCATTTAATAAACCCTGAGCAACTGAGTTTGATTCCTTTTGTATACTATTTACAATTTCAGTTATGTCTTTGACTGAATGAGATACTTGTTCAGCTAATTTCCGAACCTCATCTGCAACAACTGCAAATCCCCTTCCATGTTCTCCTGCACGTGCTGCTTCTATTGCAGCATTAAGTGCTAGCAGATTCGTTTGATCTGCAATATCTCGGATGACCTTAACAAGGGTTGAAATTTGCTTCGTTTGTTCGTCGAGTCCTTTTACCTTTTCGACAGAAAACTGCATGATGCTGTTTATTTTATTCATTTGCTCCGTTGAGGCACTCATATATTCATGGCCCTTTTTCGTCATTTCCAATACGCTTTGAGACGACTCATTAATTTGGATTCCACTTTGATTTGCTGTTTGAATTTTTTCAGCATAATCATCCATCATTTTAGCTAATTGCGTAGAGGAGTTTGCCTGCTCTTCAGCTCCTGTCGACAACTCTTGGACGGTAGACGCAATTTGCTGGCTCGCTGCTTTCACTTCACTTGATGAGATCATTAATTCGGAACTCTTTGTTGTTACTTGTTCGGAAACTGTTGTAATTTCGCGAATCATCGACCGAAGGCTTTCATTCATTACATTTAATGACTTGCTGAGCAACCCTATTTCATCATGTCCTTTCACTTGAATAACATCGACATTGAGGTTCCCCTCCGCAATTCGATTCGAAATTCCAATCAATTTTTTAAGCTGCTTTCCAATATTTCGACCGATTATCACAAGGCTCAAAATTGCAATTACCGTCGATATGACAATTGAAACGAGTAAAACAATAGCCGTTCCAGTTACATTCGAATTTGCTACTGTAATGGCACTTTCACTTTTTACTTTCATGTTAGCTCGCAACTGGTCCAATTGTCTGACCGTATCCTTAATTATTTGTTCAGCTTCCCTGCTCGCTTCTATTGAACTTAGCTTGTTTGCCGAAACAACGGCAGGAAAAACTTTCTCATCAAATAAAGTGGTGAGCTTTTGTTTATTTTCTCCAACCTTGTTATAATGTTGAAGCTCTATTGGACTTAGAGTTGGTTCAAGCCCATCAGATAATTCGTCATATCGTTTACTTAAGTCTTGGAATGCCGTAACATGTTTTCCATTACTATCTTGTATGTAAATACTAATCTCGCTGCCTAACTGGTTGAAAACGCTAGCAATTTCGGTAATCATTATGGATTGCTCTCCGCTTTTTTTCACTTCTTTCATTTCATTGTTTACATGATACAACTGTACAAAAATGATGAAGGCCGATAAACAAAATAAAAGAATGGTAATCGTAAATGCCACTCCATATTTATAGCCAATCTTTAAATTATGCCACCATGTGGCTAGTTTTGTAGGTGACTTTTTATGTGCGTTTTTTTTCGGTTTTTCTCTTTTTGACCCCTTCAATTGCCTACCCCCTTGCTTACTTCGTTTCTCTATTTTAGATATTTCGACAAAATCTCTGTTTCGCTATTCTTTATTATAGTGGAAATTGTCGAACTTTGGAATGAATTCTGAGAATTAAACAAAAGAATATTCACTTGTATTTGGTGCAAGTAGTCTCCTGTGGTAAAATAAATAAGTTAATCATAGTGTTTTTAGGTAAGGAGCAAGAGAATGAATATTGTTGTTAGTACGTTAAATGCAAAGTATATCCATACAAGCCTGTCCATTCGGTACTTAAAGGCTTTTGCAGCACCTGAATTTGATGTTACACTTGCGGAATATACAATTAAGGATCCAGCAATGAACATCGTTACTGACTTGTATCGAAAAAAACCGGATATTATCGGCTTTAGCTGTTACATTTGGAACATTGAAGAAACCATTAAAGTCATTAAAATGCTCAAAAAAATAAATCCTGATCTAGTTATCATCCTTGGCGGTCCTGAGGTGACTTATGACGTTCACGAATGGCTTGAACGCATACCAGAGGTTGATTACATTGTCGTGGGTGAAGGTGAAGAAACCTTTAAAGATCTACTCACTGCAATTCGTGATAATGAAAGTAAAGATGACATTAGTGGTGTCGCATTCCGTAAAGAGGATCGATTGAAAATCAATCCACAACGAAATAAACTCAATCTTAAGGATTTACCTTCACCATTTCGGTTTGAAGAGGACCTTGAACATTTATCAAAACGCGTGACATACATTGAGACAAGTCGTGGTTGTCCATTTAATTGCCAATTTTGCCTTTCCTCCATTGAAGTTGGAGTGCGTTATTTTGATCGTGAAAAAGTCAAAGCCGACATTCGTTTCTTAATGGATCATGGTGCTAAAACCATTAAATTCGTTGATCGCACCTTTAATATCAGCAGAAGCTATGCGATGGAAATGTTTCAGTTCTTAATTGATGAACACCGTCCAGGTACTGTTTTCCAGTTCGAAATTACAGCAGACATCATGAGACCTGAAGTCATTGACTTTTTAAATAAAAATGCACCAGCTGGGCTGTTCCGATTTGAAATTGGGGTTCAATCTACAAACGACCTAACAAATGAATTGGTTAAACGTAAGCAAAACTTTGCAAAGCTGCAGCGGACCGTAATGATGGTAAAAGAAGGCGGAAAAATCGATCAGCATTTAGATTTAATTGCCGGTCTACCTGAGGAAGATTACCAATCCTTCCGAAAAACATTTAATGATGTGTTTGAAATGCGTCCAGAGGAGCTTCAGCTTGGCTTTTTAAAAATGCTTCGTGGAACAGGAGTCAGAATCACTGCTGCACAGCATGATTATATCTATATGGATCACTCGCCTTATGAGATTCTAGGAAATAATGTTTTAAGTTTTGAGGATATAACAAGAATTAAACAGGTAGAGGATGTTCTCGAAAAGTATTGGAATGACCATCGAATGAATGAGACGGTGGAGTTTTTGGTTACTCATAGTTTTGAGACACCATTTGATTTCTTCCAAGAATTTGGCACGTATTGGGATGAGCGTGAATGGTCTCGAATTGGTCACCAGTTAGAGGATTTATTCAAGCGTCTGTATGAATTTTTACAAGCGACAAACCAACATCAGCTTCCAGTTATAGAAGCTATCATGAAATATGATTATTTAAGAAATCAAAAATACAAGCCACGGAAACCATGGTGGCAGGACTTTGTGAGCAAGCAAGATCGAGCAACCTTCTATCAACAGATTGTGGAAGACCCGAATGCCTTAGGTGAGGAATATAGCAAACTGAAGCTTCAGGAAAAAGATTTGTACAAGCATACAGTTGTAGAAAAAATCCCATTTGATCTTGAGACTTATAAACATACGGGTGAAATTAAATTACAAGATACGTATTTGCTCGTTTATTTTGATCCAATTGAAAGACAAGCAAAAGTCTATTCCCGAAAAGTTTCTTAAAGAAAGAGTCAGTTCGGCTGACTCTTTTTTTCGTCTATGGGGCTTATTCGCCAGTGCTGTTTCCTTTTTTGGAATTACGATTTGCACCCTTCATTGGGTTTTCATAATCTGCTTCTGCTGAAAATTCTGTATCAGGCATACTTTCTTTTGGTGTAAAATTACTCTTTCTCGCTGCGTCAAATTTCACCTTACGTTTCATGTTTTTACCCCCTTTTCATCTGTAGTTTTCACCATGAATGGTTTCTGCATAAATGGTAAAATACACCTCTTGATAAGCTCTCCATTTTATAAATTTCTGGTTGTTGCAAACACTATAGAAAATGAATATGTGAGGTGTGTAAGATTGACAAAAAAGAAAAAACAATCAGAAGAGATTGAATCACCTATTTTAGATGAAACAATGCCCCATCAAATTTCCGCACCATCTTTTAAAGGTACCGGAATTAAAATGGAAAAACCATTTGTAAATGAGCATGGAGTGGTTATAGGCGATAGCCTGTATGACTCCCCCAATTCACCATTGAATAATTGGAGCGATGAAGTGGATCCAGAAATAATGGCCGGTGACCAATGGGTGCATCCCACAAACGATATCGGCTGGAATACAACCGAAAATCGAGAATTGCTTGAAAGCAAAAAACAACCTAAAGGTGTTCCATTCATGCACCCATCGCAAGACACTAGCTATGGAAACGACTAATTAGAAAAGCACCAGGCAAGCCCTGACAGAAGGCTCTTTTTGACTAAAGAAACGATTGGCTTGTGACGTCAAGCAGACGGCGTCTTGTTTATAAAAGAGCACCCAATTCGGATGCTCTTTTGAATTATCCAATTATTAGCCTTTCTTTCGGGTAATGGTATTTTACATCCTTTCCTTTCTTTCCGATAATGAAGATAAAGTTTAGGATACCGACCCGGCCAATAAACATTAATAACATAATAAGGATTTTTCCGAAATTACTTAAATCAGGGGTAATTCCCATTGATAGACCACATGTACCGAAAGCAGATGCTACCTCAAAGAAAATTTCCATAAATGTAAAATCCTCAGTAATGGTTAATAAAAATACAGAGATAAAGCAAGTAAAAAAAGCAAAAATCGTGACTATAAGTGATTTTTTAATATCATCTTCATGAATTTCACGTTTGAAGATTTTAATATTTTTGTTTCCCCTTGCAAAGTGATATAAAAACAATATATTAATCGCGAAGGTCGTAGTACGAATTCCCCCACCAACAGAACTAGGTGAAGCTCCTATAAACATCATTGCACCCAGAAACAGTAATGTAGGCTCCGAAAATTGATTTACATCCATCGTTGCAAGACCAGCACTTCTTGTTGTTGTCGATTGAAATAAGGCATAGAAGAAGGTTTCATGCCAGTCCATCCCTTTAAAGAAATGGTTGAATTCCAATAGCACGATCATGAACGTACCAAAAACAACTAAGGATAAAAACGTAACAGTCGTAAGTTTCGTGAATAGTGAAAAACGATATCTTCCTTTTTTCTGAAAAAGAAAATCTTTTATTTCGACTAATACTGGGAAACCAATTGCGCCTAAAATGATTAATATAATCGTAACAAATTGGACGAAATAATCGTTCGCATACGGCACTAAAGAGGTTCCTGTAATATCAAACCCTGCATTCGTGGTCGCACTAACAGCGGCAAATATACCATGAATGAAAGCTTCCTGCCAAGTATCAAAAAACTGCATAAAATAAAGACCTAAGATCAAACTGCCAAAAAACTCAATAATAACCATAATAATAATAATTTGTTTAAGCAGATTTACTAAACCTGATAACTGTGATTGATTCTGGTCAACCATAATTAACCGTCTTTCACGAAGACCAATTTTCCTACGAAATAATAACCAAATGAAGGTTCCCATTGTCATAATTCCAATACCGCCAACCTGTAGAACGAAAATCAAAATAAAAATACCAGAAACGGTATATGTATCTTTGACTGAAATTACACTTAATCCTGTTACGCTTACTGCACTTGCAGCTGTAAATAACGTATCAATGAAGGCCACCTCTACCCCTTCTTTGATAGCAATAGGAAGACTAAGTAATATAACGGAAATCGTAACAGCCAATAGATAGAATGCAAAAATTAATTGAGCTGGAGAGAGATCATTGAAATACAAATTTAACTTTTTCCACATTTTTTCTTTCACCCTAACTTAATTGCGAAATCTATTCCTCTATATTAAAGAATTATTTACCATATTGAAAGTCTTTTTGTGTAAACGAACGGTCTTCTTTTAAATACTTTGTTTCGATTGTTTTTCGTTATGGTGATTAGTATGCATTTCCAGTATTGAAATTAATTATATTCTCATACTAAACATACAACGAATTAAACGTTGTTCATATCGAAAAAGGAGTGAGTTAAATGGCTAGAAGTAGTAATAAATTGCTTGTTCCTGGAATCGAACAGGCTTTAGATCAAATAAAGTTTGAAATTGCCCAAGAATTCGGTGTTAAGCTTGGTTCAGATACAGCTTCACGATCAAATGGTTCTGTAGGTGGAGAAATTACAAAACGCCTTGTTTCCCAAGCACAACACCAATTAAGAGGCGGAGAATAAAAAACTTCATAAATGGACGAAAGCCGAGGCGCGTATGCCTCGGCTTTTAATCGTCATCATCGTGTTTTCTGTCTTGTACACGATTATTGTTTTCTTTCCTTTGTTCTCTCTCTTCGTTTTTCCGTTCCTTTTCTTCCTGCTTCTGCTGTCTCTTTTCCCACTTCTCTTCAATTTTCTCTATTTTTTTTTCTTTTAAGTGGGCTGGCATATTGGAGTTTTCAATATTATTTTTGACTTTTTCTTTTATCTGTTCTTTTTTCTCTTTAAGTTCTTCCTGAACTTCTGTAGCCTTTTGTTTTTGATTGTTCCTAAATTCGTTTGTCTCTTTCTGTTCAACGGCCTTTTCCTGCTGATTCTTTTTCTCTTGTTCTACAGGCTGGGCATTTTCTTGAATTGGATTAGGAACCTTATCCTCTTCAATTAACAGTTTGCCCGTTGAAATCCCCTTTTCTAGAGCAGCCTTCCTTGTTTCAACCGTACTTGTTATTGAAGTAACTGCTATCTTTTCTTTTTTATATTCTTCTTTTATTTCTTCAATACCTTGCTCCAGTTCTCGGTCTACATCTGTATTATGTGAGTCCGTCACAACGGTTGTAATTAAAACTTGCTTACCATCCTTAAGATAGCCGCTATTTTTACTATTTTCGATGATTTCTTCAGTGATTGAATCTAACGTGCTATTTTTCCAATCTGGAATGGATTCAAGCAGTTTTTTCGCCTCATCATTTAGAGCTTCTAAGCTTATGACTCGTAGGTTCTCATCTAATCCAACTTCAAAACTTGGATTGATATCAATGGACATGTATGCATACACTTCTTCACGCGATGAAAAAGGTATAAATAAAGATAAAAATAAAATTGCAACTAAAGAACTTGCTAATGCATAACGCCATTTCTTTACCTGAAAAAATCGAGGCTTTGAAGCACTCCTTACCCGTTCGTCGATTGGAAAACAGGTTATTTCTTCGCCAATTTCATAGCTCGTTTTAGTATGTTTGGCTTTTACGAACTCACCATCAGGGGTTAGCATCGTAACATAATCATCGTTCACATCCATAACGATCCCCTTTTTCAACTCTCGAGCACCCCTTTTAGATAATCTTTTAAATAGACATAGTCGCTAGATAAAATGATCGCCATTGCAATAATGTATTTTCTGTTTCGCTCTATCGTTTTACGACTGACCGAAACCTTCGATTCAAGCTGTTTAATTGGAAGGTGTTTCTTTTCAAACAGCGTCTCCATCAGTTCTTCATTATCTACAACGGCCTTTGATACCATAATAGCATTTTGTCTAGCATCTGCATGTTTTGGTGAAATTTCAAGGAGCTCTTGAAATGACAAACCAAATTCCTGCAAAACCTGATGGAAGTGGAGAATTTCCTCTTTTCTCTGTTCTTGCTCCACTTTCCTTTGATAATCGTCAACAGATAGATGAGCCTCGAGCTTTGATTGTGCTCCTTCCTCATCGGTTTCACCATTAGAGATAAAATTAATATTGCGTACTCGTGCTTCTTTACGAATGTAGTCAATCACTCGTCGTTTAATGAGGAGTTCACTAAACGATAAAAAGGAGCTTCCCTTTTCTTTCGAGTATTTTTCAATGGCCTCATTAAATGCAATAAGACCGATACTAAATTCATCGTCCGATTCATTTATATATCGTTTACAAACAGCAGAAACATTCTTTGCAATAAAGGGTTTATAGTCATCAATTAGTTTATTTTGTAGTTGTTGATTTCCATTTTGAATCTCTATAACGGTTTCTTCCAGAGTGCTTTTTCGTTTTCCAATTTTAAATAAAAGGCTAAGCACCTGTTTCACCTCAATTCTCTTTACTATCTGTTAATAGTAGCAAGAGTTTGAAGCGAGATTCAATAACAATTTTTCACATTGGAATGCTACAACTGAAAATATTACAAAAGAACTAATACGAAAGACTATTATTTTATTGAAAAGATGACAAGCTTCGTAACATATATTTCTTTTCCGTTACATCTGCTTCTATTTTTGTAATGTTTGACTCATTTAAAGTTTACGTCTTCTGTATTATTTTTGAGGGGGTAAATAATACTTTTTTATAAAATATATTTTACGAATTAATATGAGGTTATTATTACCAACATTCCTTCCCCATTTAAAGGAACAATAGTAGTAAAAAAGGAAAGTAGGAAATCATATGCATACGATGTGGAAGGGCTCAATTAGCTTTGGTCTCGTCAATATTCCAATAAAGCTTTTCTCAGCAACTGAAGACAAGGATATCAAATTACGAAATCTTCATAAAGAATGCAATACCCCCATTCAATATGAAAAAACCTGCCCGAATTGTGAAAAAGACATTGGAAATGATGACATTGTTAAAGGCTACGAATATGTAAAAGGGAAATTCGTCATCTTGAACGATAAAGAACTGAAAGAACTAAAGGACGAGCACGAGGATAAAAGTGTAGAAATCATTGATTTTGTGAAGCTTGAGGAAATTGATCCAATCTATTTTAGCCGTTCTTACTTTATGGGGCCTGGTGAAAATGGAAGCAAAGCCTATGCGCTACTTCGTGAGGCTCTCCAAAAATCAGGTAAAATCGGAATCGCTGAAATTACAATACGTTCCAAACAACAAATGGCCATTATCCGAGTTTATAAAAACAGCCTAGTAATGGAAACGATTCACTATCCTGACGAAGTTCGGAATGTAGGCGAGGTTCCAGGTGTCCCAGAAAATGTGGATTTAAATGAAAAAGAACTTGATACTGCCATTATGCTGATTGACCAATTAACAACAGAATTTAATCCTGAAAAGTATAAGGATGAATACCGCACTGCTCTCATGGAGCTCATCGAATCGAAAATTAATAATAATGAGGGGACGACCTCTAAAGAAGCGCCAAGGACAAATGTTGTAGACTTAATGAGTGCCTTACAGGCTAGTATCGAACGAACAAAATCGAAGGAAACAGCGGCACCAAAAAAAGCAGCAGCACCAAAAGGAACATCAAAGGCAACGGGAACTGCAAAGCCAAAAGCAACACCTGAAGCACCAACAGGCACGGATAAAACGACATCTGTCAAACCAAAAACAAGAACAACTCGTAAAAAAGTTGGTACCTGATAAGAGCTCCTAACAAGGTGCTCTCCCCTTAAATAAAGGAGTGGTATGATGCTGAAACCAATGCTTCCAACCCTTATTTTCGAAGCCCCTACTGGCCAAAACTGGGTATATGAAATTAAATATGATGGTTTCCGCGCCATGCTATATTGGGACAAAGATCGGATTCAGCTGATCAGCAGGAACGGAAACCTTTTAAATGAACAGTTTCCAGAGATTATTAAGCAATGTGAACATCTTTCGGATGAAATGATTCCCTACCTGCCACTCATTTTTGATGGAGAACTATGTATTTTAGAATCACCGTATAAAGCTAGTTTTGAATTCATTCAGCAACGTGGCCGATTAAGGAGCACCGATAAAATAGCACAAGCATCCGCTTCAAAGCCTGCTCATTATTTGGTATTTGATTTGTTAGAGCTTGGTGGTCAGAATCTCAAGGCCAACTCATTTCAGTTAAGGAAAGATGAACTCTATAAACTTTTTAGTAAAGCTGAACTCGCTCACATCATTAATCCAAATAGTGACCAACTACTCCAATTAATTAAATACGAGGAAGACCTAGATGCGATTTGGAAGAATGCTACTGAACATATAGCTGAAGGGATTATTGCTAAGAAAGTAGATAGTACCTGGGAGGAAGGTAAGCGCACTACTAACTGGTATAAAATTAAAAATTGGCAAGCTGGTGTGTTTTTTATTCTAGGCTACGATAAAAAGAATGCCTTTTTTCATGTCGGAGTTATAAGAAATAAACAAATCTATGAAGCAGGCTTGTTTTCACATGGTCTCTCTCCTGATGAAAGACAAGCACTCCTTCAGGTCATACAAACTAATTCCACCGAAGAAACAACTAGTTTTATAAAAGTCGAACCTGGCATTTGTGTTGAACTTTTTTATCTAGAATTGTATAAAGAGCAATTACGACAGCCTAGCTTCTCAAAGTTCCGGTTTGATGTAGAATGGCAGGATTGCACATGGGAAAAGCTCGTAAAAAATGCCCCGCTTCTACCTAAAGAAATTGAGATTACCCATCCTGACAAGCCACTTTGGAAGGATAAATCAATAACAAAACTCGATTATATTCAATATTTGGTTGAGGTTTCACCCTATATGCTACCTTTTTTAAAGGAGCGTTTGTTGACTGTAATTCGTTATCCACATGGTATGTATGGTGAGTCCTTTTATCAAAAAAACTGCCCGGAGTATGCACCTGAGTTTATCCAGACCTCATTGTCAGATGGGATTGAATATATTGTGTGCAATGATTTAAAGACCCTCTCTTGGTTAGGAAATCAACTGAGTTTCGAGTTTCATATCCCGTTTCAAACGATTCATTCAAAAGGACCATCTGAGATTGTTTTTGATTTGGATCCACCGTCCCGCGCGGCTTTTCCACTCGCTAAAAAAGCCGCGACCATATTAAAAGAAGTATTTGACGGACTAAAACTACTATCATTTGTAAAAACTTCCGGAAATAAGGGTTTGCAAATTTATATACCGCTGCCGGAAAACAAGTTCACTTACGAGGATACGAGACAATTTACAGAGTTTATTGCTAATTATTTAATAAACCTTGAGCCTGATCTATTTACTACGGAGAGATTGAAAAAGAATCGGGGAAACCGCATGTATGTAGATTACGTACAGCATGCTGAGGGTAAAACCATTGTAGCACCCTACTCGGTCCGCGGTAATGATGGAAC
>NZ_JAPSKV010000023.1 GCF_031181385.1 Fredinandcohnia onubensis
CCTCCCGTAGGAGTCTGGGCCGTGTCTCAGTCCCAGTGTGGCCGATCACCCTCTCAGGTCGGCTACGCATCGTCGCCTTGGTGAGCCGTTACCTCACCAACTAGCTAATGCGCCGCGGGCCCATCTATAAGTGATAGCTAAAAGCCATCTTTTAAAACGAGACCATGTGGTCTCATATGTTATCCGGTATTAGCTCCGGTTTCCCGAAGTTATCCCAGTCTTATAGGCAGGTTGCCCACGTGTTACTCACCCGTCCGCCGCTAACCTTTGGGAGCAAGCTCCCAAAGGTTCGCTCGACTTGCATGTATTAGGCACGCCGCCAGCGTTCATCCTGAGCCAGGATCAAACTCTCCAATAAGAGTATTGATTGCTCAATAAGTTTGTTACTTAGAATTAAAACGTTGACGCTTGTATTGTGTTCAGTTTTCAAAGAACTTTTTTGACCCGCCGCTCAGAAGCGACTTTATTAATATATCATGGTGATTTATTAATGTCAATAATATTTTTTAAAACTTTTTACCAGCTGATGTTTGTTTTTCAGCGGCGAAATCTAATATAACATGCGGTTCAATCATCCGTCAACTCCAAAGTGAAATATTTTATTAAAATAATAAAAACCCCTTCAAATATATGAAGGAGTTAAAGATTTTACTTATTAACATGATAAGTTCTATGGAAAATTCCTTTCCCTTTTGTTTCGAGCTTTTCTACATTTATAAAGTGTTTTTCAACAAGGAATTCTAGATATACCTCAAGATCCACTGAGTACACTTTTAGTTCAGGAAGTTCCATAATTTCACCGTAAGTCCAAGAGTTATCTCTTTTAGATAGAACATTTATGATATGACATGCTCCACGTTTTGCCCTTGAATGTATGAGAAATTCGCTAGCCAAGAATAAAAGCTCTAGTCGTTTTTCAAGTGATTCCTCACTTTCCAAAAGTTCAATATATAGCTTATAAATTTGGGGATCAATTTGTTTCACTTGATTCCAGACTGTGACTTCAGGATGAAAGCCATTTTCGAAGATCGCTAGTCTAGCTAAATGATGGAGTGCATGAATAACATAATTGTATGCATCTAAATATTGCTTTGCATTAAAGAACGCTTTTCCATCCTGAAAGCGACGAATTAGTTTTGCAAATTCCATTCCCATTTTTATCTGTCTTTCTTCTGTGGGAAATTCATGTAGCCTGTTTCTTAAATTAATGATGTATTCATTCCGATCAAATAGTACTTTTCCATTTAATATCCAGTTTACAATTTTCCGATTAGATCCTAATAGATACCATTCTTTTATTTGACTTTCTTTTACAGTATATAAAGATGCTTTTCTATTGTCGTAATTATAATGTTTGATGAACATATTCTTCTCATGCTCTTTTACGATGACGAGTAAGGCTATGTCAAAATAATCCGTATAAGTAAAAGCATCCTTCCCCTTTTCGATTAGAATGATCCCTAATGTACTGGGTTGGCTTGCTCTTTCCTGATAAAGGGGGCGAAGTAAATCCTCCATTTTGATTTCCTCCAATCAAATCCGTTGGGTATATATTTCGACGTCTAAAAAATAAAACCTTCACATCTTATGCAGAATCTTTTTTTTATTTTTATCTTTCTTTTTTATATTGTATAGTATATGAAGGAGGTTGGATGAAACATGGGTGTAAAATATTCAAGTAAAATTAATAAAATTCGTTCTTTTGCTCTCGCTTTGATTTTCGTTGGATTTATTGTCATGTACGGGGGAATCTTCTTTAAAGAAAATGTTATCGTAATGACAATCTTTATGATTCTTGGTCTACTTTTTATTTTAGCAAGTACTGTTGTTTATTTCTGGATTGGATTGCTTTCGACTCGAACCATTCAGGTAACTTGTCCTTCTTGTCAGAAGCAAACTAAAATGCTAGGTCGCGTGGACGTGTGTATGTATTGTAAGGAACCACTAACACTTGATCCAAACCTTGAAGGAAAAGAGTTTGATGAAAAATACAATAGTAAAAAATACAACAAAATAGAAAAAAGCTGACGAGATTACTTGTCAGCTTTTTTAATGTGCGGCTTTCTTTTGACATTCTTGACATGAGCCGTAAATTTCCATTCTATGATGACTAACTTTAAAGCCTGTTACATGTGCTGCCAATGCTTCCACTTCATCCAATCCTGGGTAATGGAAGTCCACAATTTTACCACATTCTTCGCAAATCACATGATAATGCTGAGTAGTGATAAAATCAAAACGGCTTGATGAATCTCCGTAAGGTAATTCTTTTACTAAGCCTACTTCTTTAAAAACACGAAGATTGTTATATACGGTTGCGACGCTCATGTTTGGAAACTTTCCTTCAAGTGCTTTATAAATATCATCTGCAGTCGGGTGACTCATTGAATTAATTAAATACTCTAGTATCGCATGACGTTGCGGAGTGATTCGAACCCCGGTTTCTTTCAACGTATCAAGCGCTTCTTTCAAGTGATTGTCTGACACCGCCATGCACCTCTTTCTAGTAAACATTATTACTTTATAATCCTTATAATTAGTGTATCTCGCTCCGACCGCTTTTGTCAACATATCTACCATTACTATATGACTAATCCAATTGAATTACGATTCTTTTTTTGAATAATTCACTGATGGAGGGTTGGTTCACCCTGCCCAAGCCTATGGTTAACGTAACGAGCCGCAACAAAAAGAAAATCAGAAAGGCGATTTAAGTAAGAGGTAACTAATGGATTCACCTGTTCTCCGATAGCAACTGCTTTTCTTTCAGCTCTTCTTACGATTGTTCTGGCAACATGGAGGGAAGCCCCTGCTTGGCTACCACCTGGTAATACAAAGTTTGTAAGTGAAGGAATTTGGGCATCCCATTTATCGATTATTGTCTCTAGAAGAGAAATATCCTCATCGGAAACTTTCCATTTAACTTCTTTCCCTGCAGGAGTTGCAAGTTCGGCACCGACGTGAAACAAGGTCGTTTGAACCTTTTTAAAGATCGCCTCAACCTCTTCTTTCCCTTCAAATTTAGTATGGTGCAGGTGACTTAATCCTAATCCGATCATTGAATTCGCTTCATCACAAGTTCCGTATGCCTCAACACGCAGGTCATTTTTTGAAACTCGCTGTCCATATACTAATGAGGTTGTGCCTTTATCTCCTGTTTTAGTATAGATTTTCATACTAATACCCCCGGTCTAAGTCAATTTTATTGATAAACTCACTGCCGCCTTGCTTAAAAACATGTAGGTTTTGTTCAAAGATCTCAAATGATCGTGGTTGATAAAGTTTTGATTTACTCGAGATATGTGGGGTAACTGTCACATTTTCAAGTGTCCAAAAAGGATGATTGCTTGGTAGTGGTTCTTCTTCGAACACATCCAATACTGCGTGTGAAATCTTATTTAATTGAACCGCTCGCAATATGACTTCGTCTTTCACTAAATCGCCTCGACCAATATTAATGAAAACTGCGTCTTTTTTCATTAAATCAAAATGAATATCAGTTAGAATGTATTTTGTTTCATCCGTACTCGGTAGGACTGAAACAAGATAATCAACATTTTCGCATACGTAATTAAGTCCATCATATTGAACCATTTCATCAACAAATTCATGCTTGTTCCCGCTGCGATTTAATCCGATGACCTTCATATGAAAAGCTTTTGCTAATCGAGCTATTTCACCGCCAATCGCACCCACTCCCAGGATGCCCAGTGTTTTTCCATGTAACTCTCCTACCGGAAAATTCGTAAGCCGATCCCAGCTTTTGTCTTTTTGCTGCTCAACGATTTTTTTATTTTTCTTTGTGACATGTAGCATCATCGAAAGTGTGTATTCAGACATTGGGATTTTGTGAATTCCCCGTACGTTTGTAACAAGAAGCCCTTTTTCCTTAATCGCTTTAAAAGGCATTAGTTCTAATCCTGCTGATATTACCATAATCCATTTTAGATTTTGGGCCATTTCAATATGTTCGGAGTTTAAGTCCTCCCCGTATGTAAGTAAAATATCTGCTTTATGTAGTTCCGGTAAGGCCTCTTCTATATCCTCACAATAGATAAATTCTTCATCCGGAAACGCCTTTTTCATTTTTTCTGTTACTTCTTCAATTGGAATAAATGTTGATAAAATTCGCATAATTACGCCTCCTTACCTACTATAGTATCAACTTTCTAAAAGAAGTAAAACAAAAAAAGGTGCGAGATTTCTCTCGCACAAAATTCGCTAACATCTGAGGAGGTATGCCCTACACTAATAAGATACGTCGTTAAACTGAATGTGTATAGACGTTTGACACAATCTGTGAAAAATAGGCACTCTATCAGTCCGTCCATTTGAAGTATTTTAAACCGATGATCGTTGATACAATTAGAATTCCAAATAAGATTCCGATGTCAAGCAATGCACCTGAAGAAAATAGTGTTCCATTCCAGCCATCTCTTAAGACATTTACTACATAGGTAAGCGGTACGATGGTAGCAATCTTTTGAAGAATCTCTGGGTAAGTTTCTAACGGAATTGTTGCCCCTGATAAAAACATCATGGGGTACATCGCAATCATGGCAACGCCTAATGCAGTTTGCATCCTCTTTGTGATGCTTGAAACGATAAAGCCGATGGAGAAAAATGTAATCGCGCTAAATGTTAAAGCTACAAAAAATTCAAATGGATGCGCGGTTAGTTCTGAACCAAAACCAAATTTTGCGATCAAAAGGATTTCAATTGCCCCAACGTAGATTGCGATAAAGCCTTTTAAAATGGTTGCAGTAAAGATAGCATTTTGATTGATTGGTGTTCCTTGTAAACGTTTGTAAACACCCTTTTCACGGTCGATTACGATTTGCAGCCCCATTGAGAAAAAAGCTGTTGTAAAAATAATGATGGCAATCATACTTGGAATGTACGCTTGGAAGTAATTAAGTCCCTCGTATGAGTTTGATTCAAACATTAACCCAAAAACGACAAAGCTGACGGCAGGGACAATAAAAGTAAACAATAAAGCTAGTGTTTCGCGAAAAAATAATCTTAATTCCATTTGTGTATGTGTAATAATTGATTGCATTTGTTTTTCCTCCTTATTGTGATACCGCATATTTCAGGTAAACATCTTCCATCGTTCCTGCTCCTTGCAGGTAAGAATCAATTAAATTCTGTGGTTTGTCACAGGCAACAAGCTTTCCCTTTTTAATAATAGCGATTCTGTCACAGTGCTTTTGCGCTTCATCCATGTAATGTGTTGATAAGAGTATTGTTTTTCCTTCGTCACGGTATCGGTTGATGCAGGTCCAGAGATCGCGTCTTGCTTGTGGGTCTAATCCTGTCGTAGGTTCGTCTAGAAAGATAATGTCTGGATCATTTACTAGCGCTAATGCAAGCGATGTACGCTGCTGCCATCCCCCTGACAGATTTTTAACATATCTGTTTAGATAAGGTTTGAGTCCCAGTGCTTCGATGATTTCCTCTATGTTTCTTGTTTTATCATAATAGGAACTAAATAGTTTAAGTGCTTCTTTAACTTTGATTCGGTCGTATAATGCTGTTTGTTGAAGCTGGATACCGATTTTTTGTTTGATTTCATTCGATTCTTCTTCAACATTCATCCCTAGAATTTTAACAGTTCCTAAATCAGGTTTTCGAATTCCCATCATAATTTCAAGAGTGGTTGATTTTCCCGCTCCATTCGCACCGATGATTCCGAGTACTTCTCCTTTTTTGACTTGTAGGCTGATACCGTCAACAGCCTTCACATCTCCATAACTTTTCGATATATTTGTAAGTTCAATAACAGATTGATTCATTTTAAGGTCCTCCTTTATGCTTTCCCTTTGTTTTGTTACTTTTATCATAGTCAGCGAACCTTAACTCAACCTTAAGTGAGTCTTATATCATTATTAAAATTTAATAGTGATTTCTTTAACACACAAAAAAGCTTGGATATAGAATAATCCAAGCTTGATAATATGAAAATTATCCATTTTAAGAATCGACACAGAATCTATGAGTCTGTGAAATCATCATTCAAATTCCTAACTCTAACATTTTACCTGTAACTGCTTCCACTCTACTATCGATTTCCGTGCAGTCAAACTCCGTTAGTAATAACTCTGTTACAATTTTTCCGTCTCGCATAAACAGAACACGTTCTGACCGGGCTGCAACCTTTGCATCATGAGTTACAAGCATGACCGCAGTACCATCCTCGTTAATTTCAGAAAAAATATCCATAATTTCCTGAGTGGATTTTGAGTTAAGCGCACCTGTCGGCTCGTCACCGAAGATAATTTCCGGGCTATTTATAAGCGCACGACATATCCCTGCACGTTGAAGCTGACCTCCTGAAACCTGTGTAATTTCACGCTTTTCGAGCTCTGCAATGCCTACTCTTTTCATAAGCTGTCTTGCCTTCTCAGCAATTATTACTATGTTTTTTCTGTTATCGCGCATGGCGGGTAAGATAATGTTATCGATAATGTTTAGATTTTTCAACATCGTCGGTTGTTGGAAAACAAATCCCATCTTATTTCTACGTATATCTGAGAGGGCATTCTCTGAGAGCTTTGAAAGATCACTACCACAAAAAAGGACCTTCCCACCATTAATGTTATCCGTTCCGCTTAGTGCAAACATCAGTGTCGATTTCCCAGATCCTGATGGTCCCATAACCGCAACGAACTCACCATCATTTATTTCGACAGATACTCCTTCGAGAACATTTCGTTGTTCATCACCCTCACCGAAAGTTTTTATAATATGATCTCCTATAATAATCTTCTTCAAATGCCTACGCCTCCTATTCCTTTATATTTTCAGAAATTTTTATTTGCCCCGCTCTCGATGTACCAATTATAGTTGCGATAAGTACGGTTAAGATCATCATTAGCGGACTAAGCAAGTATGCTATAAACGGATTAACCGTAAAATTAAATGTGGACGCCCCAAATGAAGAGATAAACATCCCCGCAATTGCTTCTCCAAGAGTATTCGCAAGAAGCGTACCGACAATAATTCCAACAATCAGAACGAAAACCGAGCGAGAAACATACTGAGACTTAATATCCGAGTTTGTGAAACCGAGCGCCTTTATTACGGCAATGGAAAATCTATCTTTGGCTACAAGCATTTTCATGAACAACAGAGTAACTAGAACCGTAATAACCAGTGCAACTGCAACTGAGGCGAATGAAGCCATTTCAACAGAACTGATTGTCGAGCCTAATGTTTGAGAAACAAATTCTTCAATGTCTGAGGTTTTTGCTTCTTTAAATTTGTTTGAGTATGTAGAAACCATACTGTCGACGAGAGATTTATCAGAAAGTCCAACACAGACAATAGTCCACATTACAATCGCCGATTGGTCGGTAAATACACCCTTTGCTGTTTTACCTCCGTTAGTAACGTCAGAGTATACTCCGGTTATCTTGAGCTCTTTCTCCTTACCTTCAATCAGTAGCGAAATAACATCGCCTACTTTTTTGCTCATCTCATCAGCGTTTATCGCTGAAAGAGCAATCTCGTCATCTCGAACCGGTGCTCTGCCCACAGAATACTCAATAGGAAATGCCGAATGGTCACCAAGTTCAACTTTTATATTTTCCTCTGAACCGTCATTTTTCTTTATTTTGAAAGTCTTTGTTGTCAGAACAGCATACTTTGAAACAGCACTGTCTCTCTCTATCATCTTCACAATTTCATTGGTTTTGTCAGGTATACTGGTCTGAATACGTAGATCATAGTCTCCAATCCCCATATACTGGAAGAAACTTTTTGAGGAAATCGTGTTGTACAGATTCTGCGGAACAATAATGATAAAAGTCGAAATCACCAAAACCACTAGCATTGTGGCGTAAAGTCTTTTTCTGGCGAGAACATCCTTAATTCCGAGAAAAATATTTGTGCTAATTAGTCTGTTTTTCATTAAGGAAAGACGCTTGCCACCAGCTTTCTTTACCTGAGAAGTACCAAAACGTATAGCCTCCGCAGCTGAAATTTTACTGAAGTGTTTCAAGACTAAATTTACATATGCCACAATTGCAAGAAATACGAACAGTATCCCAATGATTCCTAAAAATAGCGCAAAAGAAGCATTTTCGCTTTCTCCCATGTACAACCGTATATTCTCAAGAAGCATGCCTTGGAACATAAGTGAAAGGAAAAAACCAAGTATACTACCAGCACCAGCTAAGCTAGCGTACTTCGCTAGATAAATCTTCTTTATGTCTGAAAGACGTAGCCCTATTGCTTTCATAACACCAATTTCACGGTAGTCGTCCTCGATTTTTGCAAGAAGAGTAAAACGTATACTCATAAATGCGATTGCAACAACAAGGGCGCTTACAAGAAGAATAACAGCAATCATCATTCCGTCTGAAATGGCATTCATCGTTTTGAAAAGCGTGTATGTGACGGTTGGTCCGTTCGCTTCAAGTCCTGCGGAAGCATAGGCTGTTTCAAATTCACCTATCTTAGTGAAATCCTTTAATCGAAACTCAATCAGATACTCCATACTTCCAAGGTCTTTTATTTCCGCGAAATCATTTTTGCTGACAAGAAATCGCTTTGACGCAGACAATGTCGAATTCATAGTTGAATCACGTAGAAATCCTGCCACGGTCAATTCCTTTCCTCTTATTACGGCTTTGTCCCCGACCTTAGTAGTGTTGTCCTTCATATAGGCTACTGGAACATAAATCTCTCCGTCGGATACGTTGATAATATTGCCATTCATATCTAGAAGAAAATCGAATTTTTCGTTCTGTATGCTTAAGCCATTATCCTGAACACTATTCACAAGTGAATTCTCGCCTAAAAAAATCTGCGATCCATCCATGCCAAGGAACTCAACTACTTGATATTCATCAACGTTTTTATTTTGCTCTGCAAAGGTTATGAGTCTCGCCGTATCAATATCACCGCTATGCATTTGCATAAAATGGGGCGTCTTTGCTTGTGTCATAAGCGTATCTAGTGCGTCAGAAAGATTTACAACAAGTATGGCTGCAAGTGATACAAGCATTGATGCTGCAGCAACAAATATCATTGTTGTAAATGTTATTGCTTTGCTCTTTAATATGTCGTTTCGGATTATTTTAAAATACATATGCCACCTCTGCGTGCAAGATATTAAAAGTCATTCATTTTTCCGATCATCTTTACTTTCAAACATTTGCATAACATTCATCAGGCTTCCTCTTTCAGCACCTAGCATCACTTCAACATTGAATATGAACGCTTGTATCCGGGTGTTACGCCCCTCATTGGTCATCTCTACCAGTTCATCATCAAAAACGGTATTTGCATAAGTAACAATCATTTCCATACATTCATACGGGTAAGGCGTACTAAAAAGACCCTGTATAATCCCCTCTTGAATGATATCGGACAGTATGGGGGTCACGCCGGTAATTATAACTTTCTGTATTTTCTGATGCATAAGGGCGTTCTGTGGCTTATGAATATGTTCCAATATTACCTGGCTAGTTCCGCCATTTAATTGCATTGATACTACAACATGTAAAATACGTTCAACTACAGGTATACTCTTATCTGCTGCAATTTCCCTGGCAGTGCTTAAAAGTCGGACACTATACCGATCAATCAACGAGTCCATGATATCTTCCTTTGACTTGAAGTGATAATAGAGTGTTCCCCGAGCAATTCCAACCTTTTCGAGAATATCATTTGTACTGGTTCCATCAAATCCCTTCTGTCCAAAAAGTTCATCGGCCGCATCAAGTATTTCGTTCCTACGTTCCTCTGCTTCTTTTCTCATAATTTCCACCTCTCTAGACCGACTGCCTGTCGAGACTATGTTAACAATCTACTATTAATAGTAAATTCGACATTTGTTAATGTTTTGTTAAAATTATGCGTTACACCATCATATGGTTTCGCATCTTTGTGCTATAAAAATAAAAAAAGACCAAATCAATTATGCGACTTGGTCTACTAATTATGTTATAACACGATTTGTGAACACACTAAATTTGGGGAGCACATTTTTTATATAGGAAGTTCTATAATAAAGTTTGTTTTCCCTTGTTGTGGTGTTGTGTCTACTCGGATGTTTCCTTTATGTAGTTCGATGATTTTCTTTGTGATGGCAAGGCCAAGTCCTGAGCCTTCGTCGTACATTCTGCTTTTATCGCCTCTTACAAATGGTTCGAATAATGTTCGGGCGATGTCTTCTCTGATGCCGATACCATCGTCACCCACTTCAATTACTATTTTTTCTTCATACTTAGTTAATTTAAGAAAAACTTTTGTTTCCTCAGGGTTATATTTGTTTGTATTTTGAAGAAGATTCGACAACGCTCTATTTAACAGTTTTTGATCAAATACGTACATTATTTTTTCATCTGTTATATCGATATCTAGCTCCATGTCCTTTTCCTCAAAGATATCATAATGCTCTGCAATAACTCCGCGGTAAAATTCACAAATATCTTTTTTCTCTTTTTGAATAGGAACGTCAGGACTATCTAATTTTGAGAACATAAAAAGCTCATCGATTAATAACGTTACACGAATTGATTTCTCATAGATGTACCTTAAGTACTTCTTTGTTTGTTCCTCGTCTTCTACAAGTCCTTCATATAACACCTTGGAATACCCTTGAATCGTGGTGATTGGAGTTTTTAAATCATGAGAAATGTCAGCAAGCATTTGCTTTTTACTCTCTTCCAATCTTGTTTTTTCTCGATTCTTTTGTTCAAGCTCTTCAGCAGTTCGTTTCAAGTTTTCGCTCATTTCCTTGTACTTAATCGACCCTCTCATGATAAAGGGAAGGATGCTGCCACCAAATAGAGGCGGGCCTAAGTTAAGAATGGCGTAATATTCTCCTGAAAGGACAACTTGATAGACGAGGAACAGACCAAAAATTGTGAACAGTCCACAAAGGACATAGAGCATTTGTATAGGTAGACGAACCATCTGATACACAACAATGAAAATCATATAAATATATAATGGGTCATACGTAAAACCAAATAATAGAATGATTGACATCTGAATAAAAATAAGTGGGAGTGTGTGCTTGGGGCTCCAATACACCTGTCGATATGCGAAAACAAAGACTGCCACTAGCAATAGACCGAGTAAAAGCTTCCCTTGTGATTCCTGAAATAAAAAGTAAAGTGGGAAAAACAGGTTTGCAATGTATAAATACGGGATTACTCCTTCCTGTTCTGGAAAGATCCGATAGATTAATATTTTCATTTATCTTTTCCTCATTGTTTCATATGTTTCTATATTTGGCTCACAAATTTATAGCCAAGGCCTCTAATCGTTTTTATGTAGTTTGGTTTTTTCGGATTTTCCTCGAGCTTTTCTCTTAGCTTAGATATATGAACGTTAATCGTGTTATCTTCTTCTCCACCCATATAATAATCATTCCAGGCTCGTTCAAAGATTTGTTGTTTTGTATAAACCCTACCAGGTGAACTCATTAATAACTCCAATATTCGATATTCAATTTTGGTCAGTGGAATTGTAGCGTCACCCTTCATAGCTGAATAGGTGCTCTCATCCAAAACGATATCCCCCACCTTAATAAGAAGGCTTTCAGATTGGGGTGCCGACTCCTGCTTATAGCTATAGCTTCTTCTTAGAAGCGCCTGTACTCGAGCAATCACCTCTAATGGATTAAATGGCTTTGGAATGAAATCATCTGCTCCAAGCCCGAGACCAAGAATTTTATCGTTATCCTCGTTCTTTGCAGAAATGATGATGATTGGGATGTGCAAATCCTGTCTTACTTTCTTTATCAGCTGATAGCCATTAATATTGGGCATCATTAGGTCGACAAGCATTAAATCAATGCTTTCCCGCTCGATGATTTGAAGTGCTTCTCGCCCGTCAAAGGCTTCAAGAATTCTATAATTCTCTTTTTCTAAACAAAGACCCAGAAGCTCAACTATCTCTGGCTGGTCATCCACAATTAGTATGGTCCGATTCATCTGCACGCCCCTTTCTTCCATACAATTCCATTTTTATCTTCAGTATAACAAAATCAATCGAATCTTGGTGTATTTTTTTAAGGAAGTTGTGCTTGTGGGACATGTTAGACATTTGGTTTATACCGCTGGACTAAACTTGCGGGGCATGCTTAGATATTTATCGGTCTAGCATGTACCGCGAGACCTCTCTTGCCATACATGCTCACCCTTAATTTCGCCCCAACTTATACCGTGAGACCCTTTTATCACTTGACATTTGGAACTTATTTGAAAATCCATTACCATAAACACGCTATATGACATCAACTTTGGTTATTTTTGTAAAATCTCACGCCATAATCGCGCTATATACCATTACTTTTGGATATTCCTGTAAAACCCCATACCATAAACACACTATATGGCATCACTTTTGTAAAACACTGCCAAACAAACGACATATCTAATAACCATCCCAATAAAAAAAGCCGCCCAGATTATCAGTTTTCCACTGACTTTCTGGACAGCCTTGATTACAATTTATTTTAACTCAGCTAAAATTTCTTCGATTTTGGCTAGTTCAGATTGTAAACCGCCACCGCTTAGGTACCAAAGTACACCATCTAGATACACAATTCGTTTGTTTTGGTAAGCTTTCGTTTTCTGAATGATTTTGTTTTCCATATCTTTGTCGATATTAGATTGATCACCTACCGCTGCGGTACGGTCAATCACGAATAATACTTCAGGATCAAATTCAAGAATTGCTTCAAAGCCGAAGTTAGATCCGTGAGAAGATGCTGCGATATCTTCTGTTACTGGTGTGAACCCATAAATGTCATAAATATAACCAAAGCGAGAGTCTTGCGCGAAACCAGATAATTTACCTTCATTGTACATTGTCACTAAAGAAGTTTCATAGTTGCCTGATAACGCCTTAATTTCTTCGATTGCAGAATCAATTTTTGCAATATGCTCTTTTGCTTCATCTTCTTTATCAAACATTTTCGCTGCTACATCTACAGATGCTAAAAATGTGTTCCAGTAGTCGTCCTGTGAAGTTCCAACAAACACTACAGGTGCGATTTCGCTCAATTCCTCATAGTATGGAGATTGACGGCCAGAAATGAAAATGGCATCTGGACCGATTTCAGCGATATCTTCAAGTAATGGTTCTTTTAATGTCCCAACATTCACATAATCATCGCCCGCGTACTCTTCAAGGTTTTCTGGTAAACTAGAATCTTGTGGAACCCCTACTACACCTTCAACACCAAGCGTATCTAGTGTATCTAAGAAACCATAATCAAAAACAACAATCTTTTCTGGCATTGATTCAAATGTTACATCTTCGAAACTTACTGTTCCTGCTTCTTCAGTTTCAGTTGAAGCAATTGTTGGTGAAATAGTCATCGGGTATTGACCCGTAGCTTCATTGGTTGCTTGTTCTCCTGCTACGTCTGTTTCATTTGTTTTTTCTTTTGTAGCCTCATCGTCATTGCCACAAGCCGTAAGCGCTACAGTTAGAGCTAAGATTGCACTTGCAAATTTCCATTTCTTCATTTTGATTCCTCTCCTTATTTAAACATTATGTATTTTTTTATTAGTAAAAATGAGAATCATTATCACTGATAACAATTCTCATTATAGATGCATATAAAACTTCCGTCAATACAAAATAAATAAATTTATATACAATTTATTGTGGTTTTATTTATTATCCCGCATTTACTTGCATTAATTCGCCGCCATCACTCTCACTTTTTAAAAAAGACCCAGAGAATTGTTTCTCTAGGTCTCATGCATGTGAATTAAAGTAAACACAGATCCGACAGCCATTTTGCTCTTGGATTGGGATATCCATATCGTAAATTTCACGTAAGGCATCGGAATTAATGATTTCATGTGTAGGTCCATTTTTAACAAGCTTGCCATCTTTCAATGCTACGATTCGGTCTGAATATACAGATGCGAAATTGATATCATGCAAGACAATAACAACTGTTTTGCCAAGCTCATCGACAAGCTTACGTAAAATCTTCATAATTTGAACAGAGTGCTTCATGTCAAGGTTATTCAATGGTTCATCAAGCAATACATAGTCTGTATCCTGAGCAATTACCATTGCTATAAAAGCACGTTGTCTTTGTCCACCTGATAATTCATCTAAGAACTTATCCTGGATATCGATTAAGTTCATATATTCGAGAGCTTGATCAATGAATTTTTCGTCCACATCTGTAAGGCGCCCCTTTGAATAAGGATATCGACCAAATGCGACAAGCTCACGAATTGTTAAACGTACATTTAAATAATTTGATTGTTTTAATATCGATACACGTTGTGCAAACTCAGAAGACTTCCACTTCTGCACATTATTTTTATCTAGTAAAACTTCCCCAGTATCGGCATCTAATAAGCGACTTACCATCGAAAGAAGCGTGGATTTACCAGCACCATTCGGCCCGATAAACGATGTAATCGTACCTGGTTCAATTGTTATGGTTACATCCTCGACAACTGGCTTCTTACCAAAATACTTGGATAATCCTTTGATTTCAATCATCATGCTGACCTACTTTCTTTTAATAGTAAGTAAATGAAGTAAATACCACCGACAAAGTTAATGATGACACTTAATGTCGTACGTAGTTCAAAAATATGTTCAACTAGGAATTGGCCACCTACAAGGGCAATAACCCCCATTAAGCTTGCTCCTAATATTAATATGGAGTGCTTATATGTGACTAAATATTGATATGCGAGGTTTGCCACGATTAAACCGAAAAACGTAATCGGGCCAACTAACGCAGTTGCCGTTGCAATTAACACAGATGATAGAATTAAAATATTCATGACCATCTTGTCATAATTCACACCCAGATTCATTGCATTTTCACGACCAAGAGACATGACATCTAATTTATCCATGATTAAATATCCGTAAATAAAGGCAATTAATAAGATGCCAATCGCGATATATAACAGCTCTGCCTTCACATTTGTAAAAGTTGCAAATAAGCGATTTTGTAATGCTAAATATTCAACTGGGTCAATCATGACCTGTAAAAATGTCACGAGACTTCCCAAAAGCGTTCCAATTATCATTCCTATTAATAACAGTAGATAGATTGGATGTTTATCGGACCTGAATAGGAAACGATATAAAATAAGTGCAAACAAGACCATTGCAAATATTGCAGCTCCAAAGTTTAAATACTTATTTAAAACCCAAATCGAAATGGAGCCCGCAAAGAAATAGATTAGCGTTTGAACGACTTCATACATGGAGTCGAGTCCCATAACTGAAGGTGTTAGAATCCGATTTTGCGTGATCGTTTGGAATACAACGGTTGAATACGCAATCGCAATTCCTGTAACAACCATCGCTGAAACACGAATCATTCGTTTAGGGAATGCGTAGTCGAATCCGCCTTTTAGATCATAGAATCCATATAATAAGATACAAACGATTGCGATGACGGCTAAGAGAATCAATTTAGTACTATTTCGCATATGCTCTCCCCCTAAATAACATAATTAAGAAGATCGCACTGCCGATTACTGCAACTGTTACATTGACTGGAATCTCGTAAGGATGGACTATGATTCTACCTAAAATATCACAGATTAATAGAAACACAACTCCTAAAGCTGCCGTATGAGGAATTGTCTTTCGTAAATTATCCCCTAAATATAGCGATACGATATTCGGTACAATTAATCCTAAAAATGGAATAACCCCAACCGTTAGAACAACAGTTGTTGAAATGATAGCTACTAAGACAAGACCGATATTTAAAACAACCTTATAGCTCAATCCTAGATTCTTCGCAAAATCCTCACCCATACCGGCAACGGTAAACTTATTAGCAAATATATACGCTAAAATAATGGTAGGGACTGCGATATATAAAAGCTCGTAACGTCCTGCAATTATTAATGTGAAGCTTCCCATTAACCAAGATGAAATGTTCTGAATAAGGTCTGCTTCATATGCAAAGAACGTCGCGACTGATGATAAGATATTTCCATACATAATCCCGATTAACGGGACAAAAATCGCATCTTTAAATTTAATTTTATCTAGTATTTGCATGAAGATTAATGTACCTACTAGAGCAAATGCAAAACTAAAAATAATCTGCTGTGTGTAAGTTACATTTGTAAAGAATAGCATTGAAATTAAGATCCCAAGCTTCGCTGCATCTAATGTACCTGCGGTTGTTGGGGATACGAATTTATTTCTGCTTAAACTTTGCATAATCAATCCTGCAATACTCATTCCTGCTCCCGCTAAGATAATCGCCATTAAACGAGGGACACGACTTATTAAGAAAATCTGCGTCTCATCAGATTCCCAATCAAGTAAGTCCATCGGTGTAATATCAATAGCCCCAATAAATAGCGAAATAAAAGACAGGACAATGCCAATAATGATTAACATCCATAGTCTCATTTGTAAATCCTCATAACATGTGTATTCTTAGTATGTGATAAATGAAAACGATTATCATTACTAATACTTTCATTATAAGTAAAGAAAATTGTAAAATCAACCTGGAAATAATCATAACCACCCGTGAGAACGGGTGGTTTGTTCTGCGGCTGAAAGCCTTCGTTACTGGCCAGCCCTTCAAAGGGCTCTGAAAGTTCGCCAACCGCACTACTTTTCCGGCTAACCCTAAAGGGT
>NZ_JAPSKV010000024.1 GCF_031181385.1 Fredinandcohnia onubensis
TCCCATAGTGTTAAACTAGTAAGATCCCTCGAAGATGACGAGGTTGATAGGTCAGAGGTGTAAGCATGGTGACATGTGCAGCTGACTGATACTAATCGATCGAGGACTTAACCAAAAATACTTCGAAGATGAATGTAAATACGTTATCTAGTTTTGAAGGAATGAATCCTTCAACATAGTCTAGTGGCGATAGCGAAGAGGTCACACCCGTTCCCATACCGAACACGGAAGTTAAGCTCTTCAGCGCCGATGGTAGTTGGGGCATTGCCCCTGTGAGAGTAGGACGTCGCTAGGCAACTAAAAGACCAACCGTTATGGTTGGTCTTTTTTGCATAGAAAAATTGTAAAGAACCGGATCTATTAATGGTATAAATTACCATACCGCAAAATGAAAAGTGCTATACCGCAAATGGCTTTAACGGTATATTGCCAAGTCGAGAAACGATAAATGCTATACCGGAAACAGCCTAAACGGTATAACGACATATCGAGAAACAATAAGTGGTATACCGCAAATGTCATAAACGGTATATCACCAACCCGAGAAACAATAAACGCTATACCGGAAACAGCCTAAACGGTATATCACAACGTCGAAAAACGATAAATGATATACCGCAAATGTCATATACGGTATATCACAACATTGAGAAACGATAACTGCTATACCGCAAATGCAATAAATCCCCCTAAATCCCCTTATACCCCATCAATTTTCCCCTTTAAGAATAAATAAAGAAGAAAGGGAACTTTATCTGCAGATATCGCGAGGAACTGTCTGATAAATGGATAGTCATTGCTAGAGTAGGAATGAAGCAGTTCACTCCACCATTCGGTCTCATATCTTGATATCATACTTAAATTATATAGGAGTAAGTAATGTGTCATGATTTCAGGAAAAAACGACAGAAGTTCCCTTTCCTTTGGCAGATAGTAGGTGTCTTCATATAAGTGATATAGAAGTGGCGAGCTTGCCAGTGGCAAAAGGTAATTTTCCTTTTTTATTTGTAACGATATTGGTCCGCATTCTTTTCCTACTGTTGGTTCTTTAACAAGAGTTGTTGAAAATGGCAGCGTATTTTCAATAAAATCTGCAAATCTCCGTGAGGTCATATGATAACTGTCTAAAGCTTCCGTTGGAATTGATAATGTATTCTGAGTTGTAATGGGTGTTTCAATATATAAATTATGTTGAAAATGGAGAGTAAATAAATTTTGTAGTTCGGGAATTCTTTTAAATAGCTGCTCCATTGTGAATTTTTCACCTTCCATTTGTTTCACATGAAACATACGTTCAGAAAAGTGAGAAAATAAACCGTTTTTTTGCACCTTTACTTCATCATGGAAAAATTCATAGCTCTGTTTTTTTCGCTTTCTTGTTGAAACTCCGTGCGCAAGTACTGAAGTTGATTCTGGGTACTGAGGATCAACGGTTAGTAGACAGGCTTTTAATAATTGTACCATTCCGTAAAAGAGAAGAACCGGTTTAATCGATAATGGAGCATTTTGGGATAATTGGTAGTAATTCTGACCATGTTCCAAATAATAAATAAACGGATAGCTGTTTTCATAGCTCTTTTTATCTGCGTCTATAACTTCTGCTTTTTCATAACATTTTTGTAGTAAATGTTGGGTTGTGTTTGCTGCATGTAGTGCATTAAATGATTGCCAAATAAAACGATAATCAAACAAATGACTAACCTCCAATAGAAAACAAAGAAAGTGCAAGATATGGGTGAAAAGAGATAATAAAAAACTCTGAATTATTAAATATATCGTTCGATTCTTGACAGTAGTTTACCCAGTTGTTAATCTACTAATAATATTTTGCAATCGAAGGGGGATTTATTACATGTGGGAAACAAAGTTTGCCAAAGAAGGATTAACATTTGATGATGTATTGCTATTACCTGCTAAGTCAGAGGTACTACCTAAGGATGTAAGTCTTGGGGTTGCGTTAACAGAAACACTTAAGTTAAATATCCCGATTATTAGTGCGGGTATGGACACAGTAACAGAGCATGAAATGGCAATCGCAATGGCCCGTCAAGGCGGACTAGGGATCATTCATAAAAATATGTCTATTGAGCAACAGGCTGAACAGGTTGATAAGGTTAAGCGTTCAGAAAGTGGCGTTATTACAGATCCATTTTTCTTAACTCCAAGTCATCAAGTATTTGATGCTGAACATCTAATGGGAAAATACCGTATTTCAGGTGTTCCAATTGTAAACAACCCACAAGAGCAAATCTTGGTTGGAATTATTACCAATCGTGACCTTCGTTTTATTCAAGACTATTCCATTCTAATTTCAGATGTAATGACTAAAGAAAATCTCGTGACTGCACCTGTTGGTACAACTTTAGAACAGGCGGAAAAGCTTCTACAGAAATATAAAATTGAAAAGCTCCCACTCGTTGATGAAAGTGGAGTATTAAAAGGTCTTATCACAATAAAGGATATTGAAAAAGTAATTGAGTTCCCGAATTCAGCAAAGGATGCACAAGGGCGTCTGTTAGTAGGAGCAGCTGTTGGGGTAACAGCAGATACAATGCCACGAGTTGAAAAGCTAGTTAAAGCTGGAGTTGATGCAATTGTAGTTGATACAGCACACGGCCATTCAGCAGGAGTACTTGAAACAGTTAAAACCATTAGAGACGCATATCCAAAACTAAATATTATTGCTGGTAACGTAGCAACAGCTGAAGCAACTCGTGCTCTTATTGAAGCAGGTGCTAGCGTCATTAAAGTAGGAATTGGACCTGGTTCTATTTGTACAACTCGTGTTGTAGCAGGTGTGGGTGTTCCTCAGATAACAGCTGTTTACGATTGTGCAACAGAAGCAAGAAAACATGGAGTATCGATTATTGCTGATGGTGGTATTAAATATTCTGGTGACATCGTAAAAGCATTAGCTGCTGGAGGACATGTAGTCATGCTAGGAAGCTTGCTTGCAGGTGTATCTGAGAGCCCAGGGGAAACTGAGATCTTCCAAGGGCGTCGCTTTAAGGTGTATCGTGGCATGGGTTCTGTTGCGGCAATGGAAAAAGGAAGTAAGGACCGCTACTTCCAGGAGGATGCGAAAAAGTTTGTTCCTGAAGGTATTGAAGGTCGTCTTCCATACAAAGGCCCACTTACAGACACAATATATCAATTAATTGGCGGTATTCGTTCTGGTATGGGTTATTGCGGCACAAAGAATCTAGAAGAGTTAAGAGAGAATGCACAATTCATTAAAATGACAGGTGCAGGATTACGTGAAAGTCATCCACATGATGTACAAATCACAAAGGAAGCACCGAACTACTCTACTCTTTAAGGTAAATTTAGACAGAACATAATCCATTGGTAGGATTTTTATATTGTGGTAGATAGAGTCATGTACTCTGTCTATTTTTTTTGATGCTGTTATGTTAAAATGTCTTTTGTGCGTATTACGAAAGTGGAGGTTTAAAACGTGAAAAAACAAACACAAAAAAGATTGATTATAAGTTTTTTAGCAGTCTTTTTGCTATCGCTTTTTGTAGGACAAATACCCCCTGCAAAAGCAGCGCCTGCTCTTGATATAAATGTAAAAAATGCGATATTAATTGATGCAGATACAGGTAAGATATTATATGAAAAGAATGCCGACCAAGCAGCTCCTATTGCAAGTATGGCAAAAATGATGACCGAGTATCTGGTATTGGAAGCTATCTCTGAAGGTAGACTATCATGGGATCAAACTACTCAAATTAGTCAATATGCATATGATATATCTGCAAATAATAACTTTTCAGGTGTAGGATTACGGTTAAATCATGATTATACGGTTGAAGAACTTTACAAAGCAATGGCGATTTATTCTGATAATGCAACAACTATTACATTAGCAGAACTAATTGCTGGGACTGAAGGCGAATTCGTAAAGCTTATGAATAAAAAGGCAGAAGAACTTGGTCTTCCAAACTATGAGTTTGTAAATAGTACAGGATTATCAAATTCAATGCTAGGTGATAATTACCCTGAAGGAACAAGTCCAGATGGAGATAATATGTTATCAGCAGAATCTGTCGCTTTATTAGCATATTCACTACTACGAGATCATCCAGAAGTATTGGAGATTTCAAGTATTCCTCAATTAGACTTTTATGGAGAGAAACTGGATAACTGGAACTGGATGTTAAATCATGATCCTAAGGTTTCCCCATATCTTGCGGATTTCTATTATGAGGGAATGGATGGATTAAAAACAGGTACAACACCGGCAGCTGGTTATTGTTTTACAGGAACAGCTGAACGTAACGGAAAAAGATTAATTTCAGTCGTGATGGGTGCAACAAGTGAGCCAGAACGTTTCAAAGAAACTCGTAAACTATTAGATTTTGGTTTTAATAATTTTGAGCAAATTGAAGTTTATCCTGAAGGTTATCAATTAAAGGGTAATAAAGAATTAAAGGTAGTCAAAGGAAAAGAAAAAGAAGTAGAAGTTTCAACTAAAGCACCAGTAAGACTTTTAGTTAAAAAAGGTGTAGATAAATCAGAGTTTAAAGCAGAATATGTGTTTGACGATAAGGTTGTTTCTAAGGATAAAGAAATAACCGCACCTTTTAAAGAAGGAACAAAAGTTGGCCATATGGCTGTATCCTATGAGGGTGATGATTTAGGCTATATTACAGCAAATGGTGATGATAAATTACAGGTACCACTTGTGACAGACACAGGTGTTGAAAAAACAAACTGGTTCGTGCTTATGATGAGAGGAATTGGTGGATTCTTTGGTGACATTTGGTCAAGCGTGGCAAACACTGTTAAGGGATGGTTCTAATATAAAGGTCTCCTTCTATGTATAGAAGGAGACTTTTTTATTTTCCATATTATACTATTTTGGTATAATTACTAGGAAATTAGAAAATTATGAGTTAGAATATTCTTAGTTTATTTTCTATTGGGCATTCACTATTGTGAAAAATATGATATGATTATGCCTATAAAATTAGATAACGAATCATTGGAGGAATCGTAATGGCAAATACAGGAACAGATCGAGTAAAACGTGGTATGGCTGAAATGCAAAAGGGCGGCGTAATTATGGACGTTGTCAATGCAGAACAAGCTAAAATTGCAGAGGAAGCAGGAGCTGTAGCAGTAATGGCTTTAGAGCGTGTGCCAGCTGATATTCGAGCGGCTGGTGGAGTTGCTAGAATGGCAGACCCAACAATTGTTGAGCAAGTAATGGGTGCTGTTACTATTCCAGTTATGGCTAAAGCTCGTATTGGTCATATTGTAGAAGCTAGAGTATTAGAAGCTCTTGGCGTTGACTACATTGATGAGAGTGAAGTATTAACTCCAGCTGACGAAGAATTCCACTTAAATAAACGTGATTTCACAGTTCCATTTGTTTGTGGTTGCCGTGACTTAGGCGAAGCTACTCGCCGAATTGCAGAAGGTGCATCTATGCTTCGTACAAAAGGTGAGCCTGGAACAGGAAATATTGTAGAAGCTGTTCGTCATATGAGAAAAGTGAATGCTCAAATTCGTAAAGTTGTTGGCATGAGCGAAGATGAGCTTATGACAGAAGCAAAAAATCTAGGAGCACCATTTGAATTATTGCTTCAAATCAAACAAGAAGGTCGCCTACCAGTTGTTAACTTTGCTGCAGGTGGTGTAGCAACTCCAGCTGACGCAGCGCTTATGATGCAACTTGGAGCAGATGGAGTATTTGTTGGATCTGGTATTTTCAAATCAGATAATCCTGCAAAATTTGCTCGTGCGATTGTAGAAGCTACTACACATTATCAAGATTATGAATTAATTGCACACCTTTCAAAAGGATTAGGAAATGCTATGAAAGGTATTGAAATTTCATCATTATTACCAGAACAACGCATGCAAGAAAGAGGCTGGTAAGTAAGAGGGTGTTCAGGTATGGTTAAAATTGGAGTATTAGGACTTCAAGGGGCTGTTAGAGAACATGTTCGTTCTGTAGAAGCCTCAGGAGCAGAAGCGGTCATCGTAAAGAAAGTTGAACAACTTCAAGAAATTGACGGATTAATAATCCCTGGCGGGGAAAGTACTACAATGCGCCGATTAATTGATAAATATGAGTTTATGGAGCCACTTCGCTCATTTGCTGAACAAGGTAAGCCTGTGTTTGGGACATGTGCAGGGTTAATTCTACTTGCGAAGCAGCTTGTTGACTATAAGGAGTCACATCTTGGTCTTATGGATATCAAAGTTGAGAGAAACTCATTTGGCCGTCAACGTGAGAGCTTTGAGGCAGAGCTTATGATTCCTGGAATCGCTGAAGACTTTGTCGGAGTATTTATTCGTGCGCCACATATTGTGGAAGCGGGAGAAAATGTTGAAATTCTTGCAAAGCATGATGGTAGAATTGTTGCAGCACGTGAAGGACAATTTCTAGGATGCTCCTTCCATCCAGAATTAACAGACGATCATCGCTTTACAGGGTATTTTGTAAAAATGGTCGAAGAATCAAAAGCAAAAAACCTTGTATAAACAACTAAAACATGGTAAAACTTTATATAAATAATAAAATGTTAAATCTATGATAGGAACTAGTAGCTAGCCTTTTTTCCTAAGAGAGTCGGTGGTTGGTGTGAACCGATGAAAAAAGCTTGTGAATCCATCCTTGAGTGAAATACTGAACGCATCATTCTAGTAGGTATTTTCGGTAAATCCGTTATCTTTTTCAAGAGGAGGATACTTGTATCCTCAACTAGGGTGGTAACGCGGGCTAACTCTCGTCCCTTTTTTAGGGGCGGGAGTTTTTTTATTTGTCGTGACTGCCGATAAGCGGCGTATTTCTTCGTTGGCTTGGTTCTCTGGTCCTCACGTAGGTTAGCTACGCTCCGGTCCTCAAACCTGCGCCGCCTTGAAATACTTGCTTCTAAACAGACACGATTGGTTACACATTGTTACTATAACTACATAGATTTTTAGGAGGTTTAAGTGATGTTAGATATCAAATTTTTACGAAGCCATTTTGATGAAGTGAAAGAGAGACTAAAGTATCGTGGTGAGGATTTAACAGACCTTGGGCGTTTTGAGGAACTAGATAAGAAGCGCCGAGAGCTTATTTTGAAGACTGAGGAGTTAAAAAGCCGTAGAAATGAAGTGTCAGGTCAAATTGCCATTTTAAAACGAGAGAAAAAAGATGCAGATGCTCTCATTTTAGAGATGCGTGAAGTAGGGGACAAAGTCAAAGAATTAGACACGGAATTACGAGATGTGGAAGGACAATTAGAGCATCTCTTATTATCAATACCGAATATACCACATGAAAGTGTGCCAATTGGTGAGTCTGAGGATGATAATGTTGAAATCCGTAAATGGGGTGAGCTTCCTGAGTTTGGATTTGAACCAAAGCCACATTGGGAAATTGCTGATCAACTTGAGATTTTAGATTTTGAACGTGCAGGAAAGGTAACTGGTAGCCGCTTTGTATTTTATAAGGGGCTTGGGGCAACACTTGAAAGAGCGTTATTTAACTTTATGTTAGATCTACATGTAGAGGAACATGGATATGAAGAGGTCATTCCTCCATACCTAGTCAATCGTGCTAGCATGACAGGTACAGGACAGCTTCCAAAGTTTGAAGAAGATGCATTCCTCATTGAAAATGAAGACTATTTCTTAATTCCGACTGCTGAGGTTCCAGTTACTAACCTTCACCGTGATGAGATCATAGTCGGTGAAGAGCTGCCAATTAAGTATGCGGCGTTTAGTGCTTGTTTCCGCTCTGAAGCTGGTTCAGCCGGAAGAGATACAAGAGGGTTGATCCGCCAGCATCAGTTTAATAAGGTAGAGCTAGTGAAGTTTGTAAAGCCAGAAGATTCTTATGGAGAATTGGAAAGCTTAACAGCAAATGCTGAAAAGGTACTTCAGTTATTAGGTCTTCCATATCGTGTCCTGAGCATGTGTAGTGCAGATTTAGGATTTACTGCAGCAAAAAAATATGACATTGAAGTATGGATTCCAAGCTACGGAACTTACCGTGAAATTTCTTCTTGTAGTAATTTTGAGGCATTCCAGGCAAGACGAGCAAATATTCGTTTCCGTCGTGACCGTGATTCAAAACCTGAGCATGTTCATACATTGAATGGTTCTGGACTTGCCATTGGTCGAACTGTTGCGGCAATCCTAGAGAATTATCAACAAGAAGACGGTACAGTCATCATTCCAGAAGTATTACGTCCTTATATGAGAAATAAAGAAGTAATTGGCCCGAAGTAATTTAAAAAATAAAGGCCAGGATTAACTATTTTCCTGGTCTTTAAATTTTTTTATAAATAATGTTGACATGCAAATTAGAACTATGGTATATTAATTTTTGTCGATACGGAGGAATACCCAAGTCCGGCTGAAGGGATCGGTCTTGAAAACCGACAGGGGTGTTAAAGCCCGCGGGGGTTCGAATCCCTCTTCCTCCGCCATAATTTTTAAATAATACTAGCGCATAAAGTATTGGAGATGACTCGTTACTATTACAGTAACGAGTTTTTTGCTTTTTATTATAGTATATTATTTATCAATAAAGAACCCCTTTTGAATGATTATCTCAAAAGGGGTATTTATCGTTCTAGCTTTTTAAAAGCTCAGTTTGTCTGATAAACTTCGAAATTTTCTCGATAATTGGTTCGACTGAACCTTCATCTTGTAAAATATCGTATTCATTGATGTTTAATCGTAGGACTGGGCAAGCAGTAAAATTATTGATCCATTTTTCATAACGACCGTGCATTTCTTCCCAATATGAAATAGGGGTTTGTTGCTCCATCGGTCTGCCACGTTCCTGGATTCGATTAATAATATCATCGAGGCTGCCTTCAAGATAAATTAATAAATTCGGATGTGGGAAATATGGTGTCATGACCATTGCATCAAAAAGATTGGTATATGTCTCATAATCGACAGGCGCCATTGTTCCTTTTTCATAATGCATTCTTGCAAATATGCCTGTGTCCTCATAGATAGAACGATCTTGGACAAATCCCCCGCCATATTCAAAGATTTTCTTTTGCTCTTTAAAACGTTCTGCAAGGAAATAGATTTGAAGGTGGAAGCTCCATCTTTCAAAGTCTGCATAAAACCGATCTAAATATGGATTCGTATCCACTTTTTCAAAGGAGGTTCTAAATCCAAGTGCATTTGCAAGTGCATTTGTCATCGTAGACTTTCCAACACCAACTGTACCTGCAATGGTGATCACTGCATTACTAGGGATATCATATTTATTACGCAAATTCATTCTGTCTTACTCCTTTTTCAAGAATGGTGTCTTCTATTTTTGATAGGATTTGTTCCAGATCCTGTTTGTTCTGGACAAAGTCTAGTTTGTCTCCGTTGAAACGTATAACAGGAATATTTGGATGTGACTTCTCAAACTTTGCCATTGATTGCTCATAATCAAGGCTTAATTGACTAAGATATGCTGGGTCAATACCTTTTTCGATGTCTCGACCACGCATTTTAATCCGCTCTAATAAAGTATCGAGGCTAGCGTGTAAATATATGACGACATTTGGTACAGGCATATCAGCTGTTAGAATTTCATAAATCTGTAGGTATTTTTGAAATTGCTGAGTTTTCAATGTCCGCTCAGCGAAGATTAGGTTTTTAAATATATGATAATCCGCAACAACCGGTTGATTTCTTTGAAGGTAATTCTGATTAATGTCTTCGAGTTGTTTGTATCGGTTACAGAGGAAAAACATTTCTGTTTGAAAACTCCATTCATCAATATTCGTATAAAATTTACCCAAGAATGGATTTTCATCGACTATCTCTTTCAATAAGGCAAATTCAAATTGCTCTGAAATAGCCTTAGCGAGAGAGGTCTTCCCAACTCCGATCGGACCCTCTACAGTAATAAAGGGAATCCTGCTACCCATCTCGTGTCCCCCTTTTTATATCAATCAAATGACAGATAAGCATTATTTTATCACAGGAAGATAGATGATTGTTATTAATTGTCGAAAAAACAGACTGGGAAATATTATAGTTTTCTTATTGTGCACTAAATAGAAAAAGGAACTCGAAAAATCGAGTTCCTTTGAATGATTTCATCGTTTTACGACATTGAAATTATCTGTGATCAACAACCAATTTTGCGGGAACGGTAACCCTAGCTTCCAATAGCTGATTCCTCGTAGATTCAATTCTTTAATCAAATCAAACTTTGCCTGAATGCTTCTAGCATCCTCAAACCAAACCTTATGTTGCTTTCCAGCTGAGTCCGTATAATCAAAGTGAGGGGCCTGTGCCTTCGTATCGTATTGGATTGGTACATTATTTTGCTTTGCAAGTTCAATTGCTCGCTGTGGGCTTACTGCCTTTGCATATTCTCCACCTGCTACAAAAGGCAATGTCCAATCATAGCCATAGAGATTTTGCCCCATCATAATTTTTGAACCAGGCATTTCGGTTAACGCGTATTCAAGGACTTCACGAACTGGCCCAATAGGTGATACTGCCATTGGTGGGCCGCCACTATATCCCCATTCATAGGTCATGATGACAACAAAGTCCACGATTTCACCATGTGCTTTGTAATCATGTGCTTCGTACCATGCACCCTTTTGTTCTGCACTTGTTTTAGGAGCAAGTGCAGTGGATAGTAGCCAGCCTTCTTGGCTAAAACGCTGTTTTGCTTTACGTAAAAAGTTGTTATAGGCTTCGCGGTCTTCTGGTCGTAAAAACTCCATATCAAAATGAATATCACGGAACCCGTATTTTTTAGCTGTTTCTACTATTGTATCTAACAGCTTATTTTGGACATTTTGATCGGTAAGTACAATCCGACCTAGTTCATTACTAAATTGTCCTTCTTCTAAATTCGCTACGACCATCATAAGGGTTACGTTATTTGCACTTGCGATGCTTGGTAAATTGTTCAATGGTGGTTCTTTTAGAGTGCCATCTCGTTGGATTTGAAAGTTAAATGGGGCTAAGTATGTTAAGTATGGAGCTGCTTGTCGTGAACTTCTTTCGAGAGCGGGACTTACCGAAGTTCCTGAAGGTTCTACGTAAGCATTGATCTCTGCATTTCGTTTTGGGCGTGCAGGAATATAGATTCTAAGACCTACATTTAGTGGACGATTTGCCGGAATCTGGTTGATTTGTGCTAATTGCTGATAATTAAGTCTAAATTTATTTGCAATCGACCAGAGGCTATCGCCTGGCTGTACCCAATAAAATTGACCAACAATAGGAATAACAAGTGCCTGGCCGATCGCAAGATTACCGGGGTCTGGAATTTGGTTTGCACGAACAATTTCATCCACTGTTGTTCCGTAAGCACGAGCGATTCCAAATAAGGATTGACCTTGTTCTACAACATGAATTTGCATGTTTGACCTCCTCATTCTACAATCTAGGTAACACACCTTTATTACTCTATGAGAGAATAAGAAAGATAATGCTTGGATATAATGTTTAACTTTATTTAGTCGGGGTCAAACTCCGACTAAATAAAGTTAAAGCCTACGGTGTATGCCACAGATTTTCAAAGGTAACTTTTCGAGCAGGCTCGAAAAAATCTGGGCGCAAATACGCCAAGGCGCATTTGATTTATCTAGTAGGGGAGTATTTATTTTGATGAAATCTGACGAATATTATATGAAATTGGCGATTGAAGAAGCAAAAAAGGCAGCAGATATTGACGAAGTGCCAATTGGGGCTGTACTTGTTATAAATGATGAAGTTATTGCAAAAGCCCATAACCTTCGCGAAGCACAGCAACGTTCAATTGCCCATGCAGAGCTATTAGCACTTGATGAAGCCTGCCAACGTTTAGATACATGGAGATTAGAGGATTCAACCTTGTATGTAACGCTTGAGCCTTGTGCAATGTGCTCGGGGGCAATCGTGCTATCTCGGGTAAAACGGGTCGTTTACGGGGCGAGTGATCCTAAGGGAGGATGTGCGGGAACCTTAATGAACCTTTTACAGGAACAACGATTTAATCATCAAGCTGAGGTTGTTTCAGGTGTTTGTGAGGAAGAATGCAGCGAGCTCCTCAGTTCGTTTTTTAGGCAACTTCGAAAGAGAAAAAAAGATGAGAAGAATCGTACAACTGGTTCTACTTGAAAAAACTTACAGTTGGAATACGTTGATTTTTTTTGAATGAGCCTTTATACTAAGAATGTGTCACAAAGACACCTAACAATTTGGTATCAATTTTGCCGTGCTAAGCGGGGAGGTAGCGGTGCCCTGTACTCGCAATCCGCTCTAGCGAGGCCGAATCCCTTCATAGAGGGTAGTTATTGTAGGGTCTGCCTCAAGTAAGTGGTGTTGACGTCTGGGTCCTACGCAATGGGAACCCGTGAACCCTGTCAGGTCCGGAAGGAAGCAGCAGTAAGCGGACTCTCCCATGTGCCGTAGGGTTGCCTAGACCGAGCTAACTGCTTGAGTAACGCCTGGGGTAACTATTCGACGGAAGGTGCACGGCAGTTATACTACATAAAACAACTCACTCATTTGGGTGGGTTTTTTATTTTTTCTAGATTTTTTAAGTGAATGGTATAATCACTTTGTACAGAATATTCACTTCCTGTATAATAGGAAGTGGACGAAGAGAAGGAGGGGCAATATCAATGGCATATCAAGCATTATACCGTGTCTTTCGACCACAAACCTTTCAGGATGTGGTTGGACAAGAACATATAACCCAAACATTAAAGAATGCCCTTCTTCAAGAAAAGTTTTCTCACGCTTACCTTTTCTCAGGACCAAGGGGAACAGGAAAAACGAGTGCTGCGAAAATTTTTGCGAAAGCCGTTAACTGTGAGCGTTCTCCAGTTGCTGAGCCTTGTAATGAGTGTGCCGCATGTCGGGGAATTACCGACGGCTCAATTTCCGATGTAATTGAAATTGATGCAGCCTCAAACAATGGTGTCGATGAAATTAGAGATATTCGCGATAAAGTAAAGTATGCTCCCAGTGCAGTACGCTATAAGGTATATATCATTGATGAAGTACATATGCTTTCAATTGGTGCGTTTAACGCCTTACTAAAAACATTGGAGGAACCACCAAGACATGTCATTTTTATTCTAGCGACAACCGAACCACATAAAATTCCACTTACGATCATATCCAGATGTCAACGCTTTGATTTTCGTCGGATTACAACTCAAGCAATCGTCGGGAGAATGAAAACAATCATAGCTGAACAGAACGTGACAGTGGACGATCAAGCTCTTTATGTTATCGCAAGAGCTGCTGAAGGTGGGATGCGGGATGCGCTAAGTTTATTGGACCAAGCGATTTCCTTCAGTGACGAAGAGGTAAAACTTGAAGATGTTCTCACGATAACTGGGGCTGTTTCGCAATCACTGCTAACGAATGTGGTTAGGGCGACACACGACCGAGATGTCCGAACAGCTTTAAAGTCGCTCGATGAAATGATGGACCTTGGAAAAGACCCAATGAGATTTATCGAAGACTTAATCTTCTATTATAGGGACATGCTTTTATATCAAACAGCCCCACAATTAGAAGAAGTGATGGAGCGGGTCTTAGTTGATGAAGACTTTTCAAACCTTGCAAAAGATATCCCAAGTCATGAAATTTACGAAACCATGGATATTTTAAACCAAGCCCAGCAGGAGATGAAGTGGACAAACCATCCACGAATTTTTCTAGAGGTAGCACTTGTAAAGCTTACTCAAATGGATAAACAACATTCATTAGAATCATTGCCACAGATTGAAGGCTTAATGAATAAAATAAATATGCTAGAATCTGAACTTGCATCGATTAAGGAAAAAGGCGTAACAGCCCAACCACAAGATGCAAAGCCTACTGAAAAACGTCCACAAAAAACATCTAGAAATGGTTACAGAACCCCTGTGGGAAGAATAAATGAGGTTTTAAAGAGTGCAACCAGACAGAATCTTGATTTATTAAAAGGAAAATGGGGCGATATGCTCGATCAACTTCGTAGTCAAAACAAAGTGTCTCATGCAGCTCTTTTAATTGAAAGTGAACCAGTTGCAGCTTCTTCAAATGCGTTTGTGTTAAAGTTTAAATATGAAATCCATTGTAAAATGGCATCTGAAAACGCAGAAGTAAAAGAAAATCTCGAAAACATTCTTTCTACATTAACTGGAAAAAGGTTTGAAATGATTGGTGTACCTGATGATGAATGGGGTAAAATTAGAGAAGAGTTTATCCGTGGGCAAAAAACCGATGATGACCAAGGGCCTGAGGAAACAGAGGACCCTCTTATTGCAGAAGCGATGAAAATTGTTGGTGCAGAGCTCATTGAAATAAAGGAATAATAAACATAAAGGAGGAATTTAACATGATGCGTGGCGGCGGAATGGGTAATATGCAAAAGATGATGAAACAAATGCAAAAAATGCAAAAGGATATGGCAAAGGCACAGGAAGAACTTGCCGATAAAGTGGTAGAAGGTACTGCTGGTGGTGGTATGGTCACTGTAAAAGCAAATGGCCAAAAAGAAATCATTGACGTGATCATTAAACAAGAAGTGGTAGACCCAGATGATATCGAAATGCTACAAGACCTTGTTTTAGCAGCAACAAATGATGCCCTTAAGAAGATCGAAGACCTAACAAATGAAACAATGGGTCAATTTACTAAAGGAATGAACCTTCCATTCTAATGGGTTGAAAGGACTTAGATAGATATGCATTATCCTGAACCAATATCTAAGCTAATAGATAGCTTTATGAAATTGCCAGGTATCGGCCCAAAAACGGCCGTGCGTCTGGCTTTTTTTGTATTAAGTATGAAAGAGGATGTCGTGCTTGATTTTGCAAAAGCACTTGTCAATGCAAAGCGAAACCTCACATATTGCTCAAACTGCGGGCATATAACAGATAGAGACCCTTGTTACATTTGTGAAGATGAACGTCGCGACAAAACAGTGATCTGTGTCCTACAGGATCCGAAAGATGTAATCGCGATGGAAAAAATGAAAGAATACAACGGACTCTATCATGTCTTACATGGGGCAATCTCCCCAATGGATGGTATTGGTCCTGAAGATATTAAAATTCCTGAATTACTAAAAAGACTTCAGGATGATACGGTACAAGAAATTATTTTAGCGACTAATCCGAACATCGAAGGGGAAGCTACAGCTATGTATATTTCCCGTTTGCTAAAACCAACGGGTATTAAAATTACAAGAATCGCACATGGCTTACCAGTTGGTGGAGATTTAGAATATGCTGATGAAGTAACACTATCAAAGGCACTTGAAGGACGCCGGGAACTATAGGAGGTCTTTTATGCTTTTTAAAAAGAAGGGAAAGCTTCGACAAGAATATAACCAAGAGCTCTTTAGTCAGTTAGAAATAGCAAAGAAGGAATGGATGAGACAGAAAAATCTTATCGAAAAAAGTGTTGATCCTTCTGATGATGTTTTAAACGAACTTAAAGTTGCGGAAACCAAATACTTCTTTTTACTTAGAGAAGCAAAAAGGCGAAAAGTATTTCTATAAAATTAAATCCTATCAAGGAAGTAAGACTTTCTATGATAGGATTTTTTTTATTAGGACAATTTTCAGTAAAATAAAAATGGGACAAGAGGTTCTTAAAACTCTTCACTCACATAGAATAATAGTACAAGTTGTGAGAAGGAGTGAAGTCTGATTGGAACCAAAGATTGTTATAGCTATACTTGGAGGATTGATTGTACTTGTTCTTTTGATAGGAGCACCTCTTAAGCCAATTCGACTAGTGGGACAACTATTTGTCAAAATCTTAATCGGCGCATTGTTTTTATTTTTTTTAAATGCATTTGGACAATCATTTGATCTACATGTACCCATTAATCTAGTGACTTCTGCAGTATCTGGTCTACTCGGTCTCCCAGGCTTAGCGGCACTCGTAATAATAGATTTATTTATAGTAGGATAAAAAAACAAATGGGATCTCATTTGTTTTTTTATTGTTTAATTTAGGTGGCAGGGTCAGAGATAGTGGGATAGTTAGAAAGTAGAAAAGTTATTTTGATATAATGTGTTGACTTTTAGTTGAATCGGGTGTATATTTATATTCCTCACAGGGAATACCTTAAAATAAGAAAAAACATTAAAAAATATTGTTGACTTATTTTTGTGAGGATGTTATATTGATAAAGTCGCTTCTGAGAGGCGAAACAAAAGTTCTTTGAAAACTGAACACAATACAAGCGTCAACGTTTAATTCTAAAGTAACAAACTATTGAGCAATCAATACTCTTATTGGAGAGTTTGATCCTGGCTCAGGATGAACGCTGGCGGCGTGC
>NZ_JAPSKV010000006.1:0-130278 GCF_031181385.1 Fredinandcohnia onubensis
TTTTATAAGCTGTTACTACTTCATACTTAAATTGACTCGAATAGAGTTTATTGGGCATAAAAAACTCCCCCTTAGGAAAAACAGATTTTTGTTTTTTTAATCTGTCTACCTAAGGGGGAGCATATCAAAATTAGGCAGTTTAATTATTGCTTTCTTTTAAAAGTACTGGTACTATAGAAAATGTAACACGGCGATATACAAACTTTATTCAATACTGAATAAAGTTATGCCTCCGGCGGATGCCACAGATTTTCAAAGGAAATTTTTCGAGCAAGCACGAAAAAATCTGGGCGCAAATACGCCAAGGTGTATTTGATTTAACGAGTTGTTTTTTTTTACTGTAAGTGGGACATAATATGTCACAGCGGGACGAAAATAGTCCCTTATGGTAAAAAAGGGGAAATGAAATTATGAGTTCGATTATTGAGGTACAACAAAAATTATTACCTGATTTACTAGAGGTTATGCAGAAACGCCATGAGATCCTCAAATACATACGACTTATGCAGCCGATTGGAAGAAGGAATCTTTCTACAAGTCTTGGTCATAGCGAACGTGTCCTCCGTGGTGAAGTTCAATTTTTAAAAGAACAAAATCTTGTTGACTTTAGTACGGCTGGAATGAGCCTAACAAGTGAGGGTGCTGAACTATTAAAAGACCTTGAGGATGTCATGAAGGAAGTTTTAGGTTTACGGGTTTTAGAATCGAAGCTTAAGGAAAAGTTAAATATAAAAGGTGTGATTGTCGTTTCAGGCGATAGTGACACAACTCCTTGGGTGAAAAAAGAAATGGGAAGAGCTTGCGTTTCAAGAATAAAACAAAGGCTTTCTGGAGAAAATATCGTCGCAGTTACTGGTGGTACAACCCTTGTTGAGGTCGCAGAAATGATGACCCCAGATTCGAAAGGGCGAAGTATTTTATTTGTTCCAGCACGAGGTGGACTAGGAGAACGAGTAGAAAATCAAGCAAATACCATTTGCGCAAAGATGGCCGAAAAAGCTTCTGGTGATTACCGACTTCTCCATGTACCTGATGTTGTGAGCAATGAAGCGTACCATTCCTTTGTGGCCGAACCATCGATTCGGGATGTCCTGAATTTGATTAAATCATCAAGTATGGTTGTTCACGGAATAGGAGACGCTATTACAATGGCTAAGCGGCGTAAAACCGATGAAGAGGACATGAAAAAAATCATTGAATCTCATGCAGTCGCAGAGGCTTTTGGGTATTATTTTGACGAAGATGGGAAAGTGGTACATCGGGTTCAAACAATTGGCATCCAGCTAGAAGGTCTGAACGCAATTCACGATGTGATTGCCGTAGCTGGTGGAGCTTCGAAGGCAACAGCCATTCAAGCATACTTAAAGCAGGCGCCGGAGACACTGTTAATAACAGATGAAGGTGCAGCGAAAGAGTTAATAAAGGGGTAACCCTTATAATATTTTTATAGGTTTCACATACAAAAGGAGGAAATCAAAATGGCAGTAAAAGTTGGTATTAATGGTTTTGGACGTATTGGTCGTAACGTATTACGTGCGGCATTAAAAAATCCAAATGTTGATGTAGTAGCAGTAAACGATTTAACAGATGCAAACATGTTAGCACATCTATTAAAGTATGATACAGTTCACGGTGTTCTTGATGCAGAAGTATCTGTTAATGGAAACAACCTTGTTGTTAATGGAAAAGAGATCTTAGTTAAAGCTGAGCGCGACCCAGCACAACTTGGTTGGGGAGACCTTGGAGTTGAAGTAGTTATTGAATCAACTGGTCGTTTCACTAAGCGTGCTGACGCTGCGAAACACATTGAAGCTGGTGCAAAGAAAGTTATCATTTCTGCTCCTGCAACTGATGAAGATATTACTATCGTTATGGGTGTTAACGAAGATAAATACGATGCAGCAAGCCATGACGTAATTTCTAATGCTTCTTGTACAACAAACTGTTTAGCTCCATTTGCTAAAGTTCTAAATGAAAACTTTGGAATTAAGCGTGGTATGATGACAACTGTTCACTCTTACACAAATGACCAACAAATCCTTGACTTACCACATAAGGACTACCGTCGTGCGCGTGCAGCAGCTGAAAACATCATCCCAACTTCAACTGGTGCTGCAAAAGCTGTTTCTCTAGTATTACCTGAATTAAAAGGTAAATTAAATGGTGGAGCAATGCGTGTTCCAACTCCAAACGTGTCTCTTGTAGACTTAGTAGCTGAGTTAGAAAAAGACGTAACTGTTGAGGAAGTAAATGCTGCATTACGCAAAGCTTCTGAAAATGAATTAAACGGAATTATGGGTTACAGTGAAGAGCCACTTGTTTCAAGTGACTACAACGGAAATCCAAATTCTTCAACTATCGATGCTCTTTCAACAATGGTTATGGAAGGCAGCATGGTAAAAGTTATCTCTTGGTATGACAACGAAAGTGGATACTCTCACCGTGTAGTTGACCTTGTAGATTACATCGCATCAAAAGGTCTATAATTTTATTTAGCAGAAGCACTATAATAGAACTTGTGAAGGGAAGGGAATATTCCCTTCCCTTTTTGATGTCTATATGAGATGCTAATTACCGCTAGGATACTTTGTGCTTAGAGCACATGTTTTTTACCAACAATACATAGAATGGAGGCCTTCCCTGTGAATAAGAAGTCAGTTAGAGATATTGATGTGAAAGGCAAGCGAGTTTTTTGTCGAGTTGATTTTAACGTTCCAATGCAAGATGGTCAGGTAACTGATGAAACTCGTATTCGTGCAGCATTGCCAACAATCGAGCACCTTCGTAAAGAAGGGGCAAAGGTCATTTTAGCGAGTCACTTTGGTCGTCCAAAAGGCAAAGCGGTTGATGAGCTTCGTTTAGACCCAGTTGCTAAGCGTTTAGGCGAACACCTTGGTATCGAAGTTCGCAAAACAAATGAAGCATACGGTCCAGAGGTTGAACAAACCATCTCAGAGATGAACGAAGGCGATGTTCTTTTACTTGAAAACGTTCGTTTCTATCCTGGTGAAGAAAAGAATGATCCAGAGCTAGCAAAACAATTTGCAGCACTTGCTGATGTTTACGTAAACGACGCATTCGGTGCAGCTCACCGTGCGCATGCTTCTACAGCTGGTATCGCTGAACACCTACCAGCAGTAGCAGGTTTCTTAATGGAAAAAGAAATCGAAGTATTAGGTAAAGCACTTTCTAACCCAGAGCGTCCTTTCACTGCGATTATTGGTGGAGCGAAAGTTAAGGACAAAATCGGTGTCATCGAAAACCTCTTGGAAAAAGTAGATAACTTAATCATTGGTGGAGGACTTGCTTACACATTCGTAAAAGCTCAAGGTCACGAAATCGGTAAATCCCTTTTAGAGGAAGATAAGATTGATCTTGCTACCCAATTCATGAACAAAGCAAAAGAAAAAGGCGTTAATTTCTATATGCCTGTTGATGTAAAAGTTGCAGATGATTTCTCAAATGATGCGAACACTAAGATTGTTCCAATTGAAGAGATTCCTAGCGATTGGGAAGCACTTGACATTGGGCCAAAAACAGCTGAATTATATAGAGATGTTATTTTAAACTCTAAACTTGTTATTTGGAACGGACCAATGGGTGTATTCGAATTAGATGCATTCGCTAACGGAACAAAAGCCGTGGGTCAAGCACTAGCTGATGCTACTGATACTTACTCAATTATCGGTGGCGGTGACTCTGCAGCAGCAGTTGAGAAATTCGGCCTAGCTGATAAAATGAGCCACATTTCTACTGGTGGTGGAGCATCACTAGAATTCATGGAAGGTAAAGAGCTTCCAGGAGTCGTATTACTTAACGATAAATAAAAAATGAGTGCAACTAGTTTTCAATGTCTAGTTCCAGGCGCCATCGGCTCGAGGTCATAATCCAATCGCTTCGGAAGGTAAAAAGACACCTTCTGTCAGCGCTCGTCTTATGCTTGTCACCGATAGGCAGGCGCCTTGCACTTTTCTAATCGAAAGGGATGGTGAACATGAGAAAGCCAATCATTGCAGGAAACTGGAAAATGAATAAGGTTCTTTCTGAAGCAGTTCATTTTGTAGAAGAAATTAATGGTCTAATTCCATCACCAGAAAAGGTTGATTCTGTAGTTTGTGCGCCAGCACTATTTTTAGAACGCCTTGTTGCAAACGTAAAAGAAGGAAACTATGACCTTAAAATTGGTGCACAAAATATGCATTTTGAAAAAAGCGGAGCATTTACAGGGGAAATCAGCCCTGTAGCATTAAAGGATCTAGGTGTTGACTATGTCATCCTTGGTCACTCTGAGCGCCGTGAAATGTTCGCTGAAACAGATGAGTCAGTGAACCAAAAAACACTTGCAGCATTTGCTCATGGATTAGTTCCAATCGTATGCTGTGGTGAAACATTAGAGCAACGTGAAGCAGGTCAAACAAATGACCTAGTTGGAACACAAATTCAAAAGGCATTAGCTGGCCTAACAGCAGAACAAGCGAAAGAAGTTGTCATTGCCTATGAACCAATCTGGGCAATCGGAACAGGCAAATCTTCATCAGCAGAAGATGCTAACGAAGTTTGTGCTCACATCCGTAAAGTAGTAGCTGAACAATTCTCTGGTGATGTAGCAGATGCTGTTCGCATTCAATACGGCGGAAGTGTTAAACCAGAAAACATTAAAGAATACATGGCACAACCAGATATCGATGGTGCTCTAGTTGGTGGAGCTAGTCTTGATGCTTCCTCTTTCGTTAAGCTTTTGGAGGCGCAGAAGTAATGACTAAATCTCCAGTTGCACTAATTATTTTAGATGGTTTTGCTTTTCGCGATGAAGTAAAAGGAAACGCAGTTGCTCAAGCAAACAAACCTAATTTTGATCGCTTTTGGAACCAATATCCACACGCTACTTTACAGGCAAGTGGCGAGGCTGTTGGTTTACCAGAAGGACAAATGGGAAATTCAGAGGTAGGGCACTTAAATATCGGTGCTGGCCGGGTAGTTTACCAAAGCTTAACTCGTGTAAATGTTGCGATTCGCGATCATGAATTCGAGCAAAACGAAACATTCCTTGATGCGATGAAACATGTAAAGGAAAATGGAACTGCACTCCACCTATTCGGTTTATTATCAGATGGTGGTGTACATAGTCACATTGATCATCTATTTGCATTGTTACGACTTACTGCATCAGAAGGCATTGAAAAAGTATATATTCATGGCTTTTTAGATGGAAGAGACGTCGGTCCTCAAACCGCGAAAGTCTATCTAGAACAGCTAGATGAAAAAATAAAAGAATACGGTGTTGGTGAAATCGCAACCTTGTCTGGCCGTTATTATTCAATGGACCGTGACAAACGTTGGGAGCGCGTTGAAAAATCATACCGTTCAATGGTTTACGGTGAAGGTCCTACATATAAAAATGCATTTGAACTTGTCGATGATTCCTATGCAAATGGCATTTATGATGAATTCGTTCTACCATCTGTGCTTGTAAAAGAAGATGGTTCACCTGTTGCAACGATTCAAGACAACGATGCTGTGATCTTTTATAATTTTAGACCAGACCGTGCCATCCAAATTTCAAATACGTTTACAAATGAAGACTTCCGTTCATTTGATCGTGGACCAAAGCATCCAAACAAGCTATTCTTTGTGTGCTTAACTCACTTCAGTGAAAGTGTAGATGGATACGTAGCATTCAAGCCAACGAATCTCGATAACACTTTAGGCGAAGTACTTTCACAAAATGGTTTAAAACAGCTTCGCATTGCGGAAACTGAAAAATATCCTCACGTTACCTTCTTTATGAGTGGTGGACGTGAAAAGGAATTCCCAGGTGAAACTCGTCTTTTAATTAACTCACCAAAAGTGGCAACCTATGACCTTAAGCCAGAAATGAGTGCTTATGAGGTGAGAGATGCACTTTTACAAGAAATTGCAGATGATAAGCATGACGCAATTATCTTAAACTTTGCAAACCCAGATATGGTTGGTCACTCAGGCTTACTTGAGCCGACAATTAAAGCGATTGAAGTAGTGGATGAGTGCTTAGGAGAAGTGGTTGATGCCATTCTTGCAAAAGGTGGAGCAGCCATCATCACAGCTGATCATGGTAACTCTGATGAGGTTGTTACTCTTGAAGGCAATCCAATGACTGCACATACTACGAATCCAGTACCTGTGATCGTAACAAAAGAAGGTTTAGCATTACGAGAAGACGGAATCCTAGGAGATTTAGCACCTACCATGCTTGACCTACTAGGTATTCAAAAATCAGCTGAAATGACTGGAAACAGTTTACTTAAGAAATAAACATACTTGTTTTAAAGAACGACCTAATAAACTATTTTTTAATCGAAAAGGAGAGATTTTATTATGTCAATTATCATAGATGTATACGCTCGTGAAGTATTAGATTCTCGTGGAAATCCTACGGTTGAAGTTGAAGTATATACGGAGTCCGGCGCATTCGGCCGTGCGTTAGTACCAAGTGGTGCTTCAACTGGTGAATATGAAGCAGTTGAACTTCGTGATGGCGACAAGAGCCGTTACCTTGGAAAAGGTGTACAAACTGCTGTAAACAATGTAAATGAAATCATTGCTGCAGAAATCATCGGATTCGACGTAACTGACCAAGTTGCAATCGACCGAGCATTAATCGAGCTTGATGGAACAGAAAACAAAGGTAAATTAGGTGCAAACGCAATTCTTGGTGTATCTATGGCAGCAGCTCGTGCAGCAGCTGACTTCCTTGAAATTCCTTTATACCAATACCTTGGTGGATTCAACTCAAAAACTCTTCCAGTACCAATGATGAACATCATCAACGGTGGAGAGCATGCGGATAATAACGTTGACATCCAAGAATTCATGGTTATGCCTGTTGGTGCAGAAAGCTTCAAAGAAGCACTTCGCATGGGCGCTGAAATTTTCCACAACCTAAAAGCAGTTTTACAAGCAAAAGGCTTAAACACAGCTGTAGGTGATGAAGGTGGCTTCGCTCCTAACCTTGGTTCAAACGAAGAAGCTCTACAAACAATTGTAGAAGCAATCGAAAAAGCTGGTTACAAGCCAGGTGAACAAGTACGTCTTGCAATGGATGCAGCATCTTCTGAGTTCTACAACAAAGAAGACGGTAAATACCATCTTAAAGGAGAAGGTAAAGTTCTTTCTTCTGAAGAAATGGTTGCATTCTACGAAGAACTTGTTTCAAAATACCCAATCATCTCTATTGAAGATGGTTTAGATGAAAACGACTGGGAAGGTCACAAGCTTCTAACTGAGCGTCTAGGCAAAAAAGTTCAGTTAGTTGGGGACGATCTATTCGTTACAAACACAAAGAAACTTTCTGAAGGTATTGAAAGAGGCGTAGGTAACTCAATCCTGATCAAAGTTAACCAAATCGGTACATTAACTGAAACATTTGATGCAATCGAAATGGCAAAACGCGCAGGCTACACTGCAGTTATCTCTCACCGTTCTGGTGAAACAGAAGACAGCACAATTGCTGACATCGCAGTTGCTACAAACGCTGGCCAAATCAAGACTGGTGCTCCATCACGTACTGACCGTGTTGCGAAATACAACCAATTACTACGTATTGAAGACAACCTTGGTGAAACAGCTCAATACAACGGATTAGCATCTTTCTATAACCTAAGAGGTTAATCTTACAAAAGGAAAACGACAAGCGCGAGCTTGTCGTTTTTTTGCTGAATTGCGGTTTCGCGGTTAAACACACAAACCCGAGAGCGTAAAGAGGTATGGATTATCCTGGATATTTCCAGATTCGTACCCGCAAAGACCATAAAGAGGACCGATGTTTCCTAGAACTTTCCAGATTCGTACCCGCAAAGACCATAAAGAGGACCGATGTTTCCTAGAACTTTCCAGATTCGTGCCCGCAAAGACCATAAAGAGGACCGGTGTTTCCTAGAAGCTTCCAAATTCACACTCGTAAAGTGCGAAAAAAGGTATGAAGTCTCCTAAAATAAGTAAAGATGAGTGTAGCACCAATTCTAACTACTTTTCTTTCTTCGGCTGCTGCTTCTTTTGCTTATCTTGCTGTGTATTTTCACCTAAATAATTTGCTTTGTGTTTTTTCTGTTCTTTTACCATTGCATCAAAATCCCAATTGATCATTCATCTCATTCCCTTCAAAGTAGTCAACCTTAATATGGACGTTAACAGCCCAAATCATGAAGTGAATCCTTGGAAAAAAACACGACGGATCCTAATACCAGATGTTGGGTTTGTAAAAAATGTAAAGTCAGAAAATGCAGTATTGTCCACTTTGTATTTTTATGGTACATTTATACTAACGTCATATGCGTTCTCGTTCAGGAGGTGTAGTTTTATATGTTGCATGGAGTTCTTGTTACATTATTAATAATCGTATGTATCGCGTTGATCGTAGTGGTCTTATTACAATCCGGTAAAAGCGCTGGTCTATCTGGAGCTATCTCTGGTGGTGCCGAGCAATTATTTGGAAAGCAAAAGGCTCGTGGACTTGACGCAGTTTTACACCGAGTTACAATTGTCCTAGCGGTATTATTCTTTGTTCTTACAATTGCAGTATCATACTTTGAACTATAAAACTATTCAAAAGCAGGTTAGACAGGAGATGTCTAGCCTTTTTTATTGCGCATAAAAAGGTATTTCAGGTACGATAGTAGAATACCGAAAAAACGCATAAGATAAACATACTAGATGTCATCAAAAGGAGCTATACATAATGAAAATCAAATTACCTCAACCTTTCCTATTTGAAGGTGGAGAAAAGGCTGTTTTATTACTACATGGTTTTACCGGGAACTCTGCCGATGTTCGGATGCTTGGCCGCTTCCTTGAGAATAGAGGCTATACCTGTCATGCACCAATCTACAAAGGACATGGTGTACCACCAGAAGAATTAGTCTATACCGGTCCCGAGGATTGGTGGAAAGACGTCATGGATGGCTACCAGCTTTTAAAAGACAAAGGCTACGAAAATATTGCAGTCGCAGGATTGTCACTTGGTGGGGTATTTTCGCTTAAATTGGGTTACACTGTACCTATAAAAGGGATAGTGACGATGTGTGCGCCAATGTATCTAAAAAGCGAAGAGGTCATGTATGAGGGTGTTGTAGAGTATGCACGGGAATACAAGCGATTTGAAGGGAAATCACCTGAACAAATCGAGCAGGAAATTGAAGCATTCAAGAAGACACCAATGAATACATTAAAAGCATTGCAAAACCTAATCGCAGAGGTTCGGGATAATGTCGATATGATTTATTCTCCGACATTTGTTGCACAGGCTCGTCATGACAAAATGATAAATCCTGATAGTGCGAATATTATATATGAAGCAGTTGAAAATGATTTTAAAAAGATTAAATGGTACGAAGAATCAGGACATGTCATTACCCTAGACAAAGAACGTGACCAGCTGCATGAGGATGTGTATGCATTTTTAGAGCAGTTAGATTGGTAACGGGAGGGAAAGAAAAAATGGAACAAGATATCCAAAAACATATCAATCAATTATTGGACTTTATGAAGGAAGAAGCCTACAAGCCCTTAACCGTGCAGGAACTTGAGGAAGCTTTCGGAATCACAGGTTCAGAGGATTTTAAGGATTTTGTCAAAGCCCTTGTGGTAATGGAAGAACAAGGCTTAGTCGTTCGAACTCGTAGTAATCGCTACGGTCTTCCGGAAAAAATGAACCTTGTCCGCGGAAAGCTCACTGGGCATGCCAAAGGTTTTGCGTTTGTGATGCCGGAAGACAAGACAATGGATGATGTGTTTATTCCACCAAATGAATTAAAAAATGCAATGCATGGAGATACCGTGCTTGTTCGAATAAGCACTGAGTCTTCTGGTCAACGCAAAGAAGGCACCGTTGTTCGGATTATTGAACGCGGCGTGAAAACCATTGTAGGTACATATACCGAAAGTAAAAGCTTTGGATTCGTTATTCCTGATGATAAAAAGATTGCTAATGACATCTTCATTCCAAAGCAGGCATCAAATGGTGCAATTGAGGGACATAAGGTTGTCGTTAAGCTAGTGACTTACCCTGAGGGGAGAATGAGTGCGGAAGGAGAAGTTATTGAAATTCTAGGTCATAAAAATGATCCTGGAATCGATATACTTTCTGTTATCCATAAGCATGGCCTTCCACAGGAATTTCCAAGGGATGTACTAGATCAGGCAAACAATACACCAGATACAATCGATCCAAAAGATCTCGAAGATCGACGCGATTTACGTAATGAAGTCATTGTTACTATTGATGGTGCTGATGCTAAGGACTTGGATGACGCGGTAACCGTTACAAAGCTTGATAATGGCAATTACAAGCTAGGTGTCCATATTGCTGACGTTACTCATTATGTAACAGAAGGATCACCTATTGATAAAGAAGCGAGTGACCGTGGAACAAGTATTTATCTAGTCGATCGCGTTATTCCAATGATTCCGCATCGTTTATCCAATGGGATTTGTTCATTAAATCCAAAGGTAGACCGTCTAACACTTTCCTGTGAAATGGAAGTTGATCAAAACGGTGCTGTTGTTAAACATGACATTTTTCAAAGTGTTATAAAAACAACAGAACGAATGACGTATTCCGATGTGAATAGTATCCTTTCTGATAAAGATGAGGAACTAAGAACACGTTACGAGCCACTAGTGCCAATGTTTGAAGATATGGAGCAACTTGCTGCAATCCTTCGTGAAAAACGAATGAAACGTGGCGCAATTGATTTTGATTTTAAAGAAGCAAAAGTTCTTGTGAATGAAGAAGGCGCACCATATGATGTCGTCTTACGCGAGCGCTCCGTTGGTGAACGATTAATCGAAGAGTTCATGTTACTTGCAAACGAAACGGTTGCCGAGCATTTCCATTGGATGAATGTGCCGTTTATTTACCGAATTCACGAGGATCCAAATGAAGAGAAGTTAAGACGTTTCTTAGAATTCATCACAAACTTTGGCTATCTTGTAAGAGGTGCTGGAAATTCAATTCATCCTCGTGCATTGCAGGAAGTAATTGAAGCCGTTCAGGGTAAGCCAGAGGAAATGGTTGTTTCAACCGTCATGTTACGTTCAATGAAGCAAGCAAAATACGATCCAGAAAGTGTAGGACACTTTGGATTATCTACTGAATTTTATACACATTTCACGTCACCAATTCGACGTTATCCAGACTTAATTGTTCATCGATTAATCCGAACTTATTTAATCCAAGGTAAGCTAGACAATGCGACTCAAGATAAATGGAAGGAAAAACTTCCGGAAATCGCTGAGCATTCCTCCAATATGGAACGTCGTGCGGTAGAAGCCGAGCGCGAAACGGATAGCATGAAAAAAGCAGAGTACATGATGGATAAAATTGGTGAAGAATACGATGGCATCATTAGCTCTGTTACTAACTTTGGAATGTTTGTTGAGCTACCGAATACAATTGAAGGACTTGTTCACGTTAGTTATTTAACAGATGACTATTACCGTTATGACGAGAGAAGTTACGCGATGATTGGAGAACGGACCGGGAATGTATTCCGCATAGGTGATGAAATTACGGTTCGTGTTATCAACGTAAATAAGGATGAGCGCTCTGTAGACTTTGAGGTTGTCGGTATGAAGGGAAGCCGTCGCAAGCTTTCAAAAGAACAACCGAAAATCATTAAGTCCGAAAAAAGAAATAGCCGTCGTAAGCCAGGTGAAGATGACAAGAAGCGCAGTAGCGAAAAAGACGGTGAATGGTCAACGCGCAAACCGCGTAAGAAAAAAAAGAATTTTGACAATGTACCCCCGCAGAAAAGCAAGAAACGCAAGAAGAGAAGATAACCTAGAGTACTCCACAAGTGTGGAGTGCTTTTTTTATGCTGTGCTTCAGAATAGTTAATTTTATGGAACATATACTAAAGGTTGTTATTTGAATGACTGGGAGGATTAAAACATGAATATGAAAATAGGGGATCGTGTCAGTCGTGTGGCCCTAATTGGGACTGGTTTTGTTGGCTCAAGTTATGCTTTTGCCTTAATGAACCAAGGAATTGTTAATGAACTCATCATGATTGACGTAAATAAGGAGAAAGCCAAAGGGGACGTACTAGATCTCAATCATGGTAAAGCTTTTACAGGAAATCCTACACTCATTAAATCCGGAAATTACGATGATTGCAAAAACGTTGATCTAGTTGTCATCTGTGCCGGAGCCAATCAAAAGCCTGGAGAAACAAGACTTGACCTTGTAGAAAAAAACCTGAAAATATTTAAAGAAATCGTCGATAAGGTGATGGCAAGCGGATTTGATGGAATCTTTCTTGTCGCCACGAATCCGGTTGATATTTTAACCTATGCTACCTGGAAATATAGCGGGTTACCGAAAGAACGTGTAATAGGTTCTGGTACGATTCTAGACACTGCACGTTTTCGATTCTTATTAGGGGAATATTTTAATGTTGCCCCGAAAAATATTCACGCCTATATTATAGGAGAACATGGGGATAGTGAATTACCTGTGTATAGCTCTGCATATATAGGTGCGCTCCCAATAAAGAAATATATGGAGCGAAATGAAAAGTATAAAAAAGAAGATTTGGACGATATCTTTATCCGGGTACGTGACGCAGCTTATGAAATAATAAAAAGTAAAGGAGCAACCTATTACGGAATTGCAATGGGGTTAGCTCGAATCACGAAAGCTATATTTTCGAATGAAAATGCAGTGTTAACTGTTTCTGCTCATATGGACGGGCAATATGGACAAGAAAATGTCTATATTGGAGTGCCTTGCGTGATTAATCGAAATGGTATCCGTGAAATTATGGAACTGGAGTTAAATGAAGAAGAACAACAAAACTTTAACAATAGTGCGAATGTGTTGAAAAACATACTTGCACCCTATTTTGATGAGGTGAAACCAAGTTAATCCGTTAGCGGGTGAATTTATATGGAAGTAAAACTACTATCAAGTATTGAAAAGCTGGCACTGTCACGCCGAGATACATTTAAAAACAGTAGGCTCATCTATTTTTTACGGGCCGTATTAGCCAGTATGTTTATTGGGTTTGGGGTAATCGTTGCTTTTCGAACAGGTAATTTCTTTTTTGTACAACACTCACCCGTCGCCTTTCCCATTGCTGCCATAACATTCGGTGCCGCTATTATCCTCATTGCTTATGGTGGAGGAGATTTATTTACAGGAGATACTTTTTATTACACATATGCGGCTCTACGAAAGGTAATGAAGTGGAATGTGGTTGGCCAAATGTGGCTGTACAGCTATATTGGTAACATCATCGGTGCCATTTTCTTTGCATTTTTAATTTACATGACCGGCTTATTTGAGGGTGAATTTGCAAATGAGTTTCTTTTAACGATTGCTAAAAACAAAACACAATTCCCCATTTCTCACCTGTTTTTTCGAGCGATTCTCTGTAACTGGCTTGTTTGCCTTGCCTTCTTTTTACCATTGGGGATGCAAGGAGACGGACCTAAAATATTCATTATGATGTTATTAGTATTTTGCTTTTTTATCTCTGGATACGAACATAGCATTGCAAATATGTGTACGTTTGCTATTTCGTATGTGATGAATCATCCAGACTCTGTCACTATTAATGGAGTCATCCGCAATTTAATCCCAGTAACCATAGGTAATTTAATAGGTGGTGGAGGATTCATGGCATGGATGTATTTCTACGCGAATAAGGCAAATATTGAGTAACAGATTCAGGGGTGAGAGCTCCTGAATCATTTTATGTTATTGAGTGGAACCCTTACCTTGTGATGTTGTCCAATTTTTGCTAAAATAAAAGGTACCGTGTTAAGGGGGAAATCAATATGCCAAAAGGTGCAGGCAAGGTAATCGCACAAAACAAAAAAGCAAATCATGATTATTTTATTGAAGAAACCTATGAAACAGGAATTGTTCTTCAAGGGACAGAAATTAAGTCTCTTCGAAATGGCCGAGCCAATTTGAAGGATTCATATGCCCGTGTTCATAACGGTGAAGTATTCCTGTACAACATGCATATTAGCCCTTATGAGCAAGGTAACCGATATAATCATGAACCGCTTCGTACACGTAAGCTTCTTCTTCATAAAAAAGAAATCAATAAACTAATTGGTCTAACAAAAGAAGAAGGCTATGCACTTGTTCCAATCAAAATCTATTTAAAAAATGGGTATGCAAAGCTTTTATTAGGTCTTGGTAAAGGTAAGAAAAAGTACGACAAACGTGAAGACCTGAAGAAAAAAGAAGCAAAGCGTGACATCGAACGTGCTTTCAGAGAACGACAAAAGATGTAATTGGTACTACTTACAATAACTTACAATTGAAATTGTAAGTACATGTGCTATAATAAGACATGTGGTTGACAATTGAATAGTCAACGAAAGCAAAAACACTTCATCCGAAACACCCAGATAACTGGTGATTAAGTTCATCATTATCATTTTATAATGGGGACGCTACGGATTCGACAGGGGTAGTTTGAGCTTAAGTTGCGAGTCGAGGGGATCGGCCTCGTTAAAACGTCAACGCCTATAACTGGCAAAGAAAACAACAACTTCGCTTTAGCTGCTTAATAACAGTCTATAGCGGTTCCTCCCTCCATCGCCCATGTGGTAGGGTCAGGGACTCACTTTAAGTGGGCTACGCCGGAGTTCACCGTCTGAGGACAAAGGAAGAGAACAACCAGACTAGCTGCTTGGAAGCCTGTCGATAGGCTGAAAAGTTAGCGAAATGCTAATATATCGACTACACTCGTAGAAGCTTAAGTGCCAATATCTTTGGACGTGGGTTCGATTAGTAATTAGTCGCCTTATGTGGTAACACATAAGTGATAATCCGGCTTTATCGGTGAAACCTAAGTCGTACTTGATGCGATAAGGCAATGCCGAGCGGTATGTAGAGCAATCTAACAGCCGTGTATCGACTTATAGGCTGCCATAGAAATTATGGTAGTACTAGGATGCGAAATCCTACCTGACCAGGTACAAATTATATTTCGCATAATACGCCGGAGGACCTAAAAACTTCAGGTTCAAGATATAGTCAGTGCCATGACGAAAGCATGGAAAAGCACGTCCCACCGTCTCCACCAAATACATACTTGGTGGTTAAATACGAAATTGAGACTTCAACCATAAATTTTCACAAAATGAAAGCTTATGCTTGAAATTTCTTACTGAAATTATATGCTTGAATTTTAGAGACATATCATTACTTTGAAGTGATGATATGTCTCTTTTTTTGACAGAAGTTTATATTAAATTGTATTGGATATTAAATATGTGAATTGAAACATAATAATTGTTGTTTTAGAAATGCAATCTTGCAACCAGACTATCGCAAAAATGAGATTCAATGAGATGAAATTTAAGAAAAATCGAAGAAATTTCTATAACAACCTTTTCTTTATATTTAATTTGAAAATTAATCAAACTAAAAACCCCCTAAGTTTGATTTTTAGTTCAACTAAAGGGGATTACTTCATGTTTAGTAGGTTTTTATCTAAAAAAAAGGAATACAGGAAATAGGGTACAAGGGGAAAAGACTGAGATGAATAGCTAAATATCTAGTCGTTCTATGTTCGTAATGGAAATTAAAAGTTATTACATTTCACATTAAGTTGTTTCTCTATCTATTGATGACAAATAATTTTGAACAGCCTTCTCAAGAGAAACAAGACTGCGTTTCATATGTGAACGCATAGATTCTTCTACTTTATCAGCATCTTTAGTCTTTAATGATTCTAATAAATCACTGTATTCTTGTAAAGGGATTATAGGTGTGTAATCTGGATTTTTGTAACCGCCTACTCTTCGGTATCGCTCAATTTGATCATGGAGTTGAGATAAAAAACGTTTAGCTGTTTTATTGGTACTTAATTCATATAAAATATTATGGAAATCTGCACCGAGTTTAATGACGTCAAAATTTCGTTGCACGTCAATGGCTCGTTTCATTAAAGTAACTATCTCTTCTAAATGGTATAAAGAATCTTTGTTCATATTTTGAGATGCTTCACGTGCAATCAAGCATTCTAATTGTTCACGAACACTATAAACCTCCTGTACATCACTAATTGATATGTCTGCAATGAACATACGACCATTTGCATGCTTATACATTAACCCCTCAGATTCAAGTCGATAGAGCGCCTGGCGAAGTGGAGTCCGACTAATGTTTAATTGTTGTGAAAGTTCCTCTTCTTTTATATGTAAAGAAGGCATAAGATCCAACTCAATTATTCGTTCTTTCAATTGTTCATATGCATAATCAGCAGTAGATAGCCTTTTCATCTTACCTGGTGAACTCATTTAAAAAATCCTCATTTCTATAGACCTAGGGTTTAAACAATTGGAATGTCTATTATAATTTTTTACTATAATAATTGTATACAAAATTGATTATTCCGTCAATAACCGAATGATGGTAAGTAAAGAAAAACCTAAATAAATAGACTATTTTGTTTAGCTCTACAAGTAGAAGTTTTATTCCCATATGTTGCTACACCAACAACAATATGTAGATACATACAAAATGCATAAGGAAGTCCAGTGAAAATGAACTATGACATAAAAGGCTTAGGAAAACATAAGATAAAAGTTCATACTTTTCCCTAGTTCTCCCTACTTCAGTATCTTTTTTCAACTATCGGTTATTTATTTATTGATTCGTCTTTTCTTTAGGAATACAATTGCAAAAAATGGTCAGGTGAATTTAAAGAATTATCTAAAAACTAATTGACGTTTGTATATGGATAATAGTATTATTGTATACAGTTGGAGGAAATACAAGGTAGTTAACCTAATGTTTACAGTTACATATAAGCTAAAAAAATAAAAGAAAGTTTAAAAAGATTTGAACATACTGTAATTTTGTAAGGCTGTGAGTAAAATCTACTTGGACAAAACCAAATTAATGCTATTTATCTAGCTTCTAAGGGGGTGATTGGACAAATTAGTTATAGTTACTTCAGCAAAAACGGGTTTTAAATGTTGGAAGAGCAACAACTTTCTAAAAAAAATGTTAGCGTTTCCAATGTTTTAGTTAAATGCAACTTTGTTTTTTTGAATTACATTTGTTTTTGAAATAATAAAAAGATGGGAGCGAATATTATGAAGTCTTTGTACGAAAGCCTTGATTTCTCTTCACTAGATTTTAAACGGAATGCATACCAAATTTATAACAATCTACGCGAAAATGACCCAGTGCACGAACATATTATGCCGAGTGGGCAGAAGACATGGCTAATCACACGCTACAACGATGCAGTAGAAATCTTAAAAGATAATGACCGTATTACAAAAAGAGTATATTCTCTTTATCCTGAAAAATTTGAAGGGCTATTACCAGAGAAAGAATTAAACCTCGTTGGAGGACATATGCTCTATAATGATCCACCAGATCATACACGTCTTCGTTCCATCGCCCAAAAGGCATTCACTTTACCAGTGGTAAAAGGTATGGCTGATGAAATACAGCGTCTTACAAATGAAATACTAGATAGGGCTCAGCAAAAAGAAAGCATAGATATAATAGAAGATTTTGCTTTTCCTATACCAGTTACAGTTATTTGTAATATGCTTGGTATCCCTGACGAGGACCATATCTTGATAAAAAAATGGTCTGACGATTACATGACAGCCTCCAATAACTATGCGAATCTGAAGAATATATATCCTTCACTAAACGCTTTTAGAATTTATCTTGAAAATCTAATAGCAGATAGAAAGAAAAATCCTAAATCAGATTTAACAACATTGCTTGTTCAAGCTGAATATAAGGGTGAAAAGTTTACCGTAGATGAGTTGGTTTGCACTCTTTTTGTAACCATTGTAGGTGGACATGAAACAACAGGAAGTTTGATAAGCAATGGCCTATACGCTTTACTTGAAAATCCAGATCAATTAAACTTGTTGAAAAACAATCCGACTATTGCTCCTACAGCTGTTGAAGAATTTTTAAGATATTACAGTCCTCTTGAGTTTGCAACTACCCGAATTGCCGCTCGTGATTTCACATTACAAAACAAAGAGATAAAGCAACATGATTATATTTTTGTAGGACTTGCATCTGCCAATCGTGATCCTGAACAATTCGATAATCCAGGCATTTTGGATATTACAAGAAAGAATAATAAACATATCGCCTTTTCAAGCGGTGTTCATTTCTGCATGGGATCACAACTTGCGCGGTTAGAAGCCAAAATTGCCTTTACAACTTTTTTAGAAAGATTCCCTAATTTCGAATTAATTGGTGATCTAAAAGAGCTTAAGTGGAAACAAGGAACCGTGATGGCAAGAGTTTTGGAACAGTTCCAAGTTAAGTTAAGGTAAAAAATGAAGAACGTTTTGAAAAAACTGCTTAGTATTATTTATACATTTATAGAGTGACATGTCTTCTAATATTGAGCTGCAAAAGGAGAAACCTGTTATGTCTGTTTTTAATGCAGATTAGCAGGTTTCTTAATTTAAAGAAATGCTTTTTTTGAAATGGGGGCGAATATTGGTGATTGATTTTAGTTTATCTGATGAACAAAAGTTGATGATCGTATCCATTCGAAAGATTTGTGAAAAATATCCAGAAAGCTACTGGAGAATGATCGATACGGAGGATAGGCATCCGTGGGAATTTTGTAAAGAATATACGGAAGCTGGGTTCCGGATGATGGGAGTTCCTGAAATCCTTGGAGGTATCAAGGTTGATGAAGTAACAAAGGTTTTAGAGTGGATAGAACTTGGTAGAAATGGAGTTAATACATTAGCTGTTAATTTTACTATAGCAAGTTCAAGATATCCTTATCATTTAATGCAGGAAACACCTGAATTACGATCAACCGTTGAAAATAATATTAAAAATGGTGGACCTTTGTTTGCAATAGCAATCACGGAACCGCAGGCTGGTTCTGATACTCAATCCATCTCTACTAGTTACGTACGCAAAAAAGGTAAAATTTATATTAATGGTAGAAAGTCGTTTGTTAAAGCCGCAGATTATATTTATTTAATTGCTCGTGATCCAGAAGCAACAGATTCAAAATACGCTTATTCTGGTTTTTTGGTACCAGGAGAAGCACCAGGAATCAAATATACTGAGATTGAAAAAATTGGAATGTTTGGACAGCCATTATATGAAATATACCTTGAAAATGTTGAATTAGAAGAAACTGCCCTAGTGGGAAAAGAAGGAAATGGTTTTCTACAGCTAATGAAGGGTTTTGAAAATGAGCGATATACAGTAAGCGCAATTGTAACTGGCTGGGCAACCGCTGCCTATGAAGATGCTTTACATTATGCTAATACACGCAAACAATTTGGAAAAACGATTGGAAGCTTTCAATTGATTCAAGAAAAGCTAGTAAATATGAATATTAAGCTGGAAAATATGCGAAATTTAACATTAAAAACTGCTTGGTTAGTAGACCAAGGGAAAAGTGATAGAATCCAAACTGCTATTTGTAAACTCTATTGTGTTCGATCAGCCTTTGAAATTTGTGATGACGCCATGCAGATTTTTGGAGGGTTGGGTTACACCAAGGAAATTAGAATTGAACGCCTTTGGAGGAATTGTCGGTTCTTTAGAATTGGTGGGGGAACGGACGAGATTATGTTTCATATTGCGGGCAGACAGTTGCTTAAAGAAGAAAGCATCCAATGAAAATATAATAAATAACAAGCGCCAAAAGGAAACATATCATTTTTGGCGTTTGTTTTGCAATTTAATGTTGAATAGCTCAACTTTTGTTTGATTGTTGAGGTTTGATTTGCATATTTTCAATAATAAAGAAAATGGGATTGCACAAATGAGGACAATTGTCGCAACAAGGAATGTATCTTTTGTTCCGAATAGAAAGGCTATTCCCTGTAAAGCTTCTACTGATAGATCCTTGTTTAGTTCAGTTAAATGTGTTTGCGTTCTTACTGTCAAAATTAGGCTAAATAAAGTAATAGATAATGCGGTAACTGACTGACGAAGCCAATTTGTAATCGATGTAGCATGGCCCACAAGTTCGGCTGGAATATCACTCATTGATAATGTTGTTACGAGAGATGATGCAAGCCCTAAACCAAAGTAACGGATAATCAACCAAAAAGTAATAGTAGCAACAGATGTATCCATTTTTAATTGACTGAATTCCCAGGTTGCAAAGCTTACCAAAAATGTCCCAACAAAGATAAACCAGGAGGATTCTATTTTATCGTATAACTTTCCCGTTATTATTGAAACAATCATCATGATTAGTGCTCCAGGTAGCATTACTAATCCAACAATAGAAGAAGAAATTCCTTGAACCTCTTCCATAAACAAAGGAAGTAGAAAAATACTAGAATATAGGCCGATGGCTAAGAGGCAATTTACGATGGTTCCAATCGCAAATTTCGGATATTTGAAAATACGTATATTCAACAACGGTTCTTCTACAGTTAATTCTCTCCAAATGAAAGCAGCAAAACCAACAATTCCTAATAGCAGTAGTATAATGGAACCGCCTGATAGCCAGCCTAATCTATACCCAGTGGTTACATAAAGTAAGATGGAAACATTTCCTGCTACAATGGTAACCAACCCTAGTTTATCAAGTGATACGTTTTTTGCCCCTTGTCGTGCGGGTAAAAATACAATGGCACAAATGGTAGCGATTATTCCGACCGGGACACTTGAAAAAAACAATGCTTCCCAGCCCCAATAATGTGTAATGATTCCGCCTATAGTTGGACCAACCGCGGGGGCAAACATCATGGAAACTGTCCAATAGCTAATTGCTAGGGGCTGATTTGATTTTTCAATAGATTCATAAATGATTGTCATGGTGGAGATTTGTATGATTCCTGAACAAATTCCTTGTAAAATACGAAAAAAGATTAATGAACAGACATTCCATGAAAAGCCGCATAGTGCTGAAAACAAAGTCAACCCGATCAAGGAAAAAATGTACAGTTTATTAAAGCTTATTTTAATTCCTATATACCCTACAACAGGTGAGATTATACCAATAGCAAGAAGAAATCCCGTAATAATCCATTGAACAGAATTTAAATCTTTATGAAAATCATTCATTATAGCAGGAAGTGCAACGTTTACTGTACCAGAATTTAAAAATGCTAAAAAGTTCCCGAAAAATATGGCTAAAATGATAAAGGTGTCTTTTTTTCTTTTAAATGTAGTCAAATGCACCCTCCTTGAATAGTATATTTTCAGTATATTCATAATTTACTTTAATGTAAAAGTAGTGCTTTTTATATTAATATAAGCAGTCCTTATATAAAAGGAGAATGTAAATGAACTTAGAACAAATGGAGTACATTAAAGAAATTATCCAAACCCAGTCTATCTCAATTGCTGCACAGAATTTGCACGTCTCACAATCAGCCATAAGTCAATCCATTTCTTTACTTGAGAAAGAGTTAGGGATACAGTTATTCAAAAGATCCCGATTTGGAACAATTCCAACTGTAGAAGGGAAAAGTATTATTAATAAAGCATTAAAAATAGTTGAAAACATCGCAGAGATAAAAGAAGAAGCGCTAATCATCACTTCATCCTTTAAGGGGGAGTTAACGATTGCTGCTGTACCGAGTATCATGACTTTACTTCCGAAAATTCTATCTCAGTTTAAAAAAGATTTTCCTCAAATTAAAGTCACGATTATTGAAATGGAAAGTATAAGAGTGATTGAAAAGGTGAAACAGCATACAATTGATCTGGGATTTATCACCGTACAGAAAACTTTTGAAGAAGAACTATCTGAGTATTTTTTATTTAAAAAACTTAATTTTCATGCTGATATAAATGTCATTGTCCCGAAGCATTCGCCTCTTGCTTTCCAAAAGATGTTATCAATTCATGATTTATTGGACTATCCCATTGTGTTGTATACAAGTCAATATTTGGAGAACTTAATTAATTCTATTCAAGCAAAATATGGTTTAGTTAATGTTCTTTTTAAAACCTCTAATTCTGAGGTTATAAAAAAGACAGTTTCCGAAGGGCTCGCAATCAGTTTGTTATCCAGCTATATCTTGATTGATGACCCTTACGTTGAAAGTACTAGAATTATTTCAATTCCATTGATGGACTTAAACTTTTCCTCTGATCTTCCGTTTGGCTGGATTATCTCAAAAAAGAATGTCAACTATCATTTAGCCAAAAAGTTTTTAGAGTATCTTGAATTGTCCCAAACCTATAAAAGCTAAGTCAATTTCTTAGGAAAATTTTTAGACAATCCTTTTAAAATAACAGTAGAAAGAAAATTGCGGTACGGCAAAATAAAATGAATTATCTAAAAATATATTGACAACAAAACGTGTAATCTTGTATTATTGTATACAATTACACATCTTCTCAAATTATACTCATTGTTCCAAATATGCCTGAACCTATAATTCTAGGACAATCTTTTTTAGATAATCCTGTTTATAGTAGTCTCTCCATTGGTCCCTAAAAGACCTCTACTTGTTTAGGTATTTACTCGGAAGATGTAGTTTATGTAAATATATAGGGGTGACAATATGAACTTTTCAGACACAGCATCTACAAATTTTTTGCCTCCGCTTCATGGAATTCGAATAGTAGATTTATCACAGATTGGAGCAGGCCCGTACGGTACTTCTATGCTTGGGGATATGGGTGCAGACGTTGTAAAAGTGGAATCGCTGGAAGGTGAGAGTTTTAGGTACATCGACAATCTTTTTGGAAAGGGTGATAGCGCTTACTTTTATGGGGTAAATCGAAGCAAACGATCGTTAACATTAGATTTAAAAAGTAAAGAAGGGCAAGAGGTTCTTCAAAAAATGGTCAGTGATGCAGATGTATTTGTTGTCAGCTTTAAACCAGAAACTGTTCAGCGTTTAGGGATTGGATACGAAAAGCTTTCACAGCTAAATAAGCAGCTCATCTACTGCCAAATTACAGCATTTGGTGAGACTGGCCCTAGGTCACATCAGCCTGGAATGGACATTTTAGGGCAAGCACTAGGGGGAATGATGGGTTTAACGGGTGAAAAAGATGGACCTCCAATTAAAGCAGGGGTTCCAATTGCCGATTTTCTAGTGTCATATTTGCTTGGTTTTTCGGTTACTTCTGCACTTCGCGCTCGAGATTTAAACGGTCAAGGACAGAAGATAAGTTTGAATCTACTAGATGGTCAAGTTGCTACCTTGGCAAATATATTAACTTATTATAAGAAAACAATGATTCCAGTCCGACCTGAAGGTGGCGGGCACCCTCAATTAGTTCCTTATCAGCCATTTCAGGATATTAATGGAGAATATTTTATCTTAGCTTGCCTAAATGATGGTTTCTGGAGGCGTCTTACAAAAGTTATTGACAAACCAGAATGGTCAGATGATCCAAGATATGCAAGTAATCCAGAGCGAGTTAAAAATCGTCAAGAACTTATTACCTTCCTTTCAGAGATTTTTGCTCAACAGCCTGCATCTTACTGGTTAGAAAAACTGGATTCTGCGGGTGTTCCTTGCAGTCCAGTCAACCGATTAGAGGATGTATTCACTGATCCCCAAGTGACTCACAATGAATCGATTATTACGCTTCAACATCCGGTACATGGAGAATATCCAGTTCCAAACATTCCGATCCGAATGCATGGAACACCGGCTCAACCAAGAGGATATGCACCACGGCTTGGTGAACATAGCCGAGAGGTATTGGCAGACTACGGCTTTACGATTAAAGAAATAGAAAATCTGATTACTAAAGGTGTTGTAACAGAGTTTGAAGGTAATTTGTCTGGTACCGGATTTTCAAAGAAGGTAGATTAGATTAAATTTATCATACTAGCATTTACATATTATTCGTTTACAAAATAATAGAACACAATGAAAGGAGTTAGAATAATGGAGCTCAAAGTTACTAAGTACGAAATACGGGAAGATGGAATTGCAACTGTCTGGTTACACCGACCAGGCCGGGGGAACTCATGGACGAACCGGATGAATGCAGAGTATCGATGGATAATGTCGACTCTTGACGCCGACCCTAAAGTTCGAGTGGTAGTCGTAACTGGAACTGGAAAACAATTCTGCGTAGGTGCTGACACTAAAGCACTTGACTATTACACAGAGACAGATGAGGTCTATTCGGAAACAGTCAAGAATGCTGAATACGCACTACCTGGATATGGGGTAAATCCGCAGTTCGATCACGATCTAGTTTGGCATTGGGGGCTACGCGTGCCAGTAATTGCAGCGATAAATGGTGCTTGTGCAGGAATTGCTGTTGCGATAGCAAACTTTTGTGATCTTCGCTATGCTGCTTCGGGTGCTAAATTCACGACAGCAACACCACGGTTAGGATTACCAGCAGAATATGGATTAGCGTGGACTTTGCCACGTATGGTCGGAATCACGAATGCTGCAGAAATCCTATTCACAGGTAAAATTTTTACTTCTGAAGAGATGTTTAGAATGGGGTTTCTAAATGGTGTTTTTCCAGCTGGGAAGGAATTCCTTAATAAAGTGTATGAAGTTGCGGAATACATGGGAACAAAGGTATCACCTACAGCAGCTACTGTAACAAAACGTCAACTCTATGCAGAACTGTTAAGAAACGATGTAGGGGCATCAGTAGAGGATTCAAAAGGATACATCGGTGCACTAATGCGTAAGCCAGATTTTGCAGAGGGAGTAGCTGCTATGGCTGATAAACGTCAGCCTCAGTTCGGTCCACGCGAAGAAATTCCTTCGCTTGAGCAAATTCTTGAAGAAGAAAAATCTATATTGCAGTTTGATAACTGTGAAAGTTCAGAAATCGAAGGTAACCGTTGGAGTCGAGAGACAGTTGAGGAGTTCGTTAAAGGCAGAAAATTACGTGTATACGCACAAAGGCCACGAACTGTCGCTGAATTTCTTATTGACGCCCGCAGGTGGAGTGAAAGGACGCATGCAATACAAGGAGATGTTCGCTTATCATTTGCAGAACACGAAAAAGCAGTCGCTCGTGTGGCTAATTGGATGAAAAAAAGAGGAATAAACGCAGGAATGCATGTTGCTATACTTGCGAGAAATCGGCTAGAGTGTTCAATCGCTTTTTGGGCCTCGCATTGTCTTGGGGCTGTTGTTGTACTTTGTAATCCATGGTGGAGTGAAGCAGAGGTGGAGAAGGCTCTAGAACTTTCAAAGCCAGATATGGTGTTGTGTGACAAAGAAACAGTAAAACTTCTTCCAAATGGAATCATTGGCACGTATGTTGAGGATCTTACTGATAAGCTGGAAGGAAATGAAGCTCCACCTCTTCCTCAGCCAAATATAGACGAGGATGCACCTGCAGTGGTGGCATTTACATCTGGTACTACTGGTTCGGCTAAAGGTGTTATCTTGTCTCAGCGTTCAATTGTTAATAACATCCAGAACATGCTTGTTGCACAAAATCGTTTGCCAAGTGAAATTGATCCTTCACGGTCGCAAAGGGTTACTTTACTTACATTACCATTGTTCCATGGTGCTGGAATACAGGTTCTCACTGCGTCACTCCTTACTGGTGCAAAACTTGTCTATCAGGCAGGCCGCTTCAATGCAGAAGAAGTCATGAGTTTAATAGAAAAAGAGAAGATTACAACTTGGGGTGCTGTTCCGACAATGGTTATCCGCGTGATGAACCACCCTAATTTCGCTGACTATGATTTAACAAGTTTAACATCGATACAAATTGGTGGTTCCGCTGCTGATGCGGATTTCCGGCTCCAAGTGAACGCAGCATTTCCTTCGTTAAAATCAGGTGGAGCGGGTTCATTGTATGGTCTCCAAGAGGGCGGGGGATTGCTTGCGATGGCAAGCTCTAAGGAATTAAAGGATCGGCCAGGGTGTGTAGGTAAATTATTGCCGGTAGTCGATGTAAAGATCCTCAATCCTGATGAAGAAGGGAACGGAGAGATACTTGTACAAAGTCCTGGTATGATGAGCGGGTATTTAGGTAATCAAGAATCACCGATTGATGAGGATGGTTTGTTACATACTGGGGACGTAGGCCGTGTCTGTGAGGATGGCTTCCTTTATCTTAGTGGTCGCAAAAAGGAAATCATCATCCGAGGAGGGGAAAACATCTCCATCATACATGTCGAGGAGGCATTGATGAGTCACCCTGCAGTAGCTGAAGTTTCAGTTGTTGGATTACCACACAAGGAAATGGGAGAAGAAGTCGGTGCGGTCATTGTTCCTCGTTGGAATGCTAAAGTGACGATTGACGAGCTTTTGGAACATGCTCGCGCAAATCTCGGACGCTTTGAATTGCCAACCAAATGGTGGATTCGCCGCTCACCACTACCAACTAATGCCATGAGCAAGGTGGTGCGTAAGGAAATCCAAAAACTTTGGTTGGAATATGGCGGAAACAATATCGTTGAACTTGATGAGGTTGGATCTAATAGAAACTAGAAGATTTGTTAATGTTGATATAATAAAGAACAAATATACTAGTTTCAAATTTTATAGTAAAATTGTATATCTGCTAGCTGAAAGATACTCACTTCAAAAATTTGCGGGAAACTTACAATGTAAATGGGGATTAACTTAATTAAAAACCAGTGGGGGAAGAAACCTCTAATGGTTGAAGTTTTCCTTTATTTTAGGCTTCTTTTACGAAAGATTGTTGTTTTTGAAATGGAACAAAACTTAAATGAGGGCAATTGAGAATCAACAACTGCATTAGTCCTGAAGTTGCCTCGTTGCGTGATATGGTTTCTGAATATTGCAACTTATCTTAATAGGGGCAATATGCAATAACAATCTTATTTTAAATAAATCTTATGTAAAGAGGTGTTCACTATGCGGAAAAATCTTAAGCACTTTATTAATGGAGAATGGGTTCAATCTACTGGTTCAAAGACGATTGATGTTTTGAACCCTGCTTCTGAAGAAGTTATGGGGCAAATTAGTGCTGGAACAAAAGAGGATTTAGATAAAGCAGTTGAAGCTGCTAAATCTGCTTTCCCTTCTTTCTCACAAACGTCTAAGAGAGAGCGAATCCATTTATTAAATCGGATTGCTGATGAATACGAGAAGCGTAAAAATGAACTTATCGAAGTAATTACAGAGGAACTTGGCTCTCCACTTTCACTGAGTGAGTCTCTTCATTACAACATCGGATTATTTCACTTTCGGCAAGCAGCGAAGGATTTAGAAGGTTTTGAGTTTAATGAAAGGATTGGAGAGACATTAGTTCGCAAAGAGTCGATCGGAGTAAGTGGTCTTATTACACCATGGAACGCACCAACAATTCAGGCTACAACAAAAATTGCATGCGCCTTCGCAGCAGGAAGTACAGTCGTATTAAAGCCAGCTTCAATTGCACCATTTAGTGCGATCCTTCTTGCAGAAATTATGGAGTCAGCGGGAGTGCCAAAAGGTGTATTTAACCTTGTAAATGGCTCAGGGGAAGTAATCGGAAATGGAATTAGCTCCCACCCTGATATTGATTTTGTGTCTTTTACCGGATCCAATCCTGTTGGACAGATAATCCTTGAAAAAGCTGCAAAAACAATCAAAAAAGTAGCGCTTGAGCTCGGAGGGAAGTCTCCGCTTGTAGTACTTGATGATTATGATATGGAAAAGGCAGCGAAAATCGCCGTTTCTAGAGTGATGAATAATTCTGGTCAAATGTGCACATCACCATCTAGAACTCTCATTTCAACAAAAAAACATGATGAATTTATTGAGGCCGTAAAAGCCGTTCTACCTGAATTTAAAGTTGGTAATCCGAACAACCCTAATACCTTCCTTGGCCCTGTAGTTTCAGAGAATCAATACAAGCAAATTCAAGGGTATATTGAAAAAGGAATTGAAGAAGGGGCAAAGCTTGTTGCTGGTGGAACAGGAAAACCAGAAGGGTTAGAAAAAGGATATTATGTCAAACCAACAGTCTTTACGAATGTAAAAAATAATATGACAATCGCAAAAGAAGAAATCTTCGGACCAGTAATGTCTATTCTAACTTATGAAGACGTTGATGAAGCGATTGAAATTGCTAATGATACGGTATATGGGTTAGCCGGTTATGTCGTTGGAGAGGATAGTGTTACCGTGGAGAAAGTCGCATCCTCAATACGAGCTGGACGTATCTTAATCAATGAAGCTATGGCGGATTACTCTGCACCGTTTGGTGGCTACAAACAATCAGGAATCGGTCGCGAATGGGGTAAATATGGTATTGAGGAATATTTGGAAATTAAATCAATAGCTGGATTAACACAAAAGAATAAAAATCATTCTGAAACTTATGTTGTAAATCACAGCTAAATGAAATTGATATCTAAACCCCTTTGGAAGAACTATTCAAAGGGGTTTTATATGCGAAATACTAGAGTTAAACTCCTAGGAATAATTCATTTAAGGTCTTAAAGTTTAATAAGGTATTTAATATCGTAAAAAAAATTAATCAAAAATATTGAATTGTCAAAATAATTGTTGACTACCAATACGATTTGTATTATTGTATACATATAGATTTACACCTATGAATCCTATAAAAAAGTAGGAGTATGATTAAAAAATTTAATTTGCAAACTTACAAATGTCTTTCCCAAAAATCACACATAAATACCACAAACTTTGTATCAGAAGATTCCACAGGTAAAAGAAATAAATTTCACACAAAAGAATTTAATAGTTTGGTAGAAAGGATGATTTTATATGATGGATTTTAGCATAACCGAAGAACAGGAATTAATGATCAAATCGATTCGAAAGATTTGTGAAAAGTATCCAGAAAGCTATTGGAAAATGATTGATACCGAAGACAGACATCCTTGGGAGTTTTGTAAAGAATATACAGAAGCTGGATTCCGTATGATGGGTGTACCTGAGGAATACGGAGGAATTAAAGTAGATGAAGTAACAAAGGTTTTAGAATGGATTGAGCTTGGTAGAAATGGTGTTAATACCCTAGCTGCCAATTTTACCATAGCAAGCGAGAGGTACCCTTTACACTTAATGCAGGAAACACCAGAATTAAGAGCTGCAGTGGAAAGAAATATTAAAAGTGGGGGCCCTTTATTCGCAATCGCAATCACTGAACCTGGTGCCGGATCTGAATCGAAAGCAATATCAACTACATATGTTCGTAAAAATGGAAAAATCTATCTTAATGGCCAGAAAACATTTGTTACAAATGGTGAAGTCGCTGATTTTATCTATGTGATTGCTCGGAATCGAGAAGAAGCAGATATCAAAAAAGCTTTTTCAGGCTTTTTAGTTCCAGGTAATTCACCGGAAGTTAAGTTTGCGAAAATCAATAAAATTGGAATGTATGGTCAAACGTGTAATGAGATGTTTCTTGACAATGTTGAATTAGAAGAAACAGCATTAGTTGGAAAAGAAGGAAATGGGTTCCTTCAATTGATGAGAGGTTTTGAAAATGAACGCTATACTGTAAGCGCTATCGTAACGGGGTGGGCAACAGCTGCCTATGAAGATGCGTTAAATTATGCTAATACGCGTGTACAATTTGGTAAGACAATAGGGAGTTTTCAGTTAATTCAGCAAAAGTTAGTAGAAATGAAAATAAAACTTGAAAACATGCGAAACTTTACTCTTAAAACAGCTTGGTTGGTAGATCAAGGAAAAAGCGATAGAACACAAGCAGCTATGTGCAAGCTCTATTGTGTAAAATCTGCATTTGAAATTTGTGATGATGCAATGCAAATTTTTGGTGGATTGGGTTACACAAAAGAAACTAGAATAGAACGTCTCTGGAGAAACTGTAGATTCTTCAGGATAGGCGGAGGAACAGATGAAGTAATGGTTCATATTGCTGGCAGACAACTTCTTAAAGAGGCCGATAAAGTAGCGGTAATATAATCAAAAAGGAGTCTTGTAAAATGAGTTTAAATACACCCAGTTTTGGCACATTAGAAGGTGTGAAAGCTGTTTGCGCAACCACAGCTCTAGCGGGAATGTATCCTGGAACGATGCTTGCTGAAAATGGAGCAGAAGTCATCCATATTGAAAATCCTAAGTCAAAGGATGTACTTCGTTTTTCCGGAAAAGGGTATCTATTTGCACAGGAACACCGTAATATTTATGAACTAGGGCTTGACATACCTTCTCCAGAAGGAAGAAAGGTACTGGAGCGCCTGATTAGACGGGCCGATGTATTTATTGAGTCCAGTAAAGGGGGGACCTATCAGAAATGGGGCTTAACAGATGAATTATTTTGGGTGTGGAATCCTAAATTAGTTATTCTTCATGTCTCAGGCTATGGACAGAGCGGTGACCCTGATTATGTAAGAAGAGCATCTTATGATTATACTGGCCAAGCATTCAGCGGGTATGCCAATCATAGCGGCAAACCTGAACCGAATCCCCCGGAATATGCGAAACCAGTAGTTTGTGACTATATGACAGGTACTGTAGGGGCAATGGCAGTTATGATGGCTCTATATAAAGCTGAAAAAACTGGTATTGGAGAAAGTATCGATCTATCTCAATATGAAGCGATGTTACGTGTACAACAACACTATGCAATCGAAGGTTTTACAGATCGTACAGAAGTTCAACGCTATGAAGGTCTTGATAGAAGAAATGCTGGAGATGCTTTCTATAAATGCAAAGACGGCAAATATGTCTCTGTCTATTTTTCTGGTACTAATGTCATAAAGCGTGGCTTACCGATACTTGGATTGGAAAATGATCCTGACCTACAGGGGGTTGATCATATATGGAAGGATACAAATAAAGAGGCAGCTGATAGATTTGTAAATGCCATGAGGGATTTTACAAGTAAGCATACATCAGACGAAGTTGAAAAAATAATGAATGACCATCAAATGCCATGTGCTAAATTGATGACCTATGAAGACATGTTGGTACATCCTCATTATGTTGCTCGGAATGATATCATCGAATTTTATTCCTCACATATTGATAAAAACATAAAAGCTCCATCTGCATTTCCTAAATTTGCCCGGAATCCACAGCAAATTTGGCGTGGGGGAGCCACTCACGGTGAAGATAATGATAAGATTTTAAGAGAACTTGGATACAGCAAAGAAGAGATCCAGGCACTGTATGCGTGCGGGGTCGTAGCACAAATGGGCTAAAAATATAGATCTATGTTAGGTAGTTGGTGAGAATACAAAACGTACAAAAAAAACGCTTTGTTCTTTTATGGTAACCGTAAATCTTCCAACTATAAATTGAAAGGGGAGAAATAAACATGCATGATTTATTGAATTATAAAGGAAAAACGTGTGTAGTTACAGGTGCAGCTTCAGGAATGGGAGAAGCGACTGCTAAGCTATTAATCAATCAAGGAGCTGATGTATTTGCACTTGATATTGAAGAGACACCGTTATCAGTCAAACAATATATAAAAGTTGATTTAAGTGATAAGGAATCTATAGAAAAAGCAGTTCAACAATTACCAAATTCTATCGATACAGTTTTTCATTGTGCTGGAGTTGCGGGTGCAGATAAGCAAGGAAATATAATTAATTCATTGAAGGTTGTAACTATCAATTTTATTGGTGCGAGATATATGATTGAATCCTTGATTCCAAGGTTACACGAAGGAAGCTCAATAACTGCAATTGCATCAACCGGAGGGAAGGCATGGGAAAAAAAAGTTGAATCTTTGCTTCCTCTCGTTGATACAACAAGTTTTGAAGGAGCCCAAGAGTGGTTTACAAAACATGAAAAAGAACTTCTCTCAGTTCACGAAATAAGTGGTCATGCATCCTATAGATTTTCCAAAGAAGCACTCATACTTTGGATGAAAAAGAATGCTTATAGTCTTTCCGAGAAGAAAATTCGCTTAAATACTGTTTCACCAGGATCAACTGCTACACCAATGTCACAAGCCTTTAATCATATAAGTAATGGATTAGCAGACAAAGCAATCTCAAAGGTTGGAGTACCTGCAACACCTGAAGATCAAGCAAAAGTATTAATTTTCTTGGGAAGTGACTTGGCTTCCTATGTTAGTGGGCAGGATATACAAGTTGATTATGCCTTTACAACTCTAGAGTATGCCAATCTAGCCTTAATAAGATAGAAATTAGGGAGTATCGAGGAGAACGTTATCCTCCTCCTTGAAATTCATTATATTTTATTTTGAAACAACCAATTATTGTAGGAGTGAAAAATATATGAGGAAAAATATATTATCATTTACGATGGTAATTACAATGATAGTATTTATTACTGGGTGTGTTGAAAAATCACCAAGTGCAAATTCAGATGCAGGGCAAGGAGAAGATGTAATTAAGTTGCGTTTAAATTCCGCAGTACCTAACACAAGTTCTGTATCTTATACGTTTACAATTCCATGGATGGAAAGGGTTGAAAAGGAGACAAATGGTAAAGTTCAATTCGAGGCATTTTATGGAGGAGAACTTGTACCACCGGGAGAGGAAATACGTGCATTACAGGATGGCACGATAGACATTGCTTCTCCATTTCTAGCCCCTTATTCAATATCTCAATTTCCATTATCTGATGTAACCTTACTCCCATTGCAAAAAACAGACCCATTAATTGCTGGCAAGGCATATGTTGACTTAATTACTAGTGATGTTCCCCTAAAAGACGGGAAAAAATACAGTGAACTATTATTTGAAGAAGTTAATATGAAAGTGCTACCGATGCATCCTACTCCAGACCACATTATAGGAACAGCTAACCACGATTTTAATACAGTTGAAAGTTTTCAAAACCTTACATTAAGAGCTTCAAATCAAGTATATGAAATGTTTGTAAAGGAACTTGGTTCTTCACCTGTTTCAATGCCTTTCACTGAAGCTATCGAAGCCTTAAGCAAAGGTACAGTTGATGGGGAAGCCGGTAGAACGCTTGCAGATTTTAAAGGACTCGGACTTGAAAAAGTATTAACAAATGTACTAACAGGTTATACTATGGGCCATTTTCCTTTTTCATGGATAATGTCAGAAGAGAAGTGGAATGAGTTACCAGAGGATGTTAGAAAGGTAATGGAAGAAGCGGCTATGGAGTTATCTTATAGTGAGGAAAACAAAACAGTGCTTGATGAAGGTACTGCACATGTAAAAAAGCAAGGGGTTAAATTTACCGACTTTAGTGAATTAGATACAGCTGCACAGGAATATTTAGTACAGACATCTGAGAATACATGGAAAGAATGGATCGAAACAAAAGAAAAAGCAGGCTTACCTGGGTTAGAGGTTGCTAAACTTTGGAGGGACTTAGTTATCAAGCATGGCGGAGAAGTACATGAACCTATTTTGGAAATAGAGTAACGAGCATCACTTTAATTTTTTGAACAATCTGACTACTCCATCTCCTCAGAAGAGGAAGGCAAAGCCAACTACTAAGAATATAGGAAAACAACATAATCAATATGTCTCCTATATTCTTGGAGGATTTAAAACGCTTATTCTTAAGAAAGAGGTAATCATATGACAGTTGAAACTCTTTTTATTATTATGATGATCCTATTATTGCTACTAATCTTTGCCGGTATGTATATTCATTCAACACTTTTAGCAGTTGGAGTTATAGGTTTAATTTTACTAGAAGGACCTGGCTTTATTTCAGGGTTTCTTCAATCGGACCCATTTATTCGTACAGCTAGCTATTCATTGACAACAGTTCCAATGTTTGTGTTAATGGCACAGTTTATTGTACGCACTGGTGTAGTAGAGGACCTATTTACTATGGTTTACAATGCATCAAGGGGGAGAAGTGGTGTTTTAGGTGTTTTAACAGTTCTAGCTGGAGGATTAATGGGAGCGGTATCAGGGTCATCCAACGCTTCAGCAGGTGCACTAGGTAATGTAGCTATTCCTCAATTGTTAAAACGGGGGTTTAATGAAGGAATTGCTGGGGCGACTGTAGCAACTGCAGGTTCGTTGTCGAGTGTTATACCTCCTAGTATTATATTCATCTTGTGGGGAGTTGCCACTGAAACTCCAATTGGTGAGTTATTTATTGGCACTTTGATTCCAGGAATTATTATTATTATTATCACTTGTTTTACTATGTTGATATTTCATCACTATTCATTGAAAAATAGAAAACAATTAAATAATAAGGTAGAGAAATTCGAAAAAGAATATGTTCCTACTTCAAGACTAATTTCGGCAACTTTATTACTTAGTATTATTGCATTAGCAGTGTTTTTTGGTATATACGCAGGTATTTTTACTCCAACTGAAGCAGGAGCAGTTGGTGCTTTTGTAGCCTTTATAGCTGCATTAATACTAAAAAAAGTAAATATAGAATTTTTTAAAGAATCATTCTCAGAGACTGTTAAACTCACTTCTATGATATTAATGATTATGATTGGTGCTCAAATATTTGGAAGATTTGTTTCAATTTCACTTCTGCCAAGAAAAATAATAGAGCTATTAAGCACAATAATTGAATACCCTCTTTTAATCTTAGTAATTTTAGTTGTTTTTTACTTTATTGCATTTATGTTAGTTGAAGGATCCGCTGTTATCGTTATGACTGCTCCTATTGTCTTACCATTAATTAATGAGATAGGAATGGACCCGTTATGGTTTGGAATTCTTGTCGGTGTACTATGTACCATTGGTTTACTTTCCCCACCAGTGGGTTTAAGTGTATTTTCTGTATCCGGTGTTACGGGTATATCCAGTGATGCGATATTTAAATATGCATTACCCTTTGCAGTCATTATTACTATCATCATTGTACCAATAATGATTATATTTCCAGAGGTTGCAACATGGCTACCTAGTCAGATGTCAAAATAATTTTCTTAAAAGGGAGATGTTTTAAATTGTCCCAACAATATATGAATGCATATAAGATCTTTCAAAAAATAAAAACGTTAGGAATGGTAGTAGGCGGATGTTTTATTTTTATAATGATGCTGTATATCACTCTTGATGTATTTTTACGTAATGTCACAGGTAACTCATCATTACATGCATATGAGTTCTCGCAATATTACTTTATGCCAATAATAGTATTTACAGGTCTCGCTTATACATTTAGCGCTGGTATTATGCCACGAGTAGAATTATTAGTTAATAAATTGAACGATAAATATCAACGTATCGTAGCTGTTTTTTTAATAATTCTTGAAATAGTATTACTATTGTTACTAACTATTTTTGGTTGGCAATATGCAGTGTATGCTTTTGCGAATGGAATATCATTTTCAGCTGGAGGTTCAAATTTCGCTACCGCTCCAGTGATAATTTTTGTGCCGATTTGTTTCCTGTTAGTTATGATAGAAATGATTTTTTTACTAATTAAAAATATAAAAGGATCAAAAGCTTCATTTGTAGTATTGGATGAAAAATTAAAAGATGAGGTTTCTTAAGGTTGGTGGGGAACTGATGCAATCAAGACACATATTGAAGGCTGAGAAGGAAAAAGTGATAAGTTACTTAAGTTTGTAAATTGACAAATCATTTTCAAGGGAGAAAACTTATTTATGGAAGAAAATGGTGCATTGCAAGGCGTTAAGATTTTAGATCTTACCAGATTGTTACCTGGACCGTATTGTACTCTTTTACTGGGAGATTTGGGAGCAAAAATTATTAAAGTAGAGGAAAAAGGTCGGGGAGATTATATTCGAGAACTAGCGAAAGGGACTTATTACGCTGTTAATAGAAATAAAAAAAGCATCTCTTTGGATTTAAAAAAAGATGAGGGAAGACAAATTATACTAGAGTTGGCAGCTAAATGTGATGTTGTAATAGAGGGTTTTCGTCCAGGAGTGGTACAGCGGTTAGGCATAGACTATGGAACTCTTAATAAAATCAATCCTCAATTAGTATATTGTTCCATTTCAGGCTATGGTCAAGATGGACCATACAGATTAGAGCCAGGACATGATATTAATTATATGGCCGTTTCCGGTGCATTAAGTATACCTGGACAATTAGGAATCCCTCCAGTAAGAAGTGGGTTGCCAATAGCAGATTTGTCCTCAGGTATGTTTGCTGCGCTGAGTATATTAGCTGCAATAATAGCAAGATCTCATACATATAAGGGACAATATATTGATGTTTCAATGACTGATTCAATCTTTTCTTGGGCTAGTACAAGATTTGGCGAGTATATGCTAGAACAAGAAGCTATTACACCTGAAAAAATGGCGCATATAACTGCTACTAATAACATTTTTGAAACAAAGTGTGGAAATAAAATTGCAATTGGAGTATCAGAGGAGCATTTTTGGATTGGCTTATGTAAAAGCTTGGAACGACTTGACTTATTAGAAGATCACCGCTATCAGACTGGTCATTTACGACAACAGAATAAAGAAACATTACAAAAGGTGTTGAAAGAATCTTTTCTGCAAAGAGATCAAAAAACCTGGTTAAAGATTTTATTAGAAAATAAGGTTCCAGCAAGCAAAGTTAATAGTGTAAAAGAGGCTTTCCGTGACCAACAACTTATTGCTCGAGGGATGATTAATAAATTATTTGTTCCACAACTAGGAAAGGAAGTCTACCAAGTTCCTTACCCAGCTAAATTTTCTGAAACACCAGCGAAAATTTCAAGTCATCCACCTTCTATTGGTGAGCATACTGATGAAATCCTGTCCAACATATTAGGATACTCAGATGACAAAATTACTAAATTAAAATCTCTCGAAGTATTTTAAACAAGCAAGAGTATATAACCTATTTTAAAGTGTTATTTCGAGAATATTCTTAAATTTCGAGAAAAAAAGTTTAATAAATTCAAGGGACAAAAGGGCAAGAAATTGGATAAAAAAATGATTAACAGGGGGAAATTTTATGAAACTTAGAAATCTATGCATGATTTTAGGCGTATTGTTATTAGCTACTATTTTGACGGCTTGTGGGAACGGCGATACAAAAGATGTTGCAGGTAACGAAAACGGAAAGGATTTAGATAATAGTAAAAAATTAGACACGAATATTATAACAATTGCAACAGGGGGAGTTGAAAGCCCATCTAATATCATGATGACTACATTGGCCGAAATTTATCGATCCGAGTATGGAATTAATTCTCGGACTCAGACTTCTGGCGGATCTGTGGAAAATTTGAATTTAATGAAAGAGGGAAAAGTGGAAATGGCTACAAATTTGCCAGATGTTGAGCTTCAGGCTGTTGAAGGAACAGGTGAGTTTAAGGAACCGATAAAAAACATTAATACAATGGGGGCTATTAACAGTAATTATCTTCAAATGATAACAAGAACGGATTCAGGCATAGATTCAATTTCAGATGTAAAAGGAAAACGTGTAGCGGTAGGTTACCCAAACTCTGGAGGAGAAATCAATACGCGAAAAATATTAGAGGTTTATGATTTAACATACGACGACATTGATGAAGAATATTTAGGTTATGGAGATGCCGCTGATGGATTAAGAACCGGACAGATTGATGCCATATTCTTTATTAATAGTGTGCCCAATGCTTCCGTTTTAGATCTTGCAAGGTCATTAGATATTAAATTTTTAGAAATCGAACCCGATAAGAAGCAAGCGCTTATAGAAAAATACCCATATTTAATTCCTGCTGAAATTCCTGCAAAGACGTATACAAACGAAGAGAGCGTTGAAACAGTACTGATCAGGTCGTCACTGTCAGTGCGTGCAGATTTAAGTGAAGAAGATGTTTATAAAATGACAAAGACGCTTTTTGAGAATTTAGATGCTTTGGAAAAGTCACATCAAGCTGCGGGTGACATTTCGATAGAAACTGCCCAAGAGGGATTAACGGTGCCATTACATCCAGGAGCAGCTCGTTATTTTAAAGAGGTAAGTGGTAAGTAAAACGGTTATATTACATGTCATCCTGTTTTCTTCCGTAGACTGTAAGGTACATCAATCCGAGTAGTAATTGGATGCAAAAAAGTAATTGAGAATATTTGAAGGTATGAGGAAGTTACGAAAGAGATGATTTTTAATATCCTCATAATTATTATAGTTGTAGGGGGAGCATGTTATACAGAAAGATTTTACGTTTAATTAATTGTAGAAGTATTTAAAGTATCCACACTCCCCCTTTATTGTTTTTCGATAGAATTAAATATTTTCAACGTGGATGATATAGTAGCAATCATCAATTGTATGAGGAGGGAAATTCTATGAAAGCATCAGTAAAAGGTCCCAATATCAAAAATTCAAATGACGAAAACGGGGGAGAGGCAGCAACACAAGAAATACTAGAGAAATTTGATAAGGAATCCAGGGTTCGCAAATTAAAAGATAAAAAGATTACCATTCTTGTTTCGATAGTGGCTGTGTTATATGCTCTTTTTCATATCTATATTACAACTAATCCTATGCCAAATCTTCAGTCAAGACCTATTCATGTTGCAGTAGGGATGGCTTTGATTTTTATTCTCTATCCCGGATACAGTAAACAGAACCGTTTTAAAGTGCCAATCTATGATTGGATTTTGTTTGGATTAAGTTTATCGTCAGGTTTTTATCTCCTATACAACTATACTGCTATTGTAACCACCCGAAGTGGTATCCCGAACACAATGGATATTGTATTTGGGGTTATGACGGTCCTATTAGTACTGGAAGGAGCAAGAAGGACGACTGGTAATATCCTTCCTATTGTTGCATTGATCTTTTTGGCCTATCCATTTATTAGTCACAATTTGTGGGTGCCAAATATGTTAATGACGAGACCTTTTGACCTTGGTGATATTTTTGGTCAAATGTATTTGAAAACGGAAGGGCTATTCTCTACAGCAATTGGTGCCTCCGTTCAATTTATCTTCTTGTTTATCTTATTTGGTGCATTTTTGGCAAAATCAGGGATGGGACAAATGTTTAATGACTTGGCATTGGCGCTAGCGGGTGCTCAAAAAGGTGGTCCAGCTAAGGTGGCGGTAATTTCTAGTGGATTAATGGGCAGCATTAATGGATCTGCCATAGCAAATGTGGTAGGAACTGGGAATTTTACCATTCCATTAATGAAAAAGGTAGGTTACCATAAAGATTTTGCAGGAGCAGTGGAGGCAAGTGCTTCAATTGGCGGACAGATTTTACCACCTGTTATGGGTGCTACTGCATTTATAATGGCGGAGGTAACTGGGATCAGCTATAGAACGATTGCCTTTGCAGCTTTATTTCCCGCAGTTTTATATTACCTGGCCATTATTTTTCAAGTACATTTCAGAGCTAATAAACAAAATTTAATGAGTATGCCAAAAGCAGATCTTCCTAGGGTAAAAGAGGTTTTGAAAGAAAGAGGACATCTATTATTGCCGATAATAGGGTTAATTGTCTTGCTATATAATAATCTACCAATTGGACTTGTAGCGTTTTATACCATCCTTTTAACTATTATTGTTGCATCATTCAAAAAAACGACAAGAATGTCATTAAAAGATATTATAACTGCATTAGAAGATGGAGCGAAACAATCTTTATCAGTTATGATAGCTTGTGCAGTCGTTGGTATAATTATTGGGGTAGTAAGTTTAACAAGTTCTGGTACCGTTATTACTTCATCAATTATAAATATTGGGTCAGGGTCATTGTTTCTTACATTGTTCCTTACAATGATTGCCTCTCTAATTTTAGGAATGGGGTTACCTTCTATCCCAGCTTACTTAATTACAGCTACTATGACAGCACCTGCTCTTTTAGATTTTGGTATACCAGTGTTGGCTGCTCATATGTTTGTGCTCTACTTCGGTATTTTTGCAAATATTACACCACCGGTTGCATTGGCTTCATTTGCAGGGGCTGGCATTGCTGGGGGAAATCCGATGCGTACTAGTTTTCATGCCATTAAATTAGCCTTAGCAGGGTTTATTATCCCTTATTTGTTTATTTACAATCCAGCTATGCTCATGATAGATGCAACTAATATAGTAGCAACATCAACAGAGTACACTACTGCACCAATAATGGAAATAATAATCATTGTTATTACGTCCTTGATTGGAATAATCGGACTTAGTTCTGCTTTGGAAGGTTATTTATTTTCAAATTTAAATATAGCCGTACGATTTCTTTTAGGAGTTGGGTCTTTACTTTTAATTATTCCGGAAACAGTTACCGACATTATAGGCCTTGTATTTGTAATAGGTATATTTGCTATTAATTTTTCAAGAAGGAATTCGAATGTCAATGTTAAAAACTTAAATGAAAAATTTCAATAATAAAAATATGAGAAAAAGAATCCCATCACGTTACGTAATGGGATTCTTTTTTTGCTCTATTATAAGTAGTCCACTTAGTTACATTAATAAATTTGAAAATTTTATAGATTCGTATTGTTTTATAATGTATAATTGTATACAATAATACTAAATTAAACAGATTTTTATTTTTCCAAATAATTAAACAAGGAGAGATTTTATGCAAACGAAACAATATTTTCGCCCAGGTTTAGATGGTGTTATCGCTTGTGAAACTGACATTTCTTATTTGGATGTAGAAAATGAGGAAATTGTAATTCGTGGTTATGATTTGATTAAGATTTCAAAAACAGAAAGCTATCTGGACCTTGTTTATCTCCTAATGAATAAAAGGTTTCCAACTAAAGAGGAAAGAGCTCAAATCGAACAAGAAATAAAGAATGAGTATGATGTACCTAACGATGTCTTATCTATATTAAGTTTACTTCCGAACCAAATGGATTCAATGGATGCATTGCGCACTGGCATATCTGTTCTTTCTGCATTTGAAAGTGAGTTAGAAGATATATCAAATGAAGCAAACAGAAGAAAAACAATCCGTTTGCTTGCGAAGGTGCCCTTTATTGTAGCAAATAGCTATCACGCAAAAACAAAAAGGGATTTCATTATGCCTTTTAAAGATTTGTCATATAGTGCCAATTTTTTATACATAATCACAGGTAAGGTACCAACACCACTAGAAGAAAGGGCATTTGATCAAACATTAATGGTATATAGTGAGCATGAAATGCCAAATTCAACTTTTACTGCAAGGGTCATTGCTTCTACTACATCAGATATATACGGTGCATTGACTGGAGCGGTTGCTTCTTTGAAAGGAAAATTGCATGGGGGGGCAAATGAGGCTGTTATGAACATGTTACTTAAAGCAAAGACGCCTCAAGGCATGGAAACTTTAATCCTAAAAATGCTAAAAAACAAAGAGCGTATTATGGGATTTGGTCATCGTGTCTATATGAATAAGATTGATCCGCGTGCCTTATTAATGAAAGAAGCCTTACTTGAATTAATCGAAGAAAAGGGCCATCGTGAATTGTATGATATGTGCGTCATTGGTGAAGAAATAATGCAGCAAGAAAAAGGACTATATCCTAATCTTGATTATTATGCAGCTCCTGTTTATTACTTATTGGGGATTCCAATTGATTTGTATACACCGGTCTTTTTAGCGGCTCGCACGATTGGCGTTTGCACACATGTAATTGAACAGCATGATAATAATCGTTTGTTTAGACCTCGTGTTGAGTATATAGGTCCAAGAAACTTACATTCTTAATACATTAAATGAAATAAAAAGGTAACTAATTTTAGGAGGGAATTCTTAATGTTAAGCATTTCTCAAGACAATACAAGAACGGAAACAGATTCACTTTTAATTAAAATTGCGGATTATGTGATAAATCAAGAGATACATAGTGAAGAAGCCTATGAAACTGCTTATTATATGCTAATTGATTCGATTGGAACGGGTATTTTGGCTTTACGTTTTCCTGAGTGTACAAAACATCTAGGTCCTGTAGTGACAGGAACAGTTGTACCGAATGGTGTGAGGGTTCCGGGTACATCATTTGAATTAGATCCGATTCAGGGGGCTTTTAACATTGGGTGTATGATTCGCTGGTTGGATTACAATGATACTTGGCTTGCGAAGGAATGGGGCCATCCTTCAGATAATCTTGGAGGAATTCTAGCTATTGCTGATTATATTTCTAGATCAAACATTGCAGAAGGAAAAAAGCCTTTAACCATGAAAGAGGTTTTAACGGCAGCAATAAAAGCTCACGAAATTCAAGGGATACTAGCATTAGATAATAGCTTTAACCGTGTAGGATTGGATCACGTATTGCTTGTGAAAATTGCATCTACTGCCGTTGTGACAGCTATGTTGGGTGGAAATAAGACAGAGGTTATCAATGCTGTTTCAAATGCATGGATTGACAATTCAAGTTTGCGAACATATCGACATGCTCCGAATACAGGGTCCCGTAAATCCTGGGCTGCAGGGGATGCCACCAGCAGGGCTGTGCGCCTGGCTATGATGGCTCTAAATGGAGAAATGGGCTATTCCTCTGCTTTATCTGCTCCAACCTGGGGATTCCAAGATGTCTTGTTTAAGGGAGAAAAGATTACATTGGCTAGACCTCTTGAATCCTATGTAATGGAAAATATCTTGTTTAAAATTTCATTCCCAGCTGAGTTCCACGGACAAACGGCTGTAGAATGTGCATTTATACTTCATGATCAAGTAAAGAATCGTCTTGATGAAATCGAGGAAATCACCTTGACAACTCATGAAGCGGCAAAACGAATTATTGATAAGCGCGGTCCGCTTCATAATCCAGCAGATCGGGATCACTGCTTGCAATATATGGTTGGCATTGGACTGATTTTTGGTGAATTGACAGCAGAGCATTATGAAGATGATGTCGCACTGGATCCAAGAATCGATACCATAAGAAAAAAGATGACTGTTATTGAGGATAAATCATATAGTGAGGATTATTTGGATCCAGAGAAACGCTCGATTGCAAACGCCGTTCAAATTCGTTTTAAAGATGGTACAGAAACGGAAAAAGTCGCAGTTGAATATCCTATTGGCCATCGAAGACGACGCAAAGAAGGTATCCCACTGTTGATTGAGAAGTATAAAAATAACATAAATATTCATTTCCCAAAAAAGCAATCTGAACAAATTATGGAACTAACTTTGGATCGTATGAAGTTAGAGAAAACTCCAGTTTCTGAATTTATGAAATTATTTGTTTTATAAAAAGATAACAAGGAACTGCGGTCCCTTGTGAAAAACTAAAACCAATATTTATATTATAAAGGGTTGGAGGAAAGATCTAATGGCCTGGTTAATAGAAGATGAATTTAGTCAAAAACAACTCGCTGAGCAATTTTTAGATTTAATAAAATCTCCCACTATATTAAAGCTGCCGGGTACACATGATGGGATGGCAGGCTTAATCGCTAAACAAACGGGGTTTAAGGCTCTTTACTTATCAGGCGCAGCTTACACGGCAAGTCGTGGTCTACCGGATCTTGGTATTATTACTTCAGCTGAAATCGGTGAGCGTGCTCGTGATATTATACGTGCTACACAACTGCCATTGCTTGTGGATATTGATACCGGATTTGGCGGCATTTTAAATGTTGCAAGAACAGCAAGAGAAATGGTAGAGGTTAAGGTAGCGGCTGTTCAAATTGAAGATCAGGAACTACCTAAGAAATGTGGACATTTAGACGGCAAAAAGTTAATTTCGACCGAAGAAATGGTGCAAAAAATTAAAACAATTAAGGAGGTTGCTCCTTCACTTGTTGTGATTGCCCGAACGGATGCAAAAGGAGTAAATGGAATAGAGGATGCCATTCAACGTGCTCAAAAATATGTTGATGCCGGGGCGGATTGTATTTTCCCTGAAGCTTTACAAAATGAACAAGAGTTTAAACTCTTTAGCGAGCATATAAAGGCACCATTATTAGCAAATATGACTGAATTTGGAAAAACTCCTTATTATACTGCAGATGAATTTGAAACATGGGGATTCAATCTTGTTATTTATCCAGTGAGTTCATTGCGGGTTGCATCTAAAGCATATGAAAAGGTTTTTCAACAAATATTTGAAAAGGGAACTCAAAAAGAAATCCTAGAGCAAATGCAAAGCCGTAAAGAGTTGTATGAAACGATTCGCTATTATGAATATGAAGAATTAGACGGAAAAATTGCCCGCACGATACTTCCAGATATGAAGGTAAAGTAATATTTGCTTGGACAAAAACTATGGGTAAAGTATTAATCGTAAAATCCTTGGTAAAAGAAAGGTAAATTTAACCGAGAGAGGGTGTTAGACATAGTTGAAAGGATATTTACTAGTAATATTGCTTATTGTGAAATAAAAAGGAAAATTATTGAATTAGAATATGAGCCTGATATGCCATTAAATGAAGAAAAGCTAACAGAAGAATTGGAAATAAGCAGAACGCCTTTACGTCAGGCTTTGTATCGTTTAGGTTTTGAGGGATTAATTATTAAACTGGCAAACGGAAGAATGCGAGTGGCTCCTGTAAGTATTAAAGAGGCAGAAAAAATTTTTAAAGTAAGGGAAGTTCTCGAAGGTTTAATAGCCAAAGAAGCAACTAATAATTTATCAAAAGTGGAAATCATGCATTTGGAAAGTACTTTGGAGTTAATGATTTTTGCTGCTGAGAAAAATTCTAACTTCGATTCTATAAAACATGGAAGTGATTTTCATCATGAATTATACGAGCCAAGTCAAAATGAAATAGCAGTACAATTTTTAAACCAATTAAATGATCATATTGAGCGTTACCGACGTTTTAGCGGATATAAAAATCCAAATTATATTCCAATGCTGCCTGTTAGGGAGCATCAGAAAATTCTTGATGCGATAAAGAAAGGAAACCCGGAGTTGGCTGAGAAAGAAATGAGGGCTCATATCCGACGAAGTTTTGAAATGACAAAAGATACACTACGATTAGTTTTGAATTGATGATGGATAGCAACTAGTATTCTCCTTCAGGTTATAAGTGGTTTGCCTTTTTGAATGAAAAGTCTTTTAAATTTAATAATATATGGTGTAGAAAATAGATTATTCTGTCTACAAGGTTATTATTTATAGAGGTTATTTTTTCTTTGCAAAATTATAATCATCTATCAAACTCTCTAATGGTCTAGATTATCATTTAACAAAAACAGTTACTTTCTGGCTAGATTTTTAATGATTATTACTGCTGTTCTTATAGCGATCGCTACTAGCAAGAAAACTCTAAACACTATTAAGATGAGAGAAACTGAATTTAACTCCTAAGTTTTAAAAAAAAATTAATTGGTAAATGTTTACTAGTGTGGATATGTATGTTTGTGATTAAAGATTTTAGTATAACAGAAGAACAAGAATAATAAGAGGTATAGTATTTTGTTGGGAGAATAGGAAGGAAGAGTTTAATGGAAATGTTAAGTGATGAAGAATTACTTAAAATATATCAACTAGCAAAAGAACAGAAATTGGATGAAGAATTTATAGAATTACTGAAAAATGCATTAAAGAAGCGACAGGTTTTTATTAACATATCTGCTTAAGTAGGCATAACTTGTAGATGATTCGTATTTCCAATGAATAACCGAAGTAAAGTTGAATCCTTAGATATGGACTTCATCAATAAAAACTTAAGATGCGTGTAAAACTGATATATAATTTAATGTTATTTTTTAAAATAGCTTGGAAAAACTTTATAAAGATTAGTTTTGAGGTCAATTTCAAACATTTCTGCTTAAAATACTGTTAAATTGGCTATGAAAATGGCAAGGTGAATTTTTAAAAACTCGTCAACGTATGACGAGTTTTTTCGTTAAAAGTAAATTTTTATGTGAATTTATGTTTTTAAACTAAAGGGAAGTTGAACGGCCAAGCATAGGTCGTATCAAATAACGGGTTGGATTCCCATCGAGCAAGAACTCCATTCAATTGTAGCGAGTCTTAGAGGGCTAAAGGTAACTTTCGTCTTTCAACGTATACAGTTTGGTAATGAGCCGAAAGCCATATGGCTGAAGGGATTGAGCACCCATAATGTTAGTAAATCAAGAGGGCTCTAAAAAGGGATTTGGGAATAAGACCATTCCCAAATCCCTTTTGGAGGCACTCTGGGACCATCATTAGATGGTTTTTTTTTGTCATCCTATCCTAATAACTCATATTGAGAGAGTGTGTCATTCAATTAGAAAAGTAGATTAAAATAAGAGTACCAAGGCATTCGGTTTTTAAAATTAAACAAAATATAAGATGTGGTAATTGTAGAAATTAAATCAGTTGATTAAATAAATAGTTAGTTATAAAAAATGGAAATGCTTGTTTTTGTGAAAAATCGAAAAAATTTCATAAAAAAGTGATTTTTTTCATAAATAAAGATATTTTTTCTTGATTTAACATTATTGTTTCAATAATATAAGTGTAGGAGGGCGTTTAAATGTCACATTGGTTTGAGATTTTTAAAATAATTGATGCTGCTTTAAAAAATGATACTGAGAGAGTAGCTGGATATGCTCAAATGCTATCATCTAAACTTGAACAAGAAGGGGATGAGAAAGTTGCTTTGAAAATTAAGAAATTAATTTCTCCGAAGAAAACTAGTGGAACTATTACTCAATCTTCAAGTTCACTGAAATTACCCTTTGATCAAGAGTCAAAATTTCATTTAGGAGAAATTATTAATCCTCAAGACATAGATGAAAAAATTATACTTAACCAAGACGTAAAAGATAGCATAAAAAAATTTGTAAGCTATTACGAAAATAAGGATAAATTAATAATCGAGGGTATTGAGCCTCCAAACACTATTTTACTATATGGACCTCCTGGTTGCGGTAAAACCCTATTGGCCAAGAACTTATCAACTATACTAGATTTGCCAATTATTATTGTTCGACTTGACAGTCTAATTTCATCTTTTCTTGGGAGTACAGCAAAAAATATTAGAAGTATATTTGAATATGCACAAAACAATCCTTGTATATTGTTTTTTGATGAATTTGATGCTGTTGCAAAAGTTCGTGATGATAAACAGGAGTTAGGTGAATTAAAACGTGTAGTAAATAGCTTGCTACAAAATATAGACTTTATGGATAATGGAAGTATCTTAATTGCAGCAACTAATCATGAACAATTATTAGATCCTGCTGTATGGAGAAGATTTTCATTCAAGCTCTTTATTAATAAACCAAACGTTAATACGAGGATGGAATTAATCAAAGAATCCATGTATGGGTATAAAGGATTCGATGAAGAGATGCTTGCGAAAATTACTAAAGGTTTATCGGGAGCTGCAATCAAGAAACTATGCCTTAATGTAAAAAGAGAAGCGGTCCTACAGGATAAGAAGACTATTAAGATTAGTGATTTCTTAGAATTTCTATTTGATGCAACATATTCAACAGACAATAATTTACCACCTTCTTTAAGGGCCAGTGAGCTTGAAGATAAAATACTATATATAAGAGCTTTAGATTCTAAGTTTTTCACTTATACTGTTTTATCAGAGATTTTTGATGTTTCCACTTCAACAATTTCAAGGTTAATAAAAAATAGGGGGTAAAGGGGTAAATGGAGAGAAAGGTATTTGATTTTCCTGTAAAGATGGTTCAGCTTAGAAAAGAGGACACTAAACCTAATCGCGTAAATGGTGGTGGTCCAAAGTTTTTTTGTGAGGTTACAACCGAGCTCAGAAATAGCTTTTCTTCACAAGTAGATAAAATTGGAGATGTTTTTGAAGCTCGATTTAAAGAAACTCCCGATACACCTTCTGTTGCTAGGGTTAACTTACGACCAGAAGCTATTGCAAAAAGTCATAGACCTTTAAGTCTATTCTCTCAATCAACTTGTCCGATAATTGGTGTTGGTAATTCAGACGAACTATTTATAGAGGTAAATCCTGAAAGGCTAAGTAGGCTTAAAGAAAAAATACTGACCAATAATGCTAAGTCCGTTAGTGCTAACATTTCGACATTAAAAAGCATTACTCCATACACCCCAGAAGATGTACTAAATGAACACATAAAGGAACATATTTTTAATGAAGAAGAAAAATTTGTAAAGATAAAACTTTTTAAATTTTTTAATGAGAAAACTAATATTGACACGGAGAAAGAATTTGAAAACCATCTAAAAAAATTTAATTCGTATATTGTAGATAAAATCTTCTATTCCAAAAATCTTATAATATACAAAGTAGAAGTAAATGATCTTACAAAATTAGAATCGATAACGAACTTTGGTGCTGTTAAAAGTCTATCTTATTTTCCGATTCTTACTTCTTCCGAACCTCAATCTATCGTAGAAAAGGAACTTGAACCTGTTGAATTGTATTCACCTGAAGATGGAGTTCATTATCCTTATGTAGGAGTTGTTGATAGCGGAACCAGAGATGAAAACAAATATTTGTCACCATGGGTGGAGTACCGAGAGAATTTTGTTTTACCTGAAGAAAAGAACTGTGAACACGGATCTTTTGTATCGGGTATTATTTCATATGGAGACAGGTTAATTGGTGAAAAAACTGAATATGATGGTGTGAAAATTATTGATGTAACTGCAATTCCGAATGTGGATCCGAGATATGGACAAGTAGGAAGTCTAAAAGAGGATGAGTTAGTTCAAATACTACAAGAAGTAGTGCCGAAGTATAGTAAAATAGTTAAGGTTTGGAATCTTTCATTAGGAAGCTCACGTATCTGTGAAGAACAGGAATTTAGTGATCTTGCTGTGAGTTTAGATGAAATACAGGATGAAAACGATGTTATATTTGTTATTTCTGCTGGAAATTTCGAGGAACAACTTAGACCATGGCCAATAACAAATCCGAATGTATTTAATGACAGAATAACATCACCAGCAGATTCCTTGAGAGCAGTAACTGTTGGTTCGGTATCGCATATTGATTCCGATATTACCAAGAGGTTTGAGCCATCTCCATTTAGTAGGAGAGGACCAGGACCTAATTATATAACAAAGCCAGAACTAGTTGACTTTGGAGGGAATATTGCATCAAGTCCATTTAACATAATAGGAGTACCTTCTTTTGGGGAATACGGAAATTTAAGAGGAGATATAGGTACAAGTTTTTCTGCGCCTCGTGTCTCGGCTTTGTTATCTAAAATACATCATTATTTAGATTACAAGATTAGTAGAAATGTTGCTAAAGCATTATTAATTCACTCTGCAAATGATAGAAGAAAAAACAATCGCCCTAATAAAACTGATAGACCTTATTTAGGTTTTGGGCAGCCACAAGGGTTAGAGAAAATATTAGATTGTACAAGCAGTTCATCTACATTGATTTTTGAAGGAACAATTATGCCATCAACCTACGTTGAGATTTCAGACTTTCCGTTTCCAACTGTTTTAAAAGAAAACGATAAATGGACTGGCGAGATATTTGTTACTTTAGTTTATAATCCACCATTAAATAGTGATTATTCTTTTGAATATTGCCGCTCAAATATTGAGGTGAGTTTGGGTACTGATAAACCTAACGGTTACTCTAGTGAGGTACCTCTAGAAAGAAATGGGCAGCTAGAAAGGGAGTTAATTGAAAATGGAATGAAATGGGCACCTGTTAAAGTATATCATCGACGAATAAGTAATCAAGGAATAAATGCCCATCCTTGGAAATTAAAATTAACACTTAGTGGTAGAAGTGATGAAGTTTTACAACCACAGGATTTTGCATTAATTGTTACTATTTCTGATCCCCAAGGAAATAAAGCTGTATATAACGATATTGCTCAACAACTTCAACAAAGATTTATTTATTCAGACCTACAAATTGCTACACGAGTGAGACCTACAATTGAATAATTTTTGGTAGAGATAAGATAGATTGCTGACAAGTTTTTAAAAATAAAAAATCGGTAGTATTAGGCGAGTCAGTAAGTAGATAGGCATCCTTTTAGGGTGCTTTTTATTTTGGTTTTCTTTTACATTGAATAAAAATGTAGAATGTTTTTTGAAAGATTACTTAGTTCCGTTAAAAAACAATGAATAGTTTTCTGAATTATATGAGTACATTTTTGAAATACTAACTCTAAAAAAAGGGTTGTTAAATACAGTGGTAACTCAATTTTATAATATTAAGCCAATAAATAGTGGTACTCCATTTATTGAATCCCTAACAAGCTATATAAATAGGCTTGCTTATCTGCACTGTATAAAAGCAGGGACATTAATTAAAGAAATTATTACACCTTCTCTTAATAAAGATTACTTATGTGCAATTGCAAAAAGGGGAGGGAATGGCTTTTATCAATGCTCACACGGAATAAATGGCATTGGGTCACAAGCAGAGGATTTTGCTAAAATCATGGGTGAATTAACAGGTGTTGATTTAATTAATTCCACATTTCTATTTTGGTCAGATGTACTTCCTACTAGGGGATTAATCAGAAAATATAAGGCATGGTGTCCAGTATGCTATGAGGAATCAAAAAACAACAACCAAGTTCCTTTTGACAAACTAATCTGGTGTTTACAAGAATCTACAATATGTAGTATTCATAACAACTGTAAAAAGGAGCAATTTTATCTTTATAGAAACAGTTTCCCAGGTTGTTGTTGTTACTGTGGTTCTTGGCTAGGAAAGACAGATGGGAAAAGGATCATTGATACTCCAAACATTAGCAATGAACATTATTTGGAAGGACTATTTGAAGTTCAAATAGATTATATAAATAAAAGGAAAAGTATTCAAGCACAGGTTTTTAAAGATGCAATAACTTTTTATATAAATGATATTTTCAATAAAAATATTACAATTGCTGCTAAGCAACTAGGATTTCCAAGCACAACCTTAAGATATTGGATTTCTGAAGAGAACCGCCCTCCTTTAAATGCCATATTATCAATTTGTAATAGTTTAAATTTAACTATTAAGGAATTTATAGAAAAGAAACCAGTAACCAAATTAACAAAGAAAGAAACAGTGGTAGAAACGGAGGGGCATTACCGAAAAAAATTAGACCATTCCCAAATAAAAAAACATCTAATAAAAATAATAGAAAATCAAAAAACAATATCAATAAAAAGAATAGCAGAAGATATTGGCTGTGATAGACGGTTGCTTTATTTGAAATATCCAGAAGAGTGTAAAAAAATCAAAGAAATATATGATAAATCAATTCAAAAAAAAAAAGACGAGAGATTTAATCAAAAAGTAGATGAACTTAATTTAGCAGTAGGCGAGCTATTAAAGATTGGTAAACAACCTAGTAGAAGAAATATTGAAATGATAACCTCACCTGGATTCTTAAATGAAAAAGCGATACAAGATAAATGGAGAGATATAAAAAGCACTTTAAATATGGACTATTTGAATAAATACCAATCTAAGTTTTAGTGTTGAAAATTCTATATATAGAAAGAAAGTTAGGATGGGTAACAAAAATATACAATATATTGAAGGTGACAGGATGTTTTTGTCGAAATTAATTATTAGAATATTTCAAATCAAAAAACTATGATTTGATATGAGAGGTGATTCCCTTGATAAACAACATAGAATCTTGGCTAAGAAACAGAGGACTCCAAGAAAATACCATAAATTATATTTTGAAAATTCGTGAATCTGACCCTTCTAGGCGTGTTGGAAACAATGGTAGGAATGTATCTGGTACATATCCAAGTAAAAAAATGGGAGTGTCAATTCAATTTGAAAGCCACACATTAGAACTAGCTGGCATTTTAGAGAAAGAGCATGATATACAAGTACTTGAATATTATGATCAACCACCTTCATTTAAAATTAATTATGAGGTTAATGGTAAGAATAGGGGGCACCGATATACAGCAGATTTTTTTGTAATAACAGAGTCTTGGATTGGTTGGGAAGAGTGGAAAACAGAAGAGGATCTAATTAAACTTTCAATTAAATCCCCTAATAGATATCAACTAGATGATGAAGGAGTTTGGAGATGTCCTCCTGCAGAAGAACATGCTGCAAAATTTGGATTGTCTTTTAGAGTTAGAACTTCAAAGGAGCTTAATTGGACTTATATTCGAAATGTTAAATTCTTAGAGGATTATTTGCTGGCTGAGGACTTAAGAGTTCCTGAAAATATTGAAAATAGTATATGTAAATTAGTTAAAGATAATCCTGGAATAACTATTAGAGATATATTAAAAGTCGACAATATTGATTTTAATGCAGATGATTTATACATATCAATCATATTAGGAAAAATTTTTACAGATATTCATAAAGAAATATTACCAGAACTAACTGCTAGATTATACAGGAGTAAGGAATATATGGAAGCGTATAATAACCTTATTAACTCTAGTTCGGATAAAAATAACGGTATGCATGTGGGCTTTAAAATACAAAGTGGAGAGAGGATTGTCTGGGATGGTATTCCATGGAATATTTTAAATATAGGTGCAACTACTATTTCCTTAATATCGGAAGAAAAGCAGACAGTAGACATACCAATAGCAACTTTTGAATATTTGATGAAAGAAGGGAAAGTAAAAGGACAAAGTTTATTATACTCTGAAAAAAATGAAGAATTGGAGTTGCTAAAATCCGCAAGTCCTAAAGAATTAGAAGAAGCAAATCATAAGTTTAATACAATACTGCCTTACTTAAATGGTAAAAAAATATTACCTGATTGTAGGAGCGAAACAGGCGTAACTAGTAGAACTATACATAATTGGATTAATAAATTTCGATCCGCTGAAAAAAAATATAGCTATGGATTTGTTGGGTTGCTCTCAGAAAATAGAAAAAAAGGAAATAGAACTAAAAGATTTGATGATAGGGTATATGAACTAATGACTAAATTTATAAAGGAAAAATATTTAAATTTAAAACAAAGCAATATTCAACCCGTGTATACTGAATTTAAACAAGAATGTATTAATAGGGGATATGATCCCATAAGTTATTATACTTTTACAAAGTTCGTAAAAGAAATTCCGAAATATGAGAAAGATAAAGAAAGAAAGGGACGTAAGGCAGCCTATAGTGAAGGGGAGTTTTATTATGAATTATCACTAACTACCCCAAGACATGGAGATAGAATATTTGAAATTTGTCATCTTGACCATACGGAGTTAGATATTGAGCTAAGATGTTCCCAAACAGGAAAAAATCTTGGCAGACCTTGGCTAACTTTATTAGTTGATGCCTTTTCAAGAAGAATACTAGCTCTATATGTATCTTTTGATCCTCCTAGTTATCGTAGTTGTATGATGGTCATGAGAGAATGTGTAAAAAGATATTCCAGATTTCCAAGTACTATAGTGGTTGACGGCGGAAAGGACTTTAATAGTGTTTATTTTGAAACCCTACTTACACGGAATAAATGTACAAGAAAAGTGAGGCCAGGATCTAAACCAAGATTTGGAAGTGTTGTTGAAAGACTCTTCGATACAACTAATAAAGGTTTTATACACGTCTTAACTGGTAACACTCAATTAACAAAAAACGTAAGGCAAATATCAAAAGATGTAAATCCTAAGAACCTATCTATATGGAACTTAGAGAAATTCGTAGAAGTATTAAAAAATTGGGCATATGAAACTTATGATCAAACTGAACATTCAAGTTTGGGAATATCACCAAAAGAAATGTTTGAAAACAGCATAATGACTGGAGGGGCTAGGGAAACAACAAGGATAGTTTATGATGAAGTTTTTAAAATGTTATCATTACCTACAACCAAAAAAGGTGAGGCTAAAGTAACTCCAGGTTATGGTGTTAAAATTAATAGAATTTATTATTGGAATCAAGTCTTTAGAAATGGATTAATTGAAAATCATAAAGTACCAGTAAGATACGATCCTTTTAATATGGGTATTGCTTATGCATATGTTAATAAAAGATGGGTCCAGCTTGAGTCTGAGAAATATAACATTTTCAAAAACCGCTCTGAAAAAGAAATTAACTTGGCCTTCACAGAAATTAAAAGAAGATTAAGTTTAGGACAAAAGAAACAGGATGTAACTATAAAAATGTTAGCTGATTTTCTAATTTCTATAGAAGCAGAAGAAGTCTTAATAGAACAAAGACTAAGAGATAGGGCAATGAGAAATTTATATGTTATCGATGGCGGGAAATTAAATGAAGAAGACAAAGGAAAAGTACAGAATACTACATCAACACCTGAAAATATTAAATTAGTTGTTGATAATGCTAAAACGAAAGTAGATTTTTCAGAACTTGAGTATGAAGCATTTGAGGAGTTGTAAAAAATGAAAAGGGAATTTCCTGTTTATTTACTAGATAGTCCACTTAATGAACGGATTATGTATTTTAAAGATTATACTTGCCCTCATCCATTTTTTGCTGCAGCATACAAAGAGTTACTTAAGCGGATTAATACACCCTCAACAAAGAGTATCTTTTTAGTTTATGGTCCTAGTGGTGTCGGGAAATCTAGCTTGTTGAAAAAAGTTTATGAAAAAGTATTAAAAGATAATAAGGAAAGAATAGAAAAGGATCAAGGGTGCATTCCAATTGCGGGATTTGAATCAATAGCACCTGATAACGGAAAATACGATTGGAAAGATCATTATATTCGATCTTTGATGTCATTAAAAGAGCCACTTATTAAGTATAAAGTTGATATCGAAAAAATTGTAAAAAAGGTGGAGAACCGAGATAGGGAACCAAATAGAGAGCTAAGAAGATCTCTTGAAAATGCCTTAGAATTTAGAAAGTGTTTAGCTTTTTTAATAGACGAGGCACAACATATTACTTTTAATAGCTCAGCAAAATCCTCAAATAATCAATTAAATTTAATTAAATCTCTAGTTTCTACAACAAATACACCACATATTTTAGCAGGAACATATGAAATCTTAGATTTTAGAGATTCATTCGGTCAATTATCTCGAAGAAGTCTTGATATTCATTTTAGAAGATATGATTATAATATTCCAAAGGAAAGAGAAATGTTTTATAGAGCATTATGGAATCTCCAAAAACATCTTCCATTACATGAGGAGCCAAATTTAATTGAACATTGGCAGCATTTTTATCAAGTAAGTGTAGGATGTATAGGTTTGTTAAAGGATTTATTGACAACAACATTAGAATATAACCTTAAAGATAATCCTAAGTTAAATACTTTAGTTTTAGATGACTTTAAAGAATATGAACTAACAGCAAACCAAACCTATCAATTGGCTGATGAAGCACTAAATGGAGAGGCTTTAGTTAAAGGAATAAATAAAACATCTGATGATGTAGCTACTTTGTTAGGTATGAATGATGAATTGGAAAATAAGGATCCAGTGAAAATGCAGGTTGAAGTATCGGATAAAAATAGTCAAAAAAGAAAAGTCGGAGAAAGAAATCCTGGAAGAGATGTTGTTGGTGGAAATTAGGGGGGAGTTATGTTTATAAGCAATGATTTACTTGAAACTAGAAGTGATTTATATAATATAGAACCTAAAGGCATTGGAACACCTGAAGTTGAAAGTCTAACAAGCTACTTAACAAGATTAGCAACTGCTCACAATATTACAACAGGGAAACTCCTTAGATATCTTAGTGAAAATGAGTTAGTTAATACTAATATGCGTTCAGTTTCAACAAGGTCTGCTGCTTATAATGGTAATGGAGAAAATAATAAACAAATCACCTATAGTCTGGAAAAATTAACAGGGAGAAGTGACCTAAAACATCTTTCTTTATATGATTTTTCTTCTATATTACAGAATGGAAAAGAATTGAAATTGTATAAATCGTGGTGTCCTTCTTGTTTACTAATCGATGAATTAAAATATGGTGAAGTTTTTGAACGGTTAATATGGCAATTCGAAGTAATTAAACTTTGTCAAAGGCATAATTGTCAATTGGAGACAGAATGTCCAAGATGTCACAAACAAAATCCATTATTATCATCTTTAAGTCCAATTGGGTATTGTCATTATTGTCAGTCAAAATTATCTAATAGTTATCCTAATAAGTTTACAATATACGAGGAGAGAGATTTGCAACAATACTTTTTTAAGGAAATAGGATTACTACTATCATTAACATTTAAAGAAAGAGAAAAGCTGAATAAAGAAATTAAATTTAGTAATATTATAAAAAACATTCTTTCACAAATAAGAGATAGGTATGCTTTAAACGGTAATATGTTTACAAATTATTTGGGAATAGGTTCCAACCAACTAAGTGCTTGGAAACATGGTAGTGGTAGGCCTTCCTTGTTAAACTTACTAAAGATATCATATGTTCTAGATACAAATATAAAGAATTTATTTTTAAATGAAATAAATATTACTAATATCAAGAATTTTCCCCAAAAATACAATAAATATATTAAATTTAAAAATCGTGGAGATTATACTAGCCAAGAAATTGAGAAGAATATTGAAGTAGTTTTAAAAAATTTAAACTACTATGAAAAATTTTCATTAAATGAAGTTGCAAATAAAATTGGATATAAGCATGCCTCTAACTTGAGAACACAGTATCCAGAAATTTATAAAAAGATAAGTACTAGGCGTTTAAAATATTTGGAGCAGAGAAGGAAAGTAAGAACAAAGAAAATGGAAGATGAAATATCTGAAGCAATGTTAAGGTTATATTCAAAAGGGCTTCATCCTACACCCTATCGGGTAAATAGAGAATTAGAGAAACAAATAGTATTTTTAGAACCATCAAACCTAGCTATTTATGATAAAGTTTATAAAGAATTTATAGGGAAATTGAAAGAATAAATAGTATCACCAGTTTTAATTTGGATGTGATTAATCTTGATGGACTCGATACAAATTAATAGATATATAACTACTGAAGAGTTAACGGAATACCTAGATGTAAAGTCTAAAAATACTATATACACCTATATTAAGACGGGGTTAATTAAACCAATTAATAAAGAAGATTGGTATTTAGATTCTAGTTATTTATTTAGGATTGAGGATGCTATAAAACTAAAGGAACACATTAACAACCTTAAGCCATTAGGTTTAACTACAGGAGAAGCTGCTGAATTTTTAAAATGTTCGGTCTCAACAATAATTAAGTATATCAAGAAGGGATTATTAAATGCAGAGACTAAAGAATACAAAGGAAGAATAATCTATTTTGTTAACAAACAGGATCTTTCTGCATTTGCTAAGAAAAATAGTATTAATAAAAAGAGAAAGACTTTTTTTTCAAAGAAAAGAGGTATATTTTTATATCAAACTTTAGTTCATCGAGAATTAAAATCAAAGGCTAGAATTATGCAAATTGAAGATGATCAAGTGCTAATTGTAACTGAAAAGGGAGATATTTTTAGTGCGAATAATTTGGAGCAATATGGATACGAACCAACAATCATTCCAAATTTAAACGTTAAACACAAAAACAACAAAGCATTTATTAAATTTGTATTTCCACTACCAGACTTACAAGAAACAGACTCACCAGTGTGCGATATAATTGAAGCGTTTGTCTACGAAATAGGTCCTCAAAATATGAGAATTAATAAAGAACAAAATGCAGTAATATTAGAAATTAAACCAACTTCTCTACCTTATAATAAATTGAGAAATAATAACTCATTAAAATGGATTGAAAAGTATATCGTTAGTGGAGAACTATATCCAAGAGAGGAAAAAATTCATTTTAAAAATAATTTAGATACTATTACTATCCACGTTAAAAGTGAATTTAAAAAACAAATTAAAAAAGCAGCAAAAGAAAGTAATATGTCATTAGAAAAATATGTGATAGAGAAAATTAAATCAGGCATAGGGGATTAATTTTTTGCTTCACTGCAAAATACTAAGTTTATATGTTTTCTTGAATAAATTATAAGTTTTCAGTAAGTATTTTAATAAACAATAAGTATTCAGTAAGAAGTAAAAATAGAATAAAAATGCCTAAAAAATTTATAATAATAACTAGAATACCCATTAAAGTCTGTTAAAAATGTTTATATATCTAGGTTTTGAAAACATATGCTTTAATTCAAAAAATATTTTGGTTGAAGTCTCAGAAATTCCCACGGACTCACCGATTATGGTGAGTCCGTTTTACATTTCAAAAAAGTATTCTTCAAACATAATTTTCTTTTGTAATAATTCTGGGCTGTACTTTCCATTTCGTGGAGTAACATTATTATAGTTTTCAAGGATCCAAATACTACGATTTCTTTTTCTATCGACTCTTAGAAAAGGTGTAAAGTTTTCTAATGAATAAAAAACGTCTTCCTTTTTCTTTATTGTTAAAGTAAAGGAATCCTTGTGCCGATCCGGCTTGTAATTCTTCTTATTATTAATTACTCCCCAGTTAATTTTTGAATATAAATAAGAAGTTCTATATCGGTTGATGCAATAGAAATGCAAGGCCTACGATGTTCTTTTTCATGCATTCTAGTTAATGAAATACTGCCTTCTCCATCAATAATTCCAGCAATATAAGAAGCCTCCCACTTTTCCAATTATAAATCACACCTCCTATGAGTAGTGATAGAACAATTGTTCTTATGTTTATTATATAATAATCCTTTAAACAAGCATAATCTATTTTTCCATTTTGTTAAAAAATTTTATTGTTTTTTGATTATAAATATATTGGAAATATAATAGCTATTAGAGCTAATAGATATGGCAATTAATTATATGATTGTTCCTGTTTGTAATCTAAGTGAGTTTAATCCGTCTTCTTGTTGCTATTATATGAAAATGCTTAATAAATATATTGACTGCCTAGTTGGAGTGGGCTATTATTCAGATAAATAGTCTTTATTTTTAGAATATTACATAATTTATAGGTGTATAAAAATAGACAAGAGAGGACTGATATTGATTTGAGAACAAGTACCATAGCCGAGGCCGTCCGTCGAACGGCCGCAAGGATCCCACATAGAACTGCCATTGTGTTTAATGACAGGGAGTGGAGTTACCGTGAACTCGACATGGGGGTCACGCGTATCGCGCGCAAACTGCGTGAACAGGGGGTGGAAAAGGGAGACCGAGTCGCTTCCTACGGTAAAAACTCCGATCTGTATATTCTGCTGTTTCTGGCCACAGCACGTATAGGAGCTATTCATGTTCCGGTGAACTTCCAGCTCCGAGCTGGGGAACTCGACTACATTCTTGGAGATTCAGATCCTAAGTTCGTAATTGCTGACCGAGACCTTGCCATTGCAATCTCCCAGACTAGGTCGAACAGCCATCGGCAGGTACTAAGATTCGAGGACGAACTCCTGGAGTGGGCTTTCAGTAACGACAATCGTCCTGTGGGAGAGGATGAGTTCGAAGTCGAGGACACGGATGTTGCTCAGTTACTCTACACCTCGGGCACCACGTCAGATCCAAAGGGTGCAATTATGACACATCGTGCTCTGATGCACCATTACATGAGTTGCATCCACGGTTTGGACATCAAGGAGTCAGATCGTGCGCTTCACTGCCTGCCCCTTTACCACTCCGCGCAGATGCATGTGTTCATGCTGCCTGCACTGTTAGTGGGTGGCTGGAACAAGGTGCTTCCTGCTCCTGTGGCAGGTGCTGTGCTGGAAACCATCGAACGTGACGCCATTACATCGTTCTTCGCTGCTCCAACCGTTTGGGTTTCAATCGCGAATCACTCTGACCTGACATCCCGGGACCTCGGAAATCTTCGGAAGGCCTACTATGGAGCTTCAATCATGCCCGGACCAATACTCGAACGACTGCAGAAGTGTCTGCCAAAGCTTGGCTTCTACAATGTGTTTGGCCAGTCCGAGATGGGGCCAGCTTGTACAGTCTTGCGTCCCGAGGAGCATGCGGATCATCCAGGTTCAGCAGGAAGACCAATGCTCTTCGTCGAGGCGCGGGTTGTGGACGCCGAAGGTAATTGTGTGCCCCCTGGCGAACTTGGCGAAATTGTTTACCGTTCACCACAGCTTTGTCTAGGCTACTGGAACAAAAGTGAGGCTACTGCCAAGGCATTCGCTGGTGGTTGGTTCCACTCTGGAGATCTCGTAAAGCAGGACGAGAACGGATACATCGAGGTAATTGATCGGGTGAAGGATGTCATCAACACTGGTGGTGTGCTAGTGGCTTCCCGCCAAATAGAGGACTGCATCTACGAGTTGCCCCAGGTCGCTGAAGTCGCAGTTGTCGGTGTCCCTGATGAAAAGTGGATTGAGGCAGTCACTGCCTTCGTTGTCATCAAAGCTCCAGTATCTGAGGAGGAGATCCTTCAGCATGTTAGGAACAATCTAGCCAACTATAAGGTGCCAAAGAGGGTCGAGTTTGTGGCCGAACTGCCGAGAAACGCTAGCGGCAAAATCCTTAAACGTCATCTGCGCGGTGTTGGAAGCTCAAAGAGCGCTACATGAGTCTGTATATTGTTTCTTGTTTTTTCGAAAATAAGCATAATACGTCAAATAAATGTTAAACATACGAAAAAGCTATAGACTCCACGTCTATAGCTTTCCCTAATGTTCCTATATCTTTAATTTTTTGCCCCATAACTAATCAAGTTCGCAAAAATTCGATATCCTCCTGGAACCTGAGCGCCAATTTGGCGGTAGAATACTAAGTTGGTGTAAAGGTAAGTACCTTCGCCGTATTCAGCCATTAGGATTCCACTTGTGAATGGGTCCTCGTTAGGGTCTGCCATTGAAACGAATGTTTCATAGCTTTCATCCCATTCCATTGGGAAGTAAAGGCCTCTTTCTTGTACCCAGTTGTCCCAGTCCTTGTCAGTAATCTTGTTAGGGAAATTAAAGAGATCATGCTCTGGTTGAAGTACATCAATTTTAGCATTTTCATCCGTTACGCGCCAGCGAATTGATGGCGTTCCAATCTTTAAATAGTGAGGTGGTGTTAACTCAGCATCCCATGGATCTGCTGCCGTCACGTATTGCATCACCAAATGTCCACCATTTTCCACATATTCAAGCAGTCTTTCGTTATTTGCGAGTAGATCCTCTCTACCAAGAGTTGCGCGAATCCCCGTAACGATTGTATCGTATTGTGAGAGATCTCCAGTAGCTAAATCTTCAGGAGTTAACTTTGTAATATCAAACCCTGCATTAATGAGTGAATCAGCAATTGTATCAAAGCCGCTATCGATGTAGCCAACTTTAAGGTTATCTGGTTTTAATAATTCAAAAGCAACACCGTTAATGGCAGCAGGATACATGAAGTAAGAATCATTAATATGCTCATATTTAATTTCTTGTACAGTCGTGTTGAAAGACTTTCCATCTTCTTCTGCGATTGCTGCAATTGTAAAATTACCCTCTGCGACAGTTGAAGGTGGTACTAATGTGAATGATACTACTTTTTCCTCGAATCTTTCTGTGAAGTTTACTTCTCCTACAGCGGGTTCACTCGTCCAGCCTTCTGGTAGGTCTAGAGAAACCTTTGCAGTTTTAGCACCATTGGCATAGTTTTTCACCTTAACTGAAACTGGAATTTCATCTTGAACATTAGCTGTATTTACCGTAATGTTTACTGGATCCGGTGTGACGCTTAATTCAGGAAGAACACTTACCGTATTATCTAAGTCGATAACGGAAGTCGTTTCCACACCGTTTTCCTTAAATGTTAACTGTGCTTGAATCGAAGCATGATCATAAGGTTGAAAATACTCTGCATCAGCTGGAACAGTTACATTGAAACTTACAGTCTTTGATTCACCTGGCTTTAAATGCTTTAACTGACTTGCACCTTCATGCTTCCAGTTTTCAGGAGTCAGTAAAGCCGCTTCAATATGATGAATTTTTTGCTTACCGTTATTTGTAACTGTAACCTCTACTTGAGTTTGTTCACCTTGTGTTAATACGTAAGAACCAATTTCAGTATCCACAGCTAAGTTTGAAGAGACTAAGCTTACTTGTTGAAGCTGTTCTTCTTTTAGCTCAAGCTTATGAAGGAGGTCATTTTTAAGTGCATCATCTAGTTTACCTGATTTTGTCGTTGAGATTAATTTTTGAACAGCACCTAAAGCTTTTTGAGACACAGGTAAAATTGCCCCACGATTTGGGTAAAGCTCGATAATATTTTCTAGATTATTTTGCAATGTGTCTAATTGCTCGCTAATATTTTTAGCAGGAACAATGTCTGCCCAAGCGTGGAAATCATAAGGAACTCCAGCAAAAAGATCAGATGTTTCTGCTTCAACTGCAGATTTTTCTAATTTAAGATGTGTTTGTCTAGGTTCAACTGGAATATCACGTCCCATTCCTTGGCTCTTATGTAGGTATCTTGAAGCTTCACCAAGTTGTGGGTAGCTCATCCCGTAAATAGGATCATAATCACCAATTTCAATGGATGTCGTAGCTTCTTTCTCTGAAACTGGTAAGTAAAGCTTTTTAATCTGCCATGGCTCTAACCCATTTTCTAACTGCTCAGGGAAAACAGATGGATCTGCAGCATCTTCAAAAGCTTGAAGAGAAAGTATATTGATCAATCTATGGTGTCCGTGTTGACTATCAACATTTAGAAAAGAAGGCATTACAATATCAGGTTGATAGGTTCTAATAAATTTGATAAGGCGCTCGTATGTTACGTCCTCACCCCATTTTTCAAGTGTTTCATCTGGTGATTTGGAAAAACCGAAATCATAGATCGCATCAGAGGTTGTTTCACTTAAGTGATAGGCTTTTACACCATTTACCTTTGCGGCTTCTATCATTTCATTTGAACGAATAATTCCAAGCGCATTTCCTAGTTCGTTTCCGATCGCGTTTTGACCGCCTTCACCGCGGTTAGCTATCAAACTTGCTGTTTTAACACCTAGCCCTCGGGATAGATAGGCTAGAAAATCACTACGTTCATCATCTGGGTGAGCACCTGTGTTTAAGAAAGTGACAGTGGTATCTAGAGGCTTAACTGCATTCCAAAGTTCAACATCGGCTTCACTTTGTTCTTGTGCTAGACTGAGTGGTGGGAATAATGAAACAAGTAAAAGAATTGACATCAATACATAGAGACATTTCTTCATTTTGTAACCCCTTTCAATTTTAGGTAAAAAAATCTACGAAACTCTCCTTTCTTAGGATTTTTAGTTAGTAATTATAACTAACTAACTAATTATCATACCTTCAATTCGAATTATATATCCTTTCTGAATATTGTAAATATTACCAAATAACTATTTGCTATTTCTTTGTAGGTATAACGTAGGAGTCTTATAGTTTCAGGACAAACCGTTGATATAATAGTAAAAATCAGCATTACCAGTGTACTTAGTAAATTTAGAAAATTTAGTATTGTAAACGATAACAAATTGTTATATAGTGTAGTTGAATTAGTTAAACTTACTAACTAACTAAACGAAATAAGGCCGTGATGCTATGAATAGACTACCATCCCATCTTCATGTAAGAACGAATAATAAAAAAATGGTCCTACAATGTATTCGAATTTATCAACCAATTTCAAGGGCAGAAATATCTGAAAAACTAAATATTAGTAAACCGACTGTTTCCTTGTTGGTTGATGAACTAGTACGAGAAAATTGGATTCATGAAAAGGGAAATGGTGAATCCTCCTCACAAGGAGGAAGAAGGCCTATTCATCTTTATTTTAATGAAAAAGCTGCTTATGTAATTGGAACAGACATTGGAGGAACAAAGGTAAGAATTATTATTTCCGATCTGAATGGAAAGATGCTCTGTTCGACAAGCTTTAGCACAAGTAAGTACTTAGAAAGTGGCTTAGTCAAACAAATACATAAAGAGGTTCAAGAGTTGATTCAAAGTAGTCAGCTCGACCCAGCTAAGATCTTGGGTATGGGAATAGGGGTACCAGGCATTACAGAAACAGTATCAGGCGTTGTTGTCGAAGCACCAAGTTTAAATTGGGTTCGTTATCCGCTTTTGATGGAGGCGGAACAATATTTTTCTTTCCCAGTCTTCGTAGATAATGATGTGAATGTAGCAGTTCTTGGAGAACAATGGTTAGGAAACGCGAAGAATAAGGAAAATGTTTTATTTATAGCCGTCGGAACTGGTATTGGGAGTGGCATTATTATTCAAAATCAGTTATATCGTGGCTCTTCAAATGCTGCTGGGGAATTCGGATATATCGTCACTGATAAGAACGATATAAAAAATGAATTTAAACCCACTTTTCACCGGTATGGATATCTTGAAAGTGTTGCTGGAGGGAAAGCAATAGGAGAAAAGGTAACAAAGCTGATCCTGCATAACGAGGAACACCCTTTGTATAAAGAGGCACTGAAATCCGAAATCACAGGAGAGCAGGCTTTTTCACTGGCAAAAGCAGGTGACGAAATTGCCCAAACAGTGGTTGATGAAGCGATTGAACATCTTGCATATGGAATCATTAATGCAGCCACTCTATTAAATCCAGAAATTATCCTATTAGATGGCGGGGTCATGAAGTCATCTGATTACATTCTTCCTAAATTACGGCTTATTGTCCAAAGATATCTTCCGAGTTCAGTTGAATTACAATTGTCGCAACTAGGAGAACATGCAGGCGTTCTTGGAGCTATCTCGCTATTCCTCAGAGAACATGAAAGTATCTTAAACTAGCTGGAAAAGCAGAATACACATAACTTATCTGCATATTTTATAGCAAGCTCTTATTCTATTCGATTCTTTAGTAGGTCAAATCGACCTGCTTTTGAATAAATAAAAATGATTTAAGGGGGATTCTTATGTTTAAAAAGAAGCATTTTTTAGTTCTTTTGATTGCAGCATTGATGCTTTTTGTATCAGCATGCTCTGGTAGTTCTTCTACTGAGGAAGAGGAGCCAGCTAAGGGAAATGACGAAGGCAAAACGGAAGAAACAGCTGAAGCAAGTGGTAACCTCGTAATCTACACAGCTCGTGACCAAACAATTGTCGATCAAGTTGTTGGGATGTTCAACGAAAAGTACCCAGATGTCAAGGTTGATGTATTAACAATGGGTGCTCAACAAGTTCTTGAGCGTGTTCGTGGAGAAAAAGCAAATCCACAAGCTGACTTCTGGTGGGGAGGAACGCAATCCGCGTTCATGACAGCAGCAGATGAAGATTTACTTGAATCATTTAAGCCAAGCTTTGATGCTAGCATTCTTCCAGAACATAAGGATGCTGAAGGCCGTTGGTATGGTGAAATGCTTTTACCAGAGGTAATCATGATTAACTCTGACGTGCTTTCTAAAGAAGAAGCTCCACAGGATTGGGATGAACTTCTGGATCCAAAATGGAAGGATGAAATCATTATCCGTGGTGTATTAGCATCTGGAACAATGAGAACCATCTACTCTGCAATGATTCATGAGCAAGGTGCTGATAATCCAGAAGCGGGGTACGAATGGCTTGCTAAATTAGATGCGAATACAAAAGAATATGCACAAGATCCTACTAATCTATACTTAAAGCTTGCTCGTCAAGAGGGATCTATTTCTCTTTGGAACCTTCAAGACATTTTAATCCAAAAAAATCAGCACAACCAACCATTTGATTTCGTGTATCCAGAAAGTGGTGCACCAATCTTAGTTGATGCTGTTGGTCTTGTGAAAAATGCAAAGAACCTTGAGAATGCAAAATTATTCTATGAGTTTTTGTTTGAACCAGAGACACGTACAACATTAGCAGAAGATTTATACCAAATTCCAACTCGTACAGACATCGACAAGTCTACAATGCCAGAGTGGTATCAAGAGCTTGAACTGAAGTCATTAGATCTTGATTGGTCAGTTATGGCTGAAAAAGAAGCTGAGTGGATGCAACATTGGGATGAAAATATCAAAGGTAAAAATTAATAGGTTTTAACTTTATTCACTGAATAAAGTTAAAACCTCCGGCCGATGCCACAGATTTTTTAGAGGAAGTTTTTCGAGCAAACTCGAAAAAAATCTGGGCACAAATACGCCAAGGCGCATTTGAGTAAGGGGGGTGAAGATTTGTTTTCACCCCCTTTTTAAAGGTTAAGGAAGTTTCATTTTTATACAGCGAGGTGTTTGGTTTGAAAAATGTAAGACTTGATCATGTTAGTAAAATGTTTGGTAAAGCAAAAGGTGTAGAAAACGTAAATATCGACGTAAAACCTGGTGAGTTTTTCACATTTTTAGGTCCATCAGGATGTGGTAAAACAACAACATTGCGGATGATAGCGGGATTTTATTTTCCTACAGAGGGGAAAATCCTGTTTGACAATAAAGATGTAACAACCCTCCAGCCAAACAAGCGTAACATTGGTATGGTATTCCAAAACTACGCACTATTCCCACATATGACCGTATTTGAAAATATTGCATTCGGTCTTGAAGTACGTAAATTACCGAAAGCCGTTATTAATAAAAAGGTAGAAAAAGCACAAAAGCTTGTTCACCTTGATCAATATGGTACGCGTAAAATCAATGAATTATCTGGTGGACAACAGCAGCGTGTTGCTTTAGCTCGTGCACTCGTTATTGAACCGGATATTCTTCTACTTGATGAACCACTATCCAACCTAGATGCGAAGCTTCGTGAGGAAACGAGAATTGAGATTAAGAGATTGCAAGTTGAATTAGGTGTCACAACGATCTATGTTACTCATGACCAAACGGAAGCCATGACGATGTCTGATCGCATAATGGTTATGAAAGATGGAGTCGTTCAGCAAATTGGCACCCCTCAAGAAATCTATAATCGTCCTTCCAACCACTTTGTAGCCTCCTTTATTGGAGAATCCAATATTGTTAATGGCGAAGTTGTTGAGATTAATGGTGACGCAGTCAAAGTGAAATTGGAAGAGGATGTTTTCTTAACAGGTTCAATGACTCAATCTGCAAATGGAAAGAAGCTTGTTGTAGGTGAAAAAATCAAATGCTCGATTCGACCAGAAGCATTGCATGAAGGCCCAGGTGTGAACCAACTAACAGGCACGGTTCAGCTTGTTGAATTTACAGGAGTCAGTATCAATTATCTTGTAAAAGTAGGATCCAATGTTATAAAAGTCATGATTATTAACAAAGGCAACAAAATTTTAAGTCGCGGTGATTCAATTACCCTTCACGTACCCGAAAATGGAATTTACTTGATAGGCGAATAGGAGGTGAAAGAATGAGTGCGAATCAAAGTACAGTCGTGCAAGAGAACTGGTGGGCACGACTTACCCGTTCAAAATATTTTGTGTATGTGTTAATTTCTCCATTGTTTTTAGTGTTATTAGCTTATGTTATTTATCCGTTTTATCAAACGTTTATTCAATCCGTGGTCGGTGAAGAAGGTGCAAATCTCGAAAATTACCAACGCTTTTTTGGTTTAACAAGTACAGCAAACCTTGAGGCACTTTGGACAAGTATATATATATCGGTAATAAGTGTAATTACGTGTGCCATTGTTGGTGTCACGATGGCATTTTTAATGGAACGTTACGAATTCCCAGGAAGAAAAATTCTCTCTGCCTTAATTCTAGTACCGATGGCGTTACCACCACTCGTTGGGGTACTGTCATTTACCTTCCTTTATGGGGAAAGTGGAATTCTTCCAAGAGCTTTCCAAGCGCTATTTAATCTGGAAGAGGTTCCATTTGCCTTACGAGGTGTCGTTGGGGTAATAGTGGTACACACCTTTACAATGTATACGTATTTTTACTTAACGGCGGCTGCAGCCATTAAAGGGTTAGATCCTTCATTGGAAGAGGCAGCAACAAGCCTTGGTTCTGGAAGGATTCGCATTTGGAGAAAGGTAATCCTACCAATGCTGACTCCAGCACTCGTAGCATCTTCGTTACTTGTATTTATGATTTCAATGGCTTCCTATACAGCGCCCTTAATGTTCGGTGTAGAAAGAACCATGACGATGCAAATCTATTTATCTCGTACAAATGGAAATTTAGATATGGCGGCAACGCAATCAACAATCCTTTCCATTGTGTCGATTTCTTTCTTAATTTTAATGAGATGGTATCAAGGAAGACGTAACTTCCAAAACCAAAGCAAAGGGATCAGTGTTCACAGAACCGAATTACGTTCCCCATTTGTAAAATACTTATCGATGTTCCTTTCATTTGTTGGGGTTATTATCTTAATGCTTCCTATTCTTGTCCTCGTGCTTATTTCGTTTTCCGTGGACGGAGAATGGACGGTGCAGATTATCCCGACAGCATATACCTTGCAGCACTATATTGACCTGTTTACAGATGAACGAACATGGCGTCCAATTTGGAACAGTTTACAGATGAGTTTTGTCGCAACAGCAGGTAATATCCTGTTTGGTGTGGCCGCAGCCTATGCAATGGTTCGGACGAAATTTAAAGGCAAAGCCCTACTAGATATTCTAATTATGGTTCCTTGGGCATTACCTGGTACGGTTGTAGCGGTTAACTTAATTGCCGCATTTAGTGAACCAAACGTATTCAGTTTTAACCAAGTGTTAATCGGAACCTTCTGGATTTTACCATTGGCTTACTTTGTACGACATTTACCACTGATTTTCCGTTCTACATCTGCAGCTTTAATGCAAATGGATGAATCAGTAGAGGAAGCAGCGCGAAGCTTAGGTGCTAACTGGTGGTACACATTTAGAAGAGTCGTTGTTCCAATGGCCTTCTCAGGTATTCTTGCCGGTACGTTGCTAGCATTAGTTCAAGGGTTAGGTGAATTCGTTGCTTCAATCCTGATCTATAGTACGTCAACGATGCCACTATCAGTTGCGATATTCCAAAAAATGTACGCTTTCCAATTTGGAACTGCGTGTGCATACGGCGTGCTTCAAATCATTTTAATAATTACAGTTCTATTTATTTCACAAAAGATTACGGATGGAAAAGCAGGCTCCGCAATCTAACTTTATTCAGCAGGGAGCCTCTACTTTTAGAGGAGGGAAGCAGGATGTGACCTAATTCAAGGCGTGTTCAAACCAAGGCTGAATAAAGTTAAGCCTCCGGCGGATGCCACGATTTTTCAAAGGAATCTTTTCGAGCAAGCTCGAAAAAAATCGGGCGGCAAATACGCCAAGGCGCATTTGATTTAGGAGGAGGGATATTTCTATGAAGGCTAGTGATGTTCACGGAAGAGACTTGAAGACGTTGGAGCAGGCAACATTTGCGGTTGTTCCATTAGGGAGCTTTGAGTACCACGGGCCGCATTCTCCTTTAGGAACGGATATTATCCTTGCTGATGGATTTGCAGATTTAATTGATGATGATTTAGGTGGAGCCGTTTTGCCAACGGTTCCCTACACCGCATGTCCTGGGAAAACTTCCAAATATCAAGGGACGATCCCGATTCGACCAAGTATTATCACCGAATATTTAATTGATATAACGATGGGAATTATCAACCAAGGGATTAAAAGGATCGTACTTTTAAATGCTCATGATGCCAATATGGGAGTTTCTCGAACAGTCGCTGAATATGTGACAGGGAAACATACGGACGCTAGCTTCTTGTTAATCAACTGGTGGCAGATGGTTGCGATCGATGCTGCTGAAGAGATCGGTTTTGTGGGGACAAAAGGTAGAGGCCATGGTGGCCCATATGAAATGTCCGCGGTAAAAGCATTTCGTCCCGATTTGGTGCATGTACAAGAAGGGGACACAGAATTTAAAGAGGTAGCCCCACTTTCTTCTATGCCATATGTTCTTGTAGAAGGAACACCGAGAGCTTGGGATGGCTATACAGGCCTAACTCAACAAACCTCTTATGAAAAAGGAAAGTTAATTGTAGAAAAGGCAGCGGTAAACATGAATGAGTTAATTAAAAATTGGATCGCTGATGAAGAAACAGAAGGGATTGACTAGAATGAAAAACTCACTTAGAGATAAGATCATTGAAACTGAAGGTACAGTTTTTCCTTCTAAAACATATACGTCAATGGTTCTTGAACCTGCCTATAATGAGGCAAAGCATCAATTGCTTGATTCAATGATTGAAATCCACAATGCCCATTTAATTATGCTAGTCGAACAAGGGCTCGTTGGAAAAGATGAGGCAAAAAAAATTGCCAAGGCAGTATCTCACCTTGATCAAAATGAAATTCAAAAAAGAAGCTATACTGGCGAATTTGAGGATTTATTTTTTGAAGTCGAGCATGCATTGATTGAAGATGCAGGCGACATTGCAGGTAATCTTCATATTGCCCGGAGCCGCAATGATATGGGGATTGCCATCTATCGCATGACATTAAGGAAAAAGCTTCTTCCTTTAATAGAAAAGGCATTAAAGCTCCGCGAGGCTCTCATCGAAATGACGACCGAGCATAAAGAAACAATTATGATTGGGTATACACACACGCAGCAGGCGCAACCAACAACCCTTGCCCATTATCTAAATGCAATGACTGATATGTTAACCCGTGATATTGTTCGACTTCAAGCTGCATACAAAACCGTAAACCGCAGCAGTATGGGGGCAGCAGCACTCACAACTTCTGGTTTTGTGATAAACCGAGAACGAATGAAGGATTTACTAGGTTTTGAGGATATGATTGATAATGCGTGGGACGCTGTTGCAGGTGCCGACTATATTGCAGAAACAGCAACTGCTGTTCAATTATCAGCATTGAATCTCGGACGGTCCATGCAAGATTTCTTATTATGGGGAACTCAGGAATATGGGGCTTTTCTTCTTTCTGCCCCATATGTACAAATCAGTTCAATCATGCCGCAAAAACGAAACCCTGTTTCAATTGAACACATGAGAGCACTTTTATCAAGTGTAGCGGGTGATTGTCAAACCGTATTATTGATGGTTCATAACACTCCATTCGGAGATATTGTCGATACTGAAGATGACATGCAGCCATACATCTGGAAAGCCATCGAAAGACTAGGTGGCATTTATGAGTTGCTGACTTCTGTCTTACTTACAATGGAAGTGAATAAAGAAACTCTTCTAAAACGTGCTAGCGAAAGCTTTGCAAATGTAACAGAATTAGCGGATACAATTGTACGCAGTGATGGTCTATCCTTCCGCCAAGCACATCATGTTGTAAGCTCTACCGTTAAAGAGCTTACAAATCAAGGCAAAACATCGCTAGAATCATTAACATTAGAATTATTAAATGAGCAGTCTAAAAAGATAGTTGGCAAGGAATCTACCTTAACAGCAGAAGAATTAAAGCAAGTATTAAGTCCAGAGTATTTTGTTAAGATCCGTGATTTAGAGGGCGGACCAAGTCCAAGTAGAATGGAAAAAACGATCAAAACACGTTTAACTGAACAGGAAGAACTCTCAGCTTGGTTAGATGAAAGACGAGAACATCTTAACAAATCAGCCGTCAAAGTTTCAAGCTTCATAACAGATTGGACTGGAGCCAATGAATAAGAATACCATCGAACTGCTTGCGGTCGATGGGGGTGGAACAAAAACACTTGCGGTTCTAGTGGATGCAAATGGAACAATTCTTGGTGAAGGAAGAGCTGGTGCCACAAATTATCATGTAGCAGGGGCTATTAAAGTCAAAGAAGCCTTAGATAAAGCTATTCTTGCTGCCTTTAAGAATGCAGGGATTGATCCGGGTAGTGTGGTGAAAAAAGCTGTATTTGCGCTTGCCGGTATTGATACGGATAATGATGAAAAAGAAGTTTCCAGAGTTGTTAAGGAAACCGTTAGTGGCTTGCCAATTAAGATTGAGAGACTACAAGTAGAAAATGATTGTCTATCTGCCCTTTTAGGCTCGACCCAAAACAAAGCTGGCGTCCTCTTGATTGCAGGAACAGGCTCAATCGTTTTTGCTCATGATGGCAACAATCGAATTGTCCGTTCCGGTGGATGGGGACACCGATTTGGGGATGAAGGGAGCGGTTATTGGATTGGCAAGCAAGCCATTGAATCTGTTCTTAAAATGCAGGATGGTCGTGGAGAAGATACACTGTTAGCCAAGTTAGTATTAGAGAAATTTGATTTTACAAAAATTGAAGAACTATATAATTGGGCTTACAGTGATTCATATACAGTTGATGATGTAGGGGCTCTTGCAACCACAGTGGATGAGGCTTTTCGAATGGGGGATCAAGTAAGTAGACGGATATTAGAGCGTGCAGTAGAGGAACTGCTACTTCTGGTACATACTGCCATTGAAAATGCAGGCATCCAACAGAACGAATTTGATTTGATTTTGCAAGGTGGCGTTTTTCAAAACAATCACTACATAAAAAATCAAGTTCGTAACAGGATTCAGCTTAGTTTTTCAAAAGTAAACATGATAACCACAACTGAAGAGCCCATTCGAAGTATAATCAAGCGTGGTTTGAAGTTAATGTAGTTGGAGGAGTTGTATTATTTACCTATCAGAGAAAACTGCCTGCAACCTCTCAAACGAGTTAAAATCTGATTCCCTACACGGTAATGGACCCCTTTTTGTATAAAAGGGGTCCATATTAATTTAAGATTCGTCTGTTGTTTGTGTTTGAAGTGTAGATTGGGCCTGACTTATTAAAGTTTGAATTTGAGCAATCTCCTGTGAAGCTGATTTTAAAGCTTCGTTTGCTAAAATTTGGTTTGCTGCTGACTGTTCGATTGCCGAAGTAATCATGTCCTTTGCAATTGAAGCTTGAGCTTCTGCTTGTTTTAATTTATTTGTGTCAAGTTGATTTGCCATTTTAAAGCCTCCTACTTTTACTTGTTGTAAGTCAACGATTATATTTTACCTAATTCCGCTTTTTATATGATTGTATTTATTGTAAAAATAAATTAGAAAACAGTGGGTATATTGAAATTAAGATCTCGTTTTAAAGTCATTATTTTTCAAATTCCAAGTGCAGATACTCGTAGTTATTCCACCAGCTAATATGGTTATAGCAGAAAGTAAGAATGTATCACTGGAAACGAATAAACCCCCAAGACAAATAACAAAAACGTCTATAATCAGAATGATGATTCCTACATTCATTTTCACGATCTCTGAGAAGAACTGGGCTAATAAATCTGTCCCACCAGTACTTGTTTCAAAGCGAAGCATAATTCCAATACCAAAACCAATCAAGATACCACCAGTAAACGAGCTTAGAATAGGTGAAATATGTAAACGAAGTTGATTTAAGTTATGAAACAGGTCAATGAAAAATGAGGAAAGAAGCATACCGTGCAAACTATTAAAAAAATATGATCGATACTTAAACCAAGAGACAATAAAGATAGGAATACTTAATATCATAATCGTGAACCCAGCATTGGTATGAAATAAATAACTAATAATTAAACCTAAACCAATAATCCCACCGTCTAAAACTCTGTATGGTATTAAAAAAGTATTAATTCCGATTGCAATTGTTATACTGCCTATAAGGATGGCAGCTGCTTTTATAAAAAATGGCATTGATTAAGAACTCTCCTGTCTAAATGGACGTGTTCTATTTATATGCTATAAATGAATCATTATGGACAACTTTTATACCCCTCACCTAGGTATTTTTTTCCTTTAAAATCCACAGAATAGAACAGAGAGATAAAATTCTGTTGAGGAGGGGTATTCTAATGAATAAAATGATATTCTATATGATTGTGTTGTGCATTGCCGCATTCTTAGGCGCATGTAATCAAAACGATCAAACCAATACACCTGATGTGAATGAACAGGCTAATGAAACTGAGGAACAAGTTGATAACAATAATGATGAGGCGACTCAGGAAGAAGAAAATAATGAAGTAGATGAAAATGAGCAAGGTCCTGAAAATGATGTAACACCGACAAATGAAGAAAAAGTATACCAAAACAAAATCTTCAAAGATGTAAAAGTGTCTGAGACAGAAAATGAATTGGTATTTACTGGTAAAGCTCAAGTATTTGAAGGTGTTTTTGACTATGCAGTTTATGATGGCGAGGAAAATCTATTTGAAAACCACTATCAAACAGTAGGTGCACCATCTTGGGGTGACTTTGAAATCCCAATTGAGAAAGAATTAATAGCAAATGCAAAAAATGAAGCCAGATTCGAACTCTTTGTTTATTCCGCAAAAGATGGTTCAAAAGAGAATGTATTAACTATTCCACTGACAGTTAAATAGATCAACCCCACAGCTGACTCGATACAGGGTCAGCTTTTTTATTTAAATGCTCAATCTCGCGTACATTACTACACCCTTTCCGCTAATTTCCGAAATCAGCACCTTCCGATTCCTCTAATTTACGGTAGATAGCTTTTTCCTAAAAACACTATAATTAATATGAAAATTGTAAAAATTATGATTTCTATATAAAAAAAATATATAACGGAGGGTTTACCATGGAATTTAACCAAATTGGTGTAATTGGTTCAGGAACTATGGGTGGTGCAATTGCTCATCAAGCAGCAATTTGCGGATTTGAGGTAGTGCTAGTAGATGTCGACCAACGATTTCTAGATCGTGCACAAGCACGCATGGAAAAGTTGATGGATCGTTCCATAAGTAAAGGGAAGTTAAGCGAAGATGATAAATCAGCAATTCTTTCAAGAATCAAACTAACGACTAGTATGTCTGATGTGAGAGATTGTGATGCCGTCATCGAAGCTATTATTGAAGATTTAGATGCAAAAAAAGAAATTTTTCAACAGCTAGATGAAATATTAAAGCCGGAAGCATTGATTGCATCAAATACTTCCTCTATGTCAATTACCGAACTTGCCAGTAGCACTAACAGACCCGAACAAGTAGCGGGGATGCATTTTTTTAATCCACCACAGGTTATGAAATTAGTAGAAGTTATTAGAGGCTACAAAACGAGTGATGAAACTGTAAGCGTATTCAAAGAATTGGCAATCGCGATGAAAAAAGAGCCGATTGAAGTAAAGAAAGATGTTCCAGGATTTATTGTCAATCGAATCATGATTCCTCAATTTATCGAAGCAATCCGCCTAGTGGAAGAAGGAGTTGCTACTCCAGAAGACATTGATAAGGCAGTTACTTTAGGACTGAATTATCCGATGGGGCCGTTTACTCTGCAAGACTATGCAGGAGTCGATATTGGGCTTCATGTTATGGATTATTTTTACGAAGAATTCAAGGATCAACGATTTGCAGCACCCCTAACATTGCGTAATTTAGTTCGCGCAGGCCGAGTTGGAAAGAAAGCAGGAGCAGGCTGGTACGACTATAACAATTAAACAGTAGAAAGGTTGTGTTTCGTAACAATGGATACAATTCAATACCTAACAAATGACCAACATATCGGGATTGTCTATTTAAATCGACCTCCATATAACCCGTTAAGTAGCCAAGTCTATAAAGAATTATTTACTTTATTTGAGGAACTAGAGAAGGATTCAGAAGTTCGCGCAATCATTCTTACTGGAAAAGGCGACCGCGCGTTTGCAGCAGGTGCTGATATCAATGAAATGGTCAACTTAGATGGTGTCGACATGATGGAGATGTCAAGAATCTCTCGTCTAGCCTATGACAAAGTTGAATCCATTTCAAAGCCAGTGATTGCCGCAGTTAATGGGCTTGCTTTAGGTGGTGGATGTGAATTAGCACTTGCGTGTGATTTCCGAATCGGATCACCAACGACCAAATTCGGATTACCAGAAATAAATTTAGGCATTATCCCTGGTGGCGGTGGCACGCAACGTCTTCCACGTTTAATTGGTCAAGCGAAAGCGAAAGAATTGCTCTATTTTGGTGAAATGATTGATGCTGAGAAAGCACTTGAAGTGGGCTTAGTCAATAAGGTGGTCGAGTCAGAACAAGTACTAGGAGAAGCAATAGCATGGGCTGAAAAATTAGCACAAAAACCACGGATTGCTATGAAAATGCTAAAGACTTCGATTAACCGAGGGACAGAGGTGGATTTACGGGCGGCCTTAGATCTTGAAACTGCTTGCTTTGGAAATGCATTTGCAAGTAAGGATCGTGTCGAAGGAATGAAGTCTTTTGTAGAAAAAAGAAAGCCACAATTTGTTGGAAGGTAAGGTGAAGTACATTGAGTAAAGAAATTGTTGTCATCGATGGTGCGCGTACAGCTTTTACAGAATTCGGTGGATCATTTCGTGATGTATCTGCGATTGACCTTGCTGTACATACAACGAAGGAAGCGATGCACAGGTCATCAATCCAGCCGGAAGAAGTGGATCAGGTAGTAATCGGAAATGTTATTCAATCCAGTACTGACGCCATTTATATGGCAAGGCATGTCGGGTTAAAATCAGGTATTCCTGAGCATGTGCCTGGATTAACCGTCAATCGACTTTGTGGCTCAGGCTTACAAGCCATCGTTAACGCTGCGCAATCTATTAAACTAGGAGAATCCAATGTTAGCATTGCGGGTGGTACAGAAAATATGAGCCAGGTTCCACATATTGTTCGTGGAGCTAGATGGGGCTTACCTCTCGGAAAAGCACCAATGGAGGATTACCTCTGGGAAGCGCTCTATGATCCCTATGGGAAATGCTCAATGGCCATTACAGCGGAAAACCTTGCCGAAAAATATGAGATTTCAAGAGAACAAATTGATGAGTTTGCCTCACAAAGTCACAAGCGTGCGTTAGCTGCACAAGAAAATGGTATTTTTGCAAAGGAAATTGTACCAGTAACGGTGAAATTAAGAAAAAGTGAAAAGGTAATCGATCAGGACGAACATCCACGTGATACACCAACTGATGTTTTAAATCGCTTACCAGCTAGATTTAAAGAAAACGGTGTAGTTACGGCTGGGAATGCAAGTGGCATTAATGACGGCGCAGCGACGATGGTCGTCACTTCTAGTGAATATGCTCAAAAACGAGATTTAAAACCGTTAGCAAGATTGGTTTCGTGGGGAATAGTTGGCGTTGAGCCAAAGTACATGGGAATCGGACCTGCTCCAGCAATTCGACAGGCATTAGAGCGTGCAGATATGAGAGTTGAAGATTTGGATTTAATTGAAATCAATGAAGCTTTTGCTGCTCAATATCTTGCTTGCCAAAAGGAACTAGGCTTTGACCCGAGCATTGGGAATGTCAATGGTGGTGCGGTAGCATTAGGTCATCCACTTGGAGCAAGTGGTGCAAGAATCAGTTTATCGCTCATTTACGAGCTTAAGAGAAGAAATAAAAAATACGGCGCATCTGCATTATGTATCGGTGGAGGCCAAGGAATCGCGGCGATTTGGGAAGTCTTGTAGTTTTAATCAGGCGGGGCTTCAGCCCTGGCTGATTAAAGGAAATTTTAGTTATTGGGGTGAATTACATGAAAAAAAAATTAAGCAAACTTAGTGTTTCGGAACTTTTGGAAAACGTTTGCAAAAAGGATCCTCATCATGAAGTTTCATACGATGGTTACACACGGCTGTCCTATCAGGAATTATGGGAGAAATCTCTTAATCTTGCAGCTTCACTACAAGAAATCGGCATAACCAAGGGAGATAAAATTGCTGTTTGTTTACCAAACTGGAATGAATTTGTCGTGATTTATATGGCTGTCTCTCATCTTGGAGGCGTCATCGTACCTTTCAATACTCGTTACCGACAAGATGAAGTTGAGTACATTCTACGTAACTCTGAGGCTAAGATTGCGTTTTTTGCCGAAGAATTTGGTGGAGTTAAACATTATGAACAATTCACGTTAGCAATTGGGCGTGTTACAAGTCTTGAAAGACTCATTACAGTTCGGTGCGTGAAAGATGGCCATATGAGTTACGAACAATTACTTGAAAGAGTGGACGACCAGTCTTTCTCGCCTATCAAAATCGATTCGAAAAATGACATTTTCTGTATCTTATACACTTCAGGTTCTACAGGTGCACCAAAAGGGGCAATGCTCACCCATAGTAATTTCGTGAACACCGCGATTATTACTGCTGAAGAGATGAAGTGTACTGAAGAAGACGTCTTCTATGTCGCTGTACCTCTATTCCATGTATTTGGTATGGTACCTAGCATACTAAGTACGATTGCGGTTGGGGCTCGGATGGTCTTGGCAGAAAAATATAATGCCAAAGAAGCATTGGAAACCACTCAAAACGAAAGAATCACAGTAAAGCATGGTGTACCAACGATGTTCATTTTAGAGCTTAATCATGCTGAGTTTAGAAATTATGACCTGTCTTCCCTTCGAACTGGTATCATCGCAGCGGCTCCATGTCCAGTTGAAATTGTGAAGCGAATCCGAACAGATATGGGCTGTGATATTGTCGTTTGCTACGGTTTAAGCGAGACATCACCAACCCTTACCATGACTGCTTTTGATGATGATGACCAAATTCGTGCTGAAACAGTTGGAAAAGTACTTCCAGGTGCCGAAGTGAAAATTGTTAACGAATTTAAGGAAGATGTTGGTCTTAATGAGGTTGGAGAAATAGCTTGTCGTGGTTTCGGGATTATGAAGGGTTACTATAATATGCCTGAGAAAACGAGAGAAGCATTAGATGAGGATGGCTGGTTTTATTCCGGTGACCTTGGCACATTAGATGAGCAAGGAAACTTAAGAATTGTTGGTCGTAAAAAAGAAATGATCATTCGAGGCGGCTATAATATCTACCCAAGAGAAATAGAAGAAGTTTTATATACACATCCGGATGTAATGGAAGTGGCAATAGTTGGACTGCCTGACACTGTTTTAGGTGAAATCTCTTGTGCCTGCGTAAAAATTAAGCCAAATACTTCACCAAGTGTCGAAGAGCTTTTGGAGTTCGTAAGACCAAAAGTTGCAGACTATAAAGTCCCAGATAAATTGTTGATCATGGATGAATTTCCGATGACAGCCAGCGGGAAAATTAGAAAAATATCACTTCAGGAACAATTAAAAGAAAAATTGGGGGCCGAATTACGATGAGAAAAAATTCTTGGGTCTGGTCATTTCTGGTGATTTGTTTAAGTGTATTTGTTATTGCAGGCTGTAGTGGAGGTTCACAACAAACAGAAGTAGAAAACAGTGGAGGCGATGCTAAGCCTAGCGGGGAATCCTCAGATACAATTAAAATCGGTGTTATCGTTGCAGATACTGGTCCAGCATCTGCCTTAGGTAAACCTGAAGCAGACGTTGCACGATTACTTAACAAACAACTTAAAGACAAAGATTTTAATGGAAAAAAGGTAGAGCTAATTATCGAGGATTATGAAACAGACGACACAAATGCAGTCGTGCTAATGAAAAAAATGATTTCAGAACATAATGTTACGGCTGTAGTTGGTGGAACTCAAACAAGTACGAGCGTGGCACTTATGGGTGTGGCTGCTGAAAATAAAATTCCACTCGTTGCGTTAGGTGTACTGAATGATGACCAATTTAATGAATACACAGTTCAAGCTCCACAAAGCAACGAAACAGTTCTTCAAAATGTGATTGATTATTTAAAAGATAACAATATTGATAGTGTTGCTTGGATCAATGCAAGGGATGGTTTTGGTCAGACTGGACTTCCTGTTTTTGAAGGAATGGCAAAAGAAAATGGGATTGAAATTGTAGCAAAGGAAGACTTTGATGCTGAAGCTACTGATATGACTGTCCAATTAACGAAAATTAAGCCTAAAAATCCAGGTGCCATCATTATTTGGTCACGTCCTCCTGGAGCAGGAATTATTGCGAAAAACTACTCTCAATTAGGCATTGATGTTCCAATGATCCAAAGCCATGCTGTAAGTAACCAAGGATTCTTAGATCAAGTTGGAGCTGATGGGGTAGGAGTATTGGTTCTTGGAAGTAAATTAAATGTTCTTGATTCTTTAGATGACAACGAACAAACTCAGCTCTTTAAAGACTTTGCTGAGCCATTTATGGAAGAGTACGATTATAACCCAGGTCCATTTGGAGGTTATGCGTATGATGGCATTCAAATGGTACTTCAAGCTATTTCTGAAGGTAACACGGATTCCGAATCCATTAAGCAATATTTAGAAACAATCTCCTATAAAGGTGTTACAGGAACGTATAATCTATCACCAGATAATCGTAATGGGGTTGAAGGTGATGGTATGGCCATCCTTAAGGTTGGGGAGAACGGCTGGGAATTAGAATAGTTTCGTAGTGGATGTTCAAAAGGTCCGGTAAAAATGACACATCGAATTTCTTCGTTGGCTAGCTTTTCCGTTGCTCACGTATTAACAGCATACGTTCCGCTACTCAAAGCTGCACCGCCTCGAACTTCTTGGTCCTTTTTATCCTCCTTTTTGAACACGCATTTTTAGATAGTCAATTGAAGCATGTATGATGTGAGTCATGCATGCTTTCTGAGTTCTTTCGTTAAAGGAGGGTTACAATGGATGCCGTTATTCAATATTTGATTACAGGCTTAACTACCGGAAGTATCTATGCATTAATCGCGATAGGATTCGTGACGATTTACAATGTGACAGGCATTATTAACTTCGCTCAAGGTGAATTCGCGATGCTTGGGGCGATGTTTTGCATCACTTTTTCAAGTCTTGGATTACCGATATATGTTGCTATTTTACTAGCTGTGTTATGTACTGCATTGATCGGATTTGGTGTTGAGAAACTTGCAATCGCACCAACGAAAAATGCAAGTTTTATCAACTTAATTATCATTACAGTTGGATTGTCTATGGTTCTTAAAGCGATTGGATTATTTGCTTGGGGGACGTATCCGAAGTCTCTTCCTGCTTTTTCAGCCAATAACCCAATTCAAATTATGGGAGCCGTATTAATGCCACAGAGCATTTGGGTCATATGTACTCTATTTTTCTTACTCGCACTTCTTTATTTCTTCTTTGAAAAAACAATTACTGGATCGGCATTAAAAGCATGTGTTGTAAATCCAGTTGCTGCTAGGCTAATGGGCATCAATACCTCATCCATGTCTACATTGGCATTTGTTTTAAGTGCAGCCGTTGGAGCTATTGCTGGGATTGTAATTGCCCCTGTAACAGGTGCTACCTATGATATGGGATTAATGCTTGGGTTAAAAGGCTTTATGGCCATGATTATTGGAGGAATGACGAAGGTTCCTGCTGTTGTAGTTGCAGGCTTTTTAATTGGAATGATTGAATCTTTTTCAGCAGGATATATTTCCACTTCATACAGTGATGCGATAAGTTTTGGAATTCTATTACTTGTTCTATTTGTTGCACCAAATGGAATTATGTCAAAAGTTATTGGGAATCGCGTGTGAGGAGAGGGGTGAATGAACATGTTGTATCCTAGTCGAACGAAACCACTGATTGTCATGCTTATCACGATAATCGTTCTTCCATTATTATTCAATAATTCTTATATGCTAAGTCTATTTATCCTAATTGGAATTTATAGCATGGTCACAATTGGATTAAGTCTTCTAATGGGGTATGCAGGCCAAATATCACTTGGGCATGCAGCGTTCTTCGGATTAGGAGCCTATATTACTGGAGTATTAACGACAAGTTATCAAATGTCTTCATGGATTGCACTCATTGTTGGGGTACTAGTAACTGGCCTGTTGGCCTTTATAATAGGAATTCCTATATTAAAATTGAAAGAACATTTCTTAGCATTTGCAACTATTGGTGTCAACGTCATTGTATTTATTTTATTACTAGGACTTACCGATATTACCAAAGGTGCTGCTGGCTTATCTGGAATCCCAAAATTGAATCTTTTTGGGTACGTTTTACAACAAGAGTTGAGCTTCTACTATTTTATTTGGGGGATTGTCGTTTTAATCGTAATCCTTTCCCTTAATATTGTACATTCTCATGTTGGAAGGGTGTTAAGAGGCATTCATGATAGTGAGATCGCAACAAGGTCTTTAGGAATCAATGTTGCCAAGTTTAAACTTCACATTTTTGTATTAAGTGCCATTTTTGCCGCAGTTGCAGGAAGTATGTACGCTCATTTTATGAACTTTATTACACCTTCTACCTTTCACATATTAGTCTCGATTCAATTTTTAGTAATGGTTGTAGTAGGTGGGTCGCAATCCATTTGGGGAGCAATAGCAGGCGCCTTTTTAATGACGATGCTTGGTGAATGGGTGAAGGATTACCTTCCATTGCTATTCGATGTAAGTGGAGAAGTTGAAATCATTGTGTATGGTCTCGTCCTAATCCTTGTGGTTATGTTTATGCCAAAAGGACTTATCCCAACAGGTGCCATTCTATATGAACGAGTCAAAGATAGAGTTCGTCCTGTAACAAGAAAGGAGGACATTGTCGTAAATGAAAACAACCATCCTGCAGATTAATCATTTAACGAAACGATTCGGAGGAATTGTGGCTGTAAACGACGTCTCCTTCACAATGAATCAAGGAGAAATACTTGCAGTTATTGGTCCGAATGGTGCTGGGAAAACGACGTTATTTAATATGATTTCCTCCGTTCTACCAAGTACTAGTGGTGAGGTCTGGTTTATGGAGGAAAAGCTTAATGGGACACCGGTTCATAGTTTAGCTTCTAAAGGGATTACTCGTACGTTTCAAAACCTTCAAATTTTTGATAATATGACCGTTCTTGAGAATGTAATGCTCGGTGTTCATCCACAAATGAAAACGAATGTTTTTCTTGCGGCATTAAGAACTAAGGCGATAAAAAATGATGATCAAATGGCAAAACAGCTAGCTGAAGAGGCTTTGGAAAAGGTGGGAATCCTTGAACAAGCACACCAAATTGCAGGAAACCTACCATATGGATTACAAAAGCTTTTAGAAATTGCACGTGCAATCGTTTCGAAACCAAAGCTTGTTTTACTTGATGAGCCAATGGCTGGACTTAATGATGGAGAAGCTGCAAAGGTTGCCGATATCCTACTCGAAATGAAGCAAGAAGGCTATTCATTTCTATTTGTGGAACATGATATGAATACAGTCATGAAAATAGCAGATAAAATTGTTGTAATCGACTTTGGAAACAAGATTGCAGAAGGGACACCAGATGAAATCAAGAAAAATCCAAAGGTGATTGCTGCTTATTTAGGGGAGGAAGTACTATGACACTCCGCACGACCAATCTTACAACCTATCATGGTAGAGTTAAAGGAATCGATGGAATCAATCTAGTAGTGAATCCAGGCGAAATCATTTCGATCATCGGAGCGAATGGAGCAGGAAAAAGCACATTGCTTGGAACAATTTCGGGTATCTACAAGCCAACGGAAGGTGAAGTCTTTTATAATGATACATCTTTAAGGAGAGTGAAGTCTCATAAAGTAGTCGAACAAGGAATTTCTCTTGTTCCTGAAGGACGTCAAATCTTTTCCAATCTAACAGTTAAGGAAAATCTGATTCTAGGAATGTATTTCAAATACCGAAAAGAAAAACAGATTGTTGCCACCAAAATAGACCGAATGATTGAGATGTTTCCAGGTTTGCAGAAGCATATGAATAGCGTTGCAGGAACATTAAGTGGAGGAGAACAGCAAATGTTGGCCATTGCAAGGGCATTGATGTCTGATCCAAAAGTGATCCTTCTAGATGAGCCTTCAATGGGGCTAGCGCCATTAATCGTAAAAGAAATCCTTGATATTATGAAGCAAATTCGAGATGAATTTGGAGCAATGGTAATCTTAGTGGAACAAAATGTAAAAGCAGCCCTAAGTGTTGCTGATAGAGCATATGTTATGGATCGAGGCAAATTTGTCCTTGAAGGCAGAGCAAATGAATTAATTCAAAATCCATTGGTTCAATCCACATATTTAGGTTATACAGAGAAAGTCATATAGAAGGGTGATGTAAGTGAGCTTTATCGTAACAGACGAACAGCAAACAATTAGAAGTTTTGCACGTGACATCGTAAAGAATGAGATTACACCTTTTGCACGACAGTATGATGAGGAAGAAGAATTTCCGTTAGAAATCATAAGAAGACTACATGAGGTAGGTTTATCGAACCTAGCAATACCTGAAGAATATGGCGGTCCAGGAATCGATAAGCTCTCACACGCTTTAATCGTTGAAGAAATTGCTAGAGCATGTGCGAGCGTTGCAACTAGTATCGAAGCGAACTCTCTATCTTCATATCCAATCCTTGTAGGTGGAAGTGAAGAGCTTAAGAGAAAATATCTAACCCAATTAACCAGGGATGGAAAGTTTGCTTCGTTTGCCCTGACTGAACCAGGTGCAGGTAGTGATGTTAGCTCTCTGAAAACGACTGCGATTAGAAGTGGTGACGACTACATTATTAACGGAGAAAAATGTTTTATTACGAATGCAAGCTATGCTGACTTTTTTGTTGTGTTAACCACTGTAAAAGGTAATGGTTTTACAGCTTTCGTTGTAGAGCGAGATTCAGAAGGGTTACAGGTGGGTGTCAAGGAGAAAAAGCTTGGCTTACGTGCCTCTAATACTGCATCTGTTATTTTCGAAGACGTCCGAGTCCCAGCATCGAACCGTATTGGTGCGGAAGGTACTGGATTAAAAATCTTTTTACAAGGACTTATGAATGCTAGACCTATGGTGGGGGCTCAAGCAGTAGGAATTGCTCAAGGGGCCTATGAAGATGCCCTTGCTTACTCGAAGGAAAGAACTCAATTCGGAAAATCGATTTCCAATCTGCAGGCGATCCAATTCATGCTTGCTGATATGGCGATGAATATAGAAGCAGCAAGACTCCTTGTTCATCAAGCTGTCCAGTTTTTACAATCGGGTACACCATCCATCAAGCATGCTTCCTTTGCAAAGTGCTTTGCCTCTGATACAGCAATGAAGGTAGCGACAGATGCCGTTCAGATTTTTGGTGGCTATGGATTTATTCGTGATTACCCAGTAGAGAAGTATTTTAGAGATGCAAAAATCATGCAAATATACGAGGGCACGAATCAAATTCAACGAGTTGTTATCGCTAAAGAAATCCTTAAATAGGTCTTTCTATATAAATTAAATGCTTTAAGAAGGAATTCGAAACATTGAGTGGAATGTATAAAGAAAACAAGTATAAGGTGGCGATTTTTTTGAAGTTAACGGGTGAACGAGAAAAGTTAATGAAGAAAATTGATAATCATTTACGAACGATGGCGCGCCACCTTGTTACATTTGACACGATTGAAGAAACGCTAGACTATTTGTTAGAAGGATTTTATAAGGAATATGCATGTGATTTAGTGGGAGTTGTCCTTTATGAAAAAGGAAGGCTTGTCCCGAAGGTTTGGAAAGGAGATCAGTTTACAATCGATCAAACACTCCACTTAGATGTCAACGACTGTTCTCCTAAGCTCCTCAAAAGTGCAATTTGGTGGCAGAAGGATAAGCATGAAGAAACCAATTGTGCCTTTCATACTGCCATCAAGAATGAAAACCTATCAACATGGTTTACAGTCCCCCTACATAATTTAAACGAAAGCTTTGGTCTTTGCGTGATAGGCTTTCGTGAATTTATTCCATTAATCATTGAGGCAGCACAAATATTTACAGAGTTCGGTCATGATGTTGCATCCTCGTTAATCATCGCTCGTGAGAAGGAAAGTCAAAAACGAAAAATGAAAGGAATAGAGTGGATTAAGGAGAATATCCTCCCAAACTCTTCAATTGAGCATATCATTGAAAAAGTGGTCGAAAGAGCATGTAAGGGAACAAAAGCTAGTGGTGCATGTGTTTACTTATATGATGAAGAAAACGCATGCTTTGATCTCCATCCACCTTGGTATGGGCCGGTCGGACATCCAATACAGATCAATATAAATTCAAATAAATCTTTGGATTCCTATTTTCCATATGTTGAGGTATCAGGAGGAACTGAACTCACAGTTCCATTACTTGTTAATTTAAAAACAATTGGCGTTATTTATGTCACCACCAGTGGGGAAGGCTATTTTACGGAAGAGGATCTTGAATTTCTGAAATTTGTTTCAGACTTTGTTTCAATGCAAATTGAAAACGCAAGACTTTATCGGTTTGAATATGAAAGTAAAAGAAATCTTGAGACCATTCTTGAGCATCAGCAAGAATTAGTTAAAAAGACTGTAAAAGGTGCAGATTTAATTGAAATCACAAATACAATTAGTGCCATGATCGATAGCACCGTATTTTTATACGACAGATTTATGAATCCAATTACCTCAAAGGTTAAACAGGAGGAAAAGCGCCTACAAAACGAATACGAACATGAAATTATTAAGATGAAAAGCGAAATCATTAAGCTTCGTACCGAAGATCTGACAATTAAAGTAAATGGAACTGACTTACATGTACTCCCCATTTTGCAGGGAAATAAAGTTTTAGGGTATTTGATCGTGAGCTTATATCAGAAAAAAATGCACCGCCTGATTCGCCTCACGATTGACTATGTTTTAAATGTATATGCAATTGAATTTATTAAACAAAAGCTGGTTCTTGATACAAAAGAACAAATTCAAGAAGGCTTCATCAATCAATTATTTGCAGAAACGATTGAAAATCCCGAGAAAATCATTCAATATGCAACATTAACCAATTGGAATATACTTGAACCCCATACAGTTGTTGTAGGATCTTTCTATATAAAGGATGATGAAGGGGAGAATGTCGTTGCGATTGAAGCAAAGAAATCAAGGGTATGGGACCAAATGAAGTCTGATTTATCTTTTCATTTTTCAAACATGATCTTCAGTCGTAAAGGTGATGACTTTATTATCATCGTTCAAACTCCAAACGAGAAAAACGTTTGGGAACGGCTATATAAACTTCTTTCAGATTCAACAAAAAAAGAAAAGATAACACCGTACTTAGGAATCGGTGGGAGCACAACAAAATTAGAAGACTATTATGATAGTTACATGAAAGGGTCCAAAGCGAAGAATGTTATCATGAATCGTAATCCAGACGGAGGCTATGCACTATATGATGATCTCGGTGCCTACACCATTTTAAGCAATACGAGTGATTTAGCATCGGCCAAAATCTTTATCAAGAAAAACCTTGGAGCTTTGGTACAGTATTCGGAAAAAAATAACGTCGATCTTTTTGGGACACTAAAAGTTTATCTTCTTCATAATGGCAATGTAAGAGAGGCCTCTAATGCACTGTTTATACATCGAAGTACCCTAGAATATCGGATTGACCGTATCGCTGAACTATTAAATGTCGATTTAAATGATGCGGAGGTAAGGTTTGAGCTGTTGATGGCGTATAAGCTTTATAGCCTTTTTGATTTTAATTCATCTGAATTGATGTAAAAAAGTATAAGCTTTCCCTCGCCAATCCCGGCATTAATTGAAGTTGAGATATTCGGCAGAAATGTTGAACAATAAAATAGAGTGCGGAAAAGAGCTGTCAATTTTCGACGGCTCTTTTTTGCTGTCAACCTTGTGAATGAGAATGGCTGAACTTGTAGAATCTACTACTAAGCAGAAATACGCATTAAATTCACAGGGGGTTTTATTAATGAAAAAACAGGTTTTTCTAATTTCCCTCATCCTTACATTTGCTTTTATCCTAGTAGGATGTGGTGGCACTGATCAAGACAACAACAATGCGGGGAATGAAGAAAACAACGATACGGAACAAACGGGCTCTTTATTTGATGAAATCAAAGAAAAGGGAGTACTAACAGTAGGAACAGAAGGTACATATGCACCTTATACCTTCCACAATGAAGAGGATAAATTAACGGGCTATGACGTGGAAGTGATTAGAGAGGTCGCAAAGCGTATGGATCTTGAAGTTGAGTTTATGGAAACTCAATGGGATTCCATGTTTGCTGGTTTAAATTCAAAACGATTTGATTTAATTGCAAACCAAGTGGGGATTAATGAAGACCGTCTCGCAAATTATGAATTCTCACAACCATATACCTATTCCTCTGCTGTTCTGGTTGTACCACAGGATAATAGTGATATAGCTTCGTTTGAGGACTTAAAAGGTAGAAAAGCTGCGCAATCTTTGACAAGTAATTACGGGGCAATCGCTCAAGAAAATGGCGCTGAAATCGTTGGTGTAGAAGGGCTCGCTCAGTCGATTGAATTGATTAAGCAAGGCCGTGCGGAAGCTACTGTAAATGATAAGCTTGCAGTTCTTGATTATATAAAATCACAAGGTGATGAGAGTATTAAAATTGCTGCTGAGTCTGATGATGTTTCAGAAATGGCTTTTACTTTTAATAAAGGGAACGAAGACTTGGTAAAGGCAATTAACGAACAGTTGGATGCTATGAAAGAAGATGGGACATTAACAAAAATTTCGCAGGAATGGTTTGGTGAAGATGTTTCTACAAAGTAGCCTAATTTTCACGATTACTGCCAATATGGAGGGATGGGAGTTATTTATGAACTCCCTTCCCTCCATGCTTTCTGGAGCGATTCAATATACGATTCCACTCACACTTATATCATTTATAGGTGGAATTATACTTGCGTTGCTCACAGCAATCATGAGATTGTCCAAATCTAAACTCATTCAAATTCCAGCTATTATCTATGTTTCAGCGATTCGCGGAACACCATTACTTGTCCAATTATTTATTATTTTTTACGGACTTCCCAATATTGGAGTCAATATTGACCCTTTCCCGAGTGCAGCCATCGCGTTTATCTTAAATGTTGGCGCCTATGCATCAGAAATTATTCGTGCATCTATTTTATCGATACCAAAAGGACAATGGGAAGCGGCGTTTACAATTGGAATGACAAGATGGACAGCCTTAAGGCGCATCATTCTCCCGCAAGCAGCAAGGGTCTCCGTACCACCGCTGTCTAATTCATTTATCAGCCTTGTAAAAGATACATCTTTAGCTTCATTGGTGTTGGTGGCTGAATTATTTCGTAAAGCCCAGGAAATTGCAGCTAGGACGTACGATTTCCTTCTTTTATATTTGGAAGCTGCATTCATTTATTGGGTAATTTGTTTCATTTTATCACTGTTTCAGGAATTGCTCGAACGAAGGTTAAGTCGACATGTCTTAAAGTAAAGGGGTGAGGGTATGTTTTTATCTGTTAAGGGTTTGGCAAAGTCTTTTGGTGAAAATGAAGTGTTGAAAAATATTGATCTTGAGATTAATAAAGGGGAAGTTGTCTCCATTATTGGCCCATCCGGATCAGGAAAAACAACGATGCTCCGTTGCTTTAATGGTCTTGAACAACCGGATAAAGGACTTTTTCAGTTTGAAGATGGATTATCGATTCATTTTGGAGAAAAAATGAGTAAACAGGACGTCATTCGTTTAAGCCGAAAATCGGGAATGGTGTTTCAATCCTATAACCTTTTTCCACATAAAACAGCCCTTCAAAATGTAATGGAAGGCCCAGTGATTGTTCAAAAAAGAAATAAGACGGAAGCTAGAAGTGAGGCAGTAGATTTACTAGAAAAGGTTGGATTAAAGGAGAAAATGGATTTATACCCTGACCAATTATCTGGCGGACAACAACAGCGGGTAGGAATCGCAAGAGCATTAGCGTTGAAGCCGGAGTTACTCTTATTCGATGAACCAACATCAGCCTTAGATCCTGAACTAATTGGAGAAGTGCTAAAGGTGATGAAGGACTTAGCTAATGAAAATTGGACTATGATTATTGTCACTCATGAAATCCAATTTGCAGGTGAAATCTCAGATAAAGTCCTTTTTATGGATGGAGGGTATGTTGTCGAGCAAGGCAAACCAGATGCGGTATTAAAAAATCCAAAGGAAGAACGGACGAAACAGTTCTTGCAACGAATCTTAAATTCAACGTAAAAATATGCTTGAATAGAATCTATTGAATAGAGGGAAATTAATATCGTAATGCTTTTCTTAACTACATAGGTGGTGTTAAGTATGGGCTTTTTAGACAAATTATTTGGCAAAAATACAGCAACGGAGGAACCAAAAATGACTGAAGAAAAATTAAACATCGGGATTATTCTAAGTAGTACACGAGAAGGTCGAGTTAGTCCACAGGTTGGAGAATGGGTAAAGGGTTATGGTGACAAGAAAGGGAATGCAAATTACGAAATCGTAGATATTAAAGAGTATGATTTACCGTTCTTAGGAACAGGCGATGCACCTGGAATTGCGAAATGGAATGAAAAATTAGCAAGCCTTGATGGATTTATCTTTGTTGTGGCAGAATACAATCACAGTATCACTGGAGCATTAAAAAATGCGATGGATTTAGCTCGTGAAGCATGGTACAACAAATCAGCTGGAATCGTTAGCTATGGTTCAACTGGTGGTGCTCGTGCGGCAGAACATCTCCGTGGAATTTGTGGTGAGTTAAATATTGCGGATGTACGTACCCATCCAACACTATCGCTGTTTCTAGATTTTGAAAATGGTACTGATTTTAAACCACAAAATATTCATGACGATAATATGAACATGCTGTTAGACCAAGTCGTTTCTTGGGGTAAAGCATTAAAGACAGTACGATAAGATAACAAAGAAGCAACGTCTATAAAAAAGGCGTTGCTTTTTTATTTGCCATTTTTCTAAATCTTTAAAATCATATCTAAACAATTCTATCTAACTGGTATAATATTGATAGAATCATGAATGACAGGACGGGAGATATATCAGCATGGATCGCATTGAAAGATATCAGGTACTTTTTAATAAAATCAATCAATATAACTCTGGTGAAAAAGGAATAACTAGAATTGCCTTTACCAATGAAGAACAAACTTGTACACATGCTTTTATGCGGATGTGTAAAGCTGAAGGATTAGAAATTAGTATGGACCAGTGTGGAAATGTAATTGCTAGGAGAGAAGGAAAAAACAAGGATCTACCGCCGGTGCTAATGGGCTCCCATCTTGATACAGTCTACCAAGGTGGAAAATATGACGGAGTAGTGGGTGTTACTGCTGCATTGGAAGTTATAAAAAGGCTCAATGAAAAAGGAATTGAAACCGCTCACCCAATTGAGATTGTTTCATTTGCCTGTGAGGAATCTGCCAGATTCGGCGTTTCTACTGTAGGAAGTAAGGCGATGACTGGACGATTTGATAAAGAGAAATTTAGACATTTAAAAGATCGTGATGGAATTACAATGGAAGAGGCCCTTTCATTATGTGCTCTCGATATTGATAGTGTCGAAGAAGCTAGCAGAGAAAATGAAGAAATTAAAGCATTCTTTGAATTGCATGTTGAGCAAGGTCCAGTTTTAATGAACAATAACAAAAATATTGGGATTGTGACGGGAATTGCTGCACCGGTAAGGTTGTTTATTAAAATTAAAGGAACCGCCTCACATTCTGGAACAACCCCAATGCATATGAGAAAAGATGCCCTATTAGGCGCGTCCGAGATAGCTCTCGAATTAGAGAAAATTGCCAAGGAAGAACAGCATTATGGAACAGTTGCCACTGTTGGAGTCATGGATGTTCATGCAGGTGCAATGAATGTGGTGCCAGGTGAAGTGGATATTAAGGTTGATATCCGATCTACTTCCGTAGAGTCAAGACAGAGAGTATTAGACCATTTACATAAAACGATACAAGCATTGGAAACAAATAGACAGCTTGAAATAGTGAGCAATGAAATCATAAGTGAAGAACCGGTTTTACTCTCTAAAGAGATAAATGATATTACAGAATCAATTTGTGAGAGCTTAAATCTTTCCTATCAAAAGATGGCAAGTGGGGCAGGACATGATGCGATGAATATGACCAAGCTATGTCCTACGGGTTTAATTTTTGTACCTTCCGTTGATGGACTAAGCCACCATCCGGACGAGTATACCGAGCTTGAAGATATCATGACGGGGATTGACGTGCTGGAAGAGCTAATACTTCATTACTCAGTCAAGTTGGATTAGTATTCTAAACCATTTGTCATAAGAACATGTGTCTGTTCCACAATAAAAGGAGGGATAAGAGTGGTACATGATGGTATGAATTACGCGCCAAAGGGAAAACCCAATCCTGTTGTGAAAAAAGGGGAGTTTATAATTGCAGCAGTCTGTCTTGATCATGGACATATTTACGGAATGTGCAATGGATTAATTGAGGCAGGTGCTACATTAAAATGGGTGTATGGCCCCGATCCCCTAAAAGTAGATAAGTGTTTGGAGACTTTCCCTGAAGTAATGCAAGCTGAGTCTTTAGATCAAATTTTATCAGATACAAGTGTTCGGCTTGTGGCTGGTGCAGCGATTCCTTCGAAACGAAGTGAACTTGGTATCCAGGTAATGAATGCAGGAAAAGACTATTTTACAGACAAAACACCCTTTACTTCATTAAAACAATTGAAAGAAGTAAAGGAAGTTGTAAAACAAACTGGCCAAAAGTACATGGTGTGTATTATAGTGAGCGTCTTCATGTTGAGGGAGCTGTATTTGCTGGTGATTTAATCAAAAATGGTGCAATTGGACGTGTCATTCAGGTGACTGGTTTCGGTCCACACCGATTAAATGCACCTAGCCGACCAGAATGGTTTTTTAAAAGAGAACAATATGGTGGAATTTTATGTGATATTGGCTCTCATCAAATCGAACAATTTTTATACTATACGGGTTGTCAGGATGCAAAAGTGTTGCATAGTAAGATAGCAAACTATCATCACCCGCAGTATCCCGAATTAGATGATTTTGGAGATGCAACTTTAGTTGGAGATAATGGGGCGACAAATTATTTCCGAGTAGATTGGTTTACTCCTGACGGATTAAGGACCTGGGGTGATGGGAGAATCTTTATTATTGGTACAGAAGGAACAATTGAAATCAGGAAATATATCGATCTGGCACGTGAGAATAATGGAAATCACGTCTATTTAGTCAATCAGGATGGGAGCAGTATTTCAATGTGTCCGGTAAGGTTGGATATCCGTTCTTCGGGCAGTTCATCTTAGATTGCTTGAACCGTACCGAAATAGCCATGACTCAGGCTCATGCCTTTAAAGTAGCGGAGTTATGCTTGCGGGCGCAAGAACAAGCAATTGATTTTTATAGAAATGAGCAATTGAAGATGGGATGACAAGTCAAACTTCATAAAACTTCCAACTATCCACAACCCCAAAAATCTTGATACAATAGGGACAGAGGGACAGGTCCCTTGTCCCAAAATTATTACCTGAAGTGGGACAAGGAACCTGTTCTCGCGACCCAAAAAGGAGCATATTTATGTTCGTATTGTTGATTACGTTGTTGGAGCGGTTAGGGATTATTGTTGCGATCGCTTTTATTTTAACTAGATTGAAGTTTTTTAGAGGGATGATGTATCAGGAGGAGCTGAACCGCTGGCAGAAGCTTGTGGCGATTGTCTTCTTTGGTTTTTTTGGAATTATCGGTACGTATACTGGCTTAAGCCTGAACACGGAAAGTTTGCAGCTTGACCGGTGGGCATCTGCTTTAACCACCGATGAGGCCTTAGCGAACTCACGGGTAATTGGTGTTGTGCTAGCGGGCCTTCTTGGGGGCTACAAGGTAGGTTTAGGTGCGGGACTAATTGCAGGAATTCATCGCTTTACCCTGGGAGGGTTTACTGCGTTTTCCTGTGGCTTTGCATCGATTATTGCTGGTTTTATCTCCGGATACTTTTATAAGAAAAATAAACATGTGAAACTGAGCACAGCATTTATCATTGCAGCCTCTGCGGAAGCTCTTCAAATGCTGGTTATCTTGCTCTTCTCACGCCCGTTTGAAAAGGCATGGGCTTTAGTTGAGATCATTGGAATTCCGATGATTATCGCAAATGGTCTAGGCTGTGCACTTTTCCTTATGATTATTAAGAGTGTAATTAATGAGGGAGAACGGGTGGGTGCTGTTCAAGCTCAAAAAACACTGCGGATTGCTGACAAGACGCTCGCTTATTTACGGAATGGATTGAATCGTGATACAGCCCAGGCTGTTTGCCATATTATTCAGGATGAAATTCAAGCTACAGCTGTTTCGATGACAAACACGAACGAAATCCTAGCGCATGTGGGTCTAGGCCATAACCACCACCGTTCACAAATGCCTATTCAAACACAAATTACACAGGAAGTTATTCATAACGGAAAAATTGTAATCGCAAACAAAAAGATGATTCAATGTCGAGATGAGAATTGTCCACTCGGCGCTGCTGTGATTGCTCCATTAAAACGTAGAGAAGAAACGATTGGGACACTAAAATTCTATTTCCGTTCTGAAAAAGAAATTACACCAGTTGTCACAGAACTCATCTCTGGTTTAAGTTCCCTTTTAAGTAATCAGCTTGAAATTGCGGAGGCGGACAAGGCATTTCAGCTTGCAAAAGAAGCGGAAATCAAAGTGCTTCAAGCCCAAATCAGTCCGCATTTTCTGTTTAATACATTAAATACGATCCTCTCATTAGTAAGGAGAGACCCAACAAAAGCTAGAAAACTACTTGTTTCTTTATCACATTTTTTACGGCAAAACTTATCTGTGACAACACAAAATGTAACTACCTTAGAGCAGGAATTACGTCATGTTCGAGCTTATTTAGAAATTGAGGAAACAAGGTTTGTAGACAAATTAAAGGTATTTTATAAGGTAGAGGAAGCAGCATTGTATCAGCATATTCCACCACTTACCCTCCAGCCAATTGTAGAAAATGCAATCAAGCATGGCATGAAGAATCGTGATGGAGACTTTCAGGTCAGTATTTCCATTCAAAAAGGGAATGACTGTGTTTATGTAAAAGTTGAGGATAATGGAATGGGGATGAGTGAGGAACGAGCTAAGGAAATTTGTGTTACCCCAATTAAGTCAGAAAAGGGTAGTGGTGTCGCTTTATATAATGTTAATAGAAGACTCACGATGCATTTTGGTGAAAAATCCGCATTAGCAATTAAAAGCGAAGTAAATAAGGGAACGGAAATCGCTTTTTCAATCCCACTTACGGAGGCTATATAAAATGGAAACAAAAATTAAAATACTCATTGTCGATGATGAATTATATAGTCGTGACGAACTGTCACATCTCTTAGATGCGCATCCTTCCATTCAAATAGTCGGTGAAGCAGATTCAGGGGAGGCAGCGATTTTAAAAGCGATCCAACTTCAACCAGATGTTGTCTTTTTGGATGTAGAAATGCCAAAGGTTAACGGGATGGATGCAGCAAAAGCCCTTTTGGAATTAAAAAAGTCGCCACTCATTGTGTTTGCAACCGCCTACCCGGAATTTGCTGTGGAAGCATTCCGTTTTAATGCAATTGACTACTTATTAAAGCCATTTGATGAGGAACAACTAGAAGAAACAGTAAAGCGGATCGAAAAACATTTCCAGACGTCTGAGGAAAAGGAAAAAGGAAAGCAAACTGGGAAATTGGCGATTGATTCAAGCGGTGAGATTATCTATCTTGAGCCAAAGGATATTTTATACATCGTAAGAGATGAAAAAGTTACCAAGCTCATAACGAAGATAGGAGAATACGAGACAAAAATACAGCTGAAAGATTTGGAAAGCAGACTTGAATCATTCGGGTTCTTCCGCATTCATAAAAGCTTCCTTGTCAATTTAAAATATGTCACTCGCCTTACACCATGGTTTAACGGTGCGTATCAATTAGAAATTGAAGGTAGAAGTGAACAGCTCTCAGTTAGTCGAAATTATGTAAAGGCATTAAGAGCGAGCCTAGAAATTTAAACAAAAAGGTAGAAATTTTGCGTTTTAGTTCACAATTTGGACACGTTATTGTCGAATTTCTACCTCTTAATCTAAAAACCTCCTAAAACTCATTTAAACTATTATAATTATTGTAAACGCATTCATAAATTATGATTAAGGGAATAGGGGGAAATAGAATGATTACCTTTTTAGCTAGTATAGCTTTGTTAATTGTAGGATACTTTACGTATGGTAAATATGTTGAAAAAGTATTCGGAGTGAAGGAAGAACGTACTACACCAGCGTATGTAAATGCTGATGGCGTAGACTATATTCCAATGAGCACAAAGAAAAACTCGTTGATTCAGTTACTTAATATTGCGGGTACTGGACCAGTATTCGGCCCTATAATGGGAGCGCTTTACGGACCAGTTGCATTCATTTGGATCGTGGTTGGCTGTATCTTTGCAGGTGCGGTTCATGACTATTTAACTGGTATGATTTCTATTCGAAACAAAGGGGCTCACTTACCAGAGCTTGCAACAAAGTTTTTAGGGAAAGCAATGAAACACGTTGTAAATGCATTTGCTGTTTTACTATTACTATTAGTTGGTACCGTTTTCGTTTCAACTCCGGCAAGTTTACTAAATCTATTATTAGATGGAAAAGTTGCTTTAGGAATTCTGATTGCTGCGATTTTCGTCTATTATATTTTGGCAACTTTATTACCAGTAGATAAAATTATCGGACGTCTTTATCCATGGTTTGGAGCGATCCTTTTAATCAGTGCTGTAGGTATCGGTATTGGTTTAGTAGTTAAGGGAGCACCAATTCCAGAACTTTCATTATCAAATTTCCATCCTGATAATGCACCAATTTTCCCACTACTATTCTTTACAATCACTTGTGGTGCTTTATCTGGATTCCATGCGACACAAACGCCAATTATTTCACGTACGACACAAAAGGAAAGCCAAGGTCGTAAAATTTTCTACGGTATGATGATTGCTGAAGGGATTATCGCCATGATTTGGGCAGCAGCAGCAATGAGCCTATTCGACGGTTATGGTGGTTTACAAGAACTTCTTGCAGCTGGCGGACCAGGAGCAATTGTAAGTGAAGTTTCAACATTAATGCTTGGTGCTGTTGGTGGAACACTTGCAGTTCTAGGGGTTATCGTATTACCAATCACTTCTGGTGATACTGCATTCCGTAGTGCTCGTATGATTATCGCTGAATATATAAATATGGCGCAAAAGAAAATGTCTAGCCGTTTATGGATTGCTGTTCCATTATTTGCAATCTCAGTTGTATTAACTCAAATTGACTTCAATATCCTTTGGAGATACTTTAGCTGGGCGAACCAAGCTACAGCAGTAATTGCCTTATTCGTAGGTGCAATGTACCTATACATTGCGAAAAAGAACTACTGGATTTCACTAATTCCAGGAACATTCATGCTTATCATGGTAATCACGTATATCCTAAATGCACAAATCGGTTTCCGATTACCAATGAACATTGCATGGTACGGTGGTTTTGCAGGAACTGCAATACTACTTGTATTATTCTTCCGTCAAGCTAAGAAGTTAAGAGCAGCAAATCTTCCGCTTGAAGTAGATATCTCAGACTATAACCGGGTGGCTTAAATGGGTTGCTGTAGTCCTGAATATCGGAAGGTAGTCGAGTCTCAAGAGCAGAAGGTCAATCAGCAAACGAATGACAAAGTTCCTGTTTGGGGAAAGATTGTGAGCATCTCCATTATTGTTGGAGCCATAATCGCCTTTGTTCTCTTATAATGAATCAAAAGTGCATGCATTCTTTCATGAATGTATGCACTTTTTTATATTTGAGAAACATTTCACAAACTTGTTGATTTCCTATATTTGAAAACTTTAGTACTATAGAAGTAATAAAGGATATCTTTCTGCACAAAATATCAGAAGGACACCTAGGGAGGTTCATACAGATGGAAATGACAATTAGTGAAGCAGCTGTAAAATGGTTCAAAGAGGATATAAGTGTAAAAGAAGGGGATAGCGTTCGATTTTATCCAATGTTTTACGGAACTAGTCCTGTACAAGAAAAGTACTCATTAGCCTTTTCAACGCATGATGAACCCATCCAAATTCATACAAGTCAAAAGATTGATGACATTGAATTTTATGTAGAAGAGGATGACATTTGGTTCTTTAACGGCCATAACCTTATAGTTGACTATAATCCAGATAAAGATGAAATAGAATATCAATACCCAAAACCATAGGCTCACGACAAGTGAGCCTTTAATTATTTTTACGATGTGATTCGAATCACGAACCAATTCTTAAAACTATGCTATTTTCAAACATAACAGGTATTTTTCAATATTGCATAGTTTGAAAGGAGAAATTCGTGTGAGTGAACTTATTAATAACCGTGAACAAAATAAAATCAGTGACCAAGAGCGTGAGGCACTTATAAAACAAAGCTTTAAAGATTTACATAACGGTAAATCTGTTGAAGAGATAAAATCTCAATTAAAGGATAAAGTGGGCTATATAACGATTGGGGAAGTATCGAGGCTCCAACATGCATTAATGGAAGAAGAAAATATCCAGGCACATGAGGCAACGGAAATTTGTTCAAAGCATAGGGAGATTTTTAAGGATTTTATAGAAGATACGATCAATCGTCACCCAGAAGAACAACCTGGACATCCTGTGTATACGTTTCATCTTGAAAATAGAGAGCTTGAAAAGCTAGTAAGTAAAATTAAAGAGCATTTACAGGTATTTGAAGCTGATGATCATAATGAAAATAGACTAAAGTTACTCGGTGATTGTAATCTTTTACTGGATATCCGAAAGCATTATGAACGAAAAGAACAGCTTCTCTTCCCATATTTAGAAAAATATGGCATATATGGCCCGACAAATATGATGTGGAAGATTGATGATTTTATTGTAGATGCAATAAAAGATGCTAAAAGAATGCTTACAGAATATGATGGGGATAAACAGTCAGTTGTGGAGGTTATTAACTTTTTTGCCGATCAAATTGACGAAATGATTTATCGCGAAGAAAATATCCTCTTTCCAATGTCGTTAAATAATTTAACAGAGGACGAATGGTTAAAAATTGCTCAAGAAAGTGATGAAATCGGTTTTTGTTTGATCTCTCCAGAAGATTGGAAGCCTGAGCGAAGTATGATAGATGACGAGCAAGTGACGTCAAAAGGATTTATTAAAATGGAAACAGGTATCCTGTCCCTTAAACAACTTGAATTACTATTAAACCATTTACCGGTAGATATTACGTTTATTGATAAAGATGACGTCGTTCGCTACTTCTCGAAAGGAAAAGAGCGTATCTTTGCTAGGACGAAGGCTGTGATTGGCAGAACCGTTCAAAACTGCCATCCGCCTAGAAGTGTTCATGTCGTCGAAGATCTGCTAGAGGACTTTAAAGCAGGAAGAAAAGATGTTGAAGATTTCTGGATCAAAGCGAAAGGAAAATATGTGTTTATCCGATATTTTGCGGTCCGTGATGAGGATGGAGAATATATCGGAACGATGGAATTCTCTCAAAATATTGCTCCAATCCAGGAAATTGAAGGGGAAAAACGGATTTTATCATAGGAAAGTGAAAAATGCTGACAGCTCAATGTCAGCATTTTTTATGGTACCTTGACAATCTCTGTAAATGCAACTTCTTCCTCGTTGGCAATAAGAACGCCATGATTGTTTCCATTCAGTGTAACTTTTATTTCGTGCGTACCAGACGGTAAAATGCCCAGATGATAGTATTGCCCATATAAACGATTTACTTTTATACCGTTCAAATAAATATGAGCATGCCCTTCATTGTAGCTGGGTTCCTCAGTACCAGCCTTCTTTGGTTCAAATGTAAAATTTTCTGTATGTATTTCTAACAACCATGTTCCGGAAGGGTCTTTCATAACTGAACCAGAAATGGTAGGAGCAAGATGTGAAGGAGGAATAATGATTTGGTTTTCTTGATGCATCAATTCATGGTTTCCGGCACTAAAGTGGCTGCTTTGATTATGAAAATATACCATCACTGATACGATCCCAAAAATAACAAAAAAACTTATGATTCTATACATAACCCCCTCCTCCCTCAAGAACTAATAGGTGAACTTTGTTTATCTTTTCTTTGTATAATTAAATAGCCAATTATGAATAACAATAATCCGGATGCAAGGAATGCTAAGTCGTAAGCTAAAGCGTTGGGGTCCCCAGGCTTGACACGATGAATTTGAAGGAGATGATGATTGATAATTCCCTCAACCAAATTGAACACGCCACCCCCGATTAAAAACCAACCCACGAGCAAACGAACTCCCTTTGATAGATTGCTTGGATTTCCTGCCAACCATAACAGAACACCACCAATGATAAGGGTGATTGTAACAGCAAAATGGAAAAGTCCATCACTCATGATTTGTCCAGGCCGATCTGTAGCCATGTATACACTATGCCACTGTAACAACTGATGAAAAATAATCCCATCAAGTGCACCTAAAAACCCAAAACCAAAAATAAAACTTCCTGTATTAATCAGTTTTATTCGAGTATTTGTAGTCACGATTTGTCTCCTCTCTATCTTATTTGAACATTAATCCATTTTGTCCCTTTTGCTAGATTTATAAACAGTAACCTAGTAGGAAACTACTATTTTGTTTTAAGAGAGAAGGAATCGTGCTCGATAGTCGGAGGAAGACCAGTAAAGTGGAACGCAAGCGAGGGGATCGTACCCGATAGTCGGAGGAAACTCAGTAAAGGGGAACGTAAGCGACGGAGTCGTACCCGATAGGCAGGTTCATTTCCAAAAAAGGTAACTTAAACAAAAAGCCTCTCTTCTCACACTCCAAAGCAAACAAAAAAAGAACCACCATTTCCATCTCTGAATGATTGGTTCTTATGTTTATTGCGGTATAAGTAATCTTTTTTCGTTTTTGTCATTCTTGTTTGCATGTCGATTCCTACAAACGGGCTTCTTCCGTTTTCTGGATTTCGTTTTCCTTCGCGAACAAGCTTCTCGCGCATTTTCCTAGCTTTTGATTTCGCCATCCTCTATCACCTCTCTCTATCAAATGCGCCTTGGCGTGTTTGCGCCCGATTTTTTTCGAGCCTGCTCGAAAAATTTCCTTTGAAAAATCGTGGCATCCGCCGGAGGCTTTAACTTTATTCAGTCATCAGCTGAATAAAGTTAATTATTTACATCTCCAGTATACATGTTTTCGCACATTGCTTCCATTAGAAATTTTCAACTAAAATAGGCATACTCCCATACAGATGCAAATGCCCAGAATAAGATATAAACGACAACGAATTTGGGGAGGTGTCGGTATTGGCTGATGAGAAAGAAAAAGAAACCCATGAGGAGCAGGAGTTCCAACGAATGGATGCATGGGAATTTTTTTGGGGAAGAAGACCAAGGTCCGAAGAGGAAGAAATTGAAGAAGAGTAAAATACCTAGTGCAACTTATAAAATAGGTCGCATGGATTGTTTTCATCCATGCGGTCTTTTTTTAATCTAAAAGTATGGCATAATAAGAGCAAGTAAAATTCGGAGGATATCCATGCAGGAAAAAATAGTAGATATTTTACTAAATTATGAGGCATATGCAGTAATCATAAGCTTGTTTCTAAATATAGTGATTAGCATTTTTGGAGTCCTTCCAAGCGTATTTATCACAGCGGCTAATCTTCTTGTTTTTGGCGTTTGGAAAGGGACTCTTATCTCTTTTATTGGCGAGGCAATGGGTGCGATTGTGGCATTTTGGTTGTACCGCAAAGGATTTAAAAGGTTCATTAATAAGAAGAAACACAAACATTCACTTATCGATAAACTACTTTCCGCCAAAGGCAAAGATGCATTCATGATGATTCTACTATTACGTTTGTTCCCTTTTATTCCTTCGGGGGTAGTTACCTTTACAGCAGCAATGGGTGAAGTGAGTTTTATCATCTTTCTTTTCGCAAGCTCACTAGGAAAAATTCCTTCCTTATTCATTGAGGCATACTCGGTGCACAATGTCACTGCCGGAACAATGGAAGGGAAAATCATTTTAACAGTCGTTTCAGTTATTGGAATCTTGTATATTTGGGCTAAACTAGTAAGAAAGAAAAATACATAGAGATAGTTACATAGAAATGAGGGTTGGACTTGAGATGCAAAAACAACGTATTTTAATTGTGGAAGATGAAGAGAAGATTGCAAGGGTATTGGAGCTGGAATTGACATATGAAGGATATGAAACTGGAAAAGCCTTCGATGGTAGTACGGGGTTACAACTGTTTCTAGAAGAACAATGGGATTTGGTTCTTCTAGATATCATGCTGCCGGGCATTAGCGGGATCGAGGTGCTTAGACGCATTCGTGCTGCAAACTCAGGTACACCGGTAATTCTTTTAACTGCAAAAGACTCCGTAGAGGACAAAGTGTCCGGCCTTGATTTGGGTGCGAATGATTATGTGACGAAGCCTTTTCAAATAGAAGAATTGCTTGCGCGAATTCGAGTAGCACTTCGAAGTACTCCTGGCTACTCAACTTCCGGGTCAGAACAACCGGAGGACTGGTTAAGTGTGGGGGACCTAAAACTGAATGAAGGAACTCATGAAGTCATTCGTAAAGACGATACAATTGAACTAACACCAAGAGAATTTGATTTGCTTGCTTATTTAATGAAACACCCAAAACAGGTGTTAAATCGAGAGCAACTATTAAATGCGGTTTGGGGCTATAACTATTACGGGGATACAAATATAGTGGATGTGTATATCCGATATTTACGAAATAAAATGGATAAGCCATATGACGAGCCATTAATTCACACTGTACGTGGCGTTGGCTATGTGATGAAGGAATCGAAATGAAACTAAGGACAAAGATCAATTTATTCACGGCTGTTTTGTTTATCATTTTGTTAATCTTAATTAATGTTGCGTCTTTTTTTACATTTAGGCATATGATGTTTCAAAATGAATTAGAGCGTACACATGCCCAAACGGTACGAGCATTAAATGGGATATCCGAATCGGTTAATACAATCCCTGTACAGACCTTGCTTACTACATATATGCCGATTAACGGAATGCTTCGAGTTGTGCATTCGGATGGCAAGGTCGGCCCAAGAGCATATGTGCCAGAGCAGAAAGTGTTAAAGGACTTTCCAACTTCCTATACAAAATCAGAGCGTAAACAAGTTGTTGTTTATGAAGGAAGACCTTACGCTTTTACTTCATTGCCAATCATTTGGCAAAATGGTGAAGTAGCAGAGCTTCAGATGGTGGAAGATTTATCACAGACAGCCGCCAACTTGAAAACATTAAGTCTTGTATTACTTGCCGTTACCATGATTGCAACCATTCCCGTTATCGTTTCAACTAGGGTATTGAGTAATGTAATTACAAAGCCAATTACCGCGATGATTAAAACGATGCGAGAAATTCGAAAAAGTGGTCAATATAAAAGGATTGAATTAACAAACGAATCTAACGATGAATTGCATGAAATGGGTCAAACCTTTAATGAAATGATGGATTTATTAGAAGTAAACTATGAAAAACAGGAGATTTTTGTCTCAAATGCGTCTCATGAGTTGAAAACACCATTAACCGTTATTGACTCTTATTCAAGTCTTTTAAAGCGAAGGGGACAGACAGACCCTAAGCTTTTTCAAGAAGCAGTGGATGCGATACAATCTGAAGCCATTCATATGAGGGAATTAACTCAGCAGCTGCTATTAATGGCAAAACATGATGAACAATGGAAACTTCAGATGGAAAGCATTCCACTACTGCAGCTAGTTGACGAATCGGTTACTTCTTTCCGAGAGGGCTACAAACGCGATATTTCAATCATTGTCGAAGAAGAATCCATTGTGAAAACAGATAAGCAAAAACTAAAACAAGTTTTTTATATTTTAATGGAAAATGCTCTAAAATACAGCGAAAAACCTGTGATTGTAGTGATTGGTAAGGAGCGCAATCAATCAAGCATTAAAATTATAGACCAAGGGATTGGGATTCCGTCACAGGATGTTGGAAAAGTGTTTGATCGTTTTTACCGTGTTGATAAAGCTAGAGCGAGAAAAACAGGGGGCTATGGACTTGGACTTTCACTAGCAAACGAATTGGCAGATGCAATCGGGGCGAAACTCGTTCTCGAAAGTGTTGAAGGGGAAGGAACAACAGCCAATATTCTGCTATCCAATAAGGATTCTCATTAATTTCTCATATAATGCGGGTATTATAGTAGATAAAACGAAATCAATGGAGTGAGTGCAATGAAAAAAGGAACACTTCCTAAAAGTCTACTCGCTGTAGCAGGTATTATAATTGCAACTTTTGTAATCTGGCAGCTAACAAAGACCTTTACATCTGCAGAACCTTTAACTGAAAAGGATGCCATTGGCCTTGTGGAAAAGATGTATAGCGGTAAAAACACAGAGGTGAGCCGAGAAGGTGACGTTTATAAAATTAAATTTGAAATAGAATCTGGCATTTATGAAATAGAGGTTAATCGGAAATCGGGTGACGTTACTAACCTTACTCAAATTTTACATGAACCTCGTGAAAAAACAGAGGCTGAGATTCGAGATATATTAGCCAAAGAAAAGGCCGGAGAAATTAAAACAATCGAAAAGAAGAGCGAACAAGATACAGCCTATTATTATGCAACTGTCACCAATGGCGAAACAGAAGCAACTTATAAATTAGAAACAACAACAGGTAAGATTGTGGATGTTGTAGAAAATAAGCAGCAGCCGCAGAATCCACCAGAAACAAAGCCAAGTACACCAGAGACACCTAATAAACCAAGTACACAAGAGCCTCCAACAAAGACAGCACAACGTATCTCTGAGCAACAGGCAATTGAGCTTGCTCTTAAAGTTGTAAGTGGTGCTGTGGATGAGGTTGAACTTGAAGAAGAAGCGGGCCAGCTCTACTATTTTATAGAAATTGAAGATGCCGGGGAAGAAGAATTCACCGTACAAGTTCATGCAATCTCCGGTGAAGTCAAAGCGATTGTGTCAGAGGATTAATTCTTAGAAACTCCCACATATTTCTCATCAATTTCTCATTTTATTATCTGAGTTTCCTCATTTTCATTGTCTATTATGAAGATAGTTCAAATAAAGGAGGAAACAAAAAATGAAGAAAAAACTTGTGGTATTAGGAATTGTTGGCGCAGTTGTATTAGGAGGAGCAGTTGGAGTCGGTGCATTTGCAAAGGAAGCTGAGGTTCCATCTAAACAAGCTGAACAAATTGCGTTGCAAGAGGTAAAAGGAGCACATGTTGAGAAAGTGGAGCTAGAGCACGAGAATGGGGAGCTTGTTTATGAAGTTGAGCTTGAGGGCACATATGATGACGATGCAGAGGTAGTAATCAATGCAACCACTGGTAAAGTAGGGAGAGTTCATGATGATCGCGATGATGACGATGACGATCGAGTTACTTCTCAACAATCCGTTTCATCAGTGAAAATTTCAAAAGAACAAGCGATTTCAATTGCAACTAAGGATACACCAGGTAAAATTGTACAAATTGAGTTAGATGATGATAACCATTATGAAATTGAAATGATATATAATGGCAAAGAAGTTGAAATGGAGATTTCCGCAGTAAATGGAAAGATTTTAGAGAAAGAAGTAGATGACCTTGACGACAATGACGATGATGACGACGATGACAGAGACTAATATCTAAAACAAAAGAGGCCAGGACAATCCTGACCTCCATTTTTGTTACATAATTTCCAATTGATTGTCGAAAGAATAATCAATGGGTCAAGTATAATAAATTTTAAAGATGAGTAATATTTATACCTCGAAGTAAAATATAGTAAGTGAGGATGAGTATAAGGAGGAGAATACATGACCTATCTTTTGCTATTAGTTGGATTTGCGTTATTAATAAAAGGTGCGGACTATTTTGTAGAAGGTTCCTCTAAAATTGCTGGACTTCTTAACGTTCCTCCGATCCTCGTCGGGCTTACCATTGTTGCGTTCGGAACGAGTTCACCAGAAGCAACGGTAAGTATTATTGCGGCTATTGAAGGCAATGCCGATGTGGCAGTTGGAAATGTAGTCGGAAGTAATATCTTTAATATCACATTCGTCGTTGGGATAACTGCCATGATTAACCCGCTGAAAGTAGAGAATGCTACGATTCGAAAAGAAATTCCATTTACATTTTTGGCTAGTATTGCCCTATTTGTAATGATGGGTGACCTGGCTTTACAAAATGCAACTGTTAATACCATTTCTCGGACTGAAGGAATCCTCCTCCTCCTCTTTTTTAGTGTATTTTTGTATTACATTATTGAGGTGGCTAGAAATAATCGTAATTCTGTAGTGGCTGAAACGACAGATAAAAAATGGGGCAAAAATATTGCTTTCACACTCGGTGGTTTAGCAGCAATCATATTTGGTGGGGATTTAGTGGTAGATAACAGTATAAAAATTGCCTACTCCTTTGGAATGAGTGAAACATTAGTGGGCTTAACCATTGTAGCGGTTGGAACTTCCTTGCCAGAACTTGTGACCTCAGTGACTGCAGCCATTAAAAAACAAAGTGAAATAGCGTTAGGGAACATCGTTGGAAGCAATATCTTTAACATTTTCTTTGTACTTGGTGCTTCTTCAGTTATTTCACCATTACCGGTCGACGGAAAAATTCTCATCGATGTCATATTAATGCTTATTTTAACAATCGTCCTATTTGTATTCTCTCGAACAGAATTCAAAATTGCGAAATCTGAAGGAATTGTCCTTGCAGTTGCTTACATCGCCTATATGGTATTTATCATTTTAAGAGGTTAAAAAAATTCACCGCGCAATGCGGTGTTTTTTAATTAAAAGGTATGGATTATTAAATGGAAAATATGTAAACTGAAATAACAAATCAGTTAACAATTTGAACTTATATTACTTCAAAACGGGGGGATGTTGATGTATAAGCTTCGGGGTCACCATCTTTTTTGCCTTTTAGGTTATAGGGGAATGGGCTATTCCAAGGAGTACGTGGAAAATATGACGATCGTTCATCAGACTCTTAGAAAAAATCCAAGGACACTTATTCAAATTGTAAAAGGGCCAGATCATTTATGCGAGAAATACCCGAACACTGGTGAATACCACTGTCAAAATGCGTCCATCTACGAAAGGGATGCTATGATTCTAGAAAAAATGGGACTTCGAGTCGGACAAATTTTAAGATGGCAAGACATTGAAACTAGAATCCAAAAGCATGTTATTCCTGCAGACATTCAAACAGTGTGTGAATCTTGCTCGTGGCGCTCCTATGGCGTTTGTGAAGAAGGGATAAAAGAAATAATAGAAGGTAAAGGACTGCAAGAAGTAAAATAAAGCAACAAAAAAATGCCTAAATAAGGCATTTTTTAGATTAAGTAAATAATTAAGAAATATCCCATCATAATACAAAGCCCCATTGGCACTCCGAACTTTGCCCACTCCTTACTTGTAATTTCTAATTTCCCTGCTGCGATAATATTAGGGATATTCCCAGGAATAAGCATTCCCCCACTAATCAATAATCCTAATAGTATTGATTGAATTGTAAAATGGTCCATTGCCGGGCTGATTTCGGCGGCTGCTAGAGTGGCGTTATCAAGAATCGCAGAAATCATATTTAGCCAGTAAAGAAGTAGCGGGTCAAGCCCGATGAAATAACGATTGATCATTGGTTCAAAGCCTGCCCCTAATAAGGTTAGGCCCATAACGAAAAAATAAATCTTTAACGCCCGTACAAGAATTTCCTCGTATGTTTCAAGATTTGATTTCTTTCCAACCGTTGTTTTATTTCGATTTGGCGGCTCGACAACAAGGGTGGCCAATAAACCGAAAAGAAGGAGAGATGCAAAAATTTGAAGACCGATTAAGCTTATTAAAAAGAAAAACTCTTCATTTAGTTTACTGATCGCAATCGTTGATAAAGGTTCCCCAATGGGTGTTAACGCTGCCCCCATTCCAATTGAAAAACAGGCAATTATCACGAAGCGAATCATAGATGCACGTTCGAGTTTAAGTGAAGAGGCAACCAAAACAAGTACAAGTGCTGCGATGATAGCCGTTATGATACTTGAAATGAGCCCTAGGATAATGACAACTAATCCTATAAATAAGCGGAATGGGATTCTTCGACTTAGTCCAACGATGGATCTTTGTAATGGTGTATGAAACCATTTGAAAAGCAAGCCAGCTATAAAAACAGCTAACGTGATCTTGATGGGATCAACTGCTGCTCGTATAAATAGCTGACTGCTAATTACACCACCGACAACCGCAGCAAGTAGCCCCATTGCAAAAAGAAATAACTCTAGATTTTTCTCAACAATCCTAACCGAAAATGGCAAAAATAGAACGAAGATAAGAATTACTAACAGTCCGATAATCATTCACATTACCTCAACTTTTCATATTTTAGTACGCCTAGGAGCAAGTATTACATTCATATGCAAAAATCGGACAAACTTGCTAAACAATTTGTTACTTATTTAATAGTGTCATTTTTGATTTACAAAGATTGTGGAAAGAATAATGAACATCTCTCAAGGTTAGAGGGATGTTTTTTATTGACTTTTAGGAGAGTCAGAATTATAGTTAATCATGTTAATAGTTAAAGTATTTAACTATTAAATGGTTGAATCTTAATTTGTGAGGTGATAGTGAAATATGGCTAAAACAAACATTAAGGAATTGGTTGATTTATATGTTGATGTTTCGTTTTCAGTGAACACCATTGCAGATTCACTGGTGAAGGAACAACTCGGAACCGAACTTACTAATGAACAGCATTATACACTTCGCTACATAAATAAAGTAGGTTCGTGTACATCAACCGAACTTGCAGAGGTTTTTGAAGTGAAAAAAAGTGCAATTACTGCCATCATAAATCGCCTTTTTGAGAAAGGGTTAATTGATAGAACACGTGACGAGAATGATCGACGGCTTGTCTATCTTACATTGTCAAAGAGAGGGAAGGTACTTTTTTCAAAAACTGAGGAGAGAGTTAATAATCTGGTGGAGTCTATTATTGGTGAATTTTCTGAAGAGGAAATCGTTCAATTTTTAAAAACATATGAAAAGCTTAATGGAATCCTTCAAAAGATAAAACAGAACAAGGTGGTGGAATAAGTATGAATTTTATCATTAAACGGAAATGGTTTGTCCTTATCGCATGGGTTGTGATCGTAGCGGGATTATTCCTCGCAGCTCCGAATATGGGAGACCTTGTGCGCGAAAAAGGGCAGATTACTGTACCAGATGAATATTCATCCTCCATTGCAGGTCAAATTTTAAATGATGCACAGTCCCAAGAGGGTGGAGGAGATGAAACACAGGTAGCACTTGTATTTCATGATGAAAAGAAGTTGACCGATGATGAAATCAAAGAAACTGAAAAAGCTATCCAACTTCTTGAAGAAAAGAAAGAGGAAATTGGAATTACTGAAATTCTTACTCATTTTAACGAGGAAACACTAAAGGAACAGCTTGTTTCAGAGGACGGAAAAGCAATCCTTGCCTCTGTAACAGTTAGCTGGGATGACCGGGAGCCAAAAGAGGTCAGCGATGCTTTATATCAAGCCATTAAAGATGTAAAAGTTGACCATTATTATACGAGTGAATGGCTCATTAGTGAAGATCTCGTGACTAGTTCACAAGAAGGTTTGAAAAAGACTGAAGGTATTACGGTTGTCTTTATTCTTGTCGTTCTTTTACTTGTGTTTAGATCTCTCGTAGCACCGATTATTCCACTTGTGATAGTTGGATTTACGTATCTTGCGTCACAATCGATTGTTGCGATGCTGGTTGATAAATTTGATTTTCCAATTTCAACTTATACACAGATTTTCCTAGTGGCTATCTTATTTGGAATTGGAACAGACTATTGTATTTTGCTTTTAAGTCGATTTAAAGAAGAACTATCACAACGAGAAAGCTTAACAGAAGCAATTGTTGAAACGTATAAAAATGCTGGTCGTACAGTATTTTTCAGTGGTGTTGCCGTCATGATTGGCTTTGCTGCCATCGGTTTTTCTCAGTTCATCTTATACCAATCAGCTGTTGCTGTAGCGGTAGGTGTTGCAATTTTACTAGTTGCATTATTCACGGTCGTTCCATTCTTTATGGCCGTTTTAGGGAAAAAATTATTCTGGCCATCTAAGCAGAATTTAGAACATGGAGACAGTAAAATCTGGGCAGTTGCTGGAAGATTTTCATTAAGTCGCCCACTCTTATCTCTATTAATTGTTGCTGCAATCATTGCTCCATTCTTATTTGTGTATGATGGAGAGCTATCTTATAACTCACTAGAAGAATTAAGTGGAGATGTAAACTCGATTAAAGCATTCAATGCGATTTCGGACAGCTTCAAACCTGGTGAATCCATGCCAACTCAAATCGTCTTGAAAAATGATGAGGCAATGGACTCCACAGAGTATATCGAATTAGCCGAAAAAATCAGCCGTGAAGTTGAAAAGGTGGACCTTGTTGACTCTGTTCGCTCTGTCACAAGACCAACTGGTGAACCAATTGAGGATTTATTCGTTGCAAATCAAGCAAAAACACTTGAAGAAGGTCTTGGTGAAGGAAAAGACGGACTAACTCAAATCAAAGACGGGCTTGAAGAGGCTGGTAGTGAACTTGCAAAATCAGAGCCAGAGCTTAAAACCGCCACTGATGGAATCGGTGAATTAATAACTGGAACCAATCAAGTAAAATCTGGCCTAACAGAGATCCAAACAAACCTTTCAAAAATCGAGTCAGGTATCCGTAGCGGAACAGCTGGAATCGATACGATGATTGCTCAAGTTGACAAAGCAAAGGCTGGATCAGAAGAATTATTAAACTATTATAATACGAAACTATTAGTAGGTTATAAAGAGGCACAAAGTGGAATTGTTGGTTTGCAAACGGGCTACACTGAAATAGCAAATGCCCTCCAACAATTAACTACTGGTGTGAACCAGCTAAATGAAGGTGGATTTGCTTATCTAGAAGGCTACTATATTCATGCAGAGAGTGGCCAAAGTATTGCTGGTGATGATGTATATAAAGGAATGAAGCAATCCTTGCAAGGGATCCCAAAATTATCAGCGGGGATTCAAGAACTAAATGGTCATCTTTCGGAAGTAAATACCGGAATGACGCAAGCTAATGCAGGATTTGAACAATTGCTCAAAGAACAAGCAGCGCTTCCAGCTGGTCTTGAACAGTTAATTGCTGGTTTGGAAGAACTAAAAGGTGGACTTGTCCAAGCGGCAAATGGCCAAGGTCAAATCGTTCAAGGAATGCCACAAATTACAAACGGCCTAACAGGAATTAATGATGGCCAACAGCAACTCCTTCATGGATTCGGAAGTCTAGGTGGTCAATTAACACAATTAACAGATGGACTGACTCAAAGTGCTGATGGTCTAGAGCAGGTTTCGGATGGATTAGGATCAGCTCAAGAATATTTATCAAATCTCTCAAACTCTGAAGAATTAAATGCTTTCTATATGCCTGAAGAAGTACTCGAGAGTGAAGATTTTGCACAAGTCCTTGACGTATACATGTCAAAAGATCGCAAAGTCATGACATTAGATGTCATCTTTGAAGCGAACCCGTACTCTAACGAGGCAATGGCACAAATCGAGGAAATCGAAGCAGCTGTTGCACGAGCAACAAAAGATACCAAGCTTGAAAATGCAGATGTCGCCCTTGGTGGTATTACAAGTACCAATACCGATTTAAGTAAAATGTCTGAACAAGATTACTCACGTACAATCGTGTTAATGTTTATTGGTATTGCGCTCATCTTAATTTTCTTGTTCCGTTCGTTAATCATGCCACTCTATCTCATAGGTTCATTAATTTTAACCTATTACACATCAATGGCCATTAATGAAGTTATTTTCGTCAATATTCTCGGATATTCCGGAATCAGCTGGGCGGTGCCATTCTTTGGATTTGTCATCTTAGTTGCACTCGGTGTCGACTATAGTATTTTCCTAATGGACCGCTTCAATGAATACCGTGATATTCCAGTAGCTGAAGCAATGCTTCTCTCCATGAAGAAGATGGGAACTGTTATTATCTCAGCAGCTATCATTCTTGGAGGAACATTTGCAGCCATGATGCCATCTGGAATGCTCTCCTTGCTCCAGATTGCATCAATTACACTCGTCGGTCTCATGTTATACGCATTTGTGATTCTGCCATTATTTATCCCAGTTATGGTCAAAAACTTTGGCATCGCCAACTGGTGGCCATTCAAACGACCAACCAATTAATCAAAACGAGGCTCCCTGTTGCAGGGGCCTTGTTTTTTTAGGCTAAGTTAAATGTTATTCACTCAATATAACTCCGATAAATCTTTTCAATTTTTTCCTTAAAGGGTTCCATCGGGACAAAACGTGCTTCCCTTACATACTCCTTACCGTCTACAAATAAAAGCAGAACCGGAACTGTAAAAATGGAAAAATAACCTGCAACGTCTTCAACATCATCGGCATTCACAGATCCAAGTTGTATTTCGGGGAAATCACCCATTACTTCCCTAACCTGAGGCAATAATGAATGGCACACACTGCAATCTGTTCTTGAAATGTATATAAAAGATAGCGGATGCTCTTTTATAAAATGTTGTATATTATCAACAGATGTTAATTCAATAAATTCTCTCATTTTGGGCCTCCAAACAAAATATGATATTTATAAAGTGCGTAAGCCTTCATACTTTTAAACCACTCAGAGCATTGATTGTGTGAATAGATAAAAAAGATGTTTTGCACATATTATAATTTCTTCGTGTGTATTATACCCTGTGTGGTATAATGGTGTACAATAGCACAGTGGAGGTAAAAGATGGATTTCATACAAATTGGCTCTCTAGCCATCATGACAAAATGGATCATCCTTGGAGTTGGCATCATCGCAGGCCTTATCATAGCACGGGCTTGGTTAGCAAAAACAACATCAACTGACAATACCAAAAGCATTATCAATCTACTCACTAATGGCATTTTCATTGGCTTTTTAGCGTGGAAGGGAAGTTTATTCCTTTTAGAGCCAGCACTCGTCATCAAAAGTCCGATGTCTTTACTCTATTTTACCGGAGGAACAAAAGGATTAGCGATTGCAGTTGTTATTATATTACTCTATTTTCTATATCACCTAAAAAAGAGAACAGTAACAAAATCGCACCTCATTCGCTCAGTGCTTATTGTGAGCTTCTCAACCTCTATGCTCTATGATTTACTAGCGCTATTTTTACTTCGCGATGACAGTGTTTTTCATTTTATAAGATCAATGGGTGCATTCTTTCTTTTATTGTTGACACTCTATAATAAAGGACAACAAAAAAAGGAAGTGCTTCATGAGATGAAAAAAGCAGCGTTAATCGTTGGTTTAACTGGACTTATTGTGTGGACGGTCAATAGTAATATTTCTTTCGCTACCTCGACAGAAGATGTAAAAGCAACTGAGGTTGAAGTTGGAATTTCTGAAGGGCAATTGGCACCTAATTTTACCTTAAAAACAACAAGTGGAGAAGAAATGAAGCTTTCAGAGTTTAGAGGGAAGACGGTTATTTTAAACTTTTGGGCAAGCTGGTGCCCACCATGTAAAGCTGAAATGCCTCATATGCAAGAGTTTTATGTGGAAAATAAACAATCCAATGCCGCGCTAGTATCCGTAAATCTTACAACTGCAGAGAAAAAGAGCTCGGATGTTGCGAAATTTGTGGATGAATATAAGCTCACCTTTCCAGTCTTACTTGATGAGGAGGGTAATATTGGACAAATCTATCAAGCATACGCCATTCCGACGAGTTATTTAATTGATTCCAAGGGCATCGTCCGGAAAAAAATTGTCGGGCCGATGGATAAGGAAATGATGACAGAGTTAATTAATAGTGTGAATTAAAAAAGAAAAGTGAGTCGGTCACTTTTCTTTTTTTTCGCCCTGATCTTGAATGAGTTCGTCCACCAAGGCTTCGGCTGCACGACGATAAAATTGGCTAGCTGTAATAAAGGATAGAATCAAAAGCACCTTTTCTAGATTTTCATCCTCGGAAGCGCCGATAACTTCTGAAACATCTTTCATTTTCGTATCGACATCTTCTTTGAATTCAGTTGCATTTTTTTTATAGAGAGCAAGATAGCTCTTATAAAATTCCTCGAGCTCGAACTCTTCATCATTCATGATTCTTTGATTTACACCATCAAGTGTTGCCTTGATATCATTGATTGATAGCCCACCTTTAAGCTGGTAAATCAAACTCAATAAAAGTAAATGCTCTCTCGAATATTTTTTGTTTTTAATCGGAATCAGCAATTTACCTTTTGCGTAATTGTTAATCATGGTTTTCGTAAGTACCTTTTCATCCTCATTTCTTTTTGTGGGACTAAACGTATTTTCAAAGAGTTGGATGACTTGGTCCATGTATAAATCAATATGTGGAATGTCCTCTAAAAAAATATTCTTATCAACATCTATATTCATGGTAATGACCTCATTTATAACGTTATTATTTGTTACCTAGTTTACTCTATAACAAACAGAAAGTAAATGTTGACTACTTGGTGAAAGGTGTATATGATTATATGTAGTATTAAAAACTATATGAAATAGTATCCTAAATAAAATTAAATTAGATGAGCGGTGAGAAATATGAAAATTGTATGTTTTGGTGATAGTTTAACTAGAGGTGTTTCTTTTGTGAAAGGTCGCATGCGAATCTTGAAAGAAAATTATCCTGCATTTTTACAGCAATTTGCTTCTGATCACATCACTGTTATAAATAAAGGTGTCTTTAATGATAATTCCGATTTATTGTTGTCCCGAGTTGAAAAAGATGTGGTTGCCGAACACCCTGATTACGTAATCATAAATATTGGTGGCAATGACTGCAATTTTAAATGGGATGAAGTGGCTAAGAATCCTGAAGATGAGCATCAGCCAATTGTGCCAATTGAACGATATATGGAAAACCTGAAAAATATAATTCAACGAATCCAAGAAACGAATAGTACTCCAATTTTGATGACCTTGCCACCACTTGACCCTGTTCGGTATTACAAGCTACTTGCACAAACGTATGGCAGTTCAATCAGTCATTGGATTAGTCTTCAAGGAGGCATCGAGCACTGGCACGGTCTCTATAATCGCAGTCTGAATAGCCTAGCTGAGCAATTAAATGTCTTAAAAATTGATGTTCGTACAGCCATAAAAAATGCTGGGAACTTAAATGATTTTATTAGTGATGATGGGATTCATTTGACAGGTGAAGGGTACAAAACAATGAGTAGTGCCATTTTCTCTTCTTTAGTGAAAACAAAATAAAAGGACTATGCCACTTGTATAATAGGTGGCATTTTTCTATTCAAAATGGAATACAACAAGAGTAATGTGAAAAACTGTATATCAATGGACATAAGCAAATAGGAAAGCTAAGATAAAAACATGAGAATGAGTAAAGGTAGATGAAAACAAATGAACTATTATAAATCTGATTACATACTTACGATGAAGGATATTGTTCGTGAGGGACATCCGATTTTAGCTGAGAAAACAAAAGAGGTTCCTGTGCCGCTTGCAGAAGATGACAAGGAATCCCTTATTAGCATGATGAATTATATAAAAAACAGCCAGGACCCAGCGCTTGCGAAAAAGTACGGGTTACGACCTGGAGTTGGTTTATCTGCAAACCAAGTTGGTATCAATAAGCGTATGTTTGTCGCCTATTTTACAGACTTTGATGACAAATTGCATGAATACCACGTAGTGAACCCGAAAATTGTGAGTCATTCGGTATCCATGACTTATTTGCCAGAAGGAGAAGGATGTCTATCGGTCGATCGCCCGGTAGAAGGCTATGTTCCTAGGTATGAAAAAATAAAAGTGAAAGCATATGATATCAATGGTCAGGAATTTACTCTTCGTTTAAAAGGCTATGCCTCTATCGTCTTTCAACATGAAATCGACCATCTAAATGGAATCATGTTTTACGATCATGTCAACAAAGAGAATCCATTTAAACTTCCAGAAAACGTAGAAATCAAGAGCCTCTATTAATACAATTGGTAATTCCAAAGAATTTTGGAGGGATATGCGTGAAATATAATTTTGATGAATCAATTAATCGATTGCAGACGAACTCAATAAAGTGGGATGAGGTAGAAAATTTATTTGGTGATAAAGAGATGCTCCCGATGTGGGTAGCGGATATGGATTTTAAATCGCCACAGCCGGTCATCGATGCCTTAATAAATCGCGCTGAGCATGGAATTTATGGCTATACTACAAGACCTGACGCCTATTATGATGCAACAGTAGGCTGGATGAAACGACGTCATAATTGGACGATTGAAAAGGATTGGATTACTTTTTGCCCTGGCGTAGTCCCGGCATTACATATTATTGTTCAAAACTTTACTAGCCCTGGCGATAAAATCTTAATACAGCCACCTGTTTATTATCCGTTTATGAGCGTAATTGAAAAGAATGGACGGGAAATCGTCAATAATCCGCTACCATTTGAAAATGGACGTTATACCATGGATTTTGATGACCTTGAGAAAAAAATTGATTCAAATGTAAAAATGATAATTCTTTCAAATCCACATAATCCGGTCGGACGTGTTTGGACAAAGGATGAATTGACAAAGTTAGGTGAAATTTGTTTGAAGCACAATATCCTTGTTGTTTCGGATGAAATTCATTTTGACCTCGTTTATAAAGGGAATGTACATACACCATTTGCTGCGATTTCTGCTGAATTTGCTGAGCAGTCTATTACTTGTACGGCACCAAGTAAGACATTTAATCTTGCTGGATTAAAAACATCAAATATTATCATTCCGAACAAAGATTATCGTGAGAAATTTACTAAAGCCGTCGAGGATGCCTTCATTAGTATGACCAATACATTTGGAGTAACCGCCCTTATTGCTGCCTATGAAGAAGGTGACGAATGGCTTGATCAACTCATGGACTATTTACAAGGAAATCTAGACTTCCTTAAAGAGTATATTCAAACCCATGTTCCAGAGGTGAAAGTTATTGAACCTGAAGCAACTTATCTCGTGTGGCTGGATTGTAGACAGCTTGGCCTAGAAGCCAAAGAACTAGAGCATGTCATTCAAAAACAAGGTAAGGTCGCATTTGACGAAGGCTATATTTTTGGAAAAGAAGGTGAAGGCTTCACCAGAATCAACATCGCGTGCCCAAGAGCTTTATTAGAAGAAGGGTTGAAACGATTTAGCCAAGCGGTTAAGTATAGGTAAAGAGAAAAGCTTGAAGGTCATTAAAAACCTTCAAGCTTTTCGTGTTTAGAATTCAGGATTAAATGTTTCCTTTTCCTTGCGTACTAAGCAAAGAATTCCTGCAATGAGGTATAGAATACTTGCAATAATGGAGATTAGGAATGTTGCAAGTGTGGTAAGTACAGCTACCACAATTAATAGAATTCCTGCTGCTTTTGGATGCTTATTCCCTTTAAGAAGAATTAACGATACAACTCCGAGTATGATTGCTAAAATACTTACAATAATGAAATACCAACCACCGGATGTTACCATATCTGTAATGATTCCCATATCGACTCCTTCAAGAGCTGGATCTTCAGAAGCGATGCTCTCCATTTCTTGTGTGAACTCATTATTGTCACCAAGACCTACAAACATAAATCCAAATAAAGTTAAAAATACAAAGAAACAAGCTCCAATAATCGTTAAAACAAATTCACCAGTACGTTTCATTCATAGTTCCCCCTTAAAAAATGTTTCATTTTGATTGTACTATACAGTATATAGTATGCAATCCGATTTTCTTCCTAATCCTCTCCAAAAGTGGAATTAGTTTATTTACGGAAAAAGAGAAAAAAGGTTTCAAAAAGGAGTAAATAATTTTTCAGGCGATATCCGCATATAAAAATAAAGAGTATTAATTCTATAGGTATTATTACAAATGTATTAATTAAATATTAAAAAAATTTTGCAAACAGTAGACGACTTATGTTAACCTAGAATTATAGGTGTTTAAATGGTAAATATACCAAATTAATCCAAAATAGTAGTTTGGTAGTAAACCTCGTTCTAAGAGGGTCTACATAAAAAATAAATATCTAGGGGGAATGCAAATGCTGAAGAAGTACTCATTTCTAACTTTGCTGCTAGCATTGGTTTTACTCATTGCTGCATGTAGCAGTGATAACACGAATGGTGACGACAAGGATGAAGAAGGCGATAGCAGCGCTGAATCTGGGACAATCGATCTTCTCATGGGTACAGGTAGCCAAGGAGGGACTTATTTTCCACTTGGTGCCGAAATGGCGAATGTTTGGAACAAGAATATTGACAACGTGAACGTAACATCAACTGAATCAGGTGCTTCTGTTGAGAACCTTGCAAAAATTTCAAATGGTGAATTTGACCTTGGAATGACTGTTAATTTACCTGCTTACAATGCGCTTAATGGAACTGGTGATTTCGAAGGTAAGAAAGTTGAAAACTTCGCATTTATTGGACATATTTATCCAGAAGTTCTTCAAATCATTACACGTGAAAGCACTGGTGTTGAGACAATTGCAGATTTAAAAGGAAAGAGAATTGCGATTGGACCTCCAGGAAGTGGAACGCAAACTGCAACAAAAGCGGTCTTAGCAGCTTATGGGATCAACGATGGCGATTATGAGGCATACCAGGAAGGATTCGGTGATGCAAAATCGAAATTACAAGACGGTACGATTGATGCTTCATTCGGACTACTTGGCCTGCCAGATGCGGGTATTGACGAGCTTCAAGCCTCAGTTGGCGATGTGAAGTTCTTAGAGGTAACAGGTGATGAATTAAAAACGGTAGAAGAAACAAGTGGATACACTGGCTATACAATTAAAGCAGGTTCTTACGAATGGTTAAAAGAGGATGCGAATGTTGTATCCGCATACGCTGTTCTTGTTGCAAATACAGACACAGTGGATGATGAATTAGCTTACCAACTTGCAAAAGTCATGCTTGAAAAGGCAAGTGAAAATACACATGCTCAAGCAGCCCACATGACAAAAGAAAACTCACTTAGTGGATTAGGAGATTTACCAATTCATCCAGGTGCAGAAAAGTACTATAAAGAAGTTGGAATACTAGATTAATAACTTAAAAGAAGAAGGGCTTAACACTATGTGTTTTAGCCCTTTTTTTCACAAAGATTACTATTATTAGTCCAATCAATTAATCGTGTCAAATAAAATAGATTTCACAGGTGGTGGTAAGAATGAAATGGTGGAAGAAAAAGGAGATGAGTGATTCGAACGAACCTACTCAAAATAAAGAAAGTATATCGGCAGAAGAGATTCTAGAAAAATACGACCGGGAAAGTACTTATCGAAGGAATCTTGGGAAATGGAAATGGATTGTTCTCATCTTGGCTGTTGGCCTGACTGTATTTCATCTTTATACAGGGTATCGCGGTGCCTTTGAAGCTCGAATTCAGGGTCCAATACATTTAGGGACAGCATTGGGATTAATCTTTCTGCTATATCCAATTAAAAAGGGACTTCATCGTAAGCAAAAAGGAATTCCTTGGTACGATGTGATCCTAGCCATTATTTCACTAGGTGTCGGCTATTATAATGTTATTTTCTATGAGGAATTGGTGTCAGAACGGATTGTATTCGGATATACAACCCCAGATTTTATTGTTGGAACACTAGGAGTATTACTTGTTCTTGAAGCGGCTAGAAGATGTGTTGGCCTTCCGATTGTCATCGTATCGAGTGTGGCCATTCTTTATGCATTGTATGGAAACTTGATTCCTACAAAACTATTTGCTCACCGAGGTTTCTCATGGAATACATTGGTTACTGATTTGTATTTAACGACAAAAGGTATCTATAGTACACCGATCCAAGTTTCCTCGACATTTATTTTTCTATTTTTATTATTTGGTGTCATGTTAATTCGAACTGGTGTCGGTCAATTTTTTAATGATATTGCATTTGCAATCACTGGTCGGTTTACAGGTGGTCAAGCAAAAGCAGCAGTCGTAGCAAGTGCCATGCAGGGGATGGTTTCTGGTAGCTCTGTAGCAAATACAGTTGGTTCCGGATCGTTTACGATTCCAATGATGAAAAGAGCAGGCTATAAACCAGAGTTCGCGGCAGCAGCAGAAGCCTCTGCATCAACTGGTGGCCAAATTATGCCTCCAATCATGGGAGCAGCCGCATTTATCATGGCTTCCTATACAAATATCCCATATAGCCAAATTATGTTGGTTGCAATTATCCCGGCTGCCCTTTATTTTCTTGGCGTATTCTTTGGTGTTCACTTCGAATCCAAAAAGATTGGGATTGTGGGGGTACCAAAGGAGACCTTACCGAAGGCAAAGAAGTTAATGATTGAACGCGGATACCTATTGCTGCCTCTTATTGTTATTTTTTACACATTACTGACAGGAAAGACGCCAATGCGTGCTGCATTGCTTGCGATTCTAGTCTCATTTTTAGTGAGTCTTGTTCGTAAAGATACAAGAATGTCGTTAAAAAGTGTCATTAAAACACTTGAGGAAGGTGCAAGAGTTGCTTTGCCGGTTATCGCAGCCTGTGCGTCTGCGGGGATTATTGTTGGAGTAGTTGTTCAAACAGGTCTTGGTGGACGTATTGCAGATGGTATTATTGCATTGGGTGGAGGAAGCTTAATCCTTACTTTGTTCTTTACCATGATTGCTTGCTTAATACTTGGAATGGGTTTGCCAACAACAGCAAACTATGTTGTTACAGCTACAATGGCTGCTCCGGCATTAATCCTTGGATTAGATGTACCAGTACTCGCGGCTCATATGTTTGTATTCTATTTTGGAATCGTAGCAGACATTACTCCGCCGGTTTGTTTAGCCGCCTATGCAGGGGCTGGCTTAGCAAGGGCAAATCCATTTACAACGGGAGTAACAGCAACAAAGCTTGCGACAGCCGCCTATATTATTCCATTTATCTTTGTCATCAATCCGCAAATGCTTTTAATCGACTTCGAGGTTCCATTCTTGGTCATATCTGTCATAACGGCAATCATTGGTATGATTGGTATTAGTACAGCCATGATCGGATTCTTCATACGTAGGGCATTTGTATGGGAGCGAATCATTCTGTTCGCCGCGGGCCTAAGCCTTGTGTCACCAAGTATTTATTTTGGAGCTGCAGGTGTGATTGGATTATTAGCTATTTTATTTATTCAATCTCGCCGTCCAAAAGAAAATATTCAAGCACCAAGGATGTCATTCAATTAGTTTCAATAAGAAAAACGACGTGCCTCAAAACACACGTCGTTTTTTATTTGTGTTTTTGTAATTTAATCCGATCAGTTGTAGCTGGAGGTTCTTGAATCCATCGGCGGTTAACAAGGATATTGAACCCCTTAGCAGCATAAACGAAAATCTCACCGATCGTTTTTGAATAAAATGCGACCAAATCTGTCCTCATGGATAATCCTTGGGCATGTCCAATCAGAGTAATATCAATACTATTAAGGGCATGAAATAGTGTAACAATGAGTTTATCGGAAAATGGTGAAACCGTTGAACCTGTTACCTCCATTGGAATGGAAACAGTCCCCATAAGATCTTCCTCTTTCAGTAGATCATTAATAAATGTAACTTGCTTTTCCGATATCTTTTTTCCTTCAATAATAAAATCAAAAATTTCTTTGTCCTTTACGACTTGCAGGAAACCCGTGCAAAGAACAATTGCAAAAAAGTTTCGTTCCAAATTAAAAAACATATCTGTGATTTCCAAAACATTTAATGGCCTCTTATCCCCGATTAACTTTGTTAAATATGTCTTTTTTTCTATATACTTATTTTCAGTAGGATAGACAACCATTGGGGGACGGTCATATATTCCTTTTTCAAGCATTAACTGGGTTGCTTCATTATACTGTGTTAAAGCATCTGATAAGCATTTAGAAAATAATGATCGTACATCCTCTCTAGCCACATTTGAAGCGATAAAGCTAAAATTGATCATATTCATTCGACTCATTGCATAAACAAAAGTTAAAGAAAAAGGGTCATAAAACAATGGTGGTGCCGATAGGTTTATATCCTCATCGGAAAACTCATCAGGTATTGGAATTTTTTCTTCTGAAAATATTCGCTTTATTTCTTTCATTTGCCCACTATATATTTGAAAGGATTCATTTAATAGTGGTTTAATTTCCTCATCTTTTAAGTGGTGAAGGAAGTATTTAATCAAACAAATCGTCATACTAGCTTGTATAAACGTTGTCCATAGTCCACTGATTTCAGCACTGGATAAACGAATATTATGTTTCTCCATGAGGCACCCTCCCCAATACTTCATATATGGATAGTATTGGTTAAATGAAAATTTCTATTCTTTAACAATTCAACCTTCCATGTAAGATAATAATTGATCAAACTCTTCGTTAATGGATTTAATCTGCTCGTAGCCATCGTCCGTTTTATTTGTCTCCCCATTCGTAATCCCCTGGAGGAGAGTATTCATGCCTTCCATATATCGTTCAATTGAGGCTTGGATGTGATTTCGAAACTCGTGTAAACTTTTATTAGTCGGTTTACCATCAAGCTCAATTAGATTATAAATGTACATCGCTTCCTCATTAGCGATTTGCATTGTTTCAATTGCTGCCTCTAATTCATCCTCTTTTTTCATTTCATCCAAAAGCATATTTAATTCCCTATTAAGTTGATTAAATTTTTGTACATGGCTTTGAAGGCTATCTAATATAACTTGATCCTTTTTTGAAAGATTCTGGTCAAGGGCACTGTATAGATCTGAAGCGGTCATAGAAGGTGAGGAGCATCCTGTTAATAACGCGATAAAGATGAATAGTAGAATGATTTTTCGACTCATATTGTCCCTCCCTAGTAACGTATATAAAAAGATATGAGACTTGTCCTTGTTATATGCTTGCGGTTTGACAAATAGATTCTAGTATATTATCTTGAATTAAAGATAATTTATCATTAACTATTATTACGGTCTCGTTAGGAGATACTAGAAAAAGTATTTAGTTTTGGAGGGAATAGGATGAAGCATATTTTCCGTGAAGGTAAAGATAAAACAAAAGCAACTCTTCTGTTATTACATGGTACAGGAGGAACAGAGTCAGATTTATTGCCATTAGCACCACATATTGATGAAGAAGCATCTGTATTAAGTGTGCGTGGAAATGTATCTGAAAATGGCATGCCGCGCTTTTTCCGTCGCTTAGCCGAAGGGGTTTTTGATATGGAAGACCTTATTTTTCGTACAAAAGAATTAAATGAGTTCCTCGACGAGGCTGCCACAACTTACTCATTCGATCGAAATAATATTGTTGCAATTGGGTACTCAAATGGAGCAAATATTGCTGGAAGCCTACTGTTCCATTACAAAGACGCATTAAAAGGAGCCATTCTTCACCATCCAATGGTACCAAGAAGAGGAATAGATTTACCCGACCTTACGGGTACACCTGTCTTCATAACAGCAGGTAAAAATGATCCAATTTGTCCAGCACAGGAAACCATTGACCTACAAGACCTTCTACAGGAAGCAAACGCAGATGTCGAGGTCCATTGGGAAAATAATGGACATATGCTAACTGGCACAGAAGTTGCTGCAGCAGCGAACTGGTATAAGAAACACTTTTAAAATCGGGGATTTTCTTTCTGATTGCGTTTTATTTTTCATAATTGAGCTTTATATTGGAGAATTGCGCGTTAATTTAATTTTTTGCGTTTTATTTTTAATAATTGCGTTATAACAGGATTAGAACCCAAGATTGTTTGTGTTGTAAAAACACCAATCTTGGGTTTTTTCATTCACTCATCTTTGTAAAAATAAACACTACCTTTCGTTTTTCCTTCTTGTTTTAAATTCCAGGATTTTAATATATTCCTGGCTGCATTACGGGATGGGAGGAGAAGAAAATCGCGTAGTTTTTGGTTTGTAATTGTATTACCCATGAGAAGAAAATAATGTGATATGGAGTCATGGTAGGCATCATACGAGGAATATCCACATTTTAGGCATTTCCATTTACGTGGAGTTCGCTCCATTGGCAATGCTTCACATTTAAGACAGTGTACCCCTTTTAAAAGTTCACTCTCATTAATCCCGAACCGATTCAAAATGTTTCCATCATATGGTGTATCTAACTGAAGCAATATTCTTATCAATTTTTGAATATGTTTACTCTCGAGAATTTCTTTTTGGTGTTTTTTCTCAAAGTGTTCCATTTTAGAGAGGAGACTAGCACTATTGATAATTTTGTGTGCATTTGGATGGTTTGGTGAGGCAGAAAGAGTGGTCGAAAGGTTAGTGAATACAACGAGTGATTCAATTGGCAGCATTGGTATTTTATAAAAGTGTAACAATCTTCTAAGTTGTAGTTGATGACGGTGCATTTGTGTAATTGGACAAGCGTAGGTGTTTTTTATGTTGTCATAGGTTTGATGCATTTGGTTAAAGTGGTGATCAAAATATATTTCACCTTTATGGTTTTTAGCATCAAGATCTAGAATAAAGTTATTTGAAATAAGTAGGTTATCAATTTCGAAATGGGTGTTCGTAGGTTTATCTGGAAGGCGAAGTCCGTTTAGAATCCGGTATTGTTTGTCGGGAAGAAACTTTAGGTAGTAATCTGAGGATTTTTCCCCCTTGTATCCGCTCATTTTTTTACGAAGACTTTCATCAACGAGTTCATATTTAGGGTGAGACTTTGGAGTGCGTATTCTTAATGCTTTAAACTTGTCAATTTCATTGGACATTTTTCGTTCTTTTTTCATTCATTTGTCTCCTTTAATTTTGATAGTGATTTAGTTCTATCAAAAGTGTCAAAATCCTGCATAATTTGAGAAAAATTTTGCTGTTTATAGTGCGCTTCCATCTGATTGCGTTTTAATGTAGTGGAATTGCATTTTATTTTTGAGAAATAAGCTTTATATTGGAGAATTGCGCGTTAATATAATTTTTTGCGTTTTATTTTTCATAATTGCGTTGTACGGTAAATTTAGTGCTGCAATTATTTATTTCTCTAGTGTTGTTGATAAAACTGCAATTAACAGTGGCATCATGAAACCACTAATGATATTTTTGAATTTGGGGAGTATTTTCGAGCGAAACAACCTGATTACTGGAATAAAGAAATCCAGACAAAAGAGAAATGGCGTGAAGTATACAAGGATATGACGTTCGATATTCATGTTACATCAAAAATCCAAAGAGTGGGTACAAAGGCAAAATAACCTTATCGTACTGAAGGAGTTTATATGGTATTTATCGGGTATTTAAATTACATAGTTGTCCTAAGTGTAATGACAGGGGTCTTAATACTCGTGATTGATGTGAAGAGTTATAAAACCCAGAATATGCAAAAAGAGACAAAGGTTAGCACATTTCTAGGGTGGTTTAATATATCAGCTGGGGTACTTGTTTTTTGCTTGAATTGGTTATATCAGCAGTTTTTTTGGTGAGTAAATTGTAAGACGTTTGTTTGAGTATAAAATGCCCCTAGAAACATTCAAAAAGTTCTAGGGGCTATCTTCATTTAGATTTCCAACGGCCGTAAATTTGCTTCAATTTCACTTCGTTTTGGTTCTAAAAATGCTGGAAGTGCAAGTCTTTCGCCTAATGTTTCTAGTGGTTCATCTACATCAAACCCAGGAGTGTCAGTTGAGAGTTCAAATAATATACCATTTGGTTCTCTAAAGTACAATGCTTTGAAGTAATAGCGGTCTACCTTACCAGAGTTGGGAAGGCGTGTTTGTTTTATTTTTGTAAACCAATCTTCATATTCCTCTTCGTTCGGAATGCGGAAGGCCACATGGTGCACACCACCACGTCCCAAACGTTCTTTTGGTAGATCAGGTCGTGTTTCAATATGAAGTTCTGCTCCAGATCCACCTTCACCGGTCGCATAAACTAGGATTTCAGGATAATTACCTGCAAGCGATGGGTAGCTGCCGACCTTTCGGAAGCCCATGACATCCGTCAAAATTTTCACAGTAGGTTCAGCGTTGGCAACGGTTAATGTGACTGGTCCGAGCCCAATTATCGCATGCTCAGTTGGGATTCCGCCGGTTTCCCATGGTTCACCTGCAGGAACTCCAGCTTCACCATTATCCGCAACAAGGATGATTCTTGAGCCTTCATAATCCTGTAATGCCAAAGTATCACGTCCAGCTCGCTTAGTGATTTCTTCAGTTAAAATGTGGTACTCTGCTAATCGCTTCTTCCAAAAATACAAAGAATCAGTTGATTTCACACGTAGTGAAGTGGAAGAAATACTTGATACTCCAGGGTGTGTTCGTCCGAGCCCAGGTATATCAAAGAATGTAATTTCAGTTCCCGGATTTCCTTTCGCATCTCCATAGAATAGATGGTAGGATTGCGTATTATCTTGGTTAACTGTTTTCTTGATTAGGCGCATTCCTAATACTTTTGTATAAAATTCAAAGTTTCTCTCTGCTTTGCCAGTGAGTAACGAAACATGATGTAAGCCAAGTAATTGCATGTTCACTCCCCCAATAAAATAAATTATCTTGAATTCAAGATAATCATACCACAGAATAGTTAATATAGAAAAGGCCAAGGAAACCCTTGGCCTGAGTTAACTATTTCTTTTTCTTCTTTTGAACGTTTTGTTTTTCTGCTTCTACTTCTGTATAGGATGCAAATTCAACAAGTTCTTCACTAATTCTATTTCCTTTTTTTGCATTATTATTTCGTTGTGCATTCGCATTTCCACGCTTTGTTCGTCCCATTTCGTTCAACTCCATTCTAAACATTTCACTTTGTAGTATGAGTAGTTTGAACCCATTAATGTAAGACCATTTATCCATTTTACTTGTTGAAAAATACCCTCACAGGTGTGAGGGTATTACTAATGGCAGGTGTACTAGCGATTTTTATTAGCCTGAGATTGCTGGTTCTGTTTACGAACTTCAGCAACATCCGTTTCGCTAGCAAATTCGGTACTGAAAGAGGATCCGGTTGAAGTGAATTGTTGTTGCCCAACAGATTGTTGGAGCTGCTGTGCGGACTGCTCTATCTGGTTTAACTGCTGAGCAGCATTCAATTCACGTCCTGCAAATCCAGGGGCAGATTGTTGCACTTGTGGTGAGCTTTGTTGGAACTGCTGTGCATTCATTTGCTCTGTTTGCGCCAACTGCTTGGCTGTTTGTTTAATTTGGTTAAGTGCAGCTTGAGCCTGTGCTGGAATTTGCTGATTGTTGTTGTTTTGCATTCGGAACCCTCCCAGATGAATTTTTGTGGATTCTTAAAAGGCCTGCCCTTTCAAAAATCCTTTCTTAATTTGTGTAGTACAGCCCCTTTTAATGTATTGAAAAGAATGTTAATCAAGTGACATTTTTCAGTGTATATAAAAGGGTTACCGAGTTTTTTGTTGTTCATTTCAAACCATCCATTATATAATTCAAGTAGTGGAAGAGGTGATTTGAATGAAACGAATCGATTTTTGGGGTCGAGATGAATATGATGAAAGACTTCTTGAAGAAGTACTACGTGGTGTGAAGACCGTCACTTGTACTCCAAAGGTTTGGTATGATCAATTGCCAGACGAGGAAAAAAGCGAAAAAGGCGATATCATACAGGCTTTTACTAAGCGGAATGAACATGTGGCAAACATCCAAATTACCGATTTTTATGAAATACGATTTGGTGAAATTCAAGGTGAAGTGGGTAGGAGAATCGCGAGGGGCGAAAATTCCACGCTTGATGAGTTTATAGAGGACCATATTTTTAGCTGGGAGAAGCCACTACAAATGGATGGTTATGAACTTAATGAAGATACCGTGATAGTCGTAGAACATTTTACGCTTAAAGACATTTTTATAGATGTTAAGATAGATTTACACCTTGTCCCAATGTCAGAGGCGGAGCGGTTTAAGGTCGCCAACTGGACAGATTTTGAGTTGTTTGGGGTGGCTAGTGATTACTTTTATTCCGTATATAAAGAGAAAGATTTTGTGGCATTTGTTCGATTTCGCCAAAATGAAGAAGGCACATATATATACTACAAAGTAAATCCCGACTTCGAAGGGAAAATGGACGAAAAGGAACTCATGATAAAAGCGGAAAAGTACGCCAAAGAAAATTTATTGGCAACCCAATTGATTCATGAATGGAGTTCCATTTACACCTATCATAAATAAAAAAAATACAAAAAGACGTTTTGCGTATTTCACGCAGAGCGTCTTTTTTAGATGCCGCCAAAAAATCAATTTGACTTTCGAATACTTGTAATTGTAAAATCGTGGGACGAGGGGACTCACTTCTTGTCCCACTCAATAGATAAAACACTATTGGGGCAACGAGATATGTCCATTTAGTCCCAAAGGGAGAAGTGAAATGAAGCAGCTTTATATGATTTTGGTTCTAGTAATTGTGATGGCTTTTGTTGCGCCTTTTCAAGCTTTTGCTCAAAACTCTCAGCCAATTGATGCACCAACGATAAAGAGTGATGCAGTCATTTTACTAGATGCAAATACAGGTTCAATACTATATGAGAAAAATAGTGATACGAAATTATATCCTGCAAGTTTAACGAAAATGGCAACTGCCATTTATGCCATTGAAACAGGAAATTTAGAAGATATTGTCACAGTAAGTGCCAATGCCTATGAAACGGGCGGAACTCGTGTTTACCTGGAAGAAGGGGAAAAGGTTACGTTAAAACATCTAATTCAAGGCTTGCTGATCAATTCTGGTAACGATGCTGGGGTTGCGATTGCGGAGCATCTTGATGGGAATGTGGAGAACTTCGCTAAGTCCTTAAACTCATATCTACAAAAAAAAAGTGGGTGTCAAACAGACCCATTTTTCTAACCCACATGGTCTATTTGATGAAAATCACTATACCACAGCATATGACCTTGCTTTAATTACGAATATGCATTGAAAAATCCAGTTTTCAGTGAGGTTTTTGGAACGAAGGAGTTAGCCTGGAATGGTGAAAGCTGGGATACAACCCTTTATAGCCACCATTTATTGCTTAGAGGTGAAATCCCATATGAAGGGATCACTGGTGGAAAAACAGGCTTTGTCCAGGAATCACGATTCACTCTTTCAACGTCTGCAGAAAAAGGTGAAATGACTTTAATTGCGATCGTATTAAAAGCTGATCGAAATGAAATTGCTTATGAAGATACAGTTGAGCTTTTACATTACGGCTTTGAAAATTTTGAGGTAAAAGAGGTAGCTACAGATAAATCCTTTATCGGTGACAAAAAAGAAAGCTATCATTTGAGCAAACCGCTCAAATTTACACAAATGAAAAATGAAGATGTTCAAATTGCGATGAACGACCAAGGTGTATTGCAGGTACTTGGGGATGATGGCCGACTACTTGCAACGAAACAGATGAAAATGGACATCCCAAAGGAAGCGTTGAATACCCGTGCTGAAATAAATCCAGCTACAATCAATACTAAGGATCCATTACCAGCCATCCTAATGGTGCTATTTTTTGGCGTAAGCCTTATCTACCTTCAAAAAACAATAAAAAACATAAAAAAGAGCACTTAATCAAAAGTGCTTTTTTTCGTGGGACGAGGGACCTCTGTCCCACCGGGGGTCTTCTGTCCCGCAAATACGATATATTTTTGGCCAAAGTAGTTTGATATTGTGTAGAGTCCTGTTCCAAGCAAGACAGCAATCTCGTTTGTGTATGGCAGTAAAATGAAATCCACTACGAATTTACTTGCTGAATATGAAAGAAAGTAGCAGCAAAGAATGACTAAAATAAATAAAGGGATGCTTCTTCCAAATGTGGCCTTGCTGTTAAATGTAAATCGTCGGTTTAAGAGATAACTGACGATCGCACCAACCGAATTTCCTAGAAAAGTCGAAAGCCAGTAAGAGAGACCTGCTACATGCAATAGCAAGAAAATACTCGATAGTCCTACTATTGTATTTATGAGCCCAACTAGCAGAAAGCGGATAAATGTGTTAGTTGGTTTCAGATAATGGGCTGTAATCAATCAAGTATCCACCCTCTTTCGGAGCTTCAGGTTCTTCCTCAGGTAATGCAAGATTAAACGTATCGATATCGACAACGAACTTTGGACGTCGCTTTGTTTCCTTATAGATTTTACCGATATATTCCCCGATAAATCCTAAAGCAATCAGCTGCAATCCGCCAATTAGCCAAATCGAAGTAATCAGGGAAGTCCATCCTGTCTGAGTTTGTCCACTAAATTTCAAGTAAAAAAAGTAACCTCCAAAAAATAAGCTAACAAAGAATGAAAGCAGGCCCATTAATGAAATCAAGCGAATCGGCGTAACACTAAATGAAGTAATCCCATCAAGGGCAAACGAAAGCATTTTCCGTAAAGGATACTTTGTTTCGCCAGCCATTCGTTCTTTACGGTCATAGAAAACAGATGTAGATTGAAAACCAATTAGAGGAACCACTCCTCGTAAAAAGAGATTACTTTCATCAAAATGTTCAAGTGCTTCCACGGCACGCCTGCTCATTAAGCGGAAATCGGCATGATTATAAACGAGGTTAACACCCATGAAATTCATTAACTTGTAAAATCCTTGTGCGGAATGCTTCTTAAAGAAAGTATCAGTCTTTCGTTCTTTTCGTACACCGTATACAACTTCATAACCTTCCGAGAAGCGAAGTAGAAATTCACGTATGACCTCAATATCATCCTGTAAATCGGCATCTATGGAGACGAGACAATCTGACTGACGCTTTGCTGTAAACAAACCTGCAAGTAAGGCATTTTGGTGGCCAACATTTCTGGCTAATTTTAACCCTTTTATTTTACTGTCTTCAAGTCCTTGTTTGTAAATGATTGACCATGTTTGATCCTTACTTCCATCATCAACAAATAAGAGTCTGCTTTTTTCGGAAATTAACTTGTCCGTGATAAGATTGTCCAGAAGTGCTCTAAGCTGTTTCATTGATTCAGGAAGAACTTCCTCTTCGTTATAGCAAGGGACAACAATTGTAAGTAAAGGTTTATTCATGATGAATCCCCCCCTAAGAGATGTTAGGTTATAAATCTTTTGTTGAAGCCTTGTTATTGACACAACTCTAAATTGATTGGTTCGGATGGGTGATATTTAAAAACAACTCCTGTCCAACCAGGGCAATTTTTGTTGATGGAATGAGCGTAAGATTGCGACACAGAGCATGTCCCTCCGTTCGCTTTGTGTCGGAAAGAGCACATGATTGGGACTGAGAGCATGTTCCTTGGTGCCCTTTGTGTCGGAATGAACCCCTTATTGCGACACAGAGCATGTCCCTCCGTTCGCTTTGTGTCGGAAAGAGCCCCTGATTGGGACACAGAGCATGTCACGCTGTTCCCTTTGTGTCGGAATGAACTCCTTATTGGGACACAGAGCATGTCCCTCCGTTCGCTTTGTGTCGGAAAGAGCCCCTGATTGGGACACAGAGCATGTCACGCTGTTCCCTTTGTGTCGGAATGAACTCCTTATTGGGACACAGAGCATGTCCCTCCG
>NZ_JAPSKV010000006.1:130378-217621 GCF_031181385.1 Fredinandcohnia onubensis
TTCGCTTTGTGTCGGAAAGAGCCCCTGATTGGGACACAGAGCATGTCTCTCCGTTCCCTTTGTGTCTGAATGAACCCCTTATTGCGACACAAACAATAGCCAACCGATCCTTATAAGTCCAAATCAGCCCATGAATCCGACACAAACTTTTATTTAAAGAACACGTGTGTCCCAATGCTTTCCTTGACAATTTACAACCTATTCTATTGGCCCTAGATCCTTCTATAGGGATATTCCTTAATCAATGGAAACCCGATATAAATAAATCCTCCATGCAGATTCTCCAGAATCGAAAGTCTCCTCTAGAACTAAATTATTTTCGGCTGCATTTTGAATAGGCAGAGATGAAATGATAAACCGCCCACCCATGTCGTAAAATGCTTGCATGTTCAGTTCCATTTTTTTAATTTCTTTTTTAGACGTTTTTTTAAACATATAGTGCTTGCCGAGTTCATCTAAAAAGATGTAGCATCGGCCACCCCATTCATCAAAATATTGTCGCAGTTTCTTGTCCTTCTCCAATTCCTTGGCGATAATTTCACGAAACTGATGCTTATAAGAAAGGGGATAAAAATTATTGTATGTATCGAGTGTATAAAAACCGTTAAACTGAGCGATTGCGGGATGAAGACCGATGCTGGCTACACGATAATCCTCTTGTGGCAAGCCAATATAGTCCTTGATATCCTCGAATTGTTTCTCCGCAAAAAATTGCTGAAAAGAAGGCTTGTTGTTATAAACAATTTCTTCATTAAAAGAAGCCACAATTACTAGTTGTGCTGCTAGGAATAACAAACTTGCACGCTTCCATCCAACCCGGTATTCCCATAAAATCTTTAACGAAATAGCAAACAAAACATAAATAACCATTGGCCTTAGAAAATGGTATCTTGCAAAATTAAAAGTATCTAGAAAATGAAATCGTTCCGTTAAAGGAACCCATCCCTTATAAAACCAAAAAGCATACCAAATGGACAAAACTGCATTTAGGACGTGTAAGAAAAGAAAAACTTTCTCTTGTTTCCATTGTTTCTTCATGATAACAACATTCAAGGCCAGTATGGTAACAGGCAAAATGACCAAGCCGTGAACACTCATTACATGGGTATGTCCAAGTACATAATTTTTTAAGGATAGGCGGAGAGCACGTAAAAATGATAATCGTGCATGAAAATATTCATCCCGACTATTTGGTTCATCCATAAATAAAAAAGAGTACACAAGTCGATATTCAACTACCATAAAAATTAATGTGAAATAAATGAGTGCCCATAAAAAGCGAAGGTTCAAACCCTTACCACGGAAACAATCGACTAGCCAAAAAATACCCATCGCGCTAATAAAAAAGAAAAATCCAAGAACAATGCTTGCATAGAATGGGATCAAGGTCAGTGTCAACCAGTTTATCCATGACTTCTCTCCAGTCCGGATATTAAGCAGTGCCCATAAAGCAAGTGGCATCCCGAGTGTACTCAGCATTCCAGAAGGCCAAAAAGGTGTAAGGGCAAAGGCTAATGAAACCCCAACTCGGATCCAAGCCCATTCATTGCGGGCGAGAATATGCTTTTTTAATAATAAATACATGCCTAAAAACGCAAAGATCCTTGTGATAAATTGGCTTAGTCCATAGGCAATCATTGGTGGAAAAACGGCATGTAGCCATACAATCCCACTAAGTTCGGTTCCAAATGCACCTCTTTGAAGATTACCGTTAATAATTTGAGGGATTGAGGCATCAACTGGCCCGAGCATTTGATTGCTCTCTGCAAGAACCTTATACCATGCAAGATTCGAATCTAAGTTGTCGTGAACTCGTAGATGAGCATTCTCACCAAGGATAAAATAAGGAGATACAAAAATGCCTATGAGTAGGAGGGCAGCTATGATGAGACGAAACTCACTTCGTTGTTGAGTCCTAGTTTGCGACAATGTCCTCCCTCCACTAACAAAATTTCCATAATTGGATTTCCATTTTTTATCGTATCCATAATCGTATGTAATATGAATGTGAAAAGAAAAAAGTGGGGAAACCCCACTTTTTATGAATGGTTTTACATGAGTACCGACCGCTGTTCAACGATTAATCGGTTCCTCCTTTTGCTTTTTCAAGGGCTTGGACTATATCGATTAATCCCTCACCAAAATAGATATCCTTTCCAGCTTTTCCAAGGTCTAAGCTTGTCCCTTTGATAATTTCCATGATTTCTTTATTAGATAAGTTTGGATTAATTGAGCGCATTAAAGCAGCAAGCGCAGCAACATGTGGTGCTGCCATCGAAGTTCCAGACAATGCAGCATACTGTTCATCAATATAGGTGCTCGGTATTGTAACACCTGGGGCTGAAACATCGATATAATCTCCATAATTGGAGAATTCTGCTTTATCGCCGTTTAAATCAACGGCTGCGACACTTAACACTTGCGGGTACGCAGATGGGAAGCTCGGTTGACTGGAATTATCGTTACCAGAAGCAGCAACCATCACAACGTCATGTCTATATGCATAATCAACTGCTTGTTTCAGCAATTTTGATCCTTGGTAATTACCAAGACTAAGATTAATCACATCAGCTCCATGATCAGTTGCCCAGATAATTCCACGAGAAATGTCAAAGGTTGATCCATATCCATCTGAGCCCATTACTTTTATTGGCATAATTGGGTTAAACCACGTGACTCCTGCAGTACCTTCATGATTATTTGTTTGCGAGGCAATGATGCCGGCAACATGTGTACCATGCCCATTGTCATCATCTGGAACATTATTGTCCTTTAGGATATTGTATCCGTCCGTAATTCGGTTCACCAAATCAGGATGATCCAAATCTACTCCCGTATCAATAATGGCGATTTTAACCTTATCTGAGCCTTGTGTTATACCCCAGCCATTTTCGGAATCAATCATACGTAAATTCCATTGGAAATCGTTATACAGCAGGTCATTTGGTGATTGCTGATTTTGCATTAATATATAGTTAGGCTCGGCAAACTCGACGTCCTTCCTTTTATCGAAATAAGAAATCATCGCAGGTGTCTTCATGTTATCTGATTCAAAGATGTAAGAAGAATCTAGTTTGCGTAGTAGCTTTCCTTCAATGTCCTTTTCAATTTGTTTAATTTCATCAGATTTTAAGTGATGTTTAAAATCAACAATAACCTGGTGGTGATGATAATGGCTTTTGTCTTTGCCATTATGGTCAATTACGTCTATTTCTTCATGATTATCTAATTGCCTTTGCACATTGTTGTATAGTTGAATCGAGTCTACATTCATCACTTGAGGGGAGGTATCAATCGTTTCATTTTCCATTTGGTGGGGGGTGTTACGGGTAGAAGATGTTTTTGAATTAGCTTGATCCCCATTATTATCAAATAATCTAAAAGAAACGAAAATCGATAACCCCACTGCAATTATTAATGCAACTATAGCAAGTCTCTTTTTATTCCACATTAATTTCACCTCAACTACACTTTTCTTTTAGTATCTTGCTTACACCTCCCTTTCATGCCTTACTTTCATTCCAATAAATTGAAAGGAGGAAGAAAAAGCATGCATAATTTCCATACATTTCATGGAATAACTAACAGAAGGGAAAGAAGTAGAAAATTAAAGAAACATGTTAAAAGCAAAAGGGTGATAGCAATGGCAAATTGGTTCAAAAAGGAAGATAAGAAACCCAGGTTAACGGAGGAAATATATCAAACCTTTCGAAAATCAGAAGATTTCATTTGCCAATTTAATAGTCAAGCAATTCGCCCGTATTGGATTTGTTATCAACGCAATATTATTGATACAAAAACCCTTAACGAACACATACTACCTTATTTACTTTATGCGAAGGTCTATTCAATTCGAGATCTTAAAGCAATTATTCCTAATAAGGAGATTGTGATTTCTAAAAATCCTAGGGAAATTGAAGATAAACTTTTACAGGGCAGTATTATGATTCAATTTCACAAACATGAAGGTTATTGTGCGCTTATAAATGCTGTGAAATTTGAAAAAAGATCAGTCAACTCGCCTGAAGTGGAATTTAGTGTAACTGGCCCAAAAGAGGCATTTGTCGAATCACTTGATACCAATTTAAACCTAATCCGAAAGCGACTTCCTGTGCCTGAATTACGAGTAAAGGAACTGACCGTCGGTAAATTATCAAAAACAAAGGTAGCAGTGGTTTATATTGAAGATGTTGTTGAGAAGGAAAATGTACAAACTGTATTACAGCGTATAAATGACATTGAGTTTGATCATATAAGTGATAGTTCTTTTATTACACAAATAATTGTTGATAATACGAACTCACCATTTCCTCAAATGCTTGAAACGGAACGGCCTGACAGGGTTGCGTCTGTATTAGTTGAGGGTAAGGTAGTGGTGCTATCAGAAGGATCACCTCAAGCCATTATTACCCCAACTACACTTGTTGAGTTTTTCTCATCATTTGAAGACTATTTCTTGAATTGGTACATTGCTTCCTTTGTTCGTTTGCTTCGCCTTTTTTCAGTCGTCTTTTCAATTTTAATAACACCGATATATGTTGCCGTTCTAACTTATCATCATGAATTAATTCCGAGGGATCTTCTGGCAACTTTAGTTATCTCAAGGCGTGAGGTTCCATTGCCACCGATATTAGAGGCCTTGTTTTTAGAAATAGTCATTGAGCTACTTCGTGAGGCTGGAGCAAGGCTACCTGCAAAAGTTGGTCAAACAATCGGTATCGTGGGAGGTATCGTTATCGGAACGGCATCTGTTGAAGCGGGCCTTACGAGTAATGTATTGTTGATTATGGTCGCATTGGCTGCATTAGCATCATTTACAACACCTGTATATACAATGGGTAACACTATCCGTATAATCCGTTTTCCTTTTTTACTGTTTTCTCAGCTTTGGGGTTTAATTGGAATTGTTGTATGTTTTTGTTTTCTATTAGCTCATTTAATTCGATTAACATCTTTAGGTCGTCCATTCTTAGAACCGATTTACCCATTACGTGTTGGAGATTTAAGGGATGCATTTATTCGGTTGCCATATTCTCAGCTTGCAAAACGTCCGGGGTATTTACGTCCTGAAGATAAAAATCGTTTTAGTAAAAATAAAGCAGAAGCGAAAAAAGATATTGATGAATAGTTCAAGGTATTCATGCGTATTTGATTCCAAGGAGTTGCAACGATGGAAAGGATCAAAGAATCATTTTTAGTTTCTCCTATTTTTGTGTTTTTCCTAATTCATTCCATGCAAGTAGGGGTAGGAATGCTTGGTTTCCAACGAATCATTGCCAAATCGGCAGGGTATGACAGTTGGATTTCTGTCATACTAGCCGGAGTAGCTGTACACATCATTGTATGGATTATCTATAAAATCTTAGATTATTCAGGGGGGGACATTGTTGATGTTCATAAAGAGATTTTTGGAAAGTGGATAGGAGGCTTTCTTAGCCTATTATTTGTTTTCTATCTTATGGCATTAGCAGTTACCGTTTTACGTACCTATATTGAGGTTATTCAAGTATGGATGTTCCCAGAATTCAATAGTTGGGTTTTTGGTTTTTTTACAATTGTACTAGCGTACTATATTATTTTAGGTGGTTTTAGAACGGTAACGGGGATTAGTTTTTTTAGTATTGTCCTCCCATTATATATACTTCTTTTAGTTTTCTTTCCTTTGGATTACGGCCATGTTCGTAATTTGGTACCAATTATGAATCATTCGGTAATAGATATTGCAAAGTCTACGAAGGATATGTCCCTAAGCATCATGGGATTTGAAACGCTTTTGCTATTTTATCCATTTATTAAAAATCCACCAAAATCCCAAAAATGGGCTCACCTAGGAGTCTTAGCAACAACGATTTTATACCTAATTGCTACTGTTACCGCAATCATGTATTTTAGCGCTGACCAAATGGATAAAATAATTTGGGCAACCCTAACCATGTTTAAAAGTATCAACATGCCGTTCGTAGAGCGATTTGAGTATATTGGAATCGCATCATGGTTTCTTGTAATCCTTCCCAATATTTGTATTGCAATGTGGGGAGCTGGTAGAGGAATTAAAAAAGTGTTTTCGGTGCAACAACGAAAATCGTTACTTTGGATATTACCAGTTGTATTGGTTGCAAGCAGTCTCATTAAATCACGTCAACATATAGACATGCTCAGTGGATATATGTCAAAATTTGGACTTTATTATATTTTTGCTTATATTCCAATCCTCTTCATAATTACACTAGTTGTTCGTAAAATGAGGGAGAAAAAATGAAAAAAATACTAACAGGAATTGCGATCTGTACCATTATATTATTAACAATTATTTATGGGAGAGTATCAGTAGAAATTATTGATGAAATTAACATGGTGGCAGCAGTTGGGTTTGATAGAGCTGAGGGTCAAAAAATTAAAGGTACAGCTGTTATCCCCGTTTTTAAGGCAGACAAAAGCATCGAGAATGCTAGCTTCACTGGGGAATCCGTGTTAGCTAAGGAAATCATTAATGTGCTACAAAAGAAATCAGCGGATCCATTAGTGACAGGTGCTGTCCGTGTTGTTTTGTATGAGGATGAGCTTGCAAAAAACGGAATACTACGGTATATTGACGCCCTTCAACGTGATGCAAGCATCGGATCGAAAATTAATTTAGCCATTATAGAAGGAAAGACAAATGAGGTATTAGAAAAGAGTTTAGGTAACAGGGGTACTGGGGAATACTTATCAATCATGTTACAACATAATATTGAGAAACGAGATTTGCCTAGGTCTGATCTTCATACTTTTATGTATAAACATTATATGGAGGGTATGGATCCATTTCTCCCAACGATGAAACTGCTTTCTAATAAGATGGAGATTACTGGGCTTGGACTATTTAAACATGGAAAAATGGTGGCTAAAATCGATGAGCCTGATTTGTTTTTTTTTAAGGCAATGGTCGAAAATTATGGTGAAGGTTCCTATACAATCCGATTAAAAGGGACCGATGAATACGCTTCCATTAAGCGCATCAAATCAAAGAGAAAAATAAAGGTCGAGGAAGTAGATGGGGAGCCAGAGGTAAACATTACGATTAAGTTTGAAGGAATACTAAGTGAGTTTTCCGGTCAAAAAGCAACACCAGATGTTATCCAAGAAATAGCGGAGGAACTCGAGAGCAAAATTCAAAATAGATCCGAAGAAATGTTAAAAGATTTTCAAGAAAAAAATATTGACCCAGTTGGGATTGGATATATGGCTCGCCATTCAATTCGAGGACTAGATTTTAAAAAATGGGAACTTGATTACCCGAATATAAAGATAGAGGTTCATTCAGATGTAACGATAACTGAGACGGGTATTACGCAATAAGGTTGTAACGAAGAGGATCTTATATCAACCGTTTTCAAGAGTGTATGGTATACTTATTTGTAAATAGTGGTTAAGATAAAGGTAATAGGAGTGTCTTATTTGAAATATTTTATTATTACTGGAACATCTAGGGGACTAGGAGAATCTATCGTTAAGCAGATTTTGGACAAGAATCACACCTTATTTTGTATCTCTAGAAAGCAAAATAATGAGTTAAAAGAATTAGCGTTTGAAAAGGGAATTAATCTTTATTATTTTTCTTGTGATCTCCAGAAGAGCGAAGAAATCGAAAAAGTGATGGAACGAATTTTTTCATCTATCGACTTCTCAAATGCTGAAGGAATTTACTTAGTGAATAATGCTGGAATGATTGATCCAATTAAACCGATTGGAAAGGCAACTCCAAAAGAACTAACTGAAAATATTCATGTGAATCTGTTGGCGCCAATGTTGTTAAGTTCATATTTCATTCGCCATACGGCATCGTTTGCAACTAAAAAGGTAATTGTGAATATTTCATCAGGCGCTGCAAACCGTGCTAGACATGGATGGACTGCATACTCTTCGTCAAAAGCAGGAATCGATATGTTTACAAAATCAGTTGGCTTTGAGCAGGAAACGATTGAAAATCCCGTAACCATGATTTCATTCTCACCAGGCGTTATGGATACAGAGATGCAAGAAGTAATCAGAAAGACAAATAAAGAGGACTTTACCGAAGTTGAGCAATTCATCGAATTCAATGAGAAAGGGATGCTACGATCACCAGACTTTGTTGCAGGTGTTGTCCTAGACCTCATTTTTAACCAAGAATTAATCAATGGTCATGTCTATGATATAAAATCATTCGTATAAAAGAACCCCTTCCTGAGTGAATTTTCAGGGAGGATTTTTTTTGTCGTGATAGACGATTTTGCTGGCTGGAATTATAATGGGGAATGGGGAGGAGAGAGAAAATGAAACATGTAAGAGTAGGAGTAATTGGCCTTGGTGCAATTGGCGAAAGGTTAATCCAAGGATTTAATGCGAACAAACATACAACAGTAACTGCAGTTGTGGATAAGGAAAAAAGACGCGCTGTAGAAATGGCTAAAAAATTAGGCGGTATTAATTGGTATGATAACCATAAGGATATGCTAGCCAATGAGGAGTTGGACCTTGTCTATGTAGCGGTCCCACCAAAATATCACCATGCTTTAACAATGGATGTAATCGATAAAGGGATACATATCTTATGTGAGAAGCCTTTAGCAAATTCAGTTGAAGAGGCTAAGGAAATGTTAGAAAAAGCAGAGCAAGCAGGAATCATTCATGCTATGAATTTCCCTCTAAATTATAGCACCTCTGCTAATAGCTTTGATCGGTTAATTAAAGAAGGGTACATAGGTAAATTAAGAAAGCTTGAACTTTCAATGAATTTCCCAAATTGGCCCCGTTTATGGCAACAGAATGATTGGGTTGCGGGACGAGAACAAGGCGGATTTGTGCTGGAGGTAGGGGTTCATTTTATTCAATTAACCCAACGAATTTTTGGTTCTATAACATATCAAAATTGCACAATAGAGCTTCCTGAAGATGAGACAAAGTGTGAAACTGGGGTAATTGCTTCACTACAGATAGAGAATGGTACCCCATTTTTAATAAATGGAATTAGTCAAATTGCTGGAGCTGAACGAATCGCCTATACGGCATATGGTACAGACGGAACATTATCCCTTATAGATTGGGGGAAACTTGAAGGTGGCAAGCTGGGAGAAGAAATTCAATCAATTGAGATAGAGACGACAGAAACAGTCACACTCATTGACAATCTCGTTGCTGCCATTGCAGGTAAAGAAAACCGACTCTTTACCTTTAAAGATGGATATGAGGCACAAGTTATTTTAGAAAAACTAAGAGACAAATAAATGAAAAGCTCCCGCCAAAAAGGTGGGAGCTCCATTTTTATTTTGCTAAATATTTTTCAATGTCATCTAGCATGAGGTTTGCTGCTAGAACGCCGCCTGCAGTATTCCAAATAGGGTCACTTACTTTGTGCACTTTTCCTTCCTTCACTGCATTTAAACCTTGCCATAACGGATTGTTAATCCAGTCTTCCTCGACCTTTGTAGCTTCTCCATTACCGGTTTCATAAGTGAAATAAAAGATTTCATCAGCATCCATTAATGGAATTTTTTCTTGGTCAACTTCTCTTGCAAACTGATCTTCAGGATTTTCAGCAAATAAATCAACCTGATGCTGTGGACGTTTCAAGCCTAATTGTTCGAAAATCACACCTGAAAAAGAATCAGTATAATAAATCCGAGTTCTTCCTTCCATAAAACGCACAACTGACACTTCAGCATCGGTATTGATTTTTTCCTTAACTTGATTTAAATGGTCTTCAAATTCAGCAAGGACTTTTTTTCCTTCTTCTTCTTTATTGATGGCTTTTGAATAAAGGGTAAAGTTCTTTTGCCAATCACCACGTAAATCCTCAGCAAAAACAGTTGGAGCAATCGCTTTTAGTTGCTCATAGATATCTTCCTGTCGCATTTTATTACCGATAATTAAGTCTGGCTCAAGTGCAGCAATGGCTTCGATATTTACATTGCTTTCTTCACCGACAACTTCTACACCTTCCATTTGATCCTCGATATGCTCGTACCATGGGTCGCCAATCCATGAACGAACAGCACCAACTGGTTTAACTCCCATTGCTAATAAGGCTTCTGTTCCTTCATTTGTTAAAATGACAATTCTTTCTGGATTTTTGCTAATTGGAGTCGTACCCATGGCATGTTCAACCGTGTATGTATTTGCTCCTTCAGTTTCATTGTTTCCTTTGTCTGTGTTATCTGCTGCACCACAAGCAGCTAAAAGAAGTGATAATACAGCTAAGGTTAGGAATCCTAGATAAGCTTTCTTTCTAAAGTTCATTATGTCTCCTCCTATTAATTGATAATGATTTTCAATTACTTATGATGATAAAATGAATTTAAACTTTAGTCAATACAAAATTGAGAATGATTTTCATTTCGTTGACAATCATTCTCACTTCAAATAGACTAAAAGAGAACTAAATTACTAATTTCGCTTTCTTTTTCCGATGAATAAGAAGGCGTATGAAAAGTAAAGCCTAACAAAAAACGACCTAATAATAACATAAACATGTTTGTACAAAGTCATACATGTCTTTCTTACAATGTCTAGCTCCGGGAGCCATCGGCTCGAGGTCATAAGCCAATCGTTTCGGAAGGCAAAAAGCGTCTTCTGTCAGCGCTCGTCTTATGCTTGTCGCCTAAATCTGTGCACCTTGCGCTTTTCTAATTATTCAAGGAGTCTTACTATAATGGTTTTGAAATCAAATCAAGCTAAATTTGCTGGACTTATTATCGGAATTTTATTATTACTTTTTTCAATGTGTGCAAGTATTGTGTATGGGTATACCGATACATCTTGGAAAATGGCCTATCAAACATTCACAGCTTTTGATGGTTCAAATGAACATATTATTATTGAAACAATTCGCTTACCTCGCGCACTTATTGCTGCAGCTGTTGGAGCAAGTTTAGGAATTGCGGGAGCATTAATGCAGGCTTTAACGAAAAATCCATTGGCATCACCAGGTATCTTCGGTGTAAATGCAGGAGCGGGATTTTTTATTGTAGCAGGTGTCTCGATCTTCTCGATCAACTCCTTACAAGCCTTTACATGGGTTGCTTTTTTAGGAGCAGCGATTGCAGCATTTATCGTTTATTTTATTGGTTCACTAGGTCGAGAAGGTCTTACTCCAATGAAATTAACATTAGCGGGTGCGGCGATAGCCGCGATGTTCTCTTCCTTTACACAAGGATTACTGGTTATTGATGAAATGGCATTAGACCAAGTATTATTTTGGCTTGCTGGCTCTATTCAAGGACGAAAGCTTGAAATGTTAACGAGCGTTCTTCCTTATTTAGCAGTGGCATGGGCCGTCTCGCTTCTATTGGCCAATAAAATAAATGTTCTAACAATGGGTGAGGATGTTGCAAAAGGCTTAGGACAGCGAACTGGAACTGTTAAGCTATTAACAGCCTTTACGATAATTCTACTTGCTGGTGGTGCAGTGGCAGTTGCCGGACCAATTGGATTTATTGGGATAGTCATTCCACACCTTGCGAGGAGCTTAGTAGGAATTGATCATCGATGGATCCTGCCATTCTGTGGGATTCTTGGTGGCGTATTACTTCTACTAGCTGACATAGCTGCCAGATATATTGTTATGCCAGAAGAGGTGCCAGTCGGTGTTATGACAGCTTTAATTGGAACACCTTTCTTTATTTATGTGGCAAGAAAGGGGTTTCGTAAAGCATGAATAAATATCGATCCGTTCGATTTGGAAAAAAGGCAAACATCTCTTATTTAATTGATCATAAATCATTTATAACGGTTCTCGTTCTAATGGTAGTAACAATTATTTTATTTTTAGTCAGTACAGGTTTAGGTGAAATGAAGATAGACCCTGTTACTGTTGTAAAAACATTGTTTGGATATGGCTCTAGAATGGAACAATTGGTTGTCACCTCGTTTCGTTTACCAAGAATTATCATTGCATTTTTTGTGGGTATGGCGCTTGCAGCTGCAGGTAGTATTCTGCAAGGAATTATTCGTAACCCATTAGCGTCGCCAGATATTTTAGGAATTACAGGTGGTGCGTCTGTTGCGGTTGTTGCCTTCTTAACCATTTTTTCGAATTCTAGTAATGCTTTAACAGTTAGTATAAAATGGATGCCTGTCGCTGCATTTATTGGTGCGACTGTTGTCGCCTTTTTAGTCTATGTTTTGGCATGGAAAAATGGTGTTTCGCCCATTCGCCTTGTGCTCATCGGAATTGGTGTTTCTGCCCTCACACAAGCATTGACAACAACATTTATGGTAATGGGTCCAATTTATCAAGCTAGCCAGGCAAATATTTGGATTACAGGTACTGTCAATGGTTCAACATGGGCAAATGTACAAATACTAAGTCCTGTTGTCATTATTTTATTGATCATCTGCTTCATGCTTGCACGACACCTAAACATTCAAGAACTAGGCGAAGAGCTAGCAACCGGAGTAGGAAGTGCCGTTCAAAAACATAGATTTCTTTTATTGTTACTAAGTACTGCATTAACAGGTAGTGCAGTTGCGTTTGCCGGCGGGATTGGTTTCGTTGGATTAATGGCACCACATATGGCACGGAGATTGGTCGGTTCAGCCTTTGGAGCATTACTCCCAACTGCTGCCCTTTTAGGGGGGATTCTTGTCATGCTGGCTGATTTAGTAGGGAGAACCGCTTTCTCTCCAACTGAAGTACCAGCAGGCGTGTTCACAGCTGCCATCGGAGCACCTTATTTTATTTACTTGCTTTATAAGTCTAGAAACAGCTAGAAAAAGTTAAAGGGGGCGAATTGGATGAATGCACTGAAAACGGAAAGCTTAACATTATCGTACGGAGACTCCATTATCATTGAAGACTTGCATCTTGAAATTCCAAAAGGGGAGATCACCGTCTTCATTGGTGGAAATGGTTGTGGGAAATCAACTTTGTTGCGTTCTCTAGCAAGACTATTAAAGCCAAAACAAGGTGCTGTTCTCCTTGAAGGGGAGAAAATCGCTAAACTTCCGACAAAAGAAATAGCAAGAAAGCTTGCCATCCTTCCCCAAGGACCAACTGCACCAGAAGGGCTAACCGTCCTCCAATTAGTGAAACAAGGGCGTTATCCTTACCAAAATTGGCTTAAGCAATGGACAGAGGAAGACGAAAAAATGGTTAATCACGCACTAGAAGCTACCAATATGAAGGATTTCGCAGAACGCACGGTGGATTCCCTCTCGGGTGGACAACGTCAGCGTGCTTGGATTGCAATGACACTTGCGCAGCAAACCGATATTATCTTACTTGATGAACCAACAACATATCTTGATATGACACACCAAATCGAAATTTTAGATCTGTTATTTGAACTTAATGAAACAGAACAACGAACCATCATAATGGTACTGCATGATTTAAATTTAGCATGCCGCTATGCCCATCATATTGTCGCAATTAAAAACAAACAAATATACGGGCAGGGCAAGCCTGAATTTGTTGTGAATAAGAGTCTTGTCAAAGATGTGTTTGGCATGGATTGTGATGTAGCCACTGATCCATTGTTTGGAACGCCTCTATGCATTCCGCACGGCAAAGGAAGACGTATACTAAATAAGGTAGGAGTTTAATATGTCAAACCTCCTTTTGGAAACAGAAATCGAACAATTAAAGGAATTTCGTTTTAGTCATCAACAATTCCAATCAAACCTATCAAGTCCTGTGATAGAGCTTTTAGAGGACGAGAAGATCAAACAATATTTGGAGAATGTCCAGCAGAAGATATCTGCACCAGATAAACGAGTAGCGGCCTCCATGTTCATGAAACGTTATGGATTTTTTGCTGTCTTGAATTTGTATGCAATGACAGTTTTAAATAAGCGATTAGATGTTTCATTGACTAATATTTCATTAGAAACAAGTGAAGAAGAGGAAATCTGGTATTGGAATCCGAAGTTCTACTTTTTTAACCTTCATACAGTATCCAGTCCTTCTGAATCTAGAGAGCAATGGCGAAACGAAACGATTCGGGCTATTTTTCATGAGAATATCCATAATGTCTTAATGGCTCTATCTGAGCATTCTGGCCTCTCGAAGAAAGTCCTTTGGGAAAATATTGCGATATATGTGTATTGGCTCTATGAATCTGTACTGGCAAAACCGAAGTTTGATGAAAAACGAGAGATGATCCAAGACGATTTTAAGTATCTTGTAAAGAATGCGGAAGGGGAACTATTTGGTCCGATAGATTTTAACCCCTTATCACGTTATTACGGTATAAAGGTGTATCGCCCAGAATACGAACAGAACATTCGAACAAGGACAACATGTTGTCTTTACTATAAAACCAAAAGTACCGGAGACCGTTGCAAAACCTGTCCGCTAAACTGCAAAATAGGAGTTAATAAAAATGAATCAAAAAATAGAAGAACAAGTTGATGGATTACTAGAAAAATACACAGAGCTTTTACTTGGAGAAAGTTCCCCAGAACTAAAGGAAAAAGTGAAGCTATGGTCCTTATATATGCATATTTCAAAATCAATGCCACCTCTAGCAAAGCACTGGAACGAAACCTATCCAGATGCAAAGGATGGCATTAAGGAAATCATTGCAGAAATCAAAAAATTAAATGAGGAACATCGTTCAAAAAATAAATAGAGATGAGGCACCAACAAATGGGCTTCATCTCTTTTTTTCTTATTGAACCGTATTATGGTTTGGGAATTGCGTTGTTGTATAGTTATAAAATTGTTGCAGCTTTTGTTGAACCTTTTGAGTTTCTTCTTCCTCAAGCTTATACCAGCCATTCTTGAACATAAGATTGTATAGCTCTCTTTGGCAGTCCTGTGTTTCATTAAAAATGGAACGGATATCTTCATAAAGTCCATCATGACTCATCTCATTCAAGGCAGTGCTATATGCAGCGGTCATATATTTTTCCGTTGCAAGCATGTCATTGATAAAATCACGATCATTCATTGCTGGTGTTTTTGGAACGCTCGTTTTTGGATTACTTACCTGATTTGGATTTTGGTTCATTTGCTGATTCATTATGTAGCCCTCCTTCTATTGCATTTGCTGGCTTTGTTGATTTTGGCTCGGTTGCTGTGGTGCTTGACCCGTATGCTTTTGCATATGATCTAAAATTTGTCGATAATGGCGCTCATGCATTTGGCATGCTTTTTCGAGTGCTTGAGAGATTTCAGGCATCTGACATTGGCCTGCAAAGAAATGTGCCTTTTTTAAGGCTAAAAGGTTCCAGGACATCATATCTGTTAAGTATAAGAGGTCCTTTGATGTAATAACTGCTGGAGTTTCTGACATTTGTCCACTCTTTGGAGTATAAAAAGGTTGCTGTTGCTGCTGTTGTGATTGCTGTTGTTGCATTTAAAAACCCTCCTTATCCTATTTTTCATTATTAGGTTGCCAACAAAACGTTTTTGTATGCAGTGCATACAATGAAATAGGGTAGTAATCCAGAATGTAAGCGTTCGACAAAAATTTCTGGGTATATATCCAAAGTATTTTAAACGTGATAAAATAAATGAGAATTTAGGTAGATTCATAGACTACAGCTAGAAGTACATTTCGAGGGGGAAATTGAAATGGAACAAATTTTACGTAACTTCTTTTTATTTTTATCAAAAAATAGAGCGTTTACAAAACTAGCGAGGAAATATGGCTTGCGCTTTGGTGCAGCTAGATTTGTCGCTGGAGAAACAATAGATTTAGCTGTAAAAAAAATCAAAGAGCTAAATGCAAAAGGCCTCGCGGTCACCATCGATTACCTCGGTGAATTCGTTGACAGTATAGAAGAGGCGAATCGTATGGCTGACGGTTCAATTGAGGCAATCAAAGCAATTGGCAGAGAAAAGCTAAATGCACAACTATCCTTAAAAATGACCTCAATGGGATTGGATATTTCAGATGAGGTAGTTATGAATAATATGAGACGTATCCTTGATGCCGCAAAAGAAAACGATGTCTTCGTGACGATTGACATGGAAGACTACTCACGATGCGCAAAGACAATTGAGATTTTTAAAGAACTACGGAAAGACTACGATAATGTTGGAACTGTAATCCAATCTTATCTTTATCGAACTGTCCAAGATATAGAAGACTTAAATGAATATCATCCAAATCTACGTCTTGTAAAAGGCGCTTATAAAGAATCTCCAGAAGTAGCATTTCCTGACAAGAAAGACGTCGATGAGAACTTTAAGAAAATCATTAAAATGCATTTGTTGAATGGAAACTATACCGCAGTTGCTTCTCATGATGAGGCAATGATTCAATATACGAAGGAATTAGTAAAGGAACATAATATAAGTAATGACCAATTCGAGTTCCAAATGCTCTACGGGATTCGATCAGAACGCCATGAGGAACTTGTAAAAGAAGGATATACAATGCGCGTGTATGTACCATATGGAACGGACTGGTATGGCTATTTCATGAGACGTCTTGCAGAACGACCAGCAAATGTTGCGTTTGTTTTAAAAGGAGTTTTTGGAAAGTAGGATACTAATAAAGCAGTGCGAGGGAAAACAAGATGTGTATTCTCGCGCTGCTTTTCTGTTTCTTTCTCTAGATTATGAAGATACTTCAGGGTTTGAGTGGATGAAGGGGATTGGGTTGAAGAATTTGCCGCGAATTCCTCTTCATCAAGGTGATGAAGGCACTTAAGCTCAAGAGTTCGTATCGTAAAGTTCTTCATCGAAGTGATGAAGGCACTTAGGCCCAAGAGTTCGCATTGTAAAGTCCTTCATCGAAGTGATGAAGTCCCGAAACACAACGCGAGAGCCGCCGTAAAGTCCTTCATCACCCCAGCCCCAAAAAACTACTACCTATTATCCTTCTCCGCCCGTATTATGAGCTCCGTATTGTTGGTTTGTGGATTGAGTTTTTCCGCTTCTCGCTCTTGTATCAGGACCTGCATTTCCCTTTACACTTGCTGCACTAACCGCTCGTTTTGATGGGTTTTTATCAACTTTAGCCATTTGATTCACCTCCAGTTATTAGAATCACCTGAATCTCAACTTTCAATGCGAATTCCAAAGAAAAACAAAAATTGTTTGTTGAATATATTGCGAAAATTAAAATATTGCTTTATATTTAGATATAAAGGAACTCATTCTTCTGGTTGCTCAAAAATCCAATAGCGAATAGAATATTGATATTTTTTTGAAGCAAAAATGAATGAGCATTCATTCAAATGTTCAAAAAGCATAAAAAGGAGGAAACTGTGAATGATCCAAAGCATTAAAAGAGCTGCAGTTCTTGGTTCGGGAGTTATGGGATCAGGTATCGCTGCACACTTAGCAAATATCGGAATACCCACATTACTATTAGATATTGTTCCTCGTGAACTTTTAGAAGTAGAAAAAAAGAAAGGGTTTACATTTGAGGATAAACAAGTTCGAAATCGTCTAAGTGATTCAGCAGTACAAAAGTTGTTGAAACAAAAGCCAGCACCGCTTACTTCTAAGGAAAACATTGCTCTAATCACAACTGGGAACTTTGAAGATGATATGGCAAAGCTTTCAGAGGTTGACTGGATTATTGAAGTGGTTGTTGAAAACCTTGAAATTAAGAAAAAGGTTTTTAACCAAATCGATCATGTGAGAAAGCCAGGAAGCATTGTGAGCTCTAATACATCTGGTATTTCGGTTGAGGCTATGGCTGAAGGACGTTCAGAAGACTTTCAGAAGCATTTTTTAGGAACACACTTCTTCAACCCACCTCGTTATTTAAAATTGCTTGAAGTGATTCCAACAAAAAACACAAGCCCAGAAGTACTCTCTTTTATGAAAACATTTGGTGAAGATGTACTTGGAAAAGGAGTCGTTGAAGCGAAGGATACCCCGAACTTCATCGCAAACAGGATTGGAACATATGGGTTGCTTGTTACCGTTCGTGAAATGCTAAAAGGCGGATATAGCATAGGAGAAGTAGACTCAGTTACAGGCCCAATGATTGGACGTCCGAAGAGCGCAACATTCCGCACCCTCGATGTCGTGGGGCTAGATACATTTATACACGTGGCCAATAATGTTTATGAACAAGTTGAGGGAGCAGAAAAAGAAGTTTTCGATGTTCCTGACTTTATGAAAGCCATGCTGGAAAAAGGGTGGTTGGGAAGCAAATCAGGGCAAGGCTTCTTCCTGAAAAAAGGTAAGGAGATCTTAGAATTAAACCCTGAAACTCTCCAATACCAAGAGAGAAAGAAGCTACAAACTCCAGTTACAGCTTCGATTAAGCAAGTGAAAGGAACAGCGAATAAGTTAAAAACTCTTTTATACGCGGAGGATCGTGCCGGAAAGCTATTATGGAATATTACAAGCCCAGCACTTATCTATTCAGCCGCTCTTTTAACTGAAATTGCAGATGACATCGTTGCCATAGATGAGGCAATGAAGTGGGGCTTCGGCTGGCAATTAGGTCCATTTGAAACATGGGATGCAATCGGCCTTGAAAAATCTGTGAAGAAGATGGAAGCAGAAGGTGCCAAAGTGCCAGCGTGGATTAAAGAAATGCTAGCAAATGGACATACTTCGTTCTATAAAAAAGAAAATGGTTCTGTCTCTTATTATCATAACGGTGAGTACAAAGCAGTAAAGGTGAATCCAAAGAATATAAATATCAAGACATTAAAAGAAACAAATGGTGTCATTAAGAAAAATAGTGGTGCTAGTTTAATAGATTTAGGCGATGATGTTGCCCTTTTAGAATTTACATCACCGAATAATGCAATCGGTTTCGATATTATTCAGATGATCAATTACTCAATTGATGAAGTAGCAAAAAACTATAAAGGCTTAGTGATTGGTAACCAGGCGAAAAATTTCTGTGTCGGTGCTAACCTTGCGATGATCTTAATGGAAGCACAGGATGACAATTTTTATGATATCGAACTTGTTGTTCGTCAGTTCCAACAAGCAATGATGAATATCAAATATAGTGAAAAACCAGTGGTCGTAGCACCTTTTGGCATGACGCTTGGTGGAGGAGCAGAAATCTGTTTACCTGCTGCTAAGGTTCAAGCTTCAAGTGAAACCTATATGGGGCTAGTAGAGGTTGGGGTAGGTGTAATCCCTGGCGGTGGTGGAAATAAAGAGCTTTACATTAACCATCTTCAAGGAATGCCAGCAGGAGTAGAGGTGAATCTTCAAAATGTCGCAAACAAAGTATTCGAAACAATAGCCATGGCGAAGGTTTCAACATCAGCCGATGAAGCACGTACGAATAATTTCTTAACAAAAGAAGACGGCATCAGCTTCAATGGAGATCACCTCATCCATGATGCGAAACAATCAGTGCTAGCATTGTCCGCACAAGGGTATAAAGCTCCAGTACGTAAGAAGGTACCGGTTGTTGGTGAGTCAGGATACGCAACCTTGTTATTAGGTGCACAAGCAATGAAATACTCTGGTTACATTTCAGACCATGACCTAAAGATCGCGAAAAAGCTTGCTTGGGTACTTGCAGGTGGAAATGTTCCATATGGTACTGAGGTAGATGAACAATACTTATTAGACATTGAACGTGAAGCATTCCTTAGCCTTGTTGGTGAGCCAAAGACGCAAGCCAGAATGCAACACATGCTTGTAAAAGGAAAACCATTACGTAACTAAACATATATGTTCTAAGGAGATTGGATACTTCAATCTCCTGCTCGGTTAAAAAGTTAGGAGGGAATGTGTTGAGAGAAGCAGTCATCGTAGCGGGTGCGAGAACACCTGTTGGTAAAGCGAAAAAAGGTACACTTGCAAATGTTAGACCAGATGATTTAGGAGCACTAGTTGTAAAAGAAACATTAAAACGAGCAGGTAATTATGAAGGAAATATTGATGATTTAATCATCGGATGTGCAATGCCTGAAGCAGAACAGGGCTTAAATATGGCAAGAAATATTGGGGCATTAGCAGGACTGTCGCATACAGTTCCGGCAATTACGATCAATCGTTATTGTTCATCTGGTCTTCAATCGATTGCCTATGCAGCAGAAAAAATAATGATAGGACATTCTGATACAGCAATTGCAGGTGGAGCAGAATCTATGAGTCTAGTACCAATGATGGGCCATGTTATCCGTCCGAATGCAAGGCTTGCGGAAACAGCACCTGAATACTATATGGGAATGGGCCATACAGCAGAGCAGGTAGCGGTAAAATACGGTGTAAGTCGTGAAGATCAAGACGCTTTTGCTGTAAGAAGTCATCAAAGGGCAGCAGCAGCAATTAAAGCGGGTAAGTTTGTGGATGAGATTGTTCCAGTAGACGTTACCCTTCGTCATGTGGATGCAAATAATAAATTAGTAGAAAAACATGTCCTTTTCTCTCAGGATGAAGGCGTCCGAGAAGATACAAATCTTGAAGTGCTTGCAAAATTAAGACCAGCGTTCTCAGTGACTGGTTCTGTTACAGCAGGAAATGCTTCACAAACAAGTGATGGTGCAGCTGCTGTAATGGTGATGGACCGTGAAAAAGCAACGAGCCTTGGCTTGACTCCATTCGTGAAGTTTAGATCGTTTGCCGTTGCTGGAGTTCCACCAGAAGTTATGGGGATTGGTCCAGTTGCAGCGATTCCAAAGGCACTTAAAATGGCAGGGCTTGAGCTCTCAGATATTGGGTTATTTGAGTTAAACGAAGCATTTGCGTCTCAGTCTCTTCAAGTTATTCGTGAATTAGGACTTGATGAAGAAAAAGTAAACGTAAATGGTGGAGCAATCGCACTTGGTCATCCACTTGGATGTTCAGGAGCAAAATTAACACTTACATTGATGAATGAAATGAAGCGTCGTAATGTACAATTTGGTGTTGTCACAATGTGTATCGGTGGCGGAATGGGAGCTGCCGGAGTATTTGAATTACTAGCTTAAAAAATATGGCTAACAAAGAGTTAGCCTCGGAATAAAACTTTTAGGGGGAAACAAAATGTCAAATGCAACTGATAAAGTCGTTTTAGGTGGGGGCTTTTTAATCGAAGATCTTGAAGCAGATCGTGTCTTCACACCGGAAGATTATACAGATGAACATAAAATGATTGCAAAAACTACAGAAGACTATGTAGCAAACGAAGTTCTTCCACAGGTTGAGCAACTTGAAAACCATGAATTTGATCGCTCAGTAAAATTATTGAAAAGTGCAGGAGACCTTGGACTATTAGGTGTAGACGTACCAGAAGAGTACGGTGGATTAGGTCTAGACAAAGTTAGCTCTGCTTTAATTGCTGAAAAAATGGCAAGAGCCGGTGGATTCTCAATTTCGCATGGAGCACATGTTGGAATTGGTTCACTTCCAATTGTTCTCTTTGGTAATGAAGAGCAAAAACAAAAGTATCTTCCTAAATTAGCTACAGGTGAGCTTCTAGCGGCATATGCGTTAACAGAGCCAGGTTCAGGTTCTGACGCTCTAGGTGCAAAGACGACTGCAAAATTAAATGCAGAAGGGACGCACTATGTATTAAATGGTGAAAAGCAATGGATTACAAATGCTGGCTTTGCTGATGTATTTGTAGTCTATGCAAAAATAGATGGCGATAAATTTTCGGCGTTCATTGTTGAACGTGAGTTTCCTGGCGTATCAACTGGTGCTGAAGAAAAGAAAATGGGGATCAAGAGTTCCTCAACACGTACACTAATTCTAGAAGATGCACAGGTACCTGTGGAAAACCTTTTAGGTGAAGTTGGCCGTGGTCACATAATTGCCTTTAATATTTTAAATATCGGCCGTTATAAGCTGGGTGTAGGTGCAGTTGGCGGTGCTAAGAGTGCGTTTGAACTTGCAGTAAAATATGCAAACCAACGACAACAATTTAAAACGCCAATTTCAAAATTTGGTTTAATCCAGGAAAAATTAGCGAATATGGCATCAAAGATTTATGCGGCTGAATCCAGCGTGTATCGTACTGTTGGATATTTTGAAGACCGTATGGGCCAATTATCCGAAGAGGAAGTAAAGAATGGTAAAGAAGTTGCTAAATCAATTGCTGAATATGCAATAGAGTGTTCGATTAATAAATTCTTCAACACTGAAGTATTAGATTATGTAGTTGATGAAGGTGTACAAATCCATGGAGGCTATGGATTTATGCAGGAATACGAAATCGAAAGAGCATACCGTGATTCTCGTATTAACCGTATTTTTGAAGGAACAAATGAAATCAACCGTCTACTCGTTCCTGGAACTTTCTTACGTAAAGCATTAAAAGGGGAATTACCTTTACTGGAAAAAGCAACACAGCTTCAAGAGGAGCTAATGATGCTGATGCCTGAAGAGGTGGGTGATGGCGTTCTAGAACAAGAGAAATTCCTAGTTCGCAATGCAAAGAAGATCGGCCTTATGATTGCTGGACTTGCAGCGCAAAAATTTGGTCCTAAGCTTGAGAAAGAACAAGAAATTCTGGCAAATATTGCCGACATTGCTGCAAATATTTATGCGATGGAATCTGTGGTTCTTCGTACAGAAAAAGCAATCATAAAATCAGGTGAAGATAAAAATCAACAAAAGATCCTTTACACTCAAGTATTTGTTCAAGAAGCATTTAATGAGATTGAAGCTCATGCTAAAGAAACACTTGTAGCGACAGAAGAAGGCGATGTTTTACGGATGATGACATCTGCACTACGTAAATTAACTCGTCATACACCTGTGAATGTAATTGCGAAAAAACGTGCAATTGCAGCTACACTTATTGAAGCTGAAAAATACACTGTGTAATTTAAAACCGAACGGCGAGAAATAGCTCCTATATATAGGGGCTTTTTTTCTTAAATGAAAGAGTAATTTCTTTATTAAGCAGGATAAACGGGAAATGCGTCGAAATTAATCCTTGGAATATAGAGAATCATTGTTATTTCAAAATTTTATATGTTAAAATATTTAGGTAGTATGTTGTAGGGGTGGTGAGAATATGGCTTTAACATTTTACTGGTATCCAAAATGTGGAACCTGTCGAAAAGCGAAAAAATGGCTTGAGGAACATCAGGTTGCTTTTGAGGAAATACATATTGTGGAGAATCCCCCATCAAAAGAGCAGTTAAGAGAAATGTACCAAAACAGTGGATTGGAATTAAAGAAATTCTTCAATACGAGTGGTCAAAAATACCGCGAACTTGGATTAAAGGACAAAGTAGGTACAGCCTCCGAGGATGAATTGTTAGAACTTTTAGCCTCTGATGGTATGCTAATTAAGCGCCCCCTCACAAGCGATGGTAAGAAGGTAACTGTTGGTTTTAATGAGGCGCAGTTTGAAGGCACTTGGGCAAAATAAATCGGATGAAAGACCTTAATAAAGGACTTTTACATAATCCATTTTGTTGAAATTATTCATCAAAATGCACACTAATTATTTCATAATATCGAATTAATGGAGGGTACAAGATGAGCACGCCAAAAGAATTACGTTATTCTGAAGAACATGAATGGGTGAAAGTCGAAGGGGAAAAAGTACGTATTGGGATTACAGATTTTGCACAATCTGAGTTAGGTGATATCGTATTCGTTGAACTGCCAGAGGTAGGCGATGAAATACAAGCAGATGAGCCATTCGGTAGTGTTGAATCTGTTAAAACAGTTTCTGAACTTTATGCACCTATCAGTGGTAAAGTTGTAGAAATAAATGAAGACCTTGATGATAGCCCAGAATTCGTAAATGAATCTCCATATGAAAAAGCATGGATGATCGTAATTGAGCCTGCAAATGCTGGTGATATTGAAAACCTAATGACAGCTGAGCAATATGAAGAAATGATAAAAGAAGACTAATCTTTTTATTAAAGGAGCCGAAAACAGGAAAATTCCTATCGGCTCTTTTATTTTTTTCCATACTTGTGAGGACATTGACAAACAGAATGAAGTTTCTCTTAATGGACACTCTAAAATTAAATACCGATGGAAGGGTGTTCGTAATGGTATTGAAACATACTCGAATTGAAGTGACTGACCGAGTGGTTGGTAAGCTTGGAGATAACGAAATGAAATTATATGTTGAAAAAGAACCAATTGGAAAAATTCGATTTACAAATGAAGGGGCTCAATATGAATTAAAGCAGGGGTACGAGCAAGAGGAGAGTAAAATTTTCACTTATGCTGATATACCTACTAACCCAGATATGAAATATGTAGATTGTGATGATGAAAATGGTTGGTGTTAAGACAGTGGAAACCCACTGTCTTTTTTTCCCTATTGTTTCCTAATGATTCACCAAAATATAATCTTCGCTATAAAATGAAGGAAAAGCAGTTGTACACATCGAAGAAGTATATAACAGATTAATGTACACTTGAAACAAGGTGATGAAATGGTGGCTTTTGACGATATTGAAAAAGTAATCATTGTTGAGGGGAGAACAGATAAAAAGAAAGTCGAAACGGTTGTGAATGAACCCGTTGAGATTATTTGTACCAACGGAACGATTAGTATCTCCAAACTCGATGAATTGATTGAACATTTGTTTAATAAAGATGTTTATATTTTAGTGGATGCCGACAGTGCAGGAAATAAGCTTAGAAAACAGTTTAAACGCGAATTTCCAGAAGCACGGCATTTGTTTATCGATAAAATGTATCGCGAGGTTGCGACTGCCCCTGAACAACATATTGCAACGGTTCTTCTTTCAGCAAACATTGATGTGCACGCTGAATACTTACTGTAGTGCAAAGTGTGAATCCTATACTTTTTCAAAAAATATGGTAAAATAAACAACAATTAAGATGATAAAAAGGTTGTAGTAAAGATGATGGAATGGAATGAACACGAAATTGACACTCACCTTACGAACACGGGGGAGTTTTGGCTTTATTTATTTACACCGATGTGCGGAACCTGTCAGGTAGCTTCAAAAATGATGACTGTCGTCGATGAATTGTTACCAAACGTAATAATCGGTAAGAGTGATCTGAATTATTTACCAAAAAAGGCAATTGATTGGCAAATCGAAAGTGTTCCTTGTTTAATGCATGTAAAAGAAGGAAAAGTTGCGAAAAAGTATTATGCCTTTCACTCAGTTCCTTACTTAGTTGAAATCTTATCAAAGAAATAAGCCCAGGAATGTTGATATCAGCATTCTTGGGTTTTTGTTTTTGAACGAGTTAATGTTCTAGCCAAGGAAAATTTTAAACAAATTACCTAAAACAACTCCGGTTATCGTTTTTCATTGTACTCATACTAAAAAGAGTACTATAAGTAAAAGGGAAAACTCATGAAATTTCTGCACGATATTTCTTAAAAGTTGGGGGAGACGTTCATGGAGTCAATATGGCTTGAATATGCCTGGGCATTGTTAATTTTAATCGGCTTGGAAGGATTATTATCTGCCGACAATGCTCTAGTGCTAGCAATCATAGCCAAACATTTACCCGAAGAACAGAAAAAGAAGGCAATCAATTACGGAATACTCATGGCTTTTGTTTTCCGTTTTGGAGCACTCTTTGCTATTTCCTTTATTGCAAACGTTTGGCAAATACAAGCGATAGGAGCAGCTTATCTTCTTTATTTAGGATTAAAGCATATCATCCAAGCAAGGTTTGGCAAAGAAAATAAGAACATTCATAAGGATGATGAAAAAGAGTCTGCTGGTAAAGGATTTTGGCCAACTGTAGGAAAGATCGCATTAGCGGATCTTGCTTTTGCTATTGATTCAATCTTAGCTGCGGTAGCTCTTGCACTTGGTCTCCCAGAATCACCTCTTGGCAATTTCGGTGGTATGGATGGAGGGCAATTCCTTGTTATTCTTCTTGGAGGTATTGCTGGCCTCGTCTTGATTAAGTTTGCTGCAACTTGGTTTGTGCAACTTCTTGAGAAACGTCCCGCATTGGAAACAACCGCATATGCAATTGTAGCCTGGGTCGGTGTCAAACTTGCTGTAATTACCCTTGCTCATGAGGATATTGGTATCTTAGATCATGATTTCCCTCATAGTACTGTTTGGACAATTATCTTCTATGGAGTATTAGTCGGTATTGCATTACTTGGTTGGTTTGCGCCGAGTAATAAGAATAATTTACAAAACCGTGAAGCTTCTTAAAAAGTAAATTCGTTTCTTTGATGAACCGAAAGAGTGTTTCGCTTCATGTCTGTTAACTGCGATAATCCAATTGGATTATCGCTTTTCTTTATTAAAAAAACACTTCTTTATATTATTCGATATATTGCAATTTTTTTAAAAAGTTGTATGATATTTAGGGAGTCGAAATATCATAATTATCATGGAGTTATAGGAGCACATATGAGCATTGTCACCGGATGGAAAACGCAATATAAAGCATACAATCAAAACATTAAATTATTTATACTAGCGACTGTTTTTACACAATTAGGCATGGGTATGTTCACAATTATGTATAACTTTTATGTAAGAGAGCTAGGTTACTCCGAGCAAACGAATGGAACGATTATCGCAATGACGGCTTTAGCATCTGCATTAATCCTCGTACCCGCAGGGCTTATGAGTGATAAATTTGGCCGAAAAAAAGTGATGGTGCTTGGATTAGCGATTTCTACATTCGCTTTCTTTGCTAGAAGTATACTTGATGTTGAGCAGTTACTTATTGCCACAGCTTTTATTACAGGCTTATCGACTGCATTTATTCAAGTATCAGGAATCCCATGGTTAGCGGAAAACTCGACCTCTGCACAAAGGGTTCACCTTTTTAGTTTTCATTCAGCAATAATGATGGTCGCACAAGTGGCAGGAAATATTGCGGGTGGAGCATTTTCTGATGCTTTTCAATTTGTCTTTCATATGAGTGGGCTTTGGAGTGTAAGAATCACATTAATAATTGCAACTATCATTTATATGGCTGGCATTTTACCAATACTTAAAATGAATGAACAGCCAAGGAAACAACCAGAGATTAAAAACGTGGAGTCCTTTAGTCAAAAGCTACGAACAAATAAATCTCAAATAAAGCTAATTGCGATGTTTGCATTTGCTCAAATGATCATAGGATTTGGATCAGGATTAGTTATTCCTTATCTAAATTTGTATTTTGCTGACCGCTTTTTAGCGAGTAATACTGTAATTGGTCTCATTTTATCGTTGGGACAAGCAGCAACAGCCATCGCGATGATTATTGGACCAGCTATTGTTAGTAAGGTAGGAGAAGTTCGTGCAGTGGTGTATCTACAATTATCATCATTACCATTCCTCTTGCTGACAGGATATACCGAGAATCTTTACATAGCGGCGATTGCCTTTTTATTTAGACAAGCATTAATGAATGCAGGAAACCCGATTCAAGCGTCTCTGGTTATGGGGCGGGTAAATGATTCTATGAAAGGACTAGCCAACTCAGTTAACCAAATGGTATTTTCATTAGGATGGGCTTTAATGGGCCCAGTATCAACCTCGATTGTCATGCTGCATGGTGCTTATTGGGGCTATGCTTATGTATTTACAATTACTTCTATTTTATATTTAATCGGGTCTCTCTATTTCCTATTTGTTTTTACTGGGAAATCCTTTCAAAAAGAGGAAAAACAAATCGCGAAAATATCTTAATATGTCGTATTTCCCGGGAAAAAGGAACGAATTTTGTAGCAATTACATGAATGTGTCATTTGGGATGTCGATTTTTACGAAAAATACAAGTAATTTGGAATTTCTTGTTTTTTCTAAATATTTTCATTGACTTGTAAATAGAAAAGGGTTAACATCTAATTAATCATAAAATTACAAAACTTAATAGTTTATCTTATCACGAGTGGTGGAGGGAATGGCCCTATGAAGCCCGGCAACCGGTAATTTACACGGTGCTAAATCCAGCAGGCATATTTTTGCCTGAAAGATAAGAAGAGAAATAATACATACAACCTCTTCTTATCGAAGAGGTTTTTTATTTTATTAAAAGAGGGAGAGATTCAAGTGAGTGAAAAACAAAGAAACTTTAGACCAGAAACGATTGCGATACATGGAGGTCTTGAGGCAGACCCAGTAACCGGAGCTAGAGCAGTTCCTATCTATCAATCAAATGCGTTTAAATTTAACACTACTGAGCATGCGGCAAATCTCTTTGGCTTAAAAGAAAATGGTTATATATATACTCGAATCCATAACCCAACTACTACAGTTTTTGAAGAAAGAGTTGCCCAATTAGAAGGTGGAGTTGGTGCGCTAGCAGTTTCAAGTGGAATGGCAGCCATTACAACTTCTATCCTTAATATTGCAGGAGCAGGAGATGAGATTGTATCTGCTTCTACACTATATGGTGGAACGTATAATCTATTTGCTAACACGCTACCTAAATATGGAATTAAAACACATTTAGTAGATCCAAAAAATCCTGAAAATTTCCGTCAAGCCATTACACCAAATACAAAAGCGATCTTTGCTGAGACGATCGGAAACCCAAGCTTAGATATCCTTGACATTGAAGCCGTTGCAAACATTGCTCATGAGGCTGGAATTCCTCTAATCGTTGACAATACATTTGCTACACCATACTTATGCAGACCAATTGAGCATGGTGCTGACATTGTTATCCATTCTGCTACAAAGTGGTTACTAGGAAATGGAACAACCATGGGTGGAATTATTGTAGACGGCGGCAAATTTGATTGGAACTCGCCAAAATTCCCTGGATTTACAACACCAGATCCAAGCTACCATGATTTAGTCTACGCTGAAGCATTAGGACCAGTAGCCTTTATTATTAAAGCTAGAGTTCAGCTACTTCGTGATTTAGGGCCAACTATAAGCCCATATAATTCATTCCAATTTAACTTAGGTCTTGAAACTTTACATGTTCGTATGAAGGAGCATATTGCAAATACAGAAAAAGTTGTTTCCTATCTTAAAAATCATCCTGGGGTTGAATGGGTATTGTATCCAGGTGAAGAGAACCACCCAAATAAACAATTAGCTGATAAATATTTACCTAAAGGTGCAGGAGCGGTAATTGTGTTCGGTATTAAAGGTGGAAGAGAAGCTGGCGAAAAGCTAATCAATAGTGTAGAGCTTTGGTCACATGTTGCAAACGTTGGTGATGCAAAAAGCTTAATTATTCACCCTGCTAGTACTACACACCAACAATTAAGCCCAGAAGATCTTAAGGCATCTGGTGTAACAGAAGACTTGGTTCGCTTATCTGTTGGTATTGAAAATGTTGAAGATATTTTAGAAGATTTGGAGCAAGCCATTAAAGCAGCTAATGGAACAAGTTCAGCTTTATCGGTGCCGACAGCATAACCAAAAATTGTTCACAATATTTTCGTTGACACCCTTATATCGAGATGATAAGATAACTCACGTGTTGTTTTAGTATGATAATGAAAGTTAAATAATCTGATAACTCTTATTCAGAGTGGTGGAGGGACGTGCCCGATGAAACCCAGCAACCGTCAACGTCTGTTGAAAAGGTGCCAATTCACACAAAGCTATGGGCTTTGGAAGATGAGAGGAAGGAATCACTGAATTGTGCCTTTCTGCTCGTTTTTGCAGGAAGGCTTTTATTTTTATATGCAGGGGCATATTTGATTAATTATCATCTTTATTTATTTACATTATCGCATACACTAAACATAGTTTTCTCTGAATAGAAGGTGTGACAACGTGATAACACTAAAAAATGTTAAAAAGATTTATCAAACAAAAACAAATTCTGTAACAGCAGTTAATAATATTGACTTACAGATTAATGAAGGTGAAATTTTCGGGATCATTGGATACAGCGGCGCGGGTAAAAGTTCACTCATCCGTTTATTGAATGGTCTTGAAACACCAACAGAAGGAAATGTTACTGTTGCTGGTCATAATATCACTTCCATTAAAGGAAAAGCATTACGTGATGCTCGTAAAGAAATAAGTATGATTTTTCAGCACTTTAATCTATTATGGTCGCGAACAGTTAGGGAAAATATCTCCTTTCCCCTGGAAATTGCAAAGGTGCCAAAATCTAAACGAGAAGAACGGGTTAATGAGCTTATTAAGTTAGTAGGACTGGAAGGGCGAGAAGATGCTTACCCATCACAGCTAAGCGGTGGCCAGAAACAAAGAGTTGGAATTGCAAGAGCACTTGCTAACAACCCAAAGGTTTTACTGTGTGATGAAGCAACATCTGCATTAGACCCACAAACAACTGACTCTATTTTGGACTTGCTAGTTGATATTAATGAACGTTTAGGATTAACAATCGTGTTAATTACCCATGAAATGCATGTGATTCGTAAAATCTGTCATCGTGTCGCAGTTATGGAAAATGGAAAGTTTGTTGAACAAGGACGAGTGCTTGATGTATTTAAAAAGCCTCAAGCCAACATCACAAAACGTTTTGTCCAGCAAGTGACAGAGCCTGAAGAAACAAAAGAAACGGTTGAGCATTTATTAGATCGTTATCCAAACGGAAAAATGGTACAGCTTAGCTTCGTTGGCGAAGATGCTGAAAAGCCATTAATCACAAGATTGACCCGAGATTTTAACGTGGAAGTGAATATTTTACAAGGGAAAATTTCACAAACCCAAAATGGAGCTTATGGAACATTGTTTATTCATCTTGATGGTAATGCTAATGAAGTCACTTCAGCCATCGAATTTATTCGACAACAACGAGTAGAAGCTGAGGTGATTGAAAATGCTTGAACAATTTCAAGAATTACTTAAATGGGAAAAACAGGTTAATGATTATCAAGCACTCAATTGGGGGAATCTTTGGGAAGCAACCTTAGAGACCTTATACATGACCTCAATCTCCGTGCTTGCTACTTTTATTATCGGTTTATTTTTAGGTTTAGTTCTCTTCTTAACAGATAAAGGGAATGCCTGGGAGAATACAGTGGTAAATCGGATCGTATCTGCATTTGTTAATATTTTTCGATCCATACCATTCATTATCCTGATTGTCCTATTAATACCGTTCACGAAAATTATGATGGGTTCTATGTTGGGGCCAAGTGCTGCATTACCATCTTTGATTATAGGGTCAGCACCGTTCTATGCAAGAATGGTTGAAATTGCTCTGCGTGAAATCGATAAAGGTGTAATTGAGGCATCTCATTCGATGGGAGCTACAAACTCGACAATTATTTTTAAAGTGTTAATTCCTGAATCTTTACCAGCCTTAATTTCTGGGATTACCGTTACTGCGATCTCGCTAGTAAGCTTTACCGCAATGGCTGGTGTTATCGGTGCAGGTGGGTTAGGACATTTCGCCTATTTATATGGATTCCAAAGCAATAAACCTATCATTACATTTATTGCTACTGTTGCAATTCTAATATTGGTATTTATCATTCAATTTGTGGGTGATTTCTTTACAAAACATACAGACAAGAGATAACAGGAGGAAAAACAACAATGAAAAAAATACTTTATGTACTACTATTTGGTCTACTTTCAATTGCCCTAGTTGCTTGTGGCGGAAATGATGACGCTGGCGATGGAGGAGATACTCAAGAAGCAGAAGGAAATAAAAAACTTGTTGTAGGTGCATCAGCTGTTCCACATTCGGAAGTCCTTGAACAAGCAAAACCTTTATTAAAGGATAAAGGTATTGACCTTGAAATAGAAGTTTTTACAGACTATATCTTACCGAACGTAGCTTTACATGAAAAAGAACTTGACGCAAACTACTTCCAAACACCAGGTTATTTGGATTTACAATTAAAGGACAACCCTGACTTTGATTTTGTAAGTGTTGGCGAAATTCATAAAGAGCCAATCGGTATTTATTCAAAGGAATATAAAAATCTAAATGAGCTTCCAGATGGTGCAAAAATTATTATGAGTAACTCTTTTAGTGACCATGGACGTATCTTACCGATTTTTGAAAGAGAAGGCATCATCAAACTAAAAGAAGGTGTTGGTGATCAAGCAAGAGTTGAAGATATTGTAGATAATCCAAAAAATCTTGATTTTTCTACTTTAATCGAAGCAAAACTTCTTGCTACATCCTTTGAAAATGGTGAGGGAGATGCGGTTGTGATCAACACAAACTACGCTCTTGAGGGTGGAGTAAATATTGCGGAAGACGGTATTGCCTTTGAAGGTGATGATGTCGTACCTGCAAACCTAATCGTTGTCAACAAAGGTGACGAAGAACGCGAAGAAATTAAAGCATTAGTAGAAGTGTTAAAATCTGAAGAAATTCAAAAGTTTATTGAAGAAGAATATGCTGGTGCTGTTACTGTAGTTGAATAAATAAAAAAGAGGCTCGCCAAGTGGTAAGCCTCTTTTCAATTTTTGCATATTCTTGAGGAAAACAAAGGAAATTGATTGAATTGTATCTCTCGTGTTCCTATTGTAAGCCATATCGTCAAATAAGGATTGGTAGCTTAAAATACTGGAATATCCTGTTGTTGAGGCAAAAGGTTGCTAGTGATAGCATTAAATATGTGCAAGCACGATAAAAACGAAGGGATTGGTCCATTATCAATCAAATCCGTTTAAATTATACGGGCGAAATGGAAAAGGCAATGCATCAGGCACATGGGATTGGATACAAGGATTACTGTCGAAAATTCAAAGAGCGTATGCGGGTTGAGAATAACCGAGAACAGGACTATAAACAAGGTCGAATGATTATTGCGCAAATAGGTAGAATGAACATGTAAATAGACATATTTCGTTTACGAAACCCAGTGTTCACTCACTGGGTTTCTATATTATAGAATGAATTATCGGAATCTGTGAAAAATAAACTGAGGATTTGAATACTTACCCATTAGATAGCACCTATTCTTCCTTACATATCCTTTTATTTTATGTTATCTTATTGATGGACAAGATTTAACTTATCCTTCTCATTTAAAGGCCACAATACATCAAAACTTATATTAAAAAAATGTATCACTAGTGTGAATGTGTAAAGGTTGATATCACTTTGAATTTGATATAAGATTGTAATGAGAATAAAATGAGAATGAAGTTTTGGCTTAATGTGTCAATACTATACAAAATATTTTCGTTTAATGGAGGTAGTAGTTATGGCAGGATCAACTTTAGTTATTAAGGATCTTCATGTCGAAATCGAAGGCAAGGAGATTTTAAAAGGGGTTAACCTTGAAATAAACGGTGGAGAAATTCACGCAATTATGGGACCTAATGGTACAGGTAAGTCAACTTTATCATCTGCAATCATGGGTCATCCTAAATATGAGGTAACAAGCGGTAGCATCACTCTTGATGGTGAAGATGTGTTAGAAATGGAAGTTGATGAGCGTGCACGCGCTGGTCTTTTCTTAGCAATGCAATATCCAAGTGAAATCAACGGTGTTACAAACGCTGACTTCCTTCGTTCCGCAATTAATGCACGTCGTGAAGAAGGTGATGAAATTTCATTAATGAAATTCATCCGTACAATGGATAAAAATATGGAATATCTAGAAATGGATCCTGACATGGCTCAACGTTACCTTAACGAAGGCTTCTCAGGTGGGGAAAAGAAACGTAATGAAATCCTACAATTAATGATGCTTGAACCTAAGATTGCAATCCTTGATGAGATTGACTCAGGACTTGACATCGATGCGTTGAAGGTTGTTTCTAAAGGAATTAATGAAATGCGCGGAGAAGAGTTTGGTTGCTTAATCATCACTCACTACCAACGCTTACTTAACTACATTACACCAGATAAAGTTCATGTAATGATGCAAGGACGTGTTGTGAAATCAGGTGGACCAGAACTTGCACAGCGTCTAGAAGCAGAAGGATATGATTGGATTAAGAAAGAATTAGGAATCGAAGATGAAACTGTAGGTCAAGAAGCGTAAGCGTAAGGAGGATTATTATGACAATCGATACGAAATTACCATTTGATAAAGATTATGTCAGAGGTTTTTCGTCTACTCTTGGTGAACCAAGTTGGCTACAGGAACTTCGCTTACAAGCTCTTGAAAAAGCAGAAGACCTTCCAATGCCAAGACCAGATAAAACAAAAATTGATAAATGGAACTTTACACAATTTGCAAATCATGTTGTGGAAAGTGCACCATATAACTCAATTGACGAACTCCCTGAAGAAATTAAATCATTAATTCATGTTGAAGAAGATAAGAATATATATATTCAACGTGACAACACTCCAGCTTTTATCTCTCTTACAGAAGAAGTAAAAGCAAGTGGGGTTATCTTTACAGATATTCATACAGCTGCACGTGAACATAGTGACCTTCTTCAAAAGTATTTTATGAAAGAAGCTGTTAAGGTTGATGAACATCGTCTAACTGCGCTGCATGCTGCATTGGTTAACGGTGGTGCATTTGTATATGTTCCTAAGAATGTAGAAGTATCAGTTCCACTACATGCTGTGTTTATTCAAGAAAATGGTGAGTCTGCACTATTCAACCACGTAATCGTAGTTGCTGAAGATAATAGTTCAGTTACTTATGTTGAAAACTATATTTCAACAACAGATTCTTCGAATACAGTTGTAAATATTGTTTCAGAAGTAATAGCAGGCAGCAATGCAAAAGTTACTTACGGAGCTGTTGATGCCTTAGCTACTGGAAACACAACCTATGTAACTCGTCGTGGAGTAATCGGCCGTGACAGTAAAGTTGAATGGGCTCTCGGACTTATGAATGATGGTGATACCATTTCTGAGAATATCACTAACTTAGTTGGAGACGGCTCATATGCTGATACAAAGACCGTTGTTGTAGGTCGAGGTGAGCAAAAGCAAAACTTTACTACTAGAATTACGCACCATGGTAAGAATTCTGAAGGATATATTCTAAAACATGGTGTTATGAAGGACAGCGCAAGCTCTATCTTTAATGGTATTGGGCATATCGAACATGGCGCTTCTAAATCAAATGCTGAACAAGAATCAAGAGTATTGATGCTAAGCGAAAAGGCTCGTGGAGATGCAAATCCAATTTTACTTATTGATGAAGATGATGTAACAGCAGGTCACGCTGCATCTGTTGGTAGGGTTGACCCTGTTCAATTATATTACTTAATGAGCCGTGGTATTCCACAGGTGGAAGCAGAGCGTTTAGTCATTCATGGTTTCCTTGCACCAGTTGTAAACCAACTTCCAATCGAAGGAGTTAAGAAACAACTTGTTGAGGTAATTGAAAGGAAAGTAAAATAATGAATATCCAAGATATTCGTTCCATGTTCCCAATCTTAGATCAAGAGGTAAATGGAAAACCGCTTGTCTATTTAGACAGTGCTGCTACATCTCAAAAACCTGTTACTGTAATCGAAACGCTGGATCGCTATTATCGAGAATACAACTCAAATGTTCATCGCGGTGTTCATACCCTTGGTACAAAAGCAACTGATGCATATGAGAATGCTCGTGAAAAGGTTAGAAAGTTCATCAATGCATCTTCCATTCAAGAGGTTATTTTTACTCGGGGAACAACAACTGCAATCAATACAATTGCAGCGAGCTATGGGCGCGATAATCTCAGTGAGGGCGATGAAATTGTCATTACCTATATGGAGCACCATGCCAATATTATTCCTTGGCAGCAAATTGCAAAACGTACAGGTGCGAAATTAAAATATATCCCTCTACAAGAGGATGGTTCGATTGACCTCAAGGATGTTGAAGAGATTGTTACGAATCAAACAAAAATTGTTTCTGTAATGATGGTCTCTAACGTTCTTGGTGCAATCAATCCAATTAAAGTAATTGCCGAAATTGCACACCGTAATGGGGCTGTTATGGTTGTTGATGGTGCACAAGCTGCGCCACATCTAAAAATCGATGTGAAAGACCTTGATTGTGACTTCCTTGCTTTTTCTGGCCATAAAATGTGTGGACCTACTGGTATCGGTGTATTATATGGTAAGAAGGCATTGCTTGAAAAAATGGAGCCAGTTGAAACGGGTGGGGAAATGATTGATTTTGTGGACCTATACGAATCAACATGGAAAGAGCTTCCTTGGAAACTAGAAGCTGGAACTCCTATTATTGCTGGAGCAATAGGTTTAGGTGCTGCAATCGACTTTTTAGAAGATATTGGTCTAGACAATATTCTTGCGCACGAACACAAGTTAGCAGCACACGCAATTGAACGAATGTCACAAGTAGAGGGTCTAACCATTTATGGGCCTAAGCATCGTGCAGGAGTAGTAACTTTCAATATTGAAGATGTCCACCCACACGATGTTGCAACAGTTCTAGATGCTGAAGGTATTGCTGTAAGAGCTGGTCATCACTGTGCGCAACCACTTATGAAATGGTTGAAGGTATCAGCCACTGCTCGTGCAAGTTTTTACCTCTATAATACAGAAGAAGAAATTGATAAACTAGTTGAAGGACTCATAAAAACAAAGGAGTATTTCAGCAATGGATTCTAAAATAAACCTTGATACCTTGTACCGACAGGTAATAATGGATCATTATAAAAAGCCGAGAAATCGAGGAGTTATCCAAGATGGGGCGTTAACAATTGATATGAATAACCCAACCTGTGGAGACCGCATTCATCTTACTTTAAAAGTAGATGATGGTGTCGTTCAAGATGCTAAATTCGATGGAGAAGGTTGTTCCATTTCAATGTCATCTGCTTCAATGATGACTCAAGCGATTAAAGGCAGTAAAATTGAAGATGCATTAAAAATGTCACAAATCTTCTCAGAAATGATGCTAGGAAAAGAATATGATGATAGCATTGATTTAGGAGACATTGAAGCACTTCAGGGCGTTTCAAAATTCCCAGCACGCATTAAATGTGCAACATTAGCTTGGAAGGCAATGGAAAAGGGATTTAAGGACGAACAAAATGAATCGTGAGTGATTTCTCATAGCAGTTCGACATGAGGATGCCTCACATAGAATGGAGTGAAGTAGAATGGCAAAGAAAATGCCTGAAATTGGCGATTATAAATATGGCTTTGCAGATAAAGACGTTTCCATCTTCCGTTCAGAACGTGGTTTAACAAAGGAAATTGTTGAAGAAATCTCTCGCATGAAAGAAGAGCCTCAATGGATGTTAGATTTCCGTCTTAAATCCTTAGAGCATTTTTACAACATGCCTATGCCACAATGGGGTGGAGACCTTAATAGCTTAAACTTTGATGAAATTACGTATTATGTAAAACCATCTGAGAAATCCGAAAAGTCATGGGATGAAGTTCCTGAAGAAATCAAAGCGACTTTTGATAAGTTAGGTATTCCTGAAGCTGAACAAAAATATCTTGCAGGTGTTTCTGCTCAGTACGAATCAGAGGTTGTATACCATAATATGAAGGAAGACCTTGAAGAACTGGGAATTGTATTTAAGGATACAGATTCAGCTCTTAAAGAAAATGAAGATATTTTCCGTGAGCACTGGGCGAAGGTTATTCCTCCAACTGATAACAAGTTCGCGGCTTTGAACTCAGCAGTTTGGTCGGGTGGATCATTTATCTACGTACCACCAGGTGTAAAGGTTGATACACCGCTTCAAGCATATTTCCGTATCAACTCTGAAAACATGGGTCAATTTGAGCGTACATTAATAATCGTTGATGAAGGTGCAAGTGTACACTATGTTGAAGGATGTACGGCTCCTGTTTATACAACAAACTCACTACACAGTGCAGTTGTTGAAATCATCATTAAAAAAGATGCGTACTGCCGTTATACAACTATTCAAAACTGGGCTAACAACGTTTATAACCTTGTTACAAAGCGTGCAGTTTGTGATTCAAATGCAACAATGGAATGGATTGATGGTAACATTGGTTCAAAATTAACAATGAAATATCCAGCTGTTATCCTTCGTGGTGAAGGAGCTCGTGGTATGACTCTTTCCATCGCAATTGCTGGTAAAGGTCAACACCAGGATGCGGGTGCGAAAATGACTCACCTTGCTCCAAATACATCTTCTACTATCGTATCGAAGTCTATTGCTAAACACGGTGGTAAAGTAACATACCGTGGTATTGTACACTTCGGACGTAGAGCACATGGCGCACGTTCTAATATCGAATGTGATACGTTAATCATGGATAATCAGTCTACTTCTGATACAATTCCTTATAATGAAATTTTAAATGACAATATTTCATTAGAACATGAAGCGAAGGTATCGAAAGTATCTGAAGAACAATTATTCTATCTAATGAGCCGTGGTATTTCTGAGCAAGAAGCTACTGAAATGATTGTAATGGGCTTCATCGAGCCATTTACAAAAGAGCTTCCAATGGAATACGCCGTTGAAATGAACCGCTTAATCAAGTTCGAAATGGAAGGTTCTATCGGATAATAAGAACACATGCAATAACTCGTTTGAGATACTCTCAAGCGAGTTATTTTTGTACATAATAGTAATAGGAGGTGACTCCATGATCTATATTGGTGTAACTGGCTGGGGTGACCATGATAGTCTCTATACAGCAGGAACCTCACCAGGTGATAAACTGAAGGAATATGCCGGTCATTTTCCAATCGTCGAGGTGGATGCGTCTTTCTATGCGATTCAGCCTAAACGTAATGTGGAAAAATGGCTGAAAGACACACCTGAATCTTTTCAATTCATTGTTAAAGCTTATCAAGGAATGACAGGTCATCAACGTGGTGAGATTCCATTTGAAACAAAGGAAGACATGTTTGATGCCTTTCGTTTGTCACTTGAACCTTATCAACAAGTAAATAAGCTCGCCATGGTTTTATTTCAATTTCCACCATGGTATGATTGTAAACGTGAAAATGTAGACTACTTAAGGTGGTGCAAGCAGCAGATGGGAGAAATTCCTGTAGCTCTTGAATTCCGCCACCAATCATGGTTTTCACCACAACTAAAACAACAAACATTACAGTTTATGGAAAAAGAAGGCTGGATACATAGTATTTGTGATGAGCCGCAGGCATGCCAAGGGTCAATCCCGACAGTCCTCCATCCAACAAATCAACAAAAAACACTCGTACGTTTCCATGGCAGAAACGTCCATGGCTGGACAAAGCCAAAAGAAGGCAATTGGCGTGATGTTCGTTATTTATATAAGTATAATAAAGAAGAGCTAGAAGAATGGATTCACCACGTTCAGGAACTTAATCAAACAAGTGAAACCATCTACGTATTGTTCAATAACAACTCAGGTGGAGATGCAGCAGACAATGCTAAGCAATTTATCGATATGCTCGGAATCGAATATCGAGGTCTAGCCCCGAGGCAATTAGACTTTTTTAGTTAGTACAAGCTATAAGCATATTTTAGATTACATACATAAGTGAGGTACCTAAGGTGGAAAGTCCACAGCATTTTAATCAGGCAGAAGGAGGTGTAGGGATTGATTGAAACCGTACATATTTATCACACAAACGATCTCCATAGCCATTTTGACCGATGGCCTAAAATCACAAAATATATCACAGAAATGAGAAATCTGCATCAAGCAAACAATGAGGAAATGCTCTTAATCGATATCGGTGACCATATTGATCGCTTTCATCCGATTTCTGAAGCATCCCATGGTAAAACGAATGTTCAACTCTTAAACCAGCTTCAATACGATTATGCTACTATCGGTAACAACGAAGGGATTACGATGTCTTATGAACATCTGGATTCCTTATATGACGAGGCAGAATTTAAGGTGTTGCTTGCAAATCTATTCGACCGAGATGGGAAGCTACCTAACTGGGCAGATCCTTACTATATTCATGTCTTGCCAAGTGGATTTAGGATCGGAATCATCGGTTTAACGGTTCATTATATTGGGCTTTATAAGCTGCTCGGCTGGAACGTCAAAGACCCTTTGGTTATCCTACAAGAAACAATCAATGAATTAAAAGACAAAACAGATATGATTCTTTTGATGTCCCACTTAGGAATCAATGAGGATGAGCAAATTGCAAGAGATTTCCCAGATGTTGACGTGCTACTTGGTGGCCATACACATCATCTTTTAGAAAATGGGAAGAGAATCAATAACACACTTCTATGCTGTGCGCAAAAATACGGGAATTATATCGGACATGTCACTCTTAAAATTGATACTGAACACAAAAGGCTTATTGAAAGTGCTGCAAATGTAATCCCTACGAAAACATTGTCAGAAAGTAAGGAAACAACTGAAATCCTTTCAGAGTACATGGCAAAAAGTATACACACCTTACAACATGATGTTGTTGCTGAGATTGAACAACCACTTCTAAGTGACTGGTTTGCGGAAAACTCATTTTCCAAGCTTTTAGCTGAGGTGCTTCGAGAATGGTGTGGAGGAGACATATCCATGGTGAACGCAGGGCTATTGCTTGACTCGCTTCCAATAGGAAAGGTAACAAGAGAAGACTTGCATCGAATTTGTCCACATCCTATTAATCCATGTAAGGTCTGGGTTAAGGGAGATGAGCTGAAGGAAATCATTTTACAGGCAAACACGAAGGAAATGGAAAATCTCAATATAAAAGGTCTAGGCTTCCGTGGAAAGGTAATGGGCAAAATGGTATATGACGGTGTAGAGCTTAAAACCTCAAAGCTTTCGGATGGATTAGACCATATTACCGATATTAAAGTCAATGGGGAGGAGCTAGATCCCGATATAACGTATTCAATCGCTACGATTGATATGTTCACATTCGGATCACTTTTTCCTGCCATACGGGATGCTAAGGATAAAAAATACTATATGCCAGAATTCTTACGAGATCTTTTAGCTGAAAAATTAAAAACAATCAGCAAAACGTTCTAAAGATACTTAGTCAAAAGAATTAGAGAAAGATAGGTCTATGACTAGTACCATTTCAAACACAAATCACTTTCCCGTTACATAAATTAGTTAGGGAAAGGAGTGTGCTAGGAATGGTCTCAATGACACCAATAGTAATTGATAATCATCAATTTACAGCCATTACCGTTAAACTACCTAAGACAAATTTTATGGCAGTCACAAATGAAAATGGCTATATTATGTGTGGAGCTCTCGACGTTGCACTGTTGAATGAAAAACTTAAAGAACGAGGCATTATTGCTGGTAGGGCAGTTGGTGTTCGTACAATCGAGCAATTACTGGATGCCCCTCTTGAATCAATTACGATTGAAGCCGAAAACCGAGGCATTACAGTAGGAATGAAAGGCAAAGACGCCCTACTAAAAATGATCTAAAATTAACCTGAGAAGGTATACCATATAAAAGAATCTTGCATCACTTAAGTGTTGTCGAACAAAATAGTTATCGTACATCCCCCCCTACTTGCATACACATAGCTTGTAAGGGGGGATTTTCGTTTGGGAAAGTACAAAGCTCGTCTACAACCAAGAAGGAAAGGGCCCTTGCCTTTCCGCTACGTCTTTATATTAACATTTGTATTTTTTATTCTCTCGACTGTTATTGGTTTATTCATTATTAACAAAGCGATAGAGCCAGCACTTATGGCATATGCTGAAAATGAAACAAAGAAGGTTGCTGCAACAGTTATTAAAAACGCTATTAACCAACAATTAAACGAGGAAGAATTAGTCCAAGAGGATCTAAGTATTGTACAAACGGATGAAAATGGGAAAGTGATTAGCTATAATACTCAGGTTGTCAATAAAATGGCGACAAAGACACTCGGAAATATTGAGCGATACTTAAAGTATGTAAATGAAGGTGAAGTTAATAAACTTGAATATCCTGATTTAGAAATTGAGACGGATGATGCAAGTGGACAAACGGGCTTTGTTTTTAAAGTACCCCTTGGGGAAGCAACAAATAATGCCCTCTTGGGAAACTTAGGTCCGGAAATACCGATTCGTTTTCATATGATTGGATTTGGGGAAACAACGCCACAAGGAAGAATTGACGAGTGGGGAATTAATAATGGGTGGTTTCAATATAATGTTCTTGCGACAGTGACGATGCAGGTTATTTTACCTTTCTCAACAGGAGAGGTTGAAATTGAAACCATTATCCCCGTTATCAATCAAAACATTTTACATGATGTTCCAGATTTCTATAATAACGGTGGGGAATCATCTCCTTCTATAGAGATACCGACAAATTAGCAAAAAATACTATACTAGAATAGTTGAATCTAAGCGAAAAATCGTATATACTAGCGAAGGAATTAATAAATGAATACACCACCTTATCGGATCGATGGGGTAGAGGTGCAGAAAATAAGAGTAAACTATGTGAGGATGACAACGTAGACCATAGTTGAAAGGATTTTTTGCCGAAGCAAAAATAAACTCGTCAATGTTATTTTTGTTGGGGTTGCCTTGAAAAAGGGTAACACTGTCATTATAGAAATGATCTATAATGGAGGGCTACTGATCGTGATGGAGGATAACATAACATTACGGAGAGTAATGATAGTTATTTTCTATCATACTCTCTTTTTGTCTTCTAAAGAGTATCTTCTTTCACCACGCCCTCCATAAAAATACTTGGAGGAATCACATCATGTCTGGAACAATATATTCAATTATCCCACCAATCATTGCACTTCTCATGGTTATTTTAACAAGAAGAGTTTTACTATCACTTGGAGTCGGCATTGTATCGGCCGCCTTCGTATTACATGGAAATGTACTTAAGAATGAAGGAGTCGGAGCTTGGCTGCAAGACGTTTTACTTACAATCTGGAATAGCATTAAAGGAGTCTTTGTTTCAGAAGGCGCACTTAATACTTGGAATGTATATATTATTTTATTTTTATTCCTATTAGGAGTTATCACTGCCTTTATCTCCATTTCTGGCGGTAGTCGTGCCTTTGGTGAATGGGCCCAAACAAAAGTAAGAACAAGAACGGGTGCACAGCTTTTAGCTGCTGTTTTAGGTATTATTATTTTTATTGATGATTATTTTAATGCTTTGGCTGTTGGACAAGTAAGTAGACCAATTACAGACCGGAATAAGGTTTCTCGTGCAAAGCTAGCTTATATTATTGATTCAACATCCGCTCCAATTTGTGTTGTCTCACCGATTTCCAGCTGGGGTGCTTATATTATCGCAATCTTGGCACCTATTTTGGTCACACATGGAGTAGCAGAGTATTCACCATTATCTGCTTTTATTCAAATGATTCCGTTAAATCTATATGTATTGGTTTCGATTTTAATGGTAATAGCTGTAGCCGTCTTTAATATTAATTTTGGTAGTATGAAAACCCATGAAAACCGTGCACTAACAACTGGGGAAGTAACAGACCCTGAAAAACCGGTATTAGGGGAATTAAAGCAGGAATTACCTCAAAGTGAGAAAGGTACTGTCGGTGATTTAGTTTGGCCGATTATTGCATTAGTTGTCGGTACGGTTGGATCCTTATTAGGGACAGGCTACAAAGCTTCTGAAGGCGATATAACCATTTTTACGATTTTTGAAAATACTGATGTAACAGGTTCGCTATTATCCGGTGGAATCCTAGGGATTATTGTTACACTTATTTTGTTCTTTGTTCAAGTTTTCGCGAAAAAGGCTTTAAACATTGGACTTCTTCCTAAGGGAATAGTTGAAGGGATAAAATCAATGCTCCCTGCTGTATACATTTTACTATTTGCTTGGGTAATTGTTGACTTAATTGGACAAATTGAAACAGGAAAATATCTGGCAAGCCTTGTAGAAAGGTCAAATTTAAATATAGCATTTTTACCAGTGATATTATTTGTTGTAGCAGGATTTATGGCGTTTGCAACTGGAACGTCTTGGGGAACCTTTGGGATGATGCTTCCGATTGCAGGAGACATTGCAGCTGCTTCAGATATTAATTTATTACTTCCAGCCTTAGCTGCTGTACTAGCGGGTTCCGTGTTTGGTGATCATTGCTCACCAATATCGGATACAACTATTCTTTCCTCTACTGGAGCCGGAAGCCATCATATTGATCATGTAATGACACAGCTACCCTATGCCGTCACTTCTGCCGTTATCGCTGTAGTCGGATATATAGTACTAGGTCTAACAGGCAGTACCCTATTAGGAGTGCTTACTACCATAGTATTATTTGTTATTTTTGTTTTTACAATGAAAAACAGACAAAACGCATAGAATTACTATTCAAATGTTAACAATCGAACTTAACTAGTATATAAGAGACAAAGGGAATTAGAACCTTTGTCTCTTTTTTGTTAAAAGTAAATTTCATTTTAAAATAACTTTTGACATAGAGATAAAGACTGGCTATACTAATAAATAGATTATAAAAAATAATCTGAAAATAGAAAAATTTCCAACATAAGCCTAGTACTAAATGACTAATACGGTAACGGGCTAAAGCGGGAAAGGGGAGGTTTGTTTATGGATAATCGTCCACAGTGGGGGACACGGGCAGGATTCGTAATGGCTGCAATCGGTTCTGCGGTTGGTTTAGGTAATATATGGAGATTTCCATATGTTGCTTATGAAAATGGAGGAGGCGCATTCTTTCTACCGTACCTATTTGCGATTTTAACAGCTGGAATACCAATCCTAATTCTAGAATTTACAATCGGACAAAAGTTTAGAGGATCAGCACCTTTGTCATTTTTCCGTTTAAATAAAAAGTTAGAATGGCTTGGGTGGTGGCAGGTATTAATTTCTTTCGTAATTGCCACCTATTATGCAGTCATTATCGCATGGGCAATTTCGTATACTTTCTTCTCATTTAATAAAGCATGGGGAGAAGATACAGGAGGATTCCTATTCTCTAAATACTTGCATTTAGCTGAAACTCCTGGAGACATAGGAGCACCAGTACTTGGGGTTTTTGGACCTTTAGTTGTTGTTTGGGCAATTACACTATTTATTCTATTTAAAGGCGTGAAGAAGGGGATTGAAAAAGCAAATAAAATTTTCATTCCTACACTATTAGTTATTTTTACAATTATCGTTATTCGTGCAGTAACACTTGAAGGAGCAAGTACGGGACTAAATTCATTCTTCCAACCTAACTGGGATAAGATCATGTCTGGAGAGGTTTGGGTAGCGGCATACGGACACATTTTCTTTAGTTTATCAATTGGTTTTGCAATTATGATTACTTATGCAAGTTATTTACCTAAAAAGTCCGATGTAGTAAACAATGCATTTATTACCGGTTTTGCGAACTCAGGTTTTGAACTGTTAGCAGGTATAGGGGTATTCGCTGCATTAGGCTTTATGGCAGCGCAAGCGAACGTACCTGTAGAAGAAGTAGCAAGTGCAGGGGTAGGTCTAGCATTTGCGGTCTTCCCGCAAATTATTAACCAAATGCCATTTGGTGAATTTTTCGGAGCGCTTTTCTTTTTATCGTTAGTATTTGCCGGATTAACATCACTTATTTCGATTTGTGAAGTGTTCATTGCTGCAGTTCAGGACAAATTTAATCTTACACGTAACAAGGCAGTTATATATGGTGCAGGGTTAGCATCACTTATTTCAATCCTATACTCTACAAATGGAGGCTTATACTTCCTAGATGTAGTTGACTATTTCATTAACCAATTTGGTATTGCTGTTGCCGGATTAGTTGAAGTAATACTTATTGCTTGGGTATTCAAGCAAATGAATCCATTACAAGCACACGCAAATGCAATCTCGGATATTCGTGCAGGTGGATGGTGGAAGATTTGTTTAGGCGTAATAACACCAGTCGTTTTAGGATATATGATGTTTGATTTATTCAAACAAAATATCCTTCAACAATTTGATAATGCAACTGGAAACTATGAAGGGTATGCAACTTCATTTATACTCTTCCCAGGGGTTTTCATTGCAGCAGGAGTCATTATACTAGGAATTGTGTTCTCACTTAAAAAGTGGGGTAGTGCAGCTTTAAATGACAACTATTCTTCTGGTAGTGACAAGGAGGTAGGACTATGACCGGTGGTGCAATTGCTATGATGATCGTTGGGATGGTTATCTTATGGGGAGGTCTAGCAGCAAGTATTGCACATGCTGCAAAAAAGGCTAAACAGGCGAAACAAGGTTAAAGAAAGAAATAAATATAAAAAGAGGGTCTAAAAGAGAACGGAAAAAAGGCTGTGGTAACCAATGACCACAGCCTTTCATTTTATTTGCGTTTTTTTGACTGTCTTTCTGATCGTTCCCAAGCCCGAAGATGTGGATATGGATCAAAGGACCATTCTGTATATCCATTGTCTTTGTACATTCCGTAGTGAAGATGTGGAGGGAACTTTCCGGCAGTTCCTGGTGGTCCATAGCCAGAACTTCCAACAGAGCCAATCACTGTACCGGGCTCAACAACCTGCCCGATTGCAATGTCCTTTGCAAATCCATTTAAGTGGGCAAAGTAATGGTACGTATTATTTACGTCGCGGATTCCGATACGCCATCCACCAAATCGGTTCCAACCTTTCATTTCGATAATCCCATATGAGGTTGCCCTTACTGGTGTTCCGTAGCTTGCAAAGATGTCAGTACCTTCATGCATTCTACGACCTCCCCAGCCACGCGCATCTCCCCAAGTATTTTTATAGCTGTGATTATAGCCAAGAGGAACAGGAAAGGCGTGTTTATCTAAATCAAGTGTGCCATATGTTGAATAGATTTTTGCGATTCCCGTAATCAGTGAAACGGATTTGTCCCGTTTGTAATAATCCCATAAACCGATCTTGATATTATCAGGATCAGTTCCGTACGCTAAAATTTGCTCGGAAATTGTAAGTAGGATATCCTCATCATTTGTTTGATCGGCAACACCATCCCCGTTGCCATCAAGACCAATTCCTCCAAAGAGCTGAATGCTATATGGATTCGAATCATTTGGATTTGGGTTTAAAGCCCCCGCCCAAGACTCAGGTTTAATATAAATTCCAATTAACCCAGTTTCTTTCGGAATATCCTTTCGGGCACGACGGATGCTTCTTTCATACTGGTCAATAGCCGCATAATAGTACCAAGGAATTTGTGTTACTGTTTCCATCTTTGTATAGAGGTTCATTCGTTCCTGAAAAACTTTTTGTTGATCCTCATTTGCACTTGCATCCAAAGGCATACACGTAAAAAGTAAGCAAATAACAACTACTATACCAAGTTTTATGTTCACGCATGCAAATCTCCTTTCACAAAAATAACACAAGCATGTATTGTTCTTAAAAGCATCTATAGGTATTTAAAAGAGGAATTTGTGTAATTGAAATTAAATAAAAAGAAGTACTCTTCCCTGTTAGTTTGTTAAATAATCTCACTTTCATAATCACTAATTGTTGGAAGCTAAATAATACAAATAAATCGAATACTTGGATTCTTAAAGAAGTTAGGAGTATAATAGGGATAGCCTTTGCAATGGAGTGATGAAGTATGTCAAAAAAACAAGAATATCTTCGAAAGCCGGAATGGCTAAAAATAAAACTGAATACGAATGAGAGCTACACAGGCTTAAAGAAAATGATGAGAGAAAAGCAATTACATACCGTTTGTGAGGAAGCAAAATGTCCTAACATTCATGAATGCTGGGCTGTAAGAAAAACAGCTACTTTTATGATTCTTGGGGATACTTGTACTCGCGCTTGTCGCTTTTGTGCGGTTAAGACTGGACTTCCAAATGAATTGGATTGGGCAGAACCAGAGCGTGTAGCTGATTCTGTAGCAATGATGGGATTAAAGCATGTTGTTATTACAACAGTTGCTCGTGACGATTTGAAGGACGGGGGAGCTGCGGTATTTGCAGAAACTGTTCGTGCAATTCGTAAAAAGAATCCATTTACATCAATTGAAGTACTACCATCTGACATGGGTGGAGTGTACGAAAATTTAAAAACATTAATGGATGCAAAGCCCGACATTATGAACCATAATATTGAAACGGTTCGCCGTTTATCTGACCGTGTTCGTGCACGTGCGAAATATGAACGTTCACTTGAATTTTTACGTCGTGCAAAAGAGATGAATGCAGACATCCCAACAAAATCAAGTATCATGATCGGCCTTGGCGAAACGAAGGAAGAAATCATTGAAACAATGGACGACCTTCGTGCAAACGATGTGGATATCATCACAATTGGTCAATATTTACAACCAACGAAAAAGCACTTGAAAGTTGAAAAATACTATCATCCAGATGAATTTGCAGAATTAAAAGAGATTGCATTAAGTAAAGGCTTCAGTCATTGTGAAGCTGGTCCTCTTGTACGTTCTTCTTATCATGCGGATGAGCAAGTAAATGCAGCTAAATCAAATCAACAAGTTAAACAAGCATAAAAAAAAGGGGGAATCCCCTTTTTTTAGTGCGTTCCTTTTTGCAATAATTCTCTACCGTCATCTCTCTTTTGGTCTTCATTCCCTTTATTATCGGTTGTTCGATCAATTTCAGGGTTGAATTCCATTCCACCTTTATTTTTGATACTAGGGTTTTTGAGGAAGTCTTGGTTCTCCCTTGCCCGACGCTCATACTCGGGGTTTAGTCCACCTTCCATTTCCCCATTTTCATTTTCACCATCACTTACTTTATATCCCTGTGGTGATTTAATCATTTGTTGAATGGTAGAAGTAATAATTTGATCAACATTTCGACTGTCTGAATCAAGTCTACCGAATCGCTCAATTTGGTTCATCATGTCAGGATTATCCGAAACGTATACATGAAAGTACCTCGGAACAACTGACATTGCGGAACGTTTTACCTGGTCTGCCGTTAACATACGATCCTCAGAATCCGTATCGTATACGACAAGGACCTCTTCATCCGTTACAAGTGTACCAACATCTTTAACATTTGGAATGGTTGTACAGATTTTACTGATCAAATCTGCTACTTTTTCCCTGTCCATTGTTGGCAAATTACTGTATACATTCGCACCGCCAGGGACTGGGTTCTTTTGGTGACGAACATAGCCAAAGTTCGTCATTTCCTTACCATCATTTTTGACACCCTTTGCATTGTAAAGCTCGTTTTGGTCAATACGATATATTGTATTTCCACTTTCATGGTTGACTCCTGCATTGTCGTCAGAAGTACCACAACCTGTTAATGCAGTTAAGGCAATTAAGCCTGAGATGATTGTGTGTTTTTTCAATCTTGACACCCCCTCAGTTGTAGGGTGACCAATTCAACAAAAATTTCGCATAGTAATTGATGGATTGATTGGCTATAATGGTTATATAGTGAACATCCTGTAGTATGGGGTACGAGGTGATTAAAGTGATTAGCATAGGTAATACTACATATGAGCTTATTGATGAGCTAAAAGATGGATTTAATGAAGAAGCTTTTCGTGCGAGATATAGTGATATCTTAGCGAAGTATGATTATATAGTTGGGGACTGGGGATATGAACAACTTCGCTTAAAAGGTTTTTTTGATGATAAAAACCAAAAAGCGTCATTTGATACAAAAATAAGTACCCTTTCTGAGTATTTATACGAATATTGCAATTTCGGTTGCGCCTATTTTGTCTTAAAAAAGGTAAAAAAATAAAGTACAGGCTAACTCATCTGCCTGTACTTATATTATGGCTTGAACCATCATTTTAGTCATAGGGTGGTTCGGCATTTTCATCCTTGTCATCATGTGTGGGATGAGCCCCAGGGAATTGTCTTGGAGTATCCTGGTGAAGTGATTTGAACTCATAGTTAAAGTTGCTATAGGTTCGTTGTCCTTCTTTCCACGGTGTGCTTTTGTTCTCTACAGGCGTATCCTTACCGCGCGGTGTCCCATAAGGCCCTTCCGGATATTCCTCAAAGGTTAAGAAATTTCTCATCGTCTCCACATTTGAAAAATCGGTGTACTTTTTTTCTTCCTTGTCTTTATCTGCCACCTGAAAAACACCTCACTTCTTACTTCTAGTGTTTTCGTAGCATTACGTAATTATGTTAGACAATTTCATACAGAAAAGAACGCAATTCCTCTGCTTCCTCTTCAGACAGCTGATAAGCATGTTCAATATAGCCGGGCTCATCTAGGTCATCTCTGCCGATAATTGCAAAGCGATTGCTCAAAATATTTAGAACAATATGCTTGCCATAATAACGGTCAGATTTGACAACAGCTAAGTCGTAACGCTGGTGTTCCCCCATAAAGCTTACAAACCGTGTTTGTGTGTCAATTGTATCGTCATATAAGAAAAAACGTTCAGACATAATGGATTCTCTCCTTCTAAGAAACAGTCATTTACACTTATCATAACAAAGGTATACGAATTAGAAAACGAAATTATATAGATGCAATGAATGAGGGGCACAACATGAATGATGATAAACTTTATGGTAAAATAATGTGGTATATAAAAGATGGTAGGTAAAGATTATAAATTGAAGGTGATACTATGTATTTTGTTGACCGGGAAAAGATTGAAAAAACCCTTCTTTTTTACGAAGAGAATTTAAACTTAATTGAAGCAAATTCAAATTGGACAAGCGTGGTCGAAAAGAAAGCGTTAGAGAGAATCTCTCATCTTACAATTGAGGCAATTTTAGATGTTGGGAATTCGATGATTGACGGCTTTATTATGCGTGATCCAGGTAGCTATGAGGATATCATTGATATACTTGAGGATGAAAAAGTCGTGACAACTGGAGTAGCGAATGAACTTAAAGAAATTATCCGATTTCGAAAAGTGATTGTTCAAGATTATCTTGAGATTAATCATACTGAATTAATCTCAAGCCTCCAAAATAATAAAGAAAGTCTTGCAAGTTTTCCACAAGCGGTACGATCTTATCTTGAAAATGAATTAGGACCGGTTTCAGCATTTAAAAATTAAAAAAAGGTGATAATAGTAGTGAAAACATACAAAGGATACTTATTTGACTTAGACGGTACCATGTACCGAGGAACAGAGCGTATTACTGAAGCATGTGATTTTGTAAATAAATTAAATCAAAAGCAAATTCCATATTTATTTGTTACGAATAATTCATCTAGAACACCCGAACAGGTGGCAGTTAAACTTCGTGACTTTGATATTGCGTGTACAGCAGACCAGGTTTTCACCACTAGTCAAGCAACGGCAAATTATATGTATGATATGAAACCAGGAGCAAGTGTATATGTAATTGGTGAAGATGGTATCTACCAAGCATTAGAGGAAAAAGGCTTTACATTTCAAGAGGAAAACCCGGATTTTGTGGTTTGTGGAATAGACCGTTCCCTTACATATGAAAAATTCGCCATTGCTTGTTTAGCAGTACGTAATGGTGCCACCTTTATTTCAACGAATGGTGATATCGCTATTCCAACTGAGCGTGGGCTTTTACCAGGGAATGGTTCATTAACTTCGGTGATCACTGTTTCAACAACAGTAAAACCCACATTTATTGGGAAGCCGGAAAAAATCATCATGGAGCAAGCGCAAAAGCAACTAGGGATTCCAAAAGAGGATACCATTATGATTGGTGATTATTATGATACCGATATTATGGCAGGTATGAATGCAGGTATCGATACATTGCTTGTCCATACAGGTGTTACAACCCCTGAACTACTAAAAGGATATGACCGTCCTCCTACCTACGCAATCCATAGCTTAAAGGAATGGATGGATCGAATTTAAAAACGCTCAATTTGAGCGTTTTTTCTATGGACAAAATCGGAATATAATCCAATAAAAAAAGACCAAATCGCTTGGATTTGATCTTTTTTATCCTTATTCTACGTTTGCAGCTCTATGTGCTAAACGACTTGATGCTGCGGCTGCAATTGCGCCCACAATATCATCTAAAAATGTATGACATTCCCCAGTTGATTTATCGTTAAGGCGTTCTAATATACCAGGTTTTTTCTTATCAATGTATCCGTAGTTTGTAAATCCGATTGAGCCGTAAACGTTCACAATTGAAAAGGCAAGAATTTCATCTACTCCATAAAGTCCTTCGTCAACTTTGATTGTTGATAGTAGTGGCTCCTCAAGTAAGCCTTTCTCAGCAAGTTTATCTAATTGAATCCCAGTTAACACTGCATTTTGGATTTCACGCTTTGTTAATACGCGGTCAACATTATGAATACATTCTTCCATTTTTAAATCTGGGTGATATTTACTTTGGAGATAATACACCAACTCCGCAATATCCTGAATAGTGACGCCTCTTTCCTCTAGCCACTTTCTGGCAGTTTTTTCAATCTCATTCATTTTATTTTCTTGACTCATCTTGTTCACCTAATTTCTTTTGATTTCAAAATAATTTTTACTAATATTTCCTAGTTTACCACAAGTAATGAAGTTTTGTTTCATATAGATGTTTTATACACATCAATACGTAGTTTTAATAGTATGAGCGGGGAGCGATGTTTTATGAAAGAAACACTCTTGGAGCAATACAAATTAAAAGTGGATCAATCTGTAAAAGTATTCGGCTATGAAGCGATCATCTATCGAAATATAGTATATTGTATTGTGCCAATCTCAAATTTGGAACAAGAAGAACTGTTTGAAATTAAACATCTTAGTGATTATATGATTCAAAAGGGAGATATTCGTGTCGGCTCCATATTACCTACTACAGATGGAAAGTTAAGCACCATTATCAATGACGGGGAAGTAGTTATTATTAGATGTCCAGTATATAGCCATAGGGTTTCCAATTCATTAGGGTATGAGTTGGCACGGTTTCATAAACGAGGCAGAAGCTTTCCCTATCAAGTAAAGAAGGTTAATCGAATCGGACAGTGGAAAATCTTATGGGAAAAAAGATTGGATCAAATGGAGCTGTTCTGGAGGGAAAAGGTAAAGCAACATCCGCAAAACGAGTTTGAAACCTTATTTGTCGAAGCTTTTCCATATTATATAGGCTTAACAGAAAATGCAATCCAGTATCTTGTTGATACAGAAATAGATGAAACCCCTTCTGCAGTCGATTCGGCCACGATATGTCACCATCGTTTTACGGAAAATTCTTGGGATCGGAATTCATATACGAAGCTACCTACGGATTGGGTTTTTGACCATTATACAAGGGACCTCGCAGAATTTATTCGGGACCAATATGTTAATGGAGAATCAAGACAAAACGGGCAAATCGTACATTTTTTGAAGGAATATGAGCGGGTCAGCCCACTTTCTGCATTCTCCTGGAGACTTCTATATGCACGCCTTTTATTTCCACTTCATTTTTTTGAGTGTATTGAAGGTTTTTATATGACAGGTTCAGAGATACAAATGGAAAGGCAGTGTAAAAGATTAGAATCCATTCTGAAGCATTCCAGTGAACATGAGCACTTTTTAGCAACCTTTTTATCAAGTGTAGGAGTAGAAGAAAAAAGACTAACAATTCCAACTATCAGCTGGCTTCAAAAATAAAAATGTATGGTACTATAGAGAAAGATATATTTTTTAGAGGTGAAACATGACTAGGCCATATGTTTTTATTACTAGAAAACTTTCCGAAAACGCAATTCAACCACTAATGGAAATAGCAGATGTACATATTTGGAATGAAGAAGAAAAAGCCGTTCCAAGAGAAATTCTACTTGAAGAGGTAAAAAAGGCAGACGCTCTTTTAACAATGCTTTCAGATAAAGTCGATAAAGATCTTCTCGATGCAGCACCAAAATTAAAGGTAATCGCAAACCTTGCTGTAGGTTATGACAATATTGACGTAGAATATGCAAAGCAAAAGGGAATTGCAATATGCAATACACCTGATGTTTTAACAGACACTACAGCCGATTTAGCCTTTGCTTTATTGCTTTCAACTGCAAGACGAGTTGTGGAAGCAGCTGAATTTGTAAAAAAAGGCGAATGGAAAAGTTGGAGCCCGTTATTGCTAGCAGGAAGCGATGTCCATCATAAAACAATTGGGATCGTTGGGATGGGTAAAATCGGTGAAGCAGTTGCAAAACGCGCAAAAGGGTTTGATATGAATATTTTGTACCATAACCGCTCCCGTAATGTCGTTGCAGAGGAACGCATTGGCGCTTCTTACGCATCCTTTGATGAACTAATTGAAACATCTGATTTTATTGTTTGCCTTACTCCACTAACGGATGAAACAAGAGGTTTATTCAATAAGGAAAGCTTTATGAAAATGAAAAATTCTTCAGTTTTTATTAATGTCTCTAGAGGGCCAGTTGTGGATGAAGATGCTTTATATCAAGCGTTAGTCAATGGTGAAATTGCCGCAGCAGGCCTTGACGTTTTTGAACAAGAGCCTGTAGATGCAGATCATCCATTATTAACACTTCCAAATGTCGTAGCATTGCCACACATCGGAAGCTCAAGTACTGAAACCCGTGAAAAAATGATGAAACTCTGCTGTGAAAATATTGAACTTGTTCTTATCAATCAACAACCAAAAACACTTGTTAACAAAGAATGGGTCTTTCAGTAATCATATATTTATCGGAGGCACCTTCGTAAGGAAGGTGTTCTTTTATAAGTTGAATTTTTACAAAATAAAAACTTTTTTATAAAATGTATCCCTTTTATATCAGTGTGTTAAACGTTTTCAAACAAAAAGTTTAAAAAAACCACTTGTAAAAGTATAGTATTACCACTATAATGTCTTTTATAGGAAGACAATTGTATTTCTCAGAAATACAGGAGAGGCGGATGAATAATGAAAAAAATTTCAGTTGGATTATTAGGATTAGGTACGGTTGGTAGTGGCGTTGTTACGATTTTAAAAAATCATCAAGATAAATTAATGCATCAGGTTGGTTGCCCAATCGAGGTTAAGAAAGTATTAGTGAAAGACATACATAAGCATAGAACGGTAGACATTGAACCTTCCCTTTTGACAACAAATGCAAACGAGGTAATTGAAGACCCAGAAATCGATGTTGTCATTGAAGTAATGGGGGGAGTAGACGACACTAGACAGCTTATTCTTCAATCTTTACGTAACAAAAAACACGTTGTCACAGCAAACAAGGATTTAATGGCATTATACGGTTCAGAGTTATTAACTGTTGCAAGTGAAAATGGCTGTGACCTATTTTATGAAGCAAGTGTTGCCGGTGGGATTCCGATCCTTCGAGGGTTAGCAGATGGCTTTGCCTCAGACCGAATCATTAAAATGATGGGAATCGTGAACGGAACCACTAATTTCATTTTAACAAAAATGACGAAGTTCGGCAGTGCTTATGAAGAAGTATTAAAAGAAGCACAAGAGCTTGGCTATGCAGAAGCAGATCCTACAGCAGATGTTGAAGGTCTAGATGCAGCAAGAAAGATGGCCATCCTTGCAACATTAGGATACTCCATGAATATCGACCTTAAAGATGTTCGAGTTCAAGGAATTTCAACTGTAACAAGTGAGGATATCGAATACAGTAAACGATTAGGATATGTTGTTAAGTTGATTGGTACTGCCCATCGTAAGGGGGAAAAAGTTGAAGTTAGTGTTCAACCAACACTTCTTCCTGAAACACACCCACTTGCTGGAGTAAATGATGAATTTAATGCAGTATATGTGTATGGAGAAGCAGTAGGAGAAACGATGTTTTACGGACCTGGTGCAGGAAGTTTACCAACTGCAACATCAATTGTTTCAGATTTAGTTGGTGTCATGAAAAACATGAGACTTGGGGTAAATGGTAAAAGTAGCGTGTCCCCTCAGTATGAGAAAAAATTAAAAGATGATTCAGAGATCTTCTCAAAATACTTCTTACGTATTCACGTAAAAGATCAAGTGGGAGCATTTGCAAAACTTACATCCCTATTCTCAGAACGCGGTGTAAGCTTTGAGAAAATTCTTCAATTACCGCTTAAAAATAAAGATTTAGCTGAAATTGTTCTTGTTACTCATCAAGCATCATTACGAGATTACGAGGAAATTTTAGTACAACTAAGAGACTTACAGATTATTCAAGAGGTTAAGAGCTCTTACCGAGTTGAAGGAGGAAACCTAGCATGAGATGGCAAGGACTATTACAGCAATTTCGTGAATATTTACCGGTGAATACAAATACTCCAATGCTTTCCTTAAATGAAGGGAATACACCATTAATTCCGCTACATTCAATTTCAGAGGATCTTGGGGTTGAATTATATGTAAAAGTAGAAGGTGCAAACCCAACTGGTTCCTTCAAGGACCGTGGGATGGTAATGGCGGTTGCTAAAGCAGTTGAAGAAGGCAGCAATACGATTATTTGTGCATCAACTGGGAATACTTCAGCAGCAGCTGCTGCATATGCCGCACGTGCAGGACTACGTTGTATTGTCGTCATTCCAGAGGGCAAGATTGCGATGGGTAAACTAGCGCAAGCCGTTATGTATGGAGCTGAAATCATTTCAATTGAAGGAAACTTTGACCATGCCCTACAGATGGTTCGTAATATTAGTGAAACAGCACCTATTACTCTTGTAAACTCTGTAAATCCATATCGAATTGAAGGACAAAAAACAGCAGCATTTGAAATCTGTGTGCAATTAGATGGAGCTCCTGATGTACTAGCGATTCCGGTTGGAAATGCTGGGAACATTACAGCGTACTGGAAAGGTTTCAAAGAATATAATGAGCGTCACAATACAGGTCTTCCTGAAATGCGTGGGTTTGAAGCAGAAGGTGCAGCTGCAATTGCAAAGAACCAAGTGATTGAAAATCCTGAAACAGTAGCAACTGCAATCAGAATCGGAAATCCAGCAAGCTGGGATAGTGCTGTGGTGGCTGCAAGTGAGTCAAAAGGTAAAATTGATGAGGTTTCAGATGACGAAATCCTTGAAGCATATCAATTATTAGCTAGAAAAGAAGGCGTGTTTGCTGAACCAGGTTCTTGTGCCTCTATTGCTGGAGTAATCAAACAAGTACGCAGTGGTGAAATTAAAAAAGGAAGCCGAATCGTTGCTGTTCTAACTGGAAATGGACTAAAGGACCCTAATATTGCAATTGAAGCAACTTCTATCAAGCCTGTGGTATTGCCGAACGATGAAAAGCTTGTCTATGAACATATCAGAGGAGCAGTACTACATGAAGTTTGATCAAGCCTTTCAAATTAAAGTACCAGCAAGTACGGCAAATCTTGGACCTGGATTTGATTCAGTAGGGCTAGCGGTCAATCGCTATTTAACTCTCCAAGTTGAACCAAGTAAAGAGTGGGAGTTTGTCCTACAATCAGCAGAAATTGCAGATACTCCAACGGGTAAAGAAAATTTTATCTATCAAATTGCAGAAAAGGTAGCTCATGCTTTCTCCTATGAGCTTCCTCCCTGCAAGGTATATGTTCATAGCAATATTCCACTAGCTAGAGGTCTGGGAAGTAGTGCAGCCGCTATAATCGCTGCAATCGAACTAGTTAATGAACTTTTTAATCTTCAATTAACAAACCAACAAAAGCTTGATTTAGCCTGTGAATTTGAGGGACATCCCGATAATGTAGGTGCATCGCTATATGGTGGCTTAGTCATTGGCAGTCATCGTGAAAGCAAAGACACTGATCTTGTCCATGTGAATGAGCTATCCTTTGATTTGGTGGTTGTCATTCCGCCCTATGAACTAAAAACAAAGGATGCCCGAAGTGTGCTTCCGAGGGAATTATCCTATCCTGAGGCGGTTAAGGCAAGCTCGATAAGCAATGTAATGGTCGCTGCTCTTTTAACCAAAAACCTTGAATTAATGGGGAAAATGATGGAGCTCGATCTTTTCCATCAACAATACCGAGCAAAGCTTATTCCTGAATTTAGTCACATCCATCAGGTTGCAAAAAAGGCAGGAGCATTTGGAGTAGCAATAAGCGGAGCGGGGCCAACAGTCATTTGCTTCACTGAATGTGGACAAGGAAAACAGCTAAGAGATGAGTTATCATCTGAATTTGAAGGATATCAGGTTGAAGAAGTATCAATTGAGAAAAACGGCAGTGTGTTAACTTCACTTTCATTACATGAATAAAGAAGCGAAACCGAAATGGGTTTCGCTTTTTTGAGTACAGAATACTTAAATACTGCCACTAATTCGGAAATACTGCCACTAGCATTTTTAATCATAAAAAAATGCCTCAATAACTTGAGGCATCACTCATTTATCTATTAGAAAACTTGTTCAACTTCAACGATTCCTGGGACTTCTTCTAATAACGCACGTTCAATCCCAGCTTTTAAAGTAATTGTAGAGCTTGGGCAGCTTCCACAAGCACCTAAAAGACGAAGCTTTACAACACCATCTTCAATATCAACTAAATCACAGTCTCCGCCATCACGAAGTAAAAATGGACGAAGTTTATCTAATACTTCTTGTACTTGCTCTCTAATATCTAATTCAGCCATTTCGATTGACTCCTTTCCTCATACCTTTATAATTATTATAATCTGTTTGCTGGAAAAAATCTATTAACTTTATTTAGTAGATGTTCCACTCCCAAATGTAAATAATACTAAAATAAAAGTATACAATTTAGTTTGGGTACCGTCTAAATAAAGTTAATGCCTCCGGCGGATGCCACAGATTTTCAAAGGAAAGTTTTCGAGCATGCTCGAAAAAATCTGGGCGCAATTGCGCCAAAGCGCATTTGATTACCAAATAATGCATTTTTCCAGTTTTTAATTACAAACCCTTATTGAGAATCCTAAGATGTGTACTTTGTATCTTTTGGTGTCTATTCTAACAGATTTTTAGTACAATTAAAAAAGAAATGATTGTAGACGATTTAGTTGGGGAAAAGGAGAGCATAAAATGGAAAAGCAAAAGGTCGAGATTTGTGTGTACGGTGCAGAAATATTATGTCCGAGTTGTGTCAATCTTCCTTCTTCAAAGGAAACTTATGAGTGGCTTGAAGCGGCATTAAGCAGAAAGTTCCCAAACCAACCATTCGATATTACTCATGTTGATATTTTTGACCCACCTGGGGACGAAGAGAAAAAAACATTTGCCACACGAGTAATTGAGGAAGATATGTTTTACCCAGTTGTAGTTCTAGAGGGCACCATTGTCGGAGAAGGAAGCCCAAAGCTAAAAACCATTTATGCAGAAATGCAGAAATACGGATACAAAGCAGCTGAATAATGTACATAAAAAAACACGGAAAGTCATTGACTATCCGTGCTTTTTTTATCACCCATTATGATACTTATACATCCATAATACCCCGGATTTCAACATACGAGGTACGCGTCCTGTGAGAGCTCGTTCTGCAACTAATCCAAATCCTTCTTTTTTACCTAGAGATCCAAGAACACCTTTTAGCTTAATTTTTGGAAACTCAGCAGGTGGTTCTTCGCCCTTCCAACGCTTTAAAAGGACTTGAACAATTTGTTCAGCCTGGCCTTCTGCAAGTTGAGCACTTGGCGCATGTGGTAAGCTTGCACAGTCACCAACAACATATACATGTTCATCATTTGGGAGATTGTGTTGCTTTGTTAATACCACTCGGCCACTTCCGTCTTTTTCAACCTCTAAGTCACGAACAACTTTATTAGGTTGGATACCAGCTGTCCACACAACAACATCACTTTGAACAGGTTGGTCGTTATTAAAGAGTACGTTCTCTTCCACTCTTGTAATATTTGAGTTATTGATAATCTCAACTTCGTTCTTATCAAACCAGTTCTCTACATACATACTCAATTTTTCTGGGAAAGCTGAAAGTATATGTTTCCCTCTATCGAATAGTTTGATTTGTAAGTCGGGTCTGCTTTCATAAAGCTCACTCGCAAGTTCAACTCCACTTAGGCCTGCTCCAACAATGGAAACAGTAGCACCAGCGGGAAGATTATTAAGTTTCTGATAGGTTTTTCTGGCTTTATCGATGGTTTGGATGCTGTATGTGTATTCCTTCGCACCTGGAACATTGTGATATTTGTCCTCGCACCCTAATCCAATTATTAAATCATCATACCTAACTGATTCTTCATCATTAATGTGAACAAGCTTTTCATTCATATCGATGCCCGTAATCTCCCCATACTTTACGTGCAAACGTGGATGTTCTGGAAATGTTACACGTACATGGGAGTCTGAAATAGTCCCTGCTGCAAGCGCGTAAAATTCCGTTTTTAAACTATGATAAGGCGCACGGTCAATTAAGGTTATCTGTATATCCTCGGGTAATTGATTTGGCAAAAGGCGTTGTAAAACCCGCATTCCACCATACCCTCCACCTAAAATGACAAGATTTTTCATGATGATTATCCCCTTTGTTACTCTCTTTAGTTAAGCGTATTCATCCAATGTTAGTACAAAGTTTTAGCTAATTCGTTATCGATTACAAACACTAAAAGTATAGCGAAATTATGACAAAATAACAACCGATATTCACAAAATTGACGAATCGAAAAAAAGAGAGTACGATAAGTAGTTGTAGTGAGGTGAATACCAGTGAATCCTATTATTGAGTTTTGTGTTAGTAATTTGGCAAGTGGCTCACAGAAAGCAAAGGAAATTCTTGAACAGGATCCAAACCTTGATGTGATTGAATACGGATGCCTTAGCTATTGTGGTCAATGCTTTGAGTCGCTATATGCTCTTGTAAATGGGGATATAGTTACTGGTGAAACGGCTGATGAGCTAGTTGAAAATATCTATGCCTATTTAGAAGAAAACCCGATGTTCTAATACAAAACATTTTATATACAAAAAAGCAGTCAATGATGACTGCTTTTCTTAAATTTTGGAAAAAAAAGAAAACTCTTCATTAAATGAATGAAGAGTTTCTAAAAAAAACGGGGGATAATCTTATTGTGCTCCAAATAATACCATTTTATACTAGGAGTAAGAAAAAAATTTACTATTAGACAGATTATTTGTATCAATTTCCGATTACCATTATACTAATAGTAATAACTTATTTTAGTAAGCTTGAAAAAGAAGGAGGTTACAAACATGACAGATCGTGTAGTTACCATTTCTGAAGCGGCTGCTTTTCAAATTAAAGATATGATGAAACAGAATGAGGAAGAAGGATCATTCCTACGTGTTGCTGTTAAGGGTGGAGGTTGTACGGGACTTTCCTACGGAATGGGCTTTGAACAAGAAGTAAGTGAAAATGATCGCCAAGATGAACAGCATGGTATCAAGATTATCATTAATAAAGAAGATGCTCCGATACTAAATGGTGTAAAAATAGACTTTAAACAATCCCTTATGGGTGGCGGATTTACCATCGATAATCCGAATGCAATTGCATCTTGTGGATGTGGTTCTTCCTTCCGTACTGCAGCTGTTGCAGGAACACCTGAAAATTGCTAATTGTAAGTTGGGCTTCTATGTGGGCCCAACTTTTTTAACCTATAATATGGCAATTTTTAGACTAAAAAAATAACAATTTTCCAACAACCTCCAAAAAGGGTTGTTTTTTATTTTTTTAATATTCAAAAAGGTCGTCAAACACTTGAAAAAACAATATAAAAGGCCTAATATAGGATGTGGATATTAAATAGTACAACTTTTTGACAAATATCGGAATCCTTTTTGTCCAATAATGGTATCTTACGTGAAGGATATCACAAACTATTTTATCAATAAAATTAGAGCTTACAGTTGAAAATAGAAATAAGTGTTTTTGACTGCAAAAAAGAAAAGGTGGGCGTGATTACAGTGAGAAAGCCAAAAATCGTAGTTTTAGGTGCAGGATACGGTGGATTAACCACTATTGTTAACTTACAAAAAACTTTAGGTGTAAATGAAGCTGATATTACACTAGTTAATAAAAATGATTATCACTATGAGACTACATGGTTACATGAAGCTTCTGCAGGTACTTTAGAAGCAGACCGTGTACGTTACCAAATTGAAGACGTAATTAGTGGACATAAAGTTAAATTTGTAAAAGGCTCTGTAGCAAAGATTGATCGTGAAGGCAAACGTGTAATTCTTGAGGACGACACACAGGTTGATTATGATTATTTAGTTGTAGCACTTGGTGGAGAATCCGAGACTTTTGGAATTAAAGGCCTAAAAGAATACGCATTTTCAATTTCAAATGTAAATACAGCTCGTCAAATTAAAGAACATATTGAATATCAATTCGCAACATATAACACTGAAGAAGAAAAAGACGATACTCGTCTAACAATTGTTGTCGGTGGAGCAGGATTTACTGGTATTGAGTTTCTAGGAGAACTTGTTAATAGAGTTCCTGAGCTTTGCCGTGAATTCGATGTTGATCAAAATAAAGTAAAGATCATTTGTGTTGAGGCAGCACCAACTGTATTACCTGGTTTTGATGCTGAATTAGTTGAATATGCAGTGAACCACTTAGAGAAAAAAGGTGTGGAATTCAAAATCGGAACTGCGATTAAAGAAGGAACACCTGAAGGAATCATCGTTGGAAAAGACGATGTAACAGAAGAAATTAAAGCGAAAACTGTTGTATGGGCAGCAGGTATTCGTGGAAACAGCGTAATCGAAGCTTCTGGTTTTGAAGCAATGCGTGGACGTGTGAAAGTTGACAAAGACCTTCGTGCTCCTGGCCATGAAGATGTTTTCTTTGTTGGAGATAGCTCACTAGTTATTAATGAAGAAATCAATCGTCCATACCCACCAACTGCACAAATCGCAATGCAACAAGGTGCATTAGTTGCGAAGAACATTGCGGTACTAGTTCGTGGACAAGGAGAAATTGGCGAATTTACATTTGATAACAAAGGAACTGTATGTTCACTTGGTGAGCATGATGGAATCGGTGTTGTATTTGGCAGAAAAATTTGGGGCTCGAAAGCAGCATTCATGAAGAAAGTAATTGATAACCGTGCACTATTAATCGTAGGCGGACCATCACTTGTTCTTAAAAAAGGTAAATTAAAATTCATTTAACAAAATTAACAAAGGAATGCTTTTATCTTAGCATTCCTTTTTTACATAATTGTGCGATTTGGTAAGTGAAATCAATTGACTCATTAATCGTACCTTTAGTAAACTAGGTAGGGATTTGTCCTAGGAGGTGAGTTGCCATGTCACTCAGTTTTTTACCGATATTTTTAATTTCGATGTTATTGTTTTTCGTATTATTTTTTGGAATTGGATTTATTCTGAATATGCTATTACGTATGTCGTGGATTATGGCCATTATCTATCCAATAATTGCCTTGGCAATCATACAAGAGGTATCCTTCCTTGATTATTTTACATCACCATCTAATGCATTTAGTTCTTTAGGGGAGAGTATTACGACCTTAGCACCTCTAGATATTGCAATTTTACTTAGTGGTCTTGCTGGTGCGGTTTTATCAGGAGTGATTATAAAACTCCTACGAAAAAAAGGATACAGAATGTTTTAGGAAGTCACTTCTATATAGAAATTGCAAGAAGAAACGTAAGGATTTTGTTATAAAATCTTTACGTTTATTTTTTTGCTTACAATTATCTTCCACTCTTAAACGAATATTTTTTTGCCAAATTGGAAAGAAATAGAGTCGTGAGAGGAGTGGAAAAATGTGTTTCGTTTAAACACAATGATAAGAAGAAGTGCAATGACATTCCTATTTGCATTAGCACTAATCACTACGTTCCAATCTTTTTCCGGAGTGCAGACGAAAGACCTTACAAACTGGATAGGCAACCAATATCAAGAGAAGTCACAAGCAGTAGGCATTAAAAGTGTAGAATGGGTATCAAAATTTTTATTTTTAGCTAATGGAAATAAGGCGGTCTCAGCCTCTGTTTTAGAAACCACATTACCTATTGAAGAAGCCATTGATTTCTCAAAATACCCAACACAAACAGTTGTCGCAACCGGATATACGGCAGGTGTTGAATCAACAGGTAAGGATGCGAATCACCCTTCCTATGGGATTACCTATTCAGGTGTTAAGGTAAAACGTGATTTATATTCAACAATTGCTGCGGATTTAGATGTGTTTCCAATCGGAACAATTCTTTTTATCCCTGACTACGGGTATGGAGTAGTCGCTGACAAAGGCGGAGCCATCAAAGGAAATAAAATAGATCTGTACTATGATACAGTTGATGATGTTTATAAAAAATGGGGGAAGAAAACCCTCGATGTTTATGTCATCAAGATGGGTGACGGAAGAATATCTGAAGAAGAAATTGCTGCAATGAATGAGGATAAGTCCATGCAAGTATTCCGACAACAAATTTTAGGTGAAAAAAGTTAAAGGCTAATCATTAAGATTAGCCCATTTTGTTTTTTATAGGACATGAAGTAATAAAGTTAATAAGACCCCAGTTAATCCACCAAAAAATACCTCGATAGGTTTATGACCTAATAATTCCTTTAATTCCTTTCTCTTACTATCTTCATCAAGCTTTGGCCATAGTTTTGCATCCTCTGCAAATTTTTGAAAATCCGCAACAAGCTGATTGAGAACTGTCGCCTGTTCACCAGCATGTCTACGGACACCAGAAGCATCGAACATAACTATGACAGCAAACACTGTTGAGATCGCAAAGAAAGGGGAATCTACGCCTTGTTCTAGGGCAATACCAGTAGTTAAGGCAGTTACGGCTGCTGAATGGGAGCTGGGCATCCCACCTGTACTCGTAACTAACGACCAATCAACTTTTCTTGTTACAAAAAAATGTAGTGGGACTTTAACAAATTGAGCAAATCCTATTGCAGCAAGTGCGGCCCAAAGGGGGAAATTCGTAAAAAGCTCCATGTAAAATTCTTCCTCTCGTTAACATCCATTTTTTCTATATTTTGTTTATAGATTTTTTTCAGATCTATATCTCATGTAAAACAAAGTTACTTTTTATCATTATAAAAGAATTTGGTTGCGCCTGCAAAATGAAATATTCACCGATGGTTGGAGGATGAAATTTAGGGCCTCGAAGTTTATAATAAAAAGGTAAAAAATATTGGAGGTGTAACAATGTTTAAAGTTAAAAATGAGGCACAAGTAATAGAAGCACATGAAGCATTATTAATAGGTCTTTTCGCAAAAAATCAAAAAACATCAGGTCTTGCGAAAGAATTAGATCTATTATTAGATGGACAAATTACTGAACTGTTAAAAGAAGGCGATATCCGGGCGGAGCAAAATAAGGTTTCTAAAGTACATACATTAGGGAAGGCATCGATAAAAAGAGTTTATTTTTTAGGTCTTGGAAAAGAAGAAAAGCAAACACTCGAATCTCTTAGAGAGGCGTTTGGGGAAGCTGTTAAAACAATCTCTGAAGCAAAGGTTGAAAGCTTTGCAGTAGGGTTAGATTCCTTTGTAACTGAGGAATTAGATGCACTAGATGTTGCCCATGCGTTTGGAGAAGCCCTAGCATTGTCTACATATAAATTTGCAGATTATAAGCAAAAGCCAAATGCACCAGAAAAGAAAATTGAAGAAGTCGTTGTTTATTCTAGTGGCGATGCAGAAGAAATCCAAGCTAGTCTGACTGTCGGCTATGCGTATGGACAAGGAACAAACTCTGCCAGAACCCTTGTGAATTTACCCGGAAATATGCTAACAGCTACCGATTTAGCAAATTATGCAGCAGAACTCGGAAAAAAATACGGATTTGAAGTAGAAATACTAGAAAAAGAGGATATGGAAAAGCTGGGAATGGGCGCCCTCTTAGCGGTAAATAAAGGTTCTGTAGAGCCTCCTAAAATGATCGTTCTTAAATATCAAGGGAAAGAGAACTGGGAAGATGTCATTGCACTAGTTGGAAAAGGAATTACTTTTGATACAGGTGGATACTCCATCAAGCCAAAAGACGGCATTGTAGGCATGAAATCAGATATGGGTGGAGCAGCTGCAGTTTTAGGAGCCATGGAGATCATCGGGGAACTAAGACCAGAAAAGAATGTTGTCGCTGTTATCCCATCAACAGATAATATGATTAGCGGTGATGCGTTTAAGCCTGATGATGTAGTTACCTCTATGAATGGTAAAACGATCGAAATATTAAACACGGATGCAGAAGGTCGACTTGCATTAGCAGATGGCATCACCTATGCGAAGTTTCATGGCGCCTCTTATTTAGTAGATGTTGCGACATTAACAGGTGGAGTGATTGTCGCTTTAGGTAATGATATTACAGGTGCAATGACAAACAATGAAGCCTTTTTCGAAGAGGTATTAGAAGCTTCCATAGAAGCTGGCGAACCCATTTGGCGTCTGCCGATCACAGAAAATCATAAGAAGCGAGTTCGAAAGAGCCAGGTTGCCGATTTAAATAATTCACCTGGTCGCGACGGTCATGCGATTTTTGCTGGCACGTTCATAGGTGAATTCGCAGAAGATACACCATGGGTACATCTAGATATCGCGGGAACAGCAACGACTACTTCAGCTCATAATCTAGGCCCAGCCGGTGCAACAGGGGTTATGGTCCGTACACTCGCAACCCTAGTAGAGCGCTTTGGTGAAATAGAAGAATAAATGATTGAGAAGTCTACCTAACGGGTAGGCTTCTTTTTATAGGACGAAATATCACCAGATCGCAAAACGATATATGCTATATCGCGAACCGCTATATAGGAATCTCCGTGTATCGCGAACCGCTATAGCGGTATATCTCTGTATCACGAAGCGATAAATGGTATAATGCAAAGCGCGTAATCGGCACATCTCTATATCGCAACCCGATATGTGGTATATCGTAAACCGCGTAATTGGTATATCCGTGTATCGCAAAACGATAAATGCTATACCGCAAAGTGCGTAATCGGTATTTTACCGGATCGTAAAACGATAAATGCTATACCGCAAACGGCTTAATCGGTATATCTCTATATCGCAAAACGATATGTGCTATACCGCAAACAGCTTAATCGATACATCTCTATATCGCAACCCGATATGATGTATATCGCAAGGCGCTTATTTCAGTTTACCGTACGGAATCCCCAATACCACATCCCCAGCAAACCGCATTGCATCAGAATCTCAGCGAACTTCTCCAAAAAAATACCATTGACGATTTCTAACATCATATGGTATTTTAGTTTAGTGTTTTAGTTCTCTACCAATTTATCAAACTAAAGTATTTATTTAAAATAATAACCATACTAGAAGGAGTTTTCACCATGAATGCAGTTGTTATAGCAGTTCTTGTCATGCTAATTCTAAGCTTATTCCGTATAAATGTTGTTGTAGCTCTTGCCGTAGGGGCAATTGTTGGGGGACTTACAGGTGGTCTCGATATAGCAACAACAGTGTCCACATTCACAGAAGGCTTAGGTGGAAATGCTACAGTCGCATTAAGTTATGCACTACTTGGTAGTTTTGCTGTAGCAATTTCAAAAACAGGATTACCAGATGCGATGGTAGACCTTGCCATAAAACTTGTAGGGAAGCAAGGGGATAGCAAACGTAAAACCTATTCAAAGGTTTTAATCATCTTAATTATTTTAGCAATTTCTATTTCATCACAAAATTTAGTACCTGTTCATATTGCTTTTATTCCTATTTTAATTCCACCTTTATTAAAGGTTTTTAATGAACTCGAAATTGATCGTCGACTTATCGCTACCGTAATTACTTTCGGTTTAACAGCTCCATACATTGCGCTACCAGTTGGATTTGGAGAGATATTCCACGGACTACTGCAGCAATATATGCTAGATAGTGGGCTAGAAGTGGCGAAACGAGATATCCCAATTGCCATGTTGATCCCAACTGCTGGGATGGTTGTTGGTTTACTTATCGCAGTTCTTTTTTCTTACCGTAAGCCAAAACAATATAAAACAATTGAAATTGCAACTGAGTCAGGTTCAGATGCAAACACAACTTATACGAAAAAGAGCCTTAGCTTCGCGACACTTGCTGTACTTGTTACTTTAGGAATACAGTTAACACTGTCACAAGTATTTGATGTGGATGGCATGATTTTTGGAGCATTAGCCGGAATAGCTGTTCTTTATTTCAGTGGCTCAATGAAAGTAAGTCAAGCTGACGAAGTCATAACAAGTGGTATGAAAATGATGGCTTTCATTGGTTTCGTTATGATCACAGCTTCTGGGTTTGCATCTGTGATTAAAGAAACAGGGCATGTTGAGGCATTGGTTACGCAATCAGCGGATTTAATTGGTGGAAATTTATCACTTGCTGCGTTAATGATGTTAATTGTAGGTCTTTTGATTACCTTAGGAATTGGTTCATCATTTTCAACGATTCCAATCATCGCAACTATTTTTGTTCCATTATGTATGGAAGTTGGATTTAGCCCAATGGCGACTATTGCCCTTGTTGGAACTGCGGCAGCTCTTGGAGACGCTGGGTCACCTGCATCAGATAGTACGCTAGGTCCAACCGCTGGATTGAACGTTGATGGTCAGCATAATCATATTTGGGACACTTGTGTTCCAACATTTATACACTATAATATACCACTCATTATTTTCGGCTGGATCGCAGCGATTATCTTATAAAAAACTTACCCCCACGAACTTTCGTGGGGGTTATATCACTTATTTTGATAGATTGGTTGAAGAAGAATTCACAGAATTTCTAGAAACTGCTCGATAAATTCTTGGTGAAATAAGTGCTGCGAAGATGGTAAAAGCAAAGTCCTTTACAATAAACCAAGCCATCACACCCCATGCTGCTCCATAGCTCATTTTAACCTCTAACCAAAAATTGAAAGCAAAGTACATATAGTTTGTGCCAATGAAATAGTTCATAAAAAGACCAACAAATGAGGCAATCATGAACGTTTTTAAGGATGGATTTCCCTTAGCATGCTCAACGATCTTTCCTGCGAAATAAGCTGTTGCAATGAACGATAAAATAAATCCACCCGTACCTCCGATGAGTGGAGCTAGCCCTGCTTCGAATCCTGAAAAAACAGGTGCTCCAGCAATTCCGATTAACATATACACAGTCATTGAGATCGCAGCTAATCGACTTCCGAGTAGGAGACCAGCCAATACAGCAAAAAAGGTTTGCATAGTTAATGGTACACCCGCAACCTGTAAAAACGGTACCATTGAGGTAATATTTGCACCAATCGCCATAAGCGCTGCAAACATCCCGACATATGTAATTTCGACTGCACGAATGCGTGGTTTTGATATTGCTGTCATTATGTGTTAACCTCCGTGTTTTTTAGTTAACAAAATCGTAAAACAAGATTCATTATATGTCAACAAAAAATATCAGAAGTTAACAAATAAAAAGTGAAGTCATAGGAATGGGAACACATTGATAAAATATACGTAGATGTGATACTTAAAATCACTGTAATTGTTATACTTAAAAAATTTTTTTACCGTCCAATGTAAGAAAAAAGTGTCAAAAGGGATGTCCTTTAAATATAATGCCCATATCCGAAAATGTTGGGAGCGGTCGGAAATGAGTATTGGAATTGTATTAATGGGCCTTTTTGTCGGTTTTTTGGTCGGACTAACAGGTGTTGGTGGAGCGGCATTATTAACCCCATTCTTAATCTTAATTGGTATTAATCCACTAGTTGCAGTTGGTACAGATTTTGTCTATAACTCAATTACGAAATTCTTTGGATCTGTACAGCATTTCCGGCAGAAAACAATTAATTTTAAGCTGGTAAAATATTTAGCTATAGGCAGTGTTCCAAGTGCAATCCTAGCTGTTACTACTTTGCATTTTGTTGGAGGAGATAAACTTCTCCAAGGGGAAATAGTAAAGCATGCCCTTGGATATGTACTTATGATGGTTGCCGTCGCGACCGTAATAAAAACCTTGTTCAGTTCCCGTTTCACAAGTAGCTCCTATAGTATCAAACCTATTGAAGATAAAGCAAAAGCAACCATTTTTTTAGGCGCTATCCTTGGTTTTATAGTTGGGTTAACCTCAGTTGGTTCTGGGTCGCTATTTGCCCTTGCCATGCTGCTATTTTATCAATTGCGTGCTTCGGAATTAGTTGGCACAGATATCGCACATGCGTTTATTTTAGTCACGGTAAGTAGTTTTTTTCACTTAGGTTTTGGAAATGTTGACTTTCTATTGGTTGCAAATTTACTTTGTGGTTCAATTCCGGGTGTAATTATTGGAAGTTCCTTGTCTGCAAAGGTTCCTATGAAACCATTGCAAACCGTAATCGGTGTCATTATTTTTATAAGTGGTTTGAAGCTAATTTATTAATCCAAAAATGTGAATAAATTGCTAACTATATTGCCTTAGTGTAAAATTACACTAAGGCTTTTATGTGTACTAAAATAAAGTAGCGTTACTTTTAAAAATAGGTGATTAACATGGATAAAGAACAATTAACGAAATTGCTTTCTGAAAAAATGAAGCTTATCCGGATCGAAAAAGGATATACACAAGATAAAATGGCAGAAATCTTGGGGATCTCAAAGAAGACGTTGGTGCAAATTGAAAAAGGAAGAATTCATGCAGGTTGGACATGTGTTGTCGCGGTTTGCGCATTATTTCGAGATAGTGAAATTATTCAAACAACGTTAGGTGGAGATCCTATTGATGTCATTGAAATCGTTGGACGCAATGGGATTGACCGGGCTAAGGAACGTACACTGGGCGGTAAGCTTTGGTGGAAGGACCTTCAGAGGGAGGGAAAGTTTCGTCTTCAACAAAATGTGATTAGCCAGCATTATCGTATTTTGGACGAAGCTAATTTTCGATGGTATTCTTCGTTTGATAAAGAGGAAGCATACAACAGACTAGTAGAACTTTCAACTGAATCCGTTTAAAAACGGGGCAAATTACTTAGCCCCATTTTTCTTTTTCTTTGCAGTTTTACTCTTTGAATACGTAGATGAAGTTAAGTTGTTGTTTACTGCTGCTTCTTCGTTAAGTCGTTCTTTATTAGCCATTTAACTTCCTCCATGTCATTCATTAATGCTCGATGGAAAAATCATCGTAGCGTTCATTTAGGTATTCATTTTCGCCTGTTGCAAAATTTATATTTCGAAGATCAAGCTCTGGATCAAGCTGATTGACAAGCTTCTCTTCTTTGCTTTGTGTTAGTCTAAATATGTCTCTATCTCTGTCTTTCATTGATTTTAACCTCCTCGTATTTTATCATGTCCTAAACCGAATAAATTTCATTCTTAAAATAAAAAAAGAACGATAGGCAATTTTTTACCTTCGTTCCACAGCAGTCTATTCATTTTTTTACCGCCATCTTAATGCAATTGTTAATTGACTGGATTTAGTGCCACTTACACTTGCTTCTAAATGAAGACTTAAACCATCAGGATTATAGGTCGCTTTAACTTCGGACTTAATTCCTGTTGATTTTAACAGCCGATTTACTTCCTTATCATTTGATGCCTGGGCAGCAGCCATTACCTGTTTCGCGAATTCTTTTGAATCAGCTAATTTAGCAAGCATAATGCTTGCATCCATCATTAGAATTCTCATTTCTTCTGCTGATTCCTTAAATAACGTCGGGTCAACTTCCGGTAATTTTCGATAATATGGGGCTGGATAATACGTCCTTGGGTCAGGAAACACGGAATGTCTTGTGATGTTAGAATAATATCCTGGATACAAAACCGTCCTTGGTGGTCCTTGATGCCCATAGATAAATGGATGAAAGTACAACTCTAGACCTCCCTTATCAAAATTCCCTTACAATATATGTTAATTTTTTGATAAGGTGCGTTTTACCCTTGCCTTCCGGTTTTACTTCCTTTCAATACTCAACATCTTCAACACAATTCCTTCCCATCTATTCCAAGGAAGAACATTCTTAAGATATATAGAGGTTCTTACTCCTTTTCCCACAGGGTAGCGAAGTTTGGACAAGGAACCCTTTTGGGCTAGCTTTACAATGAACTGCGCAACCACAAGCGGGTCTCCATATGAAGCTTGGCCTTTTTCAAGTCGTGCTTCGATTTTCTTCATCATATGATGATAGGGAGATGTGGGTTGCATCGATTGTTCCGCAATCTTTGTTCCACTGCTCCAAATATTCGTTTGGAAGGAGCCAGGTTCAATTAGGGCAACGTCTATACCAAAAGGTCTTACTTCTAGCTGTAATGATTCACACCAGCCCTCTAAGGCGAATTTGGAGGCAACATAAGGAGATAGACCTGGAAACCCAATTTGCCCACTGATACTGCTAAGATTGATGATTTTTCCCGAACCTTGGTGTCTCATAAATGGAAGAACAAATTTTGTAACCTCGATTAACCCGAAAAAATTCGTTTCAAATTGGGCTTTGTATTCATTCAGCGAAATTTCCTCGACAAACCCGCCTGTTGCAAATCCGGCGTTGTTCAATAGGATATCAATACTCCCTAGCTTATCTAAAGTTCGTTTAAAATCATATAAGGACTTGGCATCCGTCACATCCAATTGACAAAAAAGAAGATTTTCTTCTAAAGTAGAATCATTTAATTTATCTAGTACATTATTTTTCTTTTCTAAATCTCTCATTGTTGCTACAACAAAATAGCCTTTTTTCAGAAATTCGATTGAACTTAAGAGTCCAAATCCACCGGATGCACCGGTTATGATTACAATAGGTTTTTTCACATGTTTCTCTCCTTAATCCATTTAAAAAGGTTTCTAATATTATCCATTTAATCTTATAATAGAAAGAAGTGAGTATCTACAATTTAATATTTCAACCTGATAAGGCAGGGATAAGATGGATATAAATGAAATCGTGTTAATTATTCAGGAACACGGATATATAGGACTTTATCTATGGTTGTGGGTGGGGGCATTTATCATTCCAATCCCTAATGAAGTCATTGTTTCAACAATTGGTTTTTTTTCTTCAGAGGATTTATTTGTACCTTGGAGGATTTTTTTAGTTACATATGCAGGCATTCTAACAGCCGTCACTACCAGTTATATTTTTGGACGATTTGCAGGACATGCGATGGTTGTTCTCCTGAATAAGCAAAACAAAATGAGAAAAAAGATTGATCGTGGTTTATCTCTTATTGAAAAATACAATACGTTTGCGTTGGCCTTTTGTTATTTCGTACCAGGTTTTCGTATTCTATTTCCGTTCTTATTCGGTTTTAGTAAATTATCCTTTATTAAATTTGCAACTACGCTGTACACAGCTATATTTGTATGGGTTTCGATCATTTTTTCAGTTGGCTATTTTGCAGGGGAAGAGTTCATAGAGGGTTTTATTAAATATTACGATATTGTCATTGGTATAGCTGTTGTAGCATTGGTAGTATTTGTATTGGTTAAGATAAAAAAGACGAGAAAACTCCGTAAGCTTTCACATTGAGAGGGTGTTTTAAAAATGAAAAAGCTATCCTTATTTCTAGTATTTTTAATAATAGCTGGTTGTTCAGAGAAACAACCCCTTGATGAACCTGTAAAGGAAACTGTTTCAAACCCGGCTATTATTGCGACAAACCTCACTATTCCATGGATGATAAGCAAAACAGACGGAGCCTTTCTCATTCCTGAACGTGTTGGGAGGTTGTCAGAAATTGAGGAAGCTACTGGGAATGTAACGAGACAGCAGCTAAACCTTCAAAAAGAAATTGTACACCAAGGGGAAGGCGGCTTTCTGGGATTTACGGTTGCACCTGATTATGCGAGCTCAAATCAGGCATTTTTGTATCATACATATCTGGAGGACGGAGAAATTTTAAATCGCGTGATTCTTGTGGAAAGAAACGATTCTACCTGGGAAGAAAAGTCAGTCTTACTTGAGGGAATCCCTGGTGGAAGAATTCATAATGGGGGTCGAATCAAGATTGGCCCAGATCAAAAACTTTATGTTACAGCAGGTGATACAGGAGTTCCGGAAAATTCCCAAAACAGAACAAGTCTATCCGGCAAAATCCTCCGAATGAACCTAGATGGCTCTATTCCGAATGATAATCCTTTTCCTAACTCTTATGTCTACTCATATGGTCATCGGAACCCTCAAGGGCTAGCATGGGATGAAAAAGGAACTTTATACAGCACAGAACATGGACAAAGTGCACACGATGAGATTAATCTGATTGAACCGGGTAAGAACTATGGATGGCCTGTTATTGAGGGGGATGAGACGGAGACTGGAATGATAACACCGATATATCATACTGGGGAGGAAACATGGGCACCTTCTGGAATCGATTATGCAAATGGCAAGCTTTATATCGCCACATTAAGGGGATCAGAAGTGAAAAGCTATGATGTTGAGTCAGGTAGAATTGAGACAATCCTTGATATCAATAGCCGAATGAGGGATGTGTACATAGAAGATAGTATTCTTTATACCATCACAAATAACACAGACGGACGCGGGAATCCAAAAGAAGATGATGACAAACTTCTTTCAATCCCATTATCAGGAATTCGGAAATAAACGAGAATGAGGAGAAGAAGAATGGTAGAAAATTCGTTAATCAAAGTTTTGGGGATTACAATTGAAGAGGTGACACCTGAGCGAGTGACAGCGACTATGCCAGTTGATGAACGTACACGTCAGCCTTTTGGTGTTTTGCATGGTGGGGCATCTGTTGCGTTAGCGGAAACAGTTGCAAGTATAGGTACATACAATTTAGTAGATCGTAATACACAAGGTTGTGCAGGTCTAGAAATTAATGCGAACCATATTCGTGCAAAAAGGGATGGCATCGTAAAAGCAATCGGCACTCCCCTCCATAAAGGAAAAACAACAATGGTTTGGGATGTTAAAATTGTGGATGAAGAAGATAACCTAATCTGCGTATCACGCTGCACCACAGCGATTATCAACTTGAAAAAATGAAGCCAAAAAAAGCGAGGACCTCAAGTGTCCTCGCTTTCCTTTATTGACTCACTTTTTCTTTTTCCTTTGAATGGTGAACCTTGTCTTTTAGGTCATCTTGGGAGCTTTTTTCCCAAAGTGGAACCTTTGTATTATAGGCAGCGCGGCTAATCAAATGTCCGGCAACTGGTGATGTCAGAAAGAGAAAGACGAATCCCAGAATCAACCTCGCATTCATATAGCCTTCAATTAGCCAGAAGTATAGAAACGTTCCAAGTAATATCGAAAGTACCCCTAATGTCCCACTTTTAGATACCGCATGGTTTCTTGTGTACACATCTGGTAAACGGAGAATTCCAATCGCACTTAATATGCTTAAAAGTGCTCCGAACAAAATAATGACTGCAAATAAAATCTTAAGCGTCTCGGTCATGTTCAATTACGACTCCTTTCTCAAGGAACTTCGAAAAGGCTACTGTGCCAACAAAGGCTACAATCGCAATCAATAAGATGACCTCAAGGAATGAATTTGAGCGCAGAATGACTGAAATAATCGCGGTAATTCCAACTAAATTGACTCCTATTGCATCAAGTGCAATGACTTTGTCAGAAATCGAAGGTCCCTTAATCACACGGTATAAATAAGCAATCGTTGAAACCGATAAGCAGACAAGTGAAATATTAAGTATAATCTCAAACATTATCGGCTCACCTCCATAATTGCTTTTTCAAATGTACTTTTAATAGAATCTATTGCCTCATCCGCATCTTGTAAATCCATTGCGTGAACATAGATTAATTTTTTATCATCTGAAATATCCATTACTAATGTACCTGGTGTCAGCGTAATTAAATTCGAAAGTACCATGATTTCCCAGTCTTTTTCCACTTGAATCGGCAATGCGAAAATTCCAGGTTTGATATCAAGCTTTGGCTTTACAACTACCTTCATAATGGCATAATTTGATAGAACTAACTCTCTAAAGAAAATTAAGATAAGTTTAATCACTGCCCACACATTATGGAGATAAAATCGGTGTGAGAAGGAACGACGTAAAATAAAGATTAGAAAAAGACCGATCAAATATCCGCCGAAAAAGGCTCCAAAGTCATAAGAATTCGAGATAAACATCCACGAAACGGCAATGAAAATATTTAAAACCAATTGCAACAACATAACATCTACTCCTTTAAGACAGCTTGGACATAGATGGATGGGTCCGTTAAATCTTGAGCTGCTTGCGAGATATACGGATAGAACCATTCAGCACCAAATCCAAGTGCAATTGAGAGTGAAAGTAGAAGAGTGATTGGAAATAGTAATCCTTTTGTTGTTCCTTTTTCTTCTTCTTTCCTAAGCTTTGCTTCACCCCAGAAACCGTTAATGAAGATTTTCATAACCGAATAGAGGACTAGAAGACTTGAAATTAAAATTGCCGCAACCAGTGCGTAATGCTCAGTAGCAAGGCTTCCCTTAACAATTAGAAGTTTGCCGATGAAACCACTAAATGGAGGGATACCTGCAAGTGAAATGGTTGCAATGAAGAACATCCATCCTAAATATGGATGATGGTTGATTAAACCGCCCATTTTCTTCAAATTGCTTGTTCCAGTTATGACAATCATCGCCCCTGCTAATAGGAAGAGGGCAGCTTTGATAATCATGTCATGAATTAAATAGTAAATCGACCCAGTTAGTGATGTCGGTGTTAAGGTTGCAACACCTACTAAAATAACACCTACTGCAGTTAAAATATTGTAAATAATAATTTGTTTAACATCCCAGTAAGCAACAGCCCCAATTACACCTACTAGAATTGTAAATCCTGCAAGGATTCCGATTAAGGTATGAGTAAAACCTGTATCGTGATAGAAAATAATCGTAAACGTACGAATGATTGAATATACCCCAACCTTTGTTAATAAGGCCCCAAATAGAGCTGTAATCGGTGTTGGTGGTGCATTATAAGAACCAGGCAACCAGAAAAATAGCGGGAAGATTGCACCTTTTAACCCGAAAACGACTAAAAATAGGATTGAGATAACAGTCACGATACCTGGTTGTCCAAGTTCACTAATTTTTGCTGATAAATCTGCCATATTAACTGTTCCTGTTACTGCGTATAAATAGGCAACGGCTATAACAAAAAGGGCAGATGAAATCACGTTTACCAAGATGTATTTAATTGATTCACGTAATTGTGGCTTTGTCCCACCATGAACAATTAGGACATAAGAAGCCATTAGCATGACCTCGAAAAATACGAATAGGTTGAAAAGATCTCCTGTTAAAAATGCACCTAGTACCCCAACCATTAGGAATTGTACTGCCGCATAATAGAAGAAAGCTTCTCTTTCTTTCCCGATGTTCTTGAACGAATAGATTGTACAGGCTAAGACTACAATACTGCCTGTTGTAACGAGTAATGAAGCAAGCATATCGGCTACTAGTACAATTCCAAAAGGAGCGTCCCAGTCACCGAGGTTAAGAGTTTGAATCCCATTACGATAGACCTGATTGACAAGGCTTAATGACACAATGATAGTTAGAATTGTTGAAATTAAGCTGATAACTCTTGTTGCTTTCGTATATTTATTTACAAAGATAAGTATGATTCCCGTCATGAGAGGAATCAATATTGGAAGGATTACAAAATTATTCATCGCTATCATTTCCCCTTAATTTATCCATGTTATCCGTTCCAAGCTCTTGATAGGAGCGATACGCAAGCACTAGAATAAACGATGTTACCCCAAAGCTAATTACGATTGCTGTTAAGATAAGGGCTTGTGGAAGTGGATCAACATATGCCTTCGTACCTTCTACTAAAATAGGAGCAGCTCCATGCTTTAACCCACCCATCGTTAAAATCAATAAATGGGCTCCATGACTTAGCAAACCTGTCCCAATAATGACACGAATAAGACTTTTTGAAAGCATTAAATATGTCGCTGCCGTAAACAAAATACCGATAACAATAGCCATTAAAATCTCCATTAATCATTCATCCTCCCCGATTGTTTGGATAATGGTCATGGTTACTCCTACAACAACTAAATAAACACCGGTATCAAATAATACAGCAGTGGCAAGTTCTGTTTTCCCGAAAATTGGTAAATCAAAGTAACCAAAAGTATGGGATAAGAAGGGTACATCGAAAAAGAATGAACCCATTGCAGTTAAAGTTGCAATTAATAACCCGAGAGCCGCAACCTTTTTAAAGTCAAAAGGCAAGGCTTTTTTTACTGTTTTCATATCGAATGCTAAAAGGAGAAGGACGATTGCTGCAGCTGAAATCAGTCCACCGATAAATCCTCCTCCTGGAGTATTATGACCTGCAAAAAAGAGATTCAAGGAATAGGCAAGAATAATGAAAACAGTTATCTTTGTTGCCGTTTGTAGGATTAAATCATTTGTTTTCATCCTTCTTTCCTCCTTGTTAAACGTAATTTGATCATTGTAAATATACCTAGTGCTGCAATACCAAGCACGGTGATTTCAAACAATGTATCAAAGCCACGGAAGTCTACTAATATGACGTTAACTATATTTGTACCTCCGCCTTTTTTATAGCTATTTTCTACAAAATAACTTGAGATAGAATCAATCAATCTTGTGCTATTTGCGGAAATCGCAAGCAAAGTAACAATGGTTCCAACCCCTAATGAAATAATTAAGTTTGTAAGACGAAAACGCATTGGTTTTTCTTTTTTGTGTAGCTTTGGTAAGTGATAGAAACACAAAAGGAATAAGGAAACGGATACCGTTTCAATTACGAGCTGAGTCAACGCTAAATCAGGTGCACGGAATAGCACAAAGAATAATGAAACTGAATATCCAACTGCACCAAGTGCAATAATTGCCGTAAGTCTTGATTTGGCGAAAACAGTTGTCGCAACTCCACCTACAAGAACAAATGCTAGCACAGCTTCAAAAAGTCGAACTGGTGCAACATGTGTTAAATCAAAAGCAAATGCATTTTTAATGATGAGCGCACTTCCAATTGCTAAGATAAAGAACGCAAACATAATAACTAAATAGTCACGAATAACTCCAGTCATATAGAAGCGATTTATCTTTGATGCTGACCTCTCCATGCCAATAATCCCATTGTCATAAAGATTGTTTAAAGTTAAACGCTTGGAAAAGACATTGTAAATGCCTGTCCATTTTGCAAGCGAAAGAAACATAAGGGTTCCTAACAAAACAACTCCAATTGACATAAAGAGCGGTGCATTCCATCCGTGGAAATATTCAAAATGAATATGATAGTTTGAATCACCATCGAGTAAGCTTGGAACGATGGATGCCACAGCTGGTTCAATTAAACTTGGAGCCAGAATGTTTGAAAACAAACCAAAAATGATAACAAGTGAAGCTAGGATAATTGGTGAGATTAACATCCCAATTGGTGCTTCATGTGGTTTTTTATCCAGCTTTTCAAACTGAGCTTTTCCTGTAAAGGTTTTAAAGACTAGAATCATACTGTAAATGAACGTGAACACACTAGCGACCCAACCGATGATAGGGAAAAGTATACCTAATGTTTCCATATTGAAAATATCAAGTGTCGTTGCATTTACAATTGCTGTAAAGAACGCTTCTTTACTTAAGAAACCATTAAATGGTGGTAGACCTGCCATTGAAAAGGCGCCAATAACAGCCAATGTGAAGGTGATTGGCATCACGGTCATTAATCCACCAAGCTTGCGAATATCACGGGTACCTGTTTCATGGTCGACAATACCTACAACCATGAACAAACTTCCTTTGAATGTCGCGTGGTTAATTAAGTGGAAAATAGCTGCGACTATTGCAGCCAAATAAATATTGGTATCAAGATGATCATAATGAAGAGCAGCTGAACCAATTCCTAATAGGGACATAATCATTCCCAGTTGACTTACTGTTGAAAATGCAAGAATTCCTTTTAAATCTGTTTGTTTAACGGCACTAAATGAGCCCCAGAACAAGGTAATGATTCCAAAGGTTGAGATAATCCAAAACCATTCACTTGATCCAGCAAAAATAGGACTTAAGCGCGCAACTAAATAAATACCTGCTTTTACCATTGTCGCTGAGTGAAGATACGCACTAACAGGTGTTGGTGCTTCCATTGCATCCGGTAACCAAATATGAAACGGAAATTGAGCTGATTTTGTAAAAGCACCTAATAAAATTAATAGCATTGCCGGAATGAATAGTGGATTTGATGGTAATGTATCCACTTGAGCAATCATCTCACGAATACTGAATGTATTCGTCATGAGTGATAGTAAAACGAATCCAGCTAACATGGATAAACCACCAAACACGGTGATTAACATTGATTTTAGTGCACCATACCTAGATTTTTCACGATTATGCCAATATCCAATTAGTAGAAAAGAAGATAGACTGGTTAACTCCCAAAACGTATAAAGCATAATCACATTATCGGAGAGGACAACTCCAAGCATAGCTCCCATAAAACAGAGCAGGTACACATAAAAGTTATGTAGGGATTCCTTTTCTTTCGATAAGTAGTAGATAGAGTAGAGAACAACCAATGCTCCAATACCTGTAATCAGTAAGGCAAACAAGAGCCCTAATCCATCAATGTACGCAGTGAAATTTACACCAATGGAAGGTATCCATTCTGCGGTACGAATTATCGGATTTCCATTCATCGTGTCCTTCATAAATGGAAAGAAATAAGAAAATAGTAGTACAGGTAGAATTAGTACAAACCAACCTGTATGAATCCCACGCAAATATTTGCGTAAAATAGGAATAAAGATAGCCAATATAAATGGAGATAATATGGCCCAATGTACAAGTGACAAAACAGTACCCCCTCAAACATTTTTATTTCTCTTAAAAGTATATAACAATTATTACGAACTTGCATGCCTTGCAACTTCTAGTGTTACCTAGATTTTTAGTTGTTATTAAATATGAAGAGATGTGTTCTTATGAACAAAAAAAATTTTTTAAAATAGATTGTATAAAAATGCTTTTTGAAATGAATGCTAGTAGCAAGAGGTGAGTTTTGTGAATGTAAAAAAAGGAATTGTGGCAATTGCGATTTTTGCCTTCTTGTTTACAATAGCTTGGGTGATTCATGACCAAACGAAGAGAGAATATATCGTAGAAGAACAAATCGATAATCAACAACAATTTCAAATACAAACAATTGATTCTACACAAACAGAGGAAACAACGGTCTACCCAAAATTCAAACCACGTGAATATATTCGGATCGAACATCGAAAATAAAAAAAGGATGAGACAAAAAGTATCTCATCCTAAATCACACTGTTATTTCTTACCATTGGAACCGGAATAGCTTTATTATGGAACATCATAATTAAAATGGGACATCCAAGAAGAGCCAAGAAAATAAATAAACTAAATAATAAATTCGATGTTAATGTAATACCAGCTTTATAACCAGCTTCCATATAATCATCGTATAGAGCAGCAATTTCCTGATCATCAGGGAAATTTGAGAGCATTAGAAATTCATTATTATCTACATCGTAATAAAGGAATTCATGTTTCTGAATATAAAAAATGCTATCGCGTTTTAATTTATATGCAACGTGTCCGACAACAACATTTGCTGTATACGTGTCAATTTCTTCTTCATTTTTCTCTGTGCTTGGATCATCCGCCGTGATGACTTTTGTAATTTCTGCTTCCTTTGTAATGGTATTAACCACTTCAGCAGAACCTTCCGCATAATAATTAACTTCCTTCAATTTCTCATTAACCGCTTTTGTGAAATCTGATTCCCCAGATGCACCTGCCGTACTCAAGAAGGTGAAAAAAGCCAAACAGCAGACAAGCATCAAAAATAATAACCCTTTTTTCATCTAACCCCTCTTTTCCCATAATAGTAGTCCTTACTCTATATGTATTTACAAAAAAGAGATTTACCACTAAAATCGAAAAGAACAACACAGTGAAGTATTGATATGAGGAATTGAAAATGAAGAATACATATTTTACAAGTTACTTTCCGCTTATTTCTATTATCCTTTTTAGTGTCTCGTTTGCGATTTTGACTGAATTGAAAACATTAGAGCTACTTAAGCAAATTGGTATTTATCGTGGAATGCAGGAGTTTTTCTCCCCAACGTGGATTAATTTTGCGATCTTTTTTGTTTTTTTCTTGATTTACTTCATGGTATTTGCCGCTTTAAAATTAATCTCGAATACATTGCTTGAACTTTCCCTTTTGTTTTTCACGAGGGACAGTAATGGAGAAAGTTTGCCAAAAATACGAGTTGGTTCCTTCTTCTATCTTGTTGGAGGGACGGTATCACTTGCTTTTGTCCAGTCCTTTTATGGCATCGTCATTGTCCTGTTACTAGCAACTCTTGGATATTTTATTTTTTTCGTTTATAAAATTCAAGACACCTTAACTTTCGGTGGATTAATTGGATTAGTCTTTTTTCATATACTAAGTTGGTTCACGTTTTTTATGACAGTAACCTATGTATGTATTCGGTTATACAACAGTATTATCGCTAGCTTACCAATCTAAAAAGCGAGCCATTACTGGCTCGCCTTCATAATATCCTTCCATATATAAATTTGCGGTTTTTGTGATTCCATATAGTAAATGCTCTTGTTCTGATCATGACCAACCCATACACCTGCTGTATATTTTTCTGTTAAACCGACAAACCAGAGGTCTTTTACATCATTTGTGGTACCTGTCTTCCCACCAATATAACCACTTGAAAAATTTGCTTCTTTGGCCGTTCCAGATTTTACAACGTCCTCAAGTAATGACCTTACCTTTTGATTGGCTGAACGACTCCAAACCGCTGAAGGTTGTTCATTCCATTCATAAAGGATTTTACCTTGTAGATCGGTTACCCTTGTTATACCACGAGCTTGAATAAATTGACCATTATTTGCAAATGTTGCAAATGCATTTGTCATTTCTAAAGTGGACATCCCGTATGTAAAACCGCCAATGGCCGCGGGTAAATGGTGGTCTTCTTTAACCACATTCGAAAAATGAAGCTTATCTATATAATTGAATCCATTTTCAACCCCAATCCTTTCTAACAGTCGAACAGCAGGGGTATTATAGGAATACTTAAAAGCCGTTTGCAAGCTAACATTACCATATTGGCCACCGCCATAATTTCGTGGGCAATATCCGTTTTTGCAATAATTGTTTGCATTAATTGTCTGTGAAATAGAGGCACCTGTTTGATCAAAATACGGCGCATAAACAAGTAATGGTTTAATTGCAGAGCCAGGCTGACGGAATGCTTGGTATGCACGGTGAAAGGAAAACTTTTCGTAATTTTTCCCACCAACAATGGAGACAAGTTGATTCCTGCTATGATCGATAACTGCAGCGGCACCTTGAACGTTTGCGTGTGGTAAATAACGTTCCACCGAATGTATAGCGGCTTCCTGTATTGAAGGGTTCAATGCTGTTTCGATGATGATTCCAGACTTGAGAGTCTCTTTTACCTTCACATCTAATTCTTTATACAGTTTTTCCTTTTTATCATTTGAAGTTGCTGAATTAATTTTTTTGTTATATCCCATTTTTTCAGCAATCAATTCCTCAAACTCTTGATAAATATAAGTCGTATAATCAGGATATTGGTCGACGATTTTCTCCTTTTTCGCAAGTTTAATCGGCTCATGTATTGCTTTTTCATATTCCACTTTTGTGATTTTTCCAGCTTCGAACAAGTTTAGTAAAATTCGCTCTTGTCTTTCTTTTGTATTTGTAAAATGCGTAACCGGATTATAAAGAGATGGATTATTTGGTATGGCACATAAAAAGGCAATTTTCGCGAGTGACGCATCTTTGATGGATTGATTAAAATAAAGGTGTGAAGCAGTTTCAATCCCATAGGCTCCATTTTGAAAATAAATCGCATTTATGTACAATGTTATAATTTCTTCTTTTGAAAGGTTCCGCTCAAGTTGATACGAATACAAAAGCTCACTTAACTTTCGGTTATAGGTTTTTTCGTTGGTTAAATAGAGATTTCTTGCTAACTGTTGTGTAAGTGTACTTCCACCCTGGTCGATAGAATCATTTTGTAAGTTAACAAGAAGAGCTCTGCTTATTCCGGATACATCAAAACCTAGATGCTCATAAAAATGCTGATCCTCAATAGTAATAAATAATTCCTTCACAATTTGCGGAATCTCGTCCTTAGTGAGTGTGATTCGATTCTCGCTATGGTGAATCTCTGAAATTACATTTCCTGTTCTGTCCGTTATGTAGCTTGTTTGAGGTAACACTACTTCATCGATTGGGATTTTTTCATCCAGCACAGCTGGAAAACTTTTTGCAACCTTCAATTCCCCGTTCACTTGGAATAGCACGAACAAAAACAACAGAAAAAGTAAAAAAGTGATGATGTACCCTGTTTGTCTTCTCATAAACTAACACTCTTTCAAAAAATTATACTTTTATTATATAAAAAAAGAGATGGCAATCGCCATCTGTTTAAGCAGCTTGTTGAGTTGATTTTTCAGAATGCCGAACAACACTTAGCCATAAGATTATTGCTCCGGTTAAAAAGAGGCCACTTGTTACGAAAAAAACGGTAGAAATTCCGAAAAAACCACTAAGTATTCCACCAGAAATCGGACCAATTACATTCCCTAAAAACCGAAAACTTACATTATAGCCTTGAACTTCGCCTTGCATGGAAAGTGGTGCGACCTGACGGATATAGGCTGTCATACAAGGGATGAGCCCTCCAACGGCCATTCCAAATAAAAATCGACAAACCACAAGCTGCCATAACTCGGTTACAAGTCCTTGCGGAATAAACATAATTGAAGAAGCAAGCAAAAGAAGTGTTAAGATTTTTTCATGGCCAATCCGGTCCCCAATTTTGCCCCATTGTCTCGTGAATAATAAATTCCCAAAACCGGTCGCGGAAAATGCCATCCCAGCCAAAAACACAATATTACTACTGTCTGTTAAATGAGTAACATATAATGCTAGTAAGGGCTGAATACTAAAATTAGCGACTTGAATGAGTGTCGATATCAGCATAATGGTTAATAAAACCGGATGTCTGAGAATATGGATTAAAACCTCTTTACGTGTATATTTTTTGGCAGTAGTACTTGTTTCATTGGTTCGCACCTCTTTAATACCAACAGCAACTAATCCGACTGCCCCTAAAATGACGATCGCAGTGAGAACAAAGGTATATTGGAAACCGACTGCATCTGCTAGTAATCCACCTAATAACGGGCCGAACAATGCTCCTGAAACATTCCCCATTTGAAGTGTTCCTAAAGTTTTTCCGGCAATTTCTTTCGGTGTTTGTGCAGAAATGAGGGCAAGGGAGGTTGGAATAAACCCTGTTACAGCACCCATGAAGAGTCTTAGGAAAAATAATTGTTTTACCGAGTTCACATATCCCATTAAAAAAATACTAACGGCAATGCCAATACCTGTAATGATAAGAATTTTTTTGTAGCCATTTCGATCACCATAACGTCCCCAAATTGGTGAAATAAAAAAAGCCGTAACAAAGGTTGCTGCAAAAACTAATCCAGCCCACCGTTGTACAAAGCTATCTGAGTAATTACCAAATGTTTCGATGTATAAAGAGAGAAATGGCATTATCATTGTAGCACTTGCAGCAACAAAGAAATTGGCAAACCACATGATCAAAAGATTTCGCTTAGCTGTTTGAATCGGAAACACCTTCTTAATTCGAATATTTCGACTTACTAAATATTATAGAATATTATTGTGCTTTATTAAAGGATAAATAGCATATATATTATAAATATATTCTGAAAAATACAGTAAATCGTGCTATAATATTTAAAAAGATGTTCGTTGAATATAACATACACTTGTGAAAGTTGTGCTTTTGCAAAGCTAGGATTTAACTTTAATAGACTAATATGACAAAGGAGGTTTAGGAGTGGATAATCAGCATCAATATTTGTTTATTGATTTTGAATTTACAATGCCAGAGAGAAAAAACAACCCACAAGGATTTTACCCCGAGATTATTGAAGTTGGTCTTGTTTACGTAAGGAACCAAAAAATAATCGAACAATACTCATCATATGTGAAACCAATAAAATTTCCTACATTAACAGAACGATGTAAGTCCTTTTTAAACATTTCTCAGGAACAAGTCGATCACGGTATCACATTTCAAGAGTTGGTTAATAAGCTCTCAGGGTATGAAAATCATTCATCTAGCACCATCATTACATGGGGAAATATGGATATGAAGGTTCTGCGCCATAATTCTCAACGGGCTGGAATTCCATTTCCTTTTAAAGGAAAGCAAAGGGACTTGTCCATGGAATATAAACGCTTTTTTGGGGACCAAAATCAGACAGGTCTTTGGAAGGCGGTTCAAGAGTATGGTAAAGAAGGGACAGGCAAACATCATTGTGCCCTTGATGACGCCCTTACAACCTTTAATATATTCAAGTTAGTTGAAAATGATAAACGCTATTTAGCTAAACCAGAGCCAACAACTATCGGCGATCGAGTCGATTTCTCTAAAGTATTAAATAAATTTGCACTATAAAAACCAATTCGCTCATCAAGTGAATTGGTTTTTATTTTTATGATTTGAAAGCACTGTCGAATTTTTACAATGGATTTGAAAAATAATCGCATCCCGTTAGGATATCCTAATTTCAAAAGGAGGGATGCCTTATGTTTATTGGCCATAAAATAGAAAATCCAAAAACTGTATGTTTATATATAGATCCCCAGCTAGAGGAGTTTTCAAGTGAAATTGGTACACCGGAACAAGGCAAAAAGCTTCATCTAAATGAAAGCATTAGAATGTATCTCAATGAAAAAGTCCCTACCCTAAATCCGAATATCGTGAAAGTCATGATGGGGACAATGGTAATTGCAACGATTACTTTAGTGGGAGGACACCATTCCTCTAAAGTAGAGGCAGCAAGCAATAACCAAGTAAGTACCCAAACCCAAACAACACATACGGTTGCAAACGGTGAAACACTATATGGAATTGCAAAACAATATAATCTAACTGTGTCCCAAGTAAAACAACTAAACCATTTAACCGGTGATATGATCTACCCTGGACAAACGCTTGTGATTAGTGAGGCCAAACCTCCACAAAACACAGCAACGTATACGGTAACCCGTGGTGACACACTTTACTCCATTGCTAATTCTTATAACATGAGTGTTGATCAACTAAAGCAATTAAATAATCTAACTTCAAACACCATCCATGTGGGACAAACCCTACAAGTAGTCGGTACTGCACCACAGACTACTCAAATACAAGACAACACATATACGGTGCAACCTGGCGATTCTTTATATTCGATAGCCCAGCGAGCCAACACAACAGTTGACCAAATCATGAAAAATAATAACCTAACATCATCGATGCTCTACGTGGGTCAAACATTACAGCTAGGAAATACAACGACAACCCCACAGCAAAATGTAGTAAGTGCTACATATACCGTAAAAGCAGGGGATACCTTATATGGAATTTCTCGAACTTATAATATGACTGTGACGGAGCTTAAAAATATCAATAATCTGACAACAAATACCCTTTCAATTGGACAAGTTTTAAAAGTGAGTGGAGCTGCTCAAGCTGAACAAGGAACCCAAAACCGAGAGCAGGTGCTACAAGATTTAGTGAATGACTCGTATAATTTTGTAGGGATTCCATACCTGTGGGGAGGAACGACAACAGCTGGATTTGATTGTTCTGGATTCGTTTCCTTTATGCATGCACGTCATGGAATTGACATCCCAAGAACCACATCAGCAGGCTATTTTACAATGGGGACTTCTGTCTCAAAAGCAAATTTACAGCAGGGAGACCTCGTGTTTTTTGCGGTCAATGATACAGGCCGTATCTCCCATGTTGGCTTTTATGTAGGGAATAACAAATTTATTTCCGCTACATCATCAAAGGGAATAGACGTTGTATCGATGGATAATACGTATTGGTCCAAATATTATGTAGGGGCCAAGCGAGTTTACTAAAAAAAGAAAAACCTACGGAACAACTGAACTGCCCCCTGTCAAGTAGACAGTGGAAATAATAAAAATTGACCTAAGCGGCTTTAGCTCTATATTCTACAGGGCTGAGGCTGTTTAGTCGTTTTTGATATCTATTGTGATTATAGAAATA
>NZ_JAPSKV010000025.1 GCF_031181385.1 Fredinandcohnia onubensis
TCTAACCTTCCATACCGATCATTTACTGTAATCGCAGCTTGATGGATGCTTTCTTGGTTGTCTACGTCCATCACCACAAAGGAAACGTCCAGATTTGACTGCTTAAGTTTTTGCGCAGCTTCATGACCATTCTCTGGATCCCGACTGGTCAAAATCACCTTAAAACCATTCAAAGCCAATTGTTTGACCAGCTCATATCCAATTCCTCGATTCCCGCCGGTTACAAGCGCAACTTGTTTATCGTGTGACATTTAACTCCTCCATTTTTCGCCTACTGCTCGAAGAATTGGGTAACCCATCTTTCATCAGTGTCGATTCAAGGTGGTAGATAGCATCTTTACGACTTACAGAGTAGATATGTCAATAACAAATCGATAACGCACATCACTACGCAGAACCCGCTCATATGCTTCGTCTACTTGGTCAGCACTAATTACCTCAATTGCACTTGGGACACTTAGAACACGGGTCATTGTCATGTTTTTATGATTATTACACATATGCTACAACACTATCTTTCTTAAAAAGACTGAAAAATTTGGTTGCCAATTAATCCTTTAGATAAATTCGATTCCTGTTATCAAACATCATTGATTGATTAATCAACATTTGTTTATAATTATAAGCAGAAACACGATGCCTTCAATGGTTAAATGAACGTAATTTGTTGTTTATTCAACAAATTAATCAAAATTGTTGATTATCTTAGGGAAGTCTGGTGACCAAACAATGCCGAAAGTAGATAGAAGAATAATCAAAAGCCAAGAAGCTATTAAAAAGGCTCTTATCGAACTGATGTCTGAAAAAAGTTTTGATAACATTACCATTCAGGATATTTCTGACAGGGCAAATGTGAACCGAGGAACCATCTATCTTCATTACTTAGATAAATTTGATTTATTAGATAAGTTGATTGACGAACATATAAACAAACTCAAAGAAATTTCCGAATCCGCATGTGAAATGGAATGGCTAGATGCGAGTTTAATCTTTTTCGAATATTTTGAGACTCATTATTTATTCTTTTCGACGATGCTAGCGAGTAAAGGAGCAGCCCCCTCTTTTCGTAGTAAGTTTCTAGAGTATGTTATGGAAGGGTTCAAGGACGAGTTGCACAAAACAAGTGAAAAAAATGAAGGTCTAAGTGAAGATGTCATTGTTAAATTTGCTGCAAATGCTTACGTAGGGGTTTTGGAATCATGGTTAAAGGATGGAATGCCTTCTCCGCCTCAGTCAATAGCAAAAGAATTGGGGATTTTGCTAGAGAGGATTCTATAGTATTTCTTAAATGCCCTTAGATAAAATAAAGGAACACAATCTAATAATGAATTAAATAAAAAGGCCAGGCAGTGAGCATACCTAGCCTTTTTTGGTACATAAATTTCTTACCTAGAAAGCTGTTGTGCAGGAGTAAACATGTAGGTTCTTAGAAAAATAGCTACCAAACTTAGTAACAATGATAGGATTCCGACCAATACGACGTACCCGGTACCCATTTCTGATATAAATAACCCGCCCATAGCTGCACCCAATGTTGTTCCTACGTTACAGGATGATATAAATAATCCATTGGCAAAATCGGGCGCTTCGGGAGCTGAAGACGCAATCAAATATTGATTAATATTTGCCATGATTCCTCCAGCCAATATTCCCCAAATTAAAGTTATCATTGCCATAGGTACGGTAAACTGTCCTGTGAAGAATAAAAGGATGTAAACAGCACCCAATAACAAAGGAAAAGATACTACAGATTTGGTGGCACTATGAGTAAGTAACTTTCCTGCGAGAATGTTTCCAATAATATTGGCTCCACCGAAGAGGAATAACGTTAAACTTATGGTATTCGGAGACATATTCGTTACTGTTTTCAGATATTCAGCAAGATAACTATAAACCCCAAATATAGCTGAGTTTAATAAAATGACAGTTACGATGGAAATCCACATAATGGGTTTTCTTAATACGGAAAGTTGTGTACCATAAGAAAGTCCTTCTTCAACAGGCATAGATGGTACAAAAATCAATGTAGCAATGAATACAATAAAATTAACAATAGCAAAGAATGCCATCGCCATTTCATACGAAACGGCACTATCAATAAAACTTGCGATCGGTACACCGGCTACCATACCAGCAGATACTCCTATAAATACTTTAGCAACTGCTTTTGGGGCTTCTTCTTTACTTACTGAGGAAGCAGCTACTGTAAATGCCAAAGAACAATAAATAGGATGAAAAAAGGCCAATATTACACGAACAACTAATGTAATGGTAAAGCTAGATGTAAATAGGGTAACTATGTTCCCCAACACGAAAACACCAAGTACAAGTAACATAACCTTCTTTCGATCTATACCCGAAAACAATAACGGCATAATAGGACCAGATATTGCAACACCAAGGGCAAAAAAACTCACCAGCCATCCTGCTTTTGGTATGCTGACATGAAAGTGATCAGCAATGGAAGGCAATAACCCAATAACCCCCATTTCGGTATTTAAGATGCCGAAAACTCCTATGGTCAATATGAAAATCAACAAACTATCTCGTTTAGCCAAAAAATACACCTCCTAATTTCTCCTTTTAATCCATTTTTTCAATTTGAACTGTAAAATTGCTATTCATACTTTCAAGCTTTTCTACTCCAGATTGAATCTTACCTAATTTAATAAGTCCATTTGAATACCCGAAATCTCTATAAAATATAGCTACATTTCCCCAGGGAGCATAATAAGTGAAATCTCCAATTGAAGGATCACTGCCTGATGGCGCTTTTTCTGTAGATAGTTTTTTTGGTAGGTAACTAATTTTTTCAGTTCTTGCATGATCCTCGAAGGTTACTGTTAACGGAAGTTGTGCTAAAAAATCTCTGCTTGTTGGATTATCATACATATTCACAATTACTTCCTCGTTGTTAAACGTTAATTTTACTTCAACATCTTCCATAATAGCTAAACCCCCATTATCAATTGTGGAGTCCTTACTATTCTGCTTGTTCGGTTCATCAATTTTAACTACTTGTTCACCACTTGAATTTGTATTTGCAGTATCATCACCATTGTTTTTTTTCTCATTATTACTACTGCCGCAAGCTGTTAGAAACGTTGAAATCGCTAACATAAACAAAAATGTGAATTTAAATCCTTTTCCCATCAAAATGCCTCCGGAGTTATTCTTATAATTGCTTAGAAAATAACATAAATGAAGAAGGATTATCACGAAACTGCCATTAGTAAAAGAATACCTCTAACAAGTTATAGGGCAATTTTTTTACACTGTAAGAAAGTATAAATTTCCAGCTAGAAGCGAATTCACGTAGTAGGAAATTTTAGGAATACAGTGTAAGTGCAACTACGCTTCTGTCTTCGCCTAGCGGCTCGCCAATCAGCGAGTTTTCTTTACACTTTAAGAAAGTATAAATTTCTAGCTAGAAGACCATTCGACGTAGTGAGAAATTTTAGGAATAAAGTATAAGTGCAACTACGCCTCTGTCTTCGCCAATCGGCTCGCCAATCGGCTCGCCAATCGGCGAGTTTTCTTTACACTTTAAGAAAGTATAAATTTCTAGCTAGAAGATCATTCGACGTAGTGAGAAATTTTAGGAATAAAGTATAAGTGCAACTACGCCTCTGTCTTCGCCTAGCGGCGAGTTTTCTTTATTTTATGGCAGTTGTCTTGTAGGACGAATAATCATTTCATTAGTGGCTCATCCATTAGTCAACTTGTCTAGTTGGACGAATGATGATTTCGCTTACCGCAACCGTTTCAGGTGTGCTAATGGCATAAGCTACTGCATCGGCTACATCACTTGGTTTTAAACCGATAGTGCGCTGAAGATTCTCCACCCATTCACGATTTTCAGGGTCATTAATGGTTGTATGAAGTTCAGTGTCTACCGTTCCTGGAGAGAGAAGCGTGCTGCGAATATTATTTTCACGTTCTTCTTGACGCAGCCCTTCCATAATGGCACGAACGGCAAATTTTGTTCCACAATAAACAGCACCTTTTTGAAAAACAACATGTCCAGCTACAGAGTCAGTTGTAACAATCTGACCAGATTGCTGTTTTTGCATGATAGGTAATACCGCAGCTATTCCGTTTAAAACACCCATGATATTGATGTCTAACATGTTACGCCATTCATCAAAGCGTCTTTCCGACAGTGGTGCAGTTGGCATGACTCCAGCGTTATTAAAGAGCACGTCTACACGGCCATACTTTTCAACTGCTAGGTCAATAACTGCTTGAACTTCGTCTTTATTTGTTACATCTGCAACAGCATATGAAATATCAGCGTTTGATACTAATTCTACCAGAGCCTTCAAGCGGTCTTCACGTCGAGCCGCAATGACTAATTTTGCTCCTTCTTGTGCAAGTTTCTTGGTCGTTGCTTCCCCAATCCCACTTGATGCACCCATAATAACAACCACTTTGCCTTGAATTGTAGACATAATGAATAACACCCTTTCTTTTTTGTTTTGAAAACCATTCATTTGCAACTATAATGGTGGACATTGGCTTCGCCTAGTAAATAAAATCATCATTGATTGATTAATCAACATCTGCTTATAATTATTAAATAGAAACACGATGCTCTCAATGGTTAAATGAACACAATTTGTTGATTACTCAACAAATCAATTAAAATTGTTGATTATCTTTAGGGAAGTCTGGTGACCAAATAATGCCAAAAGTAGATAGAAGAATAACCAAAAGCCAAGAAGCCATTAAAAGTGCTCTTATCGAACTGATGTCTGAAAAAAGTTTTGATAACATTACCATTCAGGATATTTCTGACAGGGCAAATGTGAACCGAGGAACCATCTATCTTCATTATTCCGATAAATTTGATCTATTAGATAAGATCATGGAAGAACATATAAACAACATGAGTAATTTTTGCGAGTCGGCAGCTGAAATGGATTTTATAGAATCGACAGTACACTGTATGGAATACTTTGAGAGTAATTATCTATTCTTTTCGACGATGTTAGCGAGTGAAGGGGCCTCTTATTTTCGTAATCGATTCCTAAAATTTAATATTGAAGAGTTCAAGAAAGATGTAGACATAACAAAAGGAAAAAACTATGGTCAAAATGAAGATGTACTTGTTCAATTTGTTGCAAATGCTTATGTAGGGGTAGTGGAATGGTGGTTAAAGAATGGAATGCCTTATCCACCTCGTGTCATGGCAGAAAAAGTAGGGGATTTGTTAGAGAGAATTGTATAAAACGTCCCTTACATTAGTGAAGAAGAAAAGGACAATTCCTTTAGAGGAGGGATATTGTTTCTCACTATTCATTAAAATACAGATTTAAATGATTGTACCTAAAGTAATGGGTGCTGATGTTAAATAACTCAAATGAATTTACTTCCTCTAACGAGTCTTATGTTAATTAGCTCGTTTCTTAGCGTTATAATATCCACGTTTTTCTGTCGGGACCTCATGCCCATCAAGCTAAAAGAAGAGGATTCGTTTGTACAGAATGTGCTGCAAGCAAGAGAGTAAGTGGTAGTGTATAGTTAAAATGAAAAGAACCATTCTCATCATAACCCATTTGAGAATGGTTCTTTCGTTTTTTTGTCTCCACACGATATAACGACTGCTGACTATAATTTTTGAATTTTCCCCCAATCGCCCATTTTTATTGTGACACCAAGTTTTCCTTATCGAACAGTTTTTCACACTCTCATAAAAATTAATAATCATAAATTTAACGGTTCTATTTAATAGAAATAGTGGGTTTTCAAAAACCATTCCTTTGATAAGTTCAAGGTTTAGAGGGAAACGTTAAAGCAATAGGCCGTTCAGAAAGTCATCTATATATTTTCTCTTATAGATTGTACTTTCTAATTAAAATAGACCGTTTCTCGGTTCACATTGGCTCGGTTGGAAATATCCTGAGTGGTAATGTTATCAGGTTTTTTTAGTTATCAGTTTAATCAAAGCCTTTTCAATAGCTTCTTGGCTTGTAGTTATCCTTCTATCCGTTTTAGATATCTTTATCTTTAGTCACCAAAACTTTCTTGCACTGTAAGAAAGTATAAATTCCCAGCTAGAAGTGAATTCGACGTAGCAGGGAATTTTAGGAATACAGTGTAAGTGCAACTACGCCTCTGTCTTCGCCTAACGGCTTGCCAGTCGGCGAGTTTTCTTTGAAAATACTCAACAATTTTGATTCATTTGTTGAATACTCAACAAATCGCGTTTATTTAACCATTGTAAGCATCCTGCTGCTGTTTATAATTATAGACAAATGTTGATAAATGAGCTTTTGTTTTTTAGAACATCTGATTTATCTAAATCGAGGTAACTTCAATAGCTGTTCAAATTTTAGTGACCAGCAAGTGGGGGGAAGATGTTGAAAGAATCATTCATGGGGTCGTCAAAGGAGGCAAAACTTCGTGAAATCCAAAATTACATAAGGGCAAGAGATCATGATTATGGGTTTTGCAGAGGTGAAAGGTCTTATTCCATACATCCTTGTTTCCACGTCGGCGGGATGGAAAAAGTCATACATGAGATGGAGAGTTTTTATTGGATTAATGACCGCACCATCTATGTGACATATAAACCGGAGTATACGAAATGGCGTAACGTTATTTATCAGCTAATTACCTTTTCTAGGGAGACACAACAAGAATATTATTTTGTCCACCCGCTAACAAATGCCAAGGCGGCTGCTTTTATAAACAAACACTTAAAGTTGTTTAGCCTTGAACGGTCTGTATCCTTTAGTTTTGGTGATGATAGATTGCAAGCCTTTGAACAATTAGAAGAGTTCTACACTAAAATCAAAAAGGAGCAAAAAGACCAAGAAAATTGAATCATCTTTTGCGTGTTCATTGTCACTGTAAATGCAGAGAGAGGAGGGGTATAACATGTCAAATTCAACAGAGCTGACTGCTGCACAGAAAGCAATGGGGAATTTTGTACCGAAACTTGTTGATAAGTAAAAAACAAACGGTATTTCAGAAGAAGAGCTGGTTGAAGTTATTGCCCATCTTGCTTTTTATTCTGGTTGGCCAAAAACAATATCTGCTATCACGGTTGCAAAAGAATTATTTTCAAAACAAAAATAAGAAAGGGTGTTATTTTAAAATGAAAAAAAAATCTATTATCACGCGTGTACTCACAGTGATGGCACTGGGCTTGCTTTTATTCGCGACCACCGTTGCATCCGAGACCGGCGTTGGCGCTGCATACACGCCGGACTTGTCCAATGGAGCGGACAACTTTTACAAGAGCAACAAGGTAACCATGAAGAAGGTTGAGTTTAAAAATCAATACAACATGAATGTTGTAGGGAATCTTTTTATTCCCAAAGGTTTGAAGAAGGACATCAAAAATCCCGCGATCATTGTCGGGCATCCTATGGGCGCAGTAAAAGAACAAAGTGCGAATCTGTATGCCCAGAAAATGGCTGAACGGGGATTCGTTACTTTGTCCTTGGATTTGTCTTTCTGGGGAGAGAGTGAGGGTCAGCCTCGCAATGCTGTTTCGCCAGATATATATGCCGAGGATTTCAGTGCTGCGGTGGATTTCCTGGGCACCCGGCCGTTTGTTGACAGGGATCGGATTGGTGTTCTCGGGATTTGTGGCAGCGGGAGCTTTGCCATCAGCGCAGCCAAGATCGACCCGCGCATGAAAGCCATTGCGACAGTCAGTATGTACGACATGGGCGCTGCCAACCGTAATGGGCTTAAACATTCCCTGACACTTGAGCAAAGAAAGAAGATCATTGCAGAGGCAGCCGAGCAACGCTATGTGGAGTTCACAGGCGGTGAAACCAAATACACCAGCGGGACAGTGCATGAGCTAAATGAAAACTCTACCGCCATTGAGCGTGAGTTTTATGACTTCTACCGCACTCCAAGGGGTGAATTCACTCCTAAGGGCTCGTCACCTGAACTCACGACACACCCGACGCTGACCAGTAACGTCAAGTTCATGAATTTCTACCCGTTTGAAGACATAGAGACGATTTCTCCTCGTCCCATGCTTTTCATCGCGGGTGAAAACGCTCATTCCAGAGAGTTCAGCGAAGACGCCTACAAGCTAGCAGGCGAACAGAAGGAACTCTACATTGTTCCGGGCGCAGGCCATGTGGATCTGTACGACCGGGTGAATTTAATCCCCTTTGACAAGCTCGAGTCCTTCTTCAAAGAAAATCTGAAGAAAAACTAAGGCTTGTGTTGAAGATCTTAGAGGGCTTTGCGTGCCAATGGTACTTTGATTGAAAAAGCTGTGTGAATCCTGCATATCTTGTCGGGGTTCACACTTTTTTGTCTGAATAGAATTCCATACACTATGTAGATTTGAAGGGTGATGTTAATCATTACTACATGTTGGAGTTTTTTATGCTTGGTGGATATAACGAATAGAGAAGAAGTCAGTATGAAAGTAATTCTCTTACCATCTAAAGACAACAATATTTAACTTAGATTAATAGTTAGATAGAAGCCAGGTCACGATGAATTTACGAGACAATAAAACGGAACTTGAAGGAGGAAAACGGGATGAAAAAACGATTATTTCATTCGTTTGCGTTGCTGCTAGCCCTCACCCTTACTGCTTGCAACAACAATGATAGTAATACAAAGGACATTTCTCAACAAACGGAGAATTCCTCTGGGGCTAAGTCTGGGGAATACGCTGAGATTGGATCTGGGGCTAATCTTGTTAAATTCCCTGAGGACCTTGAAAAGGGGATCGTGTTTGCAACTTACGATCGAGGAGATATTCATGAAGACATCTATATAAATAGTAAGGAAGCGATTGAAGCAGTCCAGAACGGAGGGGAGCTTCCGAGCGGTACCGTTATTACTCTTGTAGGATATAAGGATGGGGAGCTTGAACACTATTTAGTGATGGAAAAGCGTACCGGTTGGGGTTCCCAATACTCGCCGGAAGAACGTAATGGGGAATGGGAATACCAGCATTTTACTCCTGACAGAAAAGTAGCTAAAGATAATATTGGTCGTTGCTTTGCCTGCCACGCGAATCAGTTAAGAGATGACTATGTGAATTCGATGGATCAAATGAAAGAGTTTGATTTAGGAAAGGTTTCACAATCAAAGAACAGCAGTACAGAAACCCCAATTGCAGCTATCCCTACAGAGAACTGGAAGGTAAGTGGGATATCTGCTCATATGAATGATTCTAAGGATGTAAATAAAGGACAAAGTAATTTAATAGATGATGAGGAAAAAGCGAAAAAAATTCAGGATGTTCTTTTGACGATGTATTTACAACAATATAAAAACTAATGGATGTGTTTCCATTAAAGGATATTTATATGTCCACTATGGAAACACCATCCGGTGATTAATTAAATAGAAAGAGGAGAATGCTTTGAATCGAAAGGTGTTATTCAGGCTAGTAAATGACCTTGTTATGACAGTCCTCATGTTAATAGCAATGGCTTACTATATTACCGGAAATATGATTCACGAAGTTGTTGGAGTTGTGGTACTTTTATTATTTGTCGTCCATAACTTTTTAAATCGACGTTGGTATAAAACCATTTTAAAGGGGAAACATAATGTACGGCGCATTCTACAAATAGGAATCAATCTACTTTTTCTTGTAACTATGGCTTTGATGATGATAAGTGCTGTGTTGATTTCCAGTGATTTATTTCCCTTTATTCCTATAAATAACGACATGATGCTACGGCAAATACATGTTCAGACTGCCTATTGGGGATTTATCATCATGGCAGTACACATAGGATTGTCATGGGAAATGATTATCAATTCAGCACGGAGGATGACGGGATTCACTGATACTAGCCGTACTCGCACTATTGCGTTGCGTGTTTTGGCGGTATTAATTGTAATCTATGGGGTGCATTCCTCCTTCGAGAGAGAGATGGGTTCTAAGCTAACCATTTATAACCCCTTTGGTAATTGGTTCAATGATGATTCCATTATAAGATTTTTAATTGCCCACCTATCTATCATAGGAATCTATATTTGTGGGACACATTATGCTTTGAAATTTATTCAGAGACAGGAACAAAAAGCAGTTCAAAAAATCTGATATTGATTAGTCAAATGACAGAATAAAAAGTGCATTAATTAAGAAATGAATTAATGCACTTTTTAAAATATTTTGGCTTAATGATGATATAAATTTCTCTCACACAAATCCTCGTAGGTTTTTCAATGACAAAATCTATCAGATCTTTGTAATCGAACTCAGTATTTTAGGAGCCATTCGTTATTAGGTAGTTCTGATGATTCAAGCAGAATTAAATTTTAGATTTACACAGTGTTCTTTCCCAATCAAGGCCGGGTAGCATTTGAACTAACAAAGGGATACCCCGTTATATAGAGGGATTTGGAATATTAAGAAAAAATGCAAAACTGTGCAAACTATGTATAAGAAAAGTTATCTAAAATGAGATTAATAGAATCGAAAATACCCCGTTGGTTGAGGTGATTAATAATGAAAAAAATCTTTGGTATATATATGATTGTAATTTTTTTACTTGTTGGGTGTTCTTCAAATGAACAACAAAATTCAGTAGATGAACAGTACAATGCTTCAAATGAGCAGGAGAATGCGGAGCAAGTAGTAATTATGGAAAATCTTAAGGCCCCTTGGTCTATAGAAAAACTTGAAAATACATTCTATTTGACAGAAAGACCAGGAAACATCGTAAAAATAGAAAATGGAGAAATGGAGCGGCAAAGTGTAGAACTCAAGAAAGAACTTGCAACAGCTGCAGAGGCAGGGCTATTGGGATTTGTACTCGCTCCCGATTTTCAGGAATCGAATCTAGCTTATGCTTATTATACGTATGAAGACAGTTCCGGACAATTCAATCGCATCATAACACTCCATTTGGAAGGTAATGTTTGGAGGGAAGAGAGTTTGCTTCTTGATAAGATCCCAAGTGGTTCCTACCATCACGGAGGAAGGCTTAAAATTGGACCTGATGGAAAACTTTATGCAACAGCCGGTGATGCGTCTGAATCGGATAGGGCACAAGATCCCAATTCATTAGGAGGGAAAATTTTAAGAATGAATCTTGATGGATCGATTCCAAACGATAATCCGTTTCCTAATTCCTACATCTATAGTTATGGCCATCGAAATCCTCAAGGAATTACCTGGTTGCCTAACGGAACGCTATATGCAAGTGAGCATGGCAACGATGCAAATGATGAGGTTAATAAGATAGAAGCCGGTCAAAATTATGGCTGGCCGATTATCGAAGGCTATGAGGAACAAGAAGGGATGGTTTCACCACAATTTACTTCTGGAGATGAAGATGAAGCAACTTGGGCGCCATCTGGAATGGACTATTACAATGGTAAATTGTATGTTGCGGCATTAAGAGGGTCTGCAGTTTTAGAATTTGACTTTGAAACAGGTGGATACCGTGAAGTTATAACCGGACTTGGCAGAATTCGAGATGTGTTGATTGAGGATGACTCTCTTTATTTCATTAGCAATAACACAGATGGGCGCGGTGCTCCAGAGGAGAATGACGATAAGCTATACAGAATTTCGCTCTCAGAATTAAGTTAATTGAATGGAATACCGGTTTGTCCTAATGATACTGCCTTTGCAATTCATGTGCCTTCTTGGCTTTTAATTATTCTTCTATCCACTTTTGGCATTGTTTGGTCACCAGACTTCCCTAAAGATAATCAACAATTTTTATAGATTTGTTGAGTAGTCAACGAATTGCGTTCATTTGACCATTGAAAGCACCTTGTTACTATTTATAATTATAAACAGATGTTGGTTAATCTTGTTACGATGGAACTGGGGTATTTTGGGCTGAAACACACCAACTAATTGGTGTTGTGTCCTTGACGGAAATTGTCCGAGCATCCCAACTAACATGATTGTAAAGAACCAATAATTCATGGATTACAGGAGGTTATATATGATTACTGCTAATGCACGTGCTACATTCAGTCCAGAAGGTCCGTTCAAACTGACCACGATAGAGCGCAGGGATCTAGAGCCGCATGATGTCCTCATTGAGATTAAGTACGCTGGTATTTGCCACTCTGACATACATACAGCTCGCGGCGATTGGGGTCCAGTAAACTATCCTCTCGTTCCAGGGCACGAGATCGCCGGAATTGTCACCCAGGTTGGTTCGGAAGTCACAAAATTTGCCGTTGGTGACCGAGTCGGGGTAGGCTGTATGGTTGACTCCTGCGGAAAATGCGTTAGCTGCCATAAGGGAGAAGAGCAGTACTGCCTCAATGGAATGACGGGCACCTATGCAGCTATCGACAAGTACGGGCAATACACACAGGGCGGTTATTCCTCCCACATCGTCGTAACGGAAGGTTTCGTAGTTCGAATTCCAGACAGCATCGAGCTTGACGTCGCCGCTCCGCTCTTGTGTGCCGGCATCACGACGTACTCGCCGCTGCGTCATTGGGGAGTTGCTCCTGGCAAGAAGGTCGCTGTCGTAGGACTTGGCGGGCTTGGACACATGGCTGTGAAGCTCGCTCATGCCATGGGGGCAGAGGTTACTGTTTTATCACAAACATTGAAAAAGAAAGAAGACGGTTTGCGTCTTGGCGCGGGCCATTATTATGCCACGAGCGATCCGGAGACTTTTAAGAAACTGGCTGGTTCGTTCGACATCATCGTGAATACAGTGAGCGCGAAAATCGATATTAGTGCCTACCTTTCGTTGCTGGCGGTAGATGGTACATTGGTCAACGTCGGCGCACCAGCGGAGCCGTTGCCAGTTCACGTATTCTCACTTATCCCTCAGCGTCGGTCGTTTGCTGGATCGATGATCGGTGGAATTCGCGAAACGCAGGAAATGCTTGACTTTTGCGCTGAACACAACATTGCTCCGGAGATCGAGGTTATTTCCGCCGATCAGATTGATGAAGCCTGGGAGCGCGTACTAGCTTCAGATGTCCGGTATCGATTTGTGATCGACATCAGCACGATGGGGAATGAATAACGAGTATTCCTAGCAACATATTAGGGGGCACTCCTACACCGGTGTGCCTCTTTTGGTATTCATTTTACTAAGGAACTATATGTATAGTTCTACTTTACTAAGAAACTACATGTATAGTCCTGCAAAACAACTTTCTAGATAATGAATTAAGTATGGAAGACTAGGGAGAATTCAAGCTCTATAGTCAGCAAACAAAAACAAAACAAGTCATTGTATCGGAAGGTGCATGTTTTTGTTGATGCGTATCTAAAATGTTTTTAATACCTTTAGACACTATAAATGTATAGAGAATCATAGTTTAACGCAAAGTCCCTAAAGGTATACCCTTTGAAACGGAACAAAAAGAGGCTACCCTTTTTCAACACTTTAAAACCACTATACCAAATGTCATTGGTATAGTGGTTTTTTCTATTCCTTATTAGAGCAGAGTTTCAGGTGTAATAGGAAGAGTATATTAGGATTTCATAATTAATGGAGGGATTAGGATTAAATGGAATTGGAATGTGTACACTACTTTTATGTGAAGGACACTAACATTAATACCATAATTTCAGTGTTGATGGGGGATAGGAGTACACAATTG
>NZ_JAPSKV010000018.1 GCF_031181385.1 Fredinandcohnia onubensis
CATAGTCTAGTGGCGATAGCGAAGAGGTCACACCCGTTCCCATACCGAACACGGAAGTTAAGCTCTTCAGCGCCGATGGTAGTTGGGGCATTGCCCCTGTGAGAGTAGGACGTCGCTAGGCAACTAAGAGATCAGCCGTTATGGTTGGTCTTTTTTTGTGTTTTAAAGATTAATTTTAGAACCATGCTGTCCGAATGAGTTGATAAAGGAAACACAAGCGTTGGTTTGCGGTATATCAGGAGGTTGAAAAACGATAAATGCTATACCGCAAATAGCTTAAACGGTATATTGCTATCTCGAAAAACGATAAATTGTATACCAAATACAGACTAAACGGTATACCACCAAGAATCGAAAATCAATAATTGTTATACCGCAAAGCAGTTAATCATACCCTTTTGGAGATTGGGTTGGAGGAAATGGGAACGTAAAGGACTGATGCGTGCCTATATTAAGTTCTAAACAGTTTAAGTAGTAACGAAAGCTCCTTGGATTACTCCTATAAAGATGCATTCAAATCTTTTTAAACTAAGACATACACAAACTAGCTCCCTTTCTTCATAGATTACTAAATAAATTAAATTATTACTGTTCGTTATTTTTAAAATTGTGTATACATTTTGTGAATCCGGACAAAATAGGAAGTATGGAGGTGGAGGCAGTGAGTTCACTCGCAAATAGGAAGCATTATGGGGAAACGTGTATTATATGTGAGCAAGAGAAAAAGAGAGGCATACACCTTTATACAAGATTCATTTGTTTGGATTGTGAGCAAGACATTATTCGTACGGAAACAAATGATCCAAAGTATCAATTTTATTTAGACCGGCTTAAAAAAGTTTCGACACCTGAGATATATTCATAGTTTTAATGTGTCTTGCAAGCTTGTAAAACTGGTGAGCGCACTTTGACAGGCACATTTAATAACAACAGATAACTTGGAATTGGCTTTTGCGTTAGGTGCAATCCCAAGTTCTTACCTCGGACCTAGTGGTATAGGTCCCTTTTTTGTTTTATAATAAGTAAATTACATAGGAAAGGTCTCAATAAATATGAATCAACAACAAACTCCATTATTTGATGCACTAGACCGCCATGCGAGGAGGAAGCCTCAATCGATGCATGTTCCAGGACATAAATATGGACAAGTATTTTCGAATAAGGGATATTCCTATTTTCATAAAGTGTTAGAAATTGATGCAACTGAACTAACAGGGCTTGATGACCTACATCATCCGGAAGGCGCTATTTTTGAAAGTGAAGCATTATTAGCTGATTTGTATGGTGTGGAGAAAAGTTATTTTTTAGTGAATGGTTCTACCGTAGGAAATTTAGCAATGATTCTTGCAGCGTGTTCATCAAAGGATACCGTTTTAGTTCAGAGAAATTCACATAAGTCCATTTTGAACGGCTTGAAGATGGCAGGAGCTCAGCCTGTTTTTGCTAATCCTAGATATGATGATGAAGTTCAAGTAGCCTCGTTTATTTCCTTTCATACGGTAAAAGAGGCATTTAGAAAGTTTCCGAATATAAAAGCTGTTATTTTAACCAGTCCTAATTATTATGGAATGGTGAATCAAATTGAATTATCCCAGATTATTTGTTTTGCCCATGAAAAAGGGGCGGTAGTTCTGATTGATGAAGCACATGGTGCTCATTTCTTGTTAGAAGGGTTTCCTTCATCGGCAATATCCTTAGGGGCTGACATCGTGGTGCATTCGGCACACAAGACTCTTCCGGCTATGACAATGGGCTCTTTCCTACACGTGAATAGTGAGATCATTAATCATGAAGAGGTAGAAACATATCTTCAAATATTGCAGTCTAGCAGTCCGTCTTATCCAATTATGGCATCGTTGGATCTTGCGAGGCATTATCTTGCATTACAAAAAAAGAAAGGTTCGAATACGAACATAAAACAAATCAAAGCGTTCAGACAAAAGCTAGAGGAGATTCCTCAAATAAAAGTCATCACTTCAGCCAATCCAGATATCGAAACTGATCTGTTAAAGCTAACAGTGCAATCTCAATGTGAGCTTAATGGATATCAACTCCAAAGTGCTTTTGAAGAAGAAGGACTCTTTACGGAAATGGCTGATCCAAACAATGTCTTGCTTGTGTTGCCTTTATCAGAGGCATTTGATGCTGATGGGGCTTTCTTAAAAATAAGAAATGCTGTACAGACTTATATACAAATTAAAAGGAATTTTATTGATTTGTATCATGAAACGGAGACAATTTCTACCCTTGCCCTTTGCTATAATGAAATTAAAGGGTACAATAAAAAGGTTGTTTCCTTTAAAGATGCACTTGGAAACATTTCCGGAGAAATGATTATACCGTATCCCCCTGGAATACCTGTCCTTATGGAAGGCGAACGTGTCACTAAACGACACATTGAAATCCTAAATACCTATATTGAGGCTGGTTCACATTTCCAAGGTGGAGATATGAAAGAGAAATATATAAAGATATTAGATATGTAAGGGGCTTGAATAGAAGTGGCTGGTTATTTTATTACGTTTGAAGGGCCTGAGGGTGCAGGTAAAACAACTGTATTAGGAATCCTCCAGGAGGAGTTTACTCGAAAAGGGTATGATGTCATTTCTACCAGAGAACCGGGTGGAATTGATATAGCAGAGCAAATTCGTTCCGTTATTTTAGATAAAAATAATACACAAATGGATGGGCGTACAGAGGCACTTTTATATGCGGCTTCGCGTCGTCAACATTTAGTGGAGAAAGTCATTCCCGCATTAGAACAAGGGAAAATTGTTTTATGTGACCGCTTTGTTGATAGTTCACTAGCCTATCAAGGGTATGCACGCGGACTTGGAATCGATGAAGTTTTATCTATTAATGAATTTGCTATTAATGGATTAATGCCATCATTAACTCTTTTCTTTGATATTAAGCCTGAAAAAGGGTTAACAAGAATTGGAAAGAATGACGAAAGGGAAGTTAATCGACTTGATCTTGAGAATCTTTCCTTCCACCAAAAAGTTTATGATGGTTATTTAAAGGTTGCAGATCGTTTTAAGGATCGCTTTTATACCATAAATGCTGAAAGTTCGCTTGATGTTGTGGCAAAGGAAGCATTTGAAATTATTGAATCGCATTTGAATAACAAATAATCCTATGAATTGCCTCAAAAGTCTGATGATTTTTGAGGTTTTTATTTTCGTTCTGGCTATACTTGTTATAGAATAAAGACAGCATGGATATTCGCACAAATAGTTACCAAATTTCGTAATATGAAGGAACAAGTAAAAGTGATAAAATAAAGGGAGGCTAAACGATGAAGCTAGTCGTTGCAGTTGTGCAGGATAAAGATAGCAACCGTTTGTCACAAGCATTAGTCGAACATAATTTCCGAGCAACAAAGCTTGCTACAACAGGTGGTTTTCTAAAGTCAGGTAATACTACGTTCCTTGTGGGAACGGAAGACATCCGTGTAAATAAATTATTAGACATAATTAAGGATAATTGCAAACATCGGGAGCAAATGATTGCCCCTGTTTCACCAATGGGTGGAAATGCAGATTCCTTTGTTCCATTCCCTGTGAAGGTTGAAGTGGGTGGCGCTACAGTGTTTGTGTTGCCGATTGATGAATTTCACCAATTCTAAGTAGGTGTGACTATTAGTTCATGAAAATAAACCAGGATTTTCGCGTAAATATAGATAAGAATCAACCTAACCAATCCAATAAAGTTTCGGGAAATGTGAACTTTAGTAAATTTGTTCATCAGGAAGAAAATAAACTTCAAATGGAGCAATTGACGAAGCTGCTTTCTCAAATTGACATGGCGGGAGAACGACTCTCTCGCTCTCAAACCTTTCAGGATTTGGCTTCCTATAAATCCCTTGTAAAGCGTTTTATCCATGAGGCCGTTGAATACGGAATGGATATAAAGCAGTCCCATAGTTGGAATTTTAATGGACAAGGGAGAACACATAAACTTGTTGAGGAAATTGACAAGGAATTATTGGATTTAACCGAACAAATGGTTGACCAAGAAAAAGGGTCAATCGATATTCTTGGAAAAGTTGGATTTATAAAGGGATTATTAATCAACTTGTATACGTGATTGAAAGAGTGATGTATGGTGGAAAAAACATGGGAACAACTTCAGGAATATCAGCCACTGGTTTTAAAGATGGTTGAAAATAGTCTCAAGAAGAACAGAGTGGCCCATGCTTACTTATTTGAGGGAAGCCGAGGTACAGGTAAAAAAGAAGTCGGCTTTCTTTTGGCAAAGAGTCTTTTCTGTCAGCATCCTGTTGAGTACAAACCTTGTAATGAATGTACGAATTGCCGCAGAATTTCATCGGGCAACCATCCTGATTTTCATGTCATCGAGCCAGATGGTCTATCGATTAAAAAGTGGCAAATTCAAGCGTTGCAGGAAGAGTTTTCAAAAACGGGCGTGGAATCGAATCGTAAAGTTTATGTAATTAACCATGCTGATAAAATGACAACAAATGCTGCAAATAGTTTGCTAAAGTTTCTTGAAGAGCCAACAAGCCAAACAGTGGCTATCTTGCTAACTGAGCAGATCCATCGGATTTTGAATACGATTCTGTCTAGATGCCAAATTTTATCATTTCGGCCTCTTGCTCCAAAGGTGATTTCTGAGAGACTCATTGATGAAGGGATCTCTCCTACTATGGCTTCCCTTGTTGCTCATACAACGAATAATTTGGAAGAGGCACGTGAGCTAAGTACGGATACTTGGTTTGGACAGTCCCGTTCAATAGTGTTACAATTATATGAAGTAATCAATACAAGGCCAACTCACGCTTTCTTTTTTTTGCAGGACCAATGGTTACCTCATTTTAAAGAGAAAGAGCAACTTAGCTTTGGTTTAGATATATTATTGCTTATTTATAAGGATTTATTATATATACAGCTGGGTGATGAAGAAAAGCTTATCTTTCATGACCAGATTACTAGCTTTAAACAATATGCACTTAAGACGTCTACTAGACGTGTAAGTGATCAGATAGCAACGGTTTTAGAGGCGAAGCGTCGTCTATACACCAACATGAACCCACATTTATTAATGGAGCAATTGGTAATAAAGTTACAGGAGGGATATAAGCTTGTATGATGTAGTTGGTGTACGCTTTAAAAAAGCGGGAAAAATATATTACTTTGATCCAAACGGTTTTACAATTCCTGACGGTGAATATGTCATTGTAGAAACGGTCAGAGGAATTGAGTTTGGCAAGGTTGTCATAAATAAAAAACAAGTCGATGAAAATGACATCGTACTTCCGTTAAAAAAGGTCATCCGCATTGCGGATTCTAAGGATAAATTAATTGTAGAGGAAAATAAGCAAGCTGCTATAGAGGCGTATAATGTGTGTCAAGGAAAGGTTGTTGAACACAGCCTTGATATGAAGCTTGTTGATGTTGAATATACGTTTGATAGAAATAAAGTGATCTTCTATTTTACAGCAGATGGTCGAGTTGATTTCCGAGAGTTAGTGAAAGATTTAGCGGCAATCTTCCGTACAAGAATCGAGTTAAGGCAAATAGGGGTACGTGATGAAGCCAAGATGCTTGGTGGAATTGGTCCATGTGGAAGAATGCTTTGTTGCTCGACCTTCTTAGGGGATTTTGAGCCTGTTTCAATCAAAATGGCGAAAGATCAAAATCTGTCACTGAACCCTACTAAAATATCAGGTTTATGCGGCCGATTAATGTGCTGTCTAAAATACGAGAACGATGAGTATGAAAGTGCAAAAGAACAGCTTCCAGACCTTGGTGAAATGATTGAAACAACTAGTGGAAAAGCGAAGGTTGTCGGGCTCAATATTTTAGAACGAGTACTACAGCTAGAATTAGTAGGTCGTGAACGTGTAGTTGAATATACGTGGGAGGAACTACTGAAAGAAGGAGCGATTTCGATTCAAGCCACAGAATAACGAGGTGGAATGCGTGGACAAAAAAGATATTTTTGAATCTGTTAGTAGTATGGAGAAACAAATTGGCAATCTGTATACTCAACTAGGAGAATTGAAAGAACATCTTGGGCAATTACTTGAAGAGAATCATAATTTGAAAATGGAGAATGACCTTTTACGTCGTCGACTTGATCAATCCATTTTAAAGAAAAAAGCAGAAAAAGCTGACAAGGCTTTACAAGAAGCAAAGCAAGTTGATATTGGTGAGGGATATGATAACTTAGCAAGACTCTATCAGGAAGGTTTCCATATTTGTAATGTTCATTATGGAAGTGTCCGTACTGAGGGTGACTGTTTATTTTGTCTCTCCTTTTTAAATAAGAAATAGGTCCTTTCCGATTAGGAGAGGGCTTTTTCATTTCTAAACAATACGTTTATAATATGATATAGATAATCATAGGGAAGGAAACAGAATGCAATGGTTCAATTATATGATGATGAGAGATTAGATCATTTATTAGCGGAAAACTTAAGAATCATCCAAAGCCCTTCTGTATTTGCTTTTTCATTGGATACGGTACTGCTGGCGCGATTTGTGTATGTGCCCATTCAAAAAGGAAAAATCATTGACTTATGTACAGGCAATGGAGTTATTCCATTGCTATTAAGTAGACGATCAAAAGCAGAAATTACAGGTGTTGAAATTCAAGAGCGGATTTATGACATGGCCAAAAGAAATATTGAATACAATGAGCTTTCTACTCAACTTTCGGTTATTCACGGTGATGTTAAGGACATGCCTGATTCGCTAGGTCGAGGAAAGTTCGATGTGGTAACCTGCAACCCGCCATATTTTCCAACACCAAAGGCGGATGAAATGAATCAAAATGAATACATTAGGATTGCTCGCCATGAAATTTATTGCACATTAGAGGATGTCGTTCGTGTAAGTAGCCAATTGGTAAAGCAAGGAGGAAAGGTTGCGTTCGTTCATCGACCAGGCCGATTAATGGATATACTAACCTTAATGAGACAATATCGAATAGAGCCAAAGCGCTTGCAATTTGTCCATCCAAGACTTGGTAAAGAAGCGAACACTATCTTGGTTGAAGGGATTAAGTTCGGAAATGCAGACCTGAAAATTTTACCGCCTTTATATATATATGATGAGAAGAATGAGTATACAAAAGAGATAAGGAAAATCCTCTATGGAGACGAGTAAACATTATTTTTATGTCGTAGAGTGTAAGGATGGAAGCTTCTATGCAGGCTACACAACTGATATTGAGGAGCGTTTGAAAAAGCACAACGAGGGTAAAGGGGCCAAATATACAAGAGGAAGAGGTCCCATTACTCTCTTATTTTCACAGGAATTTGATACTAAGGAAGAAGCAATGCGTGCAGAATATAGATTTAAACGACTGAAGCGGCCTGAGAAAGAACGGTTGCTTGCTATGGAAAGTGGGGAGCGATATGTGGCAGCAAAAAAGCTTTCAACCAAATTATGAATATGGAACTTTATATCTCGTTCCGACCCCGATTGGGAACTTGGAAGATATGACTTTTCGGGCAATTAAAACGTTGAAAGAATCAGCAGTTATTGCGGCAGAGGATACAAGGCAAACAAGGAAACTTTGCAATCACTTTGAAATTGAAACGCCGGTTATAAGCTATCATGAACATAATAAAAAGGTGAGTGGCGAAAAAATTCTTTCCTTCTTGCGTGAAGGAAAAGATGTGGCAATTGTAAGTGATGCCGGGATGCCGACAATTTCTGATCCGGGCTATGAAATGGTTGTAGAAGCTGTTCAGGAGAAGATGTATGTCGTTCCTCTGCCAGGTGCAAATGCGGCATTAACCTCATTGATAGCCTCGGGACTTGGTACACAACCCTTTTATTTTTATGGGTTTTTAGACCGAAATAAGAAGACGAAACGAAAGCAACTGGAGAGTTTAGTAAATATACAAGCGACACTGCTTTTTTATGAAGCTCCACATCGTTTAAAAGAAACACTAAAGATTATGAGAGAGATACTTGGAAATCGTAAAGTGACAGTTTCCCGTGAATTAACCAAGAAATTTGAGGAGTTTATTCGTGGTGATTTAGACGAAATTCTTACTTGGTCAGAGGAGGATACCGTTCGCGGTGAGTTCTGTCTTGTTGTAGAGGGATCGCAGCAAGGTGAAGAAGAGGCTTTGGAGGCTTGGTGGGAAGAGCTATCGATTGAACATCATGTCAATCATTATGTTGAGACGGAGTCAATGACAACGAAAGAAGCAATTAAACAAGTTGCAAAAGACCGAAATCAGCAAAAGAGAGAAATTTACCAAGAATACCATGGTTTATAGAATAGAAAAAAGCTTCTCAAATCGAGAAGCTTTTCGTCTATCATTTATTATTTTACAACTGTTAGATTGTTTTGAAGCTCTTTAAGGATTTGTTCTGCACCTTCGCGGCTAAGAACAATCTTGCCATTAGCAAGTGTGAAATTATCATCTGAAATTTCACCAGTTACTTGACAAGTCATATTTGGCTTGTATTTCTTTAAAATAATTCTGTCGTCGTCAACATAAATTTCTAGTGCATCTTTTTCAGCGATGTCTAATGTACGACGAAGCTCGATAGGAATAACCACACGACCTAACTCATCAACTTTACGAACAATACCTGTAGATTTCATTTCTTTTTTCTCCTCTCAATAATTTTATTATTATTTATCTCTCTATATCGTCAATTTTCGACAAATTGATTTCTAGATAATAATATCAAGATTTCCATTTAACGTCAATCACTTTTAACTACAATTCTTTTAAAATATGTATAATAATGGTACATGTGTCCTATAACATCAAGCTTTTATAGAAATCCGAACCTTATTTATCTACTGTTATATGAATAATTACTGTACTATAATAAAGGGAAAAATGGGAATTTGATTCGACAAAATTCTACAAAATTCATGTTATTTTTGTCGAAAAAGGTTTCTGTTTCTTATTTGTCGAATAGTTTCCTTTTTGATTTGCTTACATATCTATGTACATACGGAAATCTGGCATTTCTTTTTTCTCTCCAAGGAGCAGGGGCTACAGGCGCTTGCGCTTTTCTCGTGCTTTAGGTATATTTTGAAGATATAATAGGAATAGATGAATAGTATGTCTACTCGTGTACTTGATAAGAGGAGGTTTAACGATGGCACAAGAAAATAAAACATTTTATTTAACTACACCCATTTACTATCCAAGTGGAAAATTACATATAGGACACGCATATACAACTGTAGCAGCAGATGCTATGGCTCGATATAAAAGACTACGTGGATATGATGTAATGTTTTTAACAGGAACCGACGAGCACGGTCAAAAAATTCAACGTTCTGCAGCTGAAAAAGGTGTTACCCCACAAGCGTATGTTGATGAGATTGTGTCAGGTATCCAAGAATTATGGCAAAAGCTTGAGATTTCTTATGATGATTTTATTCGTACTACGGAAGACCGTCATAAAAAGGTTGTCGAAAAGATTTTTGACCAACTTGTTAAACAAGGCGATATCTACCTTGACAAATACGAAGGCTGGTATTGTACACCTTGTGAATCTTTCTTTACAGAAAGACAATTAACGGATGGGAATTGCCCTGACTGCGGCCGTCCAGTTGAAAAGGTAAAGGAAGAATCCTATTTCTTCAAAATGAGTAAATATGTTGATCGTTTGCTTCAGTATTATGAAGAGAATCCGGAGTTTATCCAACCTGAATCACGTAAAAATGAAATGATTAATAACTTTATTAAGCCTGGACTTGAGGATTTGGCTGTATCAAGAACAACCTTTGATTGGGGAGTTAAAGTACCAGGAGATCCTAAGCACGTTATCTATGTGTGGATCGATGCTTTATCAAACTATATCACGGCATTAGGTTATGGCACTGATGATGACACTAAATATCAAAAATATTGGCCTGCTGATGTTCATTTAGTAGGAAAAGAGATTGTTCGTTTCCATACGATCTACTGGCCAATTATGCTAATGGCATTAGACCTTCCACTACCGAAAAAGGTATTTGCTCATGGTTGGTTATTAATGAAGGATGGAAAAATGTCAAAATCAAAAGGAAACGTCGTGGACCCGGTTACATTAATTGACCGTTATGGGCTTGACTCACTTCGTTATTATTTACTACGTGAGGTTCCTTTTGGTGCTGACGGTGTATTTACACCTGAAGGTTTTGTTGAAAGAATCAATTTTGACTTGGCAAATGACTTAGGAAACTTACTTAACCGTACTGTTGCGATGATCGGACGGTACTTTGATGGTACCATTCCAACCTATCAGGGTAATCAATCAGAATATGATACGCAGTTAGCCAATTTTGCAGTAGACACTGTTTCTAAATATGAAGAAGCGATGGAGAAAATGGAGTTTTCTGTTGCGCTTACAGCTCTATGGCAGTTCATTAGTCGTACAAATAAGTATATTGATGAAACTCAGCCTTGGGTTGTTGCAAAGGATGAAGCGAAAAAGGATGAACTTGGTTCAATTATGAGTCATCTAGCAGAATCTCTTCGTTTTGCAGCAATCATGCTTGAGCCATTTTTAATCAAAACTCCAGGTGAGATTTTTACACAACTTGGAATGAAGGACGAAGCATTAAAAACATGGGAAAGCATATCTGAGTTTGGAATTAAGCAGGAAGGGCTTCAGGTTTCAAAAGGTGAGCCTATTTTCCCACGATTAGAAATTGCTGAGGAAGTAGAATATATAAAAGCTAAAATGCAGGGTGGTACGAAAAAGGAAGAGCCTGTAAAAGAAGTGGAGCAAGCCGAAGAGATCACAATTGATGATTTTATGAAGGTTGAGCTTCGTGTTGCAGAGGTGCTTCAAGTAGAGCCTGTAAAAAAAGCCGATAAGCTTTTAAAACTTCAATTAGACTTAGGTTTTGAAAAGCGTCAGGTTGTTTCTGGTATTGCACAATATTACACTCCTGAGGAATTAGTAGGTAAGAAGGTCATTTGTGTAACAAACCTTAAACCTGTAAAATTACGTGGAGAATTATCACAAGGTATGATACTAGCAGGGTCTGTTGATGGGAAGCTATCGGTCGCGACGATTGATCAAAGCCTACCAAATGGAGCTAAAGTTAAATAACAAAAGGGGACAGATGATTTCTGTCCCTTTTACATACGGAAAAAGGAGTTTTAACTATGTTAATTGATACACATGCTCATTTAAATGCGATACAGTATCAAGAGGATTTAGAAGAAGTAATTGAAAGAGCACAAAGTGAAGGTGTTGAAATAATTGTAGTCGTTGGGTTTGACCGTGAAACGATTACAAGAGCGATTGAATTAGCCGATACATATGAGTTTATTTACGCAACGGTTGGATGGCACCCAGTAGATGCAATTGATATGACAGATGAAGACCTCAAATGGATTGAAGAGCTTTGTTCTCATCCAAAGGTCGTAGCTTTAGGTGAAATGGGTCTTGATTATTATTGGGACAAGTCACCAAAAGAAATTCAAAAGGAAGTCTTTCGTAAGCAAATTGCACTTGCAAAGAAGGTAAAGCTACCCATTATTATTCATAATCGAGAGGCAACTGCCGACATTATTGAAATCTTAGAAGAAGAGAACGCAAGTGAGGTCGGCGGCATTATGCACTGCTTCACTGGTAGTGTTGAAGTCGCCAAACAATGTATGGATATGAACTTTTATATTTCATTTGGTGGACCCGTTACCTTTAAAAATGCAAAAAAACCCAAAGAGGTAGCAGCTGAAATTCCATTAGATCGTCTATTAATTGAAACGGATTGTCCTTATTTAACACCACATCCATTTCGAGGAAAACGAAATGAACCTAGCTATGTGAAATATGTAGCAGAGCAAATTGCAGAGCTAAAAGGGGTCACTTTTGAGGAAATTGCCCAAAAAACATCCGACAATGCGAAGCGATTTTTCGGCATAAAATGATAGCAAATATTGTCAAAAAATAGGGTAGCTTGTCCAACAATAAGTTAATTAGAAAAAGTTCTACATGTCTCCTTTGTCTCATATATATCTTTGTCGACAACTAATTCTTCCTTTTTAAAAATTCTTCTTGCATAATATTTAGTACGGTGAATGAAAAAAGGGGTGGGGTTGACAGAATAAAAGATCCTTTATATAATCCACTGAGAGAAGGAGGCGTTTTTCATTTGCTTAAAAACATGAAAAAACTGTTTTCCGAGTCAAAGCACAAAAAGAGATTAATAGTCTCGATCAGTAGTTTTATAGTCTTAGTAGGTGCCGGTACTGGTTATGCTACATATGAAACTACAAAGGATACAGTTACACTATCATTAAATGGAAATGAGCAAGTTATAAGGACGCACGCAAACACGGTTGCAGAAGTTCTACAAGATTTAGAAATAGATGTCTCGAAACATGACGAGCTTTCACCATCAATGGATACGGCAATCAAGGACAATTTGAAAGTGACGTGGCAAGAGGCTATTCCGGTTGAGCTTGTAGTTGATAACCAACCACAAAAGGTTTGGACGACAGTAAAAACCGTGGGAGATCTTTTCAAAGACAGTAAGGTAGAAATTACAGAACACGATAAAGTCAATCCAAGTTTAGATACAAAGTTAAAAGAAGATATGAAAGTTGAAGTTGAAAAAGCATTTCAACTCACTTTAAATGACGGCGGTACCGAATCACAAGTTTGGTCCACTTCGACTACTGTCGCTGACTTTTTAAAAGGTCAAAATGTTACACTAAATGAATTGGATCGAGTAGAACCAGGAATGGAAGCACAGATTACAGCAAATAGTGTCGTCAATGTTGTACGAGTAGAAAAAGTCACCGATGTAGTGGAAGAATCAGTTGCCTTTGCAGTTGTGAAGAAAAAAGACAACAGCATTGATAAGGGCAAGCAAAAGGTTGTAAATCCTGGTCAAGATGGTAAGATTGCAAAGCATTACGAAGTCGTTCTTGAAAATGGAAAAGAAGTTTCAAGAGATCTTATCAAAACAGAAACCTTACAAGATAGTAAAGATAAAGTTGTAGCAGTTGGTACACGTGAAATTGTTCAACAGGTTTCCCGTGGTACAGGTAATGTTGCAAAAGAATTCTATGTTTCATCGACAGCGTATACTGCGTATTGTAGTGGTTGTTCAGGTACAACTGCGACAGGAATTAACCTTCGTGCAAATCCAAATGTTAAGGTTATTGCGGTTGACCCTAGTGTCATTCCTTTAGGTACAAAAGTGTATGTAGAAGGATATGGCTATGCAGTAGCAGGTGACAAGGGAACTGATATTAAAGGTTATAAAATTGATGTCTTTTTCTCGGAGAAATCTCAAGCTTTTCGTTGGGGACAACGAAAGGTGAAAATTCAAATCTTAAATTAACTTGCAATGAACAGAGGAATCTTCCTCTGTTTTTTTATGTCTAGTTCCAACGCCTAGCCCCTCGAGGTCACAAGTCAAACCGTTAGAAGGTCAAAGAGCAACCTTCTCGCTGGCTCGTCTTGTGCTTGTCAGGGCTGATCAAGGCGCTGGAACATTTCTTTTTATGTCTATGTCTTTTTTGTTATAATTATGTAATATTTGTATCTATAATGTTAGACGAATTAAATCGAGAAAGGTTTCACTAAAAATGAAAATAAAAGAAATAATTGTTGTGGAAGGCAAAGATGATACCGTAGCTATCAAAAGAGCGGTTGATGCCGATACAATTGAGACAAACGGTTCAGCCGTTAATCAAGACGTTTTAGAAACAATAAAACATGCTCAACAAGTAAGAGGAGTCATCGTGTTTACAGATCCAGACTATCCCGGGGAGAGAATCCGTAAAATTGTGGCGAATGCTGTTCCTGGATGTAAGCATGCTTTTTTGCCAAAGAAAGAAGCACTTGCGAAGTCAGGTAAAAAGGTAGGGGTTGAGCATGCTACGCCAGAGGCAATTAGAAAGGCCTTATCAGAGGTTAAACAAGAGCGGGAAGACTTTTATTCTGATATCGACTTAGACGCTCTGGTGGAGGCAGGATTGATTGGAGGAACCAAGGCGAAAGAACGAAGAGAAAAGCTAGGCGTCCTTTTGAAAATTGGTTATACTAACGGAAAACAGCTGTATAAACGCCTGCAAATGTTCCAAATTACAAAAGAGGCATTTGATGAGGCTGTCGAAAAAGTACTACAGGGGGAAAGGCAAAGTGATTAAAGATATCGCCACACCTATAAGAACAAGAGCAATATTAGAAAAGCATGGGTTTTCATTTAAGAAAAGCTTGGGACAAAACTTTTTAATTGATACAAATATTCTCCACCGCATAGTTGACCACGCTGAAATTACAGAGGAGACAGGCGCAATTGAAATTGGGCCAGGAATTGGGGCATTAACCGAACAGCTTGCCAAGCGAGCAAAAAAGGTGGTCGCATTTGAAATAGATGGTCGACTTTTGCCGATTTTAGCGGATACGTTATCTCAATATCCAAATGTTGAAATTATCCATGAGGATGTATTAAAAGCAGATGTACTGTCTGTCATTAACGAAAAAATGCAGGGAACTAGCGATATTATGGTAGTTGCCAACCTCCCTTATTATGTAACAACGCCTATCATTATGAAGCTTTTAACAGAAAATATCCCATTAAGAGGCATTGTTGTAATGCTGCAAAAAGAAGTAGCAGATCGGATTTCAGCTGTACCCGGTACAAAGGATTATAATTCATTATCAATTGCCATCCAGTATTATACGACTGCTGAAACTGTCATGACGGTGCCAAGAACCGTATTTGTTCCACAACCAAATGTAGACTCTGCCGTGATTCGCTTGATCAAAAGGAAGGAACCTGCGGTAAAGGTTGAAAATGAATCCTTCTTTTTTGATGTTGTTCGTGCTTCATTTGGGCAGAGAAGAAAGACAATTTTAAATAACTTAACGTCAAATCTTCCGAATGGGAAGGCTTTAAAAGAAGTAATAGAAGGGTGTTTAGCCACTTCAAATATCGATCCAAAACGTCGCGGAGAAACATTATCGATAGAAGAATTCGGAAACTTGAGTAATGAATTATATAAGATGTTAGACAAAGGGCCTACTGAATAGTAGGTCTTTTTTATATTGTCGGTTCTCCAACTTTCTTTCCTCTCACCACTTTTGGCTATGCTGCATAGGCTAACAAGTAGGTATCTCATAAGCGCAAATTACCTCGAAGTTGGAGTGGGTGAGGATGGAAATAAAAGTTGGTGATATTGTTGCAAGGAAATCATATCAGTTTGACTTGTTGTTTAAAGTAACGGAAATTACACACGATCAAACTGTTTATTTATATGGTGAAGATGTAAGGTTGATCGCAGATGCTCCATATGATGATTTAGTTCTAGTCGATGAGAACGAAAGACAGAAGAGACAGCGGACCGATCGAGAAAAAGTGGATCATTCCTATCGTCTTTTTCGACAGGATTATCAGTTAATTAGGCAAAAAAATGAATATCATGCGACAGGCGGGTATTCAAATGATACAGAGTTTTTTCAAATCCCAGGAAGGGTCCTGCATATTGATGGTGACCCCAATTATTTAAAAAAGTGCCTGGCTTTATATGAAAAAATAGGTGTTCCTGTATATGGAGTCCACTGTCATGAAAAGGAAATGCCAGACAAGATTGATGAACTGCTTGATAAATATAGACCTGACATACTTGTGATAACTGGGCATGATGCATTTTCAAAATCGAAGGGAAAGGTTACTGAACTAAAGGCATATCGGCATTCTCGCCATTTTGCTCAAACGGTTCGACAGGCAAGAAAAAGGGTTCCGCATTTAGATCAACTCGTTATTTTTGCAGGTGCATGCCAGTCCCACTTCGAGTCTTTGATAAGAGCGGGTGCAAATTATGCAAGTTCACCTTCAAGAGTCAATATACATGCTTTAGACCCTGTATATATCGTTGCAAAAATTTGCTTTACTCCTTTTGATGAAAGAATTAATGTATGGGATGTTCTGCGAAATACATTAACAGGAGAAAAGGGTCTCGGAGGGATTGAAACTAAGGGTGTATTACGAACGGGTATGCCTTACCAAAAACTAGAGGACGAAGAAGAAGGGGATCTCTAACGTGTTACGCTAGAGATTCCCTTTGGTATTTTATTACATGTAAAAACAATTGAAAAATATGTCGATGAAAGAAATCTTGATTTTTATACATATTAGCTACACTTTTGAACATACTATCGGTTGTGCACTAAGAAAAATGTAGGAAAATATATATTGACAAGTATTTTGTATCATTGTTATAATTTTAGTTTTATTTGACGTTTTAAGATTTATTTGGTATACTTAGAATAGTGAGGTGGAGTGAAATGGGAAAAACTTTGCTTGATATCAAAAGGTCTTTAGATACAAATTTAGGCAAGAGGCTTACTTTAAAGGCGAACGGTGGTCGTAGAAAGACAATCGAGCGCTCGGGAGTGCTCGCTGAAACGTACCCCTCTGTATTTGTAATTGAACTAGACCAGGACGAGAACTCGTTTGAGCGAGTATCATACAGCTATGCTGATATCCTTACAGAAACCGTTCAATTAACATTCTTTGATGAGACATCTGGGAACATTGCTATAAGTGGGCAGTAGACATTGTGTTTGCTGCTTTTTATTTTGTCAAAAAACGTGGTGCTTTTCTAAAAAAGCACCACGTTTTTTGTTTAAAAAAGAACTAATAGGATAAATTGTTACTATAATTAACCCTTGTTTTTCTAATACTAAGGTTGTCGTAGGTAGAAAGGGGTTGTAGTTATTGGGAAGACGTAGAGGAATTATGTCGGAAACCTTTAAAGAAGAGTTAGCAAAAGAACTTGGTTTTTATGACACTGTAAAAAATGAAGGTTGGGGTGCAATTCGTTCACGTGATGCCGGCAATATGGTAAAACGGGCAATTGAAATTGGACAACAACAGCTTGCTAAAAAGGGAAAAAACCAGTAAAACAGTTTCTTGAACTACGACGCCGGAGCAGATTCGCTTCGGCTTTCTTTATATAAGAATAAGGTCATTATGAACGATTTACATAAAAAACAGTGCAGACAGCATGACATCACTGTTTTACGATGTTTACTTTATGGTACAATGTCAATATTGAATTTTACGTTTAAAGCAGGTGTTTTCATGAAATTATTAGTTAAGGCCCCGGCAAAGATCAATTTAGCGCTCGATGTATTGCATAAGCGGCAGGATGGTTATCATGAGGTGCGGATGATCATGACTACCATCGATCTATCGGACAGGCTTGAATTATCCGATTATGAGGGGGATGAAATTAAGGTCGTCTCCCATAATCGCTTTGTACCGGATGACAGCCGTAACCTAGCTTATCAGGCTGCAAGCCTACTGAAAAAGCGATTCGGTGTAAAAAAGGGCGTCGTCATTTCGATTACAAAATCAGTTCCAGTAGCTGCAGGGCTAGCTGGTGGAAGCAGTGATGCAGCCGCAACATTAAGGGGACTAAATAAATTTTGGAACCTTGGACTTAGTTTAGATGAACTAGCATCGATTGGTGCTGAAATTGGCTCAGATGTGTCCTTTTGCGTCTATGGTGGGACAGCCCTTGCAACTGGCAGAGGTGAAATTATAACAGAATTACCTGCACCACCACATTGTTGGGTCATTTTAGCAAAACCAACAATTGGGGTCTCAACAGCAGATGTTTATCGGAACCTTTCAATTGATCAAATCAATCATCCAGATGTGGATGGGATGATTCGAGCAATTGAGATGAAGGACTTTGGCGGGATTTGCGAGCGTGTCGGTAATGTATTAGAGGATGTAACTCTAAAACTCCATCCAGAAGTAGCAAACATAAAGGATCAAATGAAACGGTTTGGTGCGGATGCAGTATTAATGAGTGGAAGCGGACCTACTGTTTTTGGGCTTGTTCAAAGAGAGTCTAGAATGCAGCGGATTTATAATGGATTGCGTGGCTTTTGTGACCAGGTTTATGCAGTTAGATTGCTTGGTGAGCGAAATAAGGTTGAATAAAAACGTATATTAATGGTATATTATCTATAAAATATTCGGTTTTTGGAGGCTGCCATGAAATTTAGACGGAGTAGTAGACTTGTTGATATGACAAATCACTTGCTTTTACATCCACAGCACCTTGTTTCTCTTTCCTATTTTGCTGAAAAATATGATTCTGCTAAATCCTCAATTAGTGAGGACCTAGCCATTATCAAGCAAACGTTTGAGCAGCAAGGAATTGGAACATTAATTACAGTGGCTGGAGCTGCTGGAGGAGTAAAATTTATTCCAATGGTCGGGGAAGAAGAAGCAAGTGAGGTTGTCGAGGAACTTTGTAAGGTTATAGCAAATCCAGATAGGCTTCTTCCAGGTGGATATTTGTATCTTACTGATATACTTGGAGACCCGAGAATTGTGAATAAAATCGGGAAAATCTTTGCTTCTATTTATTCAAATCATGAGATTGATATTGTCATGACTGTTGCAACAAAGGGGATACCGTTGGCATATGCAGTTGCCTCATATCTAGACGTTCCTGTTGTAATTGTAAGACATGACAATCGAGTGACTGAAGGCTCTACTGTGAGTATTAATTACGTTTCCGGATCTACAAAGCGGATACAGACAATGGTACTGGCTAAGCGGAGTTTGAAAGAAGGAGCAAATGTCCTAATTATCGATGACTTTATGAAAGCAGGTGGAACTGTGAAGGGAATGGTTAGTATCCTTGAAGAGTTCAATGCAAACGTTAAAGGAATCGGTGTTCTAGTTGAATCTGAAGGTGTAGAAGAAAGACTAGTGGATGAGTACATATCCTTAGTAAAACTTACAGAAGTTGATGTAAAAGAAAAACAAATTAAAGTTGCTGTTGGAAATTATGAATCATACCTACGACAAGTAGAAATTGAAGATGAAATGGGGGAAGAAGAATGAGACAGGTACAAACGAATCAAGCACCAGCTGCAATTGGACCATATTCACAAGGAATCATTGTAAACAATATGTTTTTTAGTTCGGGGCAAATTCCTCTAACACCAGCTGGTGAACTAGTAAGTGGAGGAATAAAAGAACAAACGGTACAGGTTTTTAAGAATCTTCAAGCCGTATTAACTGAAGCGGGAGCATCCCTAGACACAGTTGTTAAAGCAACTGTATTTATTAAAAATATGGATGACTTTGCTGAACTAAATGAAATTTATGGGGAATTCTTTGCTGGGCATAAACCAGCCCGCTCTACTGTTGAAGTTGCAAGACTCCCTAAAGATGTTTTGGTAGAAATTGAGGTAATCGCACTCGTAAAATAATAGCGTTTCTCACTAACGTTCTGTTCATTCACAAAAAAGTATGAATCTTTTTAAAAAAATATTTAATATTTAGCAGGAGATTCCGATTTTTCGTTGAATATGAATAACTAAGTTTTTATATAGTCAAGAAGGTGGTGAACAGAATGGAAGTGACAGACGTTAGATTACGCCGCGTTAACACGGAAGGTAGAATGAGAGCGATTGCATCAATTACGTTAGACCATGAATTTGTTGTTCATGACATTCGTGTAATCGATGGCAACAATGGTTTATTTGTTGCAATGCCAAGCAAACGTACTCCAGATGGTGAGTTTCGCGATATCGCTCATCCAATTAACTCAAGTACTCGTGGGAAGATTCAAGATGCTGTACTAGCTGAGTATCACCGTTTAGGTGAAGTAGAGGTTGAGTTTGAAGAAGCAGGAGCATCCTAAAATAAAAACTATTACATCGAAGAGCCTACATACACGATAGGCTCTTTTTCTTTCCCTCCTTATCCCCAATAAACTTTTTCCAGTTAAAAAAACATGTACTTTCGTTAGTTTTCTTGAAAATGGTCTCTTTTTGAGATATATTCGTAATGGATAAAAAGGTTTAACTTTATGCAATCAAGAATTCTATAAAGTTAAAGCCTCCGGCGGAGACATGCGATTTTCAAAGGTGAATTTTCGAGCAGGCTCGAAAAAATCTGAGCGCCGAGGCGAATTTGATTAGGTTAATTGGAGGCCTGAACATGACAAAAAGATATGGCGTAATTTTGGCCGCAGGGCAAGGAACGCGCATGAAATCTAAGCTTTATAAAGTTCTACACCCTGTATGTGGAAAACCAATGGTACAGCATGTAGTAGATCAACTTTCAACATTATCCTTACAAAAACTTGTGACAATAGTTGGACACGGAGCAGAAAAAGTAAAAGCACAAATTGGAGATAATAGTGAATACGCCCTTCAAGAAGAGCAATTAGGTACTGCGCACGCTGTTATGCAGGCAGCAAACCACTTAGCGAACGAAAAGGGACTAACATTAGTTGTATGTGGAGATACTCCGCTTATAACAGCAGATACGATGGAGGCATTATTAAAACAGCATGAAGATGCTGGCGCTAAAGCAACAATCCTAACAGCTGTGGCTTCGGAGCCAACAGGTTACGGGAGAATTGTCCGTAATGCAGAAGGACATGTTGAGCGTATTGTTGAACATAAAGATGCAACAGAAGAAGAACGAACAATTACCGAAATCAATACGGGTACATATTGTTTCGATAACGAAGCACTTTTTGAAGCACTTTCAAATGTGTCGAATGACAATGTACAGGGTGAATATTATCTTCCGGATGTCATTGAAATTCTGAAAAATAAAGGTGAAATCGTATCTGCATTCCAAACAGCTTCATTCGAAGAGACACTTGGAGTGAATGATCGTTATGCCTTATCACAGGCAGAAAAACTAATGAAACAAAGAATCAATAAACAGCACATGATGAATGGTGTTACTATTATCGATCCGGACAATACGTACATTTCTTCAGATGCTAAAATCGGTTCAGACACTGTTTTACATCCGGGAACTATGATTATTGGGGATGTTGAGATTGGTTCGGACTGTGAGATTGGTCCAAATTCAGAAATAAAGAATTGTAAGATTGGTGAACGGACAGTTATTCGCCATTCAGTTGCACATGATAGTAGTATTGGAAATGATGTAGCAATCGGACCGTTTGCGCATATCCGTCCAGCATCACAAATCAGTGACAAAGTTAAAGTTGGAAACTTTGTTGAACTGAAAAAAGCTGTTTTTGGTGAAGGAAGCAAAGTATCTCACTTAAGCTATATTGGAGACGCTGAGGTTGGCACAAATGTAAACATTGGTTGTGGCTCTATCACTGTTAACTATGACGGAAAAAATAAATTCTTAACAAAGATCGAAGACAATGCATTTATTGGTTGTAATTCAAATCTTGTGGCTCCAGTGACTGTTGGCGAAGGAGCATATGTTGCGGCTGGCTCAACGATTACAAGTGAAGTTCCTAGCAACGCCCTTTCAATAGCTAGAGCTCGTCAAGTTAATAAAGAGAATTATGTAGAGATCTTAAATCAAAAGAAAAATTCCTAATGGAGGTCAGTAAGATCATGCCTAATGAATACCGTGACGCAAGTTTAAAGGTATTTTCGTTGAATTCAAATGCACCTTTGGCTGAAGAAATCGCTAAGTCAATTGGTGTTGAGCTTGGGAAATGCTCTGTAACACGTTTTAGCGATGGAGAAATCCAAATTAACATTGAAGAAAGTATTCGTGGATGCGATGTTTTTGTTATTCAATCAACGAGTGCTCCTGTAAATGAGCATATCATGGAAGTATTAATTATGATTGATGCACTTAGACGTGCTTCTGCAAAGACTATCAATATTGTCATGCCGTATTACGGGTATGCAAGACAAGACCGTAAAGCACGTGCACGTGAGCCAATCACTGCAAAGTTAATTGCAAATCTGTTAGAAACAGCAGGTGCAGATCGCGTTATTACATTAGATCTTCATGCACCGCAAATCCAAGGCTTTTTTGATATTTTAATTGACCACCTAATGGGCGTGCCAATTCTAGCCGAGTATTTCAAAGCCAAGAATCTAGAAGACATTGTTATCGTTTCTCCAGACCATGGCGGGGTTACACGTACACGTAAAATGGCAGATCGTTTAAAAGCTCCAATTGCGATTATAGATAAGCGTCGCCCAAGACCAAATGTAGCAGAAGTGATGAATATCGTTGGTAATATTGAAGGAAAAACAGCGATATTGATTGATGATATTATTGACACAGCAGGGACAATTACGTTAGCAGCAAATGCACTTGTCGAAAATGGTGCATCTGAAGTATATGCTTGTTGTACACACCCTGTATTATCAGGACCAGCAATCGAACGTATTCAAAATTCAAAAATCAAAGAGTTGGTTGTAACCAATACTATTCTATTGCCAGAAGAGAAGAAGATCAGCAAAATCAAGGAGCTTTCTGTAGCTCCACTAATCGGTGAAGCAATAGTACGTGTTCACGAGCAACAATCAGTAAGCACACTATTTGATTAAGAAAGCTCCCTTTTCTTTTAAAAAGAAGGTTTACTTCATCATCTTTAGGGGAAATTTAGTAATATGACTAAATCTTCCAAGGATGGTGTATAGAATGTCTGTAGTTTTAGAAGCGACAGAACGAGTAAAGGATAAAAATTCCACATTAACAAAGATTAGACAAGCTGGAAACATCCCAGCAGTCTTAAATGGGCCGAATCAAAGTCAACCCATTTACGTAAATAGTGCAGACTTTTTAAAAACGATTCGCACCACTGGTCGTAATGGAATTATCAAACTTGCAATTGAAAATAACCAGCATTCAGTTATGCTGCAAGAAGTTCAAACAGATCCAATTAAAAGTGAAATCATTCATGCAGATTTCCAAATTGTAAACATGTCAACAGAAGTGACAGTTGACGTGAATATTAATTTAGTTGGGGAAGCGTCTGGAGTGAAGGATGGCGGAGTGCTACAGCAGTCCATCCATTCAGTGTCCATTTCTGCACTTCCAATAGATATTCCACAAACAATTGATGTGGATGTGTCAAACGTAGAGGTTGGGGATGTTGTTAAGTTAGAGGACATTGATACAAAAGGTAAATTTACAATCAACCAAGATACTTCGCAGGTTGTGGCTTCAGTTCTTGCACCACGACAGGAAGAAGAGATTAGCACAGGTGAAGAACAAGAGCCTGGCGAACCTGAAAACCTAGAGGGTAGAGAAACAAACGAATCTGCTGAAGCAACTAAAGAAGGCTAAAGAAAAAGGTTGGACGTAACCAAAACGGTTACGTCCTTTTGCCATAACAAGGTGGGGGAAAAAATGAAGTTGATAGTAGGGTTAGGAAATCCTGGTAGGCAATACGAGGAGACTAGACATAACGTTGGGTTTAAGGTTATTGATGAGCTTTCAGATCAATTACATATACCGCTAGATAAGGCAAAATTCAACGGAGTTTTTGGTCAAGGCATGGTGAATGGGGAGAAAGTTCTACTTTTAAAACCTCTTACATATATGAATTTATCGGGAGAAAGTATCAGGCCACTCATGGATTATTATGATATTCTAGTTGAAGATATACTTGTTGTATATGACGAGCTCGACTTACCTGTAGGAAAAATAAGGCTGCGTGAAAAGGGAAGTGCTGGGGGCCATAATGGAATGAAATCGATTATTCAGCATTTAGGCACTCAGGAATTTAAGCGTATTCGAATTGGAATCAATCGCCCAACAAACGGGATGAAGATAGCCGATTATGTCTTAGGCCGTTTTTCCGCTGAGGAGTCGCAGGATATTAAAGATGCGATACATAAGTCCACAGAAGCTGCAGAAAAATGGGTGTCAACACCATTTTTACAAGTAATGAACGAATTTAATTCAAAGTAGTATAGTATGATAAACTATATTCAGTGGGGTTCACCCCCTCTGAATTAGTTTAAGCCTCCGGCGGATGCCACGATTTTTCAAAGGAAGTTTTTCGAGCAAGCTCGAAAAAAATCGGGCACAAATACGTCTAGGCGCATTTGATTAAGTGGCAGTGAATAAAGAATCTCAAGGCTGTTTATACTAGAATGTGTAAACTATGTACGTATTCGTAAAAGAGGAGGATTCTTATGTCACTACACTACCATTGTCGACATTGTGGTGTGAAGGTTGGAAGTATTGATAACCTATCCCTACATAGTGAGAGTCTTGGGTTTCATCAATTAACAGACCAAGAACGACAAGAGATGATATCATACGAATCAAATGGCGACATTCATGTAAAGACAATATGTGAAGATTGTCAGGAAGCGTTGCAACGGAATCCTGATTTTCATCAATATGAATCATTTATTCAATAAGAGAAAAAGCTTTGGCCTTTGCAACCAAAGCGTTTTTCTATTTATGTAAAAAGGCGTGAAGCTCCATTTTACGAGATTCAACATCCAATAAATGAATCTATTTAAGCACGCACTACTACTATACACGCAAAAACTTCGAGAGGGGGTTTCCGAGTTGCTTAAGGGACTACAACAATATGTTGGGAATAATGATGAGTTAAAATCAATTATAAATGGAATTGAAGGAGGCTTACGTGAACAGTTAATAGCTGGTATATCTGGTTCAGCTCGAACTGTGTTTGCGGCAGCTCTCTATAGACAAACAAATAGACCGATATTGGTCGTTACCCATAATTTGTTTCAAGCACAGAAAATTTATGAGGATTTAAACGGCCTTTTAGAAGAAGACGAGGTTTTCCTTTATCCTGTGAATGAATTAATTGCATCAGAAATAGGAATTGCAAGCCCAGAGCTAAAAGGCCAGCGTATTGAAGCTCTGAACTATTGGAGTCATCAATCAAAGGGTGTTATTGTTGCTCCAATAGTGGGTTTAAAGAGACTCCTTCCTCCTAAGAAACTATGGAATGAAAGCCAGTTGACATTTACAGTCGGACATGATATAGAAGTGGAGTCTATCTTAGAAAAACTTGTTGCGATGGGATATGAACGTGTATCAATGGTATCAGCACCTGGAGAATATAGCGTAAGAGGTGGAATTCTCGACATCTACCCCTTAACAGAAGAAAATCCTGTACGTATTGAGTTATTTGATACAGAGGTAGATTCAATCCGCACATTCTCACTAGAAGATCAAAGATCACAGGGGAAAATCAATTTGATCACCATTGGACCTGCTACCGAAATTTTATTAACGCCTGAGCATCTGGATAAAGGTGTACATGCATTAGAAGAAGGACTAGCTAAAAGCCTAAAAAAGGTTAAAGATGAGAAAGCGAAAAAACTGCTATTAGAGAACATTTCCTATGAACTTGAGCAGATGAAAAATGGTCAAATTTTACAGAAAATGTTCAAATACCTATCACTTGTTTATGATACGCCTGCTAGTTTACTAGACTATTTACCTGAGAATGGTCTCGTACTTTTAGATGAAATTAGTAGAGTTCAGGAGATGGCTGATAGTCTGGATAAAGAAGAAGCAGAGTGGGTAACAAGTCTTTTATCACAAGGTGAGATTATTCATAACATTACCTTGTCACACCAATTTACAAAGCTTATCCAACAGTCAACAAATCCATTGGTTTATCTATCTCTTTTTCTAAGGCATGTACCTCATACAAGCCCACAGAACATTTTAAATATGTCCTGCAAGCAGATGCAAAACTTCCATGGCCAGATGCATGTCCTTAAAGCAGAGCTTGAACGATGGCAGAAGGGTAAATACACAGTTGTTTTCCTTGGTTCAAATGAGGATCGTGTGAAAAAGCTGGAACAGGTCCTGTCAGACTATGAAATCGATGCATTTACTAGTAAGAGCGATGGAGATATTTTGCTAGGAAAAGCACAAATCTTACTTGGGGATTTACAAGACGGCTTTGAATTACCGTTACAACGAATCGCAGTGATAACTGAGGAAGAACTTTTTAAAAAGAAAATGCAGAAAACAAAGCGAAAGCAAAAGCTTTCGAATGCTGAGCGGATAAAAAGCTATTCTGAATTACAGGTTGGTGACCATGTTGTTCATGTAAATCATGGAATCGGGAAGTATTTAGGAATTGAAACCTTAGAGATTAATGGAATCCATAAGGATTACTTGCATATTCGCTATCAAGGTGATGACAAACTCTATGTACCTGTTGACCAAATTGAACAGGTGCAAAAGTATGTAGCCTCAGAAGGTAAGGATCCGAAGATTTACAAATTAGGTGGAACTGATTGGAAGCGTGTAAAGAAAAAGGTAGAATCCTCTGTTCAGGATATAGCAGATGACTTAATTAAGTTGTATGCAGAGCGTGAGGCAAGTAAGGGATATGCCTTTTCTCCTGATGGAGAAATGCAAAGAGAATTTGAGGCATCATTCCCATATCAAGAAACAGAAGATCAGTTAAGATCGATTCAGGAAATTAAAAAGGATATGGAACGTGAACGTCCGATGGACCGACTCCTATGTGGAGATGTAGGCTATGGAAAGACGGAGGTTGCCATTCGTGCTGCGTTCAAGGCTATAATGGACGGAAAGCAGGTTGCCTTTTTAGTTCCGACGACAATCTTGGCACAACAGCACTATGAAACAATCCGCGAAAGGTTCCAGGACTTCCCTATTACAATTGGCCAATTGAGTAGATTCCGTTCAAAGAAACAACAAACGGAAGTAACAAAAGGGTTAAAAGCCGGGACAGTTGATATCGTAGTTGGAACACATCGCCTATTGTCTAAAGATATTACTTATAAGGACCTTGGGCTATTAATTATCGATGAAGAACAACGTTTTGGTGTTACACATAAGGAAAAAATCAAAAAACTAAAAGCGAATATTGATGTGCTTACCTTGACTGCAACACCAATCCCGAGAACTCTTCACATGTCCATGCTCGGAGTCCGTGATTTGTCCGTTATCGAAACACCACCTGAGAATCGTTTTCCTGTTCAAACATATGTTATGGAATACAATGGTGAACTAATAAGGGAAGCGATTGAACGGGAAATGGCAAGGGATGGTCAAGTTTACTTCTTATATAATCGGGTTGAGGATATTGAGCGTAAGGCCGAAGAAATCTCGATGCTCGTTCCGGATGCTAGGATTGCCTATGCTCATGGTAGAATGACTGAGAATGAACTAGAAGCGGTGATTTTAAATTTCCTTGACGGTCAATATGATGTACTGGTAACAACAACCATTATCGAAACAGGTGTTGATATTCCGAATGTGAACACATTGATTGTACAGGATGCAGACCGAATGGGGCTTTCGCAGCTTTATCAGCTAAGAGGCCGTGTTGGGCGTTCGAATCGTGTTGCCTATGCGTACTTTACGTACCGTAAGGATAAGGTGTTGAATGAAGTTGCAGAAAAGCGATTACAAGCGATTAAGGAATTTACAGAGCTTGGTTCAGGCTTCAAAATTGCAATGCGTGACCTATCTATTCGTGGTGCAGGAAATATTTTGGGAGCGCAGCAGCATGGATTTATTGATTCAGTTGGATTTGACCTTTATTCACAAATGCTGAAAGAGGCTATTGAGGAACGTAAAGGTGATACCACTACTGTAAAACCTGCAAATGTGGAAATTGATGTTGAGGTAGATGCGTATATTCCGGATGCGTACATTTCTGATGGCCGCCAAAAGATTGATATGTATAAGCGATTTAGAGGCATCATAGAAATGGAGGATGTCGAAGAATTGCAAGAGGAAATGATTGACCGATTTGGTGAATATCCAGCAGAGGTAGATTACCTATTTAAGATTGCCAAAATAAAGGTATATGCATTAGCGGAGCAGGTTATTTCCATAAAGCAAGCCAAGCAGGAAATTACCATTCTGCTTTCAGAAGAGGCAAGCAGTCAAATTGATGGCGGGAAGATTTTTAAATTAGGAAATACATTTGGCCGTATGATTAGCCTCGGAATGGAAGGCAGTAAATTAAAAATTGTGATCCAAATAAAGGGAATTGAGGTAAACCAATGGCTAGGCATTATTCATGATATGGTCAAAGGATTACAAGATGTCAAAAAGGAAAACGTGAATGCCGTTTAATTCAGGTGACATAGATAAAATTCTAAGGAATAGAACCAAAGTCTGAGTTGCCTATAGTTCTTGTGTATGGTTATTTTTTCCTCTATCGAAAAATCACATTCATCGTGAATAGAACTCTGTTGGTGTAAGATACTAAACTCAACAACAAATGGTGATTTATTCAAATCCAGACAAATTGTACATCAATCACCACTATTCTTTAATCATCAGATGAAAGTGAGGCATCATAAGAATGAAGGCAACTGGTATTGTTCGTCGAATTGATGATTTAGGTCGAGTAGTTATCCCGAAAGAGATCCGTAGAACGCTACGTATTAGAGAGGGAGACCCATTAGAGATTTTTGTTGATCGTGATGGAGAGGTCATTTTAAAGAAATATTCTCCGATTAGTGAGCTAAGCGATTTTGCCAAGGAGTATGCGGAAGCACTTTTTGATAGCTTAGGACACCAAGTACTTATTTGTGACCGGGATGCATTTATTGCGGTTGCAGGAGGCTCCAAGAAAGAATACTTAAATAAAAACATAAGCGAACTCATCGAAAAGTCGATGGAAGACAGAACTTCTATTTTAGAAACAGAAGAGCGCCAAGTATCCATCGTAGAGGGTGCTGACGAAACAATCTCATCATATACAATAGGTCCGATTATTGCAAACGGAGACCCAATTGGTGCTGTTGTCATTTTATCAAAAGAAAAAGCGCTTGGAGAAGTAGAACAAAAGGCCGTCGAAACGGCAGCTGGGTTCCTTGCGAGACAAATGGAACAGTAATAAAAAACAAATGTTCTATCCATGGAAAAGGTAGCTATTATAGCTGCCTTTTCTTCCGTTAAGGGTAATTGTCTAGGGAAGTATGTTATAATACACTGGAAATTATTCGATTGGAAGGAGATGGGCGATGAACGTCCAATCCGAAGAGAGATCAAAGCGAATTTGGGAAGGTGCTTTTGTTCTTACCATTGCCGGTTTGATCACCAAGATACTTAGTGCAGGCTACCGTATCCCGTATCAAAATATTGCAGGGGATATCGGCTTTTATATTTATCAACAGGCATATCCGATTTACGGAATTGTCCTTGTTTTTTCTACATATGGATTTCCGGTGATTATATCAAAGCTTCTAGCGGAAAAATTAGAACAAGATGATGAAGCATCTGTCATGAAGATAGTATATATCACCCTATTTACGCTATTAGGAATGGGAATACTATTATTTAGTTTTTTATACTGGGGTGCTGAAGTCGTTGCCGGTTGGATGGGAGACAAAAAACTAACACCACTTATAAAAGTGATTTCATTTTCATTTTTACTCTTGCCTTTTATTTCTGTTTTTCGTGGCTTTTTTCAAGGTCATAAAAATATGATACCAACCGCAGTTTCACAAGTAACTGAACAATCGATTCGTGTCGTAACCATTTTGTTCATGTCATTTCTCCTTTTGGATTATGGGTATGGAGCATATGTGGCTGGAGCGGGAGCGATATTTGGTTCGATAACTGGCGGCTTTGCAGCTATTTCAGTTCTCTTGTTTTACTTACTTAAAAGAAAAAAGACTCATCAGATGAGACCTTTTTCAAAGGCTTCGATAAAAACGAAAGAAATTATCAAAATCCTTTTCACCCAAGGGATGACAATTGGCATTAGCGCTTTGTTACTTATTCTTTTCCAGTTGGTTGATTCTTTCACTGTCTACTCTCTATTGATTTCAGGTGGGATAGAGGAGGAAGCAGCTAAACAAGCAAAAGGAATCTATGACCGCGGCCAACCGCTCCTTCAGCTTGGAACTGTGGTGGCGACATCACTAGCATTATCGCTTGTCCCATTAATTGCAAGTGCCAAGGCCAGAAACGATGTAGCTTTTATTGAAGCAAAGGTTGACTTAACATTTCGTCTAAGTATAGTTGTGGGAATTGGGGCGGCAGTAGGTCTTGCGTGTGTCCTCGAACCAACAAATATCATGTTGTTTCGTAATGACCTTGGAACAAACATACTCATGATTATCGGTTTATCCATTTTATTTACAACCTTATCCCAATCAATTACGGCTATTTTACAAGGACTTGGCCATCCATTCTTACCAGCGATTGTGGTCATCATCGGAATGCTAGTAAAATGGATTTTCAATCTGTTATTAATTCCAGGATACGGAACAGTTGGAGCAGCTGTTGCAACCTTCGTTGCCTTTGGGGGGATATCTGTCCTACATATGGCGATTGTTAAAAGAAAACTCCCTGGTGCCCTACAAAATTGGACCTTTCTTTATCGTGTCTTATTAGCAATGATAGCTATGATGCTAGTTATTTTTTGCTATCGATGGAGTTTGCATAAGCTGTTCCCAATAGAAGGGGAAAGTCGCATGTTTGCTAGTTTTGAAGCATTATCCTCTGTATTTATTGGAGGGTTAACCTATTTGTTTTTTATTATTAGAGGGAATGTATTTTCTGAAGAAGAACTTACAGAAGTCCCGATTGGATCGAAAGGAACCTTTCTAATTAGGCTAATTAAAGGGTCGTGATTAAAAAGGAGGATGAAGAGGACCGAGAATTTCAAGGCGACGCAGCTTTGAGGACCGGAGCGTATGCAGTAAACACGTGAGGACCGGAGAAGCAAGACAACGCAGAAATTCGATGTGTCATATTCACCGCACTTTTTAACATCTACTTAAAGGAGGAAAGAGAGCATGATAACAGTTATTGGCTTAGGTGCTGGAGACCTATCACAGCTTCCATTAGGCATTTATCGTAAACTTTTAGCTGCTGAACATTTGTATCTTCGAACGAAGGAGCATCCTGTTATAAAGGAATTAGAAGCTGAGGGAATTACATATCACTCCTTTGATGACATTTATGAAAAACATGATCAATTCGAGGAAGTATATGAAGAAATAGTCGACATTCTAAGGAAAGAAGCGAAAACAAAGGAAATTGTTTATGCCGTGCCTGGGCACCCGATGGTAGCAGAAAAGACGACTCAGCTTTTACTTGAGGATCAAAATCTTCAAGTAAAAATTGAGGGGGGCCAAAGCTTTATCGATCCTTTATTGGCTTCATTAAGAATTGATCCAATTGAAGGATTTCAATTCATTGATGCTTTATCCTTTGAAAGTGATGAATTACAGCTATCACAGCATATTATTATTTGTCAGGTCTATGATCAGTACATAGCTTCAAATGTTAAATTAACACTAATGGAGCAATTGCCTGATGAGTATGAAGTATATATTGTAACAGCAGCGGGTAGTAAGGAAGAAAAAATTACTAAAGTTCTGCTTTATGAATTGGATCGAGGAGTAGAAGTGAACAATCTGACAAGCGTCTATGTTCCGCCGGTTCAAGAAGCTGAATCTCTCTATCATGATTTCCGGACTTTCAGAAGAATCATTGCCGCTTTGCGAGGTCCTGGTGGATGTCCGTGGGATCAAAAACAAACTCATCAATCGTTAAAGAAATATTTACTAGAAGAGGCTTACGAGGTACTTGATGCAATCGATCGTGAAGATGATGACCATTTAGCAGAGGAACTAGGAGATGTACTTCTCCAAGTGGCGCTGCACGCCCAAATCGGTGAGGATGGAGGCATGTTTACCATTGATGATGTCATTCGTGGAATTTCAGAAAAGATGATTCGAAGGCATCCACATGTATTTGGCGATGTAACGGCAGAAACTGCAGATGAAGTTGTGACAAATTGGGAGCAAATCAAACAATCGGAAAAAGGCAGTACTAAGGAAGAAAAGTCCATATTTGATGAGATTACAAAAGGATTGCCAGGATTAATGAAAGCTGTCGAGTATCAAAAAAAGGCAGCGAAGGTTGGGTTTGATTGGGATGCCGTCGAGCCAATGTGGGATAAGGTTTTTGAAGAAATAAATGAATACAAAGTAGCGGTAGAAGAAAAACAAAAAGGAGAAGCCATTCAAGAATTCGGAGATATCCTTTTTGCTTTAGCTAATATAGCTAGATTTTATAAATTTGACCCAGAAGAAGCACTTGCCATGACGAATCAAAAGTTCGTAAGACGTTTTCAATTCATAGAAACAGAACTTAGAAAACGAGGGATAAAGATAGAAGAGCAAACCCTTGAAGAACTTGATGCAATCTGGGAAGAGTCAAAACAAGCTGGACTTTAGAAAGAGGTGAAATCATGCGTTTGGATAAATTTTTAAAAGTTTCTCGGCTAATCAAACGACGCACGTTAGCAAAAGAGGTAGCAGACCAAGGCAGAATCCTTATTAATGGAATAGCTGCAAAGGCAAGTAGCAATGTGAAAATAGGCGATGAGTTAACGATCCGATTTGGTCAGAAGATCGTAACTGTTAAAATCGAAGATCTACAAGAAACAACAAAAAAAGAAGATGCAAATAAGCTTTATTCCGTAGTGAAAGAGGAAAAAGTAGAAGCGTAAACATTTGATAATCTACCTAAGGCTTGTTCTAAACTCAGCCACATTCTCATACATTTTACTATTAAACAAGTGGTTATTTTGATCACTTAAGTATGAATGTGGGGGTTAAAGGATGAACCAATACTACGATGGAACGCCACCGAATAAAGGAACCGTACAAGAGCATGATGTAATTATGAGAAGTCGTAAGCTTCTTGACATAACAGGTGTAAAGCAAGTGGAAAGCTTTGACAATGAGGAATTTTTACTTGAGACTGTTATGGGTTTCCTAGCAATTCGAGGCCAAAACCTGCAAATGAAGAATCTTGATGTGGAAAAAGGCATTGTTTCAATCAAAGGAAGAGTCTATGACATTAGTTATTTGGACGATCATTCTACGGAGAAGGCTAAAGGATTCTTTAGCAAGTTATTTAGATGACCCTGTCAACCCAGTTCTATACATTGCTTGCAATGATTTGTATGGGAGGTTGGCTAGGGGCCTCTCTTGATACGTACCAACGCTTTTTAAATCGTTCGAGACGAAAGTATTTCTTTGTTTTTATCAATGACATTTTATTTTGGATTGTACAAGGCCTATTGTTTTTTTATACACTTTTACTAGTAAATGAGGGCGAACTGAGATTTTATGTGTTTATCGCGATATTATGTGGATTCGCCGCTTACCAAAGTTTAATAAAGTCATTTTATGTTAAAGCACTAGAACACATCATTCAAGCTTTCATACGTCTTTATAAGTTTTTACTTCGTACGGGTGAATTCCTCATTGTTCGACCGATTAAAATGCTGTATCAGCTCATTATCGTGATTCTGCTGGGGATCTTGAATGTCTTACTCGTTTTCGGGAGAATTCTCTTGAAAACCTGTTGGATATTAATCAAAATCTGTTTTGCACCTATAAAGTGGATTGGAATCATCATCTGGAGGCTGTTACCGTCCGCCCTTACGAAAAATGTAGAAAAGATTTTTTGGAAATGTGCAGGATTTTTAAAAAAGGTAGAGAATATCAAACCTATACTGATAAAATGGTGGAAGAAGATTAGGAAACAATAGGAGGCATTCTCTACAATGGGTGCAGTTCGAAAGAAAAACGTAACACAATTACAATCAACGTATATGGAAAAATATAAACAGCAAGAAGAAGCCCTTCAAGTGAAACGAAAAGGCTTGATTAGAAGATTGATTGCATTTGCCATTTTAGTTGCAATCATTTCCTATGGGCTTGTTTCAATGGTTATGTCACAACATAAGACAATGAATGAAAAGGTTGCTGAGAAGGAAAAACTACAAGAGCAACTCACCACACTAAAAGATGAGCAAGTACTTCTTGAAGAGGAAGTCGTAAAACTCAACAATGATGAGTATATCGAAAAAATAATTCGCAGGGATTATTTTCTATCTAAGGAAGGCGAAATTATTTTTAAAGTGGGAGATGGGTCTTAGTCTTATTGACACTCGTTTTTTATATTATGTATAATGTATATAAATGATTTTGTTCAAATTTAAGGAGGAGCATTTTTTTTATGTCAATCGAAGTAGGCAGCAAGGTTCAAGGGAAGGTAACAGGAATTACGAATTTTGGAGCGTTTGTGGAGCTGCCAGAAGGCTCAACTGGTCTTGTCCATATTAGTGAAGTCGCTGACAATTATGTTAAAGACATTAATGAGCATTTAAAAGTTGGTGACCAAGTAGAGGTCAAGGTAATAAATGTTGAGAAAGATGGAAAGATTGGATTATCTATTAAAAAGGCTAAAGAGAATCCGAATCCACAACCACAGCGTCCACGAAACAATGGTCCACGTAATAACCGAAATGACCAACGTAATAACAATAAAACTGAAAGCTTTGAACAAAAAATGAATCGCTTTCTAAAAGACAGTGAAGATCGTCTATCTTCCTTAAAGCGTAACACCGAGTCAAAACGAGGTGGACGTGGAGCGAGAAGAGGATAACCTGCTGCTGTAGCTCTATATATAAATTTAAAAGCACCCAACTTGGGTGCTTTTTGTATGCCGCTTTTTAAGGAGATAGACCTTATTAGAAATGCTGCCATTACAACATATAAAATAAAAACAAAAAAACAGTGTGAAAATTTCACACTGTTTTTAGATGACCCGTACGGGATTCGAACCCGTGTTACCGCCGTGAAAGGGCGGTGTCTTAACCGCTTGACCAACGGGCCTAAATATTATGGTAGCGGCGGAGGGGATCGAACCCCCGACCTCACGGGTATGAACCGTACGCTCTAGCCAGCTGAGCTACACCGCCATGTTTATATTTATAAAATACGTAAGTTCGACAATCTCTGTCTCGAACTCTAGTAAGTAAGCACAAGTTATATAATACCTTCTGTCTATTCATTCGTCAATATTTTTTGTATTGAAGGAAAATAATACAAAAATTCGCGCAATACAAACGATATTCTATAAAACTTCCCGCAAACGGATTAAATTACACTCCTATAATTCGTCATATGACATTTATTTTGTAGGAATACTGTACAAGCAGTCGAATGTTTTTTCTTTTCGCTCTTGTTGTTTTGACAAAATACGTATCTCTGCAACTGTATAATAACAGACAACTATTAAATACGGGGAGTGTTTGTAAATGGAAAGAATAGAGAGGAATTTAAGTGCGCCCATCACTGATGTAGCCATTGAAAAAACGCAGGATACTGTGTCTAAATGGTTTCAGCGTTTTCAAGCCAAACTTATAAATCTATTTCTACTAAAAGGGCTTTTACTAGTAGTTGTCGGGTTTTTATTAGGACGAGCTCTTATCCTGAATGAATTAACCCCCTTCGCATTACCGTTTTTCGCAGCGGTCTTTATGATGAAAAAGGGGAAGGCGGGAATAGCGATGGTAGCTGTTATCGCGGGATCGTTTACCCTTTCAGCTGATGTGACTATTTTCACATTTCTATCGATTTTCTTTTTTCTTGTAATCTATAAGGTTCTTCAGCGGTTTAAGGTTGATTTGATTAAAGCATTGCCAACACTTGTGTTAATTTCATCTGCATTAACTAAGGTGGGAATTCTTTATCTTACACAAGGTACAATTACAATACACGATGGGGTAATGGTCGGTGTTGGTTCGGGCCTCGCCTTTATATTAACCTTAATATTTCTTCAAAGCGTACCATTATTAACAGAGAAACGAAGGAGACAATCGTTTAAAACGGAAGAAGTCATTTGTTTGATTATCCTAATTGCCTCTGTGTTAACAGGAACAATGGGCTGGATCGTATATGAGATGTCCATTTCAAATATTCTTTCAAGGTATGTCGTCCTCTTGTTTGCCTTTGTAGCAGGAGCGACCATTGGTTCAACGGTAGGGGTTGTAAGCGGTCTAATTTTAAGCCTAGCTAATGTGACGAGCTTGTACCAAATGAGTCTTCTCGCTTTTTCAGGTTTGCTAGGTGGCCTCTTAAAAGAAGGAAAGAAAGCTGGAGTGGCACTTGGATTAATTGTAGGAACGCTCTTAATTGGCCTTTACGGAGAAGGTGCGAGTCAAATTATTCCTACTTTATATGAATCTGGTGTTGCGATTCTTCTATTTTTATTGACGCCTAAAGGTCTAATAAGCAAAGTGGCAAAGAATATTCCAGGTACACCAGAGCACAGTGCAGAACAACAGCAGTACCTTCGTAAAATTCGTGATGTAACAGCACATCGCGTTTCGCAATTTTCAACTGTGTTTGAAGCATTATCTAATAGTTTTTCAGAATACGGATATCCCATTGATGATGAGGATAAGGATCGTGAAGTCGATTTATTTCTAAGCAATGTAACGGAAAAAACGTGCCAATCGTGTTTCAAAAAGGAGGCGTGCTGGTCCAAGAACTTTAATAAAACATATGATTACATGAAAGATATTATGCATGGTTGCGAAACAAATTCTCTCATATATAATCACAAGCTGACGAGAGACTGGGAAAAGCATTGTGTACGATCGAAAAAAGTAATTGAAGCGGTCGAACAGGAATTTACGTATTATCAAGCAAACCAAAAGCTTAAGAAACAAGTAAAGGAGAGTAGAAAACTAGTAGCCGATCAATTATTAGGTGTCTCTCAGGTAATGAGTGATTTTGCGAAGGAAATTCAACGCGAGGGTGAAAACCATCATTTGTTAGAAGAGCAAATACTCGATGCATTACAGTCATTCGGAATTCAAATAGGACATGTAGAGATATATAGTGTGGAACAAGGAAATGTAGATATCGAATTAAGTATTCCATATTGCAATGGAAGTGGGGAGTGTGAAAAATTAATTGCACCAATGCTATCCGATATTCTTGAAGAAACCATTCTCGTAAAAAGGGAGGAATGCTCAGTTTATCCAAACGGATATTGTCACGTAACCCTAGGCTCGGCAAAGGCTTATGTTATTGATACAGGTGTTGCCCACGCTGCCAAGGGTGGTGGACTTGTATCGGGCGACAGCTATTCGACTATTGAATTAGGGGTAGGAAAGCATGCGGTTGCCATCAGTGATGGAATGGGAAATGGCGAACGTGCTCATTACGAAAGCAACGAAACCTTGGAGTTATTAAAGAAAATCCTCCAATCTGGTATTGAAGAGAAAGTTGCGATTAAATCAGTCAACTCAATACTCAATTTACGAACAACAGATGAGATATTCTCAACACTAGATTTAGCAGTAATTGATCTGCAAGACGCAAGTGCAAAGTTCTTAAAAATTGGTTCGACGCCAAGTTATATAAAGAGAGGAGACAAAATTAGTAAAATACAGGCAAGTAATCTGCCAATGGGAATCATTGAGGACTTTGAAGTGGAGGTAGTTGATGAACAATTAAAGGCTGGTGACCTATTAATCATGATGAGCGATGGCATTTTTGAGGGTCCAAAGCATGTTGAAAATCACGATATGTGGATGAAACGCAAAATAAAAGAAATCCAAACGAATGATCCGCAAGAGATTGCAGATTTGATTATGGAGGAGGTAATCCGAACAAGATCAGGGCAAATTGAAGATGATATGACGATTGTTGTGACAAAGATTAAACATAATACACCAAAATGGGCAGCGATCCCTACGTATGCATACCAGAAAACAAAGAGTAAGGCGATTTGATTCTATCGAAAGGGGTTTAAAAGACTATTATTTTGTCCATCCTGTAACTAACTTTAAATCAGTTGGAGGGGATGGAACGTGCAAAAAGGCACATTGAAGCAAATTCTATTAATTACGGATGGTTGTTCAAACCAAGGGGAAGATCCGATTGCAATGGCCGCTCTTGCTAGAGAGCAAGGAATTACGATTAATGTTATTGGGGTAGTAGAGCAGGATACGATTGATGAACAAGGAATGCAGGAAATAGAAGGCATGGCAACTGCTGGTGGAGGAGTAAGCCAAATCGTCTATTCCACTCAGTTATCACAAACTGTTCAAATGGTGACAAAACAAGCGATGACCCAAACCCTACAAGGGGTGGTCAACAAGGAGCTTCAGCAAATCCTTGGATCTAAGACATCAATGGAGGACCTTCCGCCAGAGAAACGTGGAGAAGTAATGGAGGTAGTTGATGAGCTTGGTGAAACGGTTGATTTAGAAGTTTTAGTATTAGTGGATACGAGTGCAAGTATGAAGCACAAGTTGCCAACCGTAAAAGAAGCCTTACTAGATCTCTCTATTAGTCTAAATTCGAGAATGGGAGACAATCAATTTTCAGTGTTTGTATTTCCTGGGAAAAAAGTCGAAGTCGAAAGGGTATTAGATTGGACGCCAAGACTAGAATCCTTATCTAGTATTTTTCCAAAGCTAACAACTGGTGGAATCACGCCAACCGGTCCAGCAATTCGTGAAGCACTTACCCACTTCAAGAAAAAAAGATCATTAAGGAGCTTGTTGTCTCGTGATGATGAACAATACTACGAAGAGTCAGGTATGTAAGGTTTCCCCTGGTACTGTTATCACTGGAAAATGGCATAAAAAATCATATCGTATTGTGAGACCTTTAGGACAAGGCGCCAACGGTATTGTCTATTTAGCGGAAAGCATGAATGGCCCTGTGGCTTTAAAAATAAGTGAAAATGGCGTGACAATTACGTCAGAGGTGAATGTACTTAAACACTTTTCAAAGGTCCAAGGCTCTGCCCTTGGACCTTCCTTTATAGATGTAGATGATTGGATTAGACCGGGAGTCACTAGCCCAATCTCCTTTTACGTTATGGAATATATTCGTGGAGAAAGCTTTTTGTCTTTCATTGAAAAAAGAGGTAAAGAATGGACTGGAATCCTATGTTTGCAGTTACTAGCTGATTTAGACCGACTCCATCAGGAAGGGTGGGTTTTCGGTGACCTAAAACCTGATAATCTACTTGTTGCTGGAAACCCTCCTAAAATACGATGTATTGATGTTGGTGGAACGACTGTGCAAGGTAGAGCTATTAAGGAGTTTACCGAGTTTTTTGACCGTGGATATTGGGGAGCGGGTTCGAGAAAGGCAGAACCTTCATATGATTTATTTGCAGTTGCGATGATTATGATTAATACAGCCTATCCGAACCGATTTACAAGAACAGACCAACCAGTAAAACAACTGAAATCAATCATTGCAAATACGGAGTCTCTACGAAAAATAGATACCGTCCTCTATCAAGCGATAGATGGAAAATATCAGCGCGCGCAAGACATGAGAAAAGATCTAGTCATGAAGTTAAGCCAAGCTAGTAAGGATCAACCTTCTGTCCAAAAAACTCGCGCATCACGAAAGCCACAAACGAAGACGAAACCAACAAGAAGTAAACAATCCAGTCCAAATCTATCGAGGATAAATAAACAACCGAAACCCAAAAAACAAAAGGGCGGAGTTCTTGAAACGGTATTGTTGCTCCTCTTTGTATCACTCGGGTATCTACTTTATCTGTATGGACAAGTTCTGTAAAAATGTTTTGGAAAGTGATACGATTAACGTATTCTTTAGTTTCATAAAAAGGATTGGTCCGACAATGATTGAAAAAGTAAACCAGTTTATTGAGAAACATGAATTAATTAAGAAGGACTCAACAATAATAGTAGGGGTATCCGGTGGCCCGGATTCCCTTGCTTTATTGGATTATTTGTATCATCATCAAAAAGGTTCATATTCCACTCTTATTGCTGCTCATGTTGACCATATGTTTAGAGGGAAAGAATCAGAGGAGGATTTACTCTACGTAAAGGGATTTTGTGAGGAGTATCAAATTCCTTTTGAATCAATCCAATTCGATGTCACATCCTATAAAAAGAAACATAGTTTAAGCTCCCAGGTAGCAGCTAGAGAAATACGGTATCATTTTTTTGATGAATTGATGAGAAAATATAAAGCAGATCATTTAGCACTTGGACATCATGGGGATGATCAAGTTGAAACGATTTTAATGAGATTGGTAAGAGGCAGTAAAGGAATCGGATATGCAGGTATACAAATAAACCGACCGTTTTCATGTGGAGCAATTATTCGACCATTTTTAGCAGTAACAAGAGCCGAAATTGAAGAGTATTGCCTCAAAATGAATCTTATTCCAAGACGCGATCCCTCAAATGAAAAAGACGACTATGTACGAAATCGTTTTAGACATCAAGTTCTTCCATTCTTAAAACAGGAAAATCCTGCGGTGCATGAGCATTTTTTGCGATTTAGTCAATACATCACAGAGGATAATCAGGTTTTAGATGAATTAACACGTGAGAAAATGAATAAAGTAATGAAAAGGAATGAAGGTAACGAAATAGAGATTGAAATATCTACCTTTTTAACAATGCCAAAATCTTTACAAAGAAGAGGGATTCAACTAATATTAAACTATCTCTACAAAGAACTTCCTCCTTCTCTTTCTGCCATACATATCGACAATTTGTTAATCTTCTTGGAAAGTAACCATCCTTCCGGAGAATTGCATTTTCCTTCAGGGTTACGAATTGTAAAATCTTATGATAGTTGTACATATACTTATACGGATTATAAGGATAACGTAAGCCCCTATCGATTCCAGATTGATTCACCTGGGCTTTATAAACTTGAAGATGGTAGTGAGATAAAGAGTCAAGTGTGGAGGAACTATCCTCGAAACTTGGTCGGAAATGACTGTTTCGTCATCGATTCAGACAATATCCAATTGCCCATTTATGTCCGTACTCGAAAAAACGGGGATAAAATGACGCTAAAAGGAATGAATGGTTCTAAAAAAGTGAAGGATATCTTCATCGATGAAAAAATACCCCTTCACCGGCGTAACCTCTGGCCGATAGTCGAGGATGAACAAGGAGAGATTTTGTGGCTTCCAGGATTGAAAAAGTCATCACATGAAGCAACATGTAAAACAAAATCACACTATATCGTACTACAATACACGCAATGATTTTAGGGGGCTTTAAAGAATGAAGCAGGATATTGAGAAGGTTTTATTTTCTGAGGAAGAATTACAGCAAAAAATCAAAGAATTAGGTAATACTTTAACAGAGGACTATAAAGATAAATTTCCTTTAGCTATTGGAATACTAAAAGGAGCTATGCCTTTTATGGGCGATCTGTTAAAAAGGGTAGATACATACTTAGAAATGGATTTTATGGATGTGTCAAGCTACGGAAACTCAACCGTATCTTCTGGTGAGGTAAAAATCATCAAGGACTTGGATACTTCTGTAGAGGGAAGAGATATTTTAGTGATTGAAGATATTATCGATAGTGGTCTAACACTAAGTTATATCGTTGAATTATTCCGTTATCGCAAGGCGAAATCCATTAAAATTGTTACACTTTTGGATAAGCCTACTGGAAGAAAGGCCGATATTAATGCAGACTATGTTGGGTTTATTGTTCCCGATGAGTTTGTTGTTGGGTACGGTCTCGACTATGCTGAGAAATACCGCAATCTACCGTATATCGGAGTTTTAAAACCTGAGGTCTATTCAAAATAAGTTTTTTGTGGAAAAACTTATACTTTTTTGAAACCTATTGGCGGGTTAAACGTAAATCATTTGAATAGCAATTATTATCTATGATACTATTTACTATAGTTTGTTCACCGCGGGAGGAGGTAAGGGATGAATCGGATTTTTAGAAACGTCATATTCTATTTACTCATATTTTTAGTCATAATCGGAGTGGTTAGCTTCTTCCAAGGAGCCAATGGCCAGCCAGAAGTGATGAAATATGGAAAGTTTGTTGAACATCTCGAAACTGGAGATGTAAAAAATATCACGGTACAACCCGAAAGAGGCGTCTTTGAAGTAAGAGGCCAATTAAATGGCTACAAAGAGGATCAATATTTTGTAACAAATATTATCGGAAGCCAAAAAGAAGTAGATCGGATTTATGAAGCTGCGAAGAACGCAGATGTTGATATCCTTAAAGCGAAGGAAACAAGTGGTTGGGTAACCTTCTTTACGTCGATTATCCCATTTGTTATCATCTTTATTTTATTCTTCTTCCTACTTAACCAAGCCCAAGGCGGCGGCAGTAGGGTTATGAACTTTGGTAAGAGTAAAGCGAAGTTATATAGCGAAGAAAAGAAAAAGGTTAGATTTAAAGATGTTGCAGGTGCGGACGAAGAGAAGCAAGAGCTTATTGAAGTAGTTGAGTTTTTGAAAGACCCACGCAAATTTGCTGATCTAGGTGCAAGAATTCCAAAAGGTATTCTCCTTGTTGGACCTCCTGGAACAGGTAAAACATTGCTTGCCCGAGCGGCTGCTGGTGAAGCGGGAGTTCCGTTCTTCTCTATCAGTGGTTCAGATTTCGTTGAAATGTTCGTAGGGGTTGGTGCTTCACGTGTACGTGACTTATTTGAAAATGCTAAGAAAAATGCGCCATGTATCATTTTTATAGATGAAATTGATGCAGTTGGACGTCAGCGTGGTGCAGGTCTTGGTGGCGGTCATGATGAGCGTGAGCAAACCTTAAACCAATTGCTAGTTGAGATGGACGGATTCGGTGCAAACGAAGGTATCATCATCGTTGCAGCAACAAACCGCCCAGACATTCTAGATCCTGCCCTTCTACGTCCAGGACGTTTTGACCGTCAAATTACAGTTGACCGTCCTGATGTTAAAGGAAGAGAAGCCGTTTTAAGAGTTCATGCTCGTAATAAGCCTTTTGATGAATCGGTTGATCTAAAAGCTATCGCTGCAAGAACTCCAGGATTCTCAGGTGCAGACCTAGAAAACTTACTTAATGAAGCAGCACTCGTTGCCGCTCGACAAAACAAGAAGAAAATTGATATGGCGGATCTTGATGAAGCGTCAGACCGCGTAATTGCAGGTCCAGCGAAAAAGAACCGTGTTATTTCGAAAAAAGAACGCAATATCGTAGCGTTCCACGAAGCGGGACATACCGTTATTGGAATGGTACTTGATGAAGCGGATATGGTTCACAAGGTAACGATCGTGCCTCGTGGTCAAGCCGGCGGTTATGCAGTAATGCTTCCTAAGGAAGACCGTTACTTCATGACAAAACCTGAATTATTGGATAAAATCACAGGTCTATTAGGTGGTCGTGTAGCAGAAGAAATTACATTTGGAGAAGTGAGTACAGGTGCTCATAACGATTTCCAACGTGCTACAGGTATTGCTCGTAAAATGGTTACCGAATATGGAATGAGTGAAAAATTAGGTCCTCTTCAATTTGGTCAAGCGCAGGGTGGTCAAGTGTTCTTAGGACGCGATATCCATAATGAGCAAAACTATAGCGATGCTATTGCACATGAAATTGATCTTGAGATTCAACGCTTCATTAAGGAAAGCTACGAGAAAGCTCGTCAAATCCTTACAGAAAATCAAGATAAACTTAAGCTTATCGCAGAGACATTACTTGAGGTTGAAACTTTAGATGCTGCCCAAATTAAGAGCTTATTCGAAGAAGGTAAGTTACCTGAACGACCAGTAGCACTTGAAGAAGCAGACAAACCGAAAGAAGATGTAAAAGTTACAATTAACTCTAAAAAAGATAATGAAGTAACTGAAGGCGAAAACAAGAATAAAGAAGATTAAAGTAAGAGGTGTCTACAACGAAATTGTAGACACCTTTTTGTTTTCATGTAAACCCCCGACTGAGTAAAGTTAATTGTGGAATACTAAAAAGCAGGTGTGGTATGATGTTTGCAAAGTCATACGTTATATGTTGGGGGTACTTCATGATTTTTGTTTTTGATGTGGGAAACACGAATATGGTTTTAGGGGTATTTGAAAATAATGTATTAAAGCATCATTGGAGAATTGAAACAAGTCGAAACAAAACAGAAGATGAATATGGACTTGTTATTAAGTCATTATTAGAACATGAAGGATTAACCTTCAAGGATATTAAGGGTATAATAATGTCCTCTGTCGTTCCACCTATTATGTTCGCTCTGGAACGAATGTGCCTAAAGTATTTTGGTATAAAACCAATGGTGGTCGGACCAGGTATTAAGACAGGCCTAAACATAAAATATGATAATCCGAAGGAAGTGGGTGCTGACAGGATCGTCAATGCTGTTGCAGGAATTCATTTATATGGAAGTCCACTTATCATTGTTGATTTTGGTACAGCAACAACTTACTGCTACATAAATGAGAAGAAGCAATACATGGGTGGCGCGATTGCACCGGGAATAGCGATTTCAACAGAGGCTTTATATTCAAGGGCTGCTAAGTTGCCAAGAATTGAAATTGCCCGTCCCGAAGGTGTGATTGGAAGAAACACAGTAAGTGCGATGCAAGCAGGTATATTATTTGGTTACGTTGGTCAGGTTGAAGGTATAGTAGCCCGCATCAAAGCACAGGCGATTGAAAAACCAAAAGTAATTGCGACCGGTGGACTAGCTGCACTAATCGCTGCTGAATCAAATGCAATTGATGAGGTTGACCCATTTTTAACATTAAAAGGCTTGCAGCTTATCTATCAACGCAATACGGAAGCAAAAGGCTGATAACATCAACGAACAACATGAAAAGGAGAAAAACAATGAGTGATTATTTGATTAAGGCATTAGCCTATGATGGACAGGTTCGCGCATATGCGATAGATTCAACAGAAACAGTTGCTGAGGCTCAAAGACGCCATTATACATGGCCAACTGCTTCTGCTGCACTTGGAAGAACGATGACAGCAGGTGTTATGTTAGGTGCCACGCTAAAGGGTGAAGTCAAGCTGACGATTAAAGTTGAGGGTGGAGGACCAATTGGAATTATCCTTGTTGATACAAATGCGAAAGGTGAAGTAAGAGGATATGTTACAAATCCACAAACGCATTTTGACTTAAATGAACATGGGAAACTGGATGTAAGAAGAGCGGTTGGAACAGATGGTACGTTAACAGTTGTTAAGGATGTAGGCATGAGGGAACAATTTTCTGGTCAAGTTCCAATTGTTTCAGGAGAATTAGGAGAGGATTTTACCTATTATCTCGTTACTTCTGAGCAGACTCCTTCATCAGTTGGAGTAGGCGTTTTAGTGAATCCAGATAATTCAATCTTAGCTGCTGGAGGATTCCTCATTCAGCTTATGCCTGGTACTGATGAGGTCACAATATCTCGAATTGAAAAAAGACTACAAGAAATAGAGCCAATCTCAAAAATGATTGAAAAGGGACTTACGCCAGAGGACGTCTTAGCAGAGATTATTGGCAAGGATCAACTTAAAATTCTTGAAAAGATGCCAGTTTCCTTTGTCTGCCCTTGCTCAAAAGAACGAATTGAACGTGCAATTATCAGCCTTGGCACAGATGAGATCGAGGCAATGATTGAAGAAGATGGTAAAGCAGAGGCACAATGTCATTTTTGTAATGAAAAGTATCATTTTTCAAAAGATGAGTTAATAGAATTAAAAAACCAAACAAAGTAAGGTAATGGGAGATGGGAAGATGAATCAAAAGATATTGTGGTCAATTATTGCTGCTCTCGTTATCACAAACTGTTTGTCGGTTGTTTACTTTACCGCAGCTAAACCAGAGGAAAAAACGGTTAAGGCTTCTAAAGCAATTGTCGCAAACGGTGAAGAAGAGGTAGTTGCAACAATTGGGGAAATAACCATAACAAGACAACAATGGTTAAATGAACTTGAAGGTCGATACGGGAAACAAATTTTAGAAGAGATGATTGATGAAGAAGTAGTCCGTCAATTGGCCGAAAAGCATCAGATCACCTTATCTGAAGATGCAATTGATCGTGAGTTAACATTAATAAAGACGATGTATAACACGATTGACCATGAAAAAATAAATGACGAGCATTGGAAGGAACAAATTGAGTTAAGCATTTTATTAGAAGAGCTATTAACAAAGGATGCTGTTATTTCCGAAGAGGAAATGAAACATTTTTATAAGGAAAATAAGCATTTATATGAAATTCCGAAATCGTACCACCTTTCCCATATTGTTGTGAAAACAAAAGAAACTGCGGAACAGGTACGGGATGAATTAAAAAATGGTTCAAGCTTTTCAGCGCTTGCAATGGAGAAATCAATTGACGAGTTTTCAGCAAATCGTGGCGGTGAACTTGGATATGTAAATGCGGAAAATGGGTATGCGCCAGACAACTATTTAGAAGTTGCTGAGAATCTGAAACCAAATGAGTGGAGTGAACCGATCCAAGTAGAGAATGGTTATGCGGTGGTTATCCTTCATGAGGTAATTGATGCAGTAACCTATTCCTATGAAGATGTAAAGGATCAAATCAAGCGCCAAATTGCAATTGATCAGGTGAATGGAACGATCTCTGTAGAGCCATTTTGGAAGGAGCTTGATGTAAAGTGGTTCTATGAAAAACAGCACTAATATTCAGAAAAAACTCACAACCTGTAAGTGGCAAATTCATTGACTTTTATGGGTGAAGTTGTTAAATTGTAGATAAAACCAATAAAAATAGTAGGGATTGAGGGTGGAATCATGACAAGAGTAGCAAATTCAATCTATGAGTTAATCGGTCAAACACCAGTTGTAAAGCTTAACCACTTAGTTGATGAAGATAGTGCTGATGTTTATGTGAAGCTTGAGTTCTTTAACCCAGGTAGTAGTGTAAAAGATAGAATCGCTTTAGCGATGATTGAAGCAGCAGAGAAAAAAGGGGAATTAAAACCAGGTGATACTATTATTGAGCCAACTAGTGGAAACACTGGTATCGGTTTAGCAATGGTTGCAGCCGCTAAAGGTTTAAAGGCAATCCTTGTAATGCCTGATACAATGAGTATGGAGCGTCGTAACCTTTTACGTGCATATGGAGCGGAGCTTGTTTTAACACCAGGTTCTGAAGGAATGAAAGGTGCTGTAAACAAGGCAGAAGAGCTTGTTAAAGAACATGGCTATTTCATGGCACAACAATTTGATAATGAAGCAAACCCTGAAATTCACCGTTTAACGACTGGTAAAGAAATTGTTGAACAGATGGGTGACCAATTAGATGCTTTTGTATCAGGTATTGGTACAGGTGGAACAATTACTGGAGCGGGTACCGTTTTAAAAGAGAATTATCCAAACATCCATATTGTTGCAGTAGAACCAGCTGACTCTGCCATTCTTTCTGGTGGAAAACCGGGTCCTCACAAAATCCAGGGAATAGGTGCAAACTTTGTACCGAGCGTTTTAAATACTGAAATATATGATGAAGTATTTACAGTTAAAAATGAAGAAGCAATCGAATATGCACGCCGTACAGGTCAAGAGGAGGGATTCCTTGTAGGTATTTCTTCTGGCGCTGCTATCTTTGCTGCACTTCAAGTTGCGAAAAAATTAGGTAAAGGCAAGAAGGTACTCGCAGTTGTCCCTGATAATGGTGAGCGTTACTTAAGTACAGTTCTTTATCAATTTGATGAGCAATAAGTAAAGACGTTTGTCAACATTCAAAAGAGTCTATCCTTCTAGGATAAGACTCTTTTTTCAATTAGATGGTGTACCAGTAATCGTATATCATGTAAAATATAAAAATAGACGATCTATAGATGTAAGCATAGAGCTGAGTGAAGTAGAGTTTTTTAAAAAATTTGAGTATGAGGTGAGCTAAGATGATCGTAATGATTGATAATTATGACTCGTTTACATTTAATTTAGTGCAGTATGTGGGAGAATTAGGAGAAGAGATCATCGTCAAAAGAAACGATGAAATCACAGTCCAGGAAATAGAGGAATTATCCCCCGATTTAATCATGATTTCCCCTGGGCCTTGTACGCCGAATGAGGCTGGAATTAGTCTTGAGACAATCTCTCATTTTTCAGGGCTTATACCGATTTTTGGTGTGTGCCTTGGTCATCAAGCGATTGCCCAATCGTTTGGTGGAGATGTAATTAAAGCTCAAAGGCTTATGCATGGTAAAACATCTGAAATTATACATGATGGTAAAACTATCTTTTCAGGACTTGAGCAGCCTTTTACAGCTACTCGATATCATTCCCTAATCGTAAAAAAGGAAACAATTCCTGCGTGTTTAGAAATATCAGCTGAAACAGCAGAGGGTGAAATCATGGCAATCCGTCACAAGGAATATCCGATCGAGGGTGTCCAATTTCATCCAGAGTCCATAATGACTAATGCTGGGAAGCAACTGATTGAAAATGTAATTAAACAATTCATCAGTAATAAAAGTGAAGTACGATCAAACTAAAAAAATCAGAGTGCCTGTTTTTAGTACATATATTATATATCCAGACAGGCTTATATTGTATAACCGAATAATAAAGGAGTTTGAGAAATGGACCAAAGCAGAGCGAGCAGACCAACACTAACATGTGGTCCTTATCAATTAGACTTTTCGAAAAAAACGATGATCATGGGAATTCTAAATATCACACCCGATTCATTTTCAGATGGAGGATCCTATATTGACCTAGATGCCGCTATTCGGCACGCCAAAGAAATGGTCGAGAATGGTGCAGATATTATTGATGTTGGTGGTGAATCGACAAGGCCTGGACATGAAAGAATCTCTGACGAAGCTGAAATTGCTAGAGTGGTTCCAATCATTCAGGCGTTGGTAAAAGAAGTTCACGTACCTATTTCGATCGATACCTACAAGTCTGAGGTAGCGAAACAGGCGATTGAAGCAGGAGCACATATTATTAATGATATTTGGGGTGCAAAAGCAGACCCTAAAATGGCAGAGGTGGCGGCAACCTATCAAGTGCCGATTATTCTCATGCATAACCGAGATAATAAAAACTATAAGAATCTTATTGATGATATGATCGTTGATTTAAAAGAAAGCATTAAAATTGTAAAAGCTGCAGGTGTGAAGGATGAGAATATTATCATAGACCCAGGAGTAGGCTTTGCGAAAACCTTTGAAGGAAATATTGAAACGATTCGTCAACTAGACAAATTTTCTGACCTAGGTTATCCAATACTACTAGGAACTTCAAGGAAGTCCTTCATTGGGAAAATTTTTGATTTACCACCAAAGGAACGTGATGAAGCAACTGGTGCAACGACTTGCCTCGGCATTCAAAAGGGCTGTGATATCGTCCGTGTACACAATGTGAGGGTCAATGCTAGGCTTGCTAAAATGATGGATGTCCTTGTTGGTAAAGGGGAATAACGATAATGGATAAAATCTATGTGAACCAAATGCAATTTTACGGCTATCATGGTGTTTTCCCGGAAGAAACAAAGCTTGGCCAACGCTTCTTCGTGGACCTAATGGTAGAAGTGGATGTTAAACAAGCGGGTGAAACGGATGATTTAAATTATTCTGTTCACTATGGGGAGCTATACAAACTATGTAAGGAAATTGTTGAGGGAAAGCCTTATAAATTGCTTGAGGCAGTAGCTGAAAAAATGGCTACCGATATTTTAGCTCATTTTCCATTGGTCTTTAGCTGCACAATAAAAGTAATCAAGCCTGACCCTCCAATACCAGGACAGCTTAAATCAGTAGCGGTAGAGATCACAAGGAGTCGACAATAGTGAATAATACAGCTTATATCGCCTTAGGTACAAATATAGGAACCCGGGAATCCTATTTACATTCAGCATTACAAGCCATTCAAGGAAATGATATAGATATTATTGGTTTTTCTTCAATTTATGAAACAGATCCCGTTGGTTATGAGGATCAAGACCGATTTTTAAACATGGTAATTAAAGTAAATACCAATTTACAACCAATGGATTTACTAGAAGTTTTGCAGAGTATCGAGCGAGAATCTGGCAGGGAAAGGAAAATAAGGTGGGGACCTCGAACACTCGACCTTGACATTTTGCTGTTTAATCAAGAAAATATTGAAACAGAGCGTCTTATTGTTCCTCACCCCCGAATGACAGAGCGAGCCTTTGTTCTGGTGCCGTTAGCTGAAATAGACCAGGATGTAGAAATTCCAGCGGTAACGAAACCAATATCCTTACTACTAGACGAATTACAAGACAGAGAAGGTGTGCGTATATGGAAGCGGAGAAATGGGGAAGACGTATTCGTGCTTTTCGAAAATTAAAAGGGTATACCCAAGAGAGTTTGGCAAAAGACCTCGGGGTATCGGTGTCTCTTGTTGGAGAAGTAGAGCGGGGAACACGGATGCCTAGCAAGATATTTTTACAAGAGGTTGCAGATATACTAAAAGTACCACTTGATGACTTACGTCCAAAAGAGGTTGATTAAATAGTTTCAGAAATAAAAGGAAGGAGGGATACCTTGTTAAAAATAGGAAATATCGAAATGAAAAACCAAGTTGTTCTTGCACCGATGGCTGGGGTGTGTAACTCTGCATTCCGTCTAACAGTTAAGGAATTTGGTGCAGGATTAGTTTGTGCGGAAATGGTAAGTGATAAAGCAATCCTCTATAAAAATGCTAGAACAATGGGAATGCTTTATATTGATGAACGTGAAAAGCCACTTAGCCTCCAAATTTTTGGAGGAGAAAAAGAAACATTAGTTGAAGCGGCTAAGTTTGTTGATAAAAACACAACAGCCGATATTATTGATATTAACATGGGATGCCCTGTACCAAAAATTACGAAATGTGATGCTGGCGCAAAGTGGCTATTAGATCCTAATAAGATTTATGAGATGGTTTCAGCGGTAGCCGATGCAGTTGACAAACCGGTTACCGTAAAAATGCGGATGGGCTGGGACGAAGACCATATTTTTGCCATTCAAAATGCTCAGGCGGTAGAACGTGCTGGTGGTCAAGCAGTAGCCATGCATGGAAGAACTCGTGTTCAAATGTACGAAGGGTTTGCGAACTGGGATATTATTAAACAAGTAAAAGAATCGGTAAACATTCCTGTGATCGGAAATGGTGATGTTAAAACACCACAGGATGCAAGACGTATGCTTGATGAAACAGGCTGTGACGGTGTAATGATTGGCCGTGCAGCACTTGGAAACCCATGGATGATTTATCAAACAGTCAAATATTTAGAAGCTGGTGAACTAACTGAAGAACCAAGCGTAAGGGAAAAAATTGATGTATCGATTCTTCATTTAGACCGTTTAATTGACCTAAAGAATGAAAACATCGCGGTAAGGGAATTCAGAAAGCATGCTGCGTGGTATCTAAAAGGAATCCGCGGAAATGCAATCGTCCGTAATGATGTCAACAACTGCAATACACGAGATGAATTAGTGTCAGCTTTACAAAGCTTCGTTGAAGAAGTAGAAAAAAAGCAAGAAAACAATGCAAAGGTTGTTTGACATCAATAGTTCCCTACACTATAATACCCGTAAGCAACCCACTGCCAGTTAATTACTGGCAGTTTTTCTGCTTTACGTTTATATTGGAATAGGACAAGTTATATATTTACGGTTTTTCATAGATGAGTGACAAAATAGGAGTTGATGGAAATGAATCATGAGGAGTTAAATGACCAATTGATTGTCAGAAGAGAAAAGCTACATACATTGCGTGAAATGGGAGTAGACCCTTTCGGTAAGAGATTCGAAAGAACGCATAGCACCCGTGAGTTAATCGATCTATACGATGGATTTACAAAAGAGCAATTAGATGAAAAAGAAATCACGGTTACCATTGCTGGTCGTATTATGACAAAGCGTGGTAAAGGGAAAGCTGGATTCACCCATATCCAAGATTTAACTAGTCAAATCCAACTATATGTACGTCTAGATGCAGTTGGAGAAGAACAATATGAGATATTTAATATTGCTGACCTAGGTGATATTGTCGGAGTAACTGGTACAGTCTTCAAAACAAAAGTAGGGGAGCTTTCTATAAAAGTCACTTCATTTGAACTTTTATCAAAAGCATTACGTCCACTACCAGATAAGTTCCATGGTCTAAAGGACGTAGAGCAGCGCTATCGTCAACGCTATTTAGACTTAATCATGAGCCCGGAAAGTAAAGAAACGTTTATTACACGCAGTAAAATCATACGAGCAATGAGACGCTATCTGGACGACCATGGTTACCTGGAAGTTGAAACACCAATGATGCACTCCATCCCTGGTGGAGCATCGGCAAAACCGTTCATCACTCATCATAACGCGTTAGATATCCCATTATATATGCGTATTGCGATTGAGTTACACCTAAAGCGCCTTATCGTTGGTGGTTTAGAAAAAGTATATGAAATTGGTCGAGTATTCCGTAATGAAGGTATTTCAACACGCCATAACCCTGAATTCACAATGATTGAACTATATGAAGCTTATGCAGACTATAAAGACATCATGAGCTTAACGGAAAACCTAGTTGCTCATATTGCCCAAGAGGTACTAGGAACTACAACTGTAACCTATGGTGAATATGAGATAGACTTAAAGCCAGAGTGGAAAAGACTCCACATGGTAGATGCTATTAAAGAATATGTAGGCGTAGATTTCTGGAAGGAAATGAGTATAGAAGAAGCAAGGCAGCTTGCGAAGGAACATAATGTTGAAATCAATGACAATATGCAGTACGGTCATATTGTTAACGAGTTCTTTGAACAAAAAATTGAAGAGAAGCTCATCCAACCAACATTCATCTATGGACATCCAGTAGAGATTTCGCCATTAGCGAAGAAGAATCCTGAAGATCCTAGATTCACAGATCGTTTCGAGCTATTCATAGTTGCTAGAGAACATGCTAATGCCTTCACAGAATTAAATGATCCAATTGATCAACGTCAAAGGTTTGAAGCTCAACTGAAAGAAAGAGAGCAAGGAAATGACGAAGCGCATATGATGGATGAAGATTTCGTAGAAGCATTAGAATATGGATTACCACCAACAGGTGGATTAGGAATAGGAATAGATAGACTCGTTATGCTATTAACTAATTCTCCTTCAATAAGGGATGTATTACTATTCCCACAAATGCGTAATAAATAATTTGAGTAATAGAGTGGATTTCCACTCTATTTTTTTATGGATTCAATCGAAAAACTTTATTAGTATAATTTTTTTATCAAAAAGGCTTGCCTTAAAAGTTCAGAGGTGGTATATTATAAATCTGCCGCTGAGATGCGGTGTTGAAATAAAAAAAGATAAAAAAGTTGTTGACTATCAAAATTATAAATGATATTATAATAAAGTTGCTTCAAAAGGGCAACGATAGCGAAACTTTAAAAAGTTCTTTGAAAACTGAACACAATACAAGCGTCAACGTTTAATTCTAAAGTAACAAACTATTGAGCAATCAATACTCTTATTGGAGAGTTTGATCCTGGCTCAGGATGAACGCTGGCGGCGTGC
>NZ_JAPSKV010000007.1 GCF_031181385.1 Fredinandcohnia onubensis
TATTTCTATAATCACAATAGATATCAAAAACGACTAAACAGCCTCAGCCCTGTAGAATATAGAGCTAAAGCCGCTTAGGTCAATTTTTATTATTTCCACTGTCTACTTGACAGGGGGCAGTTCAGTTCGCTAACACTTTAATACGATGGGGGCAGGCCCTATTTAATAATCCACAAGAAAACTTACATTTATTCAAATACAGCTACTAAGCGTCCTTTTACTTCATGGTTTTTAAGTTTGTCTATACCTTTGTCGACTTCTTCAAACGGGATTGTGATAAGAGCTGGATTCATTTTTCCAGTAGCGAAGCAATCATATACACCTTTTAAGTCTTCTACGGACCCACCATTGCTTCCTAGAAGCTTAATTTCTTTTGTAATCATTAAGTAAGTATTGATATTAGATTCTAATTTACCCATACCAACAATGACAACTGTCCCTTTTGGTCTTACAGCTTCCAGTGCGTCAGAAGTTGTTTGTCCAAAACCAGCAAAGTCAACAATAACGTCACATTCTGCTTCTTTCATATCTAGAATAGTATCGTAAACTTTATTCGCTCCTAGTTCTTCAGCAAGTTTTCGAGCTTCTGGAGATACATCTGTTGCGTATACTTCACAACCTTTAATCAATGCCATTTGTAGAGCAAATTGGCCAAGACCACCGATACCGATGATTCCTAGTTTTGTACCTTCTTTAGCTTGTCCAATGCTGAAAAGAGCACGATAAGCTGTGATCCCTGCATCTGTTGATGCTGCTCCTTCTACAAAGGAAACGCCTTCAGGAATAATTACGCATTGATCTGCAGGAACACGTACTTTTTCTGCATACCCGCCGTCATAGTTATACCCGGCAGTTACTTTTGTTTCTCTATTCATTGGATTAGCCCCAACACGGTCTCCAACTTTAAAACCTTCAACACCTTCACCCACTTCAATAACAACCCCAGCAAACTCATGCCCCATAATAACAGGACCATTTGGGAAAAGTGGCATCCAACCTGGATCTTGTAGTGCTGCAACGTCTGAATGGCATAGACCAGCAGCTTTCACGTCTATTACAACGTGACCTGGAATCGCTTTCGGATCTTCTTTTTCAATCAATTCTAGTGGTTTATTTGTACCTGAAAATAGCCAACCTCTCATACTATCTCCTCCAAATTGTTCAAATCTTATTTTTTGTAATTCCCCTAATAATTCTTGCTACAATTATAGTTTACTAGGTTTCTCTTGCTATAAACCATCCTTAATATTTGCTATAATGTTGAGGAAACCAACACTTTCATCAAATCTGTCTAACAGGAGAGGAATATGATGAAATCCAATTCCAACCAAGCGATGCGGACAAAAAATTTCTTAAAAAAAGCATTTATTGAAATGGTACATAAAAAGGGATTTAGTGCTGTGACGGTGAAGGACATCGTTGATTATGCGCAATATAATTGAACAACCTATTATGTGTATTATCAAAACATATATGACCTTGTTGAAGAGTTAATGGATGAAATGTTTGAAGCCATTCAGTATTACAGCATGTCTAAATACCAAAGCGATAGTCGAGTAAAAGTAGAAGAGTTAACAACAAACTCCTTCGACTTGTTGTATTATATTTACGATCACCGTGATTACTTTACATTAATACTTTTAGAAGATACCTTGCCACACATACACCAGCAACTGCCTGAAGCGATATTTAATTTATTGAAAAATAAATTTGATATTCTATACGATGTGCCTTCTGTTGATGATTACCACCAAAAGCGTTATATGGCATATGGTACGGCGGGCTTAATTACAGACTGGATTGCGCAGGATTTTGATGTGACACCCGGTGAAATGACAGATCGTCTCATACGTATTTTAAATACCTTTGCAAGAGGGTTTGTTATAAAAGAAATCGACAGTTAACAAACTTTAGAAATATGTATTTTCATATATTACGTGAATTCATACGAAATTTCTTATTTCATCATTTAAATTTAGTTTTTAAATACATTCACGCTAGCAAGCAAAAAAGAACGAATTCCACAAAAATCCGAACTCGTTCTTTTTTAATATAATTATGATAACCCTAACAACGTGACCGTTTCTATGTGGCTTGAGTGGTAATAGCAGACATATTGATGTAGTAATGTTTACCTATAAATTAACGACTCAACTTCCTACATAATTTGGCTACAGATAATGATAAATTTGTGACATACTTACGACCATCTTCCCCATTATCATTTTATTGTGATCTCTACTCTGCCAAAGTGGTAAAACGAATCAGACTATAACAGTACTAGTTACATTCGTTATGGAATCACCGCATATTGAACTTGATCTTTATTTCAAATTCCATTATTTACCCAACATCATAAGACACGGGCCTTGGAGAGTTTTTTTACATATTTCTTTAATTCATGTGTAATCACGTTAGGTTCTTGCAGACCCTGCTGTAGTTGAAGTCCCACAATCCAAGATGATAAATATATTCTTTTCCATCGAACAGTTCCGATAGCTTTAATTTGATTTCCATTTAACCCAAAAGTAATATGTATGGTCGTAAATAAAGGTAAGTCTTTTGTAGACGTTATTTTCATTCCATTTGGACTTAAATCAAATATACTTCCATCAATCTTTTGTTGGTCAGATTGTATGATGCAGTATATCGGAGTTGGAAATTGATATCTAAATGGCTCCTTTCTCTTATATCTCATTTGATACAACTCCCCTTTTCGTAGAGGATTCGATTTCGGTAATTACTTGCTGTGCCCATTTCATTGAATTCAAATATATTGCAAAAAGATCCTGCTCTTCTATACCAATCTTTTTCCGTAATTCAGCAATTTCTTTCCATGCACCTTTTTCCAGTAGGATTACTATGTCAAGGACATCTTTGAAAAATGTTTGATTGCCTATTAATGTTTCTTTTATTTCTTTGTCCAAAGGTAATTGATTAATGACCTTTACAAGTGGCTGTTTTAAAAGTGTATCAATTAACGAAAATATTCCAGTCAAAAAGTAACTTGAGCTTTCATCTCTCTTTCCAATTTTAACAGCAATAAGTTCACAAGCTTTTGCTCTTACCATACTTATTTTGGTAATCTCATTATGTAGTTTATTTGTTTCATTGATAGCCTCACGAATAAACATCATATAAAACCATTTTTTTAATTCTTTTATCCCTAGCATAATAATTGCATGTTTTATCGATTTAATTTCCTTTACTCTGCTAAACACTGGGGAGTTAATATATTTTAATAATTTGTAAGAAATCGTTACATCTCTCTCAATTTTATTTGCAATACTATTAAAATCAACTTCAGGGTTAGATAGTTCACTCATAATTAAAAATAAGTTATTCTTTTGAATAATCAAATCATTGGTTGACATAATCATAGGTCTGCAAAAAAAGTAACCTTGAAACAAATTATACCCGTCCTTAAGACACTGCTCATATTCTTCTCTTGTTTCAACTTTTTCTGCTAGAAGCTCTACACTATATGCCTTTAGTAAACTTAGTATTTTAATTTGTTGGATTCTCGGAGTTTTTTGTATATCTACTTTTACAATATCAACTAAATTCATAACAGTATGAAAGTATGGTTCGTCCACCTCCATCTCAAAATCGTCTAACGCAATTTTATACCCTTGTGTCTTTAGTTTCCTCAATAAATCTATAAATTCGTCCGTAAATTTAACTGTTTCCAATATTTCAATCACTATAGACTTTGGGTCAAAATATGATTGTATTTCTCCTGCTAATAACGTGTCAGTAAAGTTAATAAAACAAGGCTTACCTTCTGACAAATCTTCTATTCCAATTTGTACAAAACTATTAATTACATCCAATGTAGCTTGATCATTACTAAGTGATGAAAAATTCTTTTCTTTATTACTTCGATGAAGTAGTTCGTAGGCATGGATTTGTTGATTTTCATCTAAAATTGGCTGTCTAGCTATAAAAATTTCCAAAACAGCTCTCCCCTTTTTCAATTTATCTATTTTATCCATATAAACAAAAAGACCTAGTACTATCTTAGTAATTAAGTATTATATATCACTTAATATAAAAAATTTGTAAAAAACTAGTGTCAAAAAATAACATGTTTTGTCGATTTCCATCGATTCATGTTAAGTTACCTAGTCTATTATTTGTAAGGATATTTTCACACAATGTAGACCAAAATACCTAGAATACAACCCTCTATTTAACAAATAATAAAACTGAAATATTTTAGAAAGGATTTGTTATTTTAAATTTAATTAGAAATAGCAGCACTTTTCCTTAGACAACTTATTTAAATAATAGTATGTCAATTCAGGTTCTAAGCTATTTATTAAAAAAGCCTAAGAACAGAAATAGTCCCCAATAAAATTGGAACTTTTCAAAATCTAAAGAACCCCCATTCCAGGTCGATTTTTATCTAGTGAGGTAATCTTAACTTTTAAAATTTATATACACATACAGTCTAATTGAATGGATTGAGTTACCACCTAGAATCACGGAATTAGTACTACGGCAAGTTTTTCTTGAACATATATGGAGGATCAGAAAAACTATGGTTAACCAATTATTTTCAAGATTTATAAATAACCCTATTTATTTTCGCTACGGTTTCTATTGTCTTTTAATTATAAGTGTATTATTAAACAGCCTGCAGCTAAAAGAGAATAACAATTTTTATATACTTTATATTTTTACTGTTATTTTCCTTGGAATTGGATTTAATAATAGAACTAAATGGTTCTTATTTTTGCTTACTATAATAGTAGTAACATTTAGATATTATCTAATTCCGGAAACAGAAGCTAATTTCGTCAATTATTTGATTCATTTATTGACCTATTTTTTAATAACACTTATTTCTGCTAAATTAATGAATTTGGTTCACAAAGTGAAAGAAGATAATTTAGAATTAACTATCGCACTTGCTAATGCCTTAGATTCAAGAGACACCTATACTTTACACCACTCTGAGAATGTAGCGACATACTCCGAAAAAATAGCAAAAAAAATGAATTTATCAAAACATTGTTGCGAAATTATTCGTAAGGGAGCACTGCTACACGATATCGGAAAAATTGGAATTCCCGAACAAATTTTAATGAAAAATGGAAAATTAACAGATAAAGAATATGAAATCATTAAATCTCATCCAACAATTGGATATGAAATGATTAAGCATGTAGGAGATTTTGAGAAAAGTGGTGTTTTAGATATTGTTTTATATCACCATGAAAGATATGACGGAAAAGGGTACCCTAAAGGGCTGGCCGAAAAGCAAATCCCTTTATTTGCTCGAATAGTTGCTGTTGCAGACTCTTTCGATGCTATGATTTCAAAACGTGTATATAGAGATGAACTTGATTTAAAATATACATTAAATGAGATACGAAAAGGAAAAGGAAACCAGTTTGATCCGACAATTGTTGAAGTATTTCTTAGTCTTTTTGAGGATCAGAGCATTAACCATTACGATAGAGAAACTCTTAAAAAACGATTCAAACTTTTTAATAACCATCCTTATCACCAAAGGTAAACTCCATTACTGTGTTTACCTTTTAACGTTATTAATAAGAATCCTATTCTTGAGTAACGCTTCAAACATAGCATTGAAAAGGTTTGATCATGTGGATATGTGAATAAGTAATTGTGGATATGTTGATAATTATCTTTATATTTCGAAATATCAAAAGTATAATTTCTATTAAAACTAATAACCCTACCTCCTAAGAAGTAGGGCTTATGATGAGAGACCGACTATTGTTCGATTAGAAATAATCTTTTCAACTCCAATGAAATTCAATGTTACAAATACTAAAGAATGATCGAAAATTAATTGTAAGTTAGATAAATCCTTTTATTTCATATTATACCGATAACCCAATCTTTTTCTCAATTTCGAAGTTTCAATGGATTTTTCAATTCGTACTTCACTTGAGGCCTCTTTGTTAAATTTTAAATATTAATCTCTTCTTTAATGTTGCTAAATAATTGAAAATTATTTTTACCATTCTTTTTTGCATAGTACATTGCAAGGTCTGCTTGTTTCATTAATAATTTTCTATCTTTACTGTCAATAGGATAATTTGCAATTCCAATACTTGATGTGATATTCAATTGGTTTCCTTGAATTTTAAAGGGCTTTTTGAGTTCTTCAAGAATTTCTTCTGCTACTCTCTCTACCTCAAGAACATTGTTAACTTTTGGAAATATAAGTGTAAACTCGTCCCCACCCATTCGGGTGACAAAGTTATCCGAACCAGCGCTTAAAGTTAATTTTTTTGATACCTCTATTAGTAAAAGATCGCCAACATCGTGACCAAATGTATCGTTAATTTGCTTAAACCCATCTAAATCTAAGAACATAACAGCTAGTTGGTTCTCTCCCGCTTTAGCATTGGATAGAGCCTTACCTAAATATTCTTTAAAATAGGTTCGATTTGGAAGTCCGGTTAAAGCATCATGGTAAGCCAGAAATCGGATGGTTTCATCCTGTTCTTTGCGTTTAGTGATGTTATGAGCAACAACCATTGCCCCTTGAACTTCACCTGAATCATCTAGTATTTGTTTTCCATTAAAAGTAAAATAGATGGGTTCTAACCCTTTAGGCTTGAGTATAATTTCTTGGTCTTTAACAACTTCTCCCCTTAAAGCACGTATAAGTGGTAATTGCTCCAATTCTAGTACTAAGCTTTCATTTGTTGAATAAAACTCCCAGTATTTAGCCCATTCATGAGGTTTAATCGGCAAATTTTTCTTAACTCGTTGATGAATCCCTGTGCTATCATTGATAAAAATTAAGTTCCCTTCTATATCACAAACAAAAACACCATCCTCCATATTCTCTAAGATCGATCTTAAGAGCGCTTCTTGTTGTACTAATATTTCATCTTGACTCTGTATTTTTTTCAAAAAGAAAAAAATTAGTGGTCCCGTTATTAATAATAATGTCAAAAAGTCAAATAGATAGTCATATATAGTATTTTCAAAAGTAATCCCGAGAAATTCAATCCACTCGTCTAAAAACTCGATTAAACCGATACTGAAAAAAAGCAAGAAAAAATACTTTGGAATTCGTCTTGTTTTTCTTCTAAATAGAAGAACATACTTGGACATTTCAACCTCCTACAATAACAGCTGACACAGATTCCATACTTTAAATTTATTTTTATATCTACTTTTACATCCTTGTTAAATAAACTATAGGATTTCCATCAATAAAATCCCCATTCTTAAATAACGGATTTTGTTTCATTTGTAATGTAATTTTATTTAGCAATAATGCTAAATTATCTCGATCAGATTCACTTATTTGAAACTCTACACCATATTCAAAAATTTCTTGTTCTTTCTCTTCGAATCTAACAATTGTTCCAGTTAATATGATTTCTGTTTCAAAAAGAGTTGACTTAAAGTTGTACAGTATTTCATTATGTGGTTTAAGCTTTAGGTTGCTAAGAAAACGTAATCCACCTAATCCAACATCTGAAACCATTACATCAGTTGAACCAAGAGAAACTGCTCTTCCGTTAAATGAAACTATTGTCATTTGAGTATTTAATGAAAAGGGAAAGTTCACACGATAGTATTTACGACGATTTATGGGAACTTTGGTCTTTCGACTCTTAGGATGTATAATATTCATTTCAAAAAGACTTGTCATCTTTTTGGCGGAAACAGACTTGCTAAAATAGTAACCTTGAATAGTGTCACACCCTAAAGTACTTAAGATGTTATATTGTGCCTCATGTTCGACCCCATCTGCCACGACAGTCTTATTTAATCCTCTTGAAAGTTCAATTATAGATTTTACGATTGTCTTATCTTCATCGCTTTTATGAATGTGTTGAATAAACGACCGATCTATCTTAATTGTATTAACTGGTAGATTCTTTAAATAATGTATGGATGAATATCCCGTACCAAAGTCATCTAACGATAGATTAATGCCCATCTCTTTTAATTTATTTATTTGTTCTTGTACAAAGGTCGTTTCTTGTAATAAGGTGCCCTCAGTGAGTTCTATTTCCAGATGTTTTGGATTTATATAATACCTATTAATTGCGGCTTTTATGTTACTAACTAAAGAGCTCTTTAAAAAGTCCTTAGGTGACAAGTTAAACGAAATGGTAGTAAAATCGATTCCTTTCCTTTCCCATTCACCAACTTGCCTACATACAGTATCTATTACAAACTCTGAAATTTCACGGTGCATATTACTTTCTTCTGTGATTATCATAAATTCCATTGGTGAGACCTCGCCCCAAAGTGGGTGTTTCCAACGAATAAGAGCCTCCGCACCAGTTGCCTTTTGCATCTTTATATCCACTTTTGGCTGGTATTCGATATACAATTCACCATTCTCAATAGCACTGTGTAAATCATTTTCTAATTGGTAGTACTTAAATGATTCAATATTCATATTTGCAGAAAATAATTGATAGTTTGCTACATCATGCTTTTTTGCACGTTTTAATGCTGTATGGGCGTTTTTTATTAACTCCACCTTATTCTCCCCATCATCAGGATAAACACTAATTCCAATACTAGCAGTGATTCGAATAAAATACTCCTGAATATGGAAAGGCGATTGAATAATATCAATTATATTTTTTGCAAGACTCATATAGTCTTCGTTCTTCAAGGATTTTTCTACAATAGCAATCCATTCATCCCCTTGAGAACGGAAAAGGAAAACCCCTTTATTTAAGAATCGTTCAAGTTTAACGGATATATGCTTAAAAGCTTCGTCCGCAATTTTAAATCCTAATGTATTATTAATACGGCTAAACCCATCTAAATTTACACAAAACAAAGCAAATCTTTTTTTTGTGGCTTTGTACTTTTTAATTAACTCTTCTACATGATTACTTCCATTTGAAAAGTTTGGAAGGTTTGTGAGTTCGTCGTGTGTAGTTATAAAATTTATTCTTTTTTCTAATTGGATAGTATTCGTACAATCCTCAATAATCCCAACAATACTTTCAATTTGACCTTTCTCATCATGAATAGCAATCGTTGTTTCATGGAGCCATTTAACATTACCAAGGGGAGTTATAATCCGATAAGTATGGGAATTTCTACCTTTTTTAGTTAGTCTTTCGTAGATTGATGAAAAATCCAGATTACCATCTTTGTACCATAATGATTTCCAGTATTCTATCGTTAATTCCTCTTTAGAAACTTCCAAAATTTCTTCTATTTTTCTAGAAACATAGGTTATTTCTCTCTTTGTTAAGTCAACTGAAAATACTGCTAATCCTAATTTATTTAAAATGTATTTATAATGATATAAGTTTTCGGTTTTATTAAGGTTATTTGCTATGTTTCCTACTAATGTTTCTAGGTTATTTTTTGGTAGGGTTTCTTGATAAAAATTTTTTTTATGTGTTTTTAGTTCTGCTTTAGTTTGTTTTCTTTGTAGCCTACCTAACAAGTTCATTTTCTTTACCTCCGAATACTTATTGAATAAACTTCCCTTAATACATTTATTATGTTATTAAAGTATTTCTCCATTTAGTTGACTTAATTAATTTATTAGACGATTTTATAAAAAAAGATAACTGCACCGAAGAACGGGAGTTATCCTTTTCTCTCCACTATTTTCGGTAACCCGACTACCATAGCATTGTCGCTTTAGGCTCGTGGCTTTGCGTCCTTATCTTTAGATAAGTTTGCCATTATCGATGTAGTACTTATTAACTATAATTAACAGTTATGATTTATATAGAATAAGACAAAAGTATTACATTTTCAACAATATTAGACAAATTAACAGAAAAAACCTCAAAATCTATCGTGTCTTGAAAATATCATAGAAGAATCCCTTCTTCTGTGCTTTTTATCACATTATGAATTTATAAATTCTAGCATAGTAGTAATAAAACCTCTCCTTTGGCGTGCACTTGATCTCTCTATATATTTGAACAAAATTCTAATTATTGCCTAAAAATTCAGTATATATAACATTTACTTGTCTGTTCTTCCTCCTATATACCAGTCATATTTAAAACCTTTGATTCATATAATAACCTCCTTTGCTTATCACGAATCAAGTTATCATACATCAATAAATAAATTATATTTCTCTTATCCTTTTAAAGAATTCACTGGGAGAAAAATGGAAGATTTTGATGTGTATCCTTTTTATGATTAGCAAGGTAATATAAGTTTCAGAGAGTGATGGACGACACAATTCGACAAAGACATAGAGAGTCAAAAATCGTTCTCATTCTGCAACAAAGGCAAACCGGTTGAAAAATTGGGACGCAAAGCTACAGACCTACAGTGATAGTAATCACTATGGTGGCTGGGCCGCTGAAGAATGGAGAATGATACTCGTACTTTGAGTTGATATTCAAGATTCTTCCGATTCAAACAAAAATTTGTGTTGGAGGGATTTTTTTAATGGAGAAAAAAAAGTTCGTTTCTATAAATCAATTAAACAATCAATCTAAGGGAGGAAACAAAATGAACAAATCAATATTCAAAAAAATAATTGTAAGTGCTATGGCTTTCGGTATCGCTGCAACTGCATTTAACACACAATCATTCGCTGCTCAAACAACAGATTCAACAGTTTCAGGTGGAGATTTAACTGGTGGAACGATCACATTTCAAGGTTTACCTGCAACATTAAATGGTACTCAAGTAAAATCAAATGCAGACTGGGCAATTGCTGATATTACTGATGCTCGTGGAACCGGTAATGGGTGGAGCCTTACTCTAACACTAACTCAATTTACAGAAGTTGATGGTACTAACGCTTATGTAACTGGTGGTAAAACACTTGAAAAAAACTCTCTGAAAGTATCAACAGTTCCTACAATTACAAAGAAAGATTCTACTTCTTCTGATATAACAACAATCACGCCTGTTGGTTTAGAAACAGCACTTGATACTGGAAGCCCTGTAAACCTTTTATCTGCTGCTGCAGATGGAGGTATGGGATCGTACACATTCGGTAAATTAGGTGTACAATTAACAATTCCTGCTAATGCTTATGCAAAAACTTACAAAACAAATGCAACTGTTACTTTAAACACTGCTCCTTAATAAACGGTTAATTTTCTAAAAGTCCTCCAATACTAAGGGGGACTTTTTTTTATAGGAGTGGTTATATGAAATACCGAAAAATCTTTTCGATATTGTTTCCCCTAATAATCATATTTTTCCCTTCTTTTATGATTTATGCAGAAGGAAATGATTTTGAATTTCGGGTGGAACCTATTTTTCCTGAATCCCAAATTGGAAATGAAGGTTATTACCACTTCAAGGGTAAGCCGAATGAGACTATCACGTTACAAGCAAGGGTTATTAACGACAGTGAAAAAGAATTGAACGTAACTATTGGCAGTTTGAATGCTTATAGTGGAAATCAGGGCATTATATATCAAGAAGAACCTATGTTAGAAGGAGCCTCAATCACAAATGACTCCTATCAATTAACAAAGGCAGCCACAAACCCTTCTGAAGTAACTGTTGGTCCTTTGGAATCCAAAGTTGTGGAGTTTACTATCAAAATCCCTGAAATAAACGGCACTCTACTTGGTAGTATGGAATTTCGAGTCTTTCAAGGAACAGAAGAATTGACACAAAAGGAAGAAAATTCCCAACTATTAATCGATCAATATAAAGCAGTTAATCTTGGAGTACAGGTAGATGTAACAGATTATAAAGAAGCACCTACTCTGACGCTAGAGGATCCGTTATACTCTCCCGAACAAATGGCTATCATGGTCCCTATGGACAATTCTCACCCTGTTATCGTGCCTAATATAACTGGAGCGTATAAGGTTACAAAGAGTAAAGATGAAGCCTTTTCCCTTGTAGGAGATATTCCATCATTTAAAATGGCTCCTATGACAGCCTTTCATTACCCGATAAGATGGTCAGGAGAAACTTTAGAGCGTGGTGATTACCGTGTCACGTTTACCCTTGATGTGAACGGAAACACTCAAACCTATGAACAGCCCCTTTCCATTAAAAATGAGGAAATAAAAGAAACGCAAGAAAAGATGGAAGAACGTGGAGAGGTAGAGGTTGCACCTAAAACATTCCCCTGGACAACTGTAATCATTGGTATTCTTGTGGTGGTTATTGTCATTTTGGTTTTGATGATGAGAAGACCTAACGCTAAAAGGAAAGACCGTAAGTATCCTGGTCAAGATCCTAATTGAACTTAAAGCCCCATCAAAATAGATGGGGCTCTCTTTTTTGGGTAACGAACTTTCTTTACTCTAAAAACTAATTACCAGAAGATTTCATTATACAAACGTCTTCACCTTGGTACGTCTTAATCATTTCCAATTTTTCATCTATTTCTTTTCTAAGGCTTTTATTTTTTATTGTCTTCATACCCTTTTTGAAAAGACCAAAGTATTAAAAAATAAAGTGACTTTTTTGTAATTCAAACCCATAATACATAGATCTAATTTAAGTTGAGAATACCTTTTAGATTATTTTGTTTATAGAATTTAAGTTAAAAAAATGGCTAAATTTTCCTTAATAACAACACTTTACATTAAATTGGAAATAAGTTTAAATTATTTTATGGAGGGTTAGTATGGGAAAATAGGAGAAGTAATCTCCTGACTCATATTTGGCCCTCTTTTAATATTTGCAATAGAATTTTAGTATACCGGAAAATATTTTTCGCTTTGTTAATCGAATCGAAGTAATGTCTGATGGAAAACCAATTATTCACTATAGTTTCACGGCTCCTAAAATTAAATAAATACAGCAGGAATCCCATTTGGGGACCTGCTGCTTCTTTTAAAACTATCTGCGAGACGCACTCAACATGTCCAGTAAATGTGGTAATACATGAGATGCTGGTGATTAAACATCTGTTTTAAAAAATGTAGCGATTTTTTTAAAACCAACCTTCTCCAAATACAAGCCCTCAGCATTGGCCATTCGGCCTGTTGGGACTCTTTCTTTTGCTACTTTACTTTCAATCTGTTTGAGTTACAGTGGAGATATTCGGTATTCCTTAATATATTAACGAGATTATTGAAGTAAGGTTTTACAATAAAATCTGTAGCTCCGTTTCTAATCGCATCTATAATATATGATTTTTGCCCCAATGAGGAACACATAATAACTTTTGCATTAGGATCAAATTTTTTAATTTCAATTAGTGCGTTAATACCGTTGACTTTAGGCATTGTTATATCCATAAAAACAATATCTGGTAAGAATTTTTTATATTGGAAAACAACCTCTTCTCCATTGCTAGCTTCCGAGATAACTTTATAGTTTTCTCGGACTATTATTCTTTTTAAATAAGATCTCATAAATAATGAATCGTCAGCAATTAATACTGTTTTTCTCAAGCTCGCCATCCCCTTCAGGAGTAATTATAAGTTAGAGTTATTGAAGCTATGGTATGTGTTATGAGGTTATCAAGTCTCTTGCTTTCCTTAATTGTTTTCAAAGAAGTCTGATTCTATTTATACCGATAACTTCATCAACTTTTCACTCGATAGGGATATACAAGCCAGTACCAAAGGCAACTCTTCATCTATAAAATACTAACCTGCTGTGAATACCTATGTGCTAATCTTGCCTGAATTTGTAAAAAGAAGGAATCACCTGTTGTTCCTATTCATATAGGAAGATGTTCTTATTTCGATTTAGATGGGTTCCTATTATTACAATTTTAAGAATAAGTTGTAATGAGTTGCCAATCATATAAAAGTTTCATGTCAACCTTCGCACTTTCATTAATGGGTCTCTTCGAATATGAATTACCTAAAGCAGGGCCTGACCCCCAGTGCGCTAACGCCTTAGCACGATGAGGTCAGGCCCTTTAATTTACAATATTTAACTTAAATCAGCTAAAGCTATTGAAACAAAGCTATTTCAATATTATCCATGCTACACACTCCACGTGTGTCGAGTGTATGTGGCAACACATGGGGTGCTGGTGAGTTTTATAAATTTGAGATTACAGGTTTTCAATATGTTCTAATATAGTATTTAAATACATGCCATAGAATTGTTCCTCTATCCTATATTCCCCAAAGGTATTATTCCTGGAAATAGTTAAAATTGCCCTCTTACATAAATTATGGACCACCACTTCCCCTTTTCAGAGTTGGGGCATGTTCTCGCAATTTAAAATTATATCTTCATATTGTTTTATGTAGCATTGCATTTCCAGCAATTTGATAATATTCTTCCTCTCCTTCTCCTGCAATTGTATTTGCAAAAAGACCTGGTACTGCACCCCAAGAAACACTTCTAACTGTACCTTTCTAGGGATCCATTTTAATAGTATTTATTTGATTTTGTAACACTAAATATGCAGCTCCAATAATTCCTGCATCATTACCTAGTTCAGCAATTTTAATTTCGGATCCTTCATTTGTTCGGGGTAATGTATATTTGCTAAAATAATTTTTGATTTTATTAATAAATTGCTCTCCAGCCTTAGATACACCACCACCGATCAGAATCTTTGAAGGATTTGTGATTAAAGCTGTATTTGCAATAACTGAACCTAGAACATCTGCAGTATAATCAATAATTTGTTCTGACAACGGATCACCCTGGGCAGCAAAATCAAATATATCCTTTGCGGTAATGGAGTGGTGTTCTTGGTAATGATCCACTAAAAGGCTGTTGGGATAATCAGGAATTTTTTCTAAGGCTTGACGTACAATTCCATTTCCAGATGCAATTGTATCCAAGCATCCTTTTCTACCACAATTACATGGATACCCATTTGGATCAATGATTATGTGTCCTATCTCACCGGCAGTTCCATTGCTCCCATTTAACAGCTCCCCATTTACAATAATACCTCCACCAACACCAGTGCCAAGTGTAATTACGATAATATCCTGATTATTTTCTCCCGCACCTTTCCAATTTTCTCCAAGTGCTGCTAGGTTCGCATCATTTTCAACGTATACCGGTAAGCTAGATAAGTTAGATAGTTTGGTAGAGAGGTCAATATCCTTCCAACCAATATTTACTGCCTCATGGACTACACCTTTCTTATTATCAACGAAACCAGGAGCACCAACGCCGATTCCTAAGATTTCTTTTTGGGTTATTTGTTGGCTGAATAAATGCTGATTAATTGAATTCCAAATGTCCCTTAAAATAAGATGTCCCTTGTTTGTCCTATTCGTATTAATATCCCATTTTTCTATAATTACACCATTTAAATTAAATAAACCTAATTTTACTGTTGTTCCACCTATGTCTACTCCAATCGCATATTTACTCAACGAAAAAATCTCTCCTTGTATTGCTTCTCTACCCTTCTAAACTTCAAATAATTCATTTTTCCCATGTAATAATGTTAAAAAAACAGTCTGTTGATATCTTGATTTTCAACAGACTACCGTTTTGTAGATTAATAGTAATTGGTTTGTAATAACGAAGCAGCTGCATCATCTATTACAAATGTAACGTTCGGGTGTTTACGTAAGATAGATGCAGGGCAGTTTTCGCTTATCGGCCCTTCTATTGTAGCTTTAACAGCTTCTGCCTTTCTTTCACCTGAAGCAGTTAAAAGTATTTGCTTTGCTTCCATTATATCCTGTAAACCTAATGTCAGCATTTGAGTCGGTGCTTCCTCGCGTGATAAATTGTGATATAACATTGTACTTTGGATAGTTGATTCATCACTATCTGCGAGAAACAATCTTGAATTAAAAGAGGTCCCTGGCTCATTCGCCCCTAAATGTCCATTAACTCCTAATCCAACGATTTGTAAATCTGCTGGATATTTTCGTAATAATTGATTATAACGTTTTATCTCTAAATCTAGATTACTTACACTTCCGTCCAATAAGCCGATTAACTTAGGTTTTGACTTTATTAAGTTATAAAATTTATTATACATGTACGTATATACTGTGAATTGTTTTTCTCTCTCTGCAATATATTCATCAAGATTCATGATCACTGAGTTTTCGATATTTAAGTCATTTTTATTGATTGCCTCTACCATTAATTCAAACACGCGATCATAGCTAGCGCCAGTTGTTGTATTGATAATGGCATTTTCATTTTCTTTTAATGTATCGGCAATTAATTGAAAGGCAACCTCTGACATTTCTTCATACGTTTTTGTTTGAATAATTTTCATTCTACATTTCTCCTTACCAGGATGTTCATTGGTTATTTTTTATATACCTTCATACCGTATTCATTATTTAGTAAAAATGGTCTTAAAAGACCCGCTAAATTGGACATTGGTAGTACCTCAGGTTTTAGAGAAATACCCAGTTCTTCAATCATATAGTTACGTCGTTTTTCCATCCTTTCCCACACATCAGGATGTTTTTCCTTAATCTCATTTCTTAGATTTTCATCAGCGAGTACCACCCCATCCTCCGCATTCGTACTATAATAAGGTGACTCTGGAGAAGGTATAATGTCCATTTGCACAATTTGACCGCTTCGAAACTTGGTTTCTGATCCCTTGTAAAATGGGGAAGAAATATACTCTTCATCAGATATTAAATGACCAGGGTTTAATGTCCATCCAAATTTCTCACTAGGAAAAACATTGTTGACAACATCAAACATCTCATTCCCTGTAACACCAATACCAATTTGCTCATACCAGGAAGCTACTGCAGCATAAAACGGTTTAACAATTTTATCAATATAATTGCATTCTTTTTCAGGAATATCAGCAATTGAATTTGCAACGTATCCTGCTCTACAAGATAATCCACCCTGTAACCCAAAACATGTAGTAAAACGATCTCCTAACTGAATTCTTTTAGATGAAGGGCTTACGAGTCCTAGACTAGTTCTTGATCCAGAAGACACCATTGGATGACATGATAACGGCAAACCTAAATGAGGTAAATGATTTGCCAACTCAATTTCACTCATACCTACTTCAAGATTATCAAGTATTCTCTTCACACCTTCAGATGCCCATGCTGCCCCAAACTCAAAATAAGCGATTTCATCTGCATTATTTATTGTTCTAATCCCATCATCAGGATTCATGAACCATGATGTAACATTAAATACATTTTCATCACTAACTTGATTTACAATTGCTGACATGATAAATGCTGGAACATCAAACAATTTAGTTGAGTATGAACCAACGTTATCTTCTAACAACTTCCACCCAACAACACCAATGTTTTGATGCTCATTTATTTTTGATTCATTAAGTAAATCTTCTAGTTTCTCAAATGTTCTGACATTATTAGGTATAGATAATGCTGAATATAATAATGGCACTACCTCAATTTTACTTAATTTGTACATTCCATAACATTCTCTTCCAAGTAGGACATATGAAGGGCCATGTCTATGAATAATTAATATACCTTCCTCAAATCTTGGTTCAAACCCTGTCAAATATCGAAAGTTTGAAAAGTGCTCTTTATCGGCATAAATAATTAACGAATCGATATTGTTTTCAACCATTCGTGAGCGAACTAGACCTAACCTTTTCTGATAAAGGTGATCATTGATTTCCGGTAATTCTAAAGGCAATTCTATTTCAAGGTCTACTATTCTTTCGAATACTATATCATCTTTTGAAATTAAATTCATTTTGTCACCTCATTTTGATTTGTATTTTTATTTACACCATTTCAAACAAGTAGCAGCTATGATTTTGGTTGCGGTAATAATATCCTCAACATTACACTTTTCATCTGTTACATGTGCAAGCATTGGATTTCCTGGACCGAAGTTTACAACTGGTATTCCTGCTAACCTATCTAACCAACCTGTATCTGTGTGAAAGCCTGAACCTAGAACCTTCATATCAGTTCGAAATTCCTTCGCTGATTCCTTAAATACATCCACAAAAGGATGATCTTCTGGAACCTCAGAGCAATCAGCTTCTAATACCCAATCTATTTTCGGCTGATTATCTCTTAACCAAGGATCAGCATTTGCTGCTCTATGAATAAAATCCTCAAATTCTTTTCTTGTGGCAGTCCCCAGTCCTTTTTCATCGGTTTCGTGAGGTAGAACCTGAATATTAAAAGCAAGTTTACAATAATCTGGATAACTTGAACGATGATGACCAGCTTCAATTTTTGCGATTTTAACCTCGCATGATTCAGTTAATAAAGGATGATTCTTATCAGGGCGTGTTGACCAATCTTTATTCAATTCATCAATAGCATTCATTAAGTAACGTGCTTTTTGAATTGCATCTACTGCTCCACCTTCTGACCAATGCGGCTGGGTAACCTCAAGATGGCCGGTACGACCAGTTACGGTAAGATCTCCCCATTGAATCCCTCTACAAAGTAAACTTAAATCTAAATCAGTAGGTTCTCCCATAATCCCTGCATCAATTTTTATATTATTCTTTTTAAGGTAATTCGATATTGCTAGAAATCCTGTTCCCCCCGCTTCCTCACAAACGCAACTCCCAAACCATACATCACCATCAAGTTCGACTCCAGCTTCGATAATAGCCTCAATTGCCATTACCATACTTGCTAATCCACTTAACATATCTACTGAACCACGTCCATGTAACACACCATTTTCAACTACTGCATCAAAAGGTGGATGAAGCCATTCATTTATGTTATCAGCAGCTACTACATCAGAGTGTCCTGTAAGAATGATAGATTTTGAATTACTTGAATTATTTCCTGGTAGACAAGCTATTATATTTGGACGATTTTCAAATGATTGTTTGTCCGTAAAGCCTGGAATAAATCCAGGTTGACCTCGAAATTCTTCAAGTTCATCTAATGAAATATCAAATTGCTCCATTTTTAATTTTCCAATTCTTTCTAATCTATTTTGGATAATTTTTTGTGCTTCCTTTTCATCATAAACTTGGGAATAGGCAGGATTAACTGGTCTAGCTTGTATTAAACTTTGCACAAACTCTATTATTTCAGTTCTTTTCATTTCAATTTTTTCGTAAACCTTTTCAATATTATTCAAATCTGCTCACCTCTAGTTTATATTTTTGTAAAAAGGTAATATCTACTAATCTCTTTTTGTTGTTAATGCAATTGCAGCTACAATTACAATTCCCCTTACAATCATTTGTTGGTATACATCAAGACCATATAAAACCAAAGCATTGTCAATCATTCCAATCATAATAGCACCAACAGCTGCTCCTATAACCGAAACTCTCCCCCCATAAATACTGGTTCCCCCTAAAACGGCTGCAGCAATTACAGAGGTCTCTGCCCCTTCTCCTAATGAATACCGACCTCCTCCAAATCTTCCCGCCCAAAGAATACCAGCGATTGCCGCTAAAATTCCGGAAATTAACATTACTTTAAATTTAGTTCGTTCTACGTTTACACCAGAGTAATATGCAGCTGCGGCATTACCTCCTACAGATAGTACCTTCCTTCCAAATCCAGTTTTATACATTAATACGTATCCAAATACTAAAATAACTATCATCCAGATTAAAGAAACCGGAACAACACCTATTTGGCCACCTCCAAAAATATTAATGTATGTTTGGTCTGTTATTGGTACTGCTCGTAAATTAGTAAGAGTTCTTGCAATCCCAGCAAATATTGTCATTGTACCCAAAGTGGCAAGGAATGATGGGATTTTTGCCCAAGTTATTAAAATACCATTAACAGTTCCTGCAATAACTCCCACACTCAATCCCGCAGAAACACCTGCTATAATCCCAAAATCTTGGACTATTAATGCAGTTACTAATGAAGTAACCCCTACAACCGGCCCTATCGAAAGATCGATTTGCGCTGCACCTAAAACAAAAACCATACCAATTGCCATGATGGCAATCAATGTAGTTTGCCTTAATATATTCATAAGGTTTCCTATCTCAATAAAACCGCTTCCAACATTGCTTAATGTTACAGTAAATAATAAAAACAACCCAAGAAACGCTAAATACAAAGCTAGATTCCTTAAATTGATGTTGCGCGGTTGTCTTTTAAGATTTTCTTCTACCAAGTTCCTCATCTCATTCACCTCGATTATAAATTTATTTGTTAATACTACTGCATTGCAGCAGTAACAGTCTCTTGGGTAATTCGTTCCTTTTCAACTATTTCTTCAATTATCTCCTGATGACGCATTACTAATATTCGATTAGAATTGTAGATTAATTCCTCCATATCAGAAGAAGCTAAGATTACAGCACCACCTGAAGCAATAAACCCTTCAATAATTTTCATAATTTCTGTTTTTGCATGGACATCAACACCATAAGTTGGATCATCGAGCAGAATAACTTTCGGATTAGTAGCGAGGGCTTTTCCAATAACAACCTTCTGCTGATTTCCTCCTGATAAATTCTTTACTTCTGTATTAATACTCTCGGTCTTTATATGAAGTTTCTCTATATAACTTTTTGTTATTTCTTTTCCTTTTTTATCATCTATCAGAAATATCCTCTTTATATTGTTCATCCAGGGTAATTGAATATTTAGATATAAACTATGCATTGTACTCAAACCGAGGGTTTTCCTATTTTCAGGCACTAGAAAAATACCATGCTCTAATGCACTCTTAGGATTCTTAATTTTAACTTTATTTCCTTCAATAATTATTTCACCTTGAACTATTGGATCTATTCCGAATAGATTATTAAATAATTCTGTTCTACCACTGCCCTTTAACCCAGCAATCCCAACTACTTCTCCAGGAAAAACCTTGAACGAAATGTTTTTTAATCTCTTTTTAGATGATATATTTTTAACCTCTAATAAAGGCTGGGTTCTATTAATAACCCTTTCGCTTGTAATAGATTTTTGAAATTCATTAGTTTCTTCACCTAACATTTCATTAATAATTTCAGTTAACTCAAGTTCTGATGTATCTTTTGAAAGTACAATATTTCCATCCCTTAAAACCGTTACACTATCGCAAATTTTCATAATCTCTTTAAGATGGTGGGTGATAAGCACAATAGATATACCGTCTTCTTTTAACTTATTGATAATCTCAAAGAGTTTCTGAGTTTGTTCATCCTCAAGTGCTGCAGTTGGTTCATCCATCAATATTATTTTGCTTTTTTTAATAACTGCTTTGCAGATTTCAACCATCTGCATATCCGAAGTACTAAGATCTTTTACTCTTTTATTTAGGTTAATTTCTATTCCATATTTTTCAAAAAAATCACTTACCAATTTATTACAATATTTCTCGTCAATTATACCTTTTCTTAAAGGTTCATTATTTAACACAATATTTTGAACAACTGTCATCTCTGGTATTAAGCTAAATTCCTGATAAATCATACTTACCATATCAGCCCTTTTTGACATAGGTAGAGAGTATGGAATTTCTTTATCGAATATTTTTACAACACCATCTGTAGGTTCATGAATGCCTTGAATAATCTTGAGAAGAGTACTCTTGCCTGCACCATTTTTACCAACTAAACCTTTTATTTCTCCAGCTTTTAATGTGAAATCTACGTTTTGTAAAACACTAACCTTATTAAAACTTTTAGAGATCCCCCTCATTTCTATCGCATACATCATAATCACCTTCCTTTTAAACATGTATATAGTCGAGCTACCTTGCCATTATAAATAGCTCGACTATAAAAAATTATTTTTTCAATGCCTTTTTGATATCTTCCGGAAGTTCCTCTCCAAAGGACATCTTCCATCCTTCTTCAACGTTTTCTTTTGTTATTTTAAATGAAGGTGATGTGATATATTTCGGTGCTTCTTTTCCAAGTGCTCCATAAGCTCCTAGCATAGCTCGACCATAACCCATCGCAAACGGTAAATCTGCTACGATACCATAAATGTTGCCGTCATTAACCATATCCAATGTACAAATTGTATCTAAATCCATTGTTGTGACCTTTACATCTTTCTTTCCAAGGGACCTTAAGACTTCAAGAACTTCAATAGCAGGTGTAGAAAATGAAACATATACCCCTTTAACATTTGGATATCTTGTTAACAATCCGTTTGCAACATTCCCTGCATCCTTTACTAATTCAAATCCCCCATTGTCAACAATTTTTATTTTTGGATATTTCTTTTCTATCGTTTCTTTAAATGCGTTATCTCTAGTATTTGAAACATAATTGACACTTGAAACCGTAATCGTAAGTATTTCTCCCTCTCCACCAATAGCCTCAGCTAAGAGATCTGCTGCATCCACTCCCATATCGTATAAAGAGTCCGTCAACGCTCCTACATATTCTTTACCAGGTGTATAACCTTCTGGGACATTACTAAGAAATGTGAGATCAATTCCTTTTTCTACTAAAGGATCATACGTTTTTGCTGCTAAACCAATTTCTTGAGGTTGGGAATCTATCATATCAACGCCTAAAGCCATGAAGCTTTCCATGTTTTCTTTTTGTCGTGAAGGATCGAGTTCTGCATATGCTGTACCAGCTAATTCAATTCCAAGCATTTCAGCTCCAGCTTTATACCCTCTAAGATTAGCATTTCCCCATTCTGATTCTGTCGGTGCTTCAAAGGCTGCGCGTAGTTTCATAGAACGAACTTTTTGAACTTCATCAGGAGTAAGACGAAGTGCATCATACCAAGTTGCTGTTTCACCATCGGGACCTTTCGTAGTAATTACATCCGGAGCTGAAACTACATCCGGTATTGTTAAATCGGAAGTTAATTTCACACTAGTATCTACTTTGTTTTCCGTATCTTCAGAACTACCTTGGTTATTATTAACACCTTGATTTGCAGAGCCACATCCACTAATCAGTAGCACTAAAAGACTCAATACTAATAAGACAATTATTTTTTTACGCATACATATCAACCCCATTTTTCTATTTGATGGTTAGCATCCTAAAACAAGGGAAAGGTAAAATAGTGTACTACCTTATTACCTATTAATTTATACTACTCATCTCACTTATTTTTTGAAAAGGTGATCTCAGTTGTTCACCTAATACAAGTGCAGATGCTCCAATAATTCCCGCATCATCACCCAGCTCGGACTTTTTAATCTGGTAAGAATTTGATAATGGAGACCATATATATTTTTTCACTAAATGTTGAACCTTTCTTACGAGGTCCTCTCTTTCTTCAACCATTGATCCAACTAGCAATACTACCTCAGGGTTATATAGACAAATAACGTTAGCTATTGCGAGTGCAAGCGACTCGTCAGCTCTATCTATTAGTTTTTTTGCTCCTAAATCATTAGTTTTGGCACCGATGATTATTTCATCAATTGGTTTTTCTAATTGCTTTTCTAAAGAGTTTGAACATATTAATGTCTGCAAACACCCGAATCTTCCACAATCACAAAGCAAGCCACCTGGATCCATTATCATATGTCCAATTTCACCTAGAATGTTGTTGGTTCCTCTTAACATCTCCCCATTTTCGATAACTGCACCACCGACTCCGGTTCCGATGTGTATACATACAGCGTGTTTAGAATCTTTTGCAGCTCCGAATAAATATTCAGCTTGTAATTGTGCTTTTACGTTATTATCGATGTATACACTAAGATTTAATTTTTCTTCAAGGTGCTTTCTTAGATTAATATTTTCCCAATGGAATTGTGGTATGGTCTTAATTTCACCTTCCGGCCATGAAACTAGACCAGGAATACTTACACCAAGACCAATAATTTTCTTTGCTACATCTTTGTTTAACCCGGATAATAGCAAATTAATTTTATTACTAATTTCAGCAATAACTAATTCAGTTGTTTGCATTAGATTTAATCGAAATTGTTTCTTTTCTAATATGCCTCCGTTTAAATCAACCACTCCAAGATTCACCTTATCAATATCCAAATCCATTCCAATTACTAATGCACCGTCTGGATTGATTTCTAATAAGGTGGGCTTTCTTCCTACGTTACCATTAGTGAACCCTACTTCTCTAACCAAATTGCGGTTAATTAAATCTTTAATAATATTACCTACTGCAGTATTACTCATCTGCACCATTTTTGCTAAATCCACTCTAGAAATCCTTTTAGCTTCCCTTATTAAATTAAAAATTAATAATGTGTGATGTCTTCTCAGCATGGTACGATCTAGTGATTCTCCTTCTAACATTTTTCCACCCCCTTTGCGAATTCTTTAATTAATAAACTTTGTTTATTAATTAAAGAAAAAAATTTTAAACACTTTTAGAAATTACAAATTTTTTACTACTTTCAGCGTTTTCCTACAATCAGTTAATAAACTTAGTTGTTTAATGTTAGAATAAATACTAGGCAGATTATTGTCAATATTAAATTTATTTAAATTTTTCAGATATTTTTATGCGATAACATTCTATTTATTTAAGGAAAGAATTCTCTTAATCTACCGGAAACTTATTTGCAATAATCGTACATTTTAAATAGATATATCATTAAGCATAAGCAGTTGATAAACTATTTTAATAAAGAATTTTTTTTACCTTTGTGGATTGCATCTTGTGTTCAATAAGCTGGAACAGATTCATAAATTTATGTTTTTATAAAAAAACAGGAAAGTACCTTGACAATGGCTTTCCTGTTTTTCGATTCACTCTGGAAGCCAATTACGATTTGCAACACGCTGAATATGAACCGTTAAATATATTTTATCATCAATAGAAATTTCTTGGTTGTTCTCCTTTTGTAAGTACAACGCTACTTTTTGCATACATTGAAAAGCATCAGGAAACTTTTCCTCAATTTGTTCGTAAAAAAAACAATCGAATATCTTAGATACTTTTTCCTTACGAATTAACTCCATTGTAACAAGACGTAAGTGTGTTAAAAATTGGTCATAGTTGATAGAGGATTGATCTAATTCTATTTGAAAATGCTCCTTGACGATCTTAATTATGGTGTTAACACTTTCTGTAATTTGATAAACAGCAGACATATTTTCTGTTGAGAGTTGACTATTTACTAAGTGAAGAGCTATATAAGCCGCCTCATCCTCATCAAACCTGAATCCAGTTTCCTTTTTAATAATATCAAGTGCCTTTAATGCCACCTGAAACTCCTGCTTATAGTAATTTTGAATTTCCCATAACATTGGATTTTTCAAATGGATTCCTTTTTTATGCCTAGTTATCGCAAAAATTATGTGGTCCGTTAATGCAACATACAAATAATCATCCAATTTAAGTGACAAATGCGATTTCGCATAATCTATGATTTTCCACGAAATGTTTAAATAGAGCTCAGGTGTATCTTCAAATAATTTTGCAAGTTTGTCAGAGACTCCATTTTTTTGCAATACAAAAGTCTTTTCAATTTTTGTAGTATCAATAGTGTCCCCACCCTTTCTACCAAAGGCAAGTCCCTTACCCATTAGGACAACTTCCTGGTTTGATTCATTCTTTGCCATAATCACATTATTATTTAAAACCTTCTCTATTTTCATATAAGCACCCACTTTCAACAAGGTAGCATCATAAAAATCAATATTTCGATTAAGAAACCCATTCTGGAAGTACTATCTAAGACAGAAAACAAGGCCTAACAACAAATAGATACAAATCTTTAAAAAAGTAGTACAAACCATGATTAAGGTCAGTACTACTTTTTTAGATAGTATTTATTTGTTGTTATCTTCTAATAGAGATGCAGCTTCTTCGTCAATGATTACAATCGCATTTTTACAATTTCTTAATGCTGTAACAGGGCAATCTGAAGTTATTTCACCTTCTAATAAGGCTTTCACTGCCTCTGATTTATGCTTTCCAGACGCAATCAACAATACTGTTTTTGCTTCTAATATTTCAGTAAACCCGAGAGTTAACATTTCTGTAGGAGCCTCAGCTCTTTCGATACCATATTCTTTCATTGTACTTTGAATTGTGGATTCGTCATGTTTCGCTAAGAACATTGTTGAGTCAAAAGGAGTTCCCGGCTCATTTGCTCCAATATGACCATTAGTACCTAAACCTAGCAATTGAATATCTCTAGGATATTGGTCAAGGATAGCTTTATAACGAGCAATTTCCTTATCTGTATCTTGTGCTTCGCCATCAATTAGGAAAATATTTTTAGGCTGTATATTGATTAAGTTATATAAATTTTTGTACATAAAGGTCCTTACTGTATAAACAGCATCTTTGGGACCCATATATTCATCTAAGTTCATGATTGTAGCGTTACTAATATCAAGGCCATTATTAATATCTTCAACAAATAACTTAAACATCCCTCTTGGTGAACCACCCGTGGTCATTGATATTACTGGTTCATCTTTAGTTTCTATCACTTCTTTGATTATTTCATAAGCTTTCTTTGACATTTCATCATAATCTTTTACAAAAATAGTTTTCATTTGTTAGTTTTCATTAAAACTGAATAGCTTTAATGAATCTTCCCTCCTAGATGTTGATATAATGGTTTCTTTCAAACACAACAAAATATTAACTAACAGATTTATTTTTCACTTCCTTTTTTAAGGCTCTTGCTGCTTGTTCTACTTTTGGTCCATATACTACTTGAATATTTTTCTTATCAATTTTAACCATTCCCAAGGAGCCAGTTGCTTTTAGTAATGATTCATTTACTAAAGAAGTATCATTTAATACTAACCTTAATCTAGAAATGCAATTATCTATTTCTAAAACATTTTCTTTCCCACCTAATGCTTTAAGAATATTAGCACCTAGATGGTCTGTACCTGTTTCTTCATTAATAACTTCTTCATTTAAATCAGAATCTGTATTTCTACCTGGTGTCTTAACATTAAACTTCTCGATCACATATTTAAATACAAAGTAATAAGTAACTGCATAAACAAGACCGACTATGACAATCAAGTACCATCTAGTATAGGTACCTTGTAAAATCCCAAAAATGGTTAAATCAATCATTCCGCCACCAGCATTTCCTACAGCAACATTCATCATATCCATTAAGAAAAATGACAAACCAGCCATAAATGCATGGAATAACCAAAGAATTGGAGAGATAAAAATAAAGGCAAATTCAATCGGTTCAGTAATACCAGTTACAAATGCAGTTAAAGCAGATGCCAGTAACATCCCTTTAATCTTTGGTCGTTGTTCCAAATAAGCACTTTTATACATCGCATAGCATGCAGCAGGTAATCCAAATACCATAAAGGCATGGGTTCCTTGTGTTAAAAAGCGGGTTGCTTCTCTTAATGTCTCAAGATCTGGATTTGGTGATGCAAGTACTGCATTAAATATAGTTAAAGCCCCTGATACTGTTTCACCATCAACAACAGCAGTACCACCTATTGGTGTAAAACGAATCAACTGATTTAATACGTGATGTAGCCCTGTTGGAATCAGCAACCGTTCAGAAAAACCATACATAAAGGAACCGAATGCTCCTGATATACTAATCAAGTTTCCTAACCCATTGATAGCACTATTGAAATAAGGCCAGATAAAGAAAGTTAAAATTGAAATGAACGGAATTGTAACAATAATAACTATTGGTACAAAACGATTACCACTAAAGAAACTAAAAGCTGTAGGAAGTTGTTTTGTATGGTATCTGTTATGAATGAATGCAGTCCATAATCCTACAAGTATTCCTCCAAAAACCCCCATACGATACGTAAATATACCCAACATCGTTTCATAGGCATTTGAAATCTCAAATGCTTGAATTTGAGTTAAACCCTGACTAACTAAATATTCTACTGAAGTTGTTTCGAGCGTAATATCTTTTAATTGTAATAGATAACCAATCGTTACATGGAAAATAATAAAGGCTATCACAACAGCAAAACCAGCAATTTCCTTATCCTCTTTTGCTAGTCCAGTTGCCACAGAAATAGCAAATAATATAGGCAGTAAACCAAACATCATTGAAACTATTGCTCGCACTGCGCCTATAAAATTCTGGATCGTAGTGGCATTTGCAATAGTTTCACCAACAAGAGACGGGTTTTGTAGGATTGATACGATACCGAGTAGCAATCCCGAAGCTACAATAATTGATAATGGACCCATTAGCGTCTTACCAAATTTTTGAATACTAGTTCTCATGACTTTCCACCTACTAACTTAAAAATTAGGAAAAATAATCTAGATTTATTCATGTAATTAATCCCCCTGATTATGCTTGTATGCTCCGGAAACATACTCAAATAATCATAAAATTATCTTTAAAGATAGACTATATAGAAAATTAATGAGCATAAAGGGAAAGCCCTTTCACCATAACTTTCTGAAACTATGGTAACATTCGAAAAAATACCAAACAATACATTCTTACAATTAAAACTCTTTAATCGTTTTCTGAATTTTAATCCAAATCGTGAAAAAATATTCAGAGGAAATATCCATTTTACAGGGGATGTTCAGTTTCCGTAAGTATAAATTAAAGGTCGTACATTTTTACATAAAATGAAAATTTATTCAGAATATGATTATAAAATCTGATTCAACAACATCTGTTGTTCAAGTATATTACTAATGTTACTATTAGCCCGGTTAGGCAATACAAATATAAACATGAAAGGGACGATAAATTAATGCAGGTAAATTTAGATAGAGTCATTAAAGACATCGAAACATTAGCAACCTTTAATGCAACTCCAGGTAATGGAGTCACAAGATCATCCTATTCCCCTGAAGATAAATTAGCCAAAGAATACTTAAAAAATGAGATGGAGAAAATTGGGCTAAAGGTGTGGGAAGATGGATTTTCGACATTATTTGGACGTAGAGAAGGGAAAAAAAACGATGCACCAGTAATTATGATTGGATCTCATTATGATTCTGTTGTAAACGGTGGAGCTTTTGATGGAGTTGCTGGTACCGTTGCTGCCTTAGAAATCCTCCGTGTTTTTCATGAAAATAATATAGAAAATGAGTATCCGATTGAAATAATAGCTATGAATGCTGAAGAAGGTGAAACATTTGGACCAAGTACAGGTGTTTCTAATTCCAGGGCTATGGTCGGAACTTTAACAGAAAAAGAACTTGACACTGTTAAAAATAGACATGGTTTAACGAAAAGAGAAGCAATGAAGAAATATGGTCTCATTCCAGATTTAGAAGCCGCGAAAAGAGAAAAAGGTTCAATTAAAAACTTTATCGAACTTCATATTGAACAAGGTCCAGTTCTTGATGATAACAACATCAATATCGGTTTAGTAGAATATCTTCCAGGTATTGGCCGTTATAAAGTGAAGTTCCATGGAAAATTAGCAGACTCTACAGCACCAATGGATACTAGGAAAGATGCGATGGTTGCAGCATCAAAATTTGTTTTAGCAGTGAATCAAATCGTTAAATCTTTAGGACCTGACATTACAGGAACTGTAGGTGAAATGGAAATCTCACCAAATTCCAACCAATTTGTCCCGGAATATGTTCAAGCAAAAGTAGAAATCAGGACTTTTGATGTAGAAACTCTCAATAATGTTAATTTAAAAGAGCTATTGATGACGGAAATAAATGCAATCCAAGAGGAGACAAATGTAGAGATTGAAATGATTGAAATGGCTCGAATTGGTTATAGTAACCCTACTCCACCAAGCGTTATGTCTAAGGAAAATGTAGAGGTCATGGAGAACATTTGTAATAAGTTAGGTTATAAATATACGATCATCAATAATGGCACAGGACATGATGCGATGATTATGACAGATTTTGCACCGACTAATATGATTTACGTACCAAGTAAAGCTGGTATATCACATCATCCAGACGAATGGACCGATTATGAGGACCTAAAAAAAGGAATAGATGTGATGATGCATTTAGTATATGAAATTTGCAAATAAATGCGGGGAGGGAACATCAATGTTCAACCTTTTTAAAAAGAATAATAAATTGGAAATAAAGTCTCCACTTATCGGAAGAGGACTTCCTCTTTCTGAAGTTCCTGATGAAGTATTTGCTACAAAAATGATGGGTGATGGAATAGCTTTTGAACCGTCAGAAAATATTTTATACGCACCCATTGATGGCGAGATCATTCAAGTATTCCCAACCTTGCATGCGATAGGTTTAAAATCAAATAATGGTTTGGAAATATTATTACACATTGGAATTGATACAGTAAACTTATCCGGTAAGGGATTTGAAAGTTTTGTAAGTGTTGGAGATAGAGTCACAACTGGTCAAAAGTTAATCTCCTTTGATTTAGACCTAATAAAAGAAAATGCTAAATCATCCATTACACCCCTTATTATCACGAACATGGATAAGGTAGAAAAAGTAGATTATAAGTATGGTGCCACCAACAAAGACACTATTGTTTTAACAGTAACTGTAAAATAGCTAAAAGTATAGTAATATAAATTGAAGGGCTATTATTCAATGACATATTGAATAATAGCCCTTCAATCATATTGTTAATTCCTGAAACACTCTAAACATTATTCGATGCCTGTAACATAATTTGTGAATCCTTCGTACAATAAACTTAATACTAGATTTAATGTACAATATGATGTGTTGTTTAATTGGCTAATTTTATTCAGATTTGAAACCTGATAATAAAGATTATAGTCTGCTAAATAAGCTAATTCATTTCTTGAAAAAACGGTTACGGATATCATAGGTACTTGTTTTACGGAAATATGCTTCATAATTGAATCAACTGATTTGATATTTCCAGATAGAGATGCAACCAATATTAAATCATTATGAGTTAATGTTGGAGAGATTAATTCAAGTTCAGTTTTGCTCGGGATGATATTTAAATATATATTATTATTTAATAAACATCTTGAGAATTCTTTAAGCATCAAATTTTGCCCATATCCGGTCCCGTATGCAAAAATACGATTAGACTTTAAAAATAGTTCATAAATTTTTTCTAAACTTTTATCGTCTTCAAAGAGCTTTATGGTCTCCTTCACATCTTTTAATAAAGTTGAGCTATTAAAAAGTTGAGTATCGGGCATTTTTATTTTTTTTATTCGATCAGCCTCTTCTTTTAAAAAATAGCGGAATTCACTATACCCATCAAAGCTGAGTTTTTTTGTCGTCCTTATTATAGTAGAAGCAGAGACATTACAATACTTTGCAATTTCCGTTACTGTTTTGTCCTTACACAACTCTATATTTTGACTAATGAAACTAATTACATGCAAGTCATTATCGTTTAATTGATCATAATATTTATTAATTAGCGCTTCCAAACTCATGACAGGTAACCTCCTAGAAATTCACCAATACCTTTAAAAAACAATACCCTCCACATTATTATAACAAACTTCCAAATAACTAAAATTTATTGTTTATTAATTTGAATGATTTTACAACTTAACACACAAGCCTCCGTTTTTACTTCCTTTTATGTGGTAAATTTTGTTTTCCATCATAATGAATGTAATATTAATTGTTCTTCTTACTGAAATCTTGAGGTTATTCTCCTTCAGTATTTCTTCAACCACATAGGAGTAAGTTTTTTTCTCCTCATACTTTAAATATTGGTTACCTAAAAAATAAGCGTGTTAGGGATCAAAAACCCCTACACGCTTACCTATATCTCCATTTTTATCGTCATCCCTGCATAGCTCCAATACCTTACCCATTAGGGAAAGGGGCCTGTTCCTTAGTCACGTAACACAAATCTCGCAACCGCTTCAACATGGGCTGTATGCGGAAACATATCCACCGGCTGCACATACTCCACTCGGTAAAGCTTCGATAACACTTGAATATCCTTCGCCAATGTAGACGGATTACAAGACACGTACACCATCTTCTTCGGTTTTACTTTTAAGACAGTTTGTAAGAATTGGTCGTCGCAGCCTGTGCGTGGTGGGTCGACGACGATGACGTCTGGGCGCCAGCCTTCATTTACCCATTTTGGTAGGAGTTTTTCAGCTTTTCCTACTGCATAGGTGGCGTTTTGGAAGCCATGTTTTTTGGCATTTTTTCTTGCGTCTTCGATGGCTTCTGGGATGATTTCGATGCCGCGGATTTCAGCCGCTCCATCTGCTAACCAGAGTCCAATTGTTCCCACTCCACAGTAGGCATCGACGATTTTTTCCTTACCTGTTAATTGTGCTGCCTTTTTTACTTCGTCATATAGTTTGACGGTTTGCTCAGGATTCAGCTGAAAGAATGCACGTGCTGACAGTTCGAACGAAAGGTCTCCAAGGGTTTCTTGAATGACCTCGTTTCCGTGTAGATGAATCGATTCGTCTCCAAAAATGAGTGAAGTCTTTTGACCGTTGATGTTTTGGATGATTGATTTCACTTCTGGTAAACGTTTCGAGATTTCTTCTATTAGTAATTGTTTACGTGGGATTTCTTTTTGGGCTGTAATTAAGACAACCTGAACCTCTCCCGATTGGACGCCTACTCTTGTGACGATTGTTCGGACAAGGCCTTTTCGATTTCGTTCATTATAAATTGATATTTTTAAATCTTGTAGGATCATTTTGACTGTTTGAGTGACCTTACTTGTTGCAGGGTGCTGAATCATACAGTCTGCAATATCGATTAGCTTATGAGAATTAAGACCATAGAGTCCTGCTATCACTTTTTGCTTATCAAGTCCAACCTGGAACTGACTTTTGTTTCGGTAGTTCCACGGGTTGTCCATACCAATCGTGTCTTTAATATTAAGCTTTTCAATTGGCGTTTTACCATAGCGTTCAAAAGCTTGAACTACTATGTCCCGCTTCTCATTCAATTGTTGACGATAGTCTAAGTGCTGAAGCTGGCAACCGCCACATAGTTCATAGATTGGACATGGTGGCTTCACCCTATGCTCTGACTTTTTACGGATTTTTTTAATCAATCCTTCAGAGAATTTCGGATGGACCTTTGTTGCTTCAACGACTACCTCCTCACCTGGCAGTGCTCCCGGAACAAAGACAACCTGTCTTTTAAAATAGCCGACACCTTCTCCGTTGATTCCGAGTCTTTTTATTGTAAGGGGAAATGTTTGTCCCACCTGTAATTTTGCTTGGTTTTCTTTTTGTTGTTTCATTATTACACACAACTTTCTATTCGATGCTTCGCCATAAATACAAGGAGGCATAGCTTAAGTATGGTTCCCATTGCTTGCTGTAATCTTCCATCTGTTCATAGGATGGCTTTTTCTCAAGATTGTATAATTTTTTGATGGCATTTTGGATTCCGATATCTGCCATCGGGAATAGATTGGGCCGTCCCAACGCGAATAAAAGAAAATTTTCTGCAGTCCATTTTCCAATTCCACGGACTTTTACAAGAGTCTCTATGACTTCGTTATCTGTTTTCGAAATGAGGTCATCGAGTGTTAATTCTCCTGCTGCAATCAGTTTGGAGGTATCAATCACATATTCAGCCTTCCGACCACTGAACTGCAACTCTCTCAAATCCGTAATCGTTAACTTGGCTACTTTTTCAGGCCGCGGATGGACCCATGTTCCTTCAATATCTTCGCCAAATGTCGTGATAAACCGTGATGTCAGTGTGTAGGCAAACGTCATATTGAGTTGCTGATGGATGATACACTTCATCAAGCAAAAATATGGATCAAAGTCTAATACCAATGGTGTCCCGCGATGTTCTATGAAAATATCTCTAAGGTCTGTTTGTAAAAAATGGTCCTGGATTTTATCTAATGGTACGTCCCATTGAAAGATATGAGAAACATGTTGTAACGCACTTTCCATTAAATCATTTTGAGTACCCGTGACTACGAAAGTTGGATTCTCTGTTGTTCCAGTTGCTTTTACCGTAACAACCACAGGTTCATTTTTTATATAAAATGGTACCTTCACGGAGCGTTCATCTTTATTTAAATCGATTAGTGGATTTATCGATAGCCGGTCTAGGACGCGATCAAAATTATATGGCGGCTGTACATGTATTGTTTTCTCCCACATGGAAACCAACCTCAATTCATAAGTGTTAGTACACATTATACCATTTACGCATAAAAAAAATCCCCCTGCAAGCAAGAGGATTCCCTGATTATCTATTAACTTTTTTCAGAAGTAGCACTGATATCTATTATTAGGAGCAATAAAATTTTCGTAGTTCAAACCCGGCTGAAAAAAGTTAAAGCCTCCGGCGGATGCCACAGATTTTCAAAGGTAACTTTTCGAGCAAGCTCGAAAAAATCTGGGCGCAAATAAGCCAAGGCTTATTTGATTAGGTCTTCACGAAGCGGTGTAAATGCATCTAGTAAAATACCTTCTTCAAGTGCCACGACTCCATGTTTATGGTTCCCTGGAATAAAAATCGTTTCTCCTTGGGATACCGTTGTTTGTTCACCTTCGATTGTGAACTGAAAGCTTCCCTTCATGACGTACGTGAACTGTTCATGAGGATGACTATGTTGGTAGCCTTCCGCACCTTTTTCAAAGTGCACCTCCATCATCATTACTGATTCACCTGGAGGGAAAATTTTACGTTTTACCCCTGGTTCTGCGTTTTCCCATACTCCAACCATTTCCTTGTCCCCCTTATTATGTATTCCCTTTCAATTATAAGAGGATATGCTTTTTTATTAAAGTGCTTTAGCTTCTGAATTCTCAATTTCTTCGCTTTTCGAAGAATTTAATAAAATCACTCCACCGATAATCAAAATAATGCCTGCTAGTTTAAGCGTGCTAAAAACCTCTCCCCAGACAAGCGCCCCAATGACTGCTGTTAAAGCTGTTCCTACACCAGACCAAATCGCATACGCCAAACTAAGCGGAAGGGTTTTTAAACATAGAGATAAGCAATAAAATGCGAGTCCATAACCAATGATGACACCGACCGACGGAAAAAGAACAGTAAAGCCTTCGGACATTTTAAGCATGGCCGTTGCAACGATCTCACAAATAATTGAAATAGATAATGCAAAATATCCTCTCATTTAATGATCCCCTCCGACATTTAGTAAGATGACTCCACCGATGATTAAGAAGAATCCAAGGATTTTTTTCCGATCAACATGTTCTTTATAGATGATGATTCCGACTAATGCGGTTAGTGCTGTCCCTACTCCCGCCCAAATCGCATAAGCCATTCCAAGTGGTAAAGTTGTTAAAGAAAGTGATAAACCGTAGAATGCTAGACCGTATCCAATCATGACTCCTAAAGAAGGCAGGAACTTTTTGAACCCGTCTGTTGCTTTTAGCATCGAACTGCCGAACACTTCACTAATAATCGCAAAAATTAAAAGGATGTATGCATTCATTGTGATTCCTCCTACCTAAAAAGGTCTCTTTCTCCATTTTACCTCCTCGGTCAAGTTTAGAAAATATAGGATCTCAGTTGTAGCGAAAGTTACGTCTGTGGCACATTTTTATATGTTCCTCCTCGGCGTAAAATTTTTATTTTATTATTTCATTCATAAAACCTTGGCGGAAGAAAAAAGTACCACAGAAAAAGAGCTGAAAACTTACAGCTCTTTTATCGTTTTTACGATATAATTTGACGATACATGTATTTTTGTTAAAGTAGTTTACATAGAACATATTTTACAAGGAGTTTTTGCAATGAAGAAGTTTTTACTGTTAACTGTCATATTAGGTTTGTTAGCTGCCTGTGCGAATACAGATGAGGAGACCAGTTTAACACCAGAAAAACCAACTAAAGTTGAGGAAAATACTTCAGACTCAGAAAAAGCAGATTCAAATGAGACTGTTGAGGTTTCTGAAAACAATACGGAAGAAACTACTTCAGATGAAAATGCTGATGCAGAGTCTACAGACACCAACGTCGATGAGGTGACAGTAGACAGTCCTCTTAAGATCCAATATTTAAGTGAACTTGAAGCGATTGAAAAAGATATTGTGAGTAAGCCTGAGGGTGAAACACAACTTGAGATGGATGAAATTGCTGCAGCAAACTTTAAAGCCTGGGACGATGCCCTAAATAAAATCTGGAAAGAACTTGAGAAACAACTACCGGTTGAGGAAATGGATAAGTTACGAGAAGAACAACGCCGCTGGATTAAAGAGAAATATAAGGCGGCAAGTGAAGAAGCAGCACAATACGAAGGTGGCACAATGGAGTCTTTAGTAAAAACAAACACACAAGCACAGTTCACCAAAGAAAGATGTTATGAATTAGTTGAAAAATATATGTAAAATAGAAAAGCGTAAGGCACCTGCTTATCGGCGACAAGCATAAGACACGCGCTGACAGAAGGTGTATTATACCTTCCGAAGCGATTGGCTTATGACCTCGAGCCGATGGCGCCTGAAGCTAGACCTAATAACTAAGGACTTAGGGATTCTAAGTCCTTTTTCTATCTAGTTCATATTGAATAGGAGCTCTTCTTTAATGGATTTTTCCGCCATTAGGTGATCTAAGCTTCGGAAGATATACCCTTCTTCTCGTAAATCATCGATGGCTTTACCGAGCGCTTCCGCATTATCTCTTGATACTGTGTGCAGCAACAGAATTGCACCTGGATGAATTTGTCTCATGATGTTGTTGTAGGCATACTCCCACCCTCGTTGGTTATTGATATGCCAATCAACAAATGCGAGTGACCAGAACACATTTTGATAGCCCAAATCCCTTGATAAGGCTAAGGTGCGTTCACTGAAAATGCCTCGCGGTGGTCGAAGATAGGTTACATCCTGCCCTGTCAGCCTTTTCGTTTCCTCCCTTACGGAATCTAATTCTTTTCGGAGTCTCTCGTCACTCACTCTTGTTAAATCCGGATGATACCATGAATGATTGCCAACCAGATGTCCTTCCTTTGCCATTCGTTTGACGAGGTCGGACTGATCTTTTAGATAGTGTCCGGTTACAAAGAATGTTGCCGGAACCTTTTTCTCTTTTAACACATCGAGAACTTGTTCGGTATAACCATTTTCATAGCCATTGTCAAAGGTTAGGTAGATGTCTTTCTTGGTTGTGTCTCCAATATAAAATGCGCCATATTTTGCGAGTAGTTTATCATACTCCTCACCCGCTGATGCCGGTTCATGGTTTTTGCTCTTTTTGAAGCCCCAATGGATGGGGGCGTTTGAATAAGCTGCTGCTGCCTGTTGGGCACCAACCAATGAAAAGGTAACAGTTAAAAGAAGAAGTAAGCCCAAAAGCCTTTTCAAAAATAAAACCTCCTAAACTCCGTTAGTAGTAGAGTTAGTTTTTACCACATTTAGGGAGTTCATGCACGAATACATTACCAAAAAGATTTTGTTGGGTGGATGTATAAAATTTGTGGGGGGTGGGTTGTGTTGGTGATTGGCGTTGCGAGACATGGTGGGGCTATTGTGGCCTGTGCGTGTACCGCGAGCATCATCTTGCCATACATGCTTTAGTAGAAATCACTCTTAGCTTGTACTTTTAAAACGATTTTAACTATCATGCTCTTCCTATTTTGAGTGAGCATGCTCCACAAAACCTTTTATGATAGTCATTTTTAATTTTTAATGATTGTTTTTCGGAAAATGTACTGTTGTGAACTCTGGCTGACTGATACTAAATGAAATTTGTGCCCTATCTCGAATAATTGTGCCCTATCTTTCGTTATTTCTGCCCTAACTCTGATTAATTGTTCCCTAACCTTCAACATTTGTGACCTAACTCCAATTATTTATGCCCTAACCTCAAACAACAACAAAAAACCCGCTACACACAATACGTAACGGGCCCTTTTCAAATCAAGCAAATACACGCTCTTTGAATTGTTCTAGTTTTTCTAATGATGATTTGTCAACATCCTCGTGTAAGCTGTTGCCGTGTGAATCCATGGTTACAACGGCAGTGAAGCCTTCAACAGATAGATGCCACATTGCTTCTGGAATACCGAATTCCATTAGATCAACGCCGTCGACTGACTTGATGCAGTCTGCATAATATTGTGCAGCTCCACCGATTGCATTTAGGTAAACACCGCCATGCTCCTTAAGCGCAGCAAGCGTTTTTGGTCCCATTCCGCCTTTACCGATTACAGCACGGATACCGAATTTTTTCATGATGTCCCCTTGATAAGGCTCCTCACGAATACTTGTTGTTGGGCCAGCAGCTTTTACATGCCAGTTTCCATCTTCATCCTTAAGCATTACCGGACCACAGTGATAAATGACTTGTCCGTCTAGATCAACTGGTGCATCGTTTTCAGATAGATGTTTGTGGATAGCGTCACGACCTGTGAACATACGACCGTTGATTTTAACCACGTCACCTACTTTTAGTTCACGAATTTGCTCTTCAGTAATTGGAGCTTGTAGCACAACTTCGCGAGTTTCGGATTTTACTTCTTGTACTTCTTCTTGTTCTTTAGAGAAGTCAATTTCCTCTCCCTCATTGTATAACCAATCTCTGATATCACCAGTTTCAGCATCAAGCGTGATACCTAGACGGCGATATGCCCAACAATTGTACGCAACAGATACGAAGAAGCTTGCTGGGATACGGTGCATTACGCCAACTTTACAACCAAGTAGAGTGGTTTCGCCGCCGAAGCCCATTGTTCCGATGCCTAGCTTGTTTGCATTTTCCATGACGTATTCTTCAAGTTTGCGAAGATCTTCGTTTGGATTTACATCTTCAACAGAGCGGAAAAGTTGTTCTTTTGCTAACTCATAGCCTGAAGTACGGTCTCCACCGATTCCAACGCCGATGAATCCAGCACTACAGCCTTGTCCTTGTGCTTGGTACACGGAGTGCATGATACACTTACGAATACCGTCTAAGTCACGGCCTGCACGACCAAGTCCCTCTAATTCACACGGTAAGCTGTATTGAATGTTTTTATTTTCACAGCCGCCACCTTTTAAAATAAGGCGAACATCGATGTAATCTTTTTCCCATTGTTCAAACTTAATAACTGGAACACCTTCACCCAGGTTGTCCCCGCTGTTTTTACCAGTTAATGAATCCACTGAGTTTGGACGAAGTTTTCCATCTTTTGTTGCTTCAACAATTGCTGCACGAATCGCAGCTTTGAATTTTAATTGGTTCACTCCAACAGGAGTCTTCACTTTGAAAGTTGGTAGACCTGTATCTTGGCAAATTGGAGAAACGTTTACGTCCGCCATTGAAATATTATTGGTGATGGTTGAAAGAGACATAGCAGCACGAGTACCCGCACTTTCACTCGCCTTTGCACGAGCAACCGCTCTACGTACATCCTTTGGAAGTCTTGTTGATGTCTCTACAATTAACTTGTACATACTTTGTTGTAGCTTATCCATCTGTATTCCCCTTTCCCTTATATCCCCGTTTTTATACATGTTATTTATAATCACAATTTTCATTATACTCCTATCTATTTTTTTCGGAAAGGGATTTGCAAACGATTCCAGATTTTATCTTACGGGAATCGTCGCAGCCTGAGGTTTTTCTTTAATTAGATTCACTCCTACTAAACCGAAGATTGAAAAAATCAAGGGAATGATAAAGCCATAATAATATCCAGAGGTAACATGATCCAACACCCCCCCGAAAATGGCCGGAAGCAATACAGCACTTAAAAATCCACCTGTGTTTGCAAATCCTGAAACCATACCGGATTCACTTGTTGGAAACGTTTGACGAACAACTGCAAAGGTTAGAGAATTTGAACCGAACGAAAATCCGATAATAAAGAAAAGTGAAATGAGTAAGAATAATGGGGGTCCCTCTCTGAAAACAAGAAAAGTAGACCAACATAAAACCGTGACAATATGAAAAATAATATATGGTCGTTTAATTAACCCTAATCGACTTGAAATCCAGCCGATTAACGGTGCACCCATTAGCGCACCAATCAGACTAAACATTATAAGCTGGCTTGCTTCCAAACGGGTCAAGCCGTACATATCCATTCCATAAGGTACTGCCCACGAACCGATAAAACCTAAATACCCTCCAACAAGTCCAAAGTGACATAAGAACAACGCCCATGCCTGCCGATTGGTAAAAATCCTACAGAGTAACACCGATGTTTTTTCACGCTGAACTTCTTTTTTCTCAATCATCGGGTGGCCTGGCTTTTTGACAAGTACAATGTAAAGAAAGATTCCGCACAAACACAGTAGAATTCCCCCTGAAAGAAAAGCACCTCGCCAACCTAGTAAAACAATTAATGCTGAAAATGGGACAGTTGCCATCAGGAAACCAAGGCTGCCAGTCATGCCTGCGACACCAATTAGCCTGGTAAATTCTCTTTCATTAAACCATCTGCTTAAAATCAGCACCAAGTTCACCCAAATGGTTGCATCCCCTATTCCTGTTAGGATTCTTGCAAAAAAGAGGATTATTTCATGGGTACCCAAGCTGTAAATGATGGTCCCAACGCCTGTAAGGATGGCACCTAGTATTAGGAAAAAGTTAGGTCCATATCGATCCGCCAAGATTCCCATCGGCATTTGCAGACCTGTGTATACAAAAAATTGGATACTTGTGAGGAGTCCAATGGTTGTTGCTGTTACTTGAAAATCCGTCATTAATTGGTCTGTAATCAATCCTGGTGCAGTTCGTTGACTTGACATGACCACATACGTAAACAAAACAGAAGCAAAAATAACCCATCTAAATTTACTAGTTTCTATGCCCAATGATATCTTCCCCTGTTTGCTTTTTACCTTATATATATGGGTTTATATACCGGTAGTGCGCATACATACACGAAAAAATCAATCATTACAATTTTTGATGCCAACATGTATAATCAAAAAATGGGAGTTGAGATTAGTGAATAAAAAAGACATCGCAAACATCCGCAAACAATTTAAATTAGAAAATCAACACTTAAAAATAAACGAAATTTTTAATGTGTATGTGAAAAAAGAATCTAATGAGATTTATCATCATATTTGCCAGCCATTCGAGCTATTGGAACAGGAAGCACAGGAATTATTTTTAGATAACTTTAAAAAGACACTAGCTGGGCAGCTTGATACGAAACTGTTTGAATTGAAGTTTCAGCATGATGTGGAGAATAGTACACGGGACCTTCTTTACGACGGGCTACAGTTGGAAGACACCGAAGAATGGTTGGAGCTAATGCTGCAACTCGTGGAGAAAATGTATGCTACTAAGGTTTATGAGTTTGACACTGTGGTGACGTTCATCCGTGCCGAATACCGTAAGCCAACTCGAAAACGTGACCCTGAATCTGAATTAGGCGGCTCTGATGAGGTTTATTTTAGCCCGCTTATTCTTTGCACATTGAATAAAATTGACCAACCGAAAAAGTCATTGGTATTTGATTATATTGAACGAACATTCAAATCAAATACTGTTCTGGACCCGGTAATAAATCTGACTGCGCCGTTAACGGGTTTTCTTTTTCCAGCCTTTAACGACAATGCGGCAGACGTAAATCATATTCTTTATGCTTCCGGTAAAGCGAATGAGCCTAGTTATTCGTTCATTTCGGATGTGTTGAATTGCGAAGATATCATGACAGCAGAAGATGATAAAATCGGCTTTGAAATGATCTTGAAAAATGTCATCGGGGACAAAGTAGAATCTGAGGTTATTTCGAACGTGTATGAGGAAATCGACCGCTTTGTTCAAGAAAAAGAAGAAGAGGAACAGGAAGAAAGCGAACCACCGATGATTAACTACCAAGACGTAGAGCGCATCTTGAAGGTGAGCGGCGTAGAAAATGTGGACACCGCAAAAGTCGAGCATGCCTTTAAAAGTGTAATTGATGACGAACGACATGAATTTAAAGCAAGCAACCTCATTCCAAAATCAATCAAAATCAATACCAAAGTGGCCAAGCTAACGCTGGATCCAAAAGAGCTCAAATACGTCAAATACATCATGTACCAAGGCAAGCGATGTTTGTTATTGGAGATTGATGAGGACGTTGTTGTTGAAGGATTGACATTGGAGACGAAGAACCAATCCAGCGATAGTTAACATGGTAAAACCCTTGGAAATCCAAGGGTTTTTTATTTCATAAAAAAGCCCAGCACAATTGCTGAGCGTCCTCCAACCTTTTATTCTTTCCAATCCTTTTTAAATCGTTCGTATTTTCCTTCTAAATCATCGAGCATCCCGATCAGACGGTCGATGTCCTCTAGTTCAGTTGATTCAGGGTCTAATGAATCAATCACCTCAATGAACATATTTAGTCGATTTTTTAAATAGGTTATTTGTAAGTCCTTATCATGAACTGCGTTTCCCAAGTGACAACGTTCCTTTCATTTTTCGATATCTTTTTATCTTAGTAAAAGATGTTTATATTGACAACTATTATTCTTTTCAATACAATGCCTATGGCGATTTGTGGTTTAACAAATCCGTAAAAAGGAGTTACATATGTCAAAATTACAATCTTCAGTTCGAATTTCTCCCGCACATGACCCGTGGGAGGCTTATTTAGATGTTGAGCAATACGGCTCGATGCAACTTACTAATATTGAATTTACAACGACCTATCTCTGTAACATGAGATGCGAGCATTGTGCGGTTGGCTACACTTTACAACCAAAGGATCCAAATGCTTTACCAATTGACCTCTTATTAAAACGCCTAGATGAAATTCCAAAGCTTCGGTCCTTAAGTATCACAGGTGGCGAGCCAATGCTGTCAACGAAATCTGTTGCGAATTATGTGGTTCCTCTTCTTAAGTATGCCCATGAAAGAGGGGTTCGTACTCAAATCAATTCGAATCTCACACTGAATCTCGCGCGGTATGAAAAAATTGTTCCTTATTTAGATGTGCTTCATATTTCACATAACTGGGGAACGGTCGATGATTTTGTTGAAGGTGGTTTTGCGATGATGGAGAAAAAGCCATCATTTGAACAGCGCGAACGTTATTTTCAGCGAATGATTGAAAATAGTAAAGCTTTATCGAGAGCTGGAGTGATGGTTGCTGCAGAAACCATGTTAAATAAACGTACTCTACCACATTTAGAAACAATTCATAAACAAATTGTGGAGGAAATGGAGTGCGGCCGACATGAGGTGCATCCTATGTACCCGAGTGATTTTGCTAGCAATCTAGAGGTGTTGTCGCTTGAAGAAATTAGGAGCGCCATCCATCACCTCCTTGATATTCGCAATGAGGATGTGTGGATGTTGTTTGGCACTTTGCCATTTTATCCGTGCAGTCACAATGAAGATGATCTTACTTTACTAAAGAGACTTTATTCAAGTAAAAATGTAACAGTGCGCAATGACCCAGATGGACGCTCACGATTGAATGTGAATATTTTCAACGGTGATATTATCGTGACTGATTTCGGTGACACTCCACCACTAGGTAATATCCAGACAACCTCGCTTCAAGACGCATATGACAACTGGTCACAAACAAAAATTGCGAAAGAAATAAGCTGCCACTGTCCGGCAGTGAAATGCCTTGGGCCCAATATTCTCGTAAAAAACGCCTATTACAAAGAGGATGACTTTACAAAACGGAGTGCAAATCTATAAAAAATTCGGGCGCGGAGTGTCGCCCGAATTTTTTTATCCCGTATTAACGGTTTTATCTTGGGGTATCTGATACGAGGAATCCGTAGGAAACGTGGTCTTGGACTGGAATCCACGCGCCGATTCCTTGGTGGGTTACATTTTTAACAACGATAGATTTTTTACTTCCTTTTAGAACAAGATAAACCTCACCATATGTAACCTTACCTTTTTCGTTAACTGCTGGCGCATAGGCATATAAGTATCCTAGCTTTTTCGGTGGTACATTATAGATCTGGTCTTTTTTCGTTCCTCCACCAATAATGGTTTTGAAGGAAAGTGGAAGCTTTGACTTTTTCGCAGCCTCAATCAGCATCATTTTCTTTACTTCTTCAGCATCTTGTATTTCCGCTGTTAATCCGCCTTTGACAATCTTCTGCACTTCCTGTTTGTAGTGGATTTTATATGGAGACTTTCCACCACGATTGTCATAATAATTTGTATTGATTTTTTCATATTCCCAATTCGTGCTCGTTTCAGACGATTCATAGTTAAGCGGCCATTGCCCTAAATAAATGGTTGCGCGATACCCAAGCGCTAGAGGAGTCGTTTGAATAGCCGACTCATTTAAAATACGAATGAGATCTGGATTTTCTATTTCCACATCAGCACTTTTAATAAGCTCTTTTGTGAGCTTACTTGGCTGGAGATATGGCAAATCCTGCGTCGGGTTCGGGTACGTATTATCTTGTGATATGTCTAAAACAGAACTAGGAATCTTGAATTTATCTGCCTTATTACCTTTTGCTTTTTCGGTACCTTCCGCCATGGCTGTCCCTGTAACAAAACTAAACATAAAAATGACGGCAACTATAAAAAGAAAATTTCGTTTCATAGGTCGGTACTCCTTTCCTTGGCTTTGTGCTTAGTGTTTTCGAAGTTTTTGCGGATTATCCTTCCTTTTATTAGAAATTTCTCGTAGCACGAAACAGGCATACAAAAAGCCTTCCGGTTCATCCGGAAGGCCGACTAACTAGTTTTCGGTTTTGGCCTGAAGCCGAAGCCCTTTTCCATTAACCTTTCACAATGTGGATAGAAGAATTGAATAATTGGTCCGATTCCGAATGTAACTACCAAAGTTCCAATGCCAATAGGTCCCCCAACCAAAAGAGCTAACACCAAGCCTGTCGCCTCGCCAATTGTTTTCGAAATCCCAAATCTCAACTTGAATCGCTTGCTGATCGCGAGCATAAGATTATCGAGTGGTGAGAGTGGAAACTTTGCTTGCAGGTAAATGGCAATCCCTAGTGATGCAATCACTAACCCTCCAAGCAAAACAAGAGCTTTCACGACGAAACCTTCTAAATTCATTTCATCGAGTGCAATTAATAGCCAAAAATCTATAAAAAAGCCAATTAAAATGATTGTGCCAATTGATAAGTATGCTGGCCGTTCCTTAAGTAAAAATGCATTTAAAAGCATGACAAAAATACCAACAATAATAACCCAATTTCCTACAGTAAGGCCGATTAACTCTGAGAGTCCAACATTGAGAGCGTCCCATGCCCCAGCCCCGATATCCGCAATTATCATTAAACTGATTCCCAGTGCTAAAACAAACAATCCAACGCAAAAGAATATGATACGACGTGTGATCATAGAAGTGCTCCCTAAGATTATTTTTTAAAAGGATAACAATTAGTTTAAACATTGGATTTTATTATAATCAACTTGAAAAAATTAATCGATATTTTTTCACTTTTTTAAAATTAAATTGAATATTTTTAATGTTGTGTAAATATTATTAAGTATACCTTACTTGAAGGAGGGATAAGGAGACCATACCTTAATGAAGGGGGTATGCTATCGAGTTGCTGGACGAAGAGGACACCAATGAAAAAAAGTTAAGTTATCCCTTAAAAAGTACTTAGATGTTTAAAACACCAAACGACTCTGTGTGGATGTTCTACACAGAGTCGTTTTTTTGTCGTTTAAAAAGTGTTACGCACCTACGATTTCGAAGCTTTCAATAATTTCGATGCTTCCCTTTACCGATTGGGCGATCGGACAATTTCGATGAGCGACTTCGATCGAACGTTGTATTTTTTCCTCAGCTAAATCTTTTCCTTTGATCACATAGTGAATGTAAACTTTCTCGACCCGATTCGCATGTGCCTCATTTCGCTCCACTTCAGTCTTAATGGTGATGTCCTCTACCTGCATTCTCTTTTTTTCAAGAACCTTACGAAGTGTGCCCCCACTGCAAACTGCGATGGACGAAACTAAAAGCTGATAAGGTCTGAATCCATGAGCTTCGTCCCCTGCAACCTGCAACTTCCCAAACTCTACATCTGTGTAAAAGCCAACTTCCTGCATCTTAAAAATCATAAAAATGCCCCCTGTCTTTGTCTGATATCTTCAGTTTACTCAAATTCTCCATAGAATGAAAAGCAGATTGCATGGTCTATAAAAAATACCCTTCAAAAAAGTGAGGGGTAAGGTTTCTCTATTGTTATAAAAGATTAATGTTATAGTTCAACGACATTTGACATTTTGTAAACTGGAGGTAGTTCTGCAAGCTGTTCTCCATTTTGGGCAACCCCCAGTAATAATGCCACGCCTAAAGTTACTACTATGATTGAAATTTTCTTTTTCATAAATAAAGCCCCCGTTTTTTTTATATTTTTAGGATCCATTTGGAATCCCTATTGAATTTAATATAATATTAATATATTTTTAGAATAGGTGAATTACCCATATTTGGTAATTATAGATGTATATTACGCTAGATTTCGTCATTTTTACTTATGTTTCAACAAAAATATAACTATACGCATAAATTAAGGAGTGAGAATGTGGACTTTTCCTTAATAGGTAAAGAGATAAAATATTTAAGAAAGTCTCTAGGATTAAGCCAAAAGGAACTGAGTGAAGATATTTGTACACAAGCACAAATTAGTAAGATTGAAAAAGGTGAGGTTTACCCACTAGCTCCTACTCTATATCTAATATCCAAACGTTTAGGAGTAGATATAAATTATTTTTTTGATATCTCTTCCTCCCCTAATCTTCCTTATGTTAATGAGGTTTCTAATTTACTATTAAAATCTAGAAGGGAAAGGAATTTTAATGAAATTTGGGAAATTGTAAATCATGAAAAGAAAAATCCTATTTTCAACAAAATTCCTCATAACAAACAATTATTACTCTGGTATGAAGGTATTTGTTTTTATGAACTCAAAAAGGATAAGAATACTGCACTTAGCTTGTTACAAGAGGCAATCGATCTTACTCGTACCAATGAAAAAGTCTATAATGAGCGGGAAATAGAAATATTAAATAGTATTGCAGTCATTTATTATGATAATGAAGAATTTCAAAAGGCGATTGAACTACTAGAGGAGAATTTGGTACAACTACAGAGGATACCATACATCGTAGACCCTACTATAAAAACCAGAATTTATTATAATTTAGCTAAATCTTTTACAAGACTTGATAAGTTCCAAGAATCATTGGAAATTTGTAATATAGGAATAGATTGGTGTAGACAGAGCAATACCCTTTACCTGTTTGCAGAGCTCCATTATCAAATGGGCTATAATTACGAGTTATTAAACCAGATTGAACAGGCTGTATTCTATATCGAAAATGCCTATAATATCTTTCTCCTATTAAAGGATAAAAAGTATATTCCATATATGGACAAACAGTTAGAGAATCTAAGGGGCCTTATGGTGGTAAAATAAATAGCATAATCATTAAAAATCTATTATAAGGAGTATTTAAAGTTCGCCTTATAATAGATTTATCTTTTAAATGGAGATCCCTAAACGATATAAACTAAGCTTCACCATTAGAGTTTCTTTAAAATAATTGTTAGTTCCTTTGCCTCAACGAATAGAAACTTGTTTACTTCGAGAATTTGATCTTTTTTCACTTGGATTGTGTGACTATCTGATTTTTCAAATTGATAGCTCTTAAGAACGTCTTTTTTTGAAGATAATACTTGGATAAAAGGTTTTTCATTTTCTTCTTTTAAACCTGTATAGGTTACCAGGTATTCACCCTCTGGCAGCTGCTCATCCACCTTATAGAATCCTGAATGGGTAATATGGAATTCATTAGTCTTAATTTCTTCTAGTTTATTAAAATTTGCGGGAGTCAGCTTTACCTTCCCTTCGCCGTCTAAACTAATATTTTCACCTCTGTTCAACGTGATTCCTAGAATTTTATCATTATGAGACAGCTGGCGTTGTATGAATGTAAGGTCCCCTTCTATGACATCGATATCATAATTTCCAGGACTAATATCTTCTCCTACCTTGTAATTCCCTTTAACTAGTTCTATCGTTGTTGGAGCATTGTTATCAGTCATATTTTTCACATAAGGATAGCCTAAAAATAGAATGGTAATAGCTATGATTAAGATAAATATTGTTAGTTTGAACTTATTCATCGAATAACTCACCGTCTGCCATTCTTAATGTATGATCACATAAAGGTGCTATATCCTCCTTATGGTGGCTAGCAACGATAACAGTGGCACCCCTCTTTTTCTCATTTAGTAGGATTTCGTGAATTAATTCTACTCCTTTATCATCGATAGCGTTTGTGGGTTCATCAAGCAATAATATATCTGGTTTTTCGAAAATAGCTTGTGCAATATTTAGCCTTTGTCTCATACCGAGTGAGTATTTTTTTACCTTTAGTTTAGAATGTGGGTCTAGACCTACCTTCTCTAGAGCTTCTATAATGTCATCCTCGGTCGCTATATTTTTAATTTTTGATAGAATCAAAAGGTTTGTAAACGCGTCATATTGGGGTAATAACTCCATATTTTCAATAATAATCCCTACGCTTGGAGGAAAAGAGATATCTTTATTCAATATCTTATTATCAATTATGATGTTGCCTTCAGTAGGAATGACTAAACCTGCAATTGACCTTAATAGCATGGTTTTGCCTGATCCATTCTTACCAAAAAGCCCGTACATTTTTCCACTTTCAAATCTATATGAAATTTCATTCAAGACATAACTTTGTTTGATTTTTTTACTGATATTATCAAGCTCTATCACAATAACACTCCCTTTAAAGATCCATTTTTTTTACTCTTTTCACCACAAGAATAGATATTAGTAGTAAATCAATAACAAGAAATAATAAGCACTCTATATAATTAAATTGAATAATATCCATTTGAAATGTAGAAATAATAGTTAATCCATTTTTAAAACCCATACCAATATTAGGCATAAATATGTATTTTACGAATTGGGGAAGTTGATAATTTATCATTCCATTTACTGCAAGAATAGAAAATATTATATATAGATTCACAATTAACAACGATATTTCAGGCTGTACAAATAAATCAAGTAATGATTGAATGCTAAACAAAATGAACAATGTTAAATAATATAAAATAAAAAGTTTCATGAAATGCACAAATGTAAAGGACAATTCTGTTGGTGTAAATAAATTTATTACGGTCTGAAAACAAACAAACAAAAATAAATGGAATGAAATGGAAAATAATTGTTTGTACACCCATTTTTCCTTGCTATAGCTTCTAACAAAAAAAGACGGACCATAGTTTGTAATCGCAGTACTTAAAAAGCCCGAAAAATAAAAACTCATTCCTATTATTGGGATGTACCAATTTAATAAGTACCTAAAGTTTAATGATTCAGATGGTGTAATCGGAACACCATCAAGAAACGGAAATTTAGAATGGATCAATTCAAATCGATTGATTACAATGGCCTGTATAATAATGGTGAAAAGTACAAAAATGAATAACCTCTTTTTTTGTAGCATTACATGTAATCCTTTCTTTGAAATACCGATGAACTAATTAGATAAATAAAGATTACAATCAACAATTGTCTTACATAGGTATAATTAACATCCATTAAACCCCATTCGCCTTGCAATAGTTTCGTATAGATAACTAGATCCTTTAATGGACCCCAGGTTTGATTGAAGACTAATTTTTCAATAAAAAATAACCCACCTATTAACAAAAGTGTCAATATCAGGGGCAACCCACTGGATCTAAACTTATCACCTAATAGCTCATACAACAGTCCAATGAATGTATAGAAAAGGAATAACCCCACCATATTACAGAAACTAACAAAGGTGAAATTCATTTCTTTCAAGACACTATTTTCTATATAGATCGATGTCAATCCTAAATTAACAAGGGTATGGATGAGAGAGAAAATAAACGCTGCGAACATTCCCTTTACTACCCTTGCTTTAAAAACTCCATCTCTAGATTTACTTCTAACCAATACTTCTAAACTCTCAGGACGATAGAATAGGTTATAAAAGATAATAAAAGGTATCGTATAAAATAAGGTATAAGCTTGAATTGAACTGTAGCCAAACGCACTATTATTTAAAAGAATTACAACATCATATAATGTTAAATTTGCAGATTTAATAAAATTGATATCCAGACTATTGCTACTTTGAACGTTCCAAAGAAAGATAAAAAAGAAAATGGTACTACTAATTAATATTGTCCTTCTAATCCACATTGAATTTTACCCCGTAAATAAAAACTAGTAATGGTATGAAAGTAAAAATGGCAATCGCCAATAGAAAAATTGGCATTAAGATGTTTAAACCGAATTCAGCAAATGGCTGGAATAAATATGTAATAGATTGTTTATTTAGAACTAATAGAAACCATATAAAAAAGGCGGAAGGATATGCATATTTTTTATCTCCGAAAAACAGGCTGGTACTAGCTCCTAACATACCTACAAACCCTGCCAATATAATGCTTACAATTGAAAATACTCCTATTGCTAAATATGGATGGGAAATACTGAAACTAAAAAGTGGGTTATCAGAGATCTCCATATCGGTTAAGCCCTTTGTAAATGTTCCATTGTAGAAAATAATTCTTACAAGGATAAAATTAACGAATAGTGTAATGGCCATAACCGCCGAAGATAGTATAAATGAGGTACTTAATTTCTCAAGTATATATTTTTTTCTCCCTACCTTACTAATAAGGATATTTCTGTACCCTGTCTTATAATCCTGAATCGCATCATCCGCACCTAGTAGCAGAAAGTAAATCGGAAAAAACCACAATAGTAGGATTTGAGACGCATGTCCTATACTCGAGCCGCTAAGAAAAAAGGCAAATGCAGGATGAAAGACTTGTTCAGACGTCTGTTGATACTGTAACAGCTGAAAAATTTCAATCATGGGTAGAAATAAAATAATAAAAAATGAAAAGATACTAATTTTGTTTTTTACAATACGGTACATATGACTTTTAAACATTTCAATCACTCAATTCTGTAATTTTTACAAAGGAACAAAAGTGATAACTAAATTATCACTTTTGTTGTTTAATTATTTCGTTTCTTCGTCCCAATAACCACTTATTGAATAGCTGTTAGCTGAGTAATTATTGTTTTCAGCACCTAATCTTACATAGCTTTGACTTGCTGTGCTAAATGCATCTGTATATTCTGTAGTTCCTTGCGTAATGTTGTTAGTATCAGAAACTCTTGTTCCACTCTTATCTAACCAAAATGTTGCAACTGTTCCTTTACCTTCAGACGAGTATGCATAGTTTACCTTCCATTGATTTTTTGTATTAGTCGTTTGACGATATCTTGAATCAGTATAAGTGTTCCCATGATAAGGTTTTAGACTAAAGCTAAATCCAATATTGTCATTTGATGCATAAGTAAAGTTTGCGGTTGCCAAAATACCAACCCCCATTACTGCTGCAAGTCCAACCTTACTAAATTTTTTTGCGAAATTCTTCATAATACTCCCTCTTTCCATGTTTATTTTTAATACACGTTTACCTTATCATCTTTTAAATAAAGTCAAATTCCCCGTTTTACACTGATATTTGATGTATTGAATCAACACCTTCATTTACTCCTATCAATTATCGAAAAATATAACTTTAGGAATAAGTCTTTTCCATTTCCAACCCCTCATTAATTTTGTATCATTAGATTGTGAATTGAAACTGGGGGAAAAACAACATGAGATTAAGGTTTTGGATATTAGTTAGTATTGTTGCAGTTTCTGGGTTTAGCCAGGGTATGTTGCTTCCTTTGATTGCGGTTATTTTTGAAAATAACGGAATGTCATCTACCTTAAATGGATTACATGCAACTGCACTATATATCGGAATATTACTTGTTTCGCCATTTATGGAGTATCCGCTAAGGAAATATGGCTACAAACCTGTCATTCTATTTGGGGGATTGCTCGTTGTCGTGTCACTTGCCTTGTTCCCATTATGGAAATCATTTTGGTTTTGGTTTGTTCTTAGACTCTTAATCGGAATTGGGGATCACTCCCTACACTTTGGAACACAAACATGGATAACATCATTTTCTCCTGAGAATAAGCGTGGAAGAAACATTTCCTTATACGGATTATTTTTTGGGCTTGGCTTTGCCACTGGGCCGTTAATGACACCTTTGGTTAACATTAATGAAACCCTGCCATTTATTCTATCTTCTGTCCTTTGTTTAATTGGTTGGTTCTTTTTATTCCTATTAAAAAATGAGTTTCCGGAACAAGATTTAGGGGTGAACTCCTTTAGAGAGACATTCAATCGTTTTTCAAAAGCCTGGAAGTATGCATGGGTTGCGTTTCTACCGCCACTCGCCTATGGTTTTCTCGAGTCCTCCCTTAACGGAAGTTTCCCGGTTTATGGATTACGAATTGATTTAAATGTAGGATTTGTTTCGATTCTATTAACTTCATTTGCGCTCGGTAGCATCGTTACCCAGCTTCCATTAGGTATTTTAAGTGATAAATTTGGTCGAAGAAATATTTTAATGATTGTACTGTTTTTAGGATTTTTATGTTTTACCATCGCAAGCTTCCTTGAGCACTCTCATGTCGGGCTTTGGCTCTGCATTACTTTTGCGGGAATGGCAGTTGGATCGACGTTTTCACTCGGAATCTCTTATATGACAGACTTAATGCCAAAGAATTTATTGCCGACCGGAAACCTTCTATGTGGAGTTTTCTTTAGCATCGGAAGCCTTGTCGGACCGTTTTTCGGAGGACTGTTTATCCAATACTTTGAAAGCATCAGCTTTTTCAATGTCATAGGGACAATTCTGTTTTTAATACTTATCATTCTATCTGTCTTTGGTACAAGAACGGCAACTAAGACAGTTGAAAATTGACTTCCTTTTTAGGGAGTCTTTCTTATTTTTTATGATTTTCGGCCTATTTTTCAGAATCTTATTGACGTTTTTCGAAAATCTGTTATATAATACATTAAAGATTAATGCACTGTATTAAAACAGATGTGTAGGACGAAAAAATTTAAGGGGATGATTGTAATGAGTAGGCAAGAACGCAAAAACATGATGGAGTTTATTGAGAAGGTTAAGGGCATTACTAAAATGGAGCTTATGTATATGACCGATGCAGATATCGAGCATATCTATAACACCACTTATTTTCACTTTGAAGAAATCGCAGAATAAAGAAGAAGAACAACTCGTCCTTCGTTGGCGAGTTGTTTTTTTATGTTCTTACAAGCTTATTTAAAATTATTATAAAAAACACTTTTAAAAATCGGGTATTGTGTTATAATTAATAATAATTATAAAGTGAAAATCAATTAAATTAGTGACTGCTATCGAAAAGATTGCAGTTTTCTTGTTTAAACGGCTTATTGATTGTGATTCCCTTTCTCAATTAGCATTATCAAGTTGATTTTTATTCTCAATTAGATATGGATAATTGATTGTTTTTCTCAATTAGAAAATGGAGGCGAACGAAATGAATACTGAAATAAAGACTGCTCCAAGACGACAGCAACTATATAATACAGATACTGAATCTTCCCCACTCCTTGAAAAAGTAAGGCTTCACGGTGAATTAATAGCAGCGTTAACGAGCGGCGTTTTAATTGCATTTGCCTGGACATTAGGACATTTCGAACACAGTACCGCTTCAATTGTTATATATCTTCTTGCATTTGTGATTGGTGGTTTTGCTAAAGCAAAGGAAGGTATTTCTGATACGATTGCGGAAAAAGAATTAAATGTAGAAATGTTAATGATTTTTGCGGCAATTGGCTCTGCAATCATTGGATACTGGAATGAGGGTGCGATTTTAATCTTTATTTTCGCATTAAGTGGCGCTCTTGAAACCTATACAATGAATAAAAGTCATAAGGAAATCTCTTCACTTATGGGCCTTCAGCCTGAAGAAGCAACCCTTGTAGCAAATGGCATCGAGAGAGTCGCCCATGTTTCTTCTCTTCAAATTGGCGATGCGATTTTAGTTAAACCAGGTGAGCGCATTCCAGCTGACGGTAAGCTTTTAAAAGGTGACACTAACGTGGACCAAGCGGCTATTACAGGTGAATCAATTCCTGTACGCAAATCCCTAGGTGACGATGTGTTTGCCGGGACAGTTAACCTTCGTGGGTCCATCACTGTTGAAGTGACAAAGCCAAATGAGGATTCGTTGTTCCAAAAAATCATAAAGCTTGTACAATCGGCTCAAAGTGAAAAGTCCCCTTCCCAGCAATTTATTGAAAAATTTGAAGGTACGTATGTTAAGTTTGTTTTAATTGCGGTAGGTTTAATGATGTTCCTTCCACACTTCTTATTAGATTGGACATGGACCGAAACCTTCTACCGCGCAATGATTTTATTAGTAGTTGCGTCCCCATGTGCTTTGGTTGCCTCCATTATGCCAGCAACATTATCGGCGATTTCAAATGGAGCAAGGCGTGGGATCCTGTTTAAAGGTGGTGTTCACCTTGAGCAGTTAGGTAATTTAAAAGCTATTGCATTTGATAAAACAGGGACACTGACAAAAGGAAAACCTGTTGTAACTGATGTAATTGTTTCCGATTCAATTGATTACAACGAATTTTTACAAATTGTAGCTTCAATTGAAAATCAGTCCACACATCCATTAGCACAATCAATCGTGAATCATGCTAAGTCAAATGGTCAGGAGCTAATTTCTATAGATAGTATTGAGGATATGCCTGGATATGGGGTTAAAGCAACTGTCGGTGAGACTCATTGGTCAATTGGTAAAGCTGATCTTGTCGGAAAAGAAGCTGCAGTCACTTTTAAAAATGGTGCTGCGAAACAATTGGCTTCTGAAGGCAAATCGATTGTTTATGTAAAATCAGGTGACAATATTGCGGGGATTCTCGCACTCAAAGACGTTGTCCGTGATGATACAGTTTCAGCTATTTCTGACATAAAAGACCTTGGGATTTATACAGTTATGCTAACTGGAGACGGTGAAAAAACTGCTGAAGCCATTGCGGCCGAAAGTCATGTTGACCAACATATTGCTGAATGTTTGCCAGAAACAAAGGTGAACCACATCAAAGGACTTATTTCAAAATACGACACTGTTGCCATGGTTGGGGACGGAATCAATGATGCACCTGCTTTGGCTACTGCAAATGTTGGGATTGCGATGGGTCAAGGAACGGACGTTGCCCTTGAAACTGCTGATGTTGTGTTGATGAAAAATGACCTTCCGCGAATTGCTGAAGCCGTAAAACTTTCAAAACGCATGAACCGGATCATTAAACAAAATATTATTTTTTCTATCAGTGTGATTATGCTATTAATCCTGTCAAACTTCTTTCAAATCATTGACCTCCCATTTGGCGTCATTGGCCATGAAGGAAGCACCATTCTCGTTATTTTAAATGGACTTCGCTTGTTGAAGCCATAAAATAAGGACTTGACCCCATCGGTCAAGTCCTCTTTTGTTAAATATCCAAGTATTGGGGACCACTAGAACCGTCCCTCTGGTTCTAGTGATAGCCGTTGCTGCCGTTTGCAGAACTGCTAGTTTTTTGTTTAGGGCTATTTTTCTTTCCCTTTTGCTTTGTTCCACCGTCTTTTTTAGACATAATAAAGGCCTCCTTGTACTGTACTTCTGTACTTACACCTTTATTATCTCTCGCTACCTCACTTTCCATGAAGGTAACTTACGGTAAAATTATCGGCCATCCCTAATTCGATGGCAGTTTAAAATGGCGTTGATTTCTCCCCCGATGATGATGATCATCGCTGATAAATAGAACCAAATCATCAGTACAATGATAGCACCTAGGCTGCCATACGTCGTAGAATAATGGCCAAAGCTGTTCACATAATAGGAAAACGCGAGGGAAACGAACATCCATCCGAAAGTCGCAAAAAAGGATCCTGAAATGATTTCTTTAAATTTTAACGGACGGTTGGGCGCCACCCAGTACAAAAACGTAAATACAATAAACAGGATAGCCGCACTCACAATCCAGCGAATTCCATTCCACACATCCAAAAATTCATCAGACAAGCCAAAAGACGAAAACATAAATATCCCAATTTGTTTTCCGAAGACGGGTAATAATAAAGCGACGATAATGACAAAAATCATCCCGAATGTGAGTAGTATTGAAATCCCACGCGTGATAAAGAAATTCCGGGTTTCTTTTACATCATAGGCTTTATTGAACGACCTAACGACCGCGTTGATTCCATTGGATGACGACCACAATGTACCAATGATTCCTATTGATAATAGCCCGCCTTTATTTGAATTGACTATAAAATTCAGGTTTTCTTCAATCAAATCAACAGTACCTTCGGGTGCATACTGTCTCACAAACACCAATACATCTATTTGAGATATTGGCAGGTATCCAATGAGTGTCACGAGAAAGATTAAAAACGGGAATAATGAAAGCAAGAAAAAGTAGGCTAATTCTGCAGACATACTCCCTACTTCATCTTCCTTATATCGCAAAATTAATTCCTTAATAAACCGCAAATCTAAGGTTCGAACTTCGGTCATTTCTTCACCTCTCTATATTATCGTCCCTCATACCTTCCGTTTTATTAGCAATTGCATCCTTTGTTTCTTTGACAGCTTCGACAATTTCTGGTGTGGTTTCTACGATTTCATTTACCTTTGAGGTTACGATACGAACATCCTCAGCAACCTGTTCAACTGTTGTACGAACAGTATTGAACTGGTCCTTGACGAGATCTGTATAGCGCTGTGGATTTTTCATCACTTCTACAGCCTTTTTACTCACTCTTTTACTAGTATGTAAAAATTGCTTTCTTGTTTCCTTATCGAGTAAAGAAATTGCTGCACCAATGGCAGCGCCTATGACCATGCCTTCCACCATTTTATTACGTTTCGCCATTCGTATTACTCCTCTCCAACTAGGTTTTCCTTTTTGATGACGTCTAATAGACGTTTGCAGCCGTTGGTCACCAGTTCGTACACCTCATCAAAATTCCCAGTGTAGTACGGGTCAGGTACATCTGTAATCTTGCTTTCATCGACAAAATCAAGCAGCCGTTGTATCCGACCTGTTTTTTCGCCAGTTATCATTTTTTGAAGGTTTCCTAAGTTATCTGAGTCCATTGCAATAATATAATCAAATTGACCAAGATCTTCTGGTAACACTTGACGTGCCTTAATTCCTTCAAATGAAATATTATATTTTGTTAAAATGGTTTGCGTGCCTTTATGTGGCGGATGTCCGATATGCCAGTCTCCCGTTCCTGCTGAGTCAACTTGGATTCGATCCTCAAGCCCTTCCTTTTGTACTAAATCACGAAAAATGGCCTCCGCCATCGGTGATCTACAAATATTCCCTAAGCATACGAATAATACCCTTATCATTTTTGTCCATTCTCCTTCATGTCATATTTTTCCGTACCTCGCCATATTAAATAATAGCAGAAACGTGATACAATAAGAATACACTGAAAATTGAAAGGATGAAAACATGGATCTCTCACAAAAGTCAGTCGAAAACGTAGAGTTTATGATAGAAAAAATTAAGGAAAAACTTAAGGTTCTAAACCTTGGTGCCATTAAGCCTTCCCATTTTGACGAAGAAATGTACGAAGAATTAAAGGATATTTACGACCTTACCATGAAAAAGAACTCATTCAGCCCGAACGAAATGCAGGCACTTGTAGAAGAGCTCGGAAGCTTACGCAAAAACAAATAATACATAGAACCAACCTTTTTGAGACTCGCCAATGGCGGGTTTTTTTATTGTGGCGCTACATAAATCACAAGATTGTGTCAATAACTTTTCCCCCTTGCATATATCTATAAAAAGGGCATTGTAACTTTGGGACAATGGACCTGTCTAAAGGGGGGAATACACTTGCTAGGACTTTGGCTAACACTCATTGGCATGTCTGTGTTGTATTTTATCTCCGCTGGATTCTGGTTTTACTTTGTTGCCACTTCGATGGATAACGATGATTCTAAAAAAATTGACCCACTACCTGATGAAAAAAAATAAAGTATATGAAAATGAGCCACACCCTTAGGTATGGCTCATTGTTTATTTTGTCAAATGGTAGACGACAGATTCGTATGGACGTAAGCTGATTCCTTTTGAAAGATCAATTTGCGAATTCTCATAGTTAGAAATGAGTAAGTCACTGGTATATTCACTTACATTTAATCCTTCAGGAATCTCAAACGTTGTTTCTCTTCCGTAGAAATTGTTTACGACTAGAAGCTTCTCATTCTCACCATTACGAACATACGCAAAGATTTCCGGATGGTCCTCATGCAATAATTCATAATCTCCATACGTAACAATGTCGTAATCCTTACGGAGCCTAATCAATTTTTGATAATGGTAGAAGACTGAGTTTTTATCCTCTAACGCATTTTGGGCATTAATTGTTTTATAATTTGAAGCAACATTAATCCATGGAGTTCCGCTTGTGAAACCTGCATGTTCACTTGCATCCCACTGCACAGGTGTTCGAGAATTATCACGTGATTTATGTTTTAGAATCTCGATAATTTCGTCGTTGCTCATTCCTTGTTCTTTTTTTATATTGTAGATATTGATGGATTCAACATCACGATACTCAGAGATGTCATTGAACTTCGGATTGGTCATTCCAAACTCTTCACCTTGATAAATGTAAGGCGTACCTTGCATCATATGAATGGTTGTCGCAAGCATTTTCGCTGATTCAGTTAGGTACTCTCCATCATTTCCATATCTTGAAACAATCCGCGGTTGATCATGGTTACACCAGAACAGTGCGTTCCAGCCACCACCCTTATGCATTTCAACCTGCCAAGTTGAGAGGATTTTTTTCAATGCTTGGAAATCAAAATCGGCAACTGTCCACTTATCACCGTTCGGATAATCCACCTTTAAATGATGAAAGTTAAAGGTCATACTTAGTTCTTGACGATCTGGATTTGAATATTTAATACAATCTTCAATTGTCGTTGAGGACATTTCCCCAACCGTCATACTATCGTATTTCGAAAAAACGTTCTGATTCATTTCGTGCATGAACTCATGGACACGTGGCCCATCTGTATAAAACTTTCGGCCGTCACCTGGAGGGACAGAACCGTCATCATCCGGGAAGGACTGGTCTTTTGAGATGAGGTTGATTACATCTAGACGGAAACCATCTACCCCTTTTTCAAACCAAAAAGTCATCATGTCATAGACTTTTTTACGAACCTCTTCATTTTCCCAATTGAGGTCTGCTTGGGTTACGTCAAAAAGGTGAAGGTAATACTGACCTGTTGTTTCATCATACTCCCAAGCATTACCGCCGAATTTAGATTCCCAATTAGTTGGCTCGTGACCGTCTTTAGGATCTTTCCAAATATAGAAATCTCGATACGGGTTGTCCTTTGACTTTCGGGATTGCTTGAACCATTCGTTTTCAGTCGAGGTATGATTCACAACGATGTCCATGATGATCTTGATCCCGCGCGAATGAGCTTCCTCTAGCAAGCGGTCAAAATCCTCCATCGTGCCATATTCTTCTTGAATCGCAAAATAATCGCTAATATCGTACCCGTTATCCCGCTGTGGAGATTTGTAAATCGGCGTTAGCCAAACGACATCCACACCAAGGGTCTTCAGGTAATCAAGCTTTTCGATGATCCCTTGTAGGTCCCCGACACCGTTTCCAGTTGTATCATTAAAACTCTTCGGATAAATTTGATAAACGACAGACTTCTTCCACCAAGGCTGTTTCAATTGCTACACCACCATATAAGTAATTCATGTTTGTAGTATTTCATAAAGGAAACAAACTTATTTGTAGTTGTAGTTTAACTTGTATATACAAGTTAGTCAAATAATCGCTATCATTGATCTGCTGGGCGGAAGCATCATGATGTGGTGGAGTCAATTACTGTGAAAATACTGGCGATATTTCAAAAATAGTGTCACTATCGGTGAAATACTGCCACTGTCCTAAAAATACTGCCACTATCCCGAAAATACTGCCGCTATTTCAAAAATACTGCCACTAACCATTTTGGTGCTCGTCCATTACACGTGCCAATACTTCTTTCAGCACAACCGCCTGGTTATGCACTTCATCCTTTGCACCAAACAGAAGAGTCACTTTTTCTTCCTTCGCCATCTCTAGCAACTGATTCAACGCCACTTTTTTCTCCTCGGTTTCTTGCAGTTCTTTTATGTAATGTTCTTTAAATTCTTCAAATCTTTCGGGCTTATGGTTGAATTCTTTGCGAAGCTCAGTACTTGGGGCGATTTCTTTCATCCACTTATCAAGTTGAGCCTTGTCCTTTGAAATTCCTCGTGGCCAAATTCCGTCCACTAATATTCTTTTTCCATCTTCCGTACTAGAAGGCTCATAAATACGTTTCAATACAATCATTTTTCTCTTCCTTCCTAAAAAAAAGGGTAAAACGCAATGTTTTACCCTCTTCCACTATTTAAATTTATTATGCAATTTCATTTGGTAGTCTTTAAAAACTGCTGAATGCGAAGTCTTTCTATTTTTAAGGATTTGGTTTAGACGAAATTGTTTTTCGTTTAGTTTTTTCTGATAGATTTGCCGCTGTACTTCATCATCACAGTTATCAAGGAGATTCTCAATCGTGAGCAGTTCTTTTTTAATCTCGGTTTCTTCATTGATGAATCCTGAATTTTTCATGACGCGATAAGCCATTCGAAGGTCCTCTGGAATCGCAGAATCGTCATCAAGCTTTAGTGGTTTGCCGTATCCAGGTAAGTTATCAAATTCCCCTTCTTTATAGGCCTTACGAATTTTATCCTCTGATATTATACTTGAAAAATCCATATTAACGCCCTCCTTCTTGGAGTGTTTCATCTATTACTATTTTACGTGTTTTTTGAACATTTTGCCATTCTCCTCATATATTTCTCCTATATTTCAATTTTTACAATATGACAACAACCCCCAAAAATCGACATTTTTTCGTGAAAACTATAGAGTAAGTGGGTTGAAATGACTACTTTTATAAAAAAAATGAGGACTAAAAGTGTTTCGGAAAACCATATTAGTCTATTAGAAATATAACCCCAAACTTTATAAAGGATGGAGATAACAATGTTTTCAAACATGGAGATTGGAATTGATTTAGGAACTGCAAATATTCTTGTATATACAAAAAATAAAGGTATCATTATTAATGAACCATCCGTAGTGGCGGTTGACACTGAAAGTAACAGAGTCATTGCTGTTGGGGCAGATGCGAAAAGAATGATTGGTAAAACACCTGAAAAAATCGTGGCGATTCGCCCTTTACGTCAGGGTGTAATTGCTGACTTCAATATGACTACAGACATGCTTCGTTATATAATGAAAAAAGTGAGTCAAAAAATTGGTTACTCAATTCGCAAACCAAATGTGGTCGTTTGTACCCCTTCTGGGTCTACATCTGTCGAGCGACGTGCGATCCAGGATGCAGTTAGACTATGTGGAGCCAAGCAGGTTTATTTAATTGAAGAACCAGTTGCAGCAGCAGTTGGCTCTGATTTACCGGTTGATGAGCCGGTTGCGAACGTAATCGTTGATATCGGTGGAGGTAATACCGAGGTTGCGATTATTTCCTTTGGTGGTGTTGTCACGTGTAACTCAGTTCGAATCGGCGGAGACCAGTTTGATGAAGATATTATTCAATACGTACGAAAAAGATACAATGTTCTTATCGGGGAACATACTGCTGAACAAGTAAAATTTGAAATCGGCTATGCACTTGTTGAACATGAAACAAAAACAATGGATATTCGCGGACGTGACCTTGTCACCGGTCTACCAAAAACCATCTCATTGCGTTCAACAGAAATTCAAGAAACGCTAAAAGAATCATTACTTCATATTTTAGAAGCAATCCGCGCAACCCTAGAGGATTGCCCACCAGAATTAAGTGGTGATATCGTGGACCGCGGAGTTATTTTAACAGGAGGCGGAGCTTTATTAAATGGCATGCAAGATTGGCTCAGCCGGGAAATTGTCGTCCCGGTACACCTTGCTCCAAATCCGCTCGAATCAGTTGCAATCGGAACAGGACGTTCCTTAAGCATCATCACGAAGCTTCATAAAATCGCAAAATAACGAACCAGGGGGACGGTTCTCCTGGTCCCCCAGGTTCCATAATCATAAGGAACCACTAGAATCGTCCCTACGGTTACCTGTAATAAGAAAGAGGCCGAATCCTATATGATTTGGCCTCTTCGATTTATGCTGTTTTTCTAAGCTCTTTTTTGGCTGCAATTTTTTTGTTTTGCAAGTATCCAAGTCCTAATACCAGAACTGTTAATACTGCTGCGATTAGGTATGAAACTGGACCATGTTCGATGTGAAGGAAGTTAGTAAATCCCTTGTCCTTCATTACCATTTCCCCCGCTGTCCATGCAAGGATACCAGCACCGACGTATGAAATCCAAGCATATTTGTCCATTGCTTTTACGATGAACTTAGAACCAAAAATCATAATTGGAATACTAATGGCAACCCCTAGTGCTACCATTCCAATGTGACCATCAGCTGCACCGGCAACTGCAACAACATTATCAAGACTCATAACAGCGTCTGCCATAATAATCGTCCCAATTGCTGACATAAAACCTGATGTAGATTTCACATTTGCTTCTTCTTCTCCTTGAACTAATACCTTATAGGCAATGAATAGAAGTAAAACTCCACCGATTAAATTAACAAATGGAATTTTTAATAGGTAAACAATGATGGCTGCAAATAATATACGTAAAATAACAGCCCCTGCAGTTCCCCAAAAGATTGCTTTGTTTTGTTGATCTTTTGGAAGGTTTCTAGTAGCCATTGCAATTACGACTGCATTATCCCCAGATAGAATAATATCAATTGCAATGATTTTTAATAAAGCGAGTGTCGCTCCAGAAGATATTGCTATTCCGAGAATCGTTAGCATATCCATAGGGTAATTCCCCCTTAGTATAAGTATATTAAAATAATAAAAAATTTATCCCATAAACTAGAATACTCCTATTTTTTGTCATGTTCAATATATCCACCTAAATTCTTGTATGCAAAACCACCAGAATTATCCATATCATTCATGCTCATACTACATATGAAATACTATTGACATAACACCTTTTGGTTTCATATAATCAAAACATGAAACCAAATGGTTTTATTTCTATTCAAAAGGGAGATTTTATTATGACAAAAACACCTGATATAACACAAACTGTTTTAATTGAAGCACCTATTGAAAAAGTATGGGACCTTGTATCAAACGGGGAAGGAATCGGAACTTGGTTCATGCCAAATGATTTAGTAGCGGAGGAAGGCCATGAATTTCATGTCCAATCTCCATTTGGACCCTCTCCATGTAAAGTTTTAAAAGTAGAAGCGCCACATCGTCTTACTTTTGCCTGGGACACGGATGGCTGGGTTGTGGAGTTTCTTTTAAAAGAAATCGATGGAAATACAGAGTTCACCCTCATACATGGTGGTTGGAAAGATTCTGAAGAAATCATTGGTAAGGCAAATCGCAAAGCTTCTGAGATCCGCGAAACAATGAATAGCGGTTGGGCAGGTATTGTGCAAAAACTTCGTCAGGTGGCGACTAATTAGTGTCAGAGTCTGCCGGGAAATATGATGTATTTCAAGCGATTGCTGATCCAACACGTAGAGAGGTGCTCCGTTTACTTTCAAATAAGGAACTCCCTATTTCAGAGATCACAAGTCACTTTTCGATGAGTCGGACAGCCGTGGCAAAGCATCTTCACATTCTTACTGAGGCCAATTTAGTGAGCGGCAAAAAGGTTGGTAGAGAAAAACGCTATCGCCTTCAGCCCGAATCGTTATCAGATCTGCGCGAGTGGCTCTCGTATTTCGATCAGTTTTGGAATAATAAGCTATCGGTGTTAAAACATATTGCCGAGAATGGTACAGACGGTGATTGTGGATTAAAAGCTGTGAAGCCACCGGATTCGGATGACTAAGTTCATGATGTGTCTTGTGTAAGGTCTTCATCAGTTGATGAAGACCTTAACTTTTAATAAGAGCAAACTTATCGAGCTCATTGATGTTGCCATGAAGGACTTTGCGCGCGGGCTCTGCTGGTGTGCGGGACTTCATCAACCCCATGAAGGACTTTACGCGCGGGCTCAGCCGGTGTGTGGGACTTCATCAACCCCATGAAGGACTTTACGCGCAGGCTCAGCCGGTGTGTGGGACTTCATCAACCCCATGAAGGACTTTACGCGCAGGCTAGCCTGCGGGTGGGACTTCATCCCCTATACTCTCTACAATCCCCAAGCAAAAAAGTCTTCATCCCTGATCATGACCTTCAGCTAATTAGCGGTAATGAAATTTCAATGGTTGTGCCTTTGGTTTCCTCGCTATCGATTGTTAGTTGGCCTCCGTGTTCTTGGATAATCGTTTGGCAGATCATTAAGCCAAGGCCGGTGCCTTTTTCTTTTGTTGTGAAAAACGCCTTGCCGATTTTCTCGAGCTTGTCCTTTGGGATTCCACGTCCATTGTCAGCAAAGCGAAGTATCGCATTATTCCTTTTCGGATATAACGTAATATCGATAATTCCTCCATCATCGATTGCCTCGATACTATTTTTCAAAATATTAATAAAGACTTGCTTCAGTTTATTTTCCTCACAATTGATGAACGCATTTTTTATTTCATCCTCATAGGCTGTTTTGATTCGGATATTATGAAGAATTGCCTGCGTATCTAATAGAAACACCACTTCATTCAAGATTGTTGTGAGCTTTCGTTGCTTAAGCTCAAGTTTTTTTGGCTTTGCGAGTAATAACATTTCATCAACAATGGTGTTAATCCGGTCTATTTCGGATACCATGATATCGGAGTAACCGTTAATCATTTTTGTCGCTTTCTCATCCTGCAAAAGTTGCGTAAACCCCTTTAAGCTTGTAAGCGGATTTCGAATCTCGTGGGCAATCCCTGCTGCCATTTCACCAATCATCGAAAGTTTATCGGATTGTTGAATAAGCTCTTGGCTCTTTTTCACTTCCGTTATGTCACGGACGACAACATATTGGCAACTTTCTCCTTGGTAGGTAATCGGCATTACTTTGAGCTCAACAAAGATTTCCCCTAATGACGGATGGTTAACCGTCCCTTCTGTTATCTTTTTAAACTTATGTCCTTTTTCTATTTTTCTTGTTGTCTTTTTGGAGTCATATTCGATAAAATCATACAACGTATGGCCAACGACCGATTTATCATCCGAAGCTCCTATAAGAAATTTACCCGTATCATTTATATAGAAAATTTCCTCTTGGCGCATCAGGATAATCGCATATGGAGCATTTTCCACCAAAAAGCGGAACTCTCGATTTTTTCGTGATTCATAAAAGGAAAATAATGATGCTATTATTACGAATAGTAACAGATATATTTCTAATCGATTCATGAGTCCTACATAAAAGACTTGGCCCAAAATTAAAATCAAACTACACAGAAATATCGAAAAATTCAACGCCTTCCATCTTCTCTTTCCCATTTCTCCCCAACCTTTTCTCTATTTTTTTGTAAAAAAAAGAAAAATGGCCTAACCTCATAATAGAAGTTAGGCCATGACGTAGGCTTGTCCAAATAAGACATCCTCGCATTTACCATTTTTTATTTCAATATAAAACAGATTAAACTGTTATCTTCTTTAAAATCCCAATCAACAAATATATCAGCGACTGGCTGCGAAAATATTTGTTCATACTTTCCATATCGATGCAGATAGCTTTTTTCAAGATTGTCCTTTGTAAAAAGAAGTTCCTTCTCAAAGCCTCTTTTTAATAACGCCTTTTCAATGGGTACCAAGATTCCATCTCGTTTCACAATAAGAATCCTTGGAGAAATTTGAAAACTGGATGTTTTCTCAGGTATCTTTTGGACTAGTTTACTAATCCTATCGATTTCGGATTCAAGAAGTGCAAAATCAATTGCTTTATCCTTTTCCATTTTATTTAACGGACTTTCTAATTCTGCGATAATAACACCCGTGTTATTTGGAAAGTTCCAATCGTCGTAAAAGTTTTTTACCTCTATCTCAAGCGTGACCTGAAGAGCTCCTTTTAATTCAGCTAATATACTTTGAATCACAACATTCCTTGCATAATCCACTTCAATATCCTTATTCTCCTGTAAAAGAACCTCTTCCATCGGAGAAATAAAACCACGGATTTGCAAAACTAAAAATTGATCAGCTGTAACCGCAAAACAAGACTCAGGTCCCCGTCCAAATTTATTTCGGAGTAGTTTGCTTGTATAACTGCTTATGTATTTTAAACTTTCCTGTAAATCCATGTGATTCCCACCTTTAGGGAATTCACTACAATAACCAATGACCTTCTATTCATCGGTCTTTATTATTGTAGCATTGTTTCCCTTTCATTTCCATGTACACCATATAGTTTGTCAATTTTGGTAGGAATTATTAGGAAATTATTACTTACAATAAAAAACCTTATAGCTTACATCTTTGTCGTAATGCCAAATCATAAAGATATCTTCTATTTCTTTGTTTGTAATTTTGTTGAATCTCTTTATATTCGCATAGTAATTTTTTCGAACTCTGTTTTCTCTTTCTGAGAGAATGTGCATACCTTTTTCGATTAGCAGTCTTTCAATTGGCAGTAAATAGCCTGCACATCTAATGATATAAATCGTTGAACCAATTTTCGTCAAATCAAGCTCTTTTGGCTGATATTGATAGAATTCACTTTGTCTGCTAATCTCGTTTCGTAGCAACATAAATTCAAGCGAATTTTCCGTTAGTGTCCTCTCTTCCTGATCCACTTCCGCCAGAAGCACACCCGTGTTTCTTTGGAAGTTCCAGTCTTGATACATTTGGTTGATCTTTATATTCAATAGCCCCTCTAACGTTTCCTGAATAGGCTCATAAAGATCTACCATTATATTTTTTCGGATCCTCTCTGCGGTTTCAATATCCTCTTTTTCAACGAGCTCATATTCAATTTTTGTCATGAATTTTTTTATGTGAACCACAATGTATTGTTCCGAAATCGACGTAAAGCAGGTTTCTGGACCTTTTCCAAATTTGGATTTTATTTGTTTGCTCACATAACTGCTGATTTGTGTTAATTCTTCCTGTTTTGTAATGTAACTCCTCGTCATGCGATCTATTATCCTCCTAAAACGCAATAAAAAATGGCCTAACCTCTACACAAAATAGAAGTTAGGCCATGGTTAGACTTATTTGTATTCTACCATTTACCAATCTTTTCGAAAAATGAATTTTAATATTTTAAAAGATACTACTTTATTAGTTTCAAATATTGAGACTAATGACTGCTAGACATTAATCATGCTCATTGTATCACGAAGTTACTATAAAGACAAATAAAACAAACTATGAAGCCGTGTGTAGAAACTTGATCGAGAATATGGAGACACCAATTTTCCTACAGATTGTTACGTAATGCAGAAGGGCAAGTAAAACAGCACCCATATTCATGCCTATGATGATCCCTTCCATTTGCAGTGTTTGAAGGGACCCTAAGGCGAACATAATCCCAAAAGATACGACAGTTGACCATACATTATGGATAAATGCATCCTTTACCAACCCTAACCCGATTAAATAGGCTTGCATCGGGATTAAGAAGAAATGGAATAAAAAATATGGCCACAACATTTGCAAATACACGGTGGCTGATGATGATTCAAAGAATATATGTGTAAGTGGTTCTGCAAAATAGTAAAAAATCACACAGGCTGGAACCCCGTATAGGAAGGTCATTCTCATTACCTGTTTGAGTAGGTTTTGCAGCATTGACATATCTCTCTTCGAATAGGCTTCTGATACGGTTGGAATTAACACGATTAGCAATGAATGGGCAATGAACGCTGGAAAAAAGCCTATTGTTAATGCGACCCCTGTCATCAATCCAAAATGCTCCGTTGCGACCGCTGCGGGCATGCCTGCTTTTAGAAGAGCCGCTTTAATTAAAAATGGTTGAACGGCATGTGAAATCGCATGAAAAATCCGCATTCCAGTTGTCGGTAAGGAAACAGCCAGTAGGTTTTTGCGTACAGCTTTTCCACTTAATGATGATGTCGGCCGATGGCCTAATCTGCGATAGTGAATGAGATATTCATATCCTAAATAACCAAATACGATTAAATCACTTGCAACAAGTGTACATAATGCGATAAGGATTGAAGTATGAATTTCAAATTCAAGTAATTGATAAATAAACACTAACAAGATTAACTGGACTGCTTTACGAAGGAAATTCGCAAATGCAATTCGCCCCATCGATTGAATGCCCATAAAATATCCCCTGGCAATTGATAGAAACGAGACGATGGGAATAAACAAGATGACGAGCCATCTAACAAATGGATGGTAATCATCGAAAACGGGGATAACTGGCAGAATCACAAATGCAAACGAAATAATAATCGCTGTAAATACAGTTGTTAAAACGGTGGCATGCTTTAGCATACTCTTGTGATACCTGTCCTCTTTTTCGGCAATAAATTTGGATATGGAAATAGGCAGCTCAAGACTTGCCAATATGACAACTAAAAAGATTGAAGGCAAAATGGTCATATATAATCCCATTCCGTGCCCACCGAGCTCTTTTGCCAGAACGAGATTGATTAAGAACTCCACACACTCACCAATAAATGCTGCGATAACCAGTAATAATGTTCCTTTAAAGAATGTATTCATCCTGTAACCCCTTATTATTTTTTTCAGTACTAAATAGATATGAGACAAGTCCAAAAATTATTTAACGAAAAGAAAATTTTTACTGTACTACTAATAAAGTACCCTTTCCAACCGCTTAATTTCTCGTTTATAATTATAATAATGTGTTTGGAAACCATAGGGACGGTTCTACTGGTCCCTATTGATTTTATTTTTTTGAAAATAAGTAACCAGGTGAACCGTCCCCCTGGTCCTACTAAACTTATGAAAAAGGTGTAAATAGATGAGTATATTAACAGTTTCAAATGTGAGCCATGGTTTTGGTGATCGTGCAATCTTTAATGATGTTTCATTTCGTCTTTTAAAAGGTGAACACATAGGGTTGATCGGTGCAAATGGTGAAGGTAAATCAACATTTATGAATATCATCACTGGAAAGCTTGAGCCTGATGCAGGGAAAATTGAATGGTCAAAAAATGTTCGTGTTGGATACCTTGACCAGCATACGGTTCTTGAAAAAGGAATGACCATCCGCGATGTATTAAATAATGCCTTCAAATATCTATTTGATATGGAAGCGGAAATGAATGAAATATACGGAAAAATGGGTGACGCAACTCCTGAAGAACTTGAAAAAATGCTTGAGGACGTTGGAACTATTCAGGATACCCTTACAAACAATGACTTCTATGTTATTGATGCGAAGGTAGACGAAATTGCCCGAGGGCTGGGTTTAGAGGATATCGGTCTTGAACGTGATGTTCAAGATTTAAGTGGTGGTCAGCGTACAAAGGTATTGCTTGCGAAGCTTTTACTTGAAAAGCCAGATATTCTATTACTGGATGAGCCTACCAACTATTTGGATGAGCAGCACATTATCTGGCTTAGACGTTATCTTCAAGAATATGAAAATGCGTTTATCCTGATTTCGCATGATATTCCATTTTTAAATAGTGTAATCAACCTGATTTATCATATGGAAAATCAAGAGCTTAATCGCTATGTTGGGGATTATGATAACTTCCAGAAGGTCTATGAAGTGAAAAAACAACAGCTTGAGTCTGCTTATAAAAAGCAGCAGCAAGAGATTTCTGAGCTTAAAGACTTTGTTGCTCGAAACAAGGCCCGTGTTTCCACACGAAATATGGCAATGTCTCGCCAAAAGAAGCTTGATAAAATGGAAGTAATTGAGCTAGCGAAGGAAAAGCCGAAGCCAGAATTCAATTTTAGAACAGGTAAAACGTCAAGCAAGCTTATTTTTGAAACGAAGGATCTTGTGATTGGGTATGATGATCCACTTTCAAAACCGCTTAATCTTCGTATGGAAAGAGGTCAAAAGATTGCGTTGGTTGGAGCGAACGGAATCGGAAAAACAACTCTATTACGAAGTATCCTTGGTATGAACAAGCCACTATCTGGATCAGTTGAGCTAGGTGAGAACCAAGAAATCGGCTATTTTGAACAAGAAATTAAAGAAGCTAACTATAATACATGTATTGAGGAAATTTGGAGTGAATTCCCTTCCTTCAACCAGTATGAAGTTCGTGCAGCACTCGCAAAATGTGGCTTGACAACAAAGCATATCGAAAGCAAGGTTGAAGTATTAAGTGGTGGGGAAAAAGCAAAAGTACGTCTTTGTAAATTAATTAATCGAGATACAAACATCCTTCTTCTTGACGAGCCAACAAACCATCTTGATGTTGACGCAAAAGACGAACTTAAAAGGGCCCTTAAAGAATATAAAGGAAGCATCCTTATTATTTGCCACGAACCTGAATTTTACCACGATGTTGTGACAGATGTATGGAATGTTGAATCTTGGACAACAAAAGTATTTTAATTTTAAAAACGCAAAGCACCCCATTCAGGTGTTTTGCGTTTTTTCATATGAACCATAGGAACCATAGGGACGGTTCTATTGGTCCTCAATGGACACTATTATTAAATTACATCCACGGGAACCAGGGGAACCGTCCCCCTGGTTCTACCCTGGTTCTAAAAATAAAAATAGTTGCAAATTACAAGTATTTATTGTATAAATAAATCAGAGGTGAAAATAATGGAAAATACGAACTTAAGAAGCTTATTTCAAATGATTGTAAGACGATTTGGTTTCCTAAATGAACAGTGCTGTGAAAATTGCTGTGGAGAAGAAATTAGCCTTTTACAAAGTCATATTTTATACGAAATAAAAAGACAGAATGATCCTTCCATGCAAGAAGTTGCTGGAGCTTTAGGTATCGATATAACGACATTTAGCCGTCAAATAAAAACACTCGTAGACAGAGAACTTGTTAAGAAAACGCCTCATCCTAATGATAACAGAATCAATATTCTTTCACTTACAGAAAAAGGTGAAACAATGGAGCTTAATATCGATCAAGAAATGAATCATTATCTAAATCAAATCCTATCTCATCTAAGCGAATATGAGAGAGAATCAGTAATAAGATCTGTAAAATTATTAAACGATGCAATGAAAAAATCAGAAAGCTATTGTTGTCCTCCTAAATAGGAGGACACTATTTGAAACAATACTTGCATTTTGCAAATAACAAAGGAGTGAATACAATGTGGAAAGACGTATTTTTTGACTTTTTATCAATTGCTCTTGAATTAACCGTGCTATTTTTTCTTATATCATTTGTCATAAGCATGCTTCAAGGATTAATTCCTTACGAAAAACTTGAGAAGTATTTATTTCATTCTAATAAAGTGGTAGGAGCAACTGTTGCTATATTATTAGCATTCATAACACCATTTTGTTCATGTTCGACCATCCCTATAGTTGTTGGAATGCTTCAGAAAAAGATGAGATTCGGTTTTGTAATGGTGTTCCTGTTCGCATCTCCTGTTCTTGATCCAACCATACTTACTTTAATGGGCGCACTATTAGGTTGGAAAGTGGCTGTTTTATACACGGTTCTTACCACTGTTTTTTCGATTATTATCGGATTTACACTTGAAGCACTTGGATTTGAAAGTGCTGTTAAAAATGTTATAGTCAAAGGCTTAAACGAAGGAGCCACAAAGTTCAATATGAAAAAGGCTTGGGCAGAGACGTTATCCCTTATGAAAACAGTCTACCCCTATCTCATTATTGGTGCTTTAATTGGTTCTTTGATTCATGGGGCAGTTCCAACCGGTTTTATATCTACGTATTTTGGTGGAAATGAATGGTGGTTAATACCCTTGGCAGCGATCATTGGGATTCCACTCTATATAAGGCTATCAACCATGATTCCAATCGCTCAAATTATGATTGCCAAGGGAATGGCTCTAGGTCCTGTGATGGCAATTATGATTAGTTCAACAGGTGCAAGTTTACCAGAAGTCGCTTTATTAAATTCCATTTTTCATAAACGATTGGTTGTCGCCTTTTTACTCTCGGTTTTTACAATGTCTACTTTGTCTGGTACTTTGTTCTACTTCATGTAAGGTATTAATCTTTTAAAAGGTTGATATAAATATTAATCCATTAGGAGGAGATTATTATGTTTAAAGATTTTATGAGCAAATTTAGAAATTTTTCGAAGGAAGACTGCTGCTCCATTTCCATTGAAGAAGTTAAGGATGAAAAAACACAAGATGCAGCCGAATGCTGTGATAATCAGCAATCTTGTTGTAGCTAAATTAATGCCCCTCTTCCAATGAAGGGGGGCATTGGCTTGGATCCTAGCTTACTAGGTCCATTTTATCCATCTACCTGATATAACTCCTCATCCACTTTATCAAGCAAAAAGTTCGTAAGATCCGTTCCAAAAAAGTGAAGCCTGTGTAATGGACGGGTCATGGATACGTAGAGAAGCTTAATGTCTATTTCATTATTATCGAATACTTCCTCGTTCGAATAAACCAGCACCGCGTCAAATTCCAAGCCTTTTGACAGATTCGAACTGACAATGACGACCTCTTCCTTATTAATTTCATCATTTTCTTTTAAAAGCTGCACAGGGAGATCACTATATTTATTGAAGGCTTTCGCTAGTTTTTGGCACTCTTTATTGGTCTTGCCGACGATCGCGATGGTTTTCATATTTTCATCATAAAGAGTCTTTATTACCTCAGTTATGGTGCGAACTGTTTCTTTCTCAGACATACTAATTTGATGAAAAACAGGCTTATCTCCGTGGCGGACAACTGGCTCAACCATTGGTAGATTAAGGTGAAGTAGCTCAAGTAATTGGTTTGCTGCATTCATAATCTCAATGGTGGTTCGGTAGCTTTTTTGTAGGGTCTTATAGGTTGCCCTTGGAAAGATGTTATCCCTAACTGTTGCCCAGTTGTTAATGCCTCGGTAAGAGTGAATTCCTTGGGCTAAATCTCCTACAATTGTAAACATGTCGGTTTCAAGTGCTGTTTTTAATGCGGCTAGCTGAAAATAGCTATAATCCTGCGCCTCATCAATAACAACATTGCGGGCCATCAGCTCCTTTTTCACCCCATAAAGCTTTGCCTTCAAATATAAAAGTCCAGCTAAATCCTCAAGTTCATATGATTTTTTAAGTTGTTTTTGATAGTCCATAAAGAATTGTATTTGCTCATCGGTCAGAATCCCTGACGCGTAGGTTGGAAATAGTTCAGTCACAAACCTTTGAAAATAGTAGAAAACATCGTGATTTTGAAGCTTCTTAATATAGGTATTAACTGCCGTACGGGATTGCTTCGTGATTTCTTCAATAAGCTCTGCCTTTTTATCCAGCGCTTTTGTCACATAACGACGGCGCTTTTCCGGGTCGATTTGCGTTTTGAATAATACGTTATCCAGCTTATCATCATAAAATTTTGTCACTTTATGAAGCATTTTTTTCTTTTCCAACCTGACTGTGTTTTGAAGCACTTTTTTCACTTTATCAATCCGCTTATAATATGGAAGATAGCGATATTCATAGGTCATTAAATGATGAATATCTCTCGCCTTATATAGCCGAAACTTTGATACAAAGAAGTCCTCTTTTGGTAGCAAGGAGCTTAAAATATCCTCTACATAATGCTCCAGCATATCCCGGTACTCAAGAGAACCTTTAAATGCTGATATCCATTTAATCATTTCAGGATTTTTATATTCATCATGGATGAATCCGAGTAGCTTCGCGTCTGCTTTCGCGAGCTTAATCGGTTTTCCAAGGCATTTTTTCACAAAGTCAACAAACGTCGTTTGCTGGATGTGATCAACACCCAATTCTGGAAGCACCTCAGAAATATAATCGATAAAAAGGCGATTCGGTGCCAGAATCATCAGCTGGTCAGGAGAAAAATACTCTGCATAGGTGTAAATAAAATAAGAGATACGGTGTAGGGCAATAGTTGTTTTCCCACTTCCTGCGGCTCCTTGGACAATGATTGGTTTGTTGAGGTCCGCACGAATGATACTGTTTTGCTCCTCCTGAATTGTTGAGACAATATCAGTTAAGCGGTTACTTGCACTTTCAGACAACGACTTTTGCAGAAGCTCATCGGTAGTTGTTAAATCAACATCCCGAATTTCCGCGAGCGCCCCATCCTCAATGATGAACTGTCGCTTTAAAGCTAAGTACCCTTTAAACTCCTCCCCCTCTGCCTTATATGAGACATACCCTAGGCGACCGTCATAATAGAGGTTAGCTACAGGTGATCGCCAATCCACAATAATTGGCTGTTGGGTTTCCTTATCAAAGAGAGAGACCTTCCCGAAGTAGAGAACCTCCTCTTTTCCCGTTTCTTCCCGATTAAAATTAATTCTCGCGAAGTATGGCTTGTTGCGGTTTCTCTTCAGATTTCGCACCTCTTCATGTGTTCTTCTTAGTAAGGTTGAATTCGTTAACATATTAAGGTAACTCAAGCTACTGTCTTTGAAATCAACACCATCCAGGGCTCCCTTTAAATTTTCACGAAAGTTCTCCTCAGTTGACTCTGATGCCTGAATGACAATATCCATGTACTTTTTCGTAAAATCCAACCGTTCTGTTTCCTCATCGAAGTTAGGATGTTTCTCCTCCATCATCAAACCACCTCCATTTATCAAGAAGAAAAAACCATGAATTAGCTGATAATCCATGGTAAGTAATCTCAAAAGAACAAAGTTTTCCGATACAATATGTAAAAGACGTATTTTTGATTATAGTATACACCATTAATGAAGGCAACCTATATTTCCCTTTTATGGAATATTCATTATTAACTTTGCTCGAAACACCTTAACTTAGAAAAATGTTTGCTATATAATTTTTAGCGCTTTCATCTTACGTATTAGTACAGAGTAGTGTATAATTTTAAGTAAGTTCACAAATTATCCACAATTACTGAAAAATAAAAATAGATTTTAAAATACATAAGGGGGAGCTAATAATGATTCGGACAGGGATTGCCGCTTTTTTAAGTTTCTTTTTATTACTTTTTGAAGGCTTTATTGTAATTAAATTAAAAGGGTATACTGGCATTTATTTTGGAGATTTACATCTACTAGTTAGCGTGCTAGCAATGAATTTCTTCTTTGCATTTACTATACTAACTCATATTAAAATGTGGCATCAAAACAAAGGCATTAAGGAATCTGAAGCGGAAGTAAAATAAGCGATCAAAACAGTGTAGGCGCATGAATGATTCATGCGCCTACTTTTGTGTCTACCTTATTATGCTAATGGTGATGGCTCTACCCCTTTTGGAATAGGGCATTCATATGGATTTCCATCTAATTTTTCTTCCAATTCAACTTTTGCATCTTCAATTACCTCAGGACGAAGGAACAAATCTAATGCTGTATTAGCTAACACCTTACCTGCTTGAAGCATTCCTTTATGAGCAATTGATGTTCTCCCTTGGGAAACTAACTGCCATGAATGGAGTGGTGTTCCTAATACAAAGCATTCCCCAAAGAATTGTGCTGTTGGTACAATCCAACTTACATCCCCAACATCTGATGAACCAAACAAAATACCATTCGATTCTTCATAAGGGGCAACAAGGTCGTTGAATGTTTTTGTTGCAAAGTCTCTTGTAATTAAATTTGCCTTTGATCCCGCAACTTTTTTCATTTCATTAAGAGCATTGCTAACATCATCATCTGAAATTTGCTTTCTGATTTCTTCCGCATAACTCATTTCTTCTTCATTATATTCCGCAAGGCCTACACTCTCCAAATGATTATGTAACACTTGCCCTAGAGCATTATTTGGAATATAGTTTGAGCATGCTTTATCGAAAGTGACCTCGACTTTTGTTTCCGTCATTAGAGCTGCACCTTTAGCAATATTCACAACACGTTCATATATACTTCTTACATCCTTCATATGAGGTGCTCGAATTAAATAGAGAACTTGTGCTTCACTTTGGACTACATTCGGAGAAAATCCTCCTGTATTGGTGATGGAATAATGGACCCGTGCCTCAGGAATAATGTGTTCACGTAAATAATTGACACCTACATTCATTAGTTCAACCGCATCTAATGCACTTCTACCTAGATGTGGGGAATTTGCAGCATGAGCAGCTACTCCTTTGAATGTAAAATAAACTTGATAGTTCGCTAGAGTTGATAGCGTAAATATTCCGCTCGTTGAATGTGGGTGCCATGTGAGGGCACAATCAATATCATCGAACGCACCTTCTCTGGCCATGAATGTTTTTCCTGAACCACCTTCTTCACCAGGGCATCCATAATATTTAATGGTACCAGATATATTGTTTTCCTCCATATATTGCTTAACGGCAATAACCGCTGCTAATGGAGCAGTTCCTAGCAAATTATGTCCACAACCGTGACCGTTCCCTTTTTCTTTGAGAGGTTCATATATGGTAGACCCTGCTTTTTGACTCATACCTGAAAGTGCATCATATTCTCCTAAAATCCCAATAACCGGCTTTCCACTTCCAAAGGTACCAGTAAATGCTGTCTTAACTCCACCTACTCCACGTTCAACCTTAAAACCTTCATTTTCAAGCGCCTGACATAAGACGTCTGCAGACTGATGCTCTTCAAATCTTGTTTCAGCCAAATCCCAAATTTGATCGCTAATTTTGATATATGTGTCTCTTTTTGCCTCTATATAGTCGTTTATTTTTTCAACAAAGTTCAATTTTCTCTTACCCCCATTGTCGATTTTTCACTGATGTTAAGATGTGTAGAAATGATTCTACTCCAATTTTCATGACTGTTTCATCGATATCGAACTTTTCATTATGATGACCAGCTGCTAAAGTAGTTCCTAGAATGCTATAGGTTGCAAGTCCACCGTTTTCTTTCACTCTAGCCATCATATAGGTAGCATCTTCTGAACCTGCAGCAAAAGAAGACTCCTTTACGATCGAATGTACGCCTGTCACATTCCCGATGCTATCATGCATAAATTCGATTAATTCTTCACTTGAATCACTTGTACGGGCTTCCCCAACAATCTCATAATCAACATCCACTCCATACATGGAAGCAGCACCATTCAATACATTTTTTGCACTTTCTAACATAAATTCATTTACTTCTGTATTGATCCCGCGAGTTTCAACCTTTAAATGGGCATGTTGAGGGATAATATTTCTTCCACTTCCAGCTTGAAGTACCCCGACATTTACTCTCGATGCCCCACCACTATGACGAGGTATACTTTGTAAGCCAAGAACAGCAGAAGCAGCAGCAAGTAGAGCATTTTTTCCTTCTTCTGGTTTTGCACCAGCATGTGCAGCTTTTCCAGAAAACTCAACATTTAATTTCGTCGTTGATAAAAATCCATTAGAACCACAAATAACCTCACCTAATGGAACTCCTGTACCAACATGTGCTGCAATAAATAGATCAACATCATCGACGACTCCTGCTTCAACCATGGATTTTGCACCACGTACGCCTTCTTCAGCCGGTTGAAAAATGAGTTTGATTTTACCTGTTAATTCCTCTTTCATTCCTTTTAAAAGCTTAGCAAGTCCTAGACCGATTGAAGTATGCGCATCATGTCCACAAGAATGCATCATCCCAGAATTAATAGACTGGAATGCTTGGCTAACAGGGAAATGATCTTCTGCATTAGATTCCTGAATATCTAGTGCGTCCATATCAAAGCGTAGTCCGACAGTTGGTCCTGGTTTTCCTGTGTCTAATACACCCACTACGCCTGTATATCCGCCTGATAAATATGGGAGCCACTCTTCTTTTGCTCCTTGCTCTAACGCTCTTTTTTCATGCATTTCAAGTACTGATTGCGGTGGTACACCCATTCGGGAGTTATGGTCGACTACTTCTTTACCAACCTTAACCTCATAACCCCATTCTGATAGTTTTGAAGCCACAATCGAAGCAGTTCGAAATTCGACCCAGCCAGATTCAGCGTATTTATGAAAATCTCGTCTCCATTCAACCATTGATGGATAAATCTCTTCTACCATTTGTGAAAAATTTCTTGACATCGCGGTCACCCCTTTTAGACGTTGAAATATTTATAGGAGAAGGGCTTTAATCCCTCCTCCTAAAACAAGTAATCTACAACTTTTATAAAAACAAATTAATTCATGTACATTTCAATTCCTGGTCCAATTGGAATACCAAATAGGCCAAATACGAGTAGCATGACAATCCAGATTGCTAAAAATGCAATTGAGTAAGGAATCATCAGTGCCATTAATGTACCAATTCCAGCTTTTTTATCATATTCATTCATAAAGGCGAGAATAATCGCAATATATGGGTTAAGTGGTGTTAACATATTAGTAGATGATTCACCAATACGATAAGCAACCTGCACAAATGCTGGATGATAGTTTAATAGCATCATCATTGGAACAAAAATTGGTGCTTCGAGCGCCCATAATGCTGATCCACTCGTTACAAATAGACTGAGTAATGCAGTTAAAATAACAAAACCAATGATTACAGCTAAGCCAGAAATATTTGCATCACTTAGGATTTCTGCACTATTAACAGCAATCCATGTTGCGAGATTACTCCAGTTAAAATACGCAATAAACTGTCCAATCGCAAATACGAGTACGATATAAGGAGCCATTTCTGTAATAGCCTCAGTCATATACTTTGGTACATCAGACGTGCTTTTGATTTTCTTCATTGTCACCCCAAAAGTTATACCGACGACAACAAAGAAAAGGAAAATAATCGGAATGATACCACTTAGGAATGGAGAAGGAATTAACCCTCCATCTTCATTTGTTAACGGGGAATTAGGAATATAGATCAAAGTTACAATAGCCCCAATATAAATAAGTGCAGCAATCAATGTATTTCTAAGTGCCTTCTTTTCTAGCGGATCAATTTCTTTTGATTTCTCGCTAACCGCGCCACCTTCATATTTTCCAAGCCTTGGTTCAACTATTTTATCGTTGACAAATACCCCAACTACGGTAAGAACAAATACAGAAGCACTCATGAAAAACCAGTTATCGACAGGAGTAACTACTACATTTGGATCTATTGTTTTTGCAACCTCTGTTGAAATTCCAGATAGAAGTGCATCTGTACCAGCAATAAGGATGTTTGCCGTAAAACCAATCCCCGCACCCGCAAATCCAGCAGCTAAACCAGCAATCGGGTGTCTACCCATTGTATGGAAAATTACAGCTGCAAGTGGAGGAATGATAACAAATGCAGCATCAGATGCAATATTACCCATAATCGCTACAAAAAACACAGCATAGGTAATAATTGACTTATGCGCTTTCATGATTGATTGTTTTATTGCACTTTCAAGCAATCCAACCTTCTGAGCTAGTCCAATCCCTAGCATCATTGTTAAAACGAGACCTAACGGCTTAAAGCCTGTAAAGTTATCCAACATTGTGGTTAACATAAACTGTAAACCTTCACCTGATATTAAGCTTTTAATTTCCAGTTCTTCTCCAGATCCTGGATGGATAACAGTTACATCAAATAGACTAACGACCCAGGAAAACAGAATCATAAATCCTGCTAAATATACGAATAACATAAATGGATGTGGTAGTTTGTTACCTAACACTTCAATAAAATTTAATATTCGCATATATCCTTTTTGATTGTTCTGAGTTTCAACTGTTGGTTGAGCCATCACATCACCTCTTTTATTTTGGTTTATTTTCGGACACCTTATGTCCACTTCCTAATATAGTTTCTATCATAATAGAAAAAATAAATAATTACAATGTAAGATTCTGACTATTTTCTATAATGTCTATTTTTGCTATAGTATAATAAAAGAAAAAACAAGGAGTTAATAGATGTTTCAAATAGGCATCATCACTGCAAAAAATTCATTAACGTGGATTCGAGAGTTAGAAAACTTTTTTGATAATCAATGTCAATTTACATTTCTTCCATACGAAAACTTTGATGAAATTAAAGAAATGTATGAAAAAAACGCTCTATTTATGGACGGCATCATCTTTAGTGGTCAGGTCCCTTATTTTTATATAAAAAAGGAATTAAAGTACTTTGAAAAACCTACCATTTACTTTGATTTAAATGAAAGTGATTTTTATAAAACATTATGTAAAACGATTTTAAAAGAAAAGAATTTTGATATTTCAAGAACATTGATTGATTTTATTTTTGAGCAAAATAATTTTCTAGGATTAAAGGAATGGTTAGAAGAAGAAGAATTTCCCTATTTTCATAACGAGGATATTGAGTCATTTGACACAGAGACAGTATATGATGACGTGTTTCAGCAGCATATAAGCTTATTTAAAGCTGGCAAAATTGATCTTTCTTTTACGAGGATTAGTAGTATATCAAAAAAATTAACTGATAATGGCGTCAAACATGTTATTGTTAACCCTTCCTTAGAATCAATGATAAAAAAAGTGAATGATTTTATTAATCAAATCAAAATGATGCGTTTAACTGAAAATCAAGTAGCTATCGGGAATATTGCTATTTCACAAATAACAATAAGCCCTGACATGAATCATGACCTGGAACGGAAAATGTTACTGTTGAATCAAGCACTGTTAGATTACAATACAAAAAAACAACACGGCTTTATTATCCAGAGGAACTTCTTAAATTTTGAAGTCATTACAAACTATAAGGCATTGAAAGACATTACAAATGAGTTTACACAATGTTCGCTATTATCCTATCTTAAGCAAACATTACCTTACGAAATAGATATTGGTTGGGGAATTGGCAATTCGCTGCAAGAGGCTCGTCTCAATGCTGAACATGCAAACAAAGAAAGAAGAATGGATCGCGGGACATCCTATATTATGACCGAAGATGAACAATTAATAGGACCTCTAGGTGATGAGACATGTTTACAGATTCCAAATCAACTGAACACTCAAATTGAGAAATTTAGTAGCCAAATAGGCATGTCAGCATTGCAGATACAAAAAATAATGGCCGTTTTGGAAAAACTTCAAACAAATGAAATTGTTTCAGATGATCTTGCCATTCATTTTGGAATATCTCAAAGAGCAGCAAACCGTATCTTGCAAAAGCTTGAGGAAAAGGGAGTTGCTGAAGTTTCTTATAAAAAGCAAAAAAAATTACGGGGCAGGCCAAAGAAAGTTTATCATATCGATTTCTTAGCTAAATTATCTTAATCTTTGAAAAACGGATACATTTTTTAATTAAAAACAAAAGCCGACTCCCAGAGTCGACTTTTTTATTGCGTAATCGGTAATATAATCTCTACCTTTGTTCCTTTTCCTGGTTTACTATTGATGGTAATTTTCCCATGATGGTCTTCGATGATTTTTTTAGAAACCATTAATCCTAAACCTGTTCCATAATCCTTTGTTGTAAAGAATGGTTCGAAAAGCTTTTCCTGTACATCCTCAGGAATTCCACAGCCCTCATCACTAATGAGAATTGATACCATGTTATTGGCGGTTTGGCTACCTCTAATCGTTAACATACCACCCTCTGGCATGGATTCAAAGCTATTTTTAATGAGATTTAAGAAAACCTGTTTTATTTGTTTCTCATCACAATCGATATCCAGAACAGCCTCATCCATTTTCAGGTCAATTATAACATTCCTCGCGTTCTCAGATTGCTCAAAGATCGAAAGGACATATTCAATAAGTTTCTTTACATTACATTTCGTCACATTAATTTGCCTTGGTTTGCCGATAACCAGCAAATCATTAAGGATTGAATCAATTCGATCAATTTCTTGCTCCATGATCATATATTGCATTTCATCCTCTTTATGTTTTTCCCGCTGAAGCTGGGTAAACCCTTTTAAGGACGCCAACGGATTACGAATTTCATGTCCAACCGTAGTCGCCATCTGCCCGACAAATGCAAGCTTTTCCTTCTTGCGGAGCTCCTCATGCGTTTCCGAAAGTGCTTCGATATACGAGTAGAAACGGGTTAGGAGGATGTAGGCAATAAGCGCAAACATACCAATCAGTAGAATTATTGCCAATACAATACCATTTCCTAATAATAGACCAATCAATCCATATTTCATTACAATTGCAATTGTAACTGTCAAAAAGAATCTCTTATTTATAAAGATGGGAGAGAATAGCAAAAAAGCAATTTCAGCTGCATTTCCACTCTTAAAAGGTTCATTACTCCCCCAATAAGTGACTACATCATCAATTCCAGTGACTAGAAGATAAGACAACACATAAAAATATTTGACTAAATGTAGCTTACCTATTTTCCTTAAATAGAATGAGACTGGAATAAGGACAATTATTAAGATATAGGCTCCATATGCAAAATCAGTAGGAAGACCAATCTTAGCGTTAATAAATATAGGGTATATAAAATAATAAAAGAAATCATATAACAGGAAAATGCTATAAAACAATATTAAATATAGACGTAGCGCCTTCTTCTCTTCATGTAAAAGAAGAGAGTTATGTTTTAGATAAGACATATCTATCCTCACTTAGTTAAATGATTATGCATTTTTCATTATATATTATTTTCCTCACCTGAGTATATAGTCCTATATTCTCTCTTACTTTCGAATTTTTTAAATAATGAGTAAGTAAGAAGCGGAAGGAAGATCAATATCTGCGCAGAGAAAACGAAAGCATCCCAGAACTTTAATGATGATAATGACTCAGTAAACCCTGGGAGAACATTTATCATAATATATACTAATTGAGGTAAATAGTAAAAGCCAAACATAGAGAAGGTCAACAAAATTCCTATCAAAAAGAAAAAGGAATAGAAAACAATCACTCTGTTATCTGTTGCGTTTTGTTTTCTGTTAAATAGTCCTCTTATAAATTCAATACCACTTTCCATCAGATTATAATTCCCTGTACTATTTTCAAAAACATAATAAAGATCTGTTTTCATATAAATACAGCATTGATAGATGATTCGAATCACAATATCGAAAGTAATCAAACCAATAATTCCATGAATAATCTCATTTGAAAATAGATTAGACACTTTTAAGACTAGGGTAACTAAAAGTATGAAACTATCAAAATATATTCCTGCTAAAAATAATAGGTTTCGTTCCTTTGAAGAAAGCTTCCATGCTTGTGTAAGGTCCGTTTCGAACACGACAAAAAACAGTCGATTACCGATTTGCAATTTTGTTGGAAGATCAAATGAACGGATAGCCAAAATATGTCCACTTTCATGTAAAAAGATTAAAACAATTGAAATTCCGGCATACAAAAGAATATTAAACATCATTGTATCAAAGACAAATAAATCCTGATAACGAGGAAAAAGATTAGGATCTTTCACAAATAGAAAGAGATTCACTAACAAAAATAATGGATAGAAAAAACGAGTAAACCGATTAAAGAAAACCTTCCCTAGTTTCGGTGATATCCAATTAAATCCTAAGTCTTCATAATTACGTGTCTTTTCTATTCTTACTTTTGCTCCATCTACCATTTCTACTAAATCTAAATCCAGCAATTGTTGGCCAAAATCAAGTAGATCAATCTCTTCACCTGCATATTTTTCGATGAGTAGGTGTTCTATTTCACCAAGTGATAAACCTTTGTTAATCAACTCAATTGCATCAACACAGACTACTGGCATTTCATAAAATTCATGAGTTACTAAATCTTCGATAATATAATTCTTATTATCTTTACGTATCACTAACTCGTGTAAACATAAAATAGAATCAGCAGTTAATTGCAATCTTCACACCTACTTTTCTTCATAATAAAAGGATGCCCCATTTTTCGTAAGCATCCTTCTTTCATAAATTATCCTCTTGGGCCTCCGGGTAAAAAAGCACACCACCAACAAGTAGCTTTGATTTTTTTAAGCTTTTTGATTATCACTTTTTTCACCTCCTGCCATCAAACTGGATTTTTTTGTATATCTATCCATTGCGGGTAAACCTTTTTAAATAATGCAACTAGATTAGGATCAAATTGAGTACCTTCCCCTTGAAGGATTCGATTATAAGCTTCTTCAACAGGTAGTGCTCCTCGATATGACCGGGATGAAGTCATTGCATCAAAGGCATCTGCTATTGCAGTGATTCGAGCATTTAAAGGAATATCATTTCCTTTTAGCTGGTCGGGATATCCTTTACCATCCCATCTCTCATGATGCGATCTAATAATACTTATACTCGAGCCAAGACCTTTCACATTTTTTACTGCTTCTTCTCCAACGACTGGATGTGTTTTTATAATTTCATACTCTTCATTCGTTAATTTTGCTGGTTTCATAAGTATAGAATCGGGAATATTGACCTTACCTATATCATGCAGCAAACAAGCATAATTAAAAGATTTTAATTCATCCTGAGAAAAAGCTCCTAACTCTTTCGCTAATACCATTGCATATTTAGCAACTCTCTCACTATGACCTCTAGTATAAGGATCTTTTAATTCAAGTGCTGCGATAACACCTTTTACTATCCCTTCCATCTGTTGATCATAAGCTGTGCTTAGTGCATTCACATATCCATAAAATCTGTTAAGTAGTATATATGCAACTATAGCCAGTACCGTAGTTAATACAATTGGTAGAGCTACCATTGTAGTCCCAAGTATTGCTCCACTCAATATATATTTAACTGTTAATCCTATAGAAACTACCCAGAAATATTTTTTATTTACAAAGATTGGAGAAAATAGGACTAGAAAAACCTCAACTGCGTTCCCACTTGAGAACAATCCAGGTTTGTCCCAGTAAGTGATTAGATCATTAACAAAACTTAAAATAGTATATGCAATGAAAAAATAGTATTTTGTTAAATGCTGTTTATTCCTATGATTATTATAGAATATTACTGGAATTAGCATTGCCATAACTAGGTAAATAACGTATATAAACTTGTTAGGAAATCCTGTAGCTATAGCAGTCTCATCACTTGGATAAATAAAATAAAAAAAGATATCATATGCTACCAAGATAATAACAAATAAGATACTATACCATATAGTAGTTCTTTTCTCCTCGTATAGTAATACCAATCTTTTATTCATTTTCTGCATCTCTTTTTCTCCATTTTCTCCTATATTTCTAGATATATATGCAATAATCCTTTTTTTATTACAAAAAAGGGTCAAAAGTCACAGACGCAATTCGTCAAATATCGACTTTTCAATTATAAACCATCTGTCCTACAAACTAAATAGTTAAATAGGTATAAAAATCTTCCTTTATCACATAAGTTATGGTAATTGGCATATAGGTCATTATGCTCACTTGATAAAAAACGTTCTTTTATTTTAATACAAAAATAAAAACACAGATAGAAATCTGCGTTTTTTGTCGAAAGAATATTTTATTTTACAAGAGAATGTTTAAATGCGTATATGACCGCCTGTGTTCGATCTTGTACCTCTAGCTTACTTAATATGTTACTAACATGCACTTTTACCGTTTTTAGCGCAATAAAAAGTTCGTCAGCGATCTCTTGATTCGTTTTTCCATCCGCGATTAAAAGCAAGATTTCCATTTCACGGTTTGTTAATTCTTCATGTGGAAGCTGTTTTTCCTTTTGTCTCATTCGAACCATCATTTTCCCTGTAACTTCTGGCTCTAAAACTGACTGCCCATGATAGGTTTTACGGACGGCTTCAGCAATTTCACTCGCCTTCGATGTTTTTAACATGTAGCTCGTTGCACCCGCTTCTAAAGCAGGATATACCTTTTCATCATCAATAAAGCTTGTGACGATGATGATTTTTGCTTCAGGCCAGCTCTCAATGATTCTTCTTGTTGCCTCAATACCGTCCATTTCCTTCATTACGAGGTCCATTAATACAATGTCAGGTCGAAGCTCTAGTGCTAATTCAACCGCTATTTTTCCGTCATCTGCTTCACCTACGACTTCAATATCTGGCTGTGCAGATAAATAGGAGGAAACTCCTATTCTTACCATTTCATGATCATCGACAAATAATACTTTAATCATTTTCTCCACCCTCTAACACTGGTACTTTTACTTCAATCCGAGTTCCTTTGTCTTTAAGACTAACGGTCCGCATTGTACCGCCTATTTCCACTGCACGTTCATACATATTTTGAAGTCCATAGGAACCAGTCTTCGCTTGTTCCACATCAAATCCAATCCCATCATCAACGATTCTTAAAATGACAAATTCATCCCTTTTAATAAGCAGGACTTCTAACTGATTTGCTTTTGCGTGGCGGAGGGTGTTTGAAACTGACTCTTGAAGAATGCGAAATAAGTGGTCCTCGACCCCTTTATCAATTTGAAAGTCCTCAATCTTTGTTTCAATTGTTACGGGTACCTTTTGTGATAATTCAACTAATAGCTCCTGAATTCCTTCTTGGAGTGTCTTTCCTTTTAATGCAACTGGACGTAAATGGAGTAAGAGTGCGCGCATTTCTAGTTGTGATTGATGAATCATTTCCTCAACAAGTTTAAACTGTTTTGCCTCACGTTCATCTTTTCGTGGCTTTGACTCATTAATAGCAGACATCATCATCGACGCAGCAAAGAGTTGTTGGCTAACGGAGTCATGGAGTTCCCTCGCTAAACGGTTACGCTCATCGGAAACAATTTGTTGTATTCGTTTTTCCTGATCCTCAGCCTTTTCATTTGCAAGTTTTTGAGAAAGCTTCGTTTGCTCAGCGATATGAGTTTGTAGCTTTTTAATCCGCTCCCAAATGGTGTTGAATTCAGCTGTTTGGTTAACTGGGATGTCAGAAATGGACCTCCCTTGTTCAATTTGATAAATCGCGTTAGAGACAGAGAGTAGCTGTTTTCTCCATAAATACCCTGACAATATCCCAAAAACAAGCCCAGCAATTAAGCTCAGACTTAAGGTTAAAATAATATAAGGTAAATCCATTAGCTTTGTTTGCCAAAGTGCGGCCCAATTTGCTAAAGGAAAGGCCATGAATGCAATGACATGAGCCAATACAAATAAAAACACCGAGACACAAATACCGACAATGATTTGTTTTTTTACGGTACTCATGCTCGTTTCACCTCAAGGTCCCCCACTCCAATCGAAGTGACTATCTTAAGCTTGGGTTCGACGTGATCATATTGTTCAGTCTGATAATGAAGTGTTTGGTTCACCGTTTTAGTGTCCTGATTTTCAAAGATCGTTGTGGCTCCATAAAGGACCGAATGATGTACCTTCACTTCAATTTCGTAAGGAACAAAGATTTGAACATTCCCTATTACATTTCGAATAAAAATAACTGATTCACCTTTAGGTAAAACCGTATAGCTTAAATCAATAATCGTATCGCCGATTCCTGACTGAATGTTTACATCGTTCCATTCATACACATACTCTGGTGTTTTTTGTTGACCCAACACGATGTTTTGAAACAATGGTTGACGTCTAAGAATCGGTTCTTGTTTCGATGTTTTTTCCGATTCTTTTATTTCAGGTTTTATATAATGTGGTTTTTTCTTAGATTGTAAAAATTGAATAAGTAAATATATAAGAACGGCAAGAATCAAAAACTTTACTGTCATCATATTTAAAATGGTAAAAGCTAAACTAATCCATCCAAACCAAAACAGGATTTTACCAAATGTTCGCGGCAACTTTTTACGACCAATATAAATACATCCAAACGATATCACAAAAGAGAAAAGGACTCCGCCATTAAAAAACGTAACTTCAATGATTAATAAAATGATTCCAAGAAGAAAAAATGCATTAAGATTGTCTGATTTGATTTTATTTAACATATCCGGATCCTCCCTTCATTTTCATTGAATGCATTGATTATCGCCCGTAAGGTAGAGGGGCTAAGAAGACGTAGATTGTCTACGCCTTCTTAGAATACCATGTTTTCACTATGAAATTGAATGTGTTTCTTCATTTTTCACTTCTTTTTCAAGCTGTGCAATTCTTGCATCGATTGTATTGCGATGATAAGAGGAATTCACTTGATGCTCGAGACGATCAAGATATGATTCCATATCTTCAAAAGTTCTTGAAGCATTATTCGTATATGCATTTGTGTCTAGCACTTGATTCATGCGATGATTAGCTCGTGCAATATTCTCACGCCCCATTAATTCCATACGCTTAATATGCATATCTTTAAGCTTGTGCTTCATTTCCTCATACTTTTTCTCAAGTCCGATAAGTTCTGTAGCCGTATTTTTTAATGCTTCCTGTAATTTAGCAGCACGTTCTTCATATGAAACTTGTTCCTGAACAGCAAACTCATATAATTCTGTTTCACCAGCTCGCTGTGCTACACCCGCTTGGTATTTACGCTTTTCTGCAAGATCCGCCGCCTCACGGTGTTCTCTTGCAAATTGATCCTTTAGAGAGTGCTGACGCTCGACAAGCTTGCGAACCTTCTCAACTTCTGCCTCACATTGACGTAGATACTGGTTAAGCAACGCGATTGGGTTTTTCTTTTCTTTTTCATCTAACACTCCATGAAAATCAGCTAAAATAGTGTCCTTTATACGAGTTAATAGGTTTGCCATTTGTATCATTCTCCTTTTTAATGAGTATTCTTATTTCGAAAAATTAATGTTTGTTCAATTCAGCCCATTGTCTTTCAAAGTTAGTGAATGGGTCAGTTGATTCAGATACGACTTCTTTTTTTCCTTTTTTCCAGTTTTTAATGACAACATAGAGGATGTATGCTGCAACGACGCCTAGAATTGCAGGTGCATTTGAAGCTGACGCAATAAGAGCGATAACCCCGACAATTGCCCACAGTACCTTACCTAGTGTTGAATCAGTCTTCATAAACTGTTTAAATGCAAAATACAGAATGGCTAGGCTAATTGCTAAACCAATCAGTGGTCCAACCTGCGATAAAAGCACAATTGCTGCAATACCTCCAAGAATAAACAATCCGAATTTTTTCATGTTTACTTCCTCCTTTCATGATTCAATCTTATCCTGATTTTCGATTTGCTATAATGAGCCCCAGTTATATTTTTCACTAGGACCTGAGGCTTAGAAGACGTAAGTTATTATGAAAAAAGGGTCTGCTCAGGTACGAGCAAACCCTTATCTTTTGCGGGAAACAAACGGATTGTCAGTGATCCAATAACGCCACGGATAATCCTTGGCCTCACCTGTATTTTCGATTCCAATTCGCGGGCCGATTGAGACATCTTCAGGAATATAGCCTTTCGTGATGTAAATAGGTGGTTCAAAAAATGGGCGTCCATAGTCCTCCATTGTTATCCCTAATGCTTTCGTTAGTTTTCCTGGGCCGTTTGTTAGATTTTTGGCGGGCATTTGGCCGCGGCGTTCATACATAAGGCTAATTCCTCGGTCAGGCTCAACCGCTCGGATTAGAATCGCTTCTGGGATGTCAATTTCGTTACTGACTACATTCACGAGACAATGAGTGTGCATCTGATATGTATAGACATAGCCCGGTTTGCCGAACATCACCTCTGTTCGCTTCGTCCTTCGATTGTTAAAAGAATGTGCCGCACGATCAAGTGGGCCTTTGTAGGCTTCAGTTTCAACGATGTAACCTGATGCCACGCCTTGTTCGGTTTCTTTTATAAGCTTACATCCGAGGAGAGCTTTGGCAAGTTCTAATGTAGGTTGATGAAAAAATGATTCAGGCAGGATTTCCGTCATGGCAGCTCCTTATTTGTTTCAGTTTTTAGGTTTAGTATGGGATTGGGTTGGTGGATGTATTCTAGAGGGCATTAAGGTGTTTGCATTCGGATGGGTTCGTACCATCACTTGGGTGACTCTGGACTTGTGAGGGTACGATAACTCCTTTTTCGTACCATCACTTGGTGGCTCTTGGCTGGTGAGGGTACGATTACTCCTTTTTCGTACCCTCACTTGGGTGGCTCTGAGCATGTGAGGATATGATTACCACCTATTCGTATCCTCACTGAACTCATTTTCAACAGTCGAGGGTACGATTACATCCTACTTTCATCTTTTTTATGTTTTAGGGTATGATCATGGCCAATCATTGGAAGGACTAGCCCCCAGTCTAACTAGCTTTTTATTGAAATTGGACAATCGTTATGTTTTTCCTCATGGCAATTTTATTCTATCGATTTAGCACTTCACCAATCCACAACCGTAAAAAAAATTACGCTACAACGAAAATAATAATTGCATTCAAACGGAATTTAGATTACTTTAAAAAGTAACAGGAGGTGAAAATTTTGGAAGATATTCGACTCAATGTTTCTTTACTTCGTAGAAGAGTACCCAATTTAACGACTGCTGCCCGTTCAGTAGGATTACGTCCGGCCACTGTTTCTAATCTGTGTACTGGAAAAATCCCCGTAGGTCGAGCAGAGGTACGCACACTTGTGGCGCTTGCTGATTTAGCTGAATGTAGTGTGGATGAATTATTAATTCGAGGGGAGAAAATGGAAATGATTGAAACTGGGATTAAAACGCTTGATGTCTTTGCTCCGTTAGCAAAAGGGGGGACAGTAGGTCTTGTCGCTCGCCCAGGAATGGGGCAGCTTGTAGTTCTTGCAGAATTATTCCATCGCTTGCGTAACAATGATTTCACGACGGTATTACTTTTACCGGAAGGAGATCATCTTGGAGTTAATGATGTTTTAGATGAAGTTCAAATCCAAGTAAAAACAATTAAAGAAGCCTACGATGAAATCGCAAAGCTTGGGATGACGAAGGAAATTGTTTTTGCAGCGGACCGATCACATGTGATTACGGGAGATATCCAAACTCTGCAAGAAAAATTTCATTCAATTGGAATTGACTCTGTCACTACGGTTCTTGTGGACTTAAAAGGTGAAGTTGTAGATGAGGATGTTCCATTTGGACCACTTGAAACATTATGGCAATTTGACGCTGACCTCACTGCAAGACATCAATATCCTGCCATTAATCCAGTATACTCGACCTCTTCCGTTCTTGAAGGGGTACACCTAGACCAAACACATTTCACAATTCAACAGCGTGCAAAAAAACTATTACGAAGATACCGCGAGCTTCGTTCACTCGTTACGGTGCATGGGCTTGAAAAGCTACCCGAAGTCGAGGTTCAAACCTACAAACGTGGTGAGCGTCTTGAAGCATATTTAACTCAGCCATTTTATGTAGCCGAAGCCTTTACTGGTAAGAAAGGTGAATCGATTAGTTTACAGGATACTTTACTCGATATCCGCAAAATTCTTGATGGCTCTACCGACTCAAGCGATGTCTCAGAATTAGCCTACATCGGAAAACTAAATTAAATAGCAAAGGCAGGAATTCATTTCCTGCCTTTTTTCATAAACAACCATGTTGCACTCAATCCGAAGATTAGTGCTTGTGTGATAAATAAGATGATGGCTCCGTTTTTTTGTTCTCCAACTGGTGGATACGGGAGTAGTGTTTCTAATAAATCTGGCGGAATCTCTTCACCGAGAGGCATACATAATGCCAGTGCAGCCAACATTTGACTAGTGTCACTATATACTGAATACAATGCATCACCTGCAAGCCATAAAAACAGTGTAACTGGTAAAAACAATACAATGTTAACCACTATATAAATATGCTTTTTCTTAAAAGTCATCTGATCATGCTCTTTGATTGGTCCGATGATTGGCCACCACAGTAAGACTGCCGCTACTATCAAGCCAATTAAAAAGAAATAGTTTGTAAAGTATCCTGTTCGAATCCAGTCAAACATAACAGGTACGTGATATCCAATTAACAAACCGTGGAAAAGAAGAATTGTAAACACGGGATGAGTTAAGACACGATAAACCTTTTTCACACTATTTTTTTGGAGCATTTTTTCAAGCAGATTTGTCTTTAACCCAATTACAATCAACGGTGCTGCAATAAGAAGTACAACAACAATCTGTATGATGTGAGCACGAAACAGCATCCGTCCTAATAGGTTCAAAGGACTTCCCACAGCCAATAAAATCAGCAGCATACTTCCGGCAAACGCCATTGATATATACTTCGGATGACCTTTTGGTGTTGGTAAAAGGAACATATATAAGACAATTAAAATCAAGGTAAAAAAGATGATACCCCCATTCCATTGGGAGTGAAAACTAAAACCATCTAATATTTGACTAATCAAAATATCACCAGCTTTACGGATATTGGTTGCTCAGAAGGTCACAATCCTGCGCATTTGACTTCTCCAAGCCAAAATACTTCTAAACATACTCTTCTACTTTCATTGTAAATCCTAACGTCCCTGCTGGAATATGATTTATATCACATGTCGTTTTTCAGACATTTTTCAGACAAAAAAAATCCATATTTAAACCAATAAGATTTAAATACGGATTCTTCTTTTATAATGGAAGTAAGTTTACCGTTTCTTTTTCCGTTAGGCTGTTCACCATTTCCAGCCATTCTGCTGGTTTGTTTGGAAGAACGGTATAATACGTTGTTAAGAAATCAACGACCAATTGGCTTGGTAATTCAGTTACTTGGTCATCACTAGGCATGAAGCATAGATCTAATCCCTTCACTGCTTCCCCGTCATTGTTCCAAGATGGATGAACATAGTCGAGCTCTATACGCTTATAACCAAGATGAGACAGAACCTCACGGCGTACGAATGGATCCATTGGCTTAACTGTTCCAAATTCATAGTGCGCAACTTGATATGGGTCGTAGATTTCAGCAAACATTCCGAATAACTCTTTCCCGTTTGCAGCAGCTAACTCCTGTAAATCCTTACTGCGATTTTGTGCTAGAAAGCGACCGATACTCAATCCTGGTTGGCCGATGATCGTAAAATCAGTCATCGCAATATTCCAGTCTGGATAATAACGATATTCCGTTGTCCCAACGACCTCATCATCATGTACCGCAACGAAAACACGAATACTTGGGTCCTCAAGGGGCTCCTTCCAAAGTTCAAAATCTAGAACTTCCTCTTTAGGAAACACACTTTTCATTAATTCATGCATTTTAAAAAATAACGGGTCATTGATGCTTGTTATTCTTTTATAGTCCATCTCATTCACTCTCTTTCGATTATTTCCAATCAGGATATAGGTCCGTTCTACGGTCACGCCATGTTGTAACCGAACCGCGTTCACGCACTTCATAGAGAAGATCCAAATCAAGGTCTGCCGTCACAATCATGTCGTTGTTTACTTCGCCTTCCACTAAAATTCCTTTTGGTGGAAATGGAATATCATTTGGTGTAATAACTGCTGCCTGACCAAAGTTTGCACGCATAAAATCAACCGTTGGCAGAGTACCAACCGTGCCTGTTCCGACAACATAGACTTGATTTTCCACGGCTCTTGCATGGCTTGTATAACGCACACGATGGAAGCCGTGGCGGTCATCTGTACAAGATGGGCAAAAGATTACATCTGCACCCTTTGCCTTTGCCATTCGAACAATTTCAGGGAACTCGATATCATAGCAAGTTAACATCGCAATGCGTCCTTTTTCTGTATCGAACACTCGGAAATCGTCTCCCGGTGTCATATTCCATTCGTTCACTTCCGTTGGGGTAATATGCAACTTGGCCTGCTCTCCAACTCGACCATCCGGATAGAATAAATGAGCTACATTGTTGAGATGATCGCCCTTTCGGATGACATGTGTTCCACCAATGATGTGGACATTGTATTGTTTGGCAAGGTTTAAAAAAAGTTCTCGGTAGCTTTCAGTAAAGCTTGGTAGATCATCAATAGTCAGACTTGAACCGTCCTCCCTGCCGATTGATAAAAGCTGTGTAGTGAAGAATTCTGGAAACAGAATAAACTCTGCATCAAATTCCATTGCAGTTTTTATATAATGCTCACATTGAGCCGCAAATTCATCAAAGGAACTGATTGTGTGAAGATGATATTGAACGGCTGAAACCCTCATTTTCAAATCGAGAATCCCCCTTCATTAAAAGTATGTTATAAGTGGATTATTAACTATTTTTATTGTTGAAACAAGTAAATTGTCCTATATTATATTAGACTACGAGCATTCGATTCTCAAAAACCTTTTTTTTCCAAAATTTCTTCTTCCCCAAAACCTTTCCTTGTGATAAGATATGGCTTGTCTATACAAATCTTGTAAAAATGTCGTAATAAAAGTGAAACATTTCTGCAATATAAGCGTCTTATATATTGAAGAATATCACAGCAAAGAAGGTATGCGTAATGTCGAATGCGAGAAAAGTGAAAAAGAGCAACATTGTCAAAATTATTGCGTTGTTTGGCTTTATTGTGTTGTTACTCTTGTATTCTTTTTTTCTACTTAAAACTAAATTTTTTTTAGAAGCAGATGCATCTGAACCGGTAGTTGAGGTTGTTGCACCTGTTGAACCTCCTGAAAAAAATGAACCAATAGATGATGATGATCTTAGAGTTGATGACCAACCAAAAGGGAATATTGAAGTTGAAAAACCCGCTGAAGAAGAATCCGCACCTACAACTGAACCAACAAAAGAAACAGCTCCAGACCCAGTGCAACCAACCACTCCCGAAATAGACGAGGAACAGGAAGAAGATCAAGAACAGGAAGCACCAAAGGAAACACCTGCCCCACCTTCAAGGGCGGTTTATCTCACTTTTGACGATGGTCCTCATAAGGTTTCAAAGGATATCCTTGCTTTACTCGATCAATATGATGCGAAAGCAACTTTTTTTATGTTAGACAACAATATGAAAAATTATCCTGATGCAGTCAAGGAAATGGCGAGTAAAGGACACAGTGTCGGTCTTCATGGAGTCACACATGATAAAAATAAATTCTATCAATCTTCGAAATCCGTTGTTGGCGAAATGGACCAAACCCAACAGACGCTTTTCGAATTAACAGGAATTGAAACAGACCTCATTCGAACTCCATTTGGCAGTGCTCCACATATGACAGATGCCTATAAGGACGCTGTAGAAGCGGCTGGCTACAAGATGTGGGACTGGAATATCGATAGCCGTGATTGGCAATTTCGTGATAGCCGGTATGTGGATAGTGTAATTGAACAGCTAACTAAATTGAATCGTGTGAATCAGCCAATTGTCATTCTACTGCACGAAAGACCCGAAACACTCGAACATTTACCAAAACTACTAGACTATCTAAAGAAACAAGGCTACGAATTCAAAGCTTTAGAATCAACCATGCACCCGATACAGCTATATTAAAAGATGGCCCACCGGCCATCTTTTATTACTGGTAAAAGGGATCGGCTTCGACATGGGCGGGCTTTGGGCTGGGTGGCCCGCGGGTCAGGGGGACAGGTCCCGTGTCCCAGGAAAAGTATGGTGGGACGCGGGACCTGTCCCTTTGTCCTAAACGGGAATGTAGGGTAAACTAGATAGACAAATAATTGATGGAAGGGTTTTTGTGATGAATGGGCAAAATCGTGCTGATATAGTACCGGGAATTGAGGTTCAAATTGTGTTAAAGAAAGACCAGCGTACTGGTATACTGACAAAAGGAATTGTGAAAGATATTTTAACAAAGTCTAGTTTTCATCCTCATGGGATTAAGGTTCGATTAGAGGATGGACAAGTTGGGCGAGTGAAGGAAATACTTCAATAAATTATTTTAAAATTAGAAATGAGGACATACATATGCTATCTTTCGAGGAAAAACTTAAGGTCATCGAATCATTCCCGGAATTGGAACGAAAAAATGTATCTTTAGGAAGAGTAAACTTTCACTATAACGACAGCGTCTTTGAAAAGAAGATTGTTGTACAGCACCTACACCCAAATGGTAATGGTTTTGTATATGCCGGTAACCTTCAAAACTACGAAGTCGATGCTAAGGGATTTATTAATATACGGGATTTCTCCGAAGCGGATTTACGACGAATCGTGAAGGAATCGATTCAATCCCTCTCTGCGAATTCTCCTTTAGCGAGGGAAAATGCCATCATTGGTGAAGGACAGGAAGAACGTTGGGTTAATGATGAGGGACATACTTTGCTACTTGTATTCGAAGATGAATGGTGGAATGTATATTCTGGCCTAAACTTAGAAGAAGCCTTTGGCTCCTATGATGAAGCGGAAGACTATTTATATGAAGAGGGCTTTAGACTTCAATAACCAAAATCCAACCTCCCGATTAAATGAGGTTGGATTCTTTTATTTCACTATTGAATTGGCATGAAGGCTACTTTCCAAACGCCGTTTTCGTCTTTTACCATTTGGAAGCCCATGTCTCCATTTTGATTACGAAAGGAAATATATCCTTGATACTCGTTCGTTTGATGAAACGTTCCTGAACCTAAACCATAAAATGGTTTCTTGTAGCTTTCGGGATCCCTTGTTTCCTCTTCCCAGTACTTCTTATCTTCCTCTTTTGACCACATCACCAACTCTTCTCTTGTTGTGTACAGGGAATATGAAGTTTCCTGATCACCATCCGCATTCGCTTGGAGATATAATTTCGCAATACTGATTGGTTCTAGCGTTCTTATTGCCTCAGGGTCATGGTCAAGCTTGAATTCCTCATAAGCCACTCTTTCTTCCTCGTTAAGTTCGAGATCATTTTTGACCTCTGGTACATACTCATCAAGAGGAGCATAAATTTCCACTGTTGCTTCGTCCCAGTAATTTATATGAATATGATGGAGTTTTTCTACATTATTTTGTTTGTATGAAAAGACAATTTCTATACTAGGTTCTGCCTGACTTTCGTTAATCGAGCTAACAGCTATGGAATTCACATCAATCCCCTTGTAAAAATCAAGTAAGACATCAACTTCCTTTTCCGAATTCGCCACAAAGAATACATTTTTCTTAAGGAATTCCTTATCTTCAACATGAAGTGCCTCAAAAAATTGGACAACGAGCTTACTAGCTTTATCTATTGTGGTTACCTTTAAGACTGATTCATACATTTGTTGATATGCAGGATTCCCAGTTAACAATGCATCAAAATCCGGATTCACTACATTGGTAGTTTCCTTGGTTTCGGTTTCGGTTTCGACTGGCTGCTGCCCTTGTTCTTGATTACTTGTCACATAGGACATAGATATGATAGAGAACAGCATAACTGCCGCTGTTAGAGGGATCCACATTTTTAGCCCTGAAAAATTTCTTCTTTTTATTATCTGTTTTTCCTTTAGTGATTCTTTAAGCTCTTTTGCAAAAATGGGATTGGGTTCAAGGTCAGGACGTTTTTTTAAAGGCTGTAACCATTTCTCATCATTTCGATTGTTCATTGAGTCCCCACCCTTCCTCATCTACTCGAATATGCTTTTTCATTTGTTGAATACCTCTGTGGTAATCGACGCGCACTTTCCTTTCACTGCATCCCATGATTTCAGCGGTTTCTTTAACAGACATCTCTTTTAGTCCTCGTAAAATAATGATGGACCGATAGGTAGGCTTTAATTTTATGAGAGCTTCTTGTAGTTCTTCCCATTCCTTCTTTTGAATGGCCTTCTTTTCAGGTGTAGCTTCTTCCGATTCTTTTTCATAAATCCAGTCTGGTAAGAATTGAATAAACTTTTGTTTTCGTTTCAAGTCAATTGCGGTATGCTTTGTGATCGAGAAAATCCATGTTTTCAATCTTTCTGTTTTTTGTAGACTCCCTATGTTTTTCATAATTTTAATAAAAGTTTCTTGTGTGATATCTTCTGCTTCTTGACGGTTATTCGTATAAAAGAGTGCAAAATGATAAACATCCCGGTAATACGTATCATAAATAGTTTCTATATCGAATGACATATTCTCCAATGCCTCGCCCCCAATCAGTAATAAGTCGTTTCAACTCCGAATTTGTTTCAACTTTATTAAAAAAATTTATCCTCAACTACAATTCGTTATTAGTATCACATCTCCTGCTTTTTGGAAACGATTCACTATCCCAACAAAAAAAGCAGCAAAAGGAGGACATTATGTCTTCGTTTTGCTGCTTCTATGATAAGATGACTGTAAAAACATGGTAGGAAGCAGAGCCTGTCCCCGTGACCCCGGTCGGGCGACGGAACGATTTATGCCCCTAGGATTCTTTCTGCGTTTTTGACGCGTTGTTCGGTTGGGGGTTCGACTCCTTTGAGTTTGTATTCCAGACCTAGGCTTTCCCATTTGTAGATACCAAGCTTGTGGTATGGGAGGACTTCAATTTTTTTCACATTTGTTAGGGTTTTTATAAACTCTGATAGCTTCGTAAGATCCTCATCATTGTCGCTAATTGTTGGAACAAGCACATGTCGAACCCAGACTGGCACATTTTTATCTGATAGATACTGAGTAAAGTCTAGTATATGTTCATTGCTTAAGCCTGTTAATTCCTTATGCTTCGTTGAGTCGATTTCCTTAATGTCTAGTAAAATTAAGTCAGTTAGTGGCAGTAATTCCTCTAATTTTTCCATAAAATAAGGAGCACGTGTAAAGCATCCACCAGAACTATCAATCGTGGTGTGAATCCCAAGCTTCTTGCATTCTGTAAACAACTCGATTAGAAAATCAAGTTGTAGCAAAGGCTCACCGCCACTTACAGTAACACCACCGCCCGACGCTTGAAAAAAGGGAAGATAGGTTTTGATATCATTGATGATCTCTGCAACACTCATTTCCTTCCCCATATTTAATTTCCAAGTATCTGGGTTATGACAGAACTGGCAACGGAGCAAACACCCCTGAGTGAAAATAACATAACGTAGTCCTGGTCCGTCTACCGTCCCACAGGTTTCAATGGAATGAATGCGTCCGTTCATGCTTAACGTCCTCCTCTTTTCTTACATCCTTACATGGTTTCGTGGAATGTTCGGTTTATAACATCAATTTGTTGTTCTCTTGTTAATTTGATAAAGTTCACGGCATATCCTGATACACGTATGGTTAATTGTGGATATAACTCAGGATGTTCCATTGCATCCATTAATGTTTCTCTGTCAAAGACGTTCACATTTAAATGGTGACCTTTTTTCATCACGTATCCATCAAGCAAACCTGCTAGGTTACTAATTCTCGCTTCTTCCTCTCTTCCTAAAGCCTTCGGTACGATTGAGAACGTATTTGAGATCCCATCTAAAGCATATTCATATGGAAGCTTCGCAACAGAGCTCAATGAAGCAAGTGTACCCTTTGTGTCACGGCCATGGAGTGGGTTTGCACCTGGTGCAAATGGTTCCCCAGCTTTACGGCCATCAGGGGTGTTGCCTGTCTTTTTCCCATACACGACATTAGATGTGATCGTTAAAATAGATTGCGTGTGAACAGAGTCGCGGTAAGATTTATGCTTTTTAATCTTATTCATAAAACGCTTCACAAGCTCAACTGCGATGTCATCGACACGATCATCATTGTTCCCGTATTTCGGAAAGTCTCCTTCAATCTCGTAATCTACAACAATTCCATTTTCATCACGAATCGTTTTCACCTTTGCATGTTTGATTGCACTTAGTGAATCGGCGACAACAGATAACCCCGCGATTCCACAAGCCATTGTTCGTAAACTCTCACGGTCATGCAGTGCCATTTCTAATCGCTCATAGCTGTATTTATCATGCATGTAGTGAATGATATTTAATGTGTTCACATAAAGTCCTGCAAGCCATTCGAGCATTAAATCATATTTTTCAAGAACTTCCTCATAATCCAGATACTCTGAAGTAATCGGTGAGTATGTCGGACCAACTTGGATCTTCAGCTTTTCATCAATACCACCATTGATTGCATAGATTAAAGCTTTCGCTAGGTTCGCTCTTGCTCCGAAGAATTGCATTTGCTTTCCAATTGTCATCGCCGATACACAGCACGCGATGCCATAGTCGTCCCCATACGTTTGACGCATAATGTCGTCATTTTCATATTGAATAGAGCTTGTTTTGATAGACATTTTTGCACAATATTTCTTATAGTTTTCAGGTAACTTCACTGACCAAAGTACAGTTAGGTTTGGTTCAGGTGCTGGTCCAAGATTATCTAGAGTATGCAAGAAACGGTATGAATTTTTTGTAACCAATGGACGTCCATCAAGCGCAACACCTGCAAGAGATTCGGTTACCCAAGTAGGATCACCACTGAATAACTCATTGTAATCCGGTGTTCTTGAAAACTTAACAAGTCGTAGTTTCATAACAAAATGGTCAACAATTTCCTGTGCTTCTTGCTCAGTTAAAAGGCCGTTTTCTAAATCCCTTTCAATATAGATATCTAGAAATGTGGACACACGTCCTAAACTCATCGCAGCCCCATTTTGTTCTTTTATCGCTGCTAAATATGCGAAATATAGCCATTGAAATGCTTCTCTCGCATTTGTAGCTGGTTCTGAAATATAATAGCCATAAGAGACGGCTAGCTCCTTTAATTCCTGTAATGCACGAATTTGTTCAGAAAGCTCTTCTCTGTCACGAATGATGTCATCAGTCATGGTTCCATTTCCGGTTTCAAGAAGGTCTTTCTTCTTGTCTTCGATGAGTCGGTCGACACCATAAAGGGCCACTCTGCGGTAATCTCCAATAATTCTTCCACGACCATATGCATCAGGTAGTCCTGTAATGATACCCGCTTTTCTCGCAAGTTTCATTTCTGGTGTATAAACATCGAATACACCTTGGTTATGTGTTTTACGATACTCAGTAAAAATCTTTACAATCTCTTGGTCGATTTCAAACCCATAGGATTTTGCAGAATCAACCGCCATTCTAATTCCACCATATGGTTGTAGTGAACGCTTAAACGGTTTATCCGTTTGGAAACCAACCACTTTCTCCTTTTCCTGATCTAAGTAACCGGGACCATGTGAAGTAATCGTAGATACAATTTTCGTATCCATATCAAGCACTCCACCATTTTCTCGCTCCTGCTTCGTTAACTCCATTACCTGCTTCCAAAGCGTATTTGTTGCTTCCGTCGGTCCCACTAAAAATTCATCGTCACCGCTATATGGTGTAAAGTTCTCTATTATGAAGTCACGTACATCAATGTCCTTTTGCCATTTTCCTTCTTTAAAACCAGCCCATGCTTTCATCATCAATGACCTCCATTAAAAGGTTGTTAAATATATATTTGTGATTAAGACTTAGTTTGCTCAGCACTGAACAAACTTTCTTACAAGTCAATCATACAACGGGATTCGTTTTGTGTCATGTGAAATATTTCACAAATTAGTAGAGTTACCATTTTAGCCATATTTTCATCAAAATTTGGTCAAAATTATTTGGACGGAGCAAAACTAACCAGCTTAAACTCCTGAGATTGGGTGACACTACTTTGCTGCTGGAATACCACCATCCTCCTAATATCTGGTTAGTGATGACACTCCAATCCTCCTGGAATACCACCATCCTCCTAATACCTGGATTGTAATGACACTCAAATGCCGCTGGAATACCACCATCCTCCTAATACCTGGATTGTGATGGTACTCCAATCCTGCTGGAGTACCACCATCCTCCTAATACCTGGATTGTAATGACACTCAAATGCCGCTGGAATACCACCATCCTCCTAATACCTGGATTGTGATGCTACTCCAATCCTGCTGGGGCACCACCATCCTCCTAATATCTGGATTGTGATGGTACTCCAATCCTGCTGGAATACCACCATCCTCCTAATATCTGGTTAGTGATGGTACTCCAATTCGGCTGGAATACCACCATCCTCCTAATATCTGGTTAGTGATGGTACTCCAATTCGGCTGGAGTACCACCATCCTCCTAATATCTGGATTGTAATGACACTCAAATGCTGCTGGAATATCACCATCCTCCTAATATCTGGATTGTAATGACACTCAAATGCCGCTGGAATACCACCATCCTCCTAATATCTGGTTAGTGATGACACTCCAATCCTCCTGGAATACCACCATCCTCCTAATATCTAGATTGTGATGCTACTCCAATTCGGCTGGAGTATCACCATCCTCCTAATATCTGGTTAGTAATGGTACTCCAATTCGGCTGGAATACCACCATCCTCCTAATATCTGGTTAGTGATGGTACTCCAATTCGGCTGGAGTATCACCATCCTCCTAATATCTGGATTGTGATGCTACTCCAATTCGGCTGGAGTACCACCATCCTCCTAATACCTGGATTGTAATGACACTCAAATGCCGCTCCCTAAGCTAAAAAGCTCATTGTTAGATTCCCTCACTGTCCCCATGTCTAGGCTGGTAATACTAGCTTGTCTGTATTATTATAAAATTAGTTAAATTCTGGTACTGGAGGTTCACCATGGCAAAACTAGTAATTACGCAAAACATTGAAGAATTTCATTTAGATCAGATTAAAGAAATTGTTCCAGACTGGGAGATTGTTGCTGGGCGAGATTCGTCTGTTTGGATAGATCATTTACAAGATGCCGAGGTTATTGTTGGCTGGAAAAAGGAAATTGCGGAGCATTCTATTTATGCCGACTCAAACCTTCGTTGGTTACAAAGCTGGAGCGCTGGAGTCAATAGTATGCCACTTGAGGAAATGGAGAAGAAAAATATTGTTCTGACAAGCGCAAATGGAGTTCACGCCTATCCGATTTCAGAAACTATTTTTGCCTTAATGCTCGGGTTAACGAGAAAAATACATACATATGTCCGTAATCAACAGGTGAAAAAATGGCATCATGCTGATATGAATCTTGAAATTCATGAAAAGACGATTGGGATTATTGGTGTCGGTCATATTGGGAAGGAAACGGCCAAAATTGCTAAGGCCTTTGGTATGAAGGTACTTGGAGTTCGCCACTCTGACCGAGATGAGGAATTTGTGGATGAGATGTATACAACGGCCCAGTTATCTGATGTTTTGCCTCGATGTGACTACGTCGTTATAACCTTGCCATTGACGGATGAAACGCATCATTTATTTGGGGCTGACGAGTTTAAAAAGATGAAGTCATCTGCATTTTTCATTAATATCGGGCGCGGCGAGATTGTCGTTGAAGATGATATGATTGAAGCACTGCGTTCAGGTGAAATCGCTGGAGCTGGTTTGGATGTTTTTACGAAAGAACCACTTGAAGAAAATAGCCCGCTCTGGGAATTTGAAAATGTGATTGTGACACCGCATACATCTGGGTCAACAGAGCATTACACCAAGCGTGTCATAGAGGATATCTTTATCCCGAATCTAAAAAGCTACGCTCAAGGCGGAGTTCTACCGAAGAATGTCGTGGACTATAAGAAGGGGTATTAGGGACAGGCACACTTCCCGGTAAAAAAAATGGTGGGACCTCTGTCCCACCTTAATCTTCATCTTTCACATCAATATCTTCTGGGATGGGTTCATTTAGCCATTCTACGTAGAGCTTTTTGTATTTTTCAAGCTGTTCGAGGGTAGCGTTGAATTGTTCTTTATTTAATAAGTATTGCTCCCCATCGAAAAGTGCACGTACCTTTTTTTCTTGGATTAGTTTTTTCACAAGCTCTTCTGGTATTGATAAATATTCTGCTGTTTCTTTAACTGTTAAATACAACGTACTTCATCCTTCTTTATCTTCGAATTTTATAAGCCCGACGTTCGGCGTATTCCGAGCATGGAATGCACACCTTTATTGTATTCCCTTTATCATCGACATACTTTCGTAAAGGCTTAATTTTTCTTTTACAAATCGCACATTTCGCACTCAAAAAAGAGAACATTTTTACCCTCCTTTTGAAGAAAAAAATGAGAGATATGCTCTCTCATTTTATTTTACCGCGACAAACTGATCAACAAAATGCTGTGGATTTAGTCTTTCACCAGTGGCTCTTTCAATTTTTTCATTCCAATTATATAACGCACCTGGCTTAAAGAAATCATTCAACAAAAATTCGCCCACTTTTTCCGAGAAAAGATCCGTTGATATATTCGTCTCAATATGGCGCTGCAGCTGGGAAGTTGTTAACTCACCCAGTAAATAGTTTTGATAATACACCGGCACCAACGTAAAATGAATTTTCGCAGCCCAATGTGGATAATCCTGATTTTCTGGCGGCGTTAACAATTGAACCTCACTGACAATCTTCCACCATAAACGATTCAAATCCTGATCCGGATTTTCATAAAGCTCACGTTCAAAAAACACAAATGTTATAATCCAACGGCCAGCAATCAGCATTTGGCGACGCAATGATTTTTCAATGAGTGGCTTCAACTCTTCAACTTGCGCTTGGTCTAATCCTAAAAACTGCTGAAGCCATTCCGGATTTTTTCCGAAGCGACCATATAGCATCGCAATTGCTTCAGTTGTTAGCGTATGTGCTGGAGTGCGCAATAGGAACGGTAGATCACGGGGAATATATTTAAAATAAACCGCATGCCCGTATTCATGTAGCATCGTGTTTGACCAGTAATCAGAAGGCACATTGTTACTTAAGACACGAACATCGCCATCACGATCAATATCGGTACAGAATGCATGCTGATTTTTCTTCTCTCTTGGATACAGATCACTTTTTTGCAGCATATCCTTAATATCCATACCCATTTTTGCAAAAGTCTGTGTTGATAATTCTTCAAGATTCTTCCCATCATAAAATGGATCCAAGTCTAATTCCTTTGATGGTGGCGCCTCTTGGAAAAAGGGATCTGCATAATGCCATGGACGCAGGTCCTCTACTTTGATACCAAACCGTTCAGCAAGCTCCTCATCCATTTCCTGCTTTAGTTCGCGGAATGGTTCATCCGAAAGCCGCTTAAGCTCTGTAAAAATAGAAAAAATCTCTTCACGGTCAAGTTCCTGTGATTCAAAACTCATTTGATGGAAATTTTCGAAACCTAGTGAACGGGCCGCTTCATTACGCTTTTTCACAAGTACCAGTAATTTTTCTTCTACTTCTTTTGCAATTTGCTTACTTGCATGCCATGCTTCTTCTCTTAGTTTAAGATCATTGCTTTTTATTAAAATTTGGCGCACATCATTTTCCGATACTTGCTTTCCGTTTAAAGTCGCGCGAAATGTATTAAATACACCTACTAACTCTGTTGATAATTGAACCATTTCCTTTAGTTTATCTTCCTGGAGTTGGTTTTCAAGCATTTGTGAATAAAGTAGTTCTAGCTGGCGTTTTTGAACAGGGTCCTCTGTTTGTTCGAGGTATTTTTTCACCTGTTCAAAGCGCTCTTTATCTGAAAAATAAACACTGTATGCAGTATCCGCTTCTGCTGATTTTGCCTTCCACTCCTCGTCCCCAGTAGTAGCTGCCATCCATGAAGCTTCTGCACTAGTAATATGTAATTCGCGAATTGCTTTATTTTGTTCTTCTAAAAATTGCTCAATTGACATTTATAAAACCCCTCCTCATGTCTATAATTCTAGAAAAATCGACAAAATCCTTTAAGCTCTCAATCCTTCAAACCCGACCTGTCCCCTCGACCCCAAAATTTTCCGCATAAAAAAAAGACCCTTAGTTTGGGACAGTTGACCTGTCCCAAAAGGTCTGGTTTGTTGGTTATTCGCCTAGGTCGACGTTGTGGTAGACTTGGCGTACGTCTTCGAGGTCTTCTAGTGCATCGATCATTTTTTCGAATTTTGCTTGTGCATCTTCTGGAAGGGTTACATCGTTTTGAGCAAGCATGGTTAGCTCTGCTACTGTAAACTCTGTAATACCAGCATTTTTAAATGCTTCTTGGACAGCATGGAATTGTTCTGGCTCAGCGTAGACGATTACAGATTCTTCTTCTTCTAAGATATCACGTACATCTAGATCTGCTTCCATTAACAATTCTAGTACTTCATCGGCTGTTTTTCCTTCGATACCAAATACAGCTGTTGCATCAAACATATAGGCTACTGAACCGCTGACACCCATGTTTCCACCGTTTTTACCAAATGCTGCACGCACTTCAGATGCAGTACGGTTCACGTTATTCGTTAATGCATCAACAATAACCATTGATCCGTTTGGTCCAAAGCCCTCATAGCGAAGCTCATCGTAATTTTCTTCTGCGCCGCCTTTCGCTTTTTCAATCGCACGGTCAATGATTGCTCTTGGTACATTATATGTTTTTGCACGTTCAAGAACGACCTTTAAGTTTTGGTTTAACTCAGGATCAGGCTCGCCCTGTCTTGCTGCTACATAAATTTCACGTCCGAATTTTGCATAGATTCTACTTGTGTTTGCATCCTTAGACGCTTTCTTTTCCTTAATATTGTTCCATTTACGTCCCATCTAGAACACTCGCTTTCAACTTTTGAATCATTTACATTATACATCAAACTTCTTATTAACAAAATATGTGATTGACAGGCTATATTGGGATTTTTTTCTTCATTCTAAAATATGTAAAAGCCCCGTCACTTTTTTGTGTACGGGGCTACTATCATCGTTTTAGACAAATTTAGATTCAAAAAGTCTAAAAGATTAATAAAGAGTCATATATTGGTCTCTTTCCCATGTGTCAACTTGAGTACGGAATTGATCCCATTCAATTCGTTTAGCTTCAATAAAATGGGTGCTAATATGTTCTCCTAATGCACTTATGAGTAGCTCATTCTTTGAAAATGCTGTAATAGCTTCCTTAAGGTTTTCTGGAAGACTTTGAATTCCTAACGCCGCCATTTCGTCATCTGACATATGGTAGATGTTTAGATTTACAGGATCCGCTAATTGCAGATTATTTTTAATCCCATCCAACCCTGCAGCAAGCATAGCAGCTAAGGCAAGGTATGGGTTAGCAGATGGGTCTGGATTTCTCAACTCAATACGTGTGCTTAAGCCTCGACTTGCAGGAACACGTACGAGAGGACTACGGTTTTTCGCTGACCATGCAATATAGCTTGGTGCTTCATATCCAGGTACTAGACGCTTGTAAGAGTTAACCGTTGGATTTGTGATTGCAGCAAAACTATGAGCATGCTTTAGAATTCCAGCTAAATACTGTTTCGCCGTTTCACTTAGACCTAATTCATCACTTTCGTCGTAGAAAGCATTCTCGTTCCCTCGGAAAAGGGATTGGTGACAGTGCATCCCTGAACCATTTACACCAAATAGCGGCTTAGGCATAAAGGTTGCATGTAGACCATGTTTTCTCGCAATATTTTTTACAACAAGTTTGAATGTTTGGATTTGGTCAGCGGCATCAACCGCATCAGAATATTTGAAATCAATTTCATGCTGTCCAGGAGCCACCTCGTGATGGGATGCTTCTATTTCAAATCCCATATCTTCTAATGTGAGAACAATATCACGTCGGCAGTTTTCGCCAAGGTCAATCGGAGCTAAATCGAAATAGCCTCCATTATCATTTAATTCCATAGTTGGGTTGCCTTTTTCATCGGTTTTAAATAGGAAGAATTCTGGTTCTGGACCAACATTCATCGCTGTAAACCCTAAGGAGTTTGCTTCACTCAATACTCTTTTCAACACTCCACGAGGATCGCCAGGGAATGGGTTCCCATCAGGTAGATATACATCACAGATTAGACGGGCAATTTTGCTTTCTTCTGCACTCCAAGGAAAGATAAGCCATGTATTTAAATCTGGGTATAAATACATATCAGACTCTTCTATTCTCACAAAACCTTCGATTGAAGATCCATCAAACATCATTTGATTATCCAGTGCCTTTTTCAATTGGCTAACCGGAATTTCTACATTTTTGATAATGCCGAATAAGTCTGTGAACTGTAAGCGAATATAGCGTACATTCTCTTCTTTTGCATTTTGTAAAATCTCTTCCTTCGTATAAGTTCTTCCCATAAAATTTTCCTCCTTTTATTTGTAATTAGTATCGCTACCGTTCACATAGTTGCTATTAACTCATCAAGGCATCAGAATCTTTTGTCTAGATACGGGCGACAACTAATTAATCCTAGTTAATTTTTGTAATGTGCCTTGCTAAGGATGCCTGTACATCGATCTCACCATGACAAATGTACTCAGCCGCCCCTTTTTTCCAAATATGGTTGTTCTCATCCCACCTGATTTCTAAATCACCTCCGGGAAGGTGAACTGTTACAGGTGTGTGTTTTGCTATTTTCCCAGTTAACGTGGCTGCAACTACAGCTGCACATGCCCCTGTTCCGCAAGCCATTGTAATCCCGGAACCTCTCTCCCACACTCTATAGTCAATTTCATTACTATTTCTAATCTGGACGATTCCCACATTTACTCTTTCCGGAAAGTGAGTTGAGTGCTCTATGGAAGGACCTAATTTCTCTAGCGGTACTTCATGAACATCATCAACAAAAAGGATTGCATGTGGGTTTCCCATTGAAAGACAAGTCAGTTGATATTGATTATCACCAATACTCACAGTTTCATTGATTGTGGTTGAATAAGGGTCACCCGCCATAGGAACCATTCCTTTTAGTAATTTAGGCTCTCCCATATCAACTGTGATTGACTCGACTACATTTTTGTGTCCAGTTGTAACCGTCACATACACAATTCCACCAAGGGTTTCGATCGAAAATGTGTTAGATTCAGCATACAAGTGATCGACCAGATATTTTGCAACACAGCGGAGTCCATTACCACAGTTTTTTCCTTCTGATCCATCCTCATTAAAAATTCTCATTCTAAAATCCGCTACACTTGATGGACAAATGAGAATCATCCCATCAGAACCAATTCCAAAATTCACATCCGATACCGATTTGGCAAGACTAGTAAGGTCCTGTTCCCTCAAGGAGGATTCTAAGAGATTGAAAATGATATAATTGTTACCCAAACCATGCATTTTTGTAAAAAGCACTTACACTCACCTTCCTTCTCTAAAATATAAATTGAACTCTACTTAACCGTGATTTGATCTCATCGATGACTTGTGTTTCTTCTTCTCTATCCGCTTGGAAAGTCACTGAGAATCGAATATAGTTACCAACATCGTCCCATGGCACACTTGAAATAAGGTGCTCACGAATCAGGTACTGTCCAAACTCTTCTGCATTCGTAAAAGTCGGACCTCCGATAACTCCAGCAGGTATTTCCACGTAAAGGAAGAAGGAGCCCTTCGGTTTTTCCGCCTTAAATCCGCAATTACGAAGCGCGTTAACAAGTAATTCATGGCGGCGTGAATATTTTTCAGCTGTTTTTACTGTAATTTCTGGATGTGCTAGGGCATATGCTGCCGCTTTTTGGATAGGTATAAATTGACCTGAGTCACTATTGTCCTTAATCGTTGCAAATGCTTTAACTAAATTCGGATGTCCTGCGATAAAACCAATTCTCCATCCGGTCATATTGAAGGATTTTGATAAAGAATGAAGCTCTACACCCACTTCTTTTGCTCCAGGGATTGATAGAAAACTTAGTGGTTTCTCACCGTCAAATACCAGCGCGGCATAGGCTGCGTCATGAACAACGATTAAGTTATTCTGATTTGCAAATGCAACTACTTCCTCAAAAAATTCTCTAGTTGCCGCAGCACCAGTTGGGTTATTCGGGTAATTTAAATAAAGCAATTTAGCCTTTTTCAATGTATCGCGATCAATTTGACTAAGATCCGGTAAGAATCCATTCTTTTCTAATAGGGGCAACTGTACGATTTCTCCCCCATAATATTTCGTATAAGTAGCTAGTACAGGGTAGCTTGGTGTTGGCATTAGTGTGATGTCACCTGGGTTGATAAAAGCTGCTGGCAACATCGCAAGTGCTGATTTGGAACCAATTACGTGATTGATTTCCGTTTCTGGGTCAAGGCCGCTTACACCAAATACCTCTTCCATGTAGCGAGCAGCCGCTTCCTTAAATTCAGAAATTCCATTGTCAGAGTAGAATCGATTTTCTGGTTTTGCAGCCTCCAGTGAAAGCTTTTCTACAACAGCTTCATCAGCCATAGCATCTGGTTCACCTACTCCTAAATCAATTAATTCAATATGAGGATTCTCTTTTAAGGCAGCTTTTTTAGCCCTTTTTATTTTTTCAAATTTAAAAATCTCATCTTTGAGTCCGAACGACGATCCACCGATTCGATCAGCAAAAAGTTGTTGGGTATAGTCTGTCAAAGTCATTGGTACTCCTCCATATCTTTAGGTACTCATCAGGTAGTTGTGACAAGCTTCCGCAGCTTCTTTTCCTTCTTGAATAGCCCATACTATTAAACTCGAACCGCGGCGGGCATCACCTGCTATGAAGGTTCCTTTCTTGTTTGTCTGGTAAGGATCTTCTGATTTGTCGGCTCTCGTTGTGGTTTCTTCTTGGTTGAAATTCTCTAAGAGATCTTGATCCATCCCTTCAAATCCAACCGCTAATAAAATAAGCTGTGCTGGCCATTCTCTTTCTGATCCAGGGATTCTCTCTCTGATTTTCTCCCCGTTTTCATTCACTATTGTCCTAACTTCGATACTCTTAACACCCATTAAGTGCCCATTCTCATCTCCTATAAATTCAATAGCTGATGTCGCATATGCGCGGGGGTCACTTCCGAACCTTGCTAATGCCTCCTCATGCCCATGATCAAGCTTGTGAATGATTGGATATTGCGGCCAAGGATTCTCCTCAGTACGACTGGTTGACCGCTCCGGATAAATATCAAACTGGACTAGACTTTTACAATTATGTCGGAGAGCGGTTGATACACAGTCTGTTGCTGTGTCTCCCCCACCAATCACAATGACGTCTTTCCCTTCTGCAGAGATAAAATTCCCATCCGCGAAATTGGAATCCAACATGCTTTTCGTATTGCTATGCAAGTAATCCATTGCAAAATGGATACCTTTTAGATTTCTTCCTTCCGCCACCACATTCCGTGGTTTTGTTGCCCCAGTACAGATAATCACACTATCAAACTCTGAATCTAGTTTTTCCAATGGATAATCTTTACCAATCTCTGTATTTGTCACAAACGTGATTCCTGATTCACTTAGAAGATTAATCCGACGATCCACGACATGTTGTTCAATTTTCATTTTGGGAATTCCATACGTTAGCAATCCTCCAACTCGGTCGGACCTTTCAAACACTGTTACGGAATGTCCTTGTTGATTCAGTTCCGATGCACTTGCTAATCCTGCAGGTCCTGAACCGATAACCGCAACTTTCTTTCCTGTTCTATTCTTAGGAATCTGTGGAGTTACCCAACCTTCCTCAAAGGCTTTATCGATAATAGCCCATTCGATATTTTTTATCGTGACAGAACTTTCATATAGTGACGCTACACACCCCGCCTCACAAGGGGCCGGGCAAGCCCTTCCAGTAAACTCCGGAAACGGATTTGTCTTACTTAATCTCTCATAAGCCTCTTTCCAATTTCCCCGATAAACCAGTTCATTCCATTCTGGAATTAGATTATATAAAGGGCATCCGGTAGTCATCCCTCCAAGAACACTTCCGTTCTGACAGAAGGGGACTCCACAATCCATACATCGTGCCGCTTGGTTAACTAAATCTCTTGAAGGAGGCAGAACGGAGATTTCCTTCCAATCCTTCAATCGTTGCAGTGGTTCACGATAATTTGCGGGCTGCCGCTTATATTCTAAAAATCCTGTATGTTTTCCCAAATCGACACCTCTTTTCTTAGGAAATTAGTGTTAAGTAGTAGTTAAACCACTAGATTTTGCGTTTCAAGAATTAATTTATAATTCCGAGGGATTACTTTAATAAACTGTGCCGCTTCTTTTTTCCAATGTTGAATTAAGCGATAAGCCAAAGGACTATTTGTGTATTCATAATATTCTTTCAAGAGACTGTAAACCATGTTCTTTTCATCAAGATCTTCTATGGATTCTAGTAGAACTAGTTCTGGATTATATTCATGTTGGAAATGTTGATTAGCCGGTTCATATATATAAGCAATGCCTCCGGACATACCTGCAGCGAAATTTTTTCCAACTTCTCCTAGGATTAACGCCCTGCCTCCTGTCATGTATTCACAGCCATGTTCACCGACTCCTTCTACAACAACAGTTGCACCACTATTACGAACACAGAATCTTTCCCCTGCTTTTCCACGAATAAATGCCTTCCCGCTTGTTGCTCCATAAAAAGCCGCATTCCCTATAATCACATTCTCTTCTGCAACGAGTGAAGATAAACTAGATGGGCGGACAATAATCTTACCCCCAGATAGACCTTTTCCAACATAGTCATTACTATCTCCTTCTACTTCTAGGGTGAGTCCACTCGGTATGAATGCCCCGAAACTTTGACCTGCTGATCCTTTGAATAGATAGTGAAGCGTATCCTCAGGTAAGCCAACTGCTCCAAATTGCTTTGATATCTCACTTCCGGTCAATGTTCCCACAGATCGATCTGTGTTTGAAATTTGGAAAACATCCCTTGCAGTCTGGTGGTTTACCCACGCTTGGCTGCTGATTGGAAGTAGTTCTCGATAATCGAGTGTTTGTTCCAGTTGATGGTCTTGCTTTTTAGATGAAACTCTCTCACCTTCATTTCTGACTAAAAGTGGAGACAAATCAAGATTTTGCAGTTTCCACGCTTTAGGATTATCTATCTGGATGACGTCTGTGCATCCAATCATCTCATCCATCGTTCTGAAACCAAATTGAGCCATATATTCTCGAACTTCTTGCGCAATAAAGGTCATTAGATGAACAATATGTTCCGCTGTTCCCATCATTTTCTTTCGAAGTTCTGGGTTTTGAGTCGCAATTCCAACTGGACAAGTGTCCATGTGGCAAACTCTCATCATGATACAACCGAGTGAAACAAGTGGAAGAGTTGCAAAACCATATTCTTCTGCACCCAACAATGCTGCAATGACAACATCTCGGCCATTCATCAACTTTCCATCAGCTTCAAGCCTTACACTATTTCTAAGGCCGTTTAGCATGAGGGTTTGATGAGCTTCTGCTAATCCTAGTTCCCAGGGCAGACCAGCATGTTTAATACTCGTCTTTGCTGCCGCACCTGTTCCACCATCATAGCCACTCACCAAAATAACATCGGCCTTTGCTTTGGCAACGCCCGCTGCAATTGTTCCTACACCTGTACCAGAAACAAGCTTTACATTAATATCTGCACTTGGATTTGCATTTTTCAGATCATATATAAGCTGTTCTAAGTCCTCAATCGAATAGATATCATGGTGTGGAGGAGGTGAGATTAACTCGATACCAGGTGTCGATCCCCTTGTTTTTGCTACTGATATGGTGACCTTATGACCAGCAAGTTGACCTCCTTCACCCGGCTTTGCTCCTTGTGCCATTTTTATTTGGATTTCATCACTATTCACAAGATAATGACTTGTCACCCCAAATCGTCCGGATGCCACTTGCTTCATCCTGCTTAATTTTGAATCCCCATTAACGAGCGGAATAAAACGTTGTGGATCCTCTCCACCTTCACCGGAATTGCTTTTTCCTCCAATTCGATTCATGGCTATAGCAATCGCTTCATGAGCCTCTTTACTAATGGAGCCGTATGACATTGCTCCTGTTTTAAAGCGTTTAAAAATAGACTCAATTGGTTCAACTTCCTCAATTGAAATAGGCTTCCTGTTACTCTTTAACTGGAACATGCCTCTGAGCGTAATACTCTTTTCGGTATCTTCCCCCATCATGTGACTGTATTTTTTATAAACCTCATAGTTACCGGTACGACAGGCATGTTGTAAGGTGTGGATGGTCTCTGGTCGGTACAAATGTGACTCTCCGTTTACACGCCATTGTAGGTCATCACCTTCATCTAAAGTTGGATCTTCATTTAGCCAAGCCTGGTTGTGACGACTAATAGTTTCTTTTGCAATATCTTCAAGTTGAAGCCCGCCTATTCGAGACGATGTGCGCGGAAAATACGTGTCGATTACCTCTTCACTAATCCCAACAGCCTCAAATATTTGAGCACCAATATAACTCTGAACTGTCGAAATCCCCATTTTTGACATGATCTTCAGGATTCCTTTTGTAACTGCCTTTTTATAATTAGCGAATAACTTTTCACCTGTTAGTTGCGAAAGCGATTTGTATACTAGATATGGAAAGATGGCATTTGCGCCATATCCGAGTAGCACTGCAAAATGGTGAACTTCCCTAGGCTCTCCCGATGCTATTATGATGCTGACCTTGCTTCTAAGTCCTTGTCGTATCAAATGGTGGTGGAGAGCAGATACAGCTAGTAGGGAAGGAACTGCACCTTGATTTTGATTGATTCCTTGGTCGCTTAACACGACTAGATTGCTTCCATCCCTTACTGCTTTTTCAGCAGCTGAGAGTATTTCGTGAAGACGGTCCTGAATCGCCATTCCTTTTACAGGTAAGAGAATCGAAATAGTCGATACTTTCCAATCTTCGCTTTCCAAACTTTGTATTGTTCTCATTTCTTCTTCAGACAGGATTGGGGAGCTCAACCTTATTTTTTTGTAATCTTCAGTCTTCGGTTGCAATAAATTCCCCTCTGCTCCTAGTAAAACTTCCATTGATGTGACATATGCTTCGCGGATCGCATCAATTGGGGGATTGGTTACTTGGGCAAAACGCTGTTTGAAATAATTAAATAGTAATTGAGGTTTTGATGATAGAATGGCTAGCGGAGCATCGTATCCCATAGAACCAATCGGTTCATTTCCTTCTTGCGCCATCGGCTTAATGATTTTATCCCACTCTTCATAGGTGTAGCCGAACGCTTTTTGAATACGTAATAGTTCCTCTTTGCTTTCTGTTGCCTCTTTCTTCTTTGTTGTAGGTAGATTTTCAATTGGGGTAATTGTCTCAGCTACCCAATCTTCATATGGATTTTCGTTTATAAATTGTTGTTTTACCTCTTCATCCAGTAGAAGCTTCTTCTTCTCAAAATCTACTAAAAGCATTTGTCCTGGTTTTAGGCGATCCTTTAGAATAATTTTTTCTTCTGGAATGTCTACTACTCCCACTTCCGAAGATAAACATAGGAAATCATCATCTGTAAGTATAATACGTGCTGGCCTTAACCCATTTCTATCTAGGCAAGCTCCAATCTGTTTTCCATTTGTAAAACCCATTGCTGCTGGACCGTCCCAGGCCTCCATGAGGCAACTATGAAACTGATAGAATGCCCTTTTCTTGTCAGATAGAAGTTTGTTATTCTGCCAAGGTTCTGGGATCATCAACATCATCGCTTTCGCGAGTGGCCATCCGGACATCACTAGATATTCTAGCGCGTTATCAAACATTGCAGTGTCACTACCATCAAGGTCAATCACTGGGTGGAGAGCTTCATTATCTTCCAGAAGGTCGGAACGAAGAACTGGTTCCCGTGCAAGCATCCAGTTTACATTGCCTGTTATCGTATTAATCTCCCCATTATGCATTAATGTTCGGTTTGGCTGTGCTCTTCTCCAGCTAGGAAAGGTGTTGGTACTAAATCGGTTATGCACCATGGCCATCGCGGATTGGTAATCATCTCTACTTAAATCTTCATAATAGCTTCTTAACTGGCTCGGTAAGAGAAGACCTTTATATACGATGGTTCTTGATGAAAAACTAACAATATAGCAATCTTCCTGATTTACTTCTGCATCATTGAATTCTTTCTCTACTTTTCGACGTGCCATATATAACAATCGCTCAAATTGATCACTGTCTAGTTCCTTATTGGCGGAAGTAACGAATAATTGATGGACAGATGGTTGTGACTGTTTAGCCGTGCTTCCCAACTCTTCATCATTTGTTGGTACATTTCTCCATCCAAAAATCTCTAGACCCTCATTCTGCACGATTTCTTCTATTCTCAATTTATAATCTGTCACTTTGTCTAACTCTTGAGGTAAAAATAGCATCCCAACTCCGTAAGCACCCATGAATGGAAGTTGTTTCCCTTTTAACTTCCATTCATTCACAAATAAATCGTGTGGGAGCTCAGTTAGGATTCCAGAGCCATCTCCTAATTTTTCACTACCAGTCTGACCCCCACGATGATTTAATCGTTCGAGAGCTGTTAGAGCCTGACTTACTAAGGAGTATGTTTTACCACCTCTAATATTTGCAAGCAAGGCGATACCACAAGCGTCATGTTCAAACTGAGGATCATATAAACCATGTCTTTTTAATCGATGCATTTGTATCACCCCTGTTCCTTATCTGTTTCGTTGTTAAGTTAATAGTAGCACCGTTATTTTGAAAGATATTTAAACTATTCGCTATAAAATTTACACTGAATGACACAACTTGTTTTACATTCACGCTAGGATTTTCTCTACCAAAACGCCTTTCGGAGCTCAAGTTTAATCAACAATATTCACATTATAAGAATCAAGCCACACATTGATTTGCACTAAATGTGCGATGAGCTGAGGTCCTGTCATTAGTTGCCCAAACCAAGGAACTTTGAATGATGCCCCGTCTGAATCAATGATATCTCTTACCTTTTGTTTCGAAACTAATTCTAGAATGGGAGAGTTCTTCTTCTCGATTACGCTAGTAAGCATATTTTTTACGAGATTCAAATAATCTGGATTATGAGTTTTCGGATAAGGATTTTTCTTTCTATACAGAATGGAATTAGGTAATGTTCCCTCTAATGCTTTCCTTAAGATTCCTTTTTCCCTTCCTTCTAACATCTTCATCTCCCATGGGATATTCCACACATATTCAATGAGTCGGTGGTCCGCAAATGGAACCCGTACTTCTAGACTAGCCGCCATACTCATGCGATCCTTTCGTTCTAGCAGAGTAGACATGAACCAAATCATATTCAAATAAAATATTTCCCTTCGTCTTGACTCTTCTGGACTTTCTCCATCTAATCGTGGAACCTCCCGTAATGTTTCATGGTATCGTTCTTGTACATAGTCTTTTAGATTAAGTTTGTTTTGCCAATCAGGTAATAGAAGCTTATGTCTTTCTTCTTCAGACTTCATCCAAGGAAAATGGTTATCTTGCAGTAACTCTTTCTTATAAAACCAAGGGTAACCTCCGAAAATTTCATCCGCACATTCTCCAGATAAGGCAACCGTAAAGTCTTGTTTGATCTCCTCCGAAAACCAAAGGAGAGAAGAGTCAATATCCGCCATTCCCGGCAAATCTCTTCCTTTTACCGCGTCTTCTAATCGGCCAGCAAGTTGTTCCTGAGTAATAATTTTCGAATGATGATCGACACCTAAATATTGCGTCATCTTATCAATCCATGGTTTGTCTTCATCCACTTGAAATAAGCTTGATTTGAAAAACTCGCTATTCCGCTCATAGTCAATCGAATACGTGTGGAGCTTTCCTCTTCCTTGTTGGTTAAAGTAGTTCGAGGCAATCGCACTTATTGCACTAGAATCTAATCCACCTGACAAAAATGTACAGACCGGAACATCTGCAACTAGTTGTCTTTCAACGGCATCTTTCACTAGAAATCGTACTTCTTCCACCGTATCGTCTAATGAATCAGAATGTTTGCGGCTTTCGACATTCCAATAACGTTTCATTTTTAGTCCATTCCGATCAAACATTAGAAGATGTGCCGGCCTTAATTCTTGTATACCTCGATAAATACCATGCCCTGGTGTACGGGATGGTCCTAACCCAAAAACCTCTTGAAGACCTTCGCGATCTACTTCCGCCTTCACATTTGGATGTGCCAAAATGGCTTTAAGCTCTGACCCAAACAAAAGGGTGCTATCTGTATGTTTGAAAAATAACGGTTTGACCCCAAGTCGATCCCTTGCAATAAAAAGTTTTTCTTGCCGATGGTCCCAAATTGCAAAAGCAAAAATACCATTTAACCGCTCAACACATTCTTCTCGCCACTCAATATAAGAAGTAAGAAGTACTTCCGTATCGGAGTGGGATTGAAATGTATACCCACGGCTTAGCAATTCCTTACGTAAATCCTCTGTATTATAAAGTTCTCCATTATAAACCATTGAAAAAGCATGCCCGCTTTTTGATCTCCTTGTCATCGGCTGTGTTCCTCCGGAAGGATCCACAACAATTAATCTTGTATGACCCAGTGCAGCATGATGATCACTTAAAACATTAGAAGCATCTGGACCACGCTTTACTAATGCCTGCGCCATCTTACCGACGATTTGTTCTTGGTGTTTCAAATCCTGTTGCCAATCAATCCATCCTGTAATTCCACACATTGAGATCACTCTTTCTTAAGAAATTTTCTGGCTTCCTTCTATACGTAAAAGCCAAACATGTATATTGATCTGTCATTTTAATCGTATCATCCTCTTTTCGAAAAATATTTAGACTATTCTGTGTAAAGTTTGCACTTTTTTACATAATTTTTCCTTTTTGAATAATTAATCTGTTAAAAGGACAAATAGCACGATTAAATGGTGCTCGCAGTCAGAATAGGTTCGGGATTCTGACTGTAAGCATGAAAACATGGGTCTCTGAGTCAGAATAAGGCTGGGATTGCGACTAGCTTTATGATCAAACGGTGCTTGCAGTCAGTATAGGTTCGGGATTCTGACTGCAAGCTTGAAAACATGGGCCTCTGAGTCAGGATAAGGCTGGGATTGCGACTAGCTTTATGATCAAACGGTGCCCGCAGTCAGAATAAGTGGGGGATTCTGACTGCAAGCTTGATAACATGGGTCTCTGAGTCAGAATAAGGCTGGGATTGCGACTAGCTTTATGGACCAAACGGTGCTTGCCAGTCAGAATAGGTGGGGGATTCTGACTGCAAGCTTGATAACATGGGTCTCTGAGTCAGAATAAGGCTGGGATTGCGACTAGCATTATGGTCAAACTGTGCCCGCAGTCAGAATAGATTCGGGATTCTGACTGCAAGCTTGAAAACATAGATCTCTGAGTCAGTTCAGTGCAGAATTCGAACAGATTGTTTAACACAGCTCAATAAAAAAAGCACCTAAACCACAATGGTTAGGTGCTTGTTATTGCTGTATTTAACGAACTTCAGAAGGGCTTTTCCCTGTGTATTTTTTAAACTGTCGACTAAAAAAGTGCAGATTATCATAGCCTAACGCTTGAGCCACTTCAGTTACTGTCATTCCTGTATAATGAAGGAGATGCTCCGCCCTCTTAATACGAGATTCTACTATATAGGTTCGCACTGACTTACCAATAATCTCCTTAAACTTCAGTGAAAAATACCTTGGAGAAAAGTTCGCACGAGAGGCTAAGCTCTCTAACGTATGGCCTTCGCCGGGATGTTGCTGCACATAATTTGCCACTTCCCTAATGGCTGACAAGAGAGAAGTTTGAGCTTGCTCGTTTTGTTCTTCAACCTGTTGCTCCTCTCGTAAAAGCTGAATCATCAATTGTTTAAGGATTAGCTTGGCCTCCGTTTCTGCCCCAAATGTTTTGATTAAAAATAACCGAACATATTGTGTTAAGAGAGACTCAAAAGGAATTGAGTCTTGAACAATGCGATAAGAAGATGGTAGTAAAGTAGGCTCATTGTCTAAGTCGAAATGAATGTAGGTAATTGTAAGTGGATTCTGAGGATTCTGGGTGGCAGTCGTCCAATCGCCCGGAAGGAATAAAAAGCAACTTCCCCGTTTTATCGAATAATCTTGACCGTTTAAGTTTAAATTTCCTTCACCGCTCCAAACATAAAACAAATCATAGTTCGGAATAGGCTCTTTTCGCTTCCATTGCCAGTTTGGTTCACAGCTTATTGTTGCAAGAGATGGTTTCAAAATAAATTCCTCAGGATTAATATTCAGCACACCGCTCACCTTCCTCACAAGTAAGGTATATTATAACTATTTATAGGGGCAGATCCATTCATTAATAAAATCTAGACCTATAAATGAATCATATCCCCTAGAAAATATTGTATAACTTCTTAATCAATCTAACAAATATTATTTTTGAATAAAATTAATCTCATTTTTAGATTAATAAGAAATAAATTCGTCTAAGATTTTCCCTATTGGTAACTGAAACGTAATTGTTACCACCCCTTATTCTTTATACCCTTTTATATATTCGTAATGCTACATTGCATTCCCTTTTTAGGTAAAAGAAAATGTGCAAAACCATGAAGGCTTTGCACATTTATATTATTTATCTGTAGGAATTTCACAGCCTTCATCTGTGCAAACTGCACCTTGGTCACCAGAGAGGTCTTGGAGTTTTGGTGCTGGATGTTCTTCTTCCCAAACCTGTTGGAGTGCACCAAGGAATGTAGAAGTTGGCTGTGCACCAGAAATGGAGTATTTTTGATTGATTACGAAAAATGGAACGCCGGTAACACCGATTTGTTGTGCAATCGCCTCATCAATTCGTACATCATTCGCATATTTCTTTTCGTCTTTTAACACATCTAACGCTTCCTGGTGCTCAACTCCCACAGAATCCGCAAGACCCGCTAGTACATCATGGTCACTGATGAGTTTTCCTTCCACGAAATACGATTGAAGAAGAATCTCAGTGAGTTCTTTTTCTTTGCCTACGGTCGCTGCATACTTTGTAAGACGGTGGGCGTCGAAGGTATTTGTGTTTTTCATTTCATCAAAATTATAGTTTAGACCAAGTTCCGCGGCTTGCTGACCAAGATTTTCGTTCATTTCCTTAGCTTGCGCCACTGGCATACCATATTTTGAAGCAAGTAATTCATGGATACTTTGACCTGAATATGGCTTTGCATTCGGATCTAGCTCGAAGCTTTTGAATTCCACTTCGACTTGATCACGATGTGGAAATTGCTCAAGTGCTTGTTCCAAGCGTCGCTTTCCTATATAACAGAATGGACATACATAATCTGACCAAACCTCAATTTTCATTTATTTACACCTCATTTAGATTATTTTTCACCATGGTAACATAATTGGTTAGTAAATGCTCATGGTTTAGTAACGTTTCTCTCCGTAAATATTCTAAAAAAGACCGCACAATGGCGGCCACATTTTACTTTTCTGTTATTTTTCCTTCTTTTAAAAAATAGGTTTTTCCACATTGTGGTAATAATTGTATCCCATTTTTCGGTTTTAATCTTTCTGGATAAAAGCTGTGAAGTGGGATAAGTGTAGCTGGATCCAATTCATCCACTATATATTTTAAATGCTGGGGAATCGCATGTCCTCCAGTTCCAATTAGTACTCGTTCAAGTCCAATAATCTGCAATACCTTCTCTAGGTTTTGAAATGCTGGATCAAATGAACCTAACGGAACTCCATTTGAGTGAAGATATACTCCATTCTCTACATTCAAATCAAAAAGCTCCAAAGAACGGTCATAGGAATTTTGGACAAAATATTGATCTGGATGTTGGTTGATTTGTTTATATGAAATCGTAGAAATCATATTAAATAATTGAGTTTGCCATTTCGGAATAGAAGTTTGTCTCATTTCTTCGGATTCATACACTAGGAAATTTTTTGCGCCTAAATGGTTTAAGGCGATTTGAGCGGTTCCAGCTTCTAACACAACTTTACGACCTGATTCAATTCCCGCCTGTAAGATTCCGTGTATTCGGTCAATATTTCGGTGGTAGATATTAAAAATACCTATACCTTTTGTTTCTTTTAATACCTCTGCTAATTTGACAGGAATCATTGTTTCTGTGATTAAATCTTCGGGAAGTTCCTTGTTAGCGAAAAGCGATTCTTCAGATAATTCTTCTTCGCTAGATAAAGTGGTTCCTTCCATAATGACAGCATCAAATCCAATTTCTCTTGCTTTCTGAATAAACGATTGAATTCGTTCTGGATGTGCACCGTGCATTCTCAAATCTCCGGTATAAATGATAGCTCCATCAGGTGTTTGAATATGAAAGGCACAAGCCCCTAAAACATCATGGTCAACTTGAATCGGTGTAATTGTAATTTTACCTACTGAAAAAGGCTGATTGTACTTACATGAACGATAATCTCGATTTTCTTGTACTCCCTCACCAATTACGTCCAATGTTTGATACAAATTCAAAGAATCCTCGGTCATATATACAGGTATCGAGGGGTCAATCAATCCCATTGCTCCCATATGGTCTAAATGTAAATGAGAAATAAGAATAGCGGTATTACCAGGATAGTTATCAGCTGAAATGATAGATGAATGTTCTGGAAGAGCTTCCTTGCTGTACACTCCATCAATACCTGGAATTAGTTCAAGCTTTAAATAATCTCTCAAAACGGCACTTTTCCTCAGTTTGATTTGTCCATCAAATATATGATTTTGAGGATTATATACGAGCCCGAAATCGAAGATGATTCGAGAATCACCATAATGTAAAGAGATGATGGTTCCACCAATTGTCTTTAGGCCACCATAAAAAGTAAGAGATGTTTTATGATTCATGCTATTGCCACCTTCTGTAAAATAAAATTGAAGGAACCTGTACGTCCAGGCTCCTTCATGTTTAACTACGAAACTATCTATTACTGACCAAGCTCTCTTTTGGCAGCATTTTCTGCATTTTTTAAGCCTTCTTCAACAGAAATCTCACCAAGCAATACTCGGTCAAGCTCTTTTGCAACTGCATTTTTTAATGCATAAGCTCCTTTAATACGAGGATCATAGAAACCAGCATCAAATTGTTGTTCACCTACGCCATATTCCGGTTTTTCTGCAGTGTATGCTTTCCATTCTTCGCTTTCTAAAGCAGAATAACGAATAGGCAGGTAACCAGATTGCATTGCCCAGTAAGTTGTATTCTCAGTGTTAATTAAGAATTTAATATATTCCCAAGCAGCAAATTTTTCTTCATCTGTAGCAGATGCGAAGACAGATACGTTTGTTCCTGCAAATGGAGTTGCTGCTTTTTCACCTTTGGGTAATACTGTTGCCGCCCAATTTATTCCGTTTTCTTCAGCAGGTGCAGCGACATAAGGGATTCCAGCAGAAGACCCAATATAAAGTCCTACATCCCCACGTGCAAATGGTTCAGACATATATCCATCTTCACCAGCTGTACGTGCAATACCATCTTCAATCATTCCGTAAACAAATTCCAATGCTTTTTTTCCTTCAGGGGAATTCATCATAAATTTCTCTGATTCTTCATCAAAATAGACACCACCAGCTTGATGAACCCACTGGTTAAACTCTAGTGTTACAGAGTTTTCTAAGCCGAGCCCGATCACATTCTTTCCATCTTTTTCGCCTGTTAATTTTTCAGCTACTGTATAAAGCTCGTCCCAAGTAGTTGGAGGTTCAACACCAGCTTCCTCTAAATAATCCACATTGTAGAACAAGATACGAGTACTTTTGTTAAAAGGCATTCCATAATATTTACCATCCCAAACATTCATTTCACGGAAAACCTCGACGATATCATTCAATTCATCATCACTGAAACCAACTTCAGGATGAGTTACATAAGGAGTTAAGTCTGCTACTAGATCATTTTCTAAATACTCAGTAATCCAGTCTTCATAAGCTTGAGTTAAAACAGGAAGATTCTTCGCTTTCGCTGCAGCCATATTTTTAGTAGACAAGTCACCATAGCTACCCTGATTTACTAATTTAACAGTAATCATTTCTTGAGATTCGTTAAAATCATTGGTGATTTTTTCTAATGCTTTCTCGTGTCCACCACTCATAGCATGCCAGAATTCAATTTCAACTGCTTTATCTAATGAAGTTACAAGACCATCTGTGGTATTTTTATTTTCGGCTTCTTTGCTATCTGTGTTTGTTTTTTCTCCACTGCTACATGCCACTAATGTCACCACTAATATTGTAAAAAGCATTGTTAGTAAGAATTTTTTCAAAGTAGTTTCCTCCTATAAATCAACATAATATTTTTTATTGAGATGAATTTTTGTGGAGCCAATGTTAGATGACTAGATTTTGTGAGTATCACCTCCTTAAAGAATGAGACCTGGTTAACCTTTGATACCAGCTTTCGCAACACCTTCAATAATGTACTTCTGTAGGATGATATAAAGGATAATCATAGGTAGAATAATCATGGTCGATGCAGCCATTAATAATTCATAAATCGTACCTGCTTCTGTACTAAAGGAGGTAAGTCCAACAGGAAGAGTTCTCATTTCTTTTGATTGAGTCACAATTAAAGGCCATAGAAATGCATTCCAGCTACCGATTGCTTTTAATAATATAATGGTAATGAGTGCGGGTTTCGCTAATGGCACCATAATCGTCCACAGAAATCGAAAATCACGGCAGCCATCAATTTTTGCAGCATAAGACAATTCTTTTGGTATTCCCAAAAAGAATTGTCGCAATAAAAAGATCGAGAAGATACTAGCAAGCCATGGAACAATTAATGCTTCATATTGGTCAATCCAACCGAGATTCGATAGGGTTACATAGTTTGGAATTAACAAAACTTCCCCTGGAACCATCATGGTCCCTAGTAATATGGCAAATATAAAATCACGTCCATAAAAACTCACCCGTGAAAATGCATAGGCTGCAAGGATCGTCGTTAGTAACTCCCCAATTGTTGATAGTATTGTTACTATGACACTATTGATGAAATATTTAACAAAAGGTGCCATCTTAAAGGCTTCTGCATAGTTCTCCCACTTGAAGTTCTCTGGAATCCAAATAGGAGGCATTGATGTTACTTCACCGGAAGACTTTAAGGATGTACTAAGCATCCAAATAAAAGGCAATAGCATTAATAAGCTTCCAAGAATCAATATGAGATAGATAAAACCTTTAGAAAATGCTGCTTTTTCCTGCATCTTTCTTTCCCCCTCCAATCAGTAAGTCACCCTGCGTTTTCCAATGTATAATTGGATAAGGGTAAAGATGAATATGATGATAAATAAAACATAGGCAGCTGCAGAGGCAATACCAAATTCCCACTCGTTATAAAACTTTTCATAAATATAATAAACGAGCGTTTGAGCGCTATAAGCTGGACCGGGTTTACCATCAAACAAAGCAAAGATTTCATCGAATACTTTAAAGTTATTAATAATAGCCACAATCGAAACAAAGAATGTTGTGGGTGATAAGAGTGGCACAGTAATATGTAAAAATCGTTTAAAAGGTTTGGCACCATCAATCTGTGCTGCTAAATAATATTGCTTGTCTATATTCTGTAAGCCTGCTAAGAATATAATGATGTTATAACCTAATCCTTTCCAAATACTCATGATGATCAGAGCTGGCATTGCCCACTGCGGATCCGTTAACCATTTAATCGGTTCGATGCCGAAGAAACTAAGAAAATAGTTCATTAACCCATATTCTGTATGGTAGATCCAGCGCCAAACGATAGAGACGGCTACTACTGAGGTAACAAATGGAATAAAGTATATAGATCGAAATAAACCCTTTAATTTAATATTTGAGTTTAATAGAATAGCAATTCCAAGTGAAATTAATATAGATAGAGGAACTACACCAAGAACGAAAATAAAGGTGTTTTTGATAGCTACCCAAAATTCCTCATCCTGAAAAATATAGGTGAAATTAGCAAACCCATATTCTTTTACAACGTCATTAAAGTAGTCATAGTCTGTATAAAAGCTCATTAAAAAGGATTTAATGATCGGATAAAAGTTGAATACAGCTAATATGATAAGTGCGGGTGCTAAGTATAAGAGAGCTTTTAATGTACTAGATAATGTTGGTTTTTGATTCAACCAAAAGCCCTCCTTGTAACTTATTTACGTTCAGATTCACTTCAGATTGAGCATCAAATAAATGAAATCTGTTGTTTCGAACGGATAACTCCACATGGTCACCAGGCTGAACCTCAACCTCCGGGCTAACTAATGCTCGGATGGTGTGTTCACCTATAGTTGCACTTAATAATGTATCTCGTCCAATCCGCTCAACCATTTCTACTTTTGCTTTCAGAGAAAAAGTCGCGTTATGATCCGTGATTGTCCAATCTTCGGCACGTACACCTAGAATCATTTTGCTTGATGTAGAAAATTCTGTATTAAAAGGCAGGTCAATTGTAAAAGACTCGTCCGATTTATCAACCGTAAAAACGGATTGTTCCTGATTATATGAAACTTGAATAATATTAATAGGTGGGCTTCCCATAAACTTTCCAACAAAGGCATTGACCGGATGATCATACATTTCTTGTGGTGGACTATACTGCTGATATTTTCCGTCCTTCATTAATAAAATTCTGTCGGAGATGCTCATGGCTTCTTCCTGGTCATGAGTAACGAAAATCGTTGTTATACCGACTTCCTGCTGTATCCGACGAATTTCTTCACGCATTTCTAAACGTAAGCGTGCGTCTAGATTTGAAAGAGGCTCATCCAAAAGTAATAATGATGGCTTTTTAACAAGAGCACGTGCTATCGCAACACGTTGTTGCTGTCCACCAGAAAGTTGTTTTGGTTTACGGTCAAGTAGATGATCAATTTGAACAAGCTTTGCCATTTCAATGGCTCTTTCTTCAGCTTCTTTTTTTGGTATTTTAGTCATTTTTAAAGGAAACATGATATTTTTAAGCACCGTCATATGTGGATAAAGTGCATAGTTTTGGAAAACCATGCCAATTCCTCGGTTTTCTGGTTCAATGTTATTTACTAATTTATCACCGAAATATAACTCACCCGAAGTTGGCTTATATAAACCTGCTAACATGAATAATGTTGTACTTTTACCGCATCCACTAGGTCCAAGAAGACAAACGAGTTCACCTTCATTAATTGTGACATTTAAATTATCAACCGCGGTCACATCATCAAATTTCATGGATATATCTTTTAACTTTAGTTTCAAGGTGAAACCTCCCCAATAAAATGTAATACCAAAGTCAACATTTCCATTTTATAGGTATTTTTTTAATCCCTTGTAAATAATTTGTAAAATAATAGTATGTAATCTTAATATTGCAGCTATTCAAGATGAGCTAAGTGAACAATAGAATTTGTAAAATACGTGAAAATGCGTGATTTTGTCTGAAGTCGAGCTAACTTCAGACAAGCAAGAGGAGAAACCGCGAGACTGTGTCTAAAGCCGAGCTAACTTCGTTCGTTGTTTTCCAGTATCCCCTTCGCCCAAAATACAACTTTTGAACATTTAGTGAAATATATTTGACAATTTTGTGAACAAGACTAATAATATATAGTAGGAGGATGAGGAAAAATGAAATCTACTATGCTTGAGGCTGTTAAGTATTTTGGGGGAACAGTGCTTATTGCCGGTATCATTATTTTTTGTCTTGGATTTTTCGGAAACGGTTCCAGCATATTAACACCAATTGGAATCGGAACGGTCATGGGAGCAATTTTTGTCTTTTTGATGGGGTTATTTTTAATCGCATCTGAAGAAATGTTACTTAAGGCACAAGGCGCAAACAAGATTAAATAAAAACAATTAATTATTTATAGGCTTAGCCATTCATTTGGCTAAGCTTTTTATTTTGCCTCGAATTATGTCTAAATACAAAAAAAGAGTGCCTATAAAAGACACTCTTACTTTTATTACATATCCCAAAGAAGCAGGAATAATGTACCGAATATTGTAATTAACGCTATAAAAATCATGAAGTATACATTTGCGTAGATTGCCCATTTATCCTTTGATTCACCAGCATGCATGAATACAATTAGTTGCAGCAATGCTTGCACAAATGCTGTTATAATCAGAATTGTTATGCCTGCCGTAAAGGATAAATCTAGGAAGTACACCGAAAGAGCAATAACCGTAAGAACTAATGAAAATACGAAGCCCATGACTTGTTTTGCTGGAAATAGTTCTCTCATATTACATCATTCCTTTCAAGTAGATGAAGCTGAAGATGAAGATCCAGACTACATCTAGGAAGTGCCAATACAATGAAAAGATAAACGATTTACCAGCAGTTTGAGCTGTTAAGCCTCTTTTTCTTATTTGAAGAATAATCATAACTCCCCAAAATAAACCAAATGTTACGTGAAGTCCATGTGTTCCTAATGTTGTTAATAACATCGCTGTAAACGCGCTTGTTTGTAGTCCAGCTCCGACGTGGACATAGTGAACAAACTCATAGATTTCAACACCTAGGAAGGTTAAACCTAGAAGCAATGTTACTACGAAAAATCCGATCATTGCTTTTTGTCTGCCAAGGCGCATCGCATGAACCGCAAGACCAATTGTAAAACTACTTGTTAATAGTAGAAATGTTTCAATTAACACAGGTGTGATTTCAAAAATCTCTGCACCTGATGGACCACTGCCTACGCGGTTCTCTAATGTAAAATATGATGTAAACAAGGTTGCGAAAAGCATGATTTCGGCACCAAGAAAAATCCAGAAACCAAAAATATTTAACTCATTTTCGTGTGTACTATATTCAAGAGGTTGCGAGTGATCTAGTTTCATAACTTAGCACCTCCTAATTTTTCTTCTGTTTCTTTTACTTCTTCAGCAGAAATATATCGTCCATGATCTTGTTCAAATGAACGGTATGCCATACATACAAAGATACCAATTGTTGAAATAATCAACAGTGTCCACATTGCAAATACGAACGAGAAGCCCCATACAAAGAAAATACTACTCATGATAAATGGAACACCACTATTGTTCGGCATGTGAATCTTTTCAATTTTACCTGGGAAGAGCTTGTGTTTTTTCTTCTTATCATCCCAGAATGGCTCACTTGAGTTCACACTTGGTGTAAGTGCAAAGTTGTACTCAGGAACTGGGGTATGTGTTGCCCACTCTAAAGTACGTGCGTCCCATGGGTCGCTTCCAATATCTCTAGATGCATAGCGGATACTGTAGTAAATGTTATACACAATTAAAACAAAACCAATCGCCATGATACCCGCACCAATGAATGAAATCATGTTCAATGGACCAAAACCTGTCGATTCAGAGTATGTGTACATACGACGAGCCTGACCGTCTAATCCAGTGATGTACATTGGGAAGAATGCTAAAACAAATCCGATTGCTAATGACCAGAATGTCCATTTTCCAATTCGTTCACTTAACATAAAGCCAAACATTTTTGGCCAATAATATGTGAGTGCAGCAAGCATTGCGAATACTACACCAGGAATAATTGTGTTATGGAAATGTGCCACTAGGAACATTGTATTGTGATACTGATAGTCTGCTGCTGACATCGCAAGCATTACCCCGGTTACCCCACCGATTGTGAATAGTGGAATAAATCCAATTGAGTAAAGCATCGGTACTGTCATACGGATTTTACCTTTCCATAATGTAAACAGCCAGTTAAAGATTTTCACACCAGTTGGAACCGCAATCGCCATTGTTGTAATTGAGAAGAAACTGTTTGATGCTGCCCCTTGCCCCATTGTAAAGAAATGGTGCGCCCAAACTAGACATGAAAGAACTGAGATAATAACCATTGAACCAACCATTGATTTGTAACCATATAGGTTTCTTCCTGAGAAGGTTGAAATGATCTCACTGTAGATACCAAACGCAGGTAGGATTAAAATATAAACTTCAGGATGTCCCCATACCCAGAATAGGTTTGCCCAAAGCATATCCATTCCACCGTTTGTACTTGCAAAGAAATGTGTTCCAAATAGACGGTCCATTGTACCCATTGCTAGTGCAACTGTTAATACAGGGAAAACTGTTACGATAATTAAGTTAGCAATTAAAGTAGACCATGTGAACATTGGCATTTTCATTAACGTCATACCAGGTGCTCTCATTTTAAGAATTGTGGTAATCATATTGATACCAGTCATCAATGTACCAAGGCCCGAAATTTGTAACGAAAGCATATAATAGTTCGTTCCAACTGATTTACTGAACTCATTACCAGCAAGTGGGAAGTATGATGTCCAACCTGCATCAGGTGATCCCCCAATTACAAAGGAGATATTAAATAGCATTGCCCCCATAAAGAAGAGCCAGAAGCTAATCGCATTTAAGCGTGGAAATGCTACGTCGCGCGCACCAATTTGCAGTGGTACAACATAGTTCATGAATCCTATGATAAACGGCATCGCCATGAACATGATCATGACAACACCATGCGTTGTAAAAATTTCATTATAGTGCTGCGCATCTAATAGCTTCGCTTCAGGTGAAGCTAGCTGTGCACGCATCATAATCGCATCTACCCCACCGCGGAACAGCATGATCAATGCGGAGATTAAATACATAATACCAATTCGTTTGTGGTCAACGGTTGTTAACCATTCACGCCATAGATAACCCCATTTTTTAAAATAGGTTAAACCGGCGATAATTCCAATTACCGTAAGTCCGATTGCGACCATTGCTGCATAGATGGCGGGACTTGGATGTGGTATGGCAAAACGTTCGAAGAATTCCATCCGTTGTTACTCCTTTCAAATGAAGATGATGGTTAAAAAGTCCGGTGAATATGACACTTCGAATTTCTGTGTTGGCTTGCTTTTCCGTTCCTCACGTATTCACTGCATACGCTCCGGTACTCAAAGCTGCGCCGCCTTGAAATTTCGACGCACAGGACGTGCTAGTGTCGACAATGCCACAGGACGTGGCGTTTTTGTCGACGCGGTCCTCTTCATCCTCCTTTTTAAACTCCTATCTGAAGTTAAATTCGGCGTTCAAGTTATATCTGTTAAATGTTTATTAATGATTGTTATGTTCTGTTTGACCTTCGTGCTCTGTATGCTCATCCTCATGGACCTCATGACCTTCTTCTGTATTATCTGATCCATGGTTATGCTCAGGCGGTGGTGCGAACTCTAAGTGAGTTCCGATGAAAGTCATTTGACCAAGATGTCCTGGTTCTAAAATCTCCTCAAACTTATCTTCAGTGAGAGGTTTCGCAGTTTCTTTAACCTCATCTACCCATTCTTCAAAATCCTTTGGAGATACGGCATTTACACTAAACGTATTTTCGGCAAATCCTTTACCACTAAAGTTTGCGTTTCGTCCCATTAATTCACCTTTTTCATCAGCTGCAAGATGCAAAGTCGTTATCATGTCGGCCATAGCATACTTTTGTCCACCAAGTTGCGGAATCCAAAAGCTTGTGATTGGTCCGTATGAATAAAGTCTGAATTCAAGTGGACGATCGGTTGGGATGTATAGATAATTGACTGTTTCAATATCCTCTTCAGGGTAGCTAAAATGCCATTTCCAATCGGAAGATGATGCATAGATAACCAACGGCTCTTGATCTTCATATCCTTGCGGAGCTGACTCGACAATGTAGTTACTTTGAACCGATACAACTGAAAGATAGCCCACAATTAAGACTGGAATTCCAATACAAATCGCTTCAACCCAGGGATTTCCTTCAATATGTGGTGGCTCATAATCCTCTGGCATTTTTGAAGCTCGATATTTTACAAGCATATAAACTAACAATACGAAAACGACAATAACTACAACTGCCATGATTCCAATGGAAAGTAAGATATCATGGGCTTGCCTCTCGGCTTGTGGACCTTTTGGATCAAGAACCATTACTGGTTCACAGCCTGCAAGCACTGTGGCAATAGTAATAACCATCGATAAGAAAAACCATTTGATTTTCATAAGTGTACTCCTTTCCGAATGGATGCTCTTTATTCACAACTATGTGGCTTGTGACGAATTTGTGTACAACTTCACAAAGTTGTCAAAAAATTTTTAGCTACTTGTTTTTTTCGTAATATCTTGAAAAAATTGAAGCTAAATTTTATTTCGCAAAATTATTTTTTAAAGCTTATCACTGTGTAAATGATGATAACATGCGAGATATTAAAAAGTTGTTACAGAAAAGGGAAGGAAGTATTTGTAAAAAAGAATTATCTTAACATAAATGCCTCAAACCTTGATGTGACGCAAATCACAGCATTTTTTTGAATTTGAACAATTTGTTACAAATTATAAAACGAAAAAAGTTCTCCTATTATTAATGGAATTTGAAGGAACCATCCATACTATAAAAAAAGAGTTTCAAAAAGGTGGTGGGGGACACTGAAAATATTGTGGGCACTGATGCTTTTCCTTTCTATACAACAATTCCATCCTCAGGATAATCTTTATATAACCTATAAAGGAGAACCGATCGCTACTGTAAATCGAGCTGAATACTCAGTACCATTGATTGGAGTTCCCACCTTGAATTTCAAAAAATATACGGACTTTCTTACCTATTTAGAGGAACAAGTATACGAAGAGCCCAAGGATGCAAAGATTGGCAAATCGAATGAAATTATTAAAGAACAAGTAGGAGTGAAATTAGATAAAGATAAATTCTCAAGGTTATTCTATTCTAGTTTTTTTGGTAAGGCAGATTACCTTGAAGTACCCATTCAACGAATTTATCCACGTGTAGATAGTGAACTATTATCAACCATTCGGGTAAAACAGATTGGACAGTATGTCACGCATTTTAACTCTTCCAATAAAGAGCGTTCCACTAATATTGCTCTTTCAGCAGCAGCAATCGACAGCTATGTTCTTTTTCAAAATGAAACCTTTTCTTTTAATACAGTTGTTGGAAAACGAACCGCTGCCAGAGGATATCAGCCTGCGCCTGAAATCATTCGAGGTGAACTAATTGAAGGAATCGGGGGTGGCATATGCCAGACTTCCTCCACTCTCTTCAATGCCGTTGATCGTGCAGGTGTTAAAATTGTTAAGCGCTACTCCCATAGCAAACGTGTTGGCTATGTACCACCTGGGCGCGATGCAACTGTGAGTTGGTATGGACCTGACTTTCTTTTTAAAAATACATTTAATCAGCCAATTTTAATTCGTGCAAAGGTTTATGGAGGGACACTTATCGTAACCGTTTATTCATCTGAGGATATCAATTTTACCCCTCGAAAGATTGTACCTAAAACAAAAACGGAATAGATATTGATTATAGAAAACTAATTCTACACCTTTATAAGTCTGGGTGAATATATTAGAAATGGGCTAAAGAATATAAAAAACATTTATATACTCTCATTGACCCTATAATATCTGAATATAGTTATGGGGGGAGTTCATGAATAAGGAGAAAAGGTCTGCTGTTATCACCGCTGCAACTGAAGTAAGTCAGAACAACTCGAACTCGTCTCCGGGAAATTTTGAATATAAACCACCAAACAATAGCGGAACAATCCTAGGAATAATTGGGGGGGTATTATCTGCCACCGGTGACGCTTTAGCAACGATCGGAGCAATCATTCAACTAAATACAGATACTTCTGTTGATTTTCAATCTCAAGTACACGATTATCACTCAGAACAAGATAAGAAGAAGATGCAGGAAGAAATTGATAATCTTCAAGAAAAAGTGAAACAGCTTGAGGAACTCATTAAAAATAACCAAAACCAAAATCAAAACCAAAATCAAAGAAAAAAAAGAAAGAGAGACCAAACATGATTACTTTGGTCTCTCAATTTCGAAAACCTCTCCAATTTTCGCATAATAATTACCTGCCAAGCGACTTACCGCCCCTAATTTTTCTTGATCGATCCTTCCTTTACTATATAGATCCTCATTGACATGAAACTGGACCACTTTTCCGATTAATAAATCACAACCAGACATTTCCTCCTCGCCACCTAATTCAATTGAGTGCTCTAAAATACATTCTAAACGAATTTTTGATTCCCTAATCCCCGGTACTTTTATATTCTTACTTTCTACTGGAGTCAGCCCGGCACGTTCAATTTCACTTTCATTCGGTGGAAGACTTGCTGCCGTCTTATTGATTTTTTCTACATTACTTTCATCCACAATATGAACGACAAACTCTTTTCCTTCAATAATATTTCTAGCCGTGTCCTTCATTTCCCCGTCTTTTCTTTGGACCGATATTGAAATAAGGGGCGGATTTGAAGACACTATATTAAAATAACTAAAAGGTGCACCATTTAGCGTTCCTTCCTTTGAAATTGACGTCACAAATGCGATTGGCCTCGGGATGATACTTCCAATTAACAGCTTATAATTATCCCTTTCAGAAGCATTATTCGGATCAATTGAAATCAATTTTTTATCTCTCCTTTAATCAAGACTTCTTACTTCAAACGGTAGTAATACATTTTCTATCTTCTGTCGGTGGGGTTCATATTGTGGAGGCAACTTTAGCTCCGAACCCATCTCCTTATACTCTTCATCAATGCCAAAGCCTGGCGGATCTGTTGCAATTTCAAAAAGAAGTTCTCCGTGTTCTCTAAAATAAATCGCATTAAAATAATTTCGATTACGCACGTCTGTAATCCGGTAACCATGATCGGCAATGAATTTTTGCCAATCTAATTGTTCCTCATCATCCTTTGCACGCCATGCAATATGGTGGACGGTTCCAACACCCATTTTACCTTTCTCACCAGGTGTTTGTTTTATATCGATGATATTTCCAATGTCCCCTTCAGATTTAAATCGTATAAAGTCTCCTTCAGCACCAATCCGCTCTAGACCCATAAGTGTTAAAAGCTTTTCTGTTTCTTCAGGCTTTGAGGAGAATAATATCGCACCACCAAAGCCTTTAATTGCTACATCGGAGGTTATTCCGCCAAATTCCCACTTGCTTTTTGCTCCTTCTTCTCTTTCTACAATTTCAAGCTGCAAACCGTGGATGTCTTTGAATTGAAGAAATTGTTCTCCGAAACGTTCCGTTCTCTGATAGGAAATTTCAAATTTTGATAACCTAGCTTCCCAAAAAGACAGTGCTCCCTTTGGAATCACGTACGTTGTTACCCCAACTTGGCCAGCGCCAATTTTTCCCTGACACGCATTTGCCCACGGGAAAAATGTAATGATACTCCCCGGATTTCCAACATCATCACCAAAATAGAAATGATAAGTACCTGGGTCATCAAAATTGACCGTTTGTTTTATAAGTCGAAGTCCTAATACACCGGCATAAAAGTCAACATTCTCCTGGGGATGTCCAACAATCGCCGTAATATGATGAATGCCTGCTGTTTTCATAGTAATTATTCTCCTTTACTATTTATCTAATCTATTTTCCAACAAAATATGAAGGAATATTCGATGTGATTATCTTAAAATCATTTATCTTGAATTTAAGATAATTTTATAAAAAATAAGGGGTGTTGTCAATTCTAATTGTTTCGGATATCGGACAATCGCAAAGAGATATCGGACATAGCTTTGAAGTTTATCGGACCAAAATGTAATTATATCGGTCATAACCAACAAATTATCGGACAAAGCTCGATTTTGAGCCATAAATAAAAGCCTTCAGGGTTCTTTGACTGAATCAAGGCTACTTTCTGACTCAACGTGCCTAGTAATTAGAGAGTGTGTCACAATCTTCGGCTCTTTGCGACTCGGCTCACCGAATTAATAGATTCTCTGTCGCAATCAGTGACTCTTTGTGACACCGATCAATCAAATATTAGATTTTCTGTCAGAATCAAGGCTACTTTCTGACTCAACGTGCTCAGTTATTTTGGAGTCTGTCACAATCAGCGACTCTTTGCGACTCAACTCACCGAAATAATAGATTCTCTGTCAAAATCAAGGCCACTTTCTGACTCAATGTGCCTAGTAATTAGAGAGTGTGTCACAATCACCAGTTCTTTGCGACTCGATTTTTAATAAAACGCCTAATTTGTCTCAATGAATGGATTCCTAAACAAAAAAGAGGAGGTTACTCCTCCCCTTAATTTTGACGTGTATTTTTTGAATATCCATCACGTGCGCGGTATTGCTGTGGTGCCCTTGTTGGATAGCGCAACGGAAAACTAAACATATGCACAAGCTTTGTAAATGGAATCGATGCAAATAATAGGAATGACAAAATCACATGCAATTTAAACAGTGGCGGAACTCCAAGCATTAATTCAGGCTGTGGATTTAATGTGAATAAGTTGCGAAACCATGGCCCGATTGAAATCCGGTACTCATAAGCTGCTACTGTCGTGTTGTAGACGATTGTCATATATGTACCCAAACCAGCTAGCAGAAGTAGTAAGATAATCGTAAAATAACTACCAACTGATGTATGAACTTGAACACGTTTGATTACGAACTTTCGGATCAAAAATAAGATCAATCCGAGGACAACCATTAATCCAGCAAACCCACCGCCTACTATTGCAAATAAGTGGTATGTGTGGTCGTCCACTCCAATAGCGTTGTAGAACTCAAGCGGAATCAACATCCCCATCACATGATCGAAAAAGGCAAAGATGATTCCGTAGTGAAAGATAATGGAAGCATAACGTAGCCACTTTTTCTCAAAAATTTCCGTTGATGGTGCTGTCCAGCTCTTCCCTCTAAACACGAATCGATAAAATGTTCCTACTACAAGAATCGCGATGCATATATAAGGATAGGCCGTCCACTAGAAGTGTAATTCCATCTAATAGCCCCCTTTCAAAATATTTTGATATAAACTTATCCACATAAGAACATTTGTTTTCCACAACCTGTGGATCCTTTTGTGGATAGTGATGAGCGTTTCGCATTTTCCTTTTTCCACAATATCCACGTTATCCACAGAAAAGCATCATACTTATCCACATTGTCCACAAGTTATGAACATTTTCCCCGCTTTAACTGGCAGTAAGACTCCTACCTTTATGACGTAATTGAAGTGCAAGAAGTGAAAGGGGGTGATCAACTGCCAGTAAAAGCCCGATTGGTTCAACTAACATTCAGTGAGGGTTGAAATACCCCCCCACTGAATGAAGTTTCACTTTATTGATAAAGCAGAGGATATGGAAGCTCTTCTAAATCCGCTTCCTCACGCTGATTTTCCAGCAATGTGATTTCTTCTGCTTCTGGTGTTTCAAAGACAAACATCATTAACAAGTCCACAATTCGGTGGTATGGATTCGAATCGAATAGGTTCTTGTGGACCCGATCAACAGCAAACGCTAAACGGCGGTATAATCGTTCAAAATTCTCTCCCTCTGGTGCATGAACTAATAGCTCGAATAACATCGGGATATAATCCACAATTTCCTATCCGTGATATTCAAACCCACCTTCGACGATTAACCTTTTGGAGCTTAATTAATGCAGCTCCACGTTTTCTACTGTCGCCTAATTCATGGGCTGTTAAATAAAGACCTGTTTTATCCTTATAATCAAAGGTTTCTACATAAAGCTCCTGTAAGTCTAATAACGGCATCTTAAAAAGTGGTGCAATCCTTTCTAAGATTTCGTTTCTCATTTTTACCGAGCCAACTTCTGCGTTCACATATTCCTCAATTTCCGGAAACCCTTCGTGAAGGGTCTTGTCCGGATAATCGAGAATTCGTGACATGATCATTAATATAGCTTTTGCTTCATTGGTCATTGATTTCCACTTCTTTCGAATGGATAAGTCACCATTCCTTCAGGTGGTGCCAAATCCTCAATACTACATGCGCCTTGCTTGTAATGGAGGTCTTTTATCCATTTCCCGACGGCCTGTAGGAATAACGAAGCGTTCATTGTATTTTGCTACACCCAATAAACGTTGCATTTCTTCAAGCTCTTCAACTGTTGTATTTGCTTCTTTTAAGAGCTTAGACTTCTCCACTTCGTCAATTCCTCCAACTGTTTTGGCACGTATATGAACACGCATTGCTGCCATTTTCAAACCCCTTGAGGAAGCAATTAAAATTGTAAAAGACTCAAAGTATCGGACAACGATTCACTCTGATCAAGGATGGCAATACCAGCATAAGAAGTGGGTAAAAACACTTAAGGAAAATAAGATTTTCCAAAGCATGTCTCGAAAAGGAAACTGTTTGGATAACTCACCGATGGAAAACTTTTTTGGCTTACTAAAACAAGAGATGTATTATGGGGAAGCGTTGGGTTCGTTTGAGGAATTAAGAGAGAAAATTGATAGCTATGTAGAATACTATAATAATAAGCGTATTAAGCAAAAACTGGCGGGTATGAGCCCAGTACAATACCGACTCATTACCAGCCAATTAGCTGCATAATAAAAACTCTAACTTTTTGGGGTCACATCACAACCTGTCCCTCTGCCCCATAAAAAAAGGGACTCTTCCCTACTTTTTAAAGGTTTTTTTAAAAAGTGAGAGGAGTCCTTTTTTTTCGGATTTATTCTCTTGTGGTAGTATTGGTTTTCCTTTTTCCGTTATATAAATATCCGCTTTATCGATGGCATGATCGAATGCAAGTACTAGTCCGAGGTCAGAATTGTAGTCCTTGTTTGTGACAAGTGTGTACTCCATGTTGTTTGTACTCGCCAGCTTCACATATTTGGATAAAAAGTGATAATTCATATGACCATTTAAGTACATATGTACCCCGGTGTTTTTTTTACAAGCATCCTGTACTTCTTGGAATACCTTATTTTCTCTAACCTGTGATTGAGTTAACGCCAATAATACACGTTCCCTAATAGTTCCAAGAAATTGTTTGCGCTCTTCTGGCTTTATTTCCTTCGTCCCATGTATCCCCTGTTGAAGATAGTCATCTACATTCTGCTTCGTCATACCTTCCTCCCCTTTTCGCTCGCCTTTAGTATTTCCAATTATAACAATATCTTGCTCCTTTTATGAGTATTCTGTTCGGCACGTCTATGTTCATATGAATGTATACAATACAAAATGGAGCATTCGCCGATGCTCCATTACTTAAAACCATATTAGATAATAAATTACCCCAAAAAGGACCGCCACCATCGTAATGAGGGCACCTCTATTCTTATTTTCCTTCATTAATAAGATACCTGATAGAAGCCAACCGCTTGCTAATAAATAGGCACCGATATGTTTTACTAAGGCGATATCAGCAATTAGCCCTGAAATAAATAGGAGTATCCCTATGATACGCATGCTTTCTTCCCAGAACTCGAAATTTTTATAGTCAAAAATACGATTACGTTTCTCTTTTTTCGCTTTATTGTATACCTTGACAACATTAACCCCAAATATTCCCCATATTAAGACTAGTATCGCAATCTCAACAAAATCCATAGGAACTCCCTTCTGCCTCTTACAATTTCAATTGACTTAACTCTTCTATTAAATGTTGCTTTATTCGTTTTGTATCACTTGGATGAAAAGCATGCGCAGATTTCTCCGCCCAAATCATCCGTTTTCCTTTTGGTGCATCCATCTGATTAAAATAAGATTCTACTAAGCTGCCATTCACATGAAAATCATGTCGTCCGTGAATAAACGTAACTCGTATAGGAACTTCGGGTAATGACTCCATAAAGTTATTTGTAGCCAGTTCTTCTATAAATCTCTGGGAATAGATAAGCTTGAATCCTTTATAATATGTATGATACACATCCTTCAATGAGTACTCCTCAGACCTTACCATATCCATCGTGAGTGCAAATAGCCCAGGTGCATTTTCAGTTTGATAGACTAGTGTATTGAAGATACGCTGCCATTTTCGAATGACACTCCACTGTCGAAAACTCTCAATATAAGGTGGTTCTCCTACATTTTCTAGTTCTGTGATTGCTTTCTTATTTCCACGCCTTTTCGCTTCTTCCTTTAGCCATTTAAGAGCCAAGCGATCATTCTCTGTCCAGCTAATAATCTGGGAAATTCCTACATATGAATTAAATTTTTCAGGGTACCTTGAAGCGAGGTTTAATCCAATGGTAGTTCCCCATGAATGAGCAGCTAGGAAAATCTTATCCTGCTTAAAGCGGTCCCGCAAATAGTCCACTAGTTCGTTCGCATCCGAAATAAATTGTTCAATTGTCATAGAATCCTGTGGAATTTCCTTATGATATGATTTACCCGTTCCACGCTGATCCCAGAAGACAACTACAAACTTTTTCACCAGTTCCTTTGTATTGGTGATAATCGTATAATCCCTTCCCTTTGAAGAAATACCTGGTAACGGCATAGAAGGGCCACCATGAATAAAAAGTAGAACCGGCTGTGTTTCATCATCCGCTTGAATTAAAATGGATTGCTTTATACCACCAAGAGTAACCAATTCAACCGATTGTATCCCACTTGAAGGAATCTCAAAATCAGGCTTACGCGAAAATATCCCCAAACCAACCACCCTCCCCGAAATCAAAATATATACTACTCTATTCTCTCAACTTCCTCAAAATTCCTTTTCCGCAATTATCGATTTTGGGCATGGGTGGGCTTGACATGGAAACGGTTGGGTCACAGGGATAGGTACTGTGTCCAAGGAAAAAAATGGAGGGACAAGTACCTGTCCCTCTGGTCCTAGAAGCCTATTTTGCTATATGTACTTTTAGTTGTTTTCCTTTAATGGTTGTTTGTTTCATTGCTGTAAGAACTCGTTGGCCTTTCCCGTTTAGGATTTCCACATAGGTGGCGTTTTCCTGGATGGTGATGATTCCAATATCATCTGCAGATACTCCAGGAATTTTAGCAATTGTTCCGACAAAGTCGACCACTCGGAGCTTCTTTTTCTTTCCACCATTAAAATAAAGCTTTAAAATATCCTTGTTAACTTGCTTTGCTTTGTCTTGTTTAAGCTGTGGATTGGTGTTCATTTTTTCTATAAAGGCTGCTTTTGCACGAGTAACTTCTTCCTTACTTGGAGATTCAATGTTCCGAATTTCCTCACCGATGTATTCTTCAATTTCTTTTACTAGATTTTCTTCTTGGGGTGTTGCGAGAGTAATTGCTTTTCCAGTTTTACCTGCACGACCCGTTCTTCCAATCCGATGAACATACCGCTCTTTATCCTGAGGCACATCGTAACTAATCACAAGCGAAATATCCTCAACATCTATCCCTCTTGCCGCAATATCTGTCGCTACTAGGTATCGAAACTTGCCCTTCTTAAAGTCATCCATCGTAGCAAAACGCTCTTCTTGAACCATACCACCGTGAATTTTTCCACAGGAATAATTGGCTTTTGTCAGCTTTCGATACAAATCGTCCACACCCTGCTGTGTTCCGCAAAAAATAATACAGCTATCTGGATTTTCAACAATCGTAATGTTCTTTAAAAGTGAGAGTTTCTCTTCTTCTTCAACACTCATTAAAGAATGCTCAATTTTTCCTTTAGCAACAATTGGATTTTTAACCTCAATATATTCTGGCTTTTTCATATACTTGGCCGAAAGAGCTTCAACATCTTCAGGTAATGTCGCTGAAAACAGCAGCGTAACCCGCTCAGTCGGAAGGGCTAGGATAATCGACTCCACTTGTTCAATGAAACCCATATTCAACATCTCGTCAGCTTCATCAATTACAAGAAATTTTATATTATCCACAAAAAGCGTTCCCTTTTGAATATGGTCCAGTACCCTTCCTGGTGTTCCGACAACTACATGTGTCTTTTGCTTTAGCTCTAACTTTTGTCGTTCATAGGATTGCTTTCCAAAAATAGCAGTTGCCTTAATCCGTTTAAATCGACCAATATGAATAACATCTTCCTTCACCTGTGCGGCTAGCTCTCTTGTTGGCGTTAAAATCAACGCTTGTGGCTTATTTTCAATCCAATCCACTAACTCACAAATCGGAATCGCAAATGCAGCGGTCTTACCACTACCGGTTTGCGATTTTCCAACAATGTCATTTTTCTGCATCACAACAGGTACCACCTTCGCTTGAATTTCTGTTGGAATTTGATAACGCAAACCCGAAAGTGCCTTCACAATTTCATCACTTAAATTAAATCCTTCAAAACCATTCATGTTATTACCTCATCTATATTTATTATGGGACAGGCCCATTGTCCCGGGACGCGGCTGATTCAGCGCGGAACTTATCCCAGTTTTTTTTCGTTGACAACTGGATAGGGATGTATTAACTTAGTATAGCTAATGAGAAATAGAATTAAAGTTTTTATATAAATATTCATGAAAAAAGAGGTGTATTGATGTCAGCAGACCAACGTAAAAAAATGATCATTTTGATGATCAATATGTTTATTGCAATAGGGAGTTTTGGGATTATTATTCCCATTTTGCCTGCTTATCTAGAATCAATCAATGAGGGTGGAAAAGCAGCTGGCCTCATGATTGCTATTTTTGCTGGTGCGCAATTTATTTTCTCACCGATTGCAGGTAAATGGACGGACCAATATGGCCGTAGAAAAATGATTATCTATGGACTATCCGGGTTAACATTGTCCATGTTTATTTTTTATTTTGTAGATTCCATTTGGCTACTCTATGCATCCCGCGTTGTTGGTGGAATCGGGGCTGCGCTTCTTATTCCAGCTATTTTTGCCTATGTTGCGGATATCACAACGATGGAACAACGTGCAAAAGGGAATAGTTATGTATCAGCCGCTATGTCGCTTGGAATCGTAGTGGGACCTGGTATCGGTGGATTTTTAGCTGACTTCGGATTAAAATTTCCCTTTTTAATTTCCGCATTGGTTTCGCTTGTATCGGTAATATTCTCGTTTGCGGTCCTAAAGGAAAGTCAACAAAAAGAAGAGGGATTTATGCCTGTTGATGATGAAACAATGGCAAAGAAGTTAGTGCGCTCAGTCAGAATGCCATTTTTCATTCCATTGATTATCACACTGGTGATGAGCTTTGGATTAATGGCATTTGAATCAGTTATCGGACTTTTCGTTGATAACCAATACCAAGCCACACCTCAGGATATTGCAATCATGGTAACATCAACTGGACTTGTAAGTGTTATTGTTCAATTATTCGTTGTAGATCGCATGGTAACACGCTTTGGAGAAGGAAAAATCTTAAACATTTTTATTTCTGTGGCTGCTTTAGGCTTTCTTCTTTCATTAGTTGCTAACAGTTTCGCAATGTTTTTTGCTATTTCGCTACTCGTTTTCCTTGCAACTTCCATCCTACGCCCTGTGCTTAACACGCTAATATCTAAGCTTGCAGGCAACGAACAAGGATTTGCGATGGGAATGAATAACGCATATATGAGTATCGGAAACATATTAGGCCCAACACTTGGTGGATTATTATATGATGTAAATATTATCTATCCATTCATCCTGGGGCTAATCCTTCTCATTGTCACATTATTCATCACAATCATGTGGCAAAAAAACTCAAAGTCAAAACCGCAAGTCAAAGCGATGATTTGATGGGACAATGACTTCTATAAAATAGGTGACCAAATTTAGGTCACCTTTTTCTATGTTGGGACAGGTGTACTGTAAAAGGAAAAGTTTGGTAGTACACGAAACCTGTCCCCGTGTCCCTAATGTACTCCACCCGAATAGTCGCAAATTTCATATAAGCAATTGATTCGGTTGATTACGACTTTATGGTCGTACATTTCAACTATTCCTTCTCTTTTCCAGCTGTTTAAAATACGGTTGACACTTTCACGGGTAGTGCCGATGAAATCACCTAAGTCTTTGTTCGTTAGTTCGATTGCAAGTAGGATCCCATCCTTACACTTTACACCATGTGTTGTGGTTAGTTTAATTAATGTAGATGCCAATGCTCCTTGTTTGTCAAAAAACAGGAAATCGTATAATTTGTTCTGCATGATTCGCTGTGTCCAGCCAATCCAACTCATAAATTCAACTGCAAAATTCCCAAATTGGTATAATAACTTTTTCAAATCATTAATGTGGATGATACCGATCTCAGCAGCTTCTTCGACATCTGCACGGTAATTGTAGTATAGGTTTTCAGTGAAGCCGCCAAATTCTCCAATTAGACTTCCTTTTTCTTTAATAGATAATAAGAAATCTTTTCCTCCTTCTGAGGATGCACGAAGTTTCACTCTGCCAGACTTAATATAATACAATTCTTTCGCTTCCTCACCATCCCAAAAGAGGTGAGTTCCCGCTCCTACTTTTCTTGTACGCATAATACTTTGTAATTTATTTAAATTTTCTTCAGATAAGAATTGATCGATGCTTTCGTTAATTGACTCTATGTGAGGAATCTCGCTATTTAGTTCCTGTACAATCACTGCCATTTTTAAATCCCCCCGTAATGACTTTATACTATAATCATACGGCCAATAGTGAAAACGGGGTATCGGGGGAAATCCTGAACTTTTGCTCCGAATTCCCCTAATTATTCTCCCGTGATTTTCCCCTAGCCAAGCATACCTCATAGGAATTTCCCCTAATAAGGATGTAAAGTTCATCTTTTTTGACCATAAAGTTAAGGGAATTCCCTGACATACAATCTTGTTAAAAAGATTTACAATAGATAGGAAGATATAAAAATCTTATTACGTCTATATAAAAAAGAAATCACGAACAATATCGAGGAGAGATTACTCATGGAAGCAATACAAGTGGAAATTGAACAAAAACTTCATGATTTGTGTACAAATACCTCAAGTGATTTCTCTGCATATGCAAATGTCGATCAAGATACTCATACAATCCGCTGGGAATATGCATACGGTTTTACAAATAACCGTTTTAAGAATATGGTCATTCGTCCAGGCAAAGGGTTATCCGGCTCCGTTGTCCGTTTTGGTATAACCATGATCCTAGACATTGATACACCAAACCGACATCAAACACGACTCCAATATCCAATCATGCTAGCAGAAAACCTAGTTTCAGCTGTTGCAGTTCCGGTCCATGTGAATGGTAAGGTTGCTGGGGTCCTTCTAATCGGCTCACGCTCTGAAGTCAAATACACAACCGAACAAATCGTGTTATTAAAAAAGACAGCAAGCCAATTTGCTGAAATAAAAAAATGAATCCCGTAAATAGGATTCATTTTTTTTACTTTCTTCATAGAATTTTTCACCTCAATTAGGAGGATGAATTTGCCTTTTGGGTATGAGCCACTAATGATTTATAAAGTCTCCGGCGGATGCCACGATTTTAAAAAGAAATGTTTCGATCTTGCTCAAAAAAAATCGGGCACATTTGCGCCCAATTTATTAACCTTGTTTAACTTGTTTTCCGGTCATATCACTTAGCATACCGGCGTATTGCACGATATCCCCAGAATCATTTTTAATAGCACTGATTGTGAGCCATTGTAAGTAGTTTGATCCGTCCTTACGTTTGTTCCAGATTTGTCCTTGCCAGAAGCCTTCTGTTTCGATTTTTTGCCAGAGGTCCTCATAAAACTCTTTTGGCTGTTTACCAGATTTGAGGACACTTGGTGTCTTCCCAATAATTTCTTCCTCTCTAAAACCTGTAACTGTCGTAAAAGCTGGATTCACTAAAATGATTTTCCCATGTAAATCGGTAACCATGATTCCTTCTGCGGTATGATCTATGACCTGTTTCGCAAGTTCCATTCTTCCGTTATAGTACATCCATACCACTAGAATTAAGCTTGCTAATGCCACCTCTGATAAGGCCATAAATCCAATTGCGTAATGTCCGTTGACATGGTAGAGAATCCCTAAGAGAATCGGTGGGAAAAATCCCCCTAGTCCGCCGATGGCTGATACAATACCATTCACAATCCCCGCTTGCTTTTGGAAATACATTGGTACTAATTTAAAAATAACCCCATTTCCCATGCCCGCGCAGAAAGCAATTGTTAAGCATCCGATTGTATACCAACCGATTGAGGGAGCAAATGATAGGATCATGGCAGACACTGTATAGCACCCGAACACAAACATTAATAGTTTTAGAGAATGAAAACGGTCCGCTAGCCAACCACCTACTGGTCGCATCAAGGTTGCAAGAACAATAAATCCTGCCGTTCTGATCCCCGCATCAATCTTATCTAAACCGAAATTCTCCACTAAAAAGTTTGGTAAATAGACTGTAAAAGCAACGAAAGACCCAAACGTAATAAAGTAGAATAAGCTTAGAAGCCATAGTTTTTCATTTTTATAGACTCCTCTGATTTGCTCCATTAAAGGAGTTTGAACCTTTACTTCCTTTTTATCGCCTAATAAAAAGTTTGCTACGATAAAAATCGCTAGGACAATTAAATATAATTGAACGGTTAAAGACCAACCGATCTTTGTAGCAATCACTGGTGCTGCAAATGTTGAAATTGCAGTTCCAAGGTTACCCGCACCATAGATCCCGTTAACAAATCCGTGTTTTTCTTTTGGGTAGTATTTAGGCAATGAAGTAACCCCTACTGAGAAAACAGCTCCACCAATCCCAAGAAACAGACCGCCAATCAATAGGTCAGTTACTGTGTTAGCTATACTAATATAGTAAACAGGGAACAACAATAAAATGAAACTTAGTAAAAAAATGATTCGTGCACCAATTTGATTTGCGTAATATCCAAGTGGAATTCGCAAAATAGAACCTAGGACAACGGGTATTGCAGTTACCAACGCTAATTGATTTGCTGGAATATGAATATCCTCTTTCATAAAAGGCAAGAGGGATGAAATAAGCACCCAGACCATAAAACCAACAACCAGGTTTAATGTTTGAAGGGGAAGTTGAATTTTCCTAACCATTCTGTCCACACACCTTTTTTACGATATAGGTTAATCCCGCTTGCTCGTCAAAAGCCGACCAAATATCATCACTTATTGCTACCTCTGCAGTTAAAGGGACCGCGAAGAACTGCAATCGGTCAAAATAAATGCGGAGGTGGGTCCGGTCCGGACAAAGCTCTGTTTTAATAATTTCCTTTTTTACGAACGGGGCTTTATCATCCCCATCTTCATCCAAAATGGACACTTCCACATTTCCCAAAATGAAAGATTCCAAGCTACTAATTTCAGTTAACTCCACAGCTGCCACACCCTCTCTTAACAGGATAGATGAACATTTTATATCCTTGAAGATAGGACCAAAAGGCATCTTCCGCATGTGTTTCGATGTAATCGATAGTTTCATCTTCGGATTGCCATCTACTCATTCCTTTGACCTCAGCAATCACAATTTCAATGCCTTCCTCCGTCTTTTCCTCCAAGTACCAATTGAGTCGTATGCCCTTAAACAACTTGGTTAAGAGCTCATTAATTTCTTCTGTAAAATTACCGGTTGCCTCTCTTATAAAACAAAAATCGAGATAGGTTTCACTGTTCATGTACGTCACGCCTTTTTCAACTTTTTATATACAATCCATGCGACTGGAAATAATACAATGTTTAAGCCGCAATAGATCAGCGTATTTACATAGTTTTCATAAAAATATTGATGCACCATTTTTTGTGTGAAAATGATATTCAATAACAAGATGACGGATAGGAGGAGTACACCTTGGTAACTACGCTTCATATCGTTTCACCCTCACCGCATAAACTGCACCATTTTCCACCTTTACCTGAATTTCTGGCAATGGACGGCGTGGTGGACCTGCAGTTGGTGCACCCGTTTCTACATCAAAGAATCCGTGGTGGCAAGGACAAACCATTTGGCCCTCCTCCTTCACCCAAAAAACAGGACAGCGGAGATGTGTACATGCATTTTGATAGGCCACATATTTGTTTTCGGAGAGTCTAATTAAAATGGCATCATCATGGTCACCAGGAAAAGTAAAGTCAATAGAATCTCCCACAGCCAATTTACTTACATCGGTGATTTTTTTATGTGAATATTCTTTTTCTCCAAGTCCCATTAATTCCTTAGCAGCAACAGCCCCCCATGGCAGGGATGAAATTGCAAACACTCCAGCTGCTCCAACTAATGTCTTCATGAAGCCACGGCGGTCAAGGCTTCTTTCATTTTTTCGGTTAATATTATGTGTGTAATTATCCTCATTAAAAGGAATTTTATTATTTTTATCAGACGGCATTCCCATCACTCCTTAGCGGATGCTTCCTTTTTGAACATATTTCTAAAATAACTTCTCAATACCTTGTAAAATACCAGGTAAACTTATCTTTACGTTCGTTTCTCCCTCAAGGGGCATGCTTGTAACCCATTTTCCATTATCAAGATTATGGTGCTTCTTCTTATTTTCGATATCTTCATCTGTTAACCACTGGATCGTGTTAGACGGACAAACACTTGCACACATCGGTGGAATGCCATCCTTTGAGCGATCGATACACAGGTCACATTTGTACATTAAGTTTTGCTCTTCATCGAATTTCGGAATTCCATATGGGCATGCAATTGTACAGTTCTGACAGCCAATACATTTCTCCACGAGTGCAGATAACACGGCACCTGACTCATGGATTTGAATCGCCTGTGCCGGACAGCTTCTAGCACAAGCTGGGTTTACACAGTGAAGGCACATAAGTGGCATGGTCTGTCTATTCACTAGCGGATTCACGTCATATACGTAGTTTCGGTTTCGTTGTTCATGCCCACCGCATTGTGTACATGCCGCAAGACAAGAGCGGCAACCGATACAGTTCTCAAGTTCTAAGTAAAGCCGTTTTTGCATTTACTGCACCTTCTTTGCAACTAATTTTTCAATTTGGGCAGCACATGCCTTGAACTCTGGCATTCTTGAAATTGGATCAAGCGCTGCAATTGTCAGTAGATTAATAGATTCCTCATGACCAAAATGATATGGAACAAACACTGTATCTTTTCGGATAGCTTCCGTGATTTTCACTTTATAAATACTTTCTCCCCTTCTTGTAAAAAGGCGAACACGTTCTTCATGCTGAATATCATATTTTGCCGCCAATTCTGGATGGACCTCTACATATGGTTCTGGACACATATCATGCAGAAACGAAATACGTCTTGTTTGGTTTCCAGATAAGTAGTGATACACGACACGTCCTGTTGTTAAGCGAAGTGGATAGTTTTCATCCGGTTCTTCTGCTGGTGGACGATATGGCAATGCACAAATTTTGGCTTTTCCATCTGGATGATAGAATTTCTTATCGAGGAACATATGTGGTGTTCCCTTGTCTTCCTCATCACGGCATGGCCAGAATACCCCATCTTGTTTTTCGATTTTATCCCATGTCGCCCCGTAATAATCGGCATAGCCACCTTTACTTGCGAGTCGGAACTCGTCGGCAACATCTCTGGCTGTTTTTAAGTGTGAAAAATATTCTCCTCTACCTAGACGCTCTGCAAGTTCAACCTGCATTTGCCAGTCAGGCTTGGATTCACCAATTGGTTCTTGTGCTTTATTGATTTTAATAATACGTCCTTCAATATTCGTAACTGTTCCTTCATCTTCTGACCATGTCACAGACGGAAGAACAACATCTGCAAACTCTGCTGACTCTGATAGGTAAAAGTCTGCACACACCATGAAGTCCAGTGATTTAAGTGCATTTCTGACGAAGTTTAGGTTTGGTGCAGATACTGCTGGATTTGAGCAAAGGAGATAAAGTCCACGAATTGTCTTTTGTTCCATTAGTTCAAACATTTCATATGCAGAAACACCTGGTTTTGGCATTTCTTCTGGAGTAATCCCCCAAACACTGCAAACTTCTTTAACATGCTCTGGATTCGTCAGTTTGCGGTAGCCTGGCAAAAGATCTGATTTTTGACCATGTTCACGGCCACCTTGCCCATTTCCTTGACCTGTAAAAGTGGCTACACCTGATTTTGGGCGGCCAATTTTCCCTGTAATAAGGGCCATATTTGTATATCCAGATACATTATCAACACCTTTATGTTGTTGCTCAATACCGCGGGCAAACATCACAACCGCATTCGGTGCTTTTCCAAAAATCTCAGCAGCGCGGATAATCTTTTCTGGTGCAATTCCTGTTAACTCGCTTGTGTATTCAGGTGTGAATTCCTTCACAAGTTCCTTCGTCTCTTCAAAGCCATTTGTGTGATTGGTAATAAATTCTTCATCTGTATAGCCATTTTTAATAAGCAAATGTAACATCCCGTTTGCAAGGGCTAAATCTGTACCTGGTTTTAAATCAAGGTGCACATCCGCTCTTCTTGCTATCGGTGTTTCGCGCGGATCCACGACAATGATGTAGCCTCCTCGCTCCTGTACATTCCAAACACGGAACATGGAAGTTGGATGACACTCTGCTGTGTTGCTTCCTGCGATAAATAAACAATCGGTTTCATGGATATCCGTCCATGGTAATGTCGATCCACGGTCAACTCCAAAGGAGCGAAGGAATCCACCTGCAGCACTAGACATACAGAAACGTCCATTGTAATCAATGTAGCGAGTACCTAATGCGACTCGAGCAAATTTTCCTGTTAAATAGCATTTTTCATTTGTCATCGATACTCCGCTGAACACAGATAATGAATCCTTCCCATATTCCGCTTGCAAGCCCCTGAACTTTTTAGCAATTAAATCATATGCTTCATCCCAACTTGCTTCCCGAAAGCCTTCTTTTGTTCCTTTTAAGGAAGCATCATCACGAATAAGTGGTTTTAAGATTCGGTCTTTATGGTTCGTTTGCTGGTATGCCGTTACCCCTTTCGGACACATTTTTCCGACGGTTACCGGCCAATCATAGCGTGGCTCAACCCCTACAATTTTGTTGGTGGTTGTATCGACTCGTAAATTCATTCCACATTGCATTCCGCAATAGCTACAATGTGTTTTAATTAATTTTTCGTTTGGATGAATAACATTTTTAACTTCTTTAAAAAACTTATCCCTTTGCATTCTGATTTGCCTCCTTGACTTTAACCTCGTGGGTTGGGAAGCCGGAAAATTGTGCAATCCGGTATTTTCTGCGACATGGAAGACACATTTCTGCTAAATGATGGCCTTCTCTCGTTTTAAAATGTATATCGTTCACATCAAGTACATTAATGACATCTTGTGACTGTTCAGTTGATACAAAACCTTCGCCGCAAACCTTACATTTCTTCGTTTCTTTTTCTGCATAATGCTCACGATAGTTTCTTGCCAACACACTCATTGGGCGGAATGGAATATGCGCAAGCTTTCCAAATGGCAAATAAATCAATGTGATAATCACTGACCATTGGTGGATGAGTGACATCACCGGCTGACCTGCACCATGTAAGAAAATGTTCATGAAGGTTAAAAGTAAACCGGTAATGCTGACTAATAACAGCATGTAAAGTGGCAGCAAGTCATACAAAAATTTTTGTTCAGCTCTTGCCTGTAGATTTTTCATTCGTCGGTACAATGCCATGCAAACCCCTGCAATTACCATGATTGCGGTAATATTTAAGGCATTATAAGATAGATTCGCGATGATACCATCAGCAGGTACCGTCATGACTTGTATCCCCATCGCAATGATGTTGTAATAGCCATTCTCGTCCATCGTAAAATACATCCAACCGAAGACTAGTGGAAAAGTAACAAAACAAGAAAGGATGCAACCCCAACCGATTAAAATATGTTGGGTCCATCGGTAAATTCCCCTATTCCAAATGAAATTGTAGGTAGCTAAATGCTCTACAGATGTTTTTGGGGTTGATTTTCGAAATAAAAGTTTTATACCTTTTTTAATAATAATCTTCGTTGGCGGTCTTTCTCCCCAAGCAATGAAGCGGTAAAAGAAACCTCCAATGAAAACAATCGTTCCTACCATATAGCCGTATAGGTTTAAGTCAACATGTGTAAACATTCTCGTTCCAATAAATGATATAACCGCCAGCCCTAGCACAGATAAAAACATGGACTTGGCAAACTTTGATGCAAACGCATTATTATAAGCTGGTGTTTGCTTTTTTTGGATTGCTGCAGCTTTTGCCTGCATACGAACTCCTCCTCAAATCAATTAACATAAACCTATTGTAAAAGAAGTGTGATTTAAAACATATCAGGGAACCCCCCTATCTTTGGAAGAAAAACCCCTTATTTGTAACAATTCCTTGAACGATTGATTTTCAAAAAAAACGTAAGAACATGCTATAATGGAACTACTGTGAATAGAAAACGTCTGATTCGTTTTAGGGGGAGGAATATCGTGGTTAAATTACTGATTGTGGACGACCATGCCGTTGTCCGTTCGGGACTGATGATGCTATTGAACGGGAAAAATAATATAGAAGTAATTGGGGAAGCATCTGAAGGTGACGAAGCAATTAAAAAAGCAAAGGAATTAAACCCTGATGTAGTACTAATGGATTTAAGCATGCCTCATGGAAAAGATGGATTAACTGCAACACAGGAACTTCACGAGCTCATGCCAGACATCGCAATCCTCATTTTAACCATGCACGATGATGAGGAATACTTATTTAGAGCGATTCAATCTGGAGCTTCAGGCTATATTTTAAAAAATGCTCCACACGAGGATTTGCTAGGAGCAATTGAATCCGTTTCAACAGGGAATGCCTATTTAACACCCTCTGCAACAAAGGTTCTAATGAGTGGATATTTGGATCGTGTCAAAAAGGGAGATAATGCGGACACATTCGCGTTGCTTTCAGAACGGGAAAAAGAAGTGCTCGAGTGGATTGCAAAGGGTTATTCAAATAAAGAAATCGCCGAGCGTTTAGTGATTAGTGTAAAAACCGTTGAATCACATAAAAGCAACTTGATGGAGAAACTCGGGTTGAAATCTCGACCTGAGCTTGTCAAATACGCAATGAAGAAAGGATTATTGCATTTTGAATAAAATCGACCGACTCAAACACCAATCTGAAATTGGCGGCCCAAATGTCATGAAGCTTTTGGCCGATCTAGATAAACACATTGAGGATCCTGCTTTTCGCGAAGATGTGGAGAAATCATTACGTCATCTTGCCGATTTAACCTTTGCACTTGATGAATCCTCGATTGTTGCAATTACAGATCGACAAGGAAAAATTCAATATATCAATAATAAATTCTGCGAAATTTCAAAGTTTTCGAGGGAAGAGTTAATGGGGCAGGACCACCGAATCATTAATTCTGGCCATCATGACAAGGAATTCTGGAAGGAAATGTGGCGTACGATTGGGTCTGGCCATGTCTGGAAAGGTGAAATTAAGAACAAAGCGAAGGACGGCTCATTTTATTGGGTCGATACAACGATCGTTCCCATTTTATCTGAAAATGGACGCCCCAACCAGTATTTAGCCGTACGACATGAGGTTACCGCATTAAAAGAAACACAGGAAGAACTAAAAAGCATGATGACCCGCGTCATCAGCATCCAAGAAGAAGAACGTAAACGTTTTTCACGCGAACTTCATGATGGCATTGGTCAAAGTATGTTTTCATTATTGATTCAACTTGATCAATTGCTTAGTGAAAAGCCGGATGAGCGACTTGGCCGTTTGCGTCAGGATGTTTCTTTTATGATGGAGGACATCCGCAGTCTTGCCTGGGAACTTCGCCCTTCAGTGTTAGACGATCTTGGTGTGGTTCCAGCGCTTCGAAAATATATTGAGCACTACTCCCAGCATTACGGAATTGATGTGGAGTTCGAATGTACATTAAAGACACGCCTTGATATTCATAAGGAAACAACCATTTATCGCGTTGTCCAAGAGGCATTAACCAATATCGCCAAATACGCCAATGTAGCAGAAGCAGTTGTTAAGATTCATGAAGGCGATTCGGACGTCACCGTTGAAATAATCGACAAAGGCCAAGGCTTTACAGTTGATGAAAAAGGAAACGGTGTTGGCCTCTTCAGCATGGAAGAACGTGCTCGAGGAGTTAATGGCAGCATTACCTTGGAATCCGAGGTTGGTAAAGGCACTTCGCTAGTGTTAGTGGTACCGAAATAGGTGGTTGGCCTGCTCTGATGCAGGCCATTTTTTTATACCACATTTCGGATTCTCCTTTGAATCTACTAAATTTTCAAATATAATGAAGGTAATTACTAGAAAGGATGTATGCTATGATCTTAAAACACCGAACAAAACCGGATGAACTGATTCTTCTCGAGTTATTAGACAAGCGAAGTGAATTGTCTAGCAAGGATATGCAGTACTTATCTAATCTAAAAAAAGGTTACGAAGGAGAATTGTTATTCGATAACTTGACGGAACAACTTCAATGCGAATGCTTAATCTTAAATGATTTGTTATTGGAAGTGAATAACACTATCTTTCAAATTGACACCCTTATTTTGATCGACGGGAAAATTCACTATTACGAGATTAAAACTTTTGAAGGTAACTACTATTATGAGGCAAATAAATTATTCAAGAAACCCAAACAAGAAGTGAGCAACCCCCTACTTCAATTAAGTAGAAGCGAAACTTTGTTAAATCAATTGCTTCGCAACCATGGATGTAACCTCCCAATTGATGCTTCTGTTGTTTTTATCAATCCCTCATTCACTCTTTACCAAGCACCCCTAAATTTACCGGCGATATTACCAACTCAAATCAATAACTACATGAAGACATTGGACGCAACCCCTGTAAAAATAAACGAAAAACAGAAAAAAATAGCGGCTTTATTAATGTCATTGCATATCACCAAATCCCCATTTACTAAAATTCCAAATTACAATTACGAGCAAATTCGTAAAGGGATTACTTGTGAGAAATGTGATTCGTTTTCTGTAGTAGTTGAAGGTAAAAAATGCAAATGTAAAGAATGCGAGCATAAAGAATCAGTGACAAACGCTGTATTAAGATCCGTTAAAGAGTATCAGATACTGTTCCACGAGGAAAAAATAACGACCAATCATATTTATGATTGGTGTCAAGTAGTTCCTACAAAGAAGTGGATTCGGCAAATATTAAAGAAAAATTATAAATTAGTAGGCGTTCATCAGTGGGCATACTTCGAATAAAAAAACGATACTATTTAGTTGAGTGCTTATTTAGTCCTTCGCAAATTGGATGAAGGACTTTTCCTATGCTCTCTTGCTTGGTGCGGGACTTCATCCGCTCTATGAAGGACTTTACCAGCGTACTCTGGCCTGGTGCGGGACTTCATTCGCTCTATGAAGGACTTTACCAGCGTACTCTGGTCTCGTGCGGGACTTCATTCGCTCTATGAAGGACGTTTCCTATGCTCTCTTGCTTGGTGCGGGATTTCATCCGCTCTATGAAGGACTTTACCTGCATGCTCTAGCTTCGCGTGGGACTTCATCCACTCTATGAAGGACTTTACGTGCATCCTCTAGCTTCGGGCGGGACTTCATCCGCTCTATGAAGGACTTAACGAGCATGCTCTAGCTCCGTGCGGGACTTCATCCACTCTATGAAGGACTTTACGCGGCTGCGCTAGCTCCGCGCGGGACTTCATCAACAAAAATACTGATTAAGCTCCGACCAAGTCCGCTACTCCAACACACCAATCTAAAACCCATACTTGATCTTGAACCCCTTCAAACTAATTATCCCCCAAACAAAAAACCCCAATCCCCACCAATAACAGTAGCGAATCGGGGTTCCCCATATAAAAACTAATTTTCAATTATTTTACTGCTTTAACCCAGTCAGCTGCGAATTTTTCAAGTCCTTGGTCTGTAAGTGGGTGCTTAGTAAGTTGCTCAATTACAGAGTATGGAATTGTTGCAATATGCGCACCAGCTAGGGCTACACGAGTAACGTGGTCTGGGTGTCTTACAGATGCAGCGATGATTTGAGAGTCTAAGTTGTGAACACGGAATAGCTCAGCAATTTTTGCTACAAGCTGTACGCCATCTTCAGAGATGTCATCTAGACGACCTAAGAATGGAGATACATAAGTTGCACCAGCACGAGCTGCTAATAGAGCTTGGTTCATAGTGAAAATTAAAGTAACGTTAGTTTTAACGCCTTTTTTAGAAAGGTAACGAGTTGCTTCTAATCCAGCTACTGTCATTGGAACTTTGATGGTGATGTTTTTGTCGCCACCGTTGATTTTTAGAAGCTCCTCAGCTTCTGCGATCATTTGCTCAGCAGTTTCAGCATCTGGAGATACTTCAGCAGATACACTTTCTACTTCTGGGACAGCTTGAAGGATTTCAGCAATGCGGTCTTCGAATTTAACGCCTTCTTTTACAACAAGTGATGGGTTTGTTGTTACACCAGATAGTACGCCCATTTTATACGCTTTTTTAATGTCATCTAAGTTAGCTGTATCGATAAAAAATTTCATTTCTTTTTCCCTCCAGTATCTTATCTTCCATATTGTTAGAAACATTTGACTCACCTATACTTGTTGGTGGGTCAAATGAGTTAGTAAAAACTTACAGTACTTCTTTAAAGTTCTTTACAACATTTTCAACTGTAAAGCCGTATTCTTGTAGAAGTTTACCAGCTGGTGCAGATGCTCCAAATGTGTTAACTGCAAGAACTTTACCTTGGTCGCCAACGAATTCTTTCCATCCTAGTGGAGAAGCCATTTCGATTCCAAGACGAGCCTTAACAGCTTTTGGTAGAACTGTTTCTTTATATTCTGCAGATTGCTTTTCGAAGCGATCCCAGCTTGGCATACTTACTACTGATACGAAAATACCTTCTTTTTCAAGCTCTTTTTGAGCTTCAATTGCTAATGAAACTTCAGAACCTGTTGCAAGTAATAGACCTGCAACTTCTCCTTTTGCTTCAGAAACAACGTAAGCACCTTTTTTAACACCTTCATATACAGCTTCTTGATCAAGCTCTAAAGTTGGTAAACCTTGACGAGTTAATACAAGCGCTGTTGGTGTGTCAGTACTCTCAATAGCTAAGCGCCATGCTGCTGCTGTTTCTTTTGCGTCAGCTGGACGTAGAATCGAAAGACCTGGCATTGCACGTAATGCAGCTAATTGCTCAACAGGCTCATGAGTTGGGCCGTCTTCTCCAACTGCAATTGAATCATGTGTAAATACATATGTTACAGGTAACTTCATTAAAGCTGCTAGACGAATTGCTGGACGTAGGTAATCAGAGAATACGAAGAAAGTTGCTCCGAATACTTTTACACCACCGTGAAGTGCCATACCGTTGATAGCTGCACCCATTGCAAATTCTCTAACACCGAACCAGATGTTACGAGCAGCAAAGCTGTCGATTGCATAGTTTTTTTCAGAAGTGATAAGTGTTTTGTTTGATCCTGCTAAGTCTGCTGAACCACCGATTAATTGTGGGATTGCAGTAGCAGCAGCATTTAATGCTTTACCTGAAGCATCACGAGTTGCAATTGAAGATCCAGCTTCAAAGCTTGGAAGAGAAGCTTCCCAGTTTTCAGGTAGCTCGCCATTTAATGCCATTTCAAATTGATTTGCTAATTCAGGGTATGCTTTTTTATATTCTGCAAATAATTCATTCCATACACTTTCTTTTTGCTTGCCAGCTTCAACAAATTGGCTGTAGTGTTCTTTAACTTCTTCTGGTACGAAGAATGGCTCTTCATAAGTCCAGCCGTATGATTCTTTTGTTAAAGTAACTTCATCTTTACCAAGTGGAGCACCGTGCGAAGCAGATTTTCCACCTTTATTTGGAGAACCGAAGCCGATTGTTGTTTTAACTTCAATTAATGTTGGACGGTTTAAATCCGCTTTTGCTTCTTGTAATGCTTTTTGAATTTCTTCTGTATCATTACCATTTTCAACGCGGATAACTTGCCAGCCGTATGCTTTAAAGCGATCTTCAACACTTTCAGAGAAAGAAAGGTTTAAATCACCATCTAATGAAATATCGTTTGAATCGTACATCACGATAAGACGACCTAATTTTAAGTGACCTGCTAGTGAAGCTGCTTCTGCGGAAACACCTTCCATTAAGTCTCCGTCACCACAAATTGCATATGTAAAATGGTTAACTAATTCATAGTTGTCTTTGTTATATGTTTCAGCTAGATGTCTTTCTGCCATTGCCATACCAACAGACATTGCAACACCTTGGCCAAGTGGACCTGTAGTTGCTTCAACACCTGGAGTATGACCAAACTCAGGATGTCCTGGAGTTCTACTTCCCCATTGACGGAAAGCTTTTAGATCTTCCATTGTTACATCGTAACCAAATAAATGTAGTAAGCTATATAAAAGCATGGAACCATGTCCAGCTGATAATACAAAGCGGTCGCGGTTGAACCAGTTTGGATTTGCAGGGTTATGATTCATTTCTTTTGCCCAAAGAGTGTAAGCCATTGGAGCAGCACCCATTGGCATTCCTGGGTGTCCAGAATTTGCTTTCTCTACACCATCAATTGATAGAGTTCGAATCGTATTAATTGCTAACAAATCTAATTCTTTGTTATTTAAAGCTGTTTTCATGTAACCACACTCCTAAACTATTAAATTAAAAACTATTAAATAAAAAATAGTAATCCTATTGTTATACACTACCTAAAAAATCCAATCTTTTCAATCTTAAAAATAAGTTGTATAATTAATTCGTTCACTAAACAAATTATAACCATTTATAATGTACCACCCTTACCACTATTCGTCAATTATCAAAATACAAACAATTATGTGAAATGCAAATTTAGTACTTTGAAAGCGCCATCATAAAAAAATTCACATATTGCAATTAATTATGTATAACTTAATGATGAAATCTTCTTTTTTAGAATTTAAGTTGGGAGCAACTACCAAATGGGGGATTTGTATGATTACTGGAGATGCAGCATATATAAAAAAAATAAATCGCTCGCTTATTTTAGAAAAAATAGTTCAAGAAGGCATGATTTCAAGGGCTGACATTTCCAAAGCAACAGCACTTACAAGGGCCACTGTATCTGCACAGGTTGCTGATTTACTAGATGAAGACTTAATTATTGAAACTCAGTTAGAGCATAATAGTGTTGGACGAAAGCCAATTATGCTTTCATTAAACGCAAAGGCAGGATATGCCCTGGGAATAGATGTGGACTATAACCAAATCTCCTTTACCATATCGGATTTGCTCGGAAAGCTTGTTTTTGAAAAGACAATCGAGTGTCAAAGCCGAGCCTATGAGAACATTCTTCAGATACTAATTGAACAAATCAATTTACTTGATGAGGAATACAGTGACAACCGTTATGGCATTATAGGTGTTGTCATTGCAATTCACGGACTTGTTGGAAAAGATGAGACGATTCACTTTGTACCTCGATTCTTATGGCAGTCTGTTAATTTGAAGGAAGACCTTGAAAAAGCATGCAAGATCGACATTCATATCGAAAACAATGCAAACATGTCCGCTTTTGCCGAAAGGGTCTTTCTTCACCACGAAACGAATAGCCTACTATGTACCACGATTTATTCTGGAATCGGGCTTGGGATGATTATGGACAACCATTTCTTTCGAGGAAATGATGGCTTCGCAGGTGAAATCGGTCATATGATCGTTGTTCCACACGGAAGGCCATGTTCATGTGGTAATGACGGCTGCTGGGAACAGTATGCTTCGGAAATGGTTTTTTTAGAAAATATTAAGGAAGAACGAAATCTATCTTCTTTTACGTATAGAGATTTAGAGAAATTAATAAATAATGGTGATCCAGAAATACTTGAGCGACTTGACAATTATATTTATTACCTATCAATTGGTTTAAATAATATGATCAATATGTATAATCCTGATACAATTATCCTTGATGGAGAAATTCTCAGACTATATCCAGATTCCATAAAAAAATTAGAAGCTCATTTAACATCTTCTATCAGTCATTATCGTGAATTATCGGTTTCAACCTTAGGTAAAAGAACGGTTCGGATGGGTGCATGTGCCTTTGCTATCAAGCATTTTCTAGATGTCCCCATGTTAAACTTAAAATACCAGGAAGCCTAATTAATGAATATACAAACTAAGAAGAAAAACCCCTTCAAGTACGAAGGGGTTATTTTATAACTACAGTTATTCGTTTTTATTAGTTCTTTTCTCAGCTAAATCAGTCGCTAGCTGAAGAGTACGGTTCTTATTTAATGGATAGAAGAAAACAATCATTAAGAAAATAACCAAGAAAATCACGGCTGGTAATAAAGTACCTAAGGTATGAATACCATTTAATGTTTCTTGTGTTTGTATCTCTAGCGTTGAATTATACCCAACTATTCCAATTAAGACCCCGCCTAGACCACCAGCAACTGCTTGTCCAATTTTGCGTGCCATTGAATAGATAGAGTAGACTGTTGCATCTTCACGTAAACCTGTAATGAATTCATGGTAATCAATCACATCTGTTACGAATGCCCAGATGACTAGATTAAAGATTGCATTACCAAACATACCTATCGTTACAATACCAACAAATTGTATTGCACTGATGTCCTTTAAGAAGAATAACAGTAAGTAAACCACACCAGCAAGTAACATTCCAAATGCAGCTAATTCTTTTTTACCAAACTTTTTAACAAGCGGACTCAAGAATGGCATCAGAGCAAATACTGTACCTGAAGTAACTAAATTTACCAAACTTAGTGCTTTAGCGTTTCCAAAATAATCTTTGAATAAAAACGTATTAACTGACTGAATAAGCATCGTACAAACCATGAAAGTTAAAGATGCAATAAGGATCCAGATTAAAGGTTTATTTTTTACAAGCCCTTTCATTGTTACTTTCGAAGAGCCTTTTTGCTTTGGTTTTTCAGGTGAAACAACCCGTTCAGTAGATAATTTATAACATGCAATATAACAAGCAAGTGCAAGAACACCGAAAATAATAGCAGCCATCAACATGCGATTAGGATCAATTTTATTATCAATAAATATGAACATGGGACCACCCACACCAATGATTAGACCGGCAGCTTGACCACCCATTGTTCTCCATCCAGATAGAGACGTACGTTCAACCGGATCATCTGTTATGACAGAAGCCATTGATCCATAAGGAATATTAACTGTACTGTATAAAGTTCCCCATACGATATATGTTACAAATGCCCAAGCAAGATAGAATCCATCAGACATTCCTGGAATCTTAACGAACATCAACACACCTACAATAACAAGTGGGAAGGACATTCTCATAATCCAAGGTTTAAACTTACCTTGAGGAGTTGTCTTTCTTGTATCGATGAAACGCCCCCACGCTACGTCAGCAAAAGCATCCCAAAGACGTGCGACTGTAAATAATACCCCAACGGTTGCTGGATGAATGTGAAAAACATCGGTATAGAATACCATTAAGAATATAGCTACAAGCATAAAAAAGAAATCGTTGCCAAAATCGCCAAATAAATAACCAAGCTTATCCCTTATACCAAAGGGACGTACATTAGGACGCGGTTCGTTTCCGCTTACATTTGGTTCAGTAAAATCTAGCTTCTTTGCTGTGCTCATTTTGTCTTCCCCCATAACTTAGGATTGTAAACTACATTTTTTGTTAGTTGGCTAAACAAATTAAATAATGAATTGCTCTATCATTTAATTTTTTAGTATATTTTTGAAAGCGCAATTATCAGTAACCCTTTTAATCACGTGTGTTTATACAGTCTATTTAGTATAAAAAAATCAACCGTTTCCAAATAAAGAAAAACTCTTCAAACATGAAAATAATATAGTTAATTTGTTGGTTTACCAAACAAATTAAAGTTTGTACTAATATATTAGCACCTCTTGTCGAAATTCGTCAATAATTTTCGAAAGCGTTTTATAAAAAAATCTTACCTAGCATTGATTAAACGTCTATATTCATGGAAGGAAATATTAATCAAAAAAAAGACCCCAACCATCAAGTTGGAATCTCTATCTTCTACACATTCAAATCCTTCTTTTTGTAAAAAACATACGTAGCTGCTGTGAGGAACACGATCAAACAAACGGAGATAACGACGAACACTGCTTCAAACCCATCCCCTGTCAGCATATTTTCTGCTGTAAAATACTTAAATGGGACAACATATTTAAGGGCTTCAAGTTTTTCACTTAAATCAATGACAATCGATAAAATAAATGTTAGTAGCAGAATTCCTGTAGCAAAAGGGGCTGCTCTTTTCGGATTCCGGATAACTGCTGCAAGTGCAGAACCAAGCACTAAAAAAAGGATTTGTAAAATAAACATTCCGCCCATTAACATAAGTAGGTCCTTAATCCCATTATCCATTTCAAAAATCAAAACCGTCGCAATCGTTGTAACAGCATTAAAAACGACAAGATTAATAAATGCAGCTACTAGTTTCATCGTAATGACCTTTGTACGGGTAATGGGTTTTACAAATAAGAATTCAAAGGTCTTATCCCGCTCTTCCTTGGCAATGATGGAAGCCCCCATCATTGAGGCATGTATTGTTGCCATCAAAAGCAAATATAAATACAGAATCGCGAAATACCCAATCGGTCTCGATAAATCTAACGTCCCCGTCCCCATTAAGGCTTGAAGTGCTTTTGGCATCGACTCAACAAGTTCATTCAAGGATTGCCCTGATGAAGAAAGGCTCGAGTATTCGGTGTTTCCCATGAATACTAAAAGGACAAGTCCGATGCTCCAAATGATGAGAGACTTACGGTATGCCTTCATTTCTCTTAAAAATACATTCATACAAAGACCTCCTTTCTTATACAGAATGAATATCTTTTTTCGTATAGTAGATATAACTCGCGATAATTGCAACAGCTACAATCCCTAATCCAACTATTAAAAATGCTCCCTCATAACTTGTGTGTTCAATCATATAGTACGAATCAAAGTATTTAAAAGGAGACAGATATCGTTTAAATTCATCACCACTAGAACTAAGCATCCCTATAGTGAAGAAAGCAAAAACAGTTCCTAAGGAAACGGAGAGTACCGATTTTATTTTTGGCAAGTAAACGGAAAGGAATATCCCTATCGCAAGAAAAATGGCTTGCAGTAAAAATAGCGAAGTCGAAATTAGTAAAAACGCTTTAGTACTGTATTCATCCGTTGCCACTGCAGCTACCATTAGCCAAGAGGCAACTAAATATACAATGCTTGTGAACAGAATGGAAGTAAATGCAGCCAAAACTTTTGCCGTTAAAATGGTTTTTCTGGTGATTGGTTTTGTTAGTAAGAAGTCCGCTGTTTTTTCTCTTACTTCCTTTGACACAATCGCCGTGCCAAAATTCATCGCCTGGATCGCCCCACAAAGGCTAATGTACACAAACACGTAGGAGTAAAATCCAAGAACGGAACCAAAGGTTTCAACCTGTAGTCCTAATGCTTGTTTCATTGCATCCGGAAAACCATCTAACACCTTTTTATAATCTTCAATATCCTTTGCAATCGTTGGAAACATCGACATAAACAAGACCATGATTCCAACGAGCGATATTGTCCAAATGAGCGTGGTTTTTCGATAGGCTCTACATTCATGGAGAAAGACGTTCATATCATTTTAGGCCTCCTTCTCGTAATAATGCATGAAAATCTCCTCAAGGTCTGGCTCTGTTACGGACAGATTGGTAATCTCAATTCCAGCGATTTTTTCCATTACTGTATTGATATTACCTTTAAACAGGAAGCTAACTTTCTTATCTGTAGCCTCTAAATCATTTACCCCTGGAATTGAAAAATAGCTTTTTTTAATTGGAGATAATGGTTCAACCTCAAATCTTTTAAAATTGTTCTCTTTTAAAGTACTAATCTTTTCAACGGTTACGATTTTACCTTCCTTGATAATAGCAACCCTGTCACACAGGCGTTGAACCTCACTTAAAATGTGGGAAGAGAAAAGAATCGTCACACCTTTTTTATTTTCTTCCTCTAGTAAATCAAAAAAGCGCTGTTGCATTAATGGATCGAGCCCGCTCGTTGGCTCATCAAGTATCACAAGCTTTGGTTCATGGAGAAGTCCCTGGACAATGCCTACCTTTTTCTTGTTTCCAAGTGATAAATCATCAATTTTACGATTCAGGTCTAGTTCCATCATCTCAGCCAGCTCTTTGATTCTCTTGGAGCAATCTTTTTTATAAAAGCTTGCCGAATACTTAAGCAGGTCCTTCACTTTCATATTGTCATAGTAAAAGACTTCTGATGGTAGATAGCCAATCTCTTTTTTAATTTCAGATGAGAATTGAACTGTGTCTTTCCCGAAAATTTTTGCACTTCCACTTGTCGGGTAGATGAGTGACAGCATGGTTCGAATGGTTGTGGACTTTCCAGCACCATTCGGCCCAATAAATCCGAAGATCTCCCCTTCCTCCACATGAAAGCTAATATCTTCAATCCCCCGCGCCTTTCCATACATCTTTGTTAGGTTTTGAATTTCAATGACATTCATTTTTCTAGACCTCCCATAATCTGTGTTGTATGTATATTTCTATTATATCTTGCAATATACCCTTATCATTGTTAAGTTTGTAAATTTCAGCGATTAATAATGGAAATATCAAAAAAATGCCCCAAAGTTTATCTTTGAGACACAGACATTCCTAACCAAACAATATATCGATTTCCTTTTTAAGCTCTTCTAATAATGGAAAAGCTGAGGCATGGCCTAGGCTTTCGGCTACATTCCGGTAATACCACTCTTGTTTTTCCTTACCACGGCTAAATCTGCGCCAAACTTGATCGCCCTGCTCCTCATAGTCTCGGATAATTGACCGGATATTATGTAGCTTATCCGCACATACGACTGTTCGATTATCTTCTGAGGCCTCTCTTAGAAATGAAATGGTATGTTCTTTCCTTGCTTCCCACGGCAGAGATTTATTCGGCTCTGAACAACCGTCCACAAGTTCTGCTACCTCATCACCAAAGCCATCTCTAATATCCTTTAGAGTTAACTCGGTATCCTCCACTGTGTCGTGTAGTATTCCAGCAGCTACTAGTTCCGTGCGTGCATTTATTTTCATTAAAATAAAGCCTACCCCAAGTGGATGCGTAATATATGGAATTTTCGTTAGTTTCCGATACTGCCCGTCATGTGCTTTACTCGCAACAATAATTGCTTTCTCAATCATGTCCATTTTGGTTTCCTCCCTATAAAAAATCACCTGACACAACCTTATGCCAGGTATCCTCAATTAAAGTACTTTACTCAAAAAGGCTTTCGTACGGTCATGTTGTGGATTTTCAAATAATTCCTTTGGTTGATTCTCCTCAACAATAATGCCACCATCCAAGAAAAGAACACGGTCACCAACTTCACGAGCAAAGCCCATTTCATGGGTTACGACCACCATTGTCATTCCTTCTCGTGCCAGCTGCTTCATAACCTCTAATACTTCTCCAACCATTTCAGGGTCAAGCGCAGAAGTTGGTTCATCAAACAGCATGATTCTAGGTTCCATGGCAAGTGCTCGTGCAATCGCAACACGCTGTTTTTGACCACCAGATAATGAATCCGGATAAGCGTCTGCTTTTTCTGCAAGACCAACCTTTTTCAAAAGCTCCATCCCTTTATTATACGCTTTTTCAATCGAAACCTTCTTTACTATCAATGGTGAAAGCATAATATTCTCCATTACGGTTTTGTGAGGAAATAAATTAAACTGCTGGAACACCATCCCGACATCTGTTCTAATTGAATTAATATTTGTTTTCTTATCAGTAATATCGACACCCTCTATAAAAACATGCCCTTCATCTATTGTCTCCAATAAATTAATGCAACGTAAAAAGGTTGATTTCCCAGATCCCGAAGGACCAATGACCACCACAACCTCCTGAGGCTGAATACCAACTGAGATACCTTTTAACACTTCATTTTTCCCAAAGGATTTTTTTATACTGTCTACTTTGATCATTCCGTTTTCAACCTCTTTTCAAGATAGTTTAGTAGGATTGTCAATGAAAGAGTTAAAATCAAATAAATGAAAGCTGCGGTTAAATATGGTTCCCACACACGCGCATATTGGCCAGTCATCATTCGGCCCCAGTGCATTAATTCCGGTGTTGCTACTACCGATAGAAGGGACGAATCTTTTATTAGAATAACAAATTCGTTTCCTAATGGAGGGATCATTCGTTTAAATGCCTGAGGGATAATAACGTATCTCATTGCTTGAGCATGTGTCATGCCCAACGAGCGAGCGGCTTCCATTTGCCCACGGTCAAGGGATTGGATGCCCGCTCTAAAAATCTCTGCTATGTAGGCTGATGCATTTAATGTAAGTGCAATAACACCTGCAACAATTCCGTTTGTTCCACCTAAAAATAGAGGAACAACCCCAAAGTGAACTAAAAAGATTTGGACGAGTAGTGGTGTCCCGCGGAAGAAAGTTACGTAAAACATAAATGGAAGAGCAATCCATTTATTACGAATCATTTTTCCAAGGCCAATAAACAGACCTAGGATTGTCCCAAGTAAGATTCCAGCAATCGATAAGCCGATAGTTAATAATGCTCCTTTCCCAAAATAGGGAAGATAATCTATGATTATATCAAACCTAAAATCCATGGTGTGTCCCCCTTTTTATAAGCCAAAAATTGCGTAACACATTGAAGTCGTTACGCAATTTTTCGCTCGTTTATTTCGAAGCTTCTTGTTCTGCCTTTAATGCTTCTAAATCTGGCTCTGCCCCAAACCATTCTTTATAAATTTCTGTGTATTTTCCACTTTCAATAATTGCTTCAATTGCTTTATCCAAATCAGCTTTCAAGTCATCACTGCCCTTAGGGAACATCATGCCGTAGAATTCTGCATCAAATGTGTCTTTGTCTCCAACAACCTTTAGCTTTTTGTCTGGATTTTGCGCTGCGTAGTATTCAATAACACCATTATCCGCTACAACCGCATCCGCTCCACCGCTTTCAAGCTCCAGAATGGCTAAGTTATTATTTTCAAATGCTTTAATATCAGGATGCTTTTCACCAAGTACTTTTTCGACCGCGAAATGTCCAGTGGTCGATGCTTGAACCGCTACCTTTTTTCCTTTCAAATCATCAGCAGTTTGAATATCACTATCTTCAGGGATCATAATTTTATTAGTTGATAGGAAAAACGGAATCGTAAATAGATACTCCTTCTTACGGTCTTCGGTAATCGAAATTGACGATATCGCCATATCATACGAACCTTTATTTAATTCAACAAAAATCGGATCCCAACCCGTATGTTTAATATCTAGTTCGTAGCCTGCCTCCTCAGCTACAGCATTAAGAACATCAATTTCGAAACCAACGATTTTGTCACCTTCCATAAACTCGAATGGTGCATATGCCGCATCTGTCATAACCTTAAGTGTCTTTTTCCCTGTATCTTCTCCCTCTTTTTCTCCGCCTGTCCCACTCGTTTCGCTAGTTCCACAGGCTGCCAAGAAGAAAAATACAAGCATGATTGAAAAAACCGTTATCTTCTTCATGTATGTAACCCCTTTCACTTTTTATAAAATTTTAAATAGTTAACTTTTTCCTATATTATCACAATGGTAGTCTAAAAGAAATATAGAATTGATTTTCCCCCTTTAATGAATGTCTATCGTTACATTTTATGAACCATATATAGAACTATAGAACTAACCAAACAACAAATCGGGTGGTGACAGTAACTGGAATTTCGAATATATTTAGAATAGTAGCTATTTTCGAAAAGGAAGGTGTCTTTGTGGGGGTTGTGAAAGAATTCGGAAAGATTTTAGCAATTTATTTATGTGTATTTCTATGTGTGATATTATTTGTACTTTTCCCTCGCGAACCTAGTATTGATTTCTCCGGTAAGGCAATGACTGTTGAGTATTCCTATCATTTTAATTTGAAAGAATATGTAACGAGTGTTGGCACATTTTTAAAAGATGTATATGAGAATAAAAGTCTTGGAGGAACTAAATTCGCCTCCCTCTCAGCCGAAGATGAAATTGCGAAGTTTTTTCCGAGAAGTCTTAAAATCATTTTGATTGGGTTCATTCTTAGTGTCGTGTTCGGAATAGCAAAAGGAATCCTTGACTATCGATGGACAAATTCGAAAAAGAGCTTTTTAGGAAGTGGTGCCACCTGGTTCTTCTCAGGCGTTCCTGACTTTTTTATTATCATTTGTTTAAGCTATTTTCTACTATTATATGTACCGGATTTTAGCATCATGGGAACTGAAGCCTGGTGGAAGTTCATTGCACCTAGTATTCTCGTATCGATTGCGCCAATGCTTTATGTTGCAAGAATCACGTCGGTTTCACTTCTTACTCAAGACCGCGAACCCTACATTCAAGTGGCATTTGCTAAGGGATTCACAAAAAATAAAGTATTGCTCAATCATATGATGAGATCGTGCTTAATCACGGTTTCCAGCCATTTACAATCAATAATGGTATTTGTTCTATCAAACCTATTGGTTGTCGAATATTTACTAGGTTACCAAGGAGCTGCCTATCGATTATTTTCGGCAATTGGCTATACCAACTTTATCCCACCAGGTGGCGGTGCCGATGAACGAGGTCTAATCATTGGGATTTGTATAAGCTTTCTAATACTTGTGATGGTGGCTCATATGATAAGCCAAGTACTCAAAATGAGATTAGATCCAAAATAGGGGTGTTTTATGGTAAATCGAAATTGGTTTTTAATCACTGGCATATTTATGTTAAGTATCCTTCTTCTCGTTACCTTTGTCGGTCCACATATTCCATATGTTAAAGAAGGAATTGAAGAGGGTAGAATTCGTTTTTTAGACGGTGGTAAGGGGTTGCTTAAAGCACCTTTTTCACCAGGACAACAACCCCCTTTTGGATCTGACCATGAAGGAAGAGATTTATTAAGTGTGATCATCGTTGGTGCGAAAGATACACTAAAAGTCATCTTAGGAATTGTGGTTATTCGCTATTGTTTAGCCATCCCTCTCGGGTTACTGGCAACACGTAAAAACAATCCGTTTTCCTGGATTGTTACAACTTGGAACAATGTCTTTTCTAGTATTCCAATTATTTTTTCGGCACTGCTCTTATTGGCAATTCCAGCCCTTGTAATGAATGAGAATCGCTTATGGTGGTCGGTTTTACTTTTAGCATTAATTGAGGTTGGAAAAGTAAGTCACATCATTCGTGAGGAAACCCAAAGAATCGTAAGGAAACCGTATATAGAGGCTGGAATTACAGTCGGCATTTCCCCACTTCGACTAGCGTTAGGAAACATTTTGCCCAATACATATCCTGCAATTATGGTAAACTTTTTTGTTGATATCGGAAGAACCTGTCTTTTAATCGCACAGTTAGGAATTTTTGGTGTGTTTCTATCACAAGTGTTTGTTCAAACCAATTATGGTGTCGGAGAGATGATTAACACTAGTCTTAACTGGCCAACGTTACTTGGACAAGCTAGAAAAGACATGATTAGCTCGATTTGGATTCCATTTTGGACTTGTGTTGCAATCTCCTTTACGATGTTTACTTTTACCATTCTAGGGGAAGGCTTGAGAAGGTATTTCGATCGAAAAACAACCTAATGCGTGTTCAAAAAGGAGGGTGTAAAGGACCGCGTCGACAAAAACGCCACGTCCTGTGCGTCGAAATTTCAAGGCGGTGCAGCTTTGAGTACCGGAGCGTATGCAGTTAATACGTGAGGAACGGAGAAGCAAGCCAACGCAGAAATTCGATGTGTCATTTCCGGCCGACTTTTTGTACAACCTCATAAGTTGTCAAGAATGGTTTTCCTTGTTAAAGTGTATAGTAAATGATGGGAAATGACATTGAGAACTGTAAGTTGAAAGGAGCTTTTTAATGACTACACCAAATAATGAATTACCAGCTAAAACATGTACCATTGAGCGTCTTGTGACAATGGAGTCAGATGTAAAAAAAGTATTAGAAGGTAAAAAAACAGCTACACGCAGAAATGGTCGATATGCAGATGTTGGAGAAATCATGACTCTTGAGGGTCAACAATATAAAATTGACCGTGTATATGAACAATCCCTAGGTGAGTTGACAGATGCGGATGCGAAAAGGGAAGGCTTTGATACTGTTGACGAATACAAAGAATCAATTCTTTCCTACCATCCTGGCATGCCTTGGCTCCCACATATGAAAGTTTGGGTCCATGAATTTAGTAAGGTAGACTAAAAACATAAGAAAACCCTTGTCATTATAAGGTGGACAAGGGTTTTCTCTATTTATGACTTGTTTTTTCAAAAAGCGCCTGCTGATGTAAGGCATAATCTTCAGGTGCTACCGTTTTTATTTTCGTAATGAAATAATAGTATTTATAAATAACAACTGCGACCAAAAATAACTTTAACCAGATGCTATCTAATATAAAAAATGGAACTGAGATCATCGCATCTGCGGTTAACAAAATGGTCACTTTTTGTTTTAACGTCATTTCACGCCGCTTTACAAAACCTTCTAAATGCTTTTTATAGATACTAGTCCCTTTAAACCACCGATCAAATTTTTCCGATCCTTTTACGAAAAAGAATGATGCTAGTAGTAACAGGGGTGTAGTTGGGATGATGGGCAATATGATTCCTACTACCCCAAGGCCAAAGAAAATAAAACCTAAAACAATATATAAAAATTTTGTGATACTCTTCACCATATTGTCCCCTTTCTATGACTATAAGGACTTCTTTCCTATTATACCACGTATCTTTTACTGGAAAACCACTGTCACAAAATAGTAAGATTATGTATAGGGAGTTGTGAGTTACATCACTTACCTTTTTTACTATAGTGCTATCATAATAGTGGAATATGTTGTAAATGGGGGACCATAAAATGGATGTTGTTTATCAAGCACTTGTTTTCATACATATTTTTTCAGCCATCCTTGGAATGGGACCTGGCTTTATTTTAACAACGGTTGTGAAGTCGGGAGATACGATGACAGAGCTTAGACATTCCTATGCAATTAGACATAGGCTACACATATTTGTTATGGTTGGTGGTATACTCCTGCTCGTTTCTGGACTTTTGATGGGCGCTATTAATCCTTATCTATTTACAATGGGCTGGTACGTGACAAGCTTATTGCTATTTCTTGTTGCGCTAGCGATGGGTCCCTTCGCCCTGACACCTAAATCAAAGCCAGTAAAAGCTTTATTAGAATCACATCAAGGTGAAGACATTCCTGCCGAATACTATCCTTTGGCAAAAGCACTTTTTCGAGTAGAACATCTCGAGAATACACTCTTTTTGATTATCATTGCATTAATGATCTTAAAGCCTTTTTAATTGATATAACAGTTTATTCTACTAATCCCCATCATTCATTGGTGGGGATTTTCTTCGAGTGCTTGTTTCTTTTTAAATGGAAATGTAGCTTCTTGTGTAATCAGACTTAATAATAAAACAACCCCGACAAGTAAGGATGCGATTATCCAAAAGTTAATGCCAAATCCAACGACTTTGAATGCCCCCTCGTAATAATTCACGTCTGGACGATTCATATTTGATGATATGATTGCAGCCGTAACATGTTTTGTGGCATACAAAAAAGCAGAAACCGCTATGAAAAAGCACCCCAAAAATGCCTTAACTTGTTTCATTCTACCCCTCTTCTCTATTTCACTTTTGTTTAATCGTACCATGATTACAGTTGGTAGGACATATTACTTTTTGCCTATGTTCGATACAGGGTTTCTCACAAAAAAATGCCGCATAAAGAATTTCTTCTTTATACGGCAATTAAATCAAATGCGCCTTGGCGTATTTGCCGCCCAGACTTTTTCGAGCTTGCTCGAAAAATTACCTTTGAAAATCTGTGGCGTCCGCCGGAGGCAAACTTTATTCAGCCAAGGTTCACTTTAAAGATACATTGATTGATTATCCTTAGTGTATCCAACAAAAATATATAAGTCTATCTGAATAAAGTTTATGCTTCTACTAATTCTTTTTCTAGCATGGTTCCTTTTTGTGCAAAGTTTGTATGCCATGAGAATGCTTTTTCTAATACATGTGGTGTTTGGCCACCTCTTGTTAGTGCTTCTTGGTAGTAATCACGAAGCTGTTGCTTATACATTGGATGTGCACAGTTTTCAATCAGTAACTCTACACGTTCTCTTGGTGCAAGTCCTCGTAAGTCTGCGTATCCTTGCTCTGTTACGATGACATCAACATCATGCTCTGTGTGGTCCACATGTGAGACAAATGGAACGATACTTGAAATGTCGCCACCTTTTGCAATCGATTTTGTAACGAAAATCGCTAGACGTGCGTTTCGGGCAAAGTCACCAGACCCACCAATTCCGTTCATCATCTTTGTACCAAGCACATGGGTTGAATTGACGTTTCCGTATATATCAAGTTCAAGTGCTGTGTTTATTGAAATAAGGCCGAGACGACGGATAATTTCAGGATGATTTGAAATCTCCTGTGGTCGCATAATTAAACGATCACGATACTTGTCAAAGTTCCCAAACACTTTTTTCATCTTTTCTTCTGACAAAGTTATGGAACAACAGGAAGCAAAACTTACTTTGCCGGCATCCATTAAGTCAAATACCGCATCCTGCAATACTTCAGAATAAACCTCTAAATCTGTGAAATCAGAATCAAGCATACCGTGTAGTACTGCATTTGCCACAGAACCTATACCAGATTGTAGTGGTGCAAGCTTCTCTGTTAAACGGCCAGCTTCAACTTCTTTTCGTAAAAAGGTTAAAAGATGCTGTGCCATTATTTCCGTTTCTTCATCTGGTGGTACGATTGTTGATGGAGAATCAGTTTGGTCTGTAAACACAATTCCCTTGATTTTTTCAACATCTACTTTGATTCCAGGCAAGCCAATTCGATCATCTGACTTTGTTAACGGAATAGGTTCTCTTTCGCCTTGCTTTCCTGGTGCATATAAATCATGAACTCCTTTAAGCTCTGTTGTTTGTGCAAGGTTGATTTCAACAATGATTGATTTAGCATGCTGTGCAAAGGTTAAAGAGTTCCCGATTGAAGTTGTAGGAATGATTAATCCATCATCATCAATTGATATCGCTTCCAAAATTGCAACATCGACATCCATCACATTTGAACGAATTAATTCTGATGTATGAGATAAATGCTGATCTACAAATAAGAAGTCCCCATTGTTAATACCTTTTCTCATTGTTGGATCAGCTTGGAATGGTAAACGCTTACCTAAAATTCCTGCTTCAGCGAATAATTTATCAACATCAGAGCCTAACGATGCACCTGTATATACGTTTACTTTTAGGCTTTCCGTTTCAGCACGTTTTACAAGTGCGAATGGTACCGCTTTCACATCACCGGCACGTGTAAAGCCACTAAGGCCTAATGTCATACCGTCCTGAATCCACTCCGCTGCCTCTTCCGGTGTTACAACACGGTCATGTAGACGGGTGTCCTTAATGCGATCAAGTTTATTAGTCATATTCTCCCATCCCCTTTATGAAATTGAATATTAAGATAATTTTACCTATATTCTCCACATGAAGTGGGATTTCTGGAGTAAAGAACATAAAAATTCGATAAAAAAGAAGAACAAACCCCCGAAGCAGAAGATTTGTTCTTTTTCTAGAAAATTAGAAGCCTAAAAGTTTCCGAAAGTAACTTGAATAATTTTGACTAACAGGGACACGGGCACCGTTTTTCATTTCTAAGACAAATGTGGAATGAGTATCAGGATGAATTTCTTTGATTTGATTCACATTCACGATAAATGAACGATGGCAGCGAATAAAAGAGTCCTTTGGCAACGTGTATTCAAATTCCTGAAGCGAATATTTATGTGTCCCCGAAAAACCTTTTGTGTACACATGTGTTTTTTTATCTTTTGCTTCAAGGTAAAGCACATCTGAGAATGGAATGGGAATCCAGCCATCTGGAGACTTTACGGTTACCACCGATTTTCCATCTGTTAATGCTGGGTAGATTGCCGTTACGCAACCTTCCAATTGGTCCTCATGAAAAAAAGGAACGGCCATGCCATGATAAGGAATGCCAAATACGTCACGATTAATAAATTCAGAAGCCTTTTGTCTTGACGTGATGGCTTTATACGCGATGGTCCCCTCTTTTACTTCATCACCTGGTTTAATTTTTAAATCAATTCGCTTACTTGGTCGATAATAAAGGTATTCTTTTGTATTTGAGACAGCAATTGATATCTCGTCGGAGAACAATTCCCCAATCACATCTAAGAGTGAGCCAATTGTTATATCCTTCACACGTCAACATCCTTTGTTGTAGAAATCTAGTATCCTCTTCTATTTTACAAGTAATTCATAGATTAATCATCATCCTTCACAAAAAATCATCATATGCGTTTAAAATGGCTTTTATTTGTGTATGAAGTATAATGTTGGTAATCACGTTTTAGGAGGAATACATATGTACCATACACTTGAAGAATTCTTACAAGATTGGAATTATGAAGGTAATGCCACTCAAAAAATTCTTGACGCTCTAACCGATGAGTCATTATCACAGTCTGTTGCAGCTGGGCACCGTACATTAGGTGAACTTGCATGGCATGTTGTAACTTCCGTACATCAAATTATTTCACAAACTGGACTTCAGTTCGAAGGTGCGGCTGGTGAAGCAGTCCCAGCATCTGCAAAGGAAATGGCCGATAGCTACCGTACAACAAGTGAAAACTTAGTCTCTGCGATTAAAGAACAATGGAACGATGCAACATTGAAGGAAATGAAAGAAATGTTTGGTCAACCAATGCCTGTTGCCGTGATACTTGGCATGACGAATACCCACCAAATCCATCACCGCGGACAAATGACAATCCTAATGCGTCAAGCTGGATTAAAAGTCCCTGGCGTTTACGGTCCATCTAAGGAAGAGTGGGGCGCATAATCTAAAATTAAGTTTGGCCACTAGGGTACCCTAGTGGCTTTTTAGTATGGGTCTGATCCTGGTTGATTCGTTCTAAATGAGTTTAGTGTGATTCGGGTCCAGTTTTAGGATGCTTATGGTGCTCTATTCCTCTTAGAGTTATACCACATTCCATTAATTAGGATGTTGATGATACTCAAAACCTTTTTGGAGACTACTGGATTCCAGTTATTAGGATGTTGATAGCACTCCAAGCCTTTCAGAGTGACATCACTTTCCAGTTCCTAGGATGTTGATGGTACTCTAAACCTTTTGGAGCGACATCACCTTCCAGTTTCTAGGATGTTGATGATACTCCAACCCTTTCAGAGTGACATCACTTTCCAGTTTCTAGGATGCCGATAGTACTCTAACCTCTTTGGAAGACACCGCTTCTCCGATATACCCTCTTACAAGCGTAAACCTCATTCTAGTTGACATAATATTTTTCAATCAAACGTTTGTTTAACGGTCTATCCCTTTGGGCACAAGGGATTTCATTTTCAGTCAAACGTTTGTTTGAATTTTTGCTTACAAAATTTCCAGAAACTACAAATACTCCCCTCAAACGCCCGTTTAACTTACATCCCTTGGTACACAAGGGTTTCCGTCTTCAATCAAATGTTTGTTTGAATTGCCTCTTTTTGTTATGCAGCTGCTTTTTCCCTTCTCGTAAACATCCATTTTAAAAAGCTCGGTACGATTAAAATTATGAACAAAAGTCGAATTAGTTGTAATGAACTCACTACTGCTGGATCTGCACCGATTGCGGTCGCAGTTAATACCATTTCAACCAAACCACCCGGTGAAAAGCTCAGTAAAGCAGTTGGTACATCTAAATCTGAAATTATGGCAAATAAATAGCCAAAGCCAAATGAGAATACGAGTAATAATAACGTGAGAATAAAGTAAACTCCACAATACTTTCCACCAATCTTTAAATCTCTTAGATTGATATTATTTCCCATTCTTATCCCAACCGTGATTTGGGCAAGAATTAGTAACCATGATGGAATAGGTGGTAACCCTACTCCCACTACACCAAGTAAAACCGTAACTGCAAGTGGACCAATAACATATGCCGCCGGGAGCTTATTTCGAAGGAACCACCCCGCAAAGAGGGCTACACTGAACCATAAATATGCATAAGCAGGTACAGTGCTGAGATTTTTCGTGATCTCAGATGAATTTCCAACATTAGCTATGAACCAATGTGTCACAATAAACGGAACCATGAACACAACCGTTAACAAACGAACCGTTTGAAAAATCGTTACCATTGCAGTGTTTGCTTTTAACGAATGACTTGCGGCAACCATTTCGGATAGTCCCCCAGGAATCGAGCCGAACACACTTGTCATCGGATCAATTTTAATAAATCTAGTTACAAAAATACTGTTAACTACACTAACCGTTAAAAGCAATATCGTCATTATCAAAAACGGGATGATATACGGATAAACCGTAATAAAGGTTTCTTTAGTAAACGACAATCCGAAGTAGATTCCTAGTGTCGCGAGTCCTACATTGTACAAGCGTGCTGACACAACCATCGTTCGATGTGTAATGGCTTTGTATAAAATCATGAATGTCATCGGTCCAAGTATCCATGGAATCGGAAAGTGTAATAAATAGAAAACCATTCCCCCCGCGCCCGCTATAAAATAGGACTCTATTAAGCCTTTCTGCTGTGAAAATTTCATATATATTCGACCTTTCTCTTTATCGTTCTTCTATTATAATATGCAGGAAAAATTCCCTCTTTGCAGAATATACTCTGTAAAAAGGAGGGAACAGCTTGGAAAACTTTCATTTTTCACATACGGTCCGTGTGAGGTATTCTGAAATAGATGGTCAAAAAATTGTTTTTAACGCGCATTATCTTACATATATAGATATCGGCTTCACTGAATACATGCGTGAGATTCTTGGGCCTGATTGGCTTAAGAATCAACACTCATCCCAATTTGAACCAGTTCTTGTTAAAAGTACGGTTGAGTACAAAAAACCAGCATTACTAGATGATATCATCACTATTTATGTTCGGGTAAAAAAATTGGGTACTTCCAGCCTCACCCTTGAGAGTATCATAACACGAGATGATGATATCTTAGTTGAAGCCGAAACCATTCAAGTAAATTACAACAATATTACAAAAACATCTACACCTATACCTGATGACATTAAACATAGAATACAAGAGTTTGAAGCTTTATAGGAATAAAATAAAGGCGCTAGTCGACACCTTATTTCTCAATCAAATGTTTGTTTAGCGCCTTTTCTCTTTTTTCCAAGGGTTTTCACATTCAATCAAACGATTGTTTGAAAAAGCAATGAAATACTCTAATCATGTTACCGACTTCCTTCAATCTCCTCATAGGCACGAGACCCTTTCTTATCCTACTTTAGTAGGAATAATATTCCGCTTATATTACAAATATATTTCGACATTGACATGTTTGTTCTTTTACGAAACCTTGATTCTAGTAGGTTTTGAAACATTACAATATTAACAATATGTAACAATTTCGCGACAAATGGAGAATTTTATAGAAACTTATGATAATATGGTAGAGTAAAAGACTCGGATATAGACTAAGTAGATTAGTAAGAAAGTAGGAATTATCTTGAAAAAGACACTCGTAACCTTAAGTGCCACTTTAATGATAAGTGCCTTTTCTCCATATGTAATATCAACTAGTGCAGAAACGTCGATTAGTTCACTTCAAACTGAGCTTTCTGATACACAAAAAGCATTAGCAGAATTAAATGCTCAAATAGCAAAAGTTGACCAAGCGATTGAAGATAACCGCAAAATGATCGCTCAAACAGAAGCGGAAATTAAGAAAACAGAAGAACAAGTAAAAACTCTAGAAGCTGAGATTGAACAACTTGAAAAAGAAATTGAAGCTCGTAATGAAATTTTAAAAGAACGTGCCCGCATGATGCAACAATCTGGTGGAACGATTAGTTACCTAGATGTTATTTTCGGCGCACAAAGCTTTTCTGATTTTATTAACCGTGTGAGTGCAGTCTCTACAATTATGCAAGCTGACCAAGAAATAATTGATGAACAAGCGAAAGCAATCAATCTGGTAGAAGAAAAGCAAGCTAAGATTCAGGAGACTCTAACTTCATTAACAAACGAAAAAGAAGAATTGGTAGCCATGCAAGGTCAAATTGAAGACCAAAAAGCTCAAAATGACGCATTAAAGGCTGCATTACAATCAAAAGAACAAAAAACCTTAGCGGACATTGAAGACCTTCGTGCTAGTATGATTACTGCAACACCTGCAGTTAGCACTACGACTTCATCTAGTTCTGCTCCAACAACATCTAATGCTACTGCTTCAGTCCCAACCTCTACACCAAAGGTTTCGGGTTCAATCAACACAGTAATCAAAGCTGGATATAAGTACATTGGAAACTCTGTATATGTATTTGGTGGAGGAAGAAACTCTTATGATGTTGCACACGGTCGCTTTGACTGCTCTGGTTTCGTACACTGGGCATTTGCACAGGCTGGTATAAGTGTTGGTGCTAGCACAGATGCACTGAAAAACCAAGGAACTCGAGTTTCTGTTAGTGACATGAAACCTGGAGATTTAGTATTCTTTAATACCTATAAAACGGATGGCCACGTTGGAATTTACATAGGCGGCGGTAAGTTCATCGGTTCTCAAAGCTCAACTGGAGTTGGCATTGCTGATATGACAAGTGGTTACTGGAAAAATACGTTTAATGGTCGTGTAAATCGTATTTTTTAATTTAACAAGCCTAACTAAAGCATCTTCATCTTTGAAGATGCTTTTCTTGTGAAGAAAATTGGAAGTTATTGGTCCCTCACAAAAAAAGTTCTTTGACTCTCCTCCCGATTACTTTCAAATTGTTTTCATTTAATTTATGATAGGAAAGTAAGCTATCATACTGGAGTGACATACGTTGGATACAAAAAAAGCATTACCTATATTATTTGCAGTTATGTTTTTGGTTTATGTCGGGTTCGGAATTATTATTCCGGTCATACCCTTTTATGCAGAAGATCTTGGTGCTTCACCTACTGAATTGGGATTACTCATGGCTGTTTATTCATTAATGCAATTCTTGTTCGCACCGATGTGGGGAAGAATTTCCGATCGGATTGGACGTAAGCCTGTTATTATGATTGGTATCTTTGGACTTGCGGTTTCATTCTTTCTCATGGCGTTATCCACAGAATTATGGATGTTGTTTGTAGCCAGAATCATTGGTGGCTTTCTTTCAGCCGCAAATATGCCGACCGTAATGGCATATGCTGCCGATATTACCTCTGAGGAAGACCGTGGTAAAGGAATGGGGGTCATTGGTGCATCAATCGGTTTAGGGTTTATCTTTGGACCAGCAATTGGTGGTATTTTCTCAAAAACGGACTTACAGATGCCCTTTTACATAGCTGGAACCTTGTCTTTACTTACCTTCTTCCTCGTCATGTTCATCCTTAAAGAATCTCTAGCTAAGGAGCAAAGGCATCCAAAAGACCGAAAAAGAACGGGTCTGTTAAAAGCACTAAACGGTCCTGAAAGTGTTCTCTTTTTCCTTTCTCTTTTTATCACTTTATCCCTATCAGGGCTTGAAGCTACGTTTGCTTATTTTGCGGCGGAAAAAGCTGGATTGGGGACGACTGAGCTCGGTTATATTTTTATGATTATGGGACTCGCTGGAGCGATTGTACAAGGTGGATTAGTGGGAAGGCTAACGAAACGGTTTGGTGAAGGGTTCGTAATCCAAATTGGGATTTTCGTGTCAGCCGTAGGTTTTTTCCTTATTTTATTTACAAAGGATTTCGTTACAGCTGCGATTTATTTAACCATTTTTGGAGTAGGAAATGGTATCATTCGTCCTGCGGTTTCGGCATTACTAACGAAGCGATCTAAGACGGGACATGGAAGCGTCACTGGGTTATTGTCCTCCTTCGATTCGCTTGGACGAATTCTTGGACCTATTTTAGGTGGTCTGCTTTATACAATTTCAATGGGATTACCCTATATATCAGGTATATTCCTATCCGCTGTCGCTTTCATATTGTTTAGAATGTATTCAGCAAAAACGAAGAAAAATCATACGGCACAAACGAACAAAGGGTAGCAATCATGCTACCCTTTGTTTTCATTTTACCATTAAATTGGAAAGAACCAATAGAACCGTCCCTATGGTCCCTGTCCATCCTATATTCTATTTAGTGCCTCACCAAGAAATTTTGCAAGCTCAAGCATTCCGTATTTTTCCGCTTTCGCTTCTGCATCTGAGTTGTAGTTGGTATTTGTATTCACGTCATAGGTGAAGACTTCACCATCTGCATTCTTCACAAACTCAATACCTGCTACATCAATGTTTACATCTTTCAAGAATGCTTCGTAACGCGCAATCTGTTCTGGGTCAACATCGTCGATAATTTCAAACTTAGGACGTACTTCTACCTCTTCCCCAACCGGGCAAAACAAATCGCCAATTTGACATGCATCTGCAGGGCAAAGCTCAAATCCTTCTGACGTATCTACTCGTACAGAATATACATACTTACCACCAACAAATTCTGCTCTTGTAATATAGGATTCTGGTGATTGGATATACTCTTGAATGAGCGTAATCCCGTCTACTGGCTCTTCAAATGCAGGGCTATTAACGTATGCCTTCAAGGACTCTACAGATTGGAATAATTGAACGCCTAGTCCCTTACCTGCTCGATTGTGTTTTGTAATAAAAGGTACTGTTCCTAGCTTTTCAGCAGCTTCAATAATTTGCTCACGGCCCACTGCACCAATTGTTTTTGGAGTGCGCACCCCATTTTTTTCAAGCGCTGTATATTGCTTGATTTTACTTAACTCAAGACGAAGGGCATTACTCCCATTAAAAACAGTGCGATTATGGAATTCGAGCCAATCTAAAATCCCGCCTGTTAATTCTGGTGCAAACCGGTGATCCCTTGTGTGCGAAGAAGCACTCATACGGTTATAAAAAACACCCTCTGGTGGTTCTGCAGTTAAATCAATGACCCCTTTATCAAGATGCCATGCCTCATATGGTAAATTTAGCTCATCCAATCGTTTTGTTAAATGTGAAGTCCAATCATCATTTTCATGGATAATATATATTTTTTTAGACATATAGAACGTCTCCCTTCGTATTACCTATTGGTCCTATTGATTACTTAGTCTCTGAATCACGTTTGCTAGTAAGTTTGTTCTTACTGTAAGGGAAGGAATATAAAGAAACTCTGATTCCTCATGTGCATTTCCACCCTCAGGACCAAGCCCATCTATGGATGGAATACCCATATATCCAGTTATATTTCCGTCTGAACCTCCACCACTTTTTTCATGAGAAAGTTCAAGGCCAAGCTTTTTCCCTTCATCTGCTATTATATCAATAAGCTTCTGAGACTCCTCAGTTAATACCCATGCCGGTCTCGTAATCTTACCTGACAATTCAAGCGTTGTACCTGGCACATCCGATTTGCTACAAATTTCTTTAATCGCCTTGTCAATGGCGTCTCCTTGCTCAGCGGTATTAATTCTTACATCGATAGAAGCCTCTGCATAAGGTGCTATCGTATTGACGGACGTACCACCTTTTACAATTCCGACATTCACATTGATTCCTTCATCTCGGTTTGTTAACTTGTGCAACTTTATGATTTTATTCCCTAGTTCCTCAATTGCACTTACTCCATTTTCAGGTGCTATTCCCGCATGTGAAGATTTCCCAGTTATTTTTAGTAAGTACTTTCCTCCACCTTTACGCTCGCTTACCAAATTTCCATTTTGCGCAGGTTCAAGGATAAGTGCATATTTTTTATCTTTAGCAGTTCTTTCAATAAGGTCTCTAGAATAGATCGAGCCTATTTCCTCATCCGTATTTAGGATGATTTCTACATTCTTATAGGCGTTGCTTCCACTTTCAATTAGCGCCTTAAGAGCAAATAGGGTCGTAACTTGGCTTGACTTCATATCAATCACACCAGGTCCATATGCGTAATCTCCTTCTCTTCTGAAGGTTCTTTCCGCAACTGTTCCTTCTTTAAATACTGTATCCATATGTGCAATAATCAAAATTTGAGGATTAATAACTTCTGGATGGCGTATTAAAAGATTATTTCCGACAATTTCTTGTTCATCGATTTCCGCTTGAAAACCGATAGATTCATATTCTTCAAGAAGAACCTTTCCAACCTTGTCAACACCGTGCTTGACGTATGTACCACTGTCAATATTGACAAGAGTTTCAATTAACTCTAGCATCTTATCCTCATTACCAATAATGTTATCCTTCACTTCTAGCCACATCCTTAGATCAATTATTCATCATATAGATGGCATTGTACTTCGTGGTTACCATCTACTTTAACTTTAACTGGCTTTTCTAATCTGCATCGTTCTGTAGCATATGGACAACGCGTATGGAATACACACCCACTCGGAACGGAAAGTGGTGATGGAACGTCCCCTTTTAAAATAATCCGTTCCCTCCTGCTTTCTGGGTCAGGAATCGGAACTGCTGACAATAAAGATTGAGTATATGGGTGTAATGGATTTTTAAATAATTCATCAGTTGGTGCCTTTTCAACCATTTCACCGAGATACATTACTCCGATTCGGTCCGCAATATATCGAACCACACTCAAGTCATGACCGATAAATAAATAAGATAGCTTTAGATCGGTTTGAAGCTTTCTTAACAAGTTAAGAATTTGGGACTGAATCGAAACATCAAGTGCAGAAACAGGTTCGTCGCAAACGATAAACTTAGGGTTTAATACGAGCGCTCGAGCAATTCCAATTCGTTGTCTTTGGCCACCAGAGAATTCATGTGGAAACTTATCATAGTGCTCTTTACTGAAACCAACCTGTTCAAGAAGGTCAAGCACTCTTTCCTTTCGCTCTGCTTTAGTACCGATTTTTTGGATGATCATCGATTCTTCAAGGCTATATCCAATTCTTTTTTTAGGATCAAGCGATGCATAGGGGTCTTGAAATATCATTTGTAAATCCTGACGAATCGTTCTAAATTGCTTCTCTTTCATGTCAAAGATATTTTGATTATTATAAAATACCTCTCCCCCAGATGGCTCTGTCAGTCTAAGGATTGTTCGGCCCGTCGTACTTTTACCACAGCCCGATTCTCCAACAATTCCAAATGTCTCACCTTCATAGATTTCAAAGGAAACATCATTTACTGCCCTGACTACATTTTTCTTAAAAAAAGATGATGATGCCGTTGAGAAGGACTTCTTTAAATTTTTCACTTTTATGATTGGTTCTTTTTCTTTAGGAATTGCCATTTGAAGTCCCCCTCTTCAAGGAAATTTCTTGATAATGCCAGCATCTTACCTTATGTGAGTCTGTTACTTCCTCAAGTATTGGAGCTTCATTTCTACACTTGTCTGTAGCAAATTCACATCTGCCCGCAAATCGACACCCTTGTGGAATTTGGTGAAGAGATGGTACAGAACCATCGATTTCATGGAGTTCCTTTGTTCGATCACTATCCATGTTTGGCATTGATTTTAAAAGGCCGATTGTGTATGGATGAAGAGGATTATTGAATAAATCCTTCACATCTGTTTCCTCGATCACCTGACCGAGATACATAACGACTACTCGATCGCATGTCTCTGCAACAACCGCTAAATCATGGGTTATCATCAAAATTCCCATACTTGTTTTCTTTTGAAGGTCTTTCATCACATCCAAAATTTGCGCTTGAATCGTTACATCTAATGCGGTTGTTGGCTCATCTGCAATTAACAGGGTTGGCTCACAGCAAATCGCAAGAGCAATCATAACCCTTTGTCGCATTCCGCCTGAAAGTTGATGAGGATAATCATGAATTCTTTGTTCAGGGGAAGGAATTCCCGTTAATCGCAGTACCTCAACCGCTTTTTGATAGGCGTCTTTCTTTGACAGCTTTTTGTGTAATCTCAACGATTCAACAATTTGGTCACCAATTGTATAGACGGGGTTTAGTGAACTCATTGGGTCTTGAAAAATCATCGAGATTTCATTCCCTCGTATTTTTCTAAGCGATTTTTCCGATTCTGTTAAAAGGTTCTGATTATGATAGGATATTGTTCCCTCGTAATCGGTCAATTGGTCATCATGTAATTTCAGGATAGACTCCGCAGTTACACTCTTACCACAACCTGACTCACCAACAACCCCTAGTGTTTCACCCTGTTTTATATAAAAGGAAGCATCTTCAACAGCCGTTAAACGCCCTTTCTCTGTCCAGAAAGAAACTCGTAATTTATCAATCTGTAGTAAATATTCGCTGTTCATGCTATCCCCTCCTAATGATACAAATTCTACAATTCTATTTTTTCACAAGACTCTTTTTTCGCTTTGCGTGGACAATTTTTGGATCCATTACATCTCTTAGCCCATCACCTGCAAGGTTTAATCCAAGAACAAGGAGGACGATGAAACTACCCGGAAATACAGTCATCCACCAGGCCTTATAGATCACGCTTTTCCCATCAAACAATATATTTCCTAAACTAGGTTCTGGGGCTGGAATCCCTGCGCCCAAGAAGCTTAAGGAAGCCTCCGTTAAAATCGAAACAGCAAATATAAAGGTTGTTTGAATAATAACCGGTGAAAGGACGTTGGGAATGGTGTGAATAACTAGTATCCTCCATGTACTTGCCCCTTGTGCCTTTAGTGCTTCGATATATGTTTGCTCCTTTACAACTAATGCTGCGGATCGAACTACCCTTGCAATGGAAGGAATATAGACAATCACGAGAGCAATCATCACGTTTACTGTATTTGGTCCTCTGACAGCTACAATAGCCATTGCTAGAAGAATAGAAGGGAAAGCATACAGACCATCGACTATTCTCATTAGGATATGGTCAAGCACAGTAAAATAAGCGGATAAAAGGCCAATGATTAAACCAATGATACCCGTAATAATTGCGACTGAAAGCCCAACTATAATTGATACCCGTATTCCATAAAGGACCCTTGTAAATAAATCTCTACCAAAGTTATCTGTACCAAACCAGTGCTCTCCACTTGGTGGCTGGAGTCGGTTCTGTGGATTAATTTCATAAGGACTAAACGGTGCTAAAACAGGTGCTAATAAAGCAATGATGGTTAATATCGAAATGATGATTAAACCAGTAAGGAGCATATTGTTAGATAGGAGCCGCGTCCAATTACGTTGTTTTTTTACGAAAAGAGTCGATGGCTTACTTACTTGTATTTCACTCTTCATGTAATCTCCTCATTTTCTCTGATTTAAGCGAACTCGCGGGTCAACCACGCCGTAAAGCAAATCAATCACTAAATTTAATAAAACGTATGTTACAGTGATCATTAAAACTGTTCCTTGAATAACTGGAAAATCTCTTCTCTCGATTGAGTTAACAATTAACTGTCCTATTCCAGGAATATTAAAAACAGTTTCAACAACAGCCGCTCCTGTAATTAACGTTCCAAAGCTTTCTCCGATGACGGTTAAAATTGGAATAAATGCACTACGGAGAGCGTGCTTGAAGGTGATTTTGTTTGGATGTAACCCCTTGGATTTAGCCGTTTTTATATAATTCGTCTTCATTACATCTAGCATTGAAGAACGCGTCATTCTTGCGATTAACGCCGCTTGCATCATGCCAAGGGCGATTGCAGGTAGGATTAGGTAACGGAGATGTTCCCATAACCCATCACTTAAAGGACGATAGCCTGCAACAGGAAGCCATTGCAATTGAACGGAAAAAATTAAGATTAAAAATAAACCAACTAGAAAGCTAGGTACTGAAATACCAAATAGAGATATTCCCATAACTGCCTGATCCATGAAAGTGCCTCTCTTTTTCGCTGCAAAGACACCAAGAACAAGGGCCACAATAATCGCAATAATTTGCGAGATGATCGCTAATGATAAAGTCGGTCCTAAGTATTCGAAAAATGCTTGTGTTACCGGCATTTTCAGAAAATAGGAATCTCCTAAATCACCTATGATGACCCCTTTGAACCACAGGAAGAATTGAGTATAAAGAGGCAAATCAAAGCCGAGTTCCTTTCGTAACTCGGCTTTGGTCTCTTCTGAAGCTTCATCTCCAAGAAGAACGGTAACGGGATCACCTGGTGTCAGATGGGCCAAGAAAAAGACAACTATGGCAACTACCAGCAATATGGGAAGTAATGAAAATAATCGTTGTACAATATACTTTAGCAATTTATCATCATCCTTTACTTCTGAATGAAGGCGTTCTAATCGGCCGCCTTCATCGCTGGAGCTTCACCTTACTCACTCTTACTTACATTCCATAAAATTGGGCCAATGAGATTTTTATAACCCTTTACATCATCACTTACAGCTACTAAGTCTTGGATATTCCCAACCTTAGCAACCGGTAAGTAATTCCATACCTCTGTTTGAAGTTCATCAATTAATGGTTTTGCATCTTCAAATGATGAAGCTGATTTAATATCGACAAGTAATTGGTCGATTTTTTCACTGTTAGTCCAACCAGGATACTCCGCTTTAGAATCCAAGAATGGATTTTGGTGAATCGTTGGTCTAACAGCAAATGTCATGGCAAACATATCAAAGTTATTTGCATCTACACGTCTTTCTTGAACGGTTGGCCAGTCATATACGTCTAATTTTGCTTTTATTCCAATGCTTTCAAGAACTTGTTGTGCAACAACAGCTAAATTGTACTGATCGGTGTAGTCTTTCGTTGCTAATATAACAACTTCCTCACCGTTATAGCTTGATTCCTCTACTAACTTTTTAGCCTTTTCAATGTCACCTATATTATAGTTTTCCTTCGCTGCATCACTATGCCAGTTAATTTGGTTTGGTAATGCAAGACCAGAATCCAATGTAAAGAATCGATCATCACTATAAGCAGCAATCATTGCTTCTTCTGCATTAAGAGCGGTATTAAACGCTTCTCTTAATTTTAAATCAGAAAACGGACCTGATTTTTTGTTAAATACATAAGTTGCAATTCCACCTTCGTCAAAAACATTCGTTACACCATCAGTTGATTCAATTTGATCTGCACTGTCAAACGGAACTTCAAATGCAATATCATATTGGCCGGTTGTAACACCTGATACCCGTGTAGATTCATCTGTGACAATGTGGAAGTAAACATCTTTTACAAGTGCTTCTTTCTTTCCGCCAAGACCACTGCTTTCGTCTTCTCTTGCTGCGTATTCGTCAAATCGTGTTAAGTGAATATGTTGATCAACTTTCCATTCTTCAAGCTTAAATGGACCTGTACCAATATATTCTGTTAATCCAGTATCACCAGCACCTTCAACTGATTCTTTTGGAACAATTGCTGGGAATGGAGCTGCATCAGCCAGTACAAAAGGAACAATTAAAGATGGCTTATCAATATGCAATTCTACAGTGTATGGGTCAACCTCAACGAATTGTGCACCACTTAAGTTTGCTTTACCTTGAGTCGATGTTTTCATCCATTTTTCCATAGAAGCTACAACATCATCTGCCTGCATTTCTTCTCCATTATGAAACTTTACGCCTTGTCTTAGTTTGAACGTATACGTAAGACCATCAGTACTTACGTCATAAGATTCAGCCAACATCGGAACTACTTCATAGTTCTCATCAAGTGTTAACAGCTGTTCAAATATTTGTCTTGCTACGTCCCTTGTTGATTGATTTGTTGTTAAATGTGGATCTAAGGTTTGTAGGTTTGTAGGATATGCGATATTTAATTCCGCATCCTTATTAATCGTCGCTTCTTTTGAGTCAGAGCCTGATTTTGAATCTTCATTATTACCACATGCTGTAAGCAAAAGAAGTGCACTTAGTACTAATAATGAAATGAGTTTTGTTCGTTTTTTCAATGTCACTACCCCCCGATGATATGTAATCTTATACGTTTAGTCCTGTTAACTACTACTCTTTTAAGCTTTAATTTTATTTATCTTATAAGAGAAATTTATCGAAAAATTAATTCCTACTAAACATATACGATTTAACTATTTTATTGAGTCCATGTCAAGTAAAAGGGGTTACTTTTATCAGAAGCATTATTTACCAATTTTTCAGAGCATAAAAAAATGCACACGTTATGGACACGTGTGCATTTATATATAGAAAACTATGCCTTATCGGTTATCTACTTTTTCAGGATAGAGGTCATGGTTCATCAAGCGAAACTGTGCCATTTCCTCATATTTCGTACCCGGTTTACCATAATTACACCAAGGATCGATTGAAATGCCTCCGCGTGGAGTAAATTTACCCCATACTTCGATATAACGTGGATCCAATAGTTTAATAAGGTCATTCATAATGATGTTTACACAATCCTCGTGAAAATCACCATGGTTACGGAAACTGAATAAATACAGTTTTAAAGACTTGCTTTCTACGATTTTCTTATCTGGAACATACGAAATGTACATCGTTGCAAAATCCGGCTGATGTGTCAGTGGGCAAAGACTCGTAAACTCCGGGCAATTGAACTTCACAAAATAATCCCGGTCTGGATGTAAATTATCAACAGACTCCAAAACCTCTGGTGCATATTCAAAACTATATTTTGTATTCTGATTTCCAAGTAAAGTTAAATCATTCAATCCTTCTTCATGACTTCTTCCTGACATGAAAAAACCTCCCTGTTCTACTATTCTTTTCAAACTAAATTGGACAAACATATAAAAAGCCACGTCCAATATGGACATGGCATCATAGTCATGTATCCATAGTTTTTTATAGAGGGTTATGAGCTATGAACCTCTCTCGATTAAACCAAGTATCTTCCCATATAATATAAGACCCCACCAAAAACGTCAAGCATGGTGGGGCACAGGGACAGGTCCCTTGCCCCCATCAATTTTTGGTAGGGCACAAAACCTGTGTCCTCATTTTGTTTTTCTTGCAGCCTGCTGAATGGGGTCCCAAACACCATTGTAGGGTGGCGCATATGCTAAATCTAAATCCAATAATTCGTCTATAGACATGTTGTGAAAGAGGGCCGTTGATAGGACATCAATCCGTTTGTCTACGCCACTTTCACCAATGACTTGTCCACCAAGAAGCTTACGGGTGACTTTATGGTAGATTAATTTCACGGTCATCTTCTTTGCATCTGGATAATAGCCCGCAATGTCTCGCGCACGGATTGTGACAGAAGCAGTTGGCATATTCAACCTTTCTGCTTCTTTTTCTGAAAGCCCGGTTCGACCAAGTGTTAAATCAAAAAACTTGATAATCGATGTTCCAACTACACCTTTAAAGGTTTTATGTAAGTTTACCATATTCAAGCCAGCGATCTGCCCCTGTTTGTTGGCATGAGTCCCAAGAGGAATATAATCATCCCGCTCCTTGATTCGGTGATACTGTGTTGCGCAGTCACCCGCTGCAAAAATATCCTCCATATTTGTTTGCATAGACGAATTTACTTGGATCGCTCCCTTTATTCCTGTTACAATTCCCGTACCATTAATAAACGCTGTATTTGGTTTCACTCCCACGGCAATTAAAACCAAATCTGTTTTGATATCACCCTTATCCGTTTTTACTGATTCAACAAAATGATTTCCAATAAAACCTTCTACTGATTCCCCAAGTCTTAGTGTTAGATGATGCTTCTTCGCCTCATCGTGAATGATATCAGCAAGATCTCGATCAAAAATTCCAGCAAGCTGATCATTCCTCTCAATGATAGTGACGTTTTTTCCTATTTCCGCAAAGCTTTCTGCCATTTCAAGACCTATATAACCACCACCGATAATTGTTACGTCTTTGACATCACGGAAGCCCTTGTACACATAATCTAAAATTTCTTCAGTATCTGGTATTGTTTTTAGCGTAAAGATGCCTTGAAGTGAACTCCCTTCCCAACTTGGGACAACTGGACTAGCACCCGTTGCAATTAGCAAACGGTCATATGTTTGTTCAAAGATTTCTCCCGTGGAAAGATTAATTCCACGTACAACCTTTTGTTTCGCATCTATGCTATTTACTTCGTGAAAGACCCTTGCATCAATATCATACTTTTCTTTGAATTCTTGTTGTGTTCTTGCAATCACCTTGTCTGTGGACGCAATCTTCCCTCCTATTACATAAGGCAACCCACATTGACCATATGAATAGATGCCGCCTTTCTCGAACACGGTAATCGAATTTCCTGAGCTATTCCGTACAATTTGCATAGCAGCACTCATTCCCGCTGCATCGCCACCAATAATAATAAATTTCATCAAAATCCCTCCATTCTAGTATTTTCCTTCCATCTTCCAGTTTATGTAGAGAAACGAGCTTAATCCTTGGGACAAGGGGACAGGTCCAGTGTCCCAGACCCACATTTACACCGTCAATATGTTACAATTGTAGGTGTAACAACGCTTTCAACAAGGAGGAATGGAATTGAATAAAACAAAGCTGATTGTCCAAGAATCATTAGATGCATTAATGAAGGATGACACGTTTATTCCAGAGTTATCTGGGGAAACCCGTGAGCAAGCTTTTACCTCACTAGCCTCAATACTATCAACCCCGAATCATGTTCATAAGTCTTTTTTAAGAATCCCGTTAGAAAATGGTCAGGTGGTTCGTATTCCTGCCTATCGTGTCCAGCATAATAATGCTTTAGGGCCTTATAAGGGTGGGATCCGTTTTCACGAAACAGTCAATGAAGATGAAGTAATTAATCTTGCATCTCTGATGACATTAAAGAATGCCCTTCATGACGTTCCTTTTGGTGGAGGAAAAGGCGGACTCGTTATCAATCCTAGAACACTTACTGAAAAAGAACTACATCTAATTTGTAAAAAATATGTTCGTTACTTTTCAGATAGTCTCGGTCCTGATAAAGATATCCCAGCACCAGATGTTGGTTCAGGCGAGCGTGAGATGGATTGGATGATGGCAGAATATAAAAGCATCCGACCTGGTACACCATATCGTGGTAGTTTCACCGGAAAAAGCGTGGTCAATGGCGGTTCACTGGGACGACGTGAGGCTACCGGGAAAGGTGTCTATTTTACGTTCCGATATCTGTTTCATGATTTTCTTCAAAATCAAAAGAGCCTACTTACAAAAACCGATAATGTGTTTGCAAAGACAGTGGTCAAATTTGAAAATCAGGCAATGAAGCTCGCAGTACAAGGTTTCGGTAATGTTGGTTCTGTCGCGGCTCTAGAGGCTTATCAATGTTCTAATTTGCAAAATAAAGTTGTAGCTGTTAGTGACCGGAATGTTACTTTATTTAATGAGGATGGTTTAAACGTTCCATCCCTCGTGAAATTCACGAAGAGCAACAAAGGGGATCTCCCTATTTCTGATGAGGAGCTAGCCGCAGCAGGCGTCAAGGCTGAAATCCTTGACCGAGAGGCTATCCTTTATCTGGATGTAGATACCCTGATTCTCGCTGCCTTAGAGGATCAAATCCATAAGGATAATATGGAGAAAATTAAAGCACCTATTATTGTCGAGGGTGCGAATGCCCCTATAACAAAGGACGCAGACGATTTCTTAAGTAAAAAAGGTGTCCTGATTGTACCGGATATTTTCGCTAACGCAGGCGGTGTTATCGTTTCTTACTTAGAGTGGCTGCAAGGTCGTGAAACTCAATTTTATTCCGAGGAAGAAGTGTTTAGTCAGCTATTGCAGAAAATGAAGGCAACATTGGATGCAATCTTACCGACGTTCTTCGGAGACTCCTTCACACTGCGCCAAAACTGTTATATTCATGCTGTTACAAGACTATCTACTGTCCTATACCGACAGGGAAAATTATACTGACAATAGTAAAGCGGTAGCCCGTGGGCTGCCGCTTTAATTTGGGTCAGAGGCACAGGTACAATGTCCCTAAAAAAATATGTTGAGACGCGGGTTCTGTGCCTAAAATGCTCCAGAACCGCCTCCTCCACCACCGGTTCCTCCTCCACCTGTGCTGCTCGAGCTGCTGCTTCCACTTCCAATGGATTCATTGGCAGATTCAAAGTGGGCTGATGCGTTAGGTCCAACATAACCAAATGAGGCTACCGAATAAGGATAAAAATCAGCGCTATTATTGTAATAAGGCTTTGTAATTGCGGATATCAGATCCTCGTTCTGCTTTTTCATTTCCTTGTCCCCGATACCAAGTCCGTAAATATAGCCACGCATCTGGTCATCCTCAGACCATTTTTTCCATTCATCCGTTGACAATGTTTTATAACTCTCTTTAAACAGCAACCATTCATGGTAAATTCGCAAACCTTCGATATTTTTCGGACGATAGGCAATCAAATAGATGATGATTCCGCCAAACAAAATCAAATCCAAAACAAACCAAGAAAATAACTCATACATTGGGAACAAGATTAAAAACGGAACTAGTATAATGCTTAATAGCCCAAGAAACAATTTGAACTTTGATTTGTCCTCATAGAGATGGCGTTCCTTTACTTCGTTTCGAACAGCCTCGCCCCACTTCATTTGGAAGCTAGAGTATTTATCGGAGTTCTTCTTGTTTTTTGAATAGTCTTCTAGGTCTGTAAAACTAAACTCACCATTTTGACCAATCTTTTCAAATAACCACTCAATTAATAGGCTCTCATGTGGCAGTGCCCCTGACTGATTCATAAGCTGAAATTTTTCATCCGCAACCTGTCTAACCATCTTCTTTCTCACCAAATCCAATAACGCAGCTGCCATCGACTGCCCTTGTGGAAGATAATTATGATTAGTAAAAAGGATAGTTGCCGGCAAGCTAAGATTCTGCTTTGGAAGTGCGCCCGGATTGGCCATCTCGCTTTTTACTAGCGCTAACTTTGCTCGACCTTCCATCCGATTTCGAATGATTATGAGAAGAAAGACTAGTGCAAAAAGCGGTACTAACACAATCGCTACCTTAGAAAGAGTGCCTTGTGTCTCTGTCCATTTCTGCGCTTTCGCAAGCAGTTCATTTTTTGCATTCATAATTTCTGCTTTCATCGGTTTATCAGAGGTTACATAGCTTGCTCCAGAAAAAAGACTAACATCATAAGCAATCCGAATATCTCCATTTGTTTCACTCGGAACTTCTCCGAACTGATAGACAACAGAGCCGTCTGATTTCACAGTTTCCTTTTGAAATGCCTCATCATACCCGAATGCAATCACATCACTCGTGGATTGAGGCGGATGAACGGTGATGACGAGATTTTCATAAGTCGACTCATTCCGATTATCAAAAAATGGCCAATAAAATTGGGCTACATCCTGATAAATTTCCAGACCCTTTTCAATCGTATAGGAAAGTGTGACTGTTATTGCCTCATCCTCACCCTTACGATGAATTTTATAAAGTTCATCTTCCTTTTCTACTCGTAACTCCGCTCCAGTTTCAGTAGCGGAAAAGTCCTTAATCGAACTTCCTTCCTTCGGAAAGACAGTACGTGTTATCCCGTTAAACTCACCTTCAAATTCGTAAGTATGAGTTTCCGTTACGTGAACAATACCGTCATCCTGCAAATACGCATCCATTTTTACATCATTGATCCAAAAATCAACCGCAAAACCTTGCATGGGAAAAAATAAAAGGAATACTAAGAATAAAATGATGCCACCCAATTTCGCACGCATACCCGTCCCCTCCTTCATACTTATTCATACGAATAAACACCCCAGATGGTTTCAAACTAACGTGGTATACTATAATCAAATACGCCTTGGTGTATTTGCCGCCCGATTTTTTTAGGCCCACACGAGGTGGGTCACAAAGACGTTGCCACAGGACGTGGCGTTTTTAGTCTTTGATCTTAAGCTCGAAAAATTACCTTTAAAAAATCATGGCATCCGCCGGAGGCTTTAACTTTATTCATTCTAAGTTTGAAGCTCCACTATGATTTAATTCTGTAACTATATTAAATAAGCGATGAACGCTGAATAAAGTCAAAAAGGAGAAAATAAATGCCTGATATAAAAATTGTCTTTCTTGACATAGACGGAACAATCTTACGACCGGACGATACCATTGAAGAATCCACCAAAAAGGCGGTTGCCCACCTTCAGCAAAAAGGAATTGAAGTATTTCTCGCAACTGGTAGACCACTTCATGAAATAACGGATATTGGAGACGAACTGTCCATTTCATCCTATATCGCATATAATGGTGCTTTTGCCCTTCATCGTGGCGTAACACTGTTTAATGAACCACTTCCAGCAAGCTTAGTTGACAACCTTTTACATACGACCAAGGAAAACAATTACGATATTGTTCTGTATTCTCAAAACCAAAATATCTTCACTAGCATGGAATCTAAAATTGTAAAAGAGTTCATCAAAACCTTCCATCTACAGAAAAATGCGATTTACGATGAAACGAAAAAAGAGGAAATTTTAGGTTCCACGATTATTACGACCGAGGAACATTCAGAAAAAAGGTTCGACCATATCGATGGGATTCATCTCTCCTCCGTTAATGTGGAAGGTATGAGAACATGTCACGATGTCATTCGTGATAAGGTAAACAAAGGGGTTGCCGTAAAAGCTGTATTAGCTTCCCTTCACATATCAACTGAACAAGCGGCTGCTTTTGGAGATGGCATGAATGACAAAGAAATGCTGTCAACAGTCGGCTCTGGATTTGCCATGGGAAATGCCAATCCCGATTTATTTTCCTATGCAAAATATAAAACAACGGATGTTGAGCACTCCGGCGTATACAACGGATTAAAGCAACTGGGGCTGGTTGAATAAAAAATGGTTAGAGCACCTCCAACCCTACGAAAACCGAGGATACAACAAGAAAAAATAATGGGACACAGGGACAGATTCATTGTCCCAGTAAAAATATGGTGTAATGCTGCAATCCTCAACTTGTTGGCACACAAAAAGAGCTTGAGTTACCAAGCTCTTCTTCATTTAGTTATGGTATGTGATGAGATAATCTCCCCATCATCAATAGCATCATATACTTCAAAGAAGCGATAGGTAGGCTTTTCATTTGTGTAATGCTGTAGCGCTTCTTCTAATTTTGGAGAGATTACCTTATGTGCAGACTCGGCATCTTGTTTGGTATCCCAATAGTTTACTGCCCTATATTCACCAGAAGAATCATCAAAAAAATAGACATTCCCTCTAAATCCCATTAGCCCTCTACTAACTCGATCAAACTCTTTTGTTAGCTTCTCTGCAGTTAACCTCTGCCCATTTCCTAGTGTATATTGAACCAACCGTGCATAAAACATCTGTAACCCTCCTGTTGCTTATTTTTTAGTATGGATTTTTGGGCCTTCATAACAGATTATGTTAGATGGGTTTGATTGGTTCCAATCGATGCGTCCTGGCGTTGCACACGATTTAAATAAAGCGCGTCGGGGAAATGGAGTGGGACGAGGAGGCAGATTGAGCAAGATGAAGAGGATTTCTCGGGATCTACCGACTTGATTTCCTCGTCATAACCTCGATGAAGAAGATTAACCCTGTAAAAATATGGTAGGACGAGGGACCTGTCCCACCTATTTGATATGTACTGCCTCTTTTTGTTCTGTTTGTTCGGGTTGCCAGCCTTTGCATACGTCGACCCATTGTTTTGCTTCGGAGTATTGGAATAGTTCATCACAGGTTAATTCGATAGCAGAATTGATGCTACCGCATGCAGGAAATACGGTGGTGAAACGCTTTAGGGACTCGTCCAAGTAAACGTCAAGATTGTTCGCCAGGCCAAACGGGCAAACACCACCTATGACATGTCCAGTTTGTTCGACCACTTCTTCTGCAGACAGCATTCTTGCCTTAAATCCAAAGGTATTACGGAATTTTTTATTATCAATTTTTGCATCCCCCGCTGCTACAACTAAAATGGCAGCATCCTCTTTTCCTCGAAAGGAAAGGGTCTTTGCAATCCGTTCAGGATCCACGCCAATTGTGTCAGCAGCCTGATCAACGGTTGCACTTACTGAATCAAACTCCATCACATCTTTTTCACGGTTCCATTTTTTGAAATGCTCTTTTACACTCTCAAGTGACATAATATTCATCCTTTCTTCGAAGTTTATTCTATTAATTTAGCATACAATTTAAAAAAATCACAAAATATGCTCACGCATTTTCAAGCAACTGGAGTTCCATGAACGTTATACTTATTGACAAAAACTTGAAAATTAATACTTTATTTACAAAATATTAACGATGTTACATTAAATTATTAATAGGAGATTGCTAATCTTATTATGGGTAATTGGTATTATTTCTCTTTTCCTATTAGGAGTGTAAGTGTAGTAGCTGCATCTAGAAAAATAATAGTATGGGAGATGACAGTTAAATGGACATTGTGATAGGAGAAATAGCAAAAGATAGTTTCATAGTGTCTCCTTCAACAAAATGTGAAGATGTGTATACGATATTTGAGAAAGAGTCTAGCATAGAGGGAATTGTGGTTTGCATGAATCATAAACCAGTTGGGTTGGTCATGAAGACACACTTTTTTCAAAGGCTTTCCATCAAATATGGTTTTGATCTCTTTATGAAGCGAACGATTGATCTTGTTATGGACAAAGAAATCTTAATTGTCGATTATAGCTTGCCTTTAACAGAAGTGAGTTCCCTTGCAATGAATCGGAAGTTAGAGCATATATACGATATTGTAATTGTAACAAAAGAAAATGCCTTCTTTGGAATCGTTAGTATTCGAGAACTTATTATGAAACTTGCTGAGATTCAAATAAGAAATGCACGCTACTCTAACCCATTAACCGGATTACCCGGAAACAATGTAATAAAAGAAACACTGCAAGAGGTCCTAACATTCAATAGGTTCAGTGTTTTGTATATTGATATTGATTCATTTAAAGCCTTTAACGATACATACGGGTTTTCGAAGGGTGATGAACTCATTAAAGAAACGGCATTGATTCTTTCTGAAGTAATCACGACCACCGAAAATGAACCTTCTTTTATTGGGCATATTGGTGGGGACGATTTTATTGCAACGATTCCACATCACCACTATGGAGCCATATGTGACAGTATCATTGCGCGGTTTACCGATTCCTTGCAGATTTTCTACTCACAGGAAGACTTTGAAAAAGGATATGTAACAGGGATAAGTAGACAAGGAGTTTTCGAAAAACTACCTTTGGCCAGCATCTCAATTGCAATCATTCAAAATAAAAAGAGATCCATTACATCTCTTGAACAATTAAGCAAGGAATCAGCAAAAGTTAAAAGCTACTGCAAATCAATCAAAAACAGTATATACCTTACATTGGAAGACTATGAAGCGAAAATAAAAAGGTTCTAAGTCAATTGTTGGGGTGAAATACTAGGCTACCGCGCTTACGCTTGGTGGCCTTTGTATGTTTGGTGGGTCTAAGACCCGCCAAACATACAAAGGTTCTTTCTCTAGTTTTTATCCAACATGTATTCCAATTCCCTTAAATTGGTGTGTTAATAATATCTTGGCACGAAAGCGCTCAAAACTTCTAAATCCAAATGCGTTTCGTTTGATTACTTTGGTGGAATTGTTAATCCCCTCAAGAAAACCATTTGAGTAATTGTACACAAAGCTGTTGAGTATCTCCGTCTGCCAATTCTTGAATGTCTTTATTACATCAGACATCTCTAAAATACCTTCGGTTTTAAATCTTATTAAGAGTTGTTCGAGTTCATATTTGACCTTCTTAATTTGTGTGCTTCCAATTTCTTTAGCCCTTGTAAACCATGCTCGAAAGGCTTCTTTCAGTTCATAGGCCTGCTTTAATTCTTCCGACATAGATAGATATCTCTCTAGAAGCCAACGTTCTTCATTATTTAACTTATCTTTTGCTTTATGAAAGACATGTTTCATTCTCTTACACTTCTTACGATCATACGCATGAAAGTTTTGTTGGACACGTCGCCTAACCTTATCTAATGCCCAATAAATATATCGACAAAAGTGAAACCTGTCCGCTACAATAACTGGTTTACCCAGAGCTTCTTGTACAGCTGCTTTAAAGGATGGACTCATATCCATGATTACGATTTGTACTCGCGCTCCATGTTTTTGAAGGTACCGTTTAATCGTTTTTTTATACCGATTTGGAAGAATGTCAATTGGTTCTTTTGTGATTCCATTAGCTATAATTAATTGATATTTCCCTTCCTTGGTATCGCCTTTGTACTCATCAATAGCTATCACTTTTGGCAGCTCTGTGACCGGATGAATTGCTTCTTTGGCTATTTGATCGAA